>JBDWSF010000017.1:0-113532 GCA_039985655.1 Algibacter sp. | reverse complement strand
TGGTGACGCTTCCAAATCCTTTTCTGAGTATGGGTTTAAGGTATTTTCGTATTTTGTGGTGCTGTAAAATGATTCTATATCACTTAAAGCCGTTGGTATATAATCGCCACTTATTATATTAGATGTTGCATAGGGTAAATAATCTTTTACTTGCCTGCCAAAATCATCATAAACCGTAGGGGTAATAATATCTTCTTTATTTCCTCCCGCTTGTTTAGCAATGCTCTGTATAGGTCTGCCTAAACCATCAAAATAAGTAACAGATTCTATTTTCTCATCATCAGTAACATTACCATCGGTGGTTTCTGTTTGATAAGTTGTGGTATGGATATAATTTTCTGTTGGTGTCTGTCCCATAACTAATGATGAAACAAAAATAGTGGCTAGTGTAAATAGTAACTTTTTCATAATCATCATTAATTATTGTTTGTAATTATATTCGTTCTTACTTAATATATTGCCGTCGGCATCTTTAACCTGTTCTAAACGGTTAAAGTCATCATACTCATAATACATGGTGTAGCCTTTAGGATCTGTAACACTGGTGACTCCTATAAGTGGGTCGTAGGTGTAGGTGGTGACCATGGCATCTGATAATGCGGATAAGTTTCTTAAAATATTGAAATTATAGCGCAGGTTACCTTCGTCTCCTATTGGGCCAACAGTTCTGTCATCATCATAATTTGATATAGCTATAACTTGGTCATAAAGACCAGTTGGAATATCAGAAAAAGAAGCATTCTCTATTTTTGCTATCGGGTATTCATCATTATATCCCCAGATGTAAACTATGGTTGTCCCTTCTTTTTTTGAGACTTCTTTTAAGTTTCCATTGTCATAATAATTCTGAAATATTATTCTGTTTTGTAGTTGGTTTGTACTTGAATTGTATATTCCTTTTAGCGTTTGTATATCTTTCGGTAATACAAGGTCGTTGCCATGGTCATTATAGTTAGTGCGTTGAATACTTAATAGTTCATTAGTTTCAGCAATTCCGTCGTTATTTTTGTCCTCATAGGTATTGGTTTGAATAGGCTGTGCTACACGGTGTAATCCTGTAGCATCGTTATTGGGGTGCTTAAGTCTTTTTATAGCGTTAAAAGCTTCTGTGCTTAGAGTACCACCTTCAATGGAGCTATTATCTAATAAAGTAGATGCTGTAAAAACATCATCGGGGTAAATTATTTTAGTAATTAATTTTTTACCATCACTTTTTACAGTTTCAGTTCTGGTCAATTGTAAATGGTCTTCATTTTCATAACTATAATTAGTTGTTGTTGTAATGGGGTTTGTGCCATTTAAATCATAACGTGTGTTGGTTTCGTTCTTTAAATAGCACCATTTTGAATAATTTGGATATTGATTAAATGTCATGCCAGCAGGAAACCTCTCCCCAAGATTTATTCCATTACTAAGTAAACTCCTAAAAATGAACATTCCAGGCGTGTTTTTTTCATAACTACCACTTACAGAATATGAATAAGTTTTTTCTTCTAAATTAGTCCCGACTCCATTTTTTATGGTAACGCTTTTTGGTTTTCCATTTCTAGGGTCAGACTCCATAGGGTAATTAGGCGGTATAATTGGAATTGTTGTATAAGGTTCGTAATTGTAATATTCAGAAATAGTTTCACCTAAATTTTCACTTCCTTCATAACTACTGGAGACTCTATTATACCCCACATGATTATTACCTCTAACACTTAAAGAGAAAACAGAATTGGATGTGCCTAATAAAAAGGATGCAGAGGTCAAGCAATTGGTTTGACCTGTAAGATAGCCTATACCAGTAGAATAGTGATGAGCAAGATTAGCCATTAATAGGCCAGAGCTTTTAGTTTGGTTTTCTTTGAGATAATTAAATTTTCTAATTATGGGATTATATCCATCGTCTATTGATATTTTTTTTATTCTTAAACCTGCACCATCAATATTTGTATCTGATAAGTATAAAGTCTCATGGTAATCCCATGAAGCATTCAGTGTAAGTAGTTCTGCTTGATAGTTTATAAATATCTTATAAATCCCTGGTGTTAAATTAAAAGTACTTCCTCCTAGACTATAGCCAGTAGTATTAATATTTTGAGTATCCACATAAAGGCGAGTTTGTACCCACTCATCATTCTCCCATTTAAGGTAACCTAAGAAATTATTAGAATAATAAAATGATTGTACATTAAATAACACTCCCATGGCAACAAAATCTAAGCTTAATTCAACAGAATCATCGGTGATTTCAAATTCATCACTTTCACAGTAAACTGTTTCGTAATTTGTGGGAGGAGGGCTTATGTTTGAACAACCTGAAAGCGAACCGTATTCGAAATTATTTTCTACTTTGTCACCCAGATATTGATTTGGTTCCCATTCAAAGGTTTTTGTACCACCTGTTGGTAGTTTTATTTCTTCTAAAATAAAATATTTTGTAAAATCTTCATTTGCCTCACGGTCAGCTCCTTTAAAATAGGTTTCATGCGTTTCTCCATTGTAATCTGTATACTTAAAATCAATTCCAGGAATCAAAGTTCCTGGTCTATTTGTTGTATTGATGTCATTTTCCGCCCATCTTTTTAAAGTCTGATTATCGGCATTGTTAAAATACCCCCAATGGTCTACTGATAGACTTACTTTTGATGGAATGAGTATACCTGGGTCGTTATAAGTGAATTCATAGTTTTGATCTTGTATTTTCACACCAGAAAGTTTTAACCTATAGTATTCAGGTATCTTTTCTGGGGGTAAACTTTTTTGAAAATAATCATAATCAAATATAGCCGTTACTATTGCAGATAAATCTGTTGTATTATAAACACCAATACTATCAAGACGTTGTGGATTATGTGTAGTTGACTTGGATAAAAGATCTATTCTATCACTAGTACTAAACAGTACATATCCATTGGAATAATTAATTTTTGAGAGATAAACATCCTGAGTAACATCTATAGAACCTGAATTGACTCTTGGTTCAGCAATAGGATTAGTACCAGTAGAACTTCCACCACATGTTATATATTGGTCATATAATTCTGCGACAGATTGGCTTATCCTAATCTGACCTTGGGTTTCATGTTGATATTCTTCATATTCTAAAGAAATAATATGATCGCTTTCTGGTGATGTAACTTCTTTCAAATGCCAAGTAGTAATTAAAGGGGTTGGATTCGATCCATCATTAGTTCTCAAAGCATCTTTGTCAGAAAGAATATCAGACAGACTTAGAGAGCCACTGCTGAACGAATATGTTTTAGTAGTTTCTGGAACTGAAAACTCGTATTTCACGCCCATGGGATCTGTAATTTCCCATAATCCCTCATCTTTAAAATAGATTATTTTTATTGCTTCGGCATCAAGAGGGTTACCCACAATCTCATTCTGGTTATGGTTTTCTGGCTTTTCTATTACAAATTTTCCTGAAAAAGAACCGAAATTGTAGTAAAAAATATCGGGTTCGGGATCATGACCATAATTTACGAGATAGTCGTAATAATCGTCCCAGTCTTCTTGAGATGCGCCTTGGTCTGGCATATCAACGGAATATATGAACTGCATTTTAACATCTGATCCGACAACTTCATAAAATAAATCATCATTTCCTCTTATTACCCTCGATATGGAACCTCCTGCGCTAAGAGACCAACCCAGTCCTACCCAACTAGCTTCTTGGGAAACTTTAATACCTCCACCATGATATCGTAAATCTATTGGCAAACTCAGAGGACCTGATTTAATAGTATAAATTGGCACTCCAATGTTTGGGAGCCCAGTATATGAACTAACAGGTACATCGGCAAATTGTGCTAATGATGCAGCAGTAGGAGTTGGTGGCACAATTTCATGAATTTCTTGACCAAAAGAAATATGAAAAACAAAATAACTAAAAGCTAGAGATAAAAAACGCATATTCATAAGTACATTAATTTATGGTTTGTAATGTGCTTATAAAATTAAGAGTTTTTTATGACATAAGACTTAGTTTTGCCCTTACAATTTATAAGGGAAAAACCTTTTTTTTATAAGGTGAAACTTTAATTTTTGTAGGAAGAAATGTTATTTAAGATGTGTAAGCGTTTTAATAATTAAAAGACAAGAGTCTCTTGAGTTTTGTTGTTGACTTTCAGTAAGTTGATGTGTTTCGATAGGCTTAATTTGACTTTTCGTTTTACTTTTTTAGACAACTTCGTTGTGTGTTTTTAATTAAATTTATTCGTGCTTCGATAAGCTTAGGAGAATTATTCAGAATAAAACTTCACATTTCAAAACCAGTTCTTGATACAATTTTCTATTAAAAAGGACTCGACAGACATTTAGTTTATCAAAATAAATTGTAATAACAACAGGTTAAAATACCTATCTTAGCACCATGCTATCCAAGAAAACAAAATACGGCTTAAAGGCTTTGACGTATATCGCAAAAAGTGAGAGCGATTCGCCTGTTCAAGTGAGTGAAATTGCTAAAAGTGAAAAGATTCCTCAAAAGTTCTTGGAAAGTATATTGCTTACCTTGAGAAAATCAGGGTTTTTAGGTTCTAAAAAAGGAAAGCATGGCGGTTATTATCTAATTAAGGAAACGTCTGAAATTAAAATGACAGATGTTTTACGTGTTTTAGAAGGGCCGATTGCTATGGTGCCTTGTGTGAGTTTAAATTTTTACGAAAAATGTGATGATTGTCCAGATGAACACGAGTGTAGTGTACACAAATTAATGATTCAAGTACGCGATAATACGTTAAAAGTATTAAGGAATAACACGTTAGAAGATTTGGCAGGCAAATAGATTTATCAAAAACACATCCATTTAATTTTGAAATCTTCAAAATATATAGAGTCATTCAGGCTTTTTCCTCAAAATTTAATCCATTCATCTAAAAAAATGTTAATACAGTTTGTTGTATCAAAAAAAGTATTACTTTTGTATTCCCTAGTAAATTGATAGGATTAATATAATACAACGACAAATGATAGCGCAAATGTTATTAAAAAATAAAGAGAAGTCTACATATGAAGAAGATCGCGTTGGTGAAAAACCAATCCGAAGCGTAGCAAAAGCATTGAGTTGGAGAGTTATTGGTACTTTAGATACTTTAATAGTGTCTTATATTTTAACTGGCGAAATGTCTGTAGCGGCATCGATAGCATCTGTAGATTTTTTAACAAAGATGGTATTGTACTTTTTCCATGAGAGACTTTGGAATTCTATAAAATGGGGTAAATAAGACATAGTAAAGAAAATGATAACAGAAAATCAAATACAAGAATTAAATAAAAGCTTTGAAAAGGCAACGCCATCTGAGATTGTTCAGAAGGCATTAGAACTTAATAGCGAAGCTGTTGTAACTACAAATTTTAGACCTTACGAAGCAGCTATTTTAAATGCTGTTAACTCGGTAAAAGCTAAAACGCCGGTTGTATGGTGTGATACAGGTTACAATACGCCACAAACGTATAGACATGCAGAACAAGTTATAAAAGATTTAGACTTAAATGTGTTTTTATATGTGCCAAAGCAAACATCATCTCATAGAGATGTCGTTATGGGAATTCCAAGTGTAGATGCTCCAGAGCATGCTTTGTTTACAGAGCAAGTAAAGTTAGAGCCTTTTAAAAGAGCAATGGATGAGCATAAGCCTAAAGTGTGGTTTACAAATTTACGTCAAGGGCAAACTGCTTTTAGAAATAGCATTGGTATTTTTAGTTTAAGTAAAGATGGAGTTTTAAAAGTAAGTCCGTTTTACTATTGGTCAGACGAAAAGTTGGATACTTATTTAGAAGAAAACAACTTGCCAAACGAGTTTAAATATTTCGACCCAACAAAAGCATTAGAAAATAGAGAGTGTGGTTTACACGCTTAAATTAGTAAACAGCCATCAGTAAAGTTGGCAGTAAAAAAATAAAAGTAGATGGTTTTTAGTGATTGGATTGCTACAGGAATTGACCAGTAACCAAAAACTAATAACCAATAACAAATAAGAGATTATGAACAAAGATACATCAAGTATAAATTCGTTAGAAAACGAAGCTATTTACATTATGAGAGAAGTGGCTGCGCAGTTTGAAAAACCTGTGTTGTTATTTTCTGGAGGTAAAGATTCTATTACTTTGGTAAGATTAGCTGTTAAGGCATTTTATCCAGCAAAAATACCTTTCCCTTTAATGCATATTGATACAGGACATAACTTCCCAGAAACGGTTGAGTTTAGAGACCGTTTATGTAAAGAATTAGGATTAGAATTGATTGTTAGAAATGTTCAAGATTCTATTGATGAAGGAAAAGTAAAAGAGGAGTCTGGTCGTTACGCAAGTAGAAATATGTTGCAAACAACAACACTTCTTGATGCTATCGAAGAGTTTAAATTTGATGCTTGTATTGGTGGCGCACGTCGTGACGAAGAAAAAGCAAGAGCCAAAGAACGTATTTTTTCAGTACGTGATGATTTTGGACAATGGGATGAAAAGAACCAAAGACCAGAGTTATTCGATATGTTGAATGGAGATATAGAGCATGGGCAAAATGTTCGTGTATTCCCAATTTCTAACTGGACAGAATTAGATGTTTGGTCTTACATCGAAAAAGAAGATATTGAAATTCCTTCAATCTATTTTGCTCACAAACGTAAAGTCTTTTTAAGAGACGGTATGATTTGGTCTGCAGAAGATGAGGTGGTTTATAGAGATGATAACGAAGAAGTAATCGAAAAAATGGTGCGTTTTAGAACCGTTGGAGATATGAGTTGTACAGCAGCCGTATTGTCAGATGCCGTATCTATTTCTAAAGTAGTCGAAGAAATTAGAGATTCTACGATTTCAGAGCGTGGAGCACGTATAGATGATAAACGATCTGAAGCAGCTATGGAAAAACGTAAACAACAAGGATATTTCTAGAAATTTGTGAAACAAATGTCGCCTTTAGCTTTTGGCAGTTAGCCATTAGCGAATAATTAAAATGAATTTATAATAGGTTAAAGCAATTAGCCAATAGCTAAAAGCCAGTAGCCAACAGCCAATATAAAATGGAAGTATTAAAAATTGCAACCGCAGGAAGTGTAGATGATGGGAAGAGTACGTTAATAGGACGTATACTTTACGATACAAAATCACTAACTACAGATAAGCTAGAAGCTATCGAAAAAACAAGTAAACAACGTGGATACGATTACTTAGATTTTTCTTTAGCAACAGATGGTTTAGTAGCCGAAAGAGAACAAGGAATTACTATTGATGTCGCGCATATCTATTTTTCAACAAAAAAGAAAAGTTACATTATAGCAGATACTCCAGGTCACGTAGAATATACGCGTAACATGGTAACAGGAGCTTCAACATCGCAAGCGTCTATCATTTTAATTGATGCTAGAAAAGGTGTTATAGAGCAAACGAATCGTCACTTCTTCATCAATAACTTATTACGAGTTAAAGATGTCGTTGTAGCTATTAATAAAATGGATTTAGTTGATTATTCAGAAGAAACTTATAATAAAATTAAGGCTGATTTTTCTGAATTAATGGGTAAAAGAGATTATCAAGATCAAAAAATAACATTCATTCCTGTAAGTGCATTAAAGGGAGATAATGTTGTAAACAAATCTGATAAAATGCCTTGGTATACTGGTGATGCATTATTGCAACATTTAGAAGATATCGATAAGTCTGATATTTATAATACAGGAACACCACGTTTCCCTGTACAATATGTGATTCGTCCAAAAACGGAAGATTTTCATGATTATAGAGGATATGCAGGTAAAGTTTACGGAGGTAATTTAAGTGTTGGAGACGACATTATTGTTTTACCATCAAAAACAAGATCAAAAATAAAAGATATTTATTTCTATGATGAAAAGTATGAAACGGCTTCTAGACGTTCTTCAGTTACTATCACACTAGAAAACGATATTAATGTAAGTCGTGGAGATATGATTGTTAAAGAAGGAGATTTACCAACTATAGAGAAACAATTTACAGCCAATGTATGTTGGATGGATGCAACTCAATTAACATCTGGTGGTAAATATATTGTACAACATGGTGTAAATAAAGTGTTGGCTAAAGTAGATAGAATCAATCATAAAATTAATCCAGATTATTCTGGAATAGATAAAGAAGCGACGTCTTTAAATGTTAACGATATAGCATCGGTTTCATTTAAATTAAACAAACCTATATTTTACGATCAATTTAAAAATCATAGAACAAATGGTTCTTTTATTTTAATCGATCCGCAATCAAATAACACGGTTGGAGCAGGTTTTATTCAATAAAAATCTCCCTAGCCCCTGAAAGGGAACTAGTTGGTTTGCGTTTAAATAATTCAATAAGGTTTTAAAAACCGTGTAGGTGTAAAAAAATAACAACAATATTCTTACTTCACCCGAGTAAGAGTCCCTCCCTTATGGGGAGGTTAGGAGGGGATGATTATGCAAAGTTTTAGAACAGAAATAGAGAATCCAATTGTAGAGAAGGATATCATAGATTTAGCTAATAAAATTGAGCTATTTCATAATGGTAAAATTGATGAAGAAAAATTTAGAAGCCTTCGTTTAGCACGTGGTGTTTACGGACAGCGTCAAGAAGGCGTTCAGATGATTCGTATTAAAGTACCTTACGGAAAGTTAAAGAGTAATCAGTTACGCAGAATCGCTGCAGTATCAGATGAGTATTCTCGTGGGCGTTTACATATTACTACCCGTCAAGATATTCAAATTCACTATGTGGATTTAAATAGAACTCCAGAACTTTGGGCTGAATTAGAAAAGGATGATGTTACGGTACGTGAAGCTTGTGGGAATGTGGTAAGAAACGTAACAGCATCTGAAACAGCAGGTATTGATGTAGACGAACCTTTCGATGTGTCGCCTTATGCAGATGCATTATATAAATTCTTTTTACGTAACCCGATTTGTCAAGAAATGGGACGTAAATTTAAAGTGTCCTTCTCATCTACAGATGAAGATACAGGATTGTCTTATTTACATGATATAGGTTATATAGCCAAAACAGAAAACGGTGTTCGCGGATTTAAAGTGATGGTAGCAGGAGGATTAGGTTCTCAGCCGCGCCATGCTGAAGTATTGTTTGACTTTGTTGAAACGGATAAAATCATTCCAATCATGGAAGGTGTTTTAAGAGTTTTTGATCGTTATGGTGAACGTAAAAGTAGAGCTAAAGCAAGAATGAAATTCTTATTAAAAGATATCGGATTAGATGCTTTTAAAGCGTTAATAGCTCAAGAGCAAGAGGCTATTGAATTAAAAAGTGTTGCTATTGATGCCGATGCTTATGTAGCTTCAAAACCAGTTTCGGTTGAAGTGCCACAAGTAGAAATTAAAGATCAAGTAGCGTTTGATTTATGGAAATCGACTAACATTATTCCTCAAAAACAAGATGGATATATTGCTATTGGAATTAAAGTTTTATTAGGTGATTTTTATACGGACAAAGCACGTTTATTAGCCAATTTAGTTGACAAATACGGTGCTGGTGAAGTACGTTTAACATTACGTCAAAATATAGTGATTCCTTTTGTTAAGGAAGAATTAGTGCCGTTTTTCTATACAGAATTAGAAAAATTAGGATTTGTTGCAGCGGGTTATAATAAAGCCGTAGATATTACAGCATGTCCGGGTACAGATACCTGTAACTTAGGTATAGCAAGTAGTACAGGGATTGCTGAAGAATTAGAGCGTGTTATCACCGCAGAATACCCACAATATTTACAAAATGAAGATCTTGTAATTAAGATTAGTGGTTGTATGAATGCTTGTGGACAACACAATATGGCAAACATAGGTTTCCAAGGTATGACGGTAAGAACACCCGAAAAATTAGTAGCACCTGCATTGCAAGTGTTGTTAGGTGGCGGAAATTTAGGAAATGGAAATGCAACATTTTCAGATAAAGTAGTAAAAGTACCAAGTAAAAGAGGTCCAGAAGCATTACGTAGAATCTTAAATGATTTTGAAGCGAATGCTAACGGAAAACAGTTTGTTGAGTACTATAAAGAAAAAGGAGAAAAGTATTTTTACGATTTTTTAAACGATTTACAAGACGTTACTAATTTAACTCAAGAAGATTTTATCGATTGGGGAGAAGAAGAAAAATACGTTAAAGAAATCGGAATTGGAGAATGTGCTGGTGTCGTTATAGATTTAATCGCGACATTATTCTTTGAAAGTGAAGAAAAAATAGAAAATGCTAAAGAGTCTTTTGATGATGGCGTATATTCAAGTGCTATTTATTACGCTTATACATCTCTAGTTAATTCCGCGAAAGCGTTATTATTAGCAGAGAATAAAAAGACAAATACACACGCAGGAATTATTACTCAGTTTGATGAATTTTTTATTGAAGACGGAAAAATTGATTTAGGGGCGTCGTTCTCAGATTTAATTTATCAAATTAATAAAAACGCACCAACTAAAGGTTTTGCTGTAAATTATATCGATAGTGCAAATAAATTTTTAGCAGCAGTAAGAACGTACAGAGAATCAGAACAAAGTAAATTAGCATAAATCCCCTATCCCCAAAGGAGGGAATTAAACGAAAAAACGTTTATAGTATGGGAAATTTAAGTAGACTAAGTGAATAAAGAAAAACACATAAATAATAAGTTAGTAATTCCTTCTTCGAGGGTTAGGGGGCGCTTAACCATAGTAGGGGCAGGCCCAGGCGACGAAGATTTAATTACGCTTAAAGCAATTAAAGCGATTGAGTCTGCAAACGTGGTGCTTTACGATGCGCTTATTAACGAAACATTATTAAAGTACGCATCAAAAGATGCAGAACTAATTTTTGTGGGTAAACGTAAAGGGTGTTATGCATTTCAGCAAGAACAAATAAACGAGCTTATCGTATCTAAAGCTAAAGAGAAAGGACATGTTGTTCGTTTAAAGGGTGGCGATCCTTTTATTTTTGGTCGAGGCGCAGAAGAGATAGATTATGTAAGATCATTTGGTTTAGAAACTTTTGTGGTGCCAGGTATTTCGTCATCAATGGCAGTGCCAGCATATCAAGGGATTCCGTTAACAAAACGT
Source organism: Algibacter sp. (assembly GCA_039985655.1). GTDB lineage: Bacteria > Bacteroidota > Bacteroidia > Flavobacteriales > Flavobacteriaceae > Postechiella. The sequence continues at coordinate 102,502 of JBDWSF010000017.1, read as the reverse complement.
GGTGCTTCCGAAAGTTTTTGGGTCATTACAGGAACAACTAAAAAACATCAATTGTCTGGAGATATTGCTTTAGCAGCAAAATCGTCAGCAACCGTTGTTATTTTAATGGGAATGAGTAAGCTTGGAGAAATTGTAACCATTTTTTCAAACGAAAATAAACAAGATGTTGCCATAGCTATTATTCAAAATGGAACCAGAGAGAATCAGAATGTTGGAATTGGAACTATTGGAACTATAGAGCAAATCGTTGCAGAAAAACAATTAGCTAATCCAGCCATTATTGTTATTGGGGATGTCGTGAAAGAACGTGCGATATTATCATCGGTTTACGAAGAAGTTAATGAAAACCTGTAATATGTTAGCTGAAGCGGACAAAATAAAAGAATCTAATTTAGTTAAAGAAGAAAGGAATAATTTATATCCTATTTTCTTGAAAACTAAAAACTTAAAAATTCTAATTGTTGGTGGTGGCAATGTAGCAGAAGAGAAATTAACGTTTTTATTAAAGTCTAGTCCAGATGCTTGTGTAACTATAGTGTCTCCTATGTTTAGAGAAGGTACTATATCTTTGTCTAAAACAGGAAACGTTAAGCTTGTAAAAGAAGCATATAAAAAACGTTATTTAAAAGGAATACATATTGTTATTGCAACGACAGATATTCCTAAAGTAAACGTAAAAGTTTATAAGCATTGCCGTAAAAAAAGCATTTTAGTTAATGTGGCAGATAATCCGCCATATTGCGATTTTTATATGGGAGGCATTGTAACAAAAGGTAATGTAAAAGTGGCTATTTCGACCAATGGGAAATCACCAACAACGGCAAAACGTTTGCGTCAGTTTTTTGAGGATGTTATTCCAGAAAACGTGGATGATTTAGTAAAGAATTTAAACGAATACAGAAAAACAATAAAAGGTGATTTCGAAGAAAAAGTCGAGAAATTGAACGAATTCACTAAAGGATTAATAGAAAAATAAATAGTAAAAGTAGTATATAATGATTAAAACAGACATACTTATAATAGGCGCGGGGCCAACTGGATTATTCACAGTTTTTGAAGCAGGATTATTAAAACTTAAATGTCATTTAATTGACGCATTACCACAAGCAGGTGGACAATGTTCTGAGATTTATCCTAAAAAACCTATTTATGATATCCCTGGTTTTCCAGAAATTTTAGCGGGAGACTTAACAAGGAATTTGTTAGAACAAGGAAAACAATTTGAACCTGGGTTTACTTTAGGTGAACGTGCAGAAACGATAGAGAAACAAGAAGATGGTTCTTTTATTGTTACCACAAATAAAGGGACACAACACCAAGCTCCAATAGTTGCTATTGCAGGTGGATTAGGATCTTTCGAACCTAGAAAGCCAGCTATTGAAGGTATTGCTGATTATGAGGATAAAGGTGTAGAATACATTATTAAAGATCCCGAATTTTACAGAGATAAAAAAGTGGTAATATCTGGAGGTGGCGATTCTGCTTTAGACTGGAGTATCTTTTTAACCGATATAGCATCTTCAGTGACTTTAATTCATAGAAGAAATGAATTTAGAGGCGCTTTAGACTCTGTTGAAAAAGTTGGAGAATTAACTAAAGCAGGTAAAATTAATTTAATTACACCAGCAGAAGTTAAAGATTTAAATGGTGATGGTAAAATTGAATCAGTTACTGTTTTACAAGATGGTGTAGAGTCTCAAATTGAAACCGATCACTTCATTCCTTTATTTGGATTATCTCCAAAATTAGGGCCTATTGGAAATTGGGGGTTAGATATTGAGAAAAACGCTATAAAGGTTGATAATTCACTTAATTATCAAACGAATATTCCTGGTGTTTTCGCTATTGGAGATGTGAATACGTACCCAGAAAAATTAAAATTGATTCTTTGTGGTTTTCATGAAGCAACATTAATGGTTCAAGCGGCTTATAGAATTATTAACCCTGGTAAACGATTAGTGTTGAAATACACAACAGTTAGTGGTATTGATGGTTTTGATGGTTCTCGTAAAGAGGCTCCAAAAGCTGTCGTGCAAGCGATAAATTAAATTAGATCTGTTAGACAGTTAGATTATTAGATTGTTAAACTGAATAATATAAACTTGTTCCTCCCTTTTGTTTAAAAGGGAGGACAATTTCGATTTAATCGAAATTAGGAAGGTTAAAGTATAAAGAGCATATAAAAAGGCTTTCTGCTTTTGACCAACTTTATTTTAAAAACTAAGAATTTTTTTTAGATGGTTTTTAAAATATAAATAGACTAAATGTTGAAGTTAAAAAATAACTTTAACATTTAGGTTATTAGGGATTGAACGGCCAGTTTGAATTCCCCGACGTAGGAGGGAGCAAATAATGATATATTTATATTCATGAGTTCTTTAATTTAAAAATAGAAAATCACGAATAAAGCCCGACCTGAAAGAGAATGCTAAGATAAAAAGCATTAAGAAAATATAATCCTGCAAGGTTTTGAAAACCTTGTAGGATTTAGTGTTTAATAAAAGTTGGATTTACAAGTATAAATTTTACTTTTAGAAACTCGGAATTAATAACAAATAGTGAGATGAAAAGTTATAATGTTTGTTTAAAAGATACGGTTAAAACATTTACTAAAAGGTTGTTTTATTCTTTGTTTGATTGTGAACAAGAAGAAACGCATGGTGAATATTTAGAGAAAACCTTTCTTAAAATACTCGCTAAATTAGAGATTGAAAATGGTGCAGGGATTTGGGAAACGTTTAAAGAAGAACTTCCCGAGATTAGGCGTCAATTAGATTTGGATGCGATTGCATTTGAAAATAACGATCCAGCTTCGCATTGTTTAGATGAAATTTATATGGCATATCCTGGGTTTCATGCCATTTCTATTTATAGATTAAGTCATGCGCTTTATAATTTAGATGTTTATATTTTACCAAGAATGATGAGTGAATATATTCATGGGATTACAGGTATCGATATTCATCCAGGAGCCACTATTGGAGAGTCGTTTTATATTGACCACGGCACAGGGATTGTAATTGGCGAAACATCGATAATAGGGAAGCATGTTAAAATTTATCAAGGTGTAACCTTAGGAGGTATTCAGGTTTCTAAAGATTTAGCATCGACTAAAAGACACCCGACAATTGACGATAATGTCACTATTTATGCTAACGCTACTATTTTAGGTGGCGATATTGTTATTGGTGAAAATAGTGTTATTGGCGCGAATGTCTGGATTACCCAGTCAGTTCCACAAAATTCGTTAGTGACGTATCAAACAGAAATTAAAATTAGACCAAAGAAAAATGGCATACGGTAAAACGATATTAGACGAAATAGGGAATACACCGCTTGTAGAAGCAAGTCATATTCTGAAAAATAAAAACGTTCGATTGTTTTTGAAACTAGAAGGAAATAATCCTGGCGGAAGTGTAAAAGATCGAGCAGCTTTTAATATGATTAGTGAAGCCCTTAAAAGAGGTGATATTAAGAAAGGCGGCACTTTGGTTGAAGCCACTAGCGGAAATACTGGTATTGCTTTGGCATTTATAGCGCAGTTATTAGGATTGAACATCGTGTTAGTAATGCCTGAGAATTCTACCGAAGAACGTGTTAAAACCATGCGTGCTTATGGTGCTGAGGTTATTTTAACGTCAGCAGATGTAGGTATTGAAGGATCTCGAGATTTAGCTTTTAAACTGCGTGATGAAAAAGGGTATACGCTTTTAAATCAGTTTGAAAATGATGATAATTGGAAAGCACATTATAAAACTACTGGGCCAGAAATTTGGAGAGATACCGAAGGTGAAGTAACGCATTTTGTGTCTGCCATGGGGACTACGGGAACTATTATGGGGACATCTACGTTTTTAAAAGAAAAGAATCCTGCAATTACTATAGTTGGTGCTCAACCCGCCGATGGAGCAAGAATCCCAGGGATTAGAAAATGGTCGCCAGATTATGTGCCTAAGTTTTTCGATCGTTCTAAAGTGGATGTTGTAGTTGATGTAACAGCGGAAGATGCGAAAGTAACAACACAACGTCTGGCTAAAGAAGAAGGTATTTTTGCAGGAATGAGCAGTGGCGGTTCTGTGTTTTGTGCATTACAAATTGCAGAGTCTTTAGAAAAAGGTATTGTGGTTGCTATTATCTGCGATAGAGGTGACCGCTATTTATCATCAACTTTGTTTGAGTAGGTTTTGGAATCAAGACCTGTCAGGTTTTTAAAACCTGACAGGTTTGAGATAAGCTAAATTAAAGCTGCAAAGTCGAAAAAAGACCTAGCAGGATAAGGAAAACAAAAATATAGTTAGTATTTTTGCCAACCAGTTCATTAACGTATTAAATAGTGTTATCAAGAAAGGTAGAGGGAATAGACCCAGTGAAGCCTTGGCAACCCTTTAGCTTGTAAAGAAGGTGCTACGTTCTACTAATTAGTTTTGCTAATTACGCAGATAACGAAAAGTATTTTTTTTCACTTTTCTTGATGATATTTTTATAATAAAAAACGACTTATAATTAAGTGCCGTTAAACGGATTCGTTTCAGAATGACGGTGTCGTAAAAATTTAAGTAGTTTAAATATAATATCAGAATGTCAAATATAAGAGAAGCCCTAAAACAACGTATTCTTGTTCTCGATGGAGCGATGGGAACCATGTTACAAGCTTATAAGTTTACCGAAGAAGATTTTAGAGGCGAACGCTTTAAAGATTATCCATCACCATTACAAGGTAATAACGATTTATTGTCTATTACTCAGCCAGAGGCTATAAAAACAATTCACGGAAAGTATTTTGAAGTCGGAGCAGACATCGTGGAAACCAATACGTTTTCAAGTACGACTATTGCTATGGCAGATTACCAAATGGAAGATTTGGTATATGAGTTAAATTACGAATCGGCAAAAATAGCTAAAGAAGTCGCTGATGAATTTACAGCTAGAGAACCACATAAACCCCGTTTTGTAGCAGGTTCTATTGGACCCACAAACCGTACAGCGAGTATGTCTCCAGATGTGAACGATCCAGGATATAGAGCTGTTACTTTTGATGAGTTACGAATAGCATACAAACAACAAGTAGAAGCTTTACTTGATGGAGGAGCTGATTTACTATTAGTAGAAACCGTTTTCGATACCTTAAACGCAAAAGCCGCTTTATTTGCAATTGAAGAAGTAAAAGACGAACGTAATATCGATGTTCCAATTATGTTAAGTGGAACCATTACCGATGCTTCAGGACGTACATTATCTGGGCAAACAGCAGAAGCTTTTTTAATTTCAGTATCACATATTCCATTATTATCCGTTGGATTTAATTGTGCTTTAGGTGCTAATTTATTGCAACCGCATTTAGAGGCTATTGCTTCTAAAACCGATTTTGCTATTTCTGCACATCCTAACGCAGGCTTGCCAAATGCCTTTGGTGAGTACGATGAAACTCCAGAGGAAATGGGTGAACAGATTGAAGAATACTTGAAAAAAGATTTAATAAATATTATCGGAGGATGTTGTGGAACATCTCCAGAGCATATTCGCGTCATTGCAGATTTAGCGAACAAATACGAACCGCGAAATACTGTTATTCCTGCGTAGACAGGAATCTATTGTAAAAAAATATGATTCTAGAAGTAGCTATATTAAACGTAAAGAAAAGTCTTTCTCCAGATTTTGAAACTAGTTTTCAAAAAGCAGAAACCATTATTTCATCAATGAAAGGTTATATCTCACATCAATTAAAAAAGTGCGTCGAACAAGACGATAAATATATATTATTAGTAAACTGGGAAACGATTGAAGATCATGAAATCGGATTTCGGAAATCAGAAGAATATCAAGAATGGAAAGCGTTATTACATCATTTTTATGAACCTTTTCCAATTGTAGAACATTATTATTAGTTACTGGTTATTAGTTAATAGGTGTCAAGAACTATTTTAAGTTTATGAGTAGTCCTAGTAACAAAGAACTAAAAATCAATAATTAGATTGTTGTTTTAAAGAATGAAAAAGAAATGAAATCATATATAGAGTTAGATGTTTGGATTGAAGCTAGAAAACTAGTCAATCATGTTTATCTATTAACCAATGATTTTCCAAAAGAAGAAATTTACGGAATTATAAGTCAAATTAGAAGATGTTCAGTTTCCGTTCCATCTAATATAGCCGAAGGTTGTGGGAGGCAAACTCCAAAAGACACCATTCGTTTTTTATATATTTCAAGAGGTTCTTTATATGAATTAGAAACTCAGTTATATCTTTCAAACGATTTGAGTTTTATTTCAGAAGAAAAATTAAATATAGTATTATCACAAATAGAAACTTGTAAAAAGTTGCTTAATGGATTTATCAACTATTACAAGAAATTATAAGTATGAGTAAGCCTAATAACCAAAAACGAGTAACTATTAACCAAACTAAATACATGCGATTGTCAGGTTTAGAACCTTTAGTTTTAAACGAAAATAGCAATTTCACGAATATAGGAGAACGAACTAACGTAGCTGGATCTCGTAAATTTTTACGATTAATAAAAGAAGAGAAGTTTGATGAAGCTTTGGATATTGCACGTCACCAAGTAGATGGAGGTGCGCAAATTATTGACATTAACATGGACGACGGACTTATTGATGGTAAAGAGTCTATGGTGCGTTTTTTAAATTTAATTGCTGCCGAGCCAGATATTTGTCGTGTGCCTATTATGATCGATAGTTCTAAATGGGAAATCATCAATGCTGGTTTGCAAGTTGTTCAAGGTAAATGCGTTGTGAATTCAATTTCTTTAAAAGAAGGTGAAGAGAAATTTATTTGGGAAGCCAAGCAAATAAAACGTTATGGTGCTGCAGTCATTGTTATGGCTTTTGATGAAGTTGGACAAGCTGATAATTACGAAAGACGTATAGAAATAGCAGAGCGTTCTTATCGTGTTTTAGTTGATAAAGTAGGATTTCCATCGGAAGATATTATTTTCGATTTAAATATATTTCCTGTAGCAACAGGAATGGATGAACATAGAAGAAATGCTATAGATTTTATTGAAGCGACCCGTTGGGTACGTGAAAATTTAGAAAATGTAAGTGTTAGCGGAGGTGTAAGTAATGTGTCATTTTCATTTAGAGGAAATGATGGTGTTCGTGAAGCGATGCACTCCGTATTTTTATACTATGCCATTCAAGCAGGTATGAATATGGGGATTGTAAACCCTGCACTTTTGGAGATTTATGATGACATTCCAAAAGATTTATTAGAGCATGTTGAAGATGTTATTTTAGATAGAAGAGAGGATGCTACAGAACGTTTATTAGACTTTGCAGAAAGTGTAAAAGGGTCTAAAAAAGAGAAAGGTGTCGATCTATCTTGGCGAGAAAACCCTGTTCAAGAACGTATAACGCACGCTTTAGTAAAAGGTATTGATGCTTTTATTATTGAAGATGTAGAAACAGCAAGACAAGAAGCCGCAAAACCGATTGAAGTGATTGAAGGTCATTTAATGATTGGAATGAATGTGGTTGGTGACTTGTTTGGCGCAGGAAAAATGTTTTTACCACAAGTGGTGAAATCTGCTCGTGTGATGAAAAAAGCAGTAGCTTATTTAAATCCGTTTATAGAAGCTGAAAAAGGAGAGGAGCAAAAAGCTTTAGGTAAAATATTAATGGCCACTGTAAAAGGTGATGTACACGATATTGGTAAAAATATTGTGAGCGTTGTTTTGGGTTGTAATAATTATGAAATAGTAGATTTAGGAGTCATGGTACCGCCTGAAAAAATTATTGAAGCAGCCATTAAAGAGAATGTAGATGCTATTGGTTTGTCCGGTTTAATTACGCCTTCGCTAGATGAGATGGTGTATTTGGCTAAAGAAATGGAACGTCAAAATTTTGAATTGCCTTTACTTATTGGAGGAGCAACAACATCAAAAGCGCATACAGCGGTTAAGATTGATACTCAATACAGAAATGCTGTAGTTCATGTAAATGATGCATCGAGAGCAGTAACAGTAGTTGGTGATTTATTAAATAAGAAAACATCTAACGAATATGTTGCCAAACTAAAAAAAGATTATGATGAATTTCGCACCAAGTTTTTAAAACGAGGAAAGGAAAAATCATATATTCCTATTGCTGAGGCGCGAAGAAAAAAGTATAAAATAGATTGGGAAACGACTGAAATTAAGAAACCTAATGAACTTGGGATTCAGATGTTAAAACAATTAAGTTTAAAAGAGTTATTACCATTTATAGATTGGAGCCCGTTTTTTAGAAGTTGGGATTTACATGGTAAATTTCCAGATATTTTAACTGATGAGGTTGTTGGAGAGCAAGCGACTATAATGTACGATGAGGCTCAAGCCATGATTAAGGAAATTATTGCAAAACAATCTTTAAAAGTGAAAGCTGTTTTTGGTTTGTTTGAAGCGAACTCTATAAATGATGATGATATCTCTGTTCAGAAAAAGGGAGAGGAAATAGTTGTTTTTAGAACGTTGCGTCAACAATTAAAGAAGCGTGAAGGTGTTCCTAACCATGCTTTAGCAGATTTTATTGCGCCTAAAGATTCTGGTAAAACAGATTATATGGGAGCGTTTTGTGTTGCTATTTTTGGGGCGCAAGAATTGGCTGATAGCTATAAAGCAAAAGAAGACGATTATAACGCGATAATGGCACAAGCCATTGCCGACCGTTTTGCTGAAGCTCTTGCAGAGTATTTGCATAAACAAGTTAGAATGAAGCATTGGGGTTATGCTGCCGATGAAGATTTAAGTAATGCCGATTTAATTAAAGAAACGTATAAAGGGATTCGTCCAGCGCCAGGATATCCTGCATGCCCAGATCATTTAGAAAAGGAAACGATTTGGGAATTGTTGGATGTTGAAAAAATAATTGGTGTTACGCTTACAGAGAGTTTAGCGATGTGGCCTGCAGCAGCAGTTTCGGGTTATTATTTTGGGAATCCAGAAGCTAAATATTTTGGTTTAGGTAAAATAACAGATGACCAAGTGACTGATTATTCGGTACGAAAAGATATTACAAAAGATAAAGCTAGAAAGTGGTTGCATCCTACAATAGCAGATCAATAGATATGAAATTTATAGAATTAAGTTTAGGAAGTTATATGATTTCGCATGGTTATGATGCTGAGAATAAAGAGGTTTTGGAGCATGTTACTGTGGAAGGGTTTTCGAAAAAGTTAGTATCTGTTTCTAGAATTAAATCGTTGAGTGTGAAAAATATATTTTAACGGATTATTTGGATGGTAGATGGATATATTGGGAGTACACAGGTACTTTTGATGAAGTAAAAAATAAGCTGGTAAACCTGCGTTAGGGATTGAAACCGTTCGAATATCTGTTGATATTCTTAACCTTTTTTTGCTGCCATAAATGGCAAAAAAAGATATAGTGTAAGGCGCGACCCTTGTGGTAACGCTAAAAAATAAATATTAACTAATAAAAGTCCCCATTGGGGATTTAGGGGAATGAAAGTAACAGATCATATTAAGAATGCCAACGGAAAAACATTATTTTCGTTTGAGGTTATACCGCCAAAAAAAGGTAAAAATATTCAAGATTTATATAATAATATAGATCCGTTAATGGAGTTTAATCCACCGTTTATTGATGTAACAACATCGCGCGAAGAGTACGTTTATATTGATAAAGGCAACGGGCTTTTAGATAAGCGTATTACACGTATGCGTCCTGGAACGGTTGGTATTTGTGCGTCTATTATGCACAAGTATAATGTGGATGCTATTCCGCATTTGCTGTGTGGTGGTTTTACAAAAGAAGAGACGGAATATGTGTTAGTAGATTGTCATTATTTGGGGCTTGATAATGTGATGGCATTACGTGGTGATTCGATGAAAGATGAAGCATATTTTAAACCAGTTAAAGGAGGTAATGCATTTGCGAGTGATTTGGTTTCGCAAATTTCGAGCTTAAACAAAGGGCAATATTTGCATGATGATGTTACTGTAGAACATAATTCTGATTTTTGTATTGGTGTTGCGGGGTACCCAGAGAAACACATGGAAGCGCCATCTTTAATTACCGATTTAAAGCGTTTAAAAGCGAAGGTTGATGCAGGTGCCGATTATGTGGTAACGCAAATGTTTTTTGATAATAATAAGTATTTCGAGTTTGTTAAAAAAGCTAGAGAAGCTGGGATTAACGTGCCTATTATTCCGGGTATAAAACCTATTGCTGTAAAGCGTCATTTACAAATTTTACCTCAAGTTTTTAAAATAGATTTACCAGAAACGCTTATTGAAGCTGTTGATGGTTGTAAAGATAATAAAGCCGTAAGGCAAGTGGGTATTGAGTTTGCTATACAACAATCTAAAGAATTAAGAGAAGCAGGAGTGCCAGTTTTACATTACTATTCTATGGGGAAAAGTGATAATGTACATGCTATAGCGAAGGCATTGTTTTAATGTATACTTTAGCATTTTATAACCAAATCGATTAATGAAGTTATTTTTAACCTACATGTTTTGCTTTCTTTTTGTGTTGTGTTATGCACAAGAAAAGGAACATACATCTTATATTGCTGTTAATTATTATAAAGGGAATCTCGCTGAACATAACAGTGATATTGCGCATTTAATAACAGGGCATCCCGAAGGCTTTATTTTAAGTTGGAATAAGAAAACCTATGGTTTTAACGATTGGGAACAACGTTTTAATTACCCTGATTATGGAGTGTCGTTTGCTTATCAAGATTTTAAAAATGATGTTTTAGGGAGTAACTATTCTTTATATGCACATTATAATTTTTATTTCTTTAAGAGGTATTTAATGTTTCGTATAGGTCAAGGTATGGCTTATACAACGAACCCTTATGATAGAATAAATAATCAGAAAAATGTGGCTTTTGGTTCCGATTTGATGAGTGCCACCTACATGATGCTTAATTATAAAAAAGAGCGTCTTTTTGATAAGTTTGGTTTACAGGCTGGGCTTTCGTTATTGCATTACTCTAATGCGAATGTTAAGGCGCCTAATAATGGCACAAATTCTATAACATTTAATATCGGACTTACATATAGTTTGGATGATGACGTATTAGAATATCAACATACTTTAGACAAGGAAGCAGATCAGGCTTTCTCAGAACCTTTGAAATATAATCTTGTTTTAAGAAGCGGTATTAATCAGAGTGATATTTTAGGAAGTGGACAGTATGTTATGTATGTGGTTTCAGCATATGCCGATAAGCGCATAAATAAATCGAGCGCTTTACAAATTGGGACAGATGTGTTCTTTTCTAATTTTTTAAAAGAACTTATTGCGTATAAGAGTGTTGCGTTTCCAGAAGAAAATGTGTCTGGCGATGAGGATTATAAGCGTGTTGGTGTTTTTGCTGGGCATGAATTGTTTATTAGTAAAACATCGTTAATAACCCAGTTAGGCTATTACGTGTATTATCCATTCGATTTTGAGGGGAGAATGTATGTTAGACTTGGTTTGAAACGTTATTTTAGTAAAAAGTGGTTTGGGTCTATGACGTTGAAAGCGCACGGCGCTGCTGCAGAAGGTCTTGAATTTGGATTAGGTGTTCGATTATAAAAGGCTTGATAGTTCTGCCTTCCTAACTATCGCTCAAGATAAACTATGGCAGGAATCTTATAAATTGAAACTGTATTATAAAAAAATGGATTCCTGTTTTTACAGGAATGACAGAATATGAAAAAATTATTTTACATAGCGATTGTTTTTTTAATTGTTGCTTGCGACAAGGAAGATACTGGAGATTGTTTTCAAACATCTGGTGCAATTATTCAGGATGAAATTGTGGTGATGCCTTTTGACAAGATCCTCGTAAATAGAGATGTTGAATTAATACTGAAGGAAGGATTAGAGCATCAGGTTATTATTGAAACTGGTAAAAACTTACTGAATGATGTTGAAGTCATAGTTGTAGATGGAACGTTAATCTTAACAGATAATAATAGTTGTAATTATGTTAGAGATTATAACCTAACTAAAGTTTATGTGACCGCTCCAAATATTACAGAAATTAGGAGTTCTACCCAATATGATGTCAGTTCTGACGGAGTTTTAACATATCCGTCGTTATCTATTTTATCTGAAGATTTTGGAGCACCTGAAGGATTGAATGTTGGTGATTTTCGATTACAAATAGATAACTCTAGTTTTAGTTTGGTATTTAATAATTTGTCTAATTGTTATATCTCAGGGACGACTAATAATTTGAATATTAATTTTGCCTCTGGAGATGGTAGATTTGAAGGCGCTGATCTAGTTGCTCAAAATATTGTTGTATATCACCGTGGGACAAATGATATAATTGTAAACCCGCAACAATCTCTTAAAGGGTCTTTAGTAAGTTATGGTAACTTAATATCTAAAAACGAACCACCAGTAGTTGAGGTTGAGGTTCTTTTTGAAGGTCAATTAATCTTCGAGTAATTCTTAATCTTATGGCAGAAAAATTTAATGGTGAATTGAATCTAACGACTAAAGAATTAGCTCAACATTTACGCAAACCCAAAGGAGAAGCTGGTAAAGGTGTCGGTTTACAAATGAATAAAGGAAATAAGCATATTTGCTTAAATACTTATGACCTTTTGAATCCTAATGATGGTGATGCTATTTTAGAAATAGGAATGGGAAACGGATTCTTTATTAAAGATTTAATAGAAAAGGCTGATAATATTAAGTATACAGGTGTCGATTTTTCTAAAACAATGGTAGAAGAAGCAAGTACTATAAATAATGAATTTCTAAAACAAGGACAAGTTCAATTTTTTGAGGCTTCAATTGAAAAATTACCGTTTGAATCCGATTCATTTGATAGTATAACCACTACCAATACACTTTATTTTTGGCCGCAACCAGAGCTTAATATTAAAGAGCTTTTGAGAGTATTAAAGCCTAAAGGGAAATTGCTTATTGCATACCGATCTAAAGATTTTATGGATCAAATTGAATTGTCAAATTATGGTTTCGAAAAATATGAAGCTTCTCATGTAGAAGCTATATTTAAAAACGGTGGTTTTAATCAAGTAAGTACTCAAATTATAGAAGAACCAGAATTAGATTTTGATGGAACACGCTATAAAATGAAAGGCATATATACTATGGGCGAAAAGTGATTTGCGCTATTGTGCGTTCTTGATCTTGAATCAGTCAATTAATCTTCGAATAAATCGACCGATTGTTTTGCTATTTCTAACTCTTCGTTAGTTGGAACGACTAGGATTTTAATTTTAGAGTTGTCTTTATTAATTACACGCATACCATCTGCGCTTTCTTTGTTTTTTTCTAAATCAAGCTGAATGCCTAAGTAATCTAAGTCTTCGCAAACCAATGCTCTCATAACATCTGAGTTTTCTCCAATACCTGCGGTAAAAACAATGGCGTCTAGTCCGTTTAAAATAGCGGTATAACTACCAATATATTTTTTAATGCGGTAAGCATTCATTTTTAAAGCCAATTTACAGGCTTTGTTTCCTTTTTTTGCTTCAGTTTGAATATCTCTTAAATCGCTAAAGCCTGTTAACCCAAGCATACCACTTTCCTTTTGAAGGATGGTGTTTATTTCGTTTAAACTATAACCTAGTTTTTCAGCGAGATGAAAAATTACTGAAGCATCTATATCTCCAGAACGCGTCCCCATGATTAATCCACTAACAGGTGAGAAACCAAGTGAGTGATCGATGCTTTTTCCGTTTTTAATTGCGGTTATGCTACAGCCATTACCAAGGTGTATGGTAATGATTTTCGATTCTTTCTTTCCTAAAAAGTCAATAGTTTTTTCAGAAACATATTTATGACTCGTACCGTGAAAGCCGTATAAACGAATATTGTGTTCATCTGAAAACTTGTTTGGAATGGCATATTTATACGCATGCTCTGGTATAGATTGATGGAAAGCGGTATCGAATACAACTACTTGCTTAGCTTTTTCGAAAATAGCTTCAGCAACCTCTATGCCTTCTAGATTAGCAGGGTTGTGTAAAGGCGCTAATGATGATAGTGCTTTTATCTTATCTTTTACCTCTTTAGTTATTTCGGTAGTATTGCTAAAGTGTTTTCCTCCGTGAACAACACGATGACCTACAATATCAATATCTCCAGCAGATTTAATAATACCAGTTTCTTTGTTAAGCAATTGCTTCGCTAATAATTCCAATCCAATTCTATGATTAGGAATTGACGTAACAACTTCTATCGTATCTTGTTTGGTTTTGAATTTGAATTTAGCATCGTCCAAACCAATACGCTCAATTAATCCAGAACAAAGAATGGTTTCTTCGGGCATAGAAAATAATTGAAACTTTAATGAAGAACTTCCTGAATTTAAAACTAATACTTGCATATTTTAAAGGTCTTGTGCTTGAATGGCTGTAATAATTACGGTACTATAAATGTCATCTGCAGTACATCCACGGCTAAGGTCGTTAACAGGTTTGTTTAACCCTTGTAAAACAGGACCAATGGCTAAGGCGCCTGTTTCTCTTTGTACCGCTTTATAAGTGTTATTTCCTGTGTTTAAATCTGGAAATATTAAAACACTTGCGCGACCTGCAACCTCAGAGTCGGGTAATTTACTTTTTCCTATACGCATATCTACCGCAGCATCGTATTGAATTGGGCCTTCAATTTTTATGTTTGGTGCTTGTTGTTTAACAATCTCTGTAGCTTCTCTAACCTTTTCGACATCAGCACCTTTTCCAGACGCACCCGAAGAATATGAAAGCATGGCTACTTTGGGTTCTATACCAAAATCTATGGTGGTTTCTGCCGAAGAAATTGCAATCTCTGCTAATTGTTTAGCATTCGGATTTGGATTAATAGCACAATCACCAAAAACGGAAATTCGATCTTCTAAGCACATAAAGAAAATGGAAGAGACAATATTTACATCGGGTTTGGTTTTAATGAATTGTAAAGCGGGTCTTAACGTGTGTTGCGTAGTATGTGCCGCACCAGAAACCATACCATCTGCGTGTCCTTTGTATATCATCATGGTACCATAATATGAGACATCCGTCATCATATCTTTAGCCATTCCTAATGTTATGTTTTTATGCTTTCTAAGCTCGTAAAGCGTATTTACATAATCGTCAAAATGTTCCGATTCTGTGGGCGAAACTATATTTATATCACCAATATTTAAAGAAATGTCATAACGTTCAATACGTTCTTGAATTTTTTCTTTTTCGCCAATTAAAGTAATATCAACAACATGAGCATTAATTAATTTTGAAGTTGCTCGCAATACACGCTCGTCATAGCCTTCCGGTAAAACAATATGTTTTTTGTCTTTTAAAGCACGCTGCAATAAATTGTATTGAAACATTCTTGGTGTGAAAATATCCGATTCAAATTGGATTAATTTATCGGCTAATTTATCTGTATCAACATGTTTTTCAAAAGTAGCAATAGAGGTGTTTATTTTTTCAGCATTTTCAGCATAAATTCTAGATCTAATTTTACCAATAGCATTCGTAACAGAATATGTGCCACCATTTACACTTATAATAGGAACAACACTGGAAAGTCCGTCAATTAATTTTAAGATAGATTCTTCGGGAAGAAGTCCGCCAGTTAAAACAATTCCAGAAATTTTAGGATAGTTTTTGGAGACATTGGCTTGTAATGCACCTAAAATAATATCGGCTCTATCTCCAGAAGTAATGACTAAAGAACCTTCTTTTATATGTGTTAAGTAATTTCGTAATTGCATGGTGCCAACTCCAAAGTTTTCTACAGGGTTGTTAAGCATCCCTTTTCCAAAAAGGACTTTGGCATCTAAAGCTTTTACAATTTCTTTTATCGTTGGATTGGCTAAACTTTTTATTTTTGGAATGACCGAAATGTCGGTTCCGTTAGATATACGTTTGTTTAATTCGTTTTTTAGAATTAAAATGTTATCAATGTCTATTTTATTCGTCATAATAGACAGCACATCGACCTCTTCTTTGAACGTATCATGTGCTAATTGTACACTGTCAACAATTTCTTTGATGTCTTTTTTATCACCTTGCGACACTATAATGACTGGTATTCCTAAGTTTTTTGAAATTAGAATGTTTATGTCTAACTCTAAGCTAGAATTTTCATGTGAAAAGTCTGTGCCCTCTACTAAAACAATATCAAAACGTTCTTCGAGGTATTTGTATTTTTTTATGATCTCGTCAATAACTTCACCAGATTTTCCTTGGTTATAAAGGTCGAGAACTTGACTTCGAGTATAAGCAAATGTTTTTTTATAGTTGATATCGATATCAAAATGAGAAATCACCGTGTTTATGTGATTGTCCATTTCACCAGCTTCAAGATCTTCGATAATAGGTCTGAAATATCCAACTTTAGCTGTTTTTCCTAAAAGCATGCGCATTAAACCTAGTACAACAACAGATTTCCCACTGTTTGGCTCGATGGTAGCAACATAAATTCCTTTGCTCATTTTAGTGTTTTTATATTGAATCGATTGAAAAACCGATTTTATTTTATTGATAATTCAATTTATGAATACTGCAAAATTAGCATCTTCAATTTTTAGTAAAGATGATTTTGGTCATGGTTTTAAATTAAATGATATAAGCTTATAGAATGTTTAGGATTGGTTTTTTAAAATTATTATTTAATATACTTATAAATGATTTTTAGTTTTGATTAACCTATAGCAGTATTTTATTCCTAAGAAAGAAATTAGAATCCCTAGAGATATGTCTAGCCACCAAATTAAATTATAATATGGTGTTGATTTCCAATACCGAGAATAAAATGGAGCCAAAATCATAAAAGTTTTTACTACAATAAAGCCAAATAAAAAATAATTGTATAGGTTTTTGTTTTTTTCTAGTAATGCATGATAAATTAAATTAATCAATATTGAGACTGTACTAATTATAACGAGTTCCTTGCCATAATTAAAATGAATTATTAACATAATACATCCAATCAGTAGACATCCAGTTAATAACCAGCCTAAGATACCAGGGTATTGTTTTTTTATTAAACTACTTTCCATGAAACAAATTAGAAAAAGTAAAATGGTTTTGATTGTAGTTCGTGGTATATAATTAATTAGAATTTGTTTATGGAATATTATACTAGGGATTTCTGGTAAATACGTAATACAAAATAATAAAGTCGCGATAAAAACATATGAGTTTTTGGTCATATTTTTAAACTTAAAATTTTATTTGGTTAACTCCATAAACAAGCTCTCCAAACTCGCATTTTTTTGATTTAATTGAAGAATTTTTAATTGATTGTCGTGAGCAAAATCAAAAACGTGAGAACGCATGTCTTCCGATGTTTTAAAAGTGATTTCGTAAACAAATCCGAAGGTGTTCACAACTGTTTTTACTTTTGGTAATTTTAAAAGAAAAGGATCTTCAACTCTATAATCGAATTCAACGATTACGGTTTGTTCTTTTTCATCGCGTAATTCGGTTAGTTTTTTATCTGCAACAATTTCGCCTTTATTAATAATGATGACACGGTCGCACATGGCCTCAACTTCTTGCATAATATGTGTGGAAAGAAAAACGGTTTTCTTTTTTCCAATGGTTTTAATCAGTGATCGAATTTCTATAAGTTGATTGGGATCTAATCCCGTTGTGGGTTCGTCAAGTATTAAAACTTCAGGGTCGTGTAATAAGGCATTTGCTAATCCAACGCGCTGCCGGTAACCTTTAGATAATTGACCTATTTTTTTATGGGCTTCTGGTGATAACCCTGTTTGTTCTATAACATCGTTTATACGTTGCTTTGTTACTTTATAAATGTCTGAGTTAAAGGTTAAATACTCTCTAATATACATCTCTAAATATAATGGATTGTTTTCTGGTAAATAGCCAACACTTTTTTGAACACCTATTGGGTCTGACTTTGTATTATGTCCATTTACATTTATTTCGCCAGCGTTGGCATCAATATATGATGTGATAATTTTCATCATAGTCGATTTTCCAGCACCATTGGGTCCTAAAAAACCAACGATCTCAGGGTTTTTAACACTAAAAGATATGTTGTTCAATGCTTTTTGACTGCCGTAAACCTTTGTAACCGCTTTAACCTCTATGGACATAATATAAATGTTTAGACCAAAAATAATAATATTATAATTGGTTATTGTGTTGACGCTATAAATATTACTTGTTTTTTAATGTGTTGGAATTTGGGGCTTTACTTTTATTGTTCTTTAACTCTTCTAATTTCGATTAATCGAAATTGTTGGCCCTTTAAAACAAAGTGAGGAGCAAGTTTAATTTATGCTTATTTGTTTTTTTACATTCTAGCTGATTGTAGACTGATCACTGCCCACTGCAAACTACCCCGTACTAGGGATTGAACAGTTCGACTGCGTTCACCGCAGGCTAATTGTTTGAGCTCCCCGATGCAGAAGAGAGTGCATAGATGAAAGCCCGCCCCCTTCAGGGTAGCGCTAAAAATGTTTTATTATGTTTAGTTTTATTAGAATATATTTTGTGATTGCTTAGTATAAGGTAGGTTTTTATGTCAATTCTTTAAAACTTTTAATAAAATGAAAAAAAAACAATTCTACAATTTTGATTTCATGAAATAATATTTACTTTAGCACCATAATTATGAGAACAACAATAGGTTATACATATTTTAGCAACTTTTATTTCTTTTTTAGCAAAGAAATCGAGGCGTTGTATGTATAATTTATCACAATAAATTTTAATATGAGTCTCGATGAAAATCGAGACTTTTTTTTGTTTAACAGTTGTTTGAAAAAAGCTCGATTTTTAAGATTGAGATTTAAAAAAAATAAAAATAAAATTGATTAAAACAGTAGCCATACAAGGAGTAAGAGGATCTTTTCATCATATTGTGTCGAAACAATTTTTTGATAAACCTGTTGCTGTTATTGAATGTTTAACGTTCGATAGAACCGTCGATTCTTTAATTACAAAAGAATGCGATGCGGCTATTATGGCTTTAGAAAATTCTATTGCTGGATCCATTATTCCAAACTACGCGTTAATTGATAAACATAATTTACATGTAGTTGGTGAGCATTATTTAGATATTCAGCATAATTTAATGACATTGCCAAACCAAAGTATCGAAGATATAAAAGAGGTGTATTCGCATCCTATGGCGTTGTTGCAGTGTAAGGAGTTTTTTAGAAAACACCAGCATATCAAGTTGGTTGAAGATCAGGATACGGCTGAGGTTGCCGAGCGTATTCAAAAAAATAATCTAAAAGGTGTTGGTGCTATTGCAAGTGTTATGGCTGCCGAGATTTTTGAGTTAGAGATTTTGGGGCATAGTATTCAAACCATAAAACACAACGAAACTCGGTTTGCTATTGTAAAAAGAACAAATTCTGAAGTTCCAGAAAATGAAATAAGCAAGGCTTCGATTCGATTTGTTGCCGACCATAAGCGTGGGAGTTTAGCAACGATACTAAATGTAATGAGTGATTGTAAGCTTGATTTAACAAAAATACAGTCGTTACCAATTATAGAAACACCTTGGAAATATGCCTTTTTTGTCGATGTTACTTTTAATGAGTATTCAGATTTCAATAAGGCAAAATCTATTTTAAAAATAATGTCGTCAGATTTTAAAATATTGGGCGAATATAAAAATGCAAAGTTATGATTGAAGTAGCTAAAAGATTGCATACGGTAGAAGAGTACTACTTTTCGAAGAAGTTAAGAGAGGTTAATGCGCTTATTTCTAGTGGGAAACCCATTATAAATTTAGGAATTGGTAGTCCAGATATGCAGCCGCCTCAAAAGGTTATTGATGCGATTAAGGACGGATTGATGGATGTTGGAGCTCATAAATATCAAGGATATCAAGGACTTCCAGAATTGAGACAAGCTATTACAGGGTTTTATAAAGAACATTTTGATGTGTCGCTAAGTCCAAATACCGAAGTGCTTCCGTTAATGGGGAGTAAAGAAGGTATTATGCACATTTCGATGGCGTATTTAAATGAAGGTGATGAGGTTTTAATTCCGAATCCAGGTTATCCAACTTATCAATCAGTAACCAAATTGATGGGTGCAGAAGCTATCTTTTATGAACTGGACGAAGCTAATAATTGGATGCCCGATTTAAAAACTTTAGAGCAACAAGATTTGCGTAAAGTAAAGATTATGTGGGTGAATTATCCGCATATGCCAACAGGTGCACAGCCAACAAAACATATTTTTGAAGAATTGGTTGCTTTTGCAAAAAAGCACCATATTTTAATAGTTAATGACAATCCGTACAGTTTTATATTAAACGATAATCCGCAAAGTATATTAAGCGTTCCTGGAGCAAAAGAGGTGTGTTTAGAGCTTAATTCGTTAAGCAAAACATTTAATATGGCAGGCTGGCGTGTAGGTATGGTTGTTGGCGATAATAAGTATATTAAGAATATTTTGAAGGTGAAAAGCAACATGGATTCTGGTATGTTTTATGGCATTCAGAAAGGCGCTATAGAAGCTTTAAAGTGTTCAGAAATGTGGTTTTCTACATTAAATAGCGTGTATAAAAAGCGTCGTGATTTAGTATGGAAATTGGCAGAAGCATTAAACTGTACTTATGATGAAAATGCTACAGGACTTTTTGTTTGGGCAAAATTACCGCCATATGTTAAAGCTGAAGAATATATAGATTTAATATTAAAGGAGAATCATCTATTTATAACGCCAGGTACTATTTTTGGAAGTAAAGGTGAAGGGTATATTCGGTTTTCTTTATGCGCACAAGTTGAAGATTTAGAAGAAGCAATAGCAAGGGTTGTTTAGTCGCAGTATTTAGTGACAGTAAACAGTCCGCTTGTTATGAGTAAAAAAGTAGTATTCAGTTTTAATAAACAGTTGCTATAGTTGAAATAAAAGATAAAGTAATAGCCATAACAGTTCTCTCTCCTTTGGAGAGGGGTAGGGAGAGAAAAAAATGAAAAATATTTACGCAATAGGAGTTGGTTTAATTGGTGGGAGTCTAGCTATCGATATCAAAAAGAATAATCCAGAAGTGGTTATTCATGGTATTAGTAGAAAAGAATCTACGCTCGATACAGCTTTGTCTCTTAATTTAATTGATAAAAAAGCAACCTTAGACGATCTAGCAAATGCCGATTTGGTTATCGTTTCTATTCCTGTTGATGCGACTGTGAAATTATTGCCAATTATTTTAGATAAAATATCTGATACAAGTTTGGTAGTCGATGCAGGTTCAACAAAAGTAGATATTTGTAAAGTTGTTGAAAATCATCCTAAACGAAGGAATTTTTTAGCCATGCACCCAATTGCTGGTACAGAACATTCGGGACCAACGGCAGCAATAGAAGGCTTGTTTATAGGGAAAACAAACATTGTTTGCGAAGTAGAAAAAACAACATTCAAGCTTCAAGAAAAAGCGTTGAAATTGTTTTCAGATATCGGCATGCGCATTCGGTATATGAATCCTGCGGATCATGATAAGCATATTGCTTATGTATCGCATTTGTCTCACATAAGTGCGTTTATGTTAGGTAAAACGGTTATTCAAAAAGAAAAAAATGAACGCGATATTTTTGATATGGCTGGTAGTGGATTTGCTTCTACAGTACGTTTGGCAAAGAGTTCACCAGAAATGTGGGCGCCTATTTTTAAACAGAATAAAACGAATGTGATAGAAACATTAGAAGAATATATAAACAATCTCAACAAGTTTAAAGAGCTTATGAAAGATGATAATTTCGAAGCGATTTATAACGAGATGAAGAGTACGAATCATATAAAAGATATTTTAAACGGAATAAATTAAACTAAATCCCAACAATAAAATCTAAGATTCCAATTTATAAAGACAAACAACAGTTTGGGATTTGGAGTTCGATTTTTGAAATTTTATTAAACATTATGGAAAACACAAAGAAAATGAGAACTTGGTTAGATGATTTAAATCTAGATCATCCACTAGTAATCGCAGGGCCATGTAGTGCTGAAACAGAAGAGCAAGTTTTAAAAATTGCACATGAGTTAAAAGATACTGATGTAAGCTATTTTAGAGCTGGAATTTGGAAACCAAGAACACGTCCTGGTATGTTTGAAGGTGTTGGAGCATTAGGTTTAAAATGGTTACAAAAAGTAAAGGCAGAAACAGGAATGAAAGTGTGTACGGAAGTTGCAAATGCAGCTCACGTAAAACTAGCTTTAGAGCATGATATTGATTTATTATGGATTGGAGCACGTTCTACAGTATCTCCTTTTATCATGCAAGAAATTGCAGATGCTTTAAAAGGAACAGATAAGCCTGTATTAATTAAAAATCCAGTAAATCCAGATTTAGCTTTATGGTTAGGTGGTATCGAGAGAATTTATACTTCTGGTGTTAAGAATATTGGAGCAATCCATAGAGGGTTTTCAACTTATGAAAAAACAAAATATAGAAATACGCCAGAATGGCAATTAGCTATTGAATTTCAAAACAAATATCCAGATATTCCTTTAATTAATGATCCATCTCATATTACAGGAAAAAGAGATATGATAATGGAAGTGTCGCAAGAGGCTTTAGATTTAAACTTTGATGGTTTAATGATTGAAACGCATTACGATCCAGAAAATGCTTGGAGTGATGCTGCGCAACAAGTTACACCTGAAGTTTTAGTTCAAATCATGAAAGATTTGAAAATTAGAAAAGAAGGAAACAACGAAGAAGATTACAATAAAACATTGAATACTTTAAGAGCACAAATTGATGTCGTTGATAATCAAATCTTAGATTTGTTAGGGAAACGTATGCAAGCTGCAGATGGTATTGGAGCACTTAAGAAAACTAAAAACGTTGCTGTATTACAGTCTAAACGTTGGAACGAAATCTTGGGGAAAATGGTTTTAGAAGGTGAGCAACACGGATTAAGTGAAGAATTTATCTTAAGAATGTTTAAAGCGGTTCACCAAGAATCAATTAATCATCAAGAAAAAGTGATTAACGGATAGTCATTAAATAAGATGTTGTGGCGTTATGAGTAATCAATCGTTACAAAAATTAATAATTATTAAGGCAGCAATTTAAAATTGTTGCCTTTTTTATCGTTTTTTTTCTTTTTATTATAAACCAGTTTCAATTATTAGAAGCAGGTTTTTTTTATCTTTAATTTTTTAAAAAGGAAAAATATGAAAAAAGCGTTAGCTTGTTTAGTCTTAGGTTTAGTCTTTAGTTGTAAAGTGTCAGAGAGGATCTTTGTTTTAGAGAAAGATATTCAAAACGAACTCGAATATTTAGCTTCCGACGCATTAGAAGGTCGAAATACAGGAAGTCAAGGCATCGAGAAAGCAGCAGTTTATATAGAAAACCTGTTCAGAAAAAATAACATAAAACCTTATTTCGAAACGTATAGAGATTCTTTTAATGTAAAAGATGTTGTAGGCTATAATGTTGTTGGTTATATTGAAGGCAATGATCCTAAATTAAAAAATGAATTTGTAATTCTAGGAGCGCATTACGATCATATAGGAACTGCAAAAACAGTAGATGGTGATACTATAGCGAATGGTGCAAATGATGATGCTTCGGGTACAGTTGCAGTTTTAGAATGGGCAAAATACTTTTCGAAAACTAAAAGTAATAAACGCAGTGTTTTATTTACCCTATATGCTGCCGAAGAAATGGGATTAAAAGGTTCTGGTCATTTAGCAGAACGCCTTAAGAAAGCAAACTTAGATCTTTACACCATGATTAATTTCGAAATGATAGGCGTACCAAGAGCAGAGAAAGAAATTATGGCTTATATAACAGGCTATAATGTTTCAAACATGGCAGAAAAGATAAATGATTATGCTAAAGACACTCTTGTTGGTTTTTTACCCCAAGCTAAAGCTTACAATTTATTTAAACGTTCAGATAACTTTCCGTTTTACAACGCATTTAAAGTGCCTGCACAAGCCATTTCTACTTTCGATTTTACTAATTTTGATTATTATCATCATGTTGATGATGAAGCCGATAAAATGGATTTTAAACACATGACGCGTTTTATCAATAAAATGATTCCAGCTTTAACAGGTATGATAAATGCATCAACCAAGGAAATAAAAATGAACAATGAGTAAAAATATAATTATTACAGGCACAAGTAGAGGTATCGGTTTTGAAATGGTAAAATGCTTTGCAAAAGCTGGACATCAGGTTTTAGCGCTTTCGCGGAATGAAAAACCAGTTCAAGAACTGAACCTATCAAATGTAACCGCGTTTTCTTTTGATTTGAATGATAGTGAAGCTTATAAAAAAGTTGAAGACTTTATAGATAGCGATTGGGAACAAGTAGATGTATTGATTAATAATGCTGGTGCGCTTTTAAATAAACCCTTTTCTGAAATTTCAATGAACGACTTCGAGCAAATTTATAAAACCAACGTATTCGGTGTTGCCGAGTTAACTCGAAAAGTGTTGCCTTTTATGAAAAAAGAAAGCCATGTTGTAACGATTAGCTCTATGGGTGGCGTTCAAGGAAGTCTGAAGTTTCCAGGTTTAGCGGCATACAGTTCTAGTAAAGCGGCAGTAATTACATTAACAGAGTTATTAGCCGAAGAGTATAAAGAGACTGGGACAAGTTTTAATGTGTTAGCCCTAGGTGCGGTGCAAACCGAAATGTTAGAAGAGGCGTTTCCGGGTTTTATAGCGCCAACAAGTGCTGTAGAAATGGCTGAGTATATTTTTGATTTCTCACTCACAGGAAATAAATACTATAATGGTAAAATGTTGCAAGTTTCTAATTCTACGCCTTAATTTTTTTATTGGATTGGTTTTTGTTTATCATCGCTTTTTTCGTTAAATAGTCATTTTTTTATTAAAAAGGGGATATAGGTTATTTGTAATACTTATCTTTAATTATTATTTAAACTAACCTCCAATTGAAGACTTTTTACCTACCAGTTTTATTACTGTTTGCTTGCTCATTTTGTAAATTACAAGCTCAATGCGACATTGTTGAAACTATTGCTATTTGCGATATGACTACAATTGATGGTAATACCGATGGAACACCAGACGGAATAATTAACCTTTACGATCAATATAATGCGCTTCCGGGCGTAACACCAATCTCGCCTTCAGATGGCGCTTGGTATGACCCTAATTTTAATTTCGCTTTAGATGAAACTACTGGCGATTTATATTTATGGGATTTAGATGATGCTTCCGTGTTAAGTACAGATTATCAATTTCAATTCATCAATACAAATTCGTTATGCCCAGATGGTATTGTTTCTACTTTAAATGTAATTTTAGGCCCGTTTTCGGGCTTTGCTAGACCAGTTTTAAATATTGATGATGTCAATTTAGAGGTTTGTGATATGGGGTCTACTCCTCAAGAATTATGTACCTCATTGCCAGATGTAGATATTTTTGAAGCATTAGAATCTTTACCAAGTCCGCATTTAAATGGAGAATGGATTTACAATGGTAGTAGTCCAAATTTTGTTAGTATATCAGGTTCATATCTTACAGTAACTATTCCTTATAATTCTGGACCACCTTTGGTTGATCAAGAAACTTTCGAATTAACCTATCGTATAAGTGGTATTCCGCCTTGTGATGTTACTTTAGAAACGACAGTTAATGTTTCAGTGACTAGACAAGTGTTTTCTGGATACGGTCAAGCTAAGCGTATTTGTGAATTAGACATTCTTAATGGAGCTTATGATGGAGATGTTGATTTAAGTGACGATGCTTTCTTGTTATTAGAAGACCTTGAAGGTCTTTGGTCTACAGGAGATCCATATGGACAAATAATTTCACCTAATGATTCAAGTATAAACATTAATAATATATATCAACAAATAATAGCCGATAATGGGATTAGATTTGGATGTGCGGAGTTTGATTATACCTATTCGGTAGATCAACGCTCTGGGGTATGCGGAAATGCTAAATCCGATGTGTCATTTAAAATATACGAATATCTGAGACCTTTTACAGGCGGGGATCCTTTAGAGTTTTGCCAAGAATCGTCAACATTGCCAGCAACGATAAATTTATACGATCAAATAGAGTTTGCCACAGAAGATGGTATTTTGTTTGATTACAATAGTGATGAGTATACCAATTGGAAACTTGTTTCTGGACCATCAACTTTAGGTTTACTTTCTATAGATGATCCTAACTATACAGCATTAGGGACTATCAATATCCAAAATGGGGCACCAGGTAATTATGTTTTTGAATACACGGTGTCTCAAGAAGTTAATTGTCCTGGAGATCAGTTTACAGGATTTGCTTATGATCCAAATACATGTACTCCAATTATAACGACTGGAGGTCTTTGCAATTCACAAACAGCCCAAGTTTCTTTAACTATTTATCCGAAACTCTATGCAGGCGAAGATACATTAGGATTAGAGTTTTGTGAAACAGATCCAGCAATTGCAGCTCCGTTAGATTTATTTACGTTATTAGGAACAAATGGTGTTGACGATCCGATATATCAAGGAACAAGAGGAACATGGATAGACGGTGCAACTGGAAATATAATTTCAAATCCAATAACACTTCCAGAAGTAAGCGATCAACAAATATTCGACTTTCTTTATACAACCACATCAGTAAATAACTGTTTTGATAGAGCAAGTTTATCATTTACAGTATATGAAGAATATCAGTCAGGTATAACGGGTGCCATTGATGTTTGTAATACCAATTCACCTTTTAATTTGTTTGATAGGCTAACAGGAGACCCTAATACAACAGGAACTTGGACAGGACCTAACGGATATACAACAACAGATCATAATGCTATTTTCAATCCAGCTTCCTCAGAAGACGGACAATATACATACACCGTTCCAGATAATGTGTTGTGTATCGGAAATCAAGCATCAATAACAGTAACGCTTTATCAAAGTACAAGTGCAGGTAACGATATGTCAGCATCCGTTTGTCGATCAGATTTACAAATTGATTTGACCAATTATTTAGATGCATCAGCAGATTCTGGTGGTACATTTGTCGATTCAGATAGTACAAATCAGCTAACAGGAACTTTGTTAGATGTATCACAATTAAGTTCAGGAACGTACAATTTTCAATATGAAATTCAAGGTCATATCTCTTGTGATTTAGCCACAGCTCAAATTTCTATAACGGTAGATGAGGTGCTTCCCCCATCAGCATCAAATCAAACTTTTTGTGCAAGTGATGGCGCCACAATCTCCGATTTGGTAGCTAGCAACGGCGCCGATTATAATTGGTATGATGATGCAAATACAATCACATCATTATCATTTAGTACAGTCTTGATTAATGGAGAAGATTATTTTGTAGCTGCTCTAGATAGTAATAATTGTGAATCTTCGCGTGTGTCAATAACGGTCACCTTGCTTCCAATAGATCATGTGGATTGCGATACCTGTTTAAAAGATGGTGTTTCTCCAAATAATGATGGCGAAAACGATGTGTTCGATTTATGTAATTTACCAGTAGCCTTTCCTAATTTCGAAATAAATATTTATAATCGATATGATAGTCTGGTTTATAAGGGCAATCAAAACACAGCCTTATTTAAAGGGGAGTCTAATGTGGCTTTAAGTATTGGTAAAGATTTACCCTCAGGCGTTTATTTTTATGTTTTTGACCCAAAAGATGGAGTAACAGAACCTATTCAAGGAAATTTTTATTTAAGCAGATAATAGTAGGATGAAACAAAAATTACTAGTACTTTTTATAGCCTGTAGTCTGTTAACATACGCACAACAAGAACCTCAATATACGCAGTACATGTATAATATGAGCATGGTAAATCCTGGGTATATGATTAACGAGCCAGGTATTGTACAAGTTGGAAGTTTATATAGAACACAATGGGTTGGCATAGACGGCGCACCCAAAACGGCAAATGTATTTGCTCATATTCCTATAAATGATAGAATAGAATTAAGTGTTAATTATTTAAACGATAATATAGGTGGCAATGTAAATTTAAGTGAGAATGTTTTTAATGTTGATGCTGCATATAAAATAAAGTTGAATAATAGCTTAAACCTGTCTTTCGGGGTGAAAGCAGGATTTGACCATTTGAATCTTAGTGCCATAGGAAGTAATGTTATTGGAGACTCTGCTTTTGGAAACACAAGCAAAACGATGCTTAATATAGGGGCAGGTGTGTTTTTATTTGACGATAATTACTATGCAGGTATATCGGCTCCAAATTTAATTCCGAGTAATTTAGATATAAATGACGAAGTCGTTTATAACGATAAAGCACACCTCTTTTTAATTGGAGGCTATGTGTTCGACATTAACGATGATTTTAAACTAAAACCATCAACAGTTTTAAAACTTGTTGGCGGAGCACCTTTATCTTTCGATGTGTCTGCCAATGTATTATATTTAAATCGATTTGAATTGGGTGCATCATACAGATATCAAAATGCAGTTTCTGGACTTGTAGGTATTCATGTAACACCAAATTTAAGACTAGGTTATGCCTACGATCTTAATACAAGCGAATTGCAAACCTATAATAATGGAAGTCATGAATTTATAATACTCTATAAATTCGACGTATTAGGTTTAAGTAAAAAATATTCATCTCCAAGATTCTATTAATATGACAAAGAAAATGACGTTTATAATGATGACTTTGTTTATGATGCAAGCATCATTTGGACAAGGAAAGTCGAGAGCCGATCGGTTTTTTGAAAAGGGAGATTATATTAATGCTGCCCAATATTATGAAGATGAAATTGATAAAGAACGACACAAAAAAGCGATTGAAAATATAGCCATTTGTTATTATAATACCTTTCAATATAAAAGAGCGTCTTTATATTTAAAACAATTAGTAAAAGGTAGATTTGGTGAAAAAGATAAGGGGTATAATAACTTGTATAATTTTAAACTGTATCAAGTTTTATCAGCTTTAGGAGATTACGAAACCGCTTTAGATTATTTTAAATTATATAAAGAGAACCTATCGCTATCTATTGATAAATCAGAATCTATAGAAATAATTGAAGCGTTTAAACTTAAAAGCCCAGATTATAAAGTTGAAAAAACACAGTTTAATTCTGATGCCTCAGATTTTGGAGCCGTAAAATTTAAGGATAATGTTTATTTTACTTCCGATAGAGATAATAAACAACTTTTATCCAAAACCTATAAATGGACACATCAACCTTTTTTAGATATCTATAAAATTAATGTTGATGAAAAAAATGATACCATTGGTAGCGTCGTTGCATTAACAAAAACGATCAATTCAAAATTACACGAAGGCAATTTTTGTTTTAGTAAGGATGGAAATACACTTTACATTTCTAGAAGTAATTATACCAAAGGGAAAAAGGAATTTAACGAGCAATCGACCAATAATATTCATTTATATAAAACAATTCGTATTGATGGTAAATGGGGCGAATTAGAAAAATTATCATTTAATAAAAACGGATTTTCATATCAACATCCAGCACTAAGTCTAGACGGAAAGAAACTTTATTTTTCATCAGATATTGAAGGTGGTTTTGGTAGTTTCGATTTATATTATGTCGATATAGATGTGGATGGTTTTATGAGTGAGCCTATAAATTTGGGAGAAACCATTAATACGGTTAACCGTGAGCATTTTCCTTTTATATCAGAAACAGGTGATTTGTTTTTTGCTTCAAATGGACATTTAGGATTAGGAATGCTAGATAATTTTGTATCCGAATTAGTAGAAGGGACGTATACTAAACCGACTAATTTAGGAGTACCCATTAATTCGCAGTACGACGATTTTAACTTGAATTATTATTCAGATAACGAAGGTTTCTTTTCTTCAAATAGAAATAAAAGAAGTGATGATATTTTTCAATTCAAACAAACTGGTGAAATTTTTATTCGAGAATATATAAACACGTTCGAAATTAAAGATGCTGTAACAAAAGAATATATCCCTAATGCTAAAGTTATTTTATTCGATAAAAAAGAACGTCAATTATATGGCAATACGTTAGATGTTTTGGCTGTTTTTAATATGAATTTATTAGCAAATAATTATAAACTTAAAGCAGAAAGTGAGGGGTATTTTCCAGGAGAATTAAACGTGAAGGTTGTTGAAGAACAAGATCAAAAACATGTTTTATATTTAAAGAAGATTCCGCCACCACCGCCAGTAGTTATAGATCCGGTTGAAGCTATTATAGCCGAGAAGAAAATAGATAAAAAATTAAAAGAAAAAGATCCAGAACGGTTTGCCTTGTTGACAGATACAGAAGGTCCTCCAGTGGTTGAAAAAGACGGAAAATTATATTTTCAATTAGAACCTATTTATTTCGATTTTAATATGTGGAATATTCGTTCCGATTCTAAAAAAATATTGGATGCTTTGGCATCAAAATTAGAGCGTTATCCCAAAGTGCATTTAAAAATAAGCGCGCATACCGATAGCCGTGGTACGGTGCGTTACAATCAAATTCTATCTGAAAGACGTGCAGAATCAACGAGGAATTATTTAGCCTTAGAAGCGTTTATTAATGCGCGTCGCATGAAATTTCAAGGGTTTGGTGAGCTATCTCCAATTGTGCCTTGCCCGATGTTAAATTGTACCGATGCGGAGCATCAATTAAACAGACGTAGTGAATTTGAGATTTTGGAGTATTAGAAACTCCAAATTCTTTATATTTTTCACATTTTATTCTGAAAATATTTTTATTTGAGTATTTTCACTTAAAAGATAATTTTTATGAGTAAATACAAATGCATTATTTTCGATTGTGATGGTGTTTTAGTCGATAGCGAACCTATTAGTATTCAGGTATTGGTCGATATGGCTAATGCGCATGGCGCTGATATAGATTTGGTTTATGGGATGAAACATTTTAAAGGCAGTTTTATGAAGGCTTGCTTAGAAAAGATTTCTAAACTGGCTACAGTGCCTTTAATAGAAAATTTTGAATCAGAATACCGTCAAAAAAGTTTTGAAGCTTTTAAGCAAAATGTTAAAGCTGTAGATGGGGTGAAAAAGGTGCTAGATAATTTAAATATACCCTTCTGTGTGGCATCAAGCGGACCCGAAGATAAAATAAAATTGAATCTAAAACTTACAGAGTTGTTGCCATATTTTGAAAACAAAATTTTTAGTTGTTACGCCATTCAAAAATGGAAACCAGAACCCGATGTCTTTCTTTGGGCCGCAAAATCTATGGGGTTTAAACCAGAAGAATGTTTGGTTGTCGAGGACAGTTTATCGGGAGTACGAGCAGCTAAAGCAGGTGGTTTTGATGTGTTTGGTTTTGTTGCTCACGATTATAATAATGAGTTGAAAGAAGAAGCAACGAATACATTCAATACTATGAATTCACTTTTAAGTATGATTTAGCCTTAAAATAATTACCTTATTTTTACACCGATGCAAAATCTACTTCAAAGTTATATACCAAAAACATCTGAAGCTTATGTTCTTAAACTTTTAGAACAAGATAACCTGCTTGTAAAGGTGAAAAAGGAACGTAAAACACGTCATGGTGATTATAGAAAAAAGCCTGACGGAAAACATCAAATTACAATTAATTCTAATTTAAATGAATATCGGTTTTTAATCACATTAATTCATGAAATCGCACATTTAGAAGCATTTAAAACATATGGTAATTATATAAAACCTCATGGATTAGAATGGAAACGTACATTTCAACATTTAATGTTACCGCTTTTAAATCCAGAAATTTTTCCAGATGATTTACTGCCATTATTAGCAAAGCATTTTATAAATCCAAAAGCGTCTAGCGATACAGATGTTGCGCTCGCATATGCTTTAAAGCAATTTGACGAACCAAACGATAAGCATTATGTTTTTCAATTACCTTTGGGTAGTGTTTTTAAATTGCATAATAATAAAGTGTTTAAAAAAGGTGAAAAACGTGTTAAGCGTTTTGAATGTATAGAATTAAAAACAGGAAAATTGTATCTTTTCAATCCAAATGTTGAGGTTGAATTATTAATTCCTGAAGAGGAAGTAATAACAAAATAAGTTAAAAATATAACCTTTTAAAAGGACTAAAATATATGAAAAATTCAAATTATTATGCCATACTTATGGCAGGTGGCGTAGGATCTAGATTTTGGCCGGTAAGCACAGCAGAATATCCTAAACAATTTCACGATATGTTAGGTGCTGGCGATACGCTTATTCAAAAAACATTTCAACGTTTATCAAAATTAATTCCAAAAGAGAACATTTATATTCTAACAAACGAGCGCTATAACGACTTGGTGTTAGAACAGCTGCCGGAGGTTACTCAAAAACAAGTGGTTTTAGAGCCGGCTATGCGTAATACAGCGCCATGTATTTTATATGCATCACTAAAAATTCAAAAAGAAAATCCAGATGCGCTAATGATTGTAGCGCCAAGTGATCATTGGATTGAAGATGAAACATCATTTTCTAATAACGTTCAACAAGCATTCGATTATTGTTCAGAGCATGATGCATTAATGACTTTAGGAATTACACCTACTTTTCCAAATACAGGGTATGGTTATATTGAGTTTGATAACGCTTCCGCAGAAGCGATAAAAACAGTAGCTCAGTTTCGTGAAAAACCAGATTATGAAACCGCTAAAAGTTTTATAGAACAAGGAAATTTTTTATGGAATGGAGGTATATTCATGTGGAGTGCAAAAAGTGTTATTAAAGCCTTTAAAAATAATCAACCTGATTTATATGCGTTATTCGAAACAGGAATTAGTTTGTATAATACGGAGTTTGAAGACGATTTTATTCGAGACAGTTACCCTAAAGCAGAAAATATATCAGTAGATTATGCGATTATGGAAAAATCAAATAATGTATATGTTATTGCTGCGGAATTTGATTGGAATGATTTAGGCACTTGGGGCAGTCTTTATGATAAATTAGATAAAGACAACGATAATAATGCCATTTCAAATGCTAGAATTTTAGCTGAAAATGCAGAAGGTAATTTAATTAGAACAAAAACCGATAAGCTCGTTGTCGTAGATGGTCTAGATAATTATATTATAGTTGATAATGAAGATACATTATTAATTTACCCAAAAGCTAAAGAACAAGATATTAAACAAGTATTGCAACGAGTTAAAGCTAAGTTTGAAGATAAATAAGCTATTTTTTTTGAAGTTTTATAAGGCTTTTTTAATTCAAAGCATATATTTTTTATCTTAGGCTATTGAAGATGAAAATAAATATACATGGAAGAAAATAAGTTTAATTTCTCTGAAGAGGAAAAGGAGGCTTTAAAAAAGGACGAAGCAGTATCGCAAAGTAAAGCCGCAGTAAAGGAAGATGCAAAAGGGCTTTTTCAGAGTATAAAAACTTTTTTTAGTGAATTATTAGATTTTAGACACGACACCGATAGAGATGCAACTATCGAAGCCATAAAAGGTGATATTCCTTTTAAAGGCGCAACAGCATGGATTTTAATCTGTTCTATATTTGTCGCTTCCATTGGTTTAAACGCCAACTCTACAGCTGTTGTTATTGGAGCCATGTTAATTTCTCCGCTTATGGGACCTATTTTAGGTGCTGGATTATCTATAGCAATTAATGATATTGATACATTAAAAAAGTCGTTAATAAACTTAGGAACTATGATTGTTCTAAGTTTATTAACAGCATTTTTATTCTTTAAGTTTTTTCCATTGAGCGAAGAAACATCAGAACTTTTTGCTCGTACAAAACCTGATATTCGGGATGTTTTAATAGCCTTTTTTGGAGGGTTAGCTCTAATTATTGCTAGAACAAAAAAGGGAACTATAGCGTCTGTTATTTTTGGTGTAGCAATTGCTACCGCCTTAATGCCGCCTTTATGTACAGCTGGCTATGGTTTGGCTAAAGGGAATTGGGAGTACTTTTTAGGTGCTATGTATTTATTTACGATCAATACCATTTTTATAGCATTAGCAACATTTATAGTTTTGAAGGTATTGCGTTTTCCTATGCTTAAATATGCGAATTCTGCAAAACGAAAACGAACAGCACAATTGGCTTCTGTTTTAGCAATTGTTGTTATGATTCCTGCTGTGTTAACATTTTTGAATGTATTGAAAGAAAGTAATTTTACAAATGATGCAAAAGCCTTTATTAAAAAAGAACTAACGGCATTACCCAATTCAAGTTATATTGAAAAAAATGCAACGTTTACCTATAATAAAGAAGGCGAGTCGATCATAGAATTAATTCCGTTTGGAACGGATGAAATTCCGCAATTGGCAAAAGATTTATTAGAACAAAAACTTTCTAATTATAGTGCTTTGGAAAACACGAAGCTTTATATAAATCAAGTTAAAAACAGAACCATTAATAACTTGGAATATATGGAAGAGCTGAGAACAAGAGATTCTTTAGATCTTATGTCTCAACAACAAAAAATCTCTTATTTAGAAGATCGAGTAAGGAAATTGTCAAGATTAGAGCGGAGTCAAATTCCTTTTGAAGAATTGGTTCAAGAAGTTAAAATAAATTACGAAACCATAGAACACTTTACATATTCTAGTGTGGTAAGTTCAAACTTTAAAAAGATAGATACACTCTCAGTATTTACCGTAAAATGGAATGATTCATTATCTAAAGAAAAATCGAGGAAGTCAGATCAGGCTAAGTTAAAAAAATGGCTAAAATTAAAACTTAAATTGGATACATTAGTTGTAAAACGAATCAATTAAAAAATTAATAATTATGGAATATACCTATGCTAAAATTTTTGATCGTGTTAAAGCAGCGGTTATAGATGGTATTGTAATTATTGGTTTGATGTATTCGGCATCTCAAATGCTAAATGGTTTTGATGCTGTTGAAATCTACATTCGAGTACTAATTTTTGTTTTTATATTTTTAATATACGAACCTGTACTAGTCTCTTTTTTTGGAGCAACTGTTGGTCATTTTTTCAGCAATATAATGGTTAAGCAAGAAAGAAATCATTCTAAAAACATAAATATTTTTAGGGCGATACCAAGATTTATTGTTAAATATATATTAGGTTGGATTTCGTTACTTACAGTTAACGGAAATGAAAAAAAGCAAGCGTTACACGATTTTGTTGGTGGATCGGTTGTTTTAGGGTTTAAATCTTCAAAAATTAAAAAAACTAAATCGATTACTGAATACTGCAACTGAGACTGAAAACTGTATTATTGATCCTCATCAAGATACATTTTACGTACTTTTTTAAATAAGTTTGAAGAGTAAACAAAATCCGTTACCACTGCGTTATCAGTTTTAAATATATTTTGATTAGAGCCTTCCCAAGCTTTTAACCCGTCTTTTAGGAATACAATTTTTTCACCAATTTCCATTACCGAATTCATGTCGTGAGAATTAATTACTGTCGTGATTTGATACTCGTCAGTAATTTCTTGAATCAAATTATCAATAACAATTGCCGTTTTTGGGTCTAAACCAGAATTTGGTTCATCACAAAATAAATATTTGGGTTTATTTACAATAGCACGAGCAATGGCAACACGTTTTTGCATGCCTCCGGAAGCTTCACTAGGCATTTTATTATGGGCATCGGCTAAGTTTACACGTTTTAACACAAAATCTACACGATCTTGCATTTCGCTTTTACTTTGTTTGGTAAACATTTGCAGCGGAAACATTACATTTTCGGCTATGGTCATAGAATCAAAAAGCGCACTGCCTTGAAATACCATGCCTATCTTTCCGCGCATATTCCGTTTTTCGTCATCACTAAGTTGAGCGAAAATTTCACCATCGTAAGCTATCGCCCCTTCTTCATAATCAAATAAGCCAAGCAAGCATTTTAAAAATACTGTTTTCCCAGAACCACTTTGTCCAATAATAAGGTTGGTTTTACCTTTTTCAAAAGTAGTTGTAATCCCTTTTAAAATATGAGCATCTCCAAACGATTTATGTAAATTTTTAACCTCTATCATTTGCCTAACATAATGTCTGTTAAAATATAATTTAATAAAATAATAACTACCGCCGTCCAAACAAAGGAGGTTGTACTTGCTTTACCAACTTCTAGAGCACCACCTTTCATATAATAACCATGAAAGGATGGGATGGTAGCCAAAACAAAAGCAAAAACAGCGGTTTTAATAAAAGCGTAAATAACATGGAACACTTCAAAATCTGTTTGGATACCTGTTATATAATCTGCTAATGTAGAATACCCTCCAAATACACAAGCGGCCATACCTCCTAGAATACCTAAAAACATACCAATAGCAATGGCAAAAGGGTAAAGTAATAAGGCTATAACTTTTGGGAAAACTAAATAGTTTAAAGCATTTATCCCCATAACTTCTAGAGCGTCAATTTGTTCTGTAACACGCATGGTTCCTATGCTAGATGTAATAAATGAACCTACCTTACCAGCCATAATTATTGAGATGAAGGTTGGGGCAAATTCTAAAATAACAGATTGTCTGGTTGCAAACCCAACTAAGTATTTTGGTATTAAAGGGTTTTCTATATTTAAAGCCGTTTGAATGGTAATAACACCACCAACAAAAAATGAAATAAAGGCAATAATACCTAAAGAGCCAATAATAAGGTCGTTGACATCATTAAAAATAAGCTGCCTCATAACACTCCATTTCGTAGGCTTTCGAAACATTTCTCGAATCATTAAAAAATAAGCACCAATACTATGAAGATAGGTCATAAAACTAATTATTAGGCTAAAGTAAAAAAAAGTTGCATTTATTTAACCTAAATTTTAATTTTTGATGTTTTAAAAACTGTATTTTTGAAGACCTAAAAAGAAGTCATGTTAAAAAATATAATTTTAGTTTTTCTTGTTTTAAGTTTAAGTTATTCTTGTAATGCGCAAAAAGATGTTGCAATTACCGAAAAAGAAAATGCAATTTTTACAAAACCAAAATTAGTAGTGGGAATTGTTGTAGATCAAATGCGTTACGATTATTTAACTCGTTTTTATAACAGATATGGTGAAGGAGGCTTTAAACGTATGATGAATGAGGGGTTTAATTGCAAAAACAATCATTTTAATTATGTGCCAACTTATACAGCCCCTGGTCATACGTCTATTTATACGGGGACAACACCGAAGTATCATGGCGTTATTAGTAACAGTTGGTATGATAAAACAATAAAAAAAACGGTGTATTGTGCAGGAGATGATTCTGTGAGTTCGGTTGGAACAACTGCCGAATCAGGAAAAATGTCTCCGCATAGAATGAAGACGACCACTTTTGCAGACGAAAATAGATTGTTTACTCAAATGAAAGGGAAAACAATTGGTATTTCATTTAAAGATAGAGGTGCTATATTACCTGCAGGTCATACAGCAAATGCTGCATATTGGTTTCATGGAAAGAATGAAGGTCATTTTATTACTAGTACATATTATATGGACGAATTGCCAAAATGGGTCAATGATTTTAATGCTTCTGATATTGCTGAATCTTATTTGAAAGTATGGAATACATTATATGATATTAGCACTTACTCTGAGAGTGGAGATGATTTAAATTCATTTGAAAAAGGTTTTGCAATAAAAAAAACAGCAACATTTCCATATGATTTATCGGTTCTTAAGAATAAAAACAATGCCTTTGAGATTATCAAGGCTACTGCTTATGGAAACAGTATAACGACAGATTTTGCTTTAGCAGCATTAGATGGTGAAGCATTAGGGCAAGATGATATTACAGATGTTTTAACAGTTAGTTATTCTAGCACAGATTATGTTGGTCATAATTTTGGAGTAAATTCTAAAGAAGTTCAAGATACATATTTACGCCTCGATAAAGATTTAGAGCGCTTCTTTAATGCTTTAGATTTAAAAGTTGGAAAAGGGAATTACACGGTGTTTTTAACTGCCGATCATGGTGCTGTAGATGTGCCATCATATTTGCAAACTGTAAAAATACCTTCAGGTTATTTAAATAATAAAACTACAAGGACAAAGCTTGATGCTTTTATGTTAACTACTTTTTCTGCTTCAGATTTAATAGAAAATATAAGTAACAACCAGGTTTTTTTGAATAGAGCTCAGATTAGTGAATTAAAGTTAGATTTAGGCGATGTTCAAAAAGCAATTGTTAACGAAGTCATTTCTTATGAAAATGTAGATAAAGTATATTCTGCAACTACAATGAGTACCGTGTTGTTTACTACGGGTATTGAGGAGTTACTTTATAACGGATACAATCAAAAGCGTTCTGGAGATGTTTTAATCGTGCCAAATCCAGCATTTATTTCTTATGGAAAAAAAGGGTCTACACACGGTAGTGGCCAAAATCATGATACGCATGTGCCCTTATTGTTTTTTGGAAAAGGTATTAAATACGGACAAACGATACAAAAAACAAGAATTATTGATATTGCACCAACAGTATCGGCATTATTAGGAATTAGTTTTCCTAATGGAGCTACGGGAACACCGTTAGAATTTGTATTGGATTAATTCTTATCGTGAATAAAAAAACAATTTATTCTGTAGTAGCACTCTTAATCGTTTTTGGAGTATACGGTTATGAGCATTTTCTGCAAGAAGAAGAGGTTGCTATTGTCGTTGATGAAGGAAAAACAGTAAAAAAGGATACGAACGAATATTTTTTACCAACCAGTACAACAGGACAAATAGTTCACCATGATGGATATTCATTGTCTTATAATGAAGCACATGAACAAGCTGAATGGGTCGCTTATGAATTAAAGAAATCACACCTATCCTCTATAAATCATAAACGGCCGTATTTTGAAATTGATAAGGCTGTGAAAACAGGGGCTGCACATTGGCGTAATTATAAGAAATCTGGATACGATCGTGGACACTTATGTCCTGCTGGAGACAGGAGATATACTAAGTTTGCTTACGACGAAACGTTTTTAACAAGTAATATAAGCCCTCAAGAACATAAATTCAACTCTGGTGTTTGGAATAGATTAGAACAAAAAATACGCTATTGGGCTCGTAAATACGATGGTGTTTTTGTCGTTACAGGAGGTGTTTTAAAAGGAAAAATGAAAAGGATAGGTGATGAAGATGTGTCTGTCCCAAATCAATTTTATAAAGTTTTAATTGATAATAATACAGGAGAAACAAAAATGATCGCTTTCTTAATGCCACATAAAGATTCGAAAAAACCGTTATACGAATTTGTGGTTTCTGTTGATGCTATTGAGAAATTAACAGGGATAGATTTTTTTTCAGAATTAGATGATACTATTGAGAATAAATTAGAAGTATCAACAAGTTATAAAGATTGGAGTTTTTAATAATTTGGACGCGTTATCCTGAACTCGTTTCAGGATTTCATCAAAAAGAAAGCGTTAAGATTGCTTTAATTTACTAAGTATTCCTTTCCATCGTAAATTTCTAATAAAAACACCTTCTTCCTCAGAAACTAAATAATCTATTTTTTCTTTTTTAGCTTTAAAATAGCCCGACATGTAATCTTTAAAGAGTGAAAAATTTCTTTTTTTGTAAGCTAGTTTTAATGCTGAAATAAGGGTGATTATAAATCCATATCGCATTTTGTACATGGCTTCACCTTGTAGATATTTTGACGCTTTGTTATAGCTAATACCAGTTGGTTTTAAATGTTTAACATGTAAAGAATCATCGGTTAAAATAGTCCAACTGTAATACTTTGCAAGTAATTCATCAACAGTATCCCAGCCCATTGATGGTTTTAATTTGCTTATTTCTAAAAAACATGATTTTCTGTACGCTTTTAATGCACCACGAATATGATCTTTTCGTGTTAAGTTTTCTAAAACCCATTTATTGTTTTTTTCTATGTAGCAAAAACCTGCAGCCATTCCTAGTTTTTCGTCAGTTTTAAAATGATTAGCTATGCTTTCTAGATAGTTATTTGGGAAAATTAAATCGGCATCAAACTTGCAAATCACATCGTAATCATCGTCTAAAGTATCATAACCTTTGTAAAAGGCATTAATAATTTTTGAACCTGGTAAGTGTTGATTTGAAGATTTAGAATTTACTAAACGTATCCAAGTATGTTTTTCGGCGTAACCTTCAACAATATCCTCGGTTTTATCTGTAGAATTATCATTTACAATAACCACTTGCTTTGGAAGCAACGTTTGGTTTGCTAAAGAATCTATTGTTAGTCCAATAGAACTTTGTTCGTTATGAGCAGGAATGATAATGTAGAAATTCAAGGTTGAAATTTTATTTACTCAAAGTTAAACTCTTTCTGCATAAACAATATAATATCTTGGTGTAAACCAACGTAAAATGGGACGAATGCCTATTTTTTTTGTTGGATTCGTCCATTTTTTCTTGTCAATAATTTTCCAGCCTGCTTTTTCTAATAACCAATCGAATTGCCAATCTTCAAATTCATGATAGTGTCTGTCGAGCATATCAGTTTTACTTCTGTATGCGCTAGAAAACCATAACTTAAGAGGTATACTAGCAATAAGTTTGTCAGATTTTATACTTTTTAAGACTGTAAAAGGAGATAGTAAATGTTCGCAAATTTCAAAAGCAGTAACGACATCTGCTTTAGAATTTGTAATGGTTGAGGTGTCAATATCTAAATCTTCTCCTTTTGTGTTTTCAACTTGATAACCGCTAGAAATCATTATTTTAGAGAACGGATTTTCAACTCCCAAGTCTAAAATAGGTTCACTAGTTTTAATGTGTTTTTCTAAAAATTCAAACGTCAATTTAAAACGTTTATTTGGATATGTTTTCTCGTACATTGTTATTGTTTGTATACAATAGCATTAATATTCATTCCAGCACCTACGCTTGCAAAAATGATAACATCACCTTTATTTATCTCTTGATTCTCAAGTTTGCCTTTTAAAATTTGGTCGTACAATGTTGGCACTGTCGCCACGCTAGAATTTCCAAGTTTACCAATAGACATTGGCATAATACCTTCGGGCATATCGGATTCATATAGTTTGTAAAAACGTTTTACAATGGCTTCGTCCATTTTTTCGTTGGCTTGGTGTATCAGAATCTTTTTTACATCTTTAATATCTAACCCACTATCGTCTAAGCAAGATTTCATGGCTAATGGTACGTTGGTTAATGCAAACTCATAAATTTTTCGGCCATGCATTTTTATATATCTACGATCTTCAGAAATGGTTTCGTTGTATGTTTTTCCAAAATAAATAAAGTGAGATTCGTTTTCTGTGAATGTCGCGGTTTCATGATTTATAATGCCTCCGACGTCATCGGTAGCTTCAAGAACAACAGCGCCAGCGCCATCGCTGTAAATCATAGAATCTCTATCGTGCGGATCTACAATGCGCGATAATGTTTCGGCACCTATAACTAAACATTTTTTGGCTAATCCTGCCTTAATAAATGCATTGGCTTGAATAGTAGCTTCAATCCAACCTGGACAACCAAATAAAATATCATATCCAACGCACTTTGGATTTTTAATTTGAAGTAAATGTTTAACTCTCGAAGCTATACTTGGAACCGTATCACTTTGTTTTGAGTCATGATTAACATCACCATAATTATGGGCAACGATAATATAATCAAGATCTTCTTTATTAATGTTTGCATTTTCGATAGCTTTATCGGCTGCGAGATAAGCTAGATCAGATGTGTTTAAATTGTCTTTAGAATAACGCCTTTCTTCTATGCCTGTGATAGCCTTGAATTTTTGAACTATAACATCGTTTGGACGATTTATTATAGAACCATCTGCATTTAAAAATTCGTTTTGATAAAAGCTTTCATTTTTTTTTATAACAGTAGGAATATGACTTCCTGTTCCGGTTATTTTAATGTTCATAAAAGAGGATTTACTTTAATTTAGCTATAGCCACTAATATAATTCCTTTAGTTTTAACTTCAATTTTATTCGAACTAAATTTACGATGTTCAAAGTAGTATTTAAGCTTCTGCATACGCTTCAATAGGCGCACAAGTACAAATTAAATTTCTATCGCCATAAGCATCATCAACACGTCTTACGCTTGGCCAAAATTTATTGTCTTTTACATAATCTAATGGGAATGCGGCAACTTCTCTCGAATAGGGAAAAATCCATTCATCATCGGTTAACATGCTTAACGTATGAGGTGCATTTTTTAGTAGATTATTAGTATCTGCTTTTGTAGCATTATCTATTTCTTTTCTAATAGAAATCATAGCGTCACAAAATCTGTCAATTTCGTCTTTACCTTCACTTTCCGTGGGTTCAATCATTAAAGTTCCTGCAACAGGAAAAGATACGGTTGGTGCGTGGAAACCGTAGTCCATTAAGCGTTTCGCGATATCTGTAACCTCTATGCCGTTTGCTTTAAATGGTCTGCAATCTACAATCATTTCGTGCGCTGCTCTACTGCGTTCTCCAGAGTAAAGGGTGTCGAATTGACCTTCTAAACGTTGTTTAATATAGTTTGCATTTAAAATGGCCATTTTAGTAGATTGGGTTAAGCCTTCTGCGCCCAACATTTTTATGTAACCGTATGAAATTAAACAAGCTAGTGCCGAACCAAATGGTGCTGCCGAAATAGCTGTAATTGCTTTTTCTCCACCTGTTTTAAATAATGGACTGCCAGGTAAAAAGGGAGCTAATTGTTTGGCTACACATATTGGACCTACGCCTGGACCTCCACCTCCATGAGGGATAGCAAAGGTTTTATGTAAATTTAAATGACATACGTCAGCTCCAATATTCCCTGGATTTGTTAAACCAACTTGAGCATTCATATTGGCGCCATCCATATAAACCTGTCCGCCATTATTATGAATTATTTTTGTAATTTCTTTAATAGCAGATTCGTAAACACCGTGAGTTGATGGATACGTTACCATTAAACATGATAAATTGTCTTTATGTAAAATGGCTTTTTCTTTTAGGTCATCAACATCAATATTGCCTTCTTCGGTAGATTTTGTTACAATAACTTTCATACCAGCCATAACTGCACTTGCAGGGTTTGTACCATGTGCTGAAGACGGAATTAAACAAATATTTCTATGATGATCACCTCTCGATTCATGATAGGCTTTAATCACCATTAATCCTGCAAATTCACCTTGTGCACCAGAGTTAGGTTGTAAAGATGTTGCAGCAAATCCTGTAATTTCTGTAAGTTGATCTTCTAATGCTTTTAAAACAGTTAAATAGCCTTTTGCTTGATTTTTGGGAGCAAATGGATGAATGTTACCCCATTTAAACCAACTTATAGGCAACATTTCCGAAGCTGCATTCAACTTCATGGTGCAAGAGCCTAGAGATATCATGGAATGAGTTAATGATAAATCTTTACGTTCTAAAGATTTTATATAACGCATTAATTGCGTTTCTGAATGGTGTTGATTAAAAACATCTAAGGTTAAAAAATCTGATGTTCTTTTTATAGATTCATCAATATGATTGAATTCTAAAATAGAGGAAACTTCGATTGTTTTTTTATCGGCAGCTTCAGCAAAGACAGAAATTAAATAGTTTATATCTCTGATGGCCGTTGTTTCATTAATAGAAATTGTAACGGTGTTTTTGTTAGGATAGCACAAGTTTACTTTTTTCTCTTTTGCAATAGCCTTTATTTTTTTTGCTTTCGTTTTTATTTGAAGTGTATCAAAATACGATGTATTCGTTTGTTCGTAACCTAATTGACCTAAGGCTTTAGCCAAGGTAGCTGTTTTATTATGTACTTTATTGGCTATAAATTTTAATCCTTTTGGGCCATGATAAACAGCATACATGCCAGCCATTACAGCTAACAATACTTGTGCCGTACAAATATTAGAAGTTGCTCGATCTCTTTTAATATGTTGCTCTCTTGTTTGTAAAGCCATACGCAACGCTCTGTTACCGTTGGTATCTTTAGTAACGCCAATAATACGTCCTGGAATATCTCTTTTGTAAGCGTTTTTAGTCGCGAAATATGCGGCGTGCGGCCCACCATATCCCATTGGGATACCAAAACGTTGCGTAGTACCAACAACAACATCGGCTCCAAATTTACCTGGAGCTTCAAGTTTTACT
Source organism: Algibacter sp. (assembly GCA_039985655.1). Classification (GTDB taxonomy): domain Bacteria; phylum Bacteroidota; class Bacteroidia; order Flavobacteriales; family Flavobacteriaceae; genus Postechiella. The sequence goes on along the minus strand of JBDWSF010000017.1, from coordinate 58,621 downwards.
AAACTTAAAATATCTGCTGCTATAGCGACTTTAATTCCTGCGTTTTTTGCGTTTTTAATAAATGATTTTATGTCTGTAACCTGTCCGTCTTTTCCAGGGTATTGTAAAATAGCACCAAAGAAATCTGAAGAAAAATCAAAAGTATCTTCTTTACCAATAACTAATTCAATTCCAATTGGATTTGCTCTAGTTTGTAATAAGGATAACGTTTGAGGCAATATATTATCAGAAACAAAAAATTTGTTTATACCTGCTTTTTTTTGAGAGCGTTCTCGAACAGCAAATAATAAACTCATGGCTTCTGCCGCCGCTGTACTTTCGTCAAGTAACGATGCATTCGCCAGTTCCATACCAGTTAAATCGGTAATCATGGTTTGAAAATTCAACAAGGCTTCTAGTCTTCCTTGTGCAATTTCTGCTTGGTATGGCGTATACGCGGTATACCAACCCGGGTTCTCAAGAATATTTCGTTGAATTACAGCTGGCAAAATAGTAGGGTGGTAGCCCAAGCCAATGTAGGTTTTGTAAGCTTTGTTTTTTTTCGATAAATCATGAATATGCAATAAATACTCATGCTCGGTCATGGGGGCATCTAATTTTAACCCTTTTTTTAATCGAATATCATCAGGAATGGTTTCGTAAATGAGTTGATCTAAAGAATCGACCCCAATAGTTTCTAACATGCGGTTTTGGTCGTCTTCATTTGGACCAATATGACGTAAGGCAAAAGCATTTGTATTCATTATATCGAAAAATGTTTAAATAATTCGCAAAAATAAGTAATTATAAGTCTATTTTATTGACAATAATGGAAAGTTTTTAACCATTTGAAAGCGTTATCAACACTTTGTTTATTTTTGTGAAATGAAGTTTGTAAAACAACTTTTTGATTTTTATATAAATAGTAGCGTTCATGTAGCATTAGCTGTTTATGCGCTGTCTTGGATTACGCTTTTAGAGTTTGATATTCCGTATGACGAAAACATCCTATATTTTAATTTCTATGCCACTATTACGGGGTATAATTTTGTGAAATATTTTGGAGTAGCTAAATTTCATCATCGGCGTTTAGCAACTTGGTTGAAATCGATACAATTATTCTCGTTAATTTGTTTTGTTTTAATGTGTTTTTACGCGTTTCAACTTGAGACAAAAACTCTAGTTTACATTGGAGGCTTTGGGTTGATTACATTTTTATATGCTATACCTTTTTTACCAAAACATTTTTTTTTAGATAATCAACAAAATTTGCGTAGTATAGGCGGATTAAAGATTTATTTAATCGCTTTGATTTGGTCTGGAGTTACTGTCTTTTTACCGCTAATAAATAATGATTCTTTTATAGATGCCGATGTTATAATTACATGTGTGCAACGATTTCTATTTATTATAGCTTTGATGCTACCTTTTGAGATTAGAGATTTACAATATGATAGTTTGAAATTATCTACTGTTCCTCAAAAAATAGGAATAACAAAAACTAAATTAATAGGTGTTTTATTATTGGTCCTTTTTTGTTTGTTGCAATTTTTTAAAAACAATTTGATTCTTGTTGATAGTTTTGTTTTAATTGTAACAGCGTTTTTAACGTGTATGTTTTTAGTAATGTCGAAAAAAGAGCAAGGGAAGTATTTCAGTTCTTTTTATGTTGAGAGTGTGCCAATATTGTGGCTTATTTTATTAGTATTATTTAACTAAAGCGCATTTTCTTTAATAGATTTTTCTAGTTCCTTACGCATTTTTTCTTTGCATTTTTCATCCAAGCATTCTACTTTAGATTCTTTGATTTTGTTAGAAAGGATGTTATTCTTTTTGCTGTATTTTCTGCATGCAGCACAATAAATTAAATGTATGTTCAATACAATTTTTTCCCATAAAGAAGCTTCTTTATATTGTGATTTATCACATACATGATTTGCATCGCTACACGGCATAAATATTTTGATTTTTTCACTCATATTAAAACCAGTTTTCTTCAAGGCAACTAGCCATAGCGGTTCGTGCTCTGTGAATAATTACCCAAAGGTTAGACGCAGTGATATTAAGTTCATTACAAATAACTTCGGTTTCGTGATTTAAAATAGTTTTCATTTTAAAAACGTCAGCTTGTTTTTTGGGAAGTTTATCTAGGCAGTTGTGTATAGCACCACTTAATTCTTCATTTTCTAATTTATCTTCTGCCGTTTTATCAAACGGATCTGCAACGCGTTCTTCTAACCAATCGCCTTCATTTTCATCGCCAGAATAAGTCATTCTAACTTCGGCTTTACCTTTGTTAGAGTTTATTTTTCTGTAGTGATCAATAATCTTTCTTTTTAAAATAGAAATAAGCCAAGTACGTTCGCTAGCTTCTCCTTTAAAGTTTTTCATCGATTTTAAACCCGCAAAAAATGTATCCTGTACAAGGTCTTGGGCAATCTCTCTATCGCTAACACGAGATACGGTATAGTTAAAAAGATAATCAGAATATAAATCGATCCATTTATTAGGATCTATTTTATGGATTGGCATTGTTAAACAATTATTTTCACCAAAAATAGTGTAAAATATTTAAAAATAGATTTAATTCTGTAGTCTTTTAAAATACATCAAATGTCTTTTAAAGTTTTATTCAAAGGTTCAATAAAATACTCTGTTTGTTGACTTAGATTGGAGCGTCCCTTTTTCTACAGTAACATGAGAGCCATCTACAAAACAAGATGTTAGATATTCTGCGTTTTTGAATTTAGATGGAAGTAGATGTAAAATATCATTATTAACATAAACACTTTTTAATTTAAGTAGTTTCCAGGGTTTATGATTTATTTTATATTCTACGGTTTTTCTTTTTTTGCTTTTTATAAAAGCAACATATCTATCTACAACAAAGTGCTCTATAGTATTTTGTTTTAAGCTTACAGTTTTTAAAGTGCTTTTTGCAGTTAATTTAATTGCTTTATGTTGATAGTTGATTTCTATCTTATTGCTGCTTTTGCTCATTTTAAAACCCACTCTTTTATAATGATAAGGCTCGTTATAAAAAAGACTTGCAGTTAATGCAATTAATGGTTTTGGAGCAAATTCTTTTATAAATACAACCCCCTTTGTATCGTCTATTTTTGATTTCACATAAAAACGAAAGTTGATTTGACCAAATTTTTGATGAAAGGGAATCTTAATCCCGAAAAATTTAACTTTTGAAAACGTAAAGGCTACTATGCTTATCAAAGCTTTGCCTTTGTATAAATCTATTTCTGTGTCTTGCGGTAAATAAGGTTCTAAAATTTTGCTTTCTACTTGATAGGTAGACATTATTAGGTGTTCCCAATTTCCAGTCATGAATATACTTGACGATTTCATAAGGCGTATTTAAAATTAAAAAATGTTAGATATAGCGAGTAAAGAGTAAACAATAGCAAATAATACAAAAAGAAAATTCATTCCATAACTTCCAATTTTAAATAATCTTTTTTTTGGAATGCTGTACATAGGGTAATATGCAATTTGGGTTGCCACTTTTCCTACCCAATAACAGGCTATTAATGTTGTAATTGCAATAGCTAAATTCGAATGATTTTTGAGGTCTGTTGGAATCAAAATAGCTATAAGTCCGAAAGAGAAATTGAGACCTTGAATATATCGACCGTATGTTTTTGCTATTTCTTGATTAAGTGGTTTTAGCTTTTTTACATCGTTATACCAATCAAAAACTTGATGACGTATATAAGGGTAAATTAAGGCAATAAATATTTGTCCAACTCCACCAAACATAATAAGCCAATTAGGAATTTGTAGTTTCATTGTTTTTCAGATTTAGATAATAAATAAGTAATGTTTAAATGAAGGAAAGCTAATAGAATTGAACTTATTACACAGATTTTGCCTACGCTATTATTCCATGATCCTTTTGTAAATAAGGTTGTTAATATGATTGTCGTTAGCACTAAATAAATTATGAATTTAATTTTTCCATTTTTGTCAAGTTTGGGGAATTTTGGAATACTAATTAGTGCCATTATTACTTGAATAGTTCCTAAAAGGATTAGAAATAATAATCCAATGTACGGGCTTAGAAATAAGATGGTATTAATTATTATAAGCCATTTGTTTGTTTGATATAAATATTTCATTTTTAATTATTTTTAAACTTTCAGAAATTACTGAAACTATGTTTTAAATTTTTTTACTTGAATAGTTTGATTAAAGATTTAGTAATCCAGTTATGATCTTGACTTACTAATTTGTTAATCATCGCATCGGCATTTTCTGTTAAATCGTGTAAGGCTTTGGTTTGTTTAATAAGTTCTTTAGTTTTTGCAGTACCATCATCTTTTATAGAGCTTACATCTTTTAAAACTTTTATAACCGGTTTTATTTCACGACGGCTACGTTCTTTAGCAATATGTCTTGCTAATTCTTGTACATCTTTCTCGGTTGTAAAATATTCTTTTCTTTCGCCTCTAACAGATTCTTTAGTTACAATACCCCAATCCATTAACTGACGAAGATTCATACTCGTATTTCCGCGAGAAATTTTTAAATCTTCCATAATTTCTTCCATAGAAAGTGGTTTCGTAGATATAAAAAGAAGCGATTGTATTTGCGCCATGGCTTTGTTTATGCCCCAAAGTGAACCTAAGCTACCCCATGTGCTAATAAATTTTTCTTTTGCTTCTTCGTATTCCATGGTGTAAATATATGAATATTTCTGAACTTTCAGTAATTATTGAAAGTTTATTTTATTTGTAGATGAATATGATCGTCATGACGAACTGCTCCGCAACCGTGGAATCGTATTTTATTTTCATTTTTCAAACCTAATGTTTGTTTTAGATGTGGTTCAATAAAGATTTTTTGAATGTTGGTTTTGGAAAGAAGTTGAAGAAGTAGATGTGTTGTTTTTTTATTATCTAGTTTCAAATCATTAATGGTGCCAAACGTCAAATATTTTGAAAAGTCATATTGCCAATATCCTTTCTTTATACACGATTTTGCTGTGTAGTTGTTTTTTGAATTTGTGTAAACGCCATATCCAGAAAGGGACGGTTTTTTATTCGTTGAGTTATTTTCTTCATCTAAATACATAAAAGCAATATCTATTTTTTTACCATCGTTATGGCTTAAATGTGGCATTAAAGGGAAACCGTTTAGAAAAGGGAAGTTGGCATCTAAATAAGTGATGGAGGTATTCTGACTCATAAAAAAAACATGAGCGGAATCTTCAAGTTCTATTTTAAGTATAGGATTTACATAATTTCTGAAAAACAATGGATAAACCCAGTTTCTTGGTTTGAGTTCTTTGCTAAATACTGGCAATGGTTCTCTGCCGAATGTTTTAGCGATAGGTGGAATAATAAATAAATTAAATGCTAAATACAAAAGAGGAAACACAATGCGTTTCCTCTTTTTAGTTTTATATGAAATAAGAATAGATACAACCCAAATTAAGCCGCCTACTTGAGTTAATGCTGTTAAAAGCAAAATGAATAATAGATGCCCAGTTATTTTTAGAAGTTTCATTGACTACTAAACGAATAATCGAGTTCATTTATTTCAATAACCCCGCGCGTCTCAATAGCGCTTCTGGTTTTGGTTCTTGTCCACGAAAGCGTTTATATAATGTCATTGGGTTTTCTGTTCCACCTTGCGAAAGCACATGGTCTTTAAATTTTGTAGCAACCTCTTTATTGAAGATGCCTGTTTCTTTAAAATATTCGAAAGCATCAGCATCCAAAACTTCTGCCCATTTGTAGCTGTAATATCCCGAAGAATATCCGCCTTGAAAAATATGAGAAAACGCGGTACTCATACAGGTCTCTTCAGTTTCTGGATACAACGACGTGTTTTTGAAAATTTCAGATTCAAAATCTTTTACAGATGTTATGCTTTCCGGAGATTCCCCGGAGTGCCAACTCATATCTAGCAATCCAAAGCTTAATTGGCGGAGTGTTTGCATCCCTTCATGAAAGGTTGCAGATTCTTTTATTTTATGAACTAAATCCATCGGAATGATTTCGTTAGTTTCATAATGTTTTGCAAATAATTCAAGGGCTTCTTTTTCGTAACACCAGTTTTCTAACATCTGACTTGGTAATTCAACAAAATCCCAAAATACACTCGTTCCAGATAAACTCGGGTAAGTGGTGTTTGCTAACATACCGTGTAAAGCATGTCCAAATTCGTGAAATAATGTGGTAACCTCATTAAACGTTAAAAGCGATGGTTTGCTTTTTGTGGGTTTTGTAAAGTTGCAAACTATAGATACGTGAGGTCTGTTATCTTCTCCGTTTTTTACAAACTGAGGTTTATAAGATGTCATCCAAGCACCGTTACGTTTTCCAGCTCGTGGAAAGAAATCGGCATAAAATATTGAAACGAGATTTCCTTTGTTATCAGTGACCTTATAAGTTAAAACATCGTCGTGATATTTATCTATGGTATCAATTTCTTCAAAGTTTAAATCGAATAATTTATGACCAACGGTAAATGCACCGTCAATTACATTTTCTAATTTAAAATAAGGTTTTAGTTTTTCGTCGTCAAGACTAAATAGTTTTTGCTTTAGTTTTTCTGAGTAATACGATCCATCCCATTTTTCTAGTCGATCGATATGGTCTAATTCTTTAGCGAAGTCTTCTAAGTTTTTGAATTCTTCTTCGGCAGCAGGTTTTGCTTTTTCTAATAATTCATTCGAAAAATTTAAAACCGTTTCTGGTGTTTGTGCCATACGCTCTTCTAAAACAAAATGCGAATGTGTTTTATAACCTAGAATATTAGCGCGTTCGTGTCTTAGTTTTGTAATCTGAAGCACGATGTCTTGATTGTCTAATTCATCCTTTTTAAAGGATTTACTCCCTGCAGCTAATGTTAGTTTTTTTCGAAGTGCTCTATTATCTGCATAGGTGACAAAGGGAATATAACTTGGATAATCTAAAGTGAATAACCAACCTGATTTGTCTTTAGATTCTGCCAATTGTTTAGCAGCCTCTTTGGTGCCATCTGGTAAACCTGATAAATTAGATTCATCAGTAATTAGCATTTCAAATTTATTGGTTTCTGCCAATACGTTTTCACCAAACTTAAGTTTTAACTGACTTAGTTTTTTATCAATGTCACGAAGTTTTTCTTTTTTATCTTCTGGCAAATTGGCGCCATTTCTAGAAAAACTTTTATATTTTTTATCAAGAAGTGTTTCTTGTTCGGTAGATAATGAAAGGGAATCTTTAATCGAGTAGACTGCTTTTACACGTTTAAACAAATCTTCATTTAATGTGACATCATTTCCAAATTCTGAAAGTAAAGGCGATACGTCTTGAGCAATTTTTTGAATTGTTTCGTTAGTTTCGGCAGAGTTTAGGTTGAAAAATATACTAGAAATCCGATCTAATTGCTCACCAGAAAAATCTAAAGCTTCAATGGTGTTTTGAAAACTAGCAGACTCTGGGTTGTTCGTTATAGCGTTTATTTCGGCTTTGGCATTTTCTATGGCTTCCTTAATAGCAGGAAGGTAATCTTCATCTTTAATTTGTGAAAAAGGAGCTGTATTGTAATTATTTTGGAATTTTTGAAGTAATATATTTTTTGCCATATTTTTTTTAAAATGTAAAAAAATGTTAAAGTTTTAAAAATGCTACGCGCACATAGTTCATTTAATGTATGTTTGCAGTAGATTTTTCGGAGAGTTATCTCATAACTCTAAAGAATTATTGTTAATAGCTACGAAAACCTCGAATTTATTCGAGGTTTTCTTATTTTAAATCTTCAGCAGATTTATGAACCATAATTTTAAGCCCTTCTTTATACGCTATAATTTTATCTGAAACACACGTATCGCTAGATCCAATAATTTGCGCTGCTAAAATACCTGCGTTTTTTGCACCGTTTAAGGCTACAGTTGCAACAGGAACACCACCTGGCATTTGAAGAATAGATAATATAGAATCCCAACCATCAATAGAGTTACTACTTTTAATAGGAACGCCAATAACAGGTAACGGCGATAAAGAAGCAATCATGCCTGGTAAATGTGCAGCACCACCAGCACCTGCTATAATAACCGAAAAGCCTTTTGTGTGTGCATGTTTTCCGTAATCGAATAACTTCTCTGGTGTTCTGTGAGCTGAAACAATATCAACTTCAACTTCAATATCAAAACCTTTTAAGATGTCTACAGCATCTTGCATAACAGGAAGGTCACTTTTACTTCCCATAATAACTCCTACTTTACTCATAAAATTTCAAATTTAAAATTCCAAAATCAAAGATAAAACTTTAATTTTTCTGGTATTGTTTTACTCACTTATAACTTTAATCGCTTTTTTAACTGCCTCAGCAATTTTCCGTGCTTCATTTAAATCTTCATCTACAATAGTAACATGTCCCATTTTTCGAAATGGTCGCGTTTGCTTTTTACCATAAATATGAGGAGTCACACCATTCATATTCATTATCTTTTCAATATTTTCATATACCACGTTACCGGTATAACCTTCGGCACCAACTAAATTTACCATAACGCCACCTAATTTATTATCAGTTCGTCCTAAAGGTAAATCTAAAATAGCTCTAATATGCTGTTCGAACTGAGATGTATAACTGGCTTCGATGGTTTGATGACCCGAATTATGGGGTCTTGGAGCGACTTCGTTAATTAGAATGTCGTCATCTTGTGTTTGAAACATTTCAACAGCCAATAATCCAACATGGTTAAAGGCTTCGGATGCTTTTAAAGCAATTTCTACAGCTTTTTTGGCAACAGCATCATCAATTCTCGCAGGACAAATAACATATTCTACTTGATTGGCTTCAGGATGAAACTCCATTTCTACAACTGGATATGTTTTAGTGTCTCCTGACGGATTTCTAACAACAATAACTGCCAGTTCGTTTTTAAAAGGGACTAAAGATTCTGTGATGCATTCTACATTTGGTAGTCCGTCTAAATCATGAACAGATTTTACAATTTTAACACCTGTACCATCATATCCAAATTGAGCACTTTTCCAAACAAAAGGAAGTGATAAACCACCATGATTAATAGCTTCTTTAATTTCGGAAGTGTAAGCAAAACGAGAAAAAGGAGCTGTTGGTAAATTATGATCTACATAAAATAATTTCTGCGTAGCCTTGTTTTGAATGGTACGTAGTGTTTTTGACGACGGATATACTTTTACACCTTCTTTTTCAAGGGCTTCTAACGCATCAACGTTTACATTTTCAATTTCAAAAGTTAAAACATCAACTTGTTTTCCAAAATTGTAAACCGCATCATAATCCATTAAATCACCTAAATGAAATTCGTTACTAGCAAGTTTACACGGCGCTTCTTCACTACTGTCTAAAACACAAGTATAAATATCAAATTTTCTTGTATCGCTTAGCATCATTTTACCTAATTGCCCACCACCAAGAATACCAAGTTTGAAATTTGAAGAAAAATAATTCATGTTTGTTTATTTAATTGAACTAATGCTACGCAAAAATACACTTAAATATCAATTAGTTCCTAAATCATAAATCAAAAAATCGTTATTCGTTAATCTATTGATTATCTTTGCATCTTTCAAAAATTATAACCCGTGATAAAGCTACACGATAAATATTTTAAGCCATTTATTTCAGCACAACAGATTGATGATGTTATAGAGCGATTAGCTACTGAAATTGCTGAGGATGTGGGCGATGAAATCCCTGTGTTTATTGGTGTTTTAAATGGTTCGTTTATGGTGGTAAGCGATTTTGTAAAAAAGTATCCAAAACCTTGCGAGGTTACTTTTATAAAATTGGCATCGTATGAAGGTGTGAAATCTACTGAAGATATTCAACGTTTAATTGGCTTAACTCAAGATTTAACAGGACGAACAGTAATTATTCTTGAAGATATTATCGATACGGGAAACACCTTGGCTGAGATTCATAGAATTTTTAAAAATGAAAACGTAAAAGCGTTAAAAATAGCAACCTTATTTTACAAGCCAGAGGCCTATAAAAAAGATTTTAAATTACATTATGTTGGTATAGAAATTCCTAACAAATTTATAGTAGGTTACGGCTTAGACTATGATGGGTTAGGAAGGAATTTACCAGAAGTTTATCAAATAAAAGAAACACAACACATGACAAATTTAGTATTATTTGGCCCTCCAGGTGCGGGTAAAGGAACGCAAGCTAATTTTTTAAAAGAGAAGTATAGTTTAGTACACATATCTACTGGCGATGTTTTTAGATTTAATATCAAAGGAAAAACAGCATTAGGGATGTTGGCTAAATCTTTTATAGATAAAGGCGAGTTGGTTCCAGACCAAGTAACTATAGATATGTTAAATGCTGAGGTAGAAAAAAATGCCGATGCTAATGGTTTTATTTTTGATGGTTTTCCAAGAACTAATGCTCAGGCAGAATCGCTTGATAAATTAATGAATGGTAAAGATTCTCAAATAAATGCGATGATTGCTTTAGAGGTTGATGACGAAATTCTTGTTAAAAGACTTTTGGAAAGAGGGAAAACAAGTGGAAGAGCTGACGATGCAGACGAGTCTATTATAAGAAATCGTGTTAAAGAATATTATAGTAAAACAGCAATACTTAAAGATTACTATGCAGACCAAAATAAATATTTTGGTGTAGATGGTGTAGGTAGTATTGAAGATATTACAGTGCGTTTAAGCGCAGTGATAGATAGCCTGTAAATTTCTGCGAAAGTAGAAATCTCAAAAAAAGAAGCTAAGTTTTTAATTTTAAGGATTTAGTTTCTTTTTTTTAATAGAATGATAAATGCTTTCGTGTTAACGAAAGATATTTGAGTGATGAGATACGAGTGATAAACTTTTAACTTTTAACTCTAAACTTTTAACTTATTATGACTGAAGGAAATTTTGTTGATTACGTAAAAATGTTTGTGTCTTCCGGTAGCGGAGGAAAAGGCTCGGTACATTTACATCGCGAAAAGTATATTACAAAAGGTGGACCCGATGGTGGGGATGGTGGTCGTGGTGGTCATGTTATACTCCGTGGTAATTCAAATCTTTGGACACTCCTTCATTTAAAATTTAAAAAACACATTCGTGCAGGTCATGGAGGCAGCGGAAGTAAAAGCCGTAGTTCTGGAGCAGATGGTGAAGATGTGTTCTTAGATGTGCCATTAGGAACTGTAGTGAGAGATACTGAGACGAATAACATCCTTTTTGAAATTACAGACGAAGGTCAAGAGGTGATTGTTGTTCAAGGTGGAAAAGGAGGCTTAGGAAATTGGCATTTTAAAACATCAACCAATCAAACGCCACGTTACGCACAACCTGGTATTCCTTTAGAAGAAAAATATGTTACTTTAGAGTTAAAGGTGCTTGCCGATGTTGGTTTAGTAGGTTTTCCTAATGCAGGAAAATCGACCTTATTATCTGTAGTAACATCAGCAAAACCAAAAATTGCCGATTATGAGTTTACAACCCTAAAACCAAATTTAGGTATTGTAGAATATCGCGATTTTAAAACCTTTGTCATGGCCGATATTCCTGGAATTATCGAAGGCGCAGCCGAAGGTAAAGGATTGGGGCATTATTTTTTACGTCATATAGAGCGTAACTCTATTTTATTGTTTTTAATTCCAGCCGATGCCGAAGATATTAAAAAACAGTACGATATTTTGTTAGACGAATTACGTCGTTATAATCCAGAAATGCTTGATAAGGATAGAATTATAGCCATTTCAAAATGTGATATGCTAGATGGCGAGTTGCAAGCAGAACTTAAAATAGAGTTAGATAACGAACTCCCTATTCCGTATTTATTCATTTCTTCAGTAGCGCAACAGGGCATTACCGAGTTGAAAGATGCTTTGTGGAAAATGCTTAATGTTTAATATTTGAACGTTAAATAAAGATCGCGCTTTATTTTATATCTTTTTAATAATGGTATTGCGACGAGTTAGCTAGATAACAATCTGTTAATTAATAATTCTACTCTAGGTGCTGTTTTTATGTTTTAAAAACAATGCCGTTGTAACCTCTTTGGTTTTTATTTGTTATTAGTAAGCTGCGACGCATTAATAAAGTATTGATTATCATTTAGTTATTTCGGTTTTACACGGTTTTTTAAAACTTGTAGACCTGTTTTTCTTTAATTTAGTATCATATTAGTTTGTTTACTCTACAATTTTACGTACTTTAAAAGACGTAATTTCTTCCATTTCCCTCAATGATTGTGTTAAAAATTATCAATTTATTTCTTAATATTTTGGTAAAGTCGTAAATATGTATATATTTGGAAAACCAATCTGGTTAACCAATTTATAAGTATGAAGCATATCACTACGGTATTGTTAGTTTTCTTTCTATTTATAATCTTTTGTAAAGGGCAAGAAAAAAAACAGTTTTGGTTAAAAATAATGTGTTTGTTAGTAGCGATCATATTCAAAAATAATAATATAGAAACGAGAGCCTTAAAAGGCGTTGTTAAAACGGAAGCTGAGTTAGTTAAGGTTAGAACAGTTTTTTAGTTTCTACAGGCATAAGTGTTGAGGTGAGATTATCAGATTCTATTGTTTCAAAAAAAACAGGAGTTAAATGATCTTAAAAAGATGAATCATTAGTGGCGTTAAACAGTAGAAAAACTATTCATGTAAATGCGGAATTGAATAGTTTGTTTGATGCTGCTAATAGTTCTTCCTCTTTGGTGAAGAAAAGTGCAACACGAAAAATTTATGGACGTTAAACTCGCAGTTTAAAAAGAGGGCTTATGAGTTGTCGGATGCCTATCAAAAAAATATAGGGATAGGTACTAAAAATTTAGGAATGAATTTTAATAATTAATATGAATATAAAAATTAAAATGACGCTTTTAACTATTGCTCTTATTGCATTTTCTTGTAAAGAAAAAACAATAGAAATAGATAATGGAGAAGTAAGTCGCCAAGATCATCCTAGTTTGATTTTAACAACAGCAGGCGTTAACAAAATTAAATCTCATTTAGGAGGCATTCCTATTTTTGATGAAACATTAGCTATTGTTAAAAAAGAAATTGACTCAGAAATTGCATTAGGAATTGAAACACCAATACCTTTAGATTATTCTGGTGGATACACGCATGTTCGTCATAAACGTAATATGGTTGTATTACAAAAAGCTGGTGTGTTGTATCAAATTTTAGATGACGAAAAATATGCTAAGTATGTAAAAGATATGCTAATGCAATATGAGGACATGTATAAAACATTACCACTGCACCCAAAAACAAGATCATATGCTAGAGGTAAGTTATTTTGGCAATGTCTAAACGATTCTAACTGGTTAGTATATGTAAGTCAGGCTTATGATTGTGTTTATAATTATCTGTCTGAAGAAGAACGTAATAAGTTAGAAACAAATTTATTTAGACCATTTGCAGATCATATTTCAATAGATAGTCCGCAATTTTACCAAAGAGTCCACAATCATAGTACTTGGGGAAATGCAGCTGTCGGTATGATTGGTTTAGTCATGAACGATCAAGAATTAATTGATCGTGCCTTATACGGTATTAAAGGTTTAAAATTAGATACTAAAGAAAAAGATGATGATGGTGGCTTTTTAAATAAAGAAGGAAAGGCTGGTTTTTTAGCAAACATAGAAGAACCTTTTTCGCCAGATGGTTATTATAACGAAGGGCCGTATTATCAACGTTACGCGATGTATCCATTTTTAATTTTTGCAGAGGGATTACATAACGTAAAACCAGAATTAAAAATATTTGAATACAAAGAAGGTGTATTGCTAAAATCTATTAACGCTCTGTTGAATTTATCTGATGCAGATGGCGACTTCTTTCCGCTTAACGATGGTCAAAAAGGAATGTCGTATTATACAAGTGCTTTAGTTACAGCAGTAGATATTTCGTATCATTTTGGTGCGCAAGATCCAGGTTTATTAACAATAGCATCAGCACAAGATCGCGTTTTATTAGACGATTCTGGTTTAGCAGTAGCACTTGGTATTAAAAATGGTAATGCAAAACCTTTTAGTAAAAAATCTATTAATCTTTCTGATGGACCAAAGGGAGAACAAGGTGGTGTTGCCATATTGAGAAATGAAGATATTGAATTGGTGTTTAAGTATGCTGCGCAAGGATCAAGTCATGGTCATTACGATAAGTTATCCTATTCTCTATATGAAAAAGGCGAAGAAATTCTTCAAGATTATGGTTTAGCACGATTTGTAAATATCGAACAAAAGGGTGGTGGAAATTATCTAAAGGAAAACAAGACTTGGGCAAAACAAACGATAGCGCATAATACAGTTACGCAAAATGAAACCTCTCATTTTAATGGGAAGTATGAAGTAGGAAGTCAGCATCATTCTGTACTAAACTATTTTTCTTCAGAAAAAGAAAACGTTCAAGTGACAAGTGCAAAAGAAAGTAATGCATATCCAGAAACAGAATTGCTTCGTACAATGGCAATAATAAAAGACGAAGATTTAGAAAAACCATATATGTTAGATATTATGAAGGTGACTTCTAATAAGGCAAATAAATATGATTTTCCATATTACTTCTTAGGGCAAGTAATACAAACAAACTTCGAATATAAAACGCCTAAAACATTAACTACTTTAGGAGATAAAAATGGGTATCAGCATTTATATGTAGAAGGAACAGCAATAGCGTCTAGTGAAAATAGTAAACTATCTTGGTTAAACAAAGGTCAGTTTTACACCTTAACAACTTTAACTAATACTAATGATGAATTGTTATTTACTAGAATTGGAGCAAACGATCCTGAATTTAATTTAAGACGTGAAGCAGCTTTAGTGTTAAGACGAGAAAATGCAAAAAATGCACTTTTTGTTTCTACAATCGAATCACATGGAAGTTACAGTCCAGTTACGGAATCTGCAATAAATTCGAATAGTAGTATAAAAGAATTAAAAGTGGTTTTAGATACAGATGCTTACACAGCAATACAGATTACCAATGTAAATGGTAATACAAAACTATTTATAACAGCAAATATATCAGCAGAATCAAAACATACCTTAAAAATTAACGATAATAATTACCAATGGACAGGTGGTTATTATTTCAAATAAACAAATAAAAACGAATAAATTATAGATAATGAGAAGATTTAGTGAAAAGTACGTTATTACAAAAGACATGGAATGGGAAGTTCTTGGAGGAGGAGTATCAAGAAAGTTCTTAGGTTATGATAACCAAATTATGATGGTAAGAGTCAAGTTTGATAAAGGCGCATTAGGTGCCCCACATCAACATTTTCACACACAAGCTACCTTTTGTGCTTCTGGTAAATTTGAATTTGAAATTGATGGAGTAAAGAAAATTGTAGAAGCAGGAGATGGTGTGTATATTGAACCTAATTTATTGCATAGTGCAGTTTGCTTGGAGGAAGGTGAGCTAATTGACACATTTAGCCCTGTAAGGGAAGATTTCTTAAGTGGAGGTGAGGTATCTTATTTTGGAGATAAGTCATAAGAAAAAAAAGGCTAGCAATTACGCGAGGTTAAAACAGTTTTATTTGATTATGGTGATTCTGTATATATTCCGTCAAATGTTCTTCACGACGCAATTTGTAAAAAGGAAGGGGTTTCAATAGATGTTTTTAGCCCGATATGTGAGGATTTCATGGAGTAAGACGTGTTAAAATCAAAAAATATTTTGTTATAACAAAATATTAACATATATTTGGATAACCAAAGTGGTTTACCAATTTGGTTATCCAGAAAACCCAACTTTTAAACTGAATGTCTAACATTGAAAAATCAAAAGAATTTTATAAAATTAAATTAAAAAAAAAGGACAGGTGCACGCCTATCCTTTTTTAAACTTGTTTACTTCTTTTAGGAGGGAAGTAAAAATTAAAACATGTTATCATTTTCATAAGCACATGTATTCTGTAAAATTACAAAAATTTAATATAATATGTGTGTTTTGTATAGTCGTGTTTTAAGTAGTATCAGCCAATGCTATAAACTAAACATTTTAAACATAAAAAAATAAATTATGAATTTAAAAATTAAACTAACTCTAATAGCGGTATTGTTTTTCAATATTGCATTAATTGCTCAGACGGGCTCCTTCATAAAAGGTGTTGTTGTTTCTGCGGCAGATAATATTCCCATCCCTGGAGTGAATGTGATAATTTTAAAAACATCTACAGGAGCCACAACAGACTTTGATGGCGCATATCAAATTAAGGCTAAAAGTGGTGATGTATTACAATTTTCTTATTTAGGGTATGTATCTCAAACAGTAATAGTAGGTGATCAAACAACAGTAAATATTTCTTTAACTGAAGATATAAGTCAGTTAGACGAAGTTGTTGTTGTAGCATATGGAGATCAAAAGCAAAAAAATGTAACAAGTGCTTTAACTAAAGTTTCTGGTAAAGACATTCAGGATCTTGCTGTCTCTCGTGTAGAAGATGGCCTTCAAGGAAAAGTAGCTGGTTTAAGAATTCAAGTTGTGTCATCTGAGGCAGGTGGTGATCCAAAAATCACATTAAGAGGACCTGGATCAATTACAGGTTCATCATCACCCTTAATTGTTGTTGATGGTGTGGTGTTAGGGACTGACTCTGATATCTTAGCTTCTATTGATAATAATAATATTGACTCTATTAGTGTTTTAAAAGATGCTTCATCTGTAGCGATATATGGTTCTCGTGGTGCTAATGGTGTTATTTTAGTTACACTTAAGAAAGGTGTGGTTGGTAAAGCGAAATTCTCTTACAACACATTTACAGGATATAAATATGCTAATAATAACGAGAACTTTAATACTTCAATAGCTCAAGAAAGATTAAGATTAGATGGGTTACAGAGTACAGTTGATGCTATTTCTCCTACTAGTACAAACTATGATAGAGTTACTGGAAAATATGATGAAGCGTATGCAGAACTTGAGGCGATGGACTTTCTAGCGTCGTTAGGCGATGGTGAAAAAAACTGGCAAGATGAAGTTTTTAATGGAGGAATTATAAGAAGCCACTCTCTAGCAGCACGAGGAGGAACTGAATTAACAAGTTATTCTGCATCTTTGGGATATGTTGAAGATGAAGGTATTGCTTTAACAGATAATTTTAAGAAATATAATGCTAGAATAAAAGTTGACAGTAAATCAAAAAACAAAAAAATTAAGTTTGGTGCAAATTTACGTGTTAACTATAATGATCAAGATAAATTACCTGCAAGATTTACAGATCCATTAAGACAATATGGGCATGTGCCACTTTATTTAACTGAAGATCATTTAGAGTATGTAACTCCATTTTCTACAGATGTAGGTGTTTCAACTGATGCAGGAAAACTATTTGAAAACCTTGAAGCAGGGAGTTATGGGTTTTCAAGAGCCTTTGATCATGTTTTTACTGTTGATCCTGATAATCCAAGAGATATACTAAGAGATCCTAATACAGGTCTTCCAATAGCTAGTGGGTTAACATCGGGAGGGTTAACGTTATCAACAACTAAAAATGTGCATCCTTTAGTGCATTTTCTAGAAAGATCTAGAAAAAAGAGAAAATTAAGTTTAAATGCTTCTTCTTATGTTGATTTTGAATTAGCAAAAGGGCTTAATTTTAGACAAACTATTTCAGGCGTTTTTAGACATTCTAAAACGAATGAGAATGATTTTTTATTCGGTCAAGAGAATAGAGATCAAGAATCTTACCGATTAGAAAGAAGAGATGAATTAAATCAATACGCATTTGAATCTATTGTTAAGTATAAGAAAAATTTTGGGAAACATAATTTTAACTCCGTATTAGGGTTTGAGTACACGCAAAGAGATTTTTACATACAAGAGTCAGAGGCTGTAGGTTTTACTGATGATTTTAATAGTAATATTGCGCTAGCAGACGAAGGAACTACATTTACTAATAATGGAACCGATAAGTTAGTTTCATATTTTGGGAGACTAAACTATAATTATAATGAAAAATACCTAGTTCAAGTATCTGCTCGTACAGATGGTAGTACTCGATTTGGTTCAAATAAAAGGTTTGGATTCTTTCCTGCTGCTTCTGTAGGTTGGATTATGTCAAGCGAAGATTTCTTATCATCAAGTGATTTTATAACGTTTTTAAAATTGAGAGCCAGTTATGGTGCCTCAGGTTCTAATCAGATTTCTAACAATGTATATGAATCTCTTTATCGATTTGAAGAAACCTATAGTACTATAGGTTATAATAACAGTACAGGAGTTAAAGGTGTAAGTTTAGCAAATTCAAATTTAGGTTGGGAAAAATTATTAGAATTCAACCCAGGTATAGATATTACATTTGGTAGAGGTGTTTTAGGTTTAACATTAGACTACTATACAAGAACAAGTGAAGATTTAATTCTTTCAGCTCCAATTTCTGCGACTTATGGTGCAGATACTTTTTTACAAAATATAGGTGAGGTTAAAAATGAAGGTGTTGAAATTGAATTAAACTCTAGACTTATATCAAGTGAGAATTTTAGATGGACTGCATCAGGTCAATTTTCTTTAAACAGAAATACGGTACAAAGTTTAGGTAATAATGATCAAATTGTTTCTAGAATTGATCAAGATACTAGACCTACCGAATTTATAGCTAAAGTAGGTCAGCCAATAACGTCTTTTTATGGGTGGGTTTATGATAAAGAAATTCCATTAGAATATATAGATAGTCCATTTAATAGATTTAATAATGATTTTGCTAATGTTTATGTGAAAGATTTAAATAATGATGGAATTATAGATGATGAAGATAGAACAGAATTAGGGAGTCCATATCCTGATTTTAGTTGGGGATTCAATTCTGATTTTATTTTGTACGACTTAGATTTTTCTTTCCAATTACAAGGAACTCATGGTGCCGAAGTCAGAGTAGCCGATTTAGATCAATTATATTACTCTAGTGAATCTGCTGTAAATGCCGTTTCTAGTTTTCCTGATCAAGATTTAACGGTTCATAGACGATTTACTGATGATCATATACAAGATGCGTCTTACGTCGCTTTAAGAAATTTAACGATAGGATATACATTACCAGAATCTTTAACTTCAAAATTAAAGTTTGATAAATTAAGATTTTATCTATCGGGCGAGAATTTATTATTCTTTACTGCAGATGGTTATGAAGGATTTAACCCAGATGCTGCAGGTCAAACATCAGATAATGCTAATACGGCATTAACAGCAGGGTACCAGAGAGGGGATGGGCCAGTGGTTAGAACAATTTCAGCAGGGATTAACTTTCAATTTTAATTAATTATGAAAAATATATATAAAAATATAATAGTTTGTTTTTCTCTTGTAGCTTTATTTACAAGTTGTGAAGAAGAACTTGATCTTAGTAACCCTACAGCACTTTCAATAGAAGAGTTGCTTCAAACTAATAATGGATTTGAATTATTGGCAAATGGTGTTTTAGATGCATATCAAAAGATTCCAGCAAACGAGTTTTTATTAACTGAGCTAAGATCTGATAATGTGAGAGCCAATTCAGAAAATGGAAATTTCCCTGCATTTAACGCTTATAATGTCGATCCTAATAACGGGGATGTTGCTACATATTATTCCAATAATATGTCTACAATTAAACATGCCAATACGATTATAGATAATCGTTTCTTGGTTCCGGAAAGCCAGCAATATACTGTTGGGGAAGCTTATTTTATGAGAGCTTTATGTCATTTTAATTTGGTAAGAGCATATCAAAATGTACCTTTTGTAGATAAAGTGTTAGATGTAACCATTGAAGAAGCATTAGATTATCCTCAATTATCAGAAGCTGTTGTTTATGAGAAAATTATTGATGATTTTAAAACCTCAATTGCATTTTTAAATGGAGCAGAACAAAATAAATACCGCCCTTCTGAAGGAGCAGCTATTTGTTTAGCTGCAAAAGCATATTTAAGTCAGCCTAATCCTAATTATACAGAGGCAGAGATCTTATTAGCATCAGTTGTAGAAAATAGTGCCTCTTTTGGATATGAGTTATTATTTACAGAAAGAGATGATGCAGAACAATATGAGTTTAATGCAGATCCTATAGATCCTACTATTGATTTAATAACAGATGCTGAGTATTATGCCAATTTAGTTGTAGATTATGGTAACGTATTTGGTAATGCTATTTCTGATGGATATACAGAAGGTGTACTTGACGGTTCTTGGTCAAATAGTACAGCATTTGAACTTAATGACGAAGTCATCTTTTCAATTGCTTATGATTTGGTGAGTAGTGATAATTATGTAACTAGTGATAGTGGTTTAAATGACCAAGTAGAAACGGACTCAGAATCACATAGTTTTGCTATGACTTTACAAGGACCATCTAATGGTATTAATATTGCTACCCTTAACTTTTTAGAGGTTATGAATCCAGAATTACAACCTGTGAGATTCTATGCAAGTATCGATGCGTTATCTTACAATCCAACTGTTGTGACAAATGATACGTTTAATGCAAAATTTCCAACTGATGGAGAGATAGGAGATAATGATTGGATCGTATTAAGATATGCTGATGTATTGTTATTATATGCCGAAGCCATTTTAGCTGGTGGTGATAGCACTACAGATACAAGAGCAGTTGAAGCGTTTAATCAAGTTAGACTTAGAGCTGGTCTTGAGGAAGTTGCACAATTAACAAAACAAGCGTTATTGGAAGAGAGAAGAGTGGAATTTGTGTATGAAAATCAACGTTTGTATGATTTAATAAGATTTGGAGAAGCAGATAACGTTTTAACTCAATTTTCAAACGAAAACAGTTTAAGTTATTCAAGTCCATTGAAGTATCTTCCTTTCCCTCAAAGAGAAATAGATAATTTACCTAATTTTTATAACCAAAATGATGGATACTAAAAACCGCATAATTATGAATAAATATTTGTTTAATATAAAATGTATCGTTTTAGTTACACTCGTATCTCTAACGTCTTGTGTTAGTGATGATTTAGCTAATATAGGTGATTTAGCAGATGTAACAGGTCCAACCCCTTTTTATACCGTAACTGACGTAACGTCTTCAGAATTTGATTGTGATGATGTTGAATTATGGGCTAAATATGAATTTAATTTTCAAGGAGGTTCTAATTTAGCTGTTAATGGTACACAATACACATGGACAGTTTCTCCTTCTGATGGCGTAACACTTGTTAATAAAGACTTACCTATTCTTGAGCAATCCATAGAAGCAGAGTTAGCTACAGTTATAGCATTAGAAGAGGCAATTGCGAAACTTCAGTTTAAGATACCTTGTGAAACGGATCAAGATAAAATTGATGTTTTTGAATCTGATATTGCTAATCTTCAAGCTGATTTACAAGCTGCAGAAGATGGACTTACAGATGAAGTATTACAAAATGTTTCTGATTTAGAAAATCAAATAACCGCATTAGCTGCTGCAACGTTAGAAGATAAAGAATTAATTTTTTCATTTCCGAGTCCTGGTGATTATACAGTAAGTCTAACAGTAACAGATAATCTTGGTAAATCAGCAACCACAGAAAAAGCAATTACAGTGAACCAAGCAGTGCCAACAATTGCTATTCCTGAAATAGGAGAACCTGGTTTTGATGATGGTACTTTGTTTGATGGATCTGGAGATGGTAGAGATTCTTGGAGAGCACCTAGTAGTAGTGCTTGGGGGAGTGTGTTTCAAATCAATACAAAATCGGTGTTAGGCACCCTTCCAGAAGGTTTTCAAGCAGCAAAATTTCCTGCAGATGGTACTCGAGTGGGCTATCAAGAAATTGACGTGACGCCTGGAGCAACTTATGTCCTAACTTACTTTAGCGCTTTAGCTGCAAGTGGTTTTGGAGACATATCGGTAGGCATAATAAGTCCAAATGCTACAACGCTCGAAGAAGCAAAATTAGAAGCGAATATTATAGCTTCTAGAACTGATAGTAATGTAGGAAGAGTTGATGATGTTTTCAAAAAACATGCGATTACATTTGAAGCTGGTGAAAATGAAACAGTCATCATTTTACTTACAAATTCAGGAGTTGAGGGTAGATTAGATGCCTTTGAGATAACAGTTAAACAATAAATTGATACTAAAATTTAATATTATGATTTATAAATCAATTAAAAAATTCAATAAAAGTATTTTTCTATTATTTTTTGCATTTCTAACGCTTGCATCTTGTTATGATAGCGGGTACGAAGAGTTTGTGCCACCAACTGGAAATGTAAATAATATTCAACCTAATACGCTATTTACAACGACCACTAATGCTGCTGATAATTTATCAGTAGTATTCAGAAGTTTTTCAACAGATGCAGTTTCTTATTTATGGGATTTTGGAGATGGTAATACATCAACTGAAGCAAACCCAGATTATACGTATTCTGAAGGGGGGGTATATACTGTAACACTAACCACAAAAAGTTCTGATGGTTTAGAAGCGGTCGATTCATCAGATGTAGCACCTGTTTTTGTTGATTTTGATTTTACGATTATAGATTCAGAAGTCACCTTTGAAAATCTAACTTCAGGAGCGAATAAATTAGTATGGGATTTTGGAGATGGAGAAACTTTAGAATGGAATTCTTCTGAAGATACAGAAGAAGATCCAGATTTTAACCCCGTATATATATATTCTGCTGCAGGTACTTTTGAAGTAACACTTACAGTAACTAATTTCTTAGGGGTTGAAGTAACTGTTAACAAAAATATAGAAGGGTTAGTTTTGTCTACAGTTCCTCAATTTAGTTTTGTCGTAGATGGTTTTGATGTTGAGTTTACAGACGAGTCTATAAATGCAGTTTCTTATTTATGGGATTTTGGAGATGGTAATACCTCAGACCTTCAAAACCCAACACATACTTATAGTGAAAATAATGAGTATGAAGTAATGCTAACTACTCAGAATTCAGCAGGTGTTTCTAAATCAATTAGTAAGAATGTGATAGCTGGTATTGTTACTATTTTTGCAGATGACCCTGTTTTAATTAATTGGGAATTTACAAAACTTCCAAAAATTTCAGGTTCTGATTGTGGTTGTTCTGCTTGGATAAATAATGATTTAGGAACAGATGGTGAATCTTCTGGAGGTAATGGTGGTTCTGATAATCTTGTTAAGTTTGATAATGACGAGAATGATGCGGTATATCAAGAGTTTGCAGTTGTGCAAAATGCAGATTATACAGTTAAAATAGTTGCAGCTTTTAAAGAATTAACTGGAGGCTCATTTCCTAGTATGCTTGAATTAAGGATTTTAGCAGGTTCTGGTTACTCTGCAGGCTATGCGCCAACTTATTATACAGAAACAACAGAGTTTCCTAAAACAGGCTGGGGGTATTCTTCAATTACACAGGTTGAAACTGCTGGGAATAATCTTATGTTAGAAACATTGAGTAATCCAAATGACACAGGCTACCTTACTTATGAATTTACGTTTAATGCTGGGAGTAACGACAGTGTTGCTTTCTTTATGAGAGGCATAGGAGGAGATGGTACTCCAAGTGATGATAAATTTTCTCTTCCATATAATAATGGAGATGAAGAGATAAGAGTAGATAATGTAATCATTGAATCTGTCAATAAAAAATAGAACTAAATTTATATAAGTTAAACTAAAAATGAAACACTTCCGAAAAGAAATATTAAGTATTCTATTAATAGGATTTCTATCTGTAAACGCTGCTTGTCAAACACAAAAAAGCAGCGTTTCAGAATCGGATGTTAAAATTGAAAAAAAGAAAAAGAAGAAAAAAAAGAAGGTTAAGTTACCAAACATCGATTTAAGTCATTGGAAGGTTACACTTCCAGTAACTAATGCTAAAGGAAAACCATACGAAATTGAGCCACCTGAGATTTTGAATTTTGCATCAAACGAAGTCGCAAGACCATATATGTATATAGATTCAACTAAAGGGGCCATTGTTTTTCATGCTATGCCAACTGAATCAAAGACAGCGAATACAAAGTATACAAGGTCTGAACTTAGAGAGCAAATGGAACCAGGAAACAATAATAAAAATTGGACCTTTGCAGATGGTGCCTATATGAAAGGTAAACTTTCTATGGCAGAAACCACTAGAGGTTCTGATGATAAATATCACCGTACAATTATCATGCAAATTCATGGACGTTTAACCAACGAGCAACGCGATTTAATTGGTCAAAAAGATAATAATGCGCCACCCATTTTAAAAATATATTGGGATAATGGTAAAGTACGTGTAAAAACGAAGCTTCTAAAAAACTTGAATGCTACGAATGAAGAATTGCTACACGAAGATGCTTGGGACGATGACGAAGGGTTCAATTTTGAACAAGAGGTTGGTTTTGGTAAATTTATTTTAGAAGTAAAGATTTCAGAAGGTAAAATGGTTATCATTTTAAATAAAAATGAATACAAAGTATACGAAAGTATACATATGAAACGTTGGGGTGTCTTTGAAAATTATTTTAAAGCAGGAAACTATTTTCAGTCTAGAGATGAAGGATCATATTCTAAAATAAGATATTACGAATTAGAAGTGAGTCATTAAGATTAAAGTAAATAATAGATTACAAGATAATTCGTTTTATTATTAATAGTAATTATTTTACATGTTATTGTTGATAATAATGGTGAAACTTGTTAGGGAAGTAAAAAAAGTTTAAACATTTTAATTAAATTTACCGCTGTTGTTTGGTAAACCAATTTGTAGAAAAAGTTATGAGACTAAACATTAAAGATTGTAGATTAATAATTAGGGGTATTGTTGTATAGAATACCTTAAAATAATATTCCGAGTATTAAACTTTAACATATGAAATTAGAAACACTTACAATAGGAGATAATCAGGACGTTCAAAGTTCAATAATTAGTAGAATTAGAGATTTAATTAATTATAAAAACTTAGAACCTGGAGATAAGTTGCCTTCAGAGCGTATGTTATCCGATAAATTTGAAGTAAGTAGAAGTAATGTTCGAGAAGCTATACAGAAATTAGAATTTTATGGTTTGTTAAAATCGATTCCACAAAGTGGAACCTTTGTTGCTAATATTGGCGTTATAGCAATGAATGGAATGATTGACGATATTTTACGTTTAGACAAACCTGATTTTAAATCGCTAGTAGAAACACGGATTTTATTAGAATTAAAATCTGTAAGATTAGCTGCTTTAAGGCGTACAGAAGAAGATTTAATACATATGAAGCAGACTTTGGATGCCTATTCAGAAAAAGTTAGAAATAACGAAGATGCAGTACAAGAAGATTTATTATTTCACCTTGCAATAGCTAAAGCAAGCGGTAATAGTACCATGAATACATTTATGTTAACTATTACTCCAGAGATTATTACAAATTTTGAAAAGTATCATGTATGTGATGACAACCAAGCACAATTGGGAATAATAGAACATGAAGATATTTATGAAGCCATTAAGTTGAAAAACCCGAAGTTGGCAAAAGAGAAAATGAAAATTCATTTCAAAGCATTATATCAATATTGCTATAGCATTTAAAATTTAATTGAAGTTCTGTTGCACGCTAAGTTTCAATTAAAAAATATATAAGGAGGGAAGTCACTACTTAAAAGTATTTCTTCACAAATAAAATTATTAAGTTGTTTGATTTTCAGTGTTATACGCTGGGAAACAAGGTGGGGCTTGGTTTGTTTTTAAATAAAAGATATGCAATATGTCTTTTATAAGCGATAACTAAAAGAACTAAACGAGAATAAATTAAAATAATAGATAAATGAAAATAAAAGGTTTACGTTGGTGGATTATAATGTTGATTTTTGTAGCCACAGTTATAAACTACATAGATAGAACAGCTTTTGCTTTACTATGGCCAGAAATGGGCGAAGACTTAGGCATGGATAAATCTGATTATGCCATTATGTTAAATGTGTTTATGGCATGTTATGCATTTGGGAAATTTGGATCAGGTAAATTATACGATGCTATTGGTACACGTTTAGGTTTTACGGTTTCTATAATTATATGGTCTGTAGCATCTGCATGTCATGCGTTTGCAAGAGGCTTAATAACACTTTCTATTTTTAGAGGTCTGTTAGGGGTTGGTGAAGCTGGTAATTGGCCTGGTGCGGTTAAAAGTAATGGGGAATGGTTTCCTGTTAAGGAGCGTGCAATAGCGCAAGGTATATTTAATGCAGGAGCCTCAATAGGTAACGTCATTGCGCCTTTTGTTATCGTTTTCTTATACACACAATTTGGATGGAAAACCACTTACATTATTTTAGGAGCTGTGGGTATATTATGGGTCATTCCTTGGTTGTTTTTAAACAAATCAACTCCAGAAAAACACCCATGGGTAACAGATAAAGAAAGAAATTTGATTCTTGAAAGTAGAATTGACGATGTCGTAGAAAATCCAACAATAAAAGCTAAAAGTTTACCTGTTAGTAAAATACTAAGCTATAAACAATCTTGGGGCGTATTATCCTGCCGATTCTTTATAGAACCTATTTGGTGGTTTTTTGCAGGTTGGATGCCAATTTATTTAAACGATAGTTTTGGTTTGAGTATAGAAGAAATTGCTAATACCATGTGGATATCTTATTTAATGGCAGCAGTAGGAAGTATTTTGGGAGGTGTATTTACAGGAGAATTAATGAAAAAACGTTCTGTAGATTTTTCAAGAAAAGCAACCATTGCATTAGGAGGCGCTTTAATTTTAATAGCCTTTATAGGTATAATTACAATGGTGAGACAAGATAACTTTATGACCTTTATATATCTAGCAGGACTTGCTTTATTTGGATTTCAGTTTGCTATTGGCAATATCCAAACGATTTCAAGCGATTTGTTTAGAGGACCTTCAGTAGGAACATTAGCTGGTTTAGCAGGTACAGTTGCCGCTATATCCCCTATGATTATGAACTGGTTTGTTGGTCAAATAACAACAAGTTCGTATACCCCAGCATTTATTTATATATGCGTTGCAGTGGTATTGGGTGTATTATCAATCTTCTTTTTTATAAAGAAAATAGAACCCGTAAGAAAATCAATTTAATAAAAATAATAACCAAAAAAGTAAAAAATAAAATTTAAGAATATGAGTGATTTAAAAGGAAGAGTAGCGGTAATTACTGGAGCTACAGGAGGAATTGGTTTTGCAGTAGCCAAAAGATTAGGTAAAGATGGATATACTGTCGTGTTAAACGGTATTGATCATGAAGAAGGTGCTAAGAGAGTTGAAGAACTTGCTGCAGAAGGAATCACCGCTGAATATTACGGATTTGATGTTACAAAAGAAGAAGAAGTAACAGCAAACATCACCAAAATAGGTGAAAAATATGGGAGAATTGATACCCTTGTAAATAACGCTGGAGGATTAGGTGGAAGATCTAGGTTTGAAGAAATGACAACTGACTTTTACAGATTTGTAATGGCATTAAACCTGGATTCAGTATTTTTTGCATCAAGAGCAGCTATACCTTTCCTTAAAAAAGGAGAGAACGCTTCAATTATTAACTACACATCAAATGCAGGATGGACTGCTGGAGGTCCTGGAGCAGGAATCTACGGAACATCTAAAGCTGGTGTTCATGCAATAACAAGAGCATTAGCTAAAGATTTAGCAGAATATAGCATTAGAGTAAATGCCGTATCTCCTGGTACAATTGATACGCCATTTCATGCTCAAATTAAATCAACTAAGCCAGAAGTTTTCGCTTCTTGGGCAAATAGTATTATGCTAGGAAGATTAGGTCAGCCAGAAGATGTAGCTTCAGTTGTATCATTCTTAGCAAGTAATGATGCTGCTTTCTTAACAGCTGAAACGATCCAAATTGGTGGTGGACAAGCTTTAGGAATTTAAAATCAGTAAATTTATTTATTAAAATAATAGCTTATAATTTATTGTTTTTTTTGAAGACTCTTTGTTATTATCAGGTATCATGTTGAGGTTTGAGACCAAAAAAATCTCAAGTGGATGAAATAACGTTATTGAGTATGGTCAGGTTAGTCGTTTTTTTGTCATTCCTGCGAAGGCAGGAATCCATTTGATCGAATATTTTTAATGTTCTGAAAAATAGCAACTTAAAAAACAACGTCAATGGTAGCTAATTTTTAATGAGTAGGTATAATTGAAAAGAACAACTCTCAGTTCTATACGATTAAGGTTTTAGTTGAAATTATGATTTTTGCCAAATAGAA
This sequence comes from Algibacter sp., assembly GCA_039985655.1. Lineage (GTDB taxonomy): Bacteria > Bacteroidota > Bacteroidia > Flavobacteriales > Flavobacteriaceae > Postechiella. Next base: position 30,552 of record JBDWSF010000017.1, on the reverse strand, counting down.
AGATTGATGAATTTGTTATTATTAAGCAATAAATAAAATGGGATTATAAATATATATGATACCAATTCTAGGTTTGTTTTAATCTAATTGGTATTTGACATTAAAAATGTCAAAACGAAATACCTTGAGTAATGTTTATATCTTATGTTTCAAGAATAAGTGTTTTAAAAGTTATACATTATGTTGGGTGGGTTCCCAACAATATTTGTATAGATAAAGAGTTGCAAGAAATTGCAACTCTTTTGATTTTTTCAGGTTGAGACCCGAAGGGAAAAAATCTCAAACGGTTGGAATGACGTTAGTTACCTGTAAAAATAGTTGGTTATAAAATAACGTCTATTCCTAGGTTTCGAGAATAGGTGTTTTAATAAGTTATACATTATGTTGGGTGTGGTTCCCAATTATATTTGTGTAGATAAAGAGTTGCAAGAAATTGCAGCTCTTTTGATTTTTTTAACACGTATATTAGGTTTGTTTTAATTTTGAATTGATATTACTACAACTAATTTTTTTTAGATGTAGTATCGAGGCTCTATTTTTGTAAATTGCGCTGTATAATAAATGAGTTAATAGTATGGTTACATTAAAGCAATTAGCAAAAGAATTGAATGTTTCAATATCTACAGTTTCTAAAGCACTAAATAATAGTGAAGAGATTGGAGAAGAGACAGTTAAGCGTGTTAAAGAACTTGCTGAATTATATAACTATAAACCCAATAAAGTTGCTTTAAGTTTAAAGCAGAATAGAACGAATACTATAGGTGTTATTATTCCAGATATTTTAAATCATTTTTTAGCAAAGGTTTTATTCGGAATAGAAAGAGAAGCCAATTTACATGGTTATAACATTATAACGTGTATTTCTAACGAGTCTTTAGAAAAAGAAAAAAATAGTTTGCAGTTGTTGGCGAACGGAAGTGTAGACGGTTTCATTTTATGTGTATCAGAAGAAACACAAGTTAAAAATGAAATAGATCACTTTAAGAGAACAATAAGTCAAGGACTTCCCATTGTAATGTTTGATAGGGTAGCACATGACGTCCTGTGTGATAAGGTGATTGTAGACGATTTTGATTCGACCTATAGAGCCACTCAAAGTTTGCTTGAAGAAAAAAGAAAACACATCGCATTTATATCTAATGTAGACGAATTGAGTATTGGTAAACTTAGAGAACGGGGGTATAAAAAGGCGATTCTTGAATCTCTTGGACAAGAATTAATAATTTTAAGGATTAATAAAGGAGAAGATTCTCAGCAAAAAATAAAATCTTTTTTCAAAAAGAATAAAAACATAGATGGTGTTATTGCTGCCGATAGTGCATCAGGAGTTATAGCTATAAATATGGCGGTGCATTATAAAAGGAAAGTGCCTAAAGATATTTCTGTTATCGGTTTTTCAAGTAAATCTGTTTCTAGTCATTCTATTCCGCGATTAACAACCATTCGGCAACATGCTAAAAAAATTGGAGCGCATGCAGCTCAACTTCTTATTAAACGATTACAAACTCCGAATAATCAAGACAAAGATTTTGCAACTAAAATTATAAAAACGACGGTAATTAAAAGTAAATCTACACTCAAGTAAATTTTGCCATTTTAAAGTTATTAACAATGGATTCTTAATAAAAACAACACTTAATCGTTGAAATATGTATTTCAACGAAAATATTACTACCCGTAAACACTTTAACCTAATTTAGCCTCACTTAATAGAGCATCCCTTATTTCCCCTCAGCCTTTTAAGAATTAATTATTCCATTTTGACTTTACAGTCATAATCCCTCAAAATATAAGTATGTAATCAATATGCATTTTTCGTGTATTTGATTTTAAATTAATTATCCATTTTTCCCTCAACCAAGGTTTTGATTTCAAAATCTTAGTTAACATTTTTTGTATATAAAAAATAAGAGAAATATATAATTTAACCCTAAAATCAAATATTATGAAAGCCCTAAAAATCACCCTAATTGTTACACTTTTTATTGCATCTTTAACATCTTGTACAAAACAAGATTTAAGCGAAGATGACGTATTAGTTGCACCTACCTCTAAAGAATATGCTACAGGTGGTAAAATTAATGATTAAGATTATCCAAATTAAATAATATTTAATGCTCTTTGTAAAATAAAACAAAGAGCATTTTTTTTTCTATAAAAAATTATAAATATATTTGAAGGAATCCTAAACCTTTCTCTCGATACTTTGAAAATTAATATACGTTATATTCTAATTATTTTGGGTCTGAATTTTTTACCAGCTCAAATCAGTGAGAACTTACGTAAGGTAGATTCTATTCATAAAAATATATTAAACAAAAAAATAAGTGATTCTATTTATTTAGCTAAGGTAAATTATACTATTGGTGAGTTATACCGGTATTCTGATATTAGTGATAGTGCATACTATTATTATCATAAATCAGAAAAATTTTATAAAGATTCAAAATACAAGTTTGAATATGCCAAAGTATTATATGGTATTGCTGTAATACAAGCAAATGAGAAAGATTATACGGGAAGCGAGGCAACATCATTTGAAGCCATATCGATTTTAGAATCATTAGGAGATTCGGATATGATTAACCAACGTAAATCTTTTGTTTATAATAGTTTAGGTAATGTTTTTGATGAATTAGGTCAATTTGATGAATCTATTAGATACTACAAAAACTCAATTGAGTTAAAGAACTCTTTAAAAGGTGATTTTAAATTTAGTATAGATAATTCAATAAATAATATGGCAAAGGCATATAGTAATTCGGGTAATTATGCTTTGGCTTTAAAATATTATAATCAATTATTAGAAAATAAAAAAGCTAAGAATGAACGCCCAGATTTTTATGCAATGGTACTGGGTAATTATGCTTATAATTTATATCTATCTAAAAAAACAAAACAACTTCCTGATTTATTTTTTAAAGCATTAAAAATAACGGATAGTGTCAGTCCAAATGGATATAATTCAATAATAATTAATCAACACATTGCAGAATATTACCATGACTCTGGGAACAGCAGTTTAGCCAAGTTTTATGCTTATAAAGCCAAATCCATTTCAGAGAAATATGGTAATGATGATTTATTAAAGTCCCTTTTGTTGCTTTCTAAAATAGAAAAAGGGGATAAGGCTTTTAAACATTTAAACGCCTATGTAAAACTTAATGATAGCTTGTATAGAAACGAACGTTCCATTCGTAATAAATTTGAGAGAATTAGATTTGAAACCAATCAAATTGAAAAGGAGAATGTTAAAATTGCTAAAGAACGTATGTGGTTGTTAATCATTTCGGTGGTATTAATAATAGCCTCATTACTATTATACATTATTATAAATCAAAGAACAAAAAATAAAGAATTGCAATTTATTCAGAAACAACAAGAAACAAACGAAGAGATTTATAACCTCATGTTATCTGAACAAGATAATATTGAAGAAGCTCGTGTTATTGAGAAGAAACGGATTTCTGAAGAATTGCATGATGGCGTTTTAGGACGCTTATTTGGAACACGATTGAGTTTAGATAGCCTTAACATGGCAACCAGCGAGGATGCAATAAACACAAGAAGTCAATATATTAGTGAACTAAAAACGATAGAGGAAGATATTAGAAAGGTGTCTCACGAATTAAATACAGATTTTGTTTCTGGCTCTGGATTTATAGATATCATTAATAACTTAGTAGAAACACAAACTCTAGCCTATCAGTTAAAATATAAATTGAATCAAGACGGAGCGATTAATTGGGATGGCGTTTCTAATAAAAATAAAATACATATCTATAGAATTATTCAAGAAGCATTACATAATATACATAAGCATGCAGAAGCAACAATCGTAACCATTAGTTTTAAATTAAAAAAATCTTTAATTTGCTTGAATATTGTAGACGATGGTTCTGGCTTTGATGTTAACAAAGCGAAGTCTGGGATCGGATTAAAAAATATTAATTCTAGAACAGCAGAAATAAATGGAATTATAAAGATCAAATCAGAAATAAATGAAGGCACCACAGTAACCATAGAAATACCAATAACTTAAACCAAATAAACCCCAAATGACCGAAAGAATTAAAATACTAATGATAGACGATCACCCCATGATTATAGAGGGGTATCAAAACACATTGCTCTATACTAAAAAGGAAAAGCAAGAATTAGAAATTGATATTGCTAATAATTGTGATGAAGCCATTAAATATATGGATAAAGCCATTAATAACGATTTACCATATAATGTTTTATTTGTAGATATTAGTTTGCCACCGTCATCAGACGGTGCCATGAGTTCTGGTGAAGATTTAGCAGCCTACGCTAGAAAGACACTTCCTAATGCTAAAATAATCATTCTAACAATGTTTAATGAGTCGTATAGAATTCATAATATTATTAGAAATATTGACCCAGAAGGGTTTTTAATTAAAAGTGATTTAACATCTAGTGAATTGGCCAGTGGATTTCAAGCAGTATTAAATAACCCGCCATTTTATAGTGGAACTGTAAATAGTCATATTCGAAAATCGATTACAAGTGATGTTTTTATAGATGAAAAAAACAGAAAAATACTTCACTTATTATCGCAAGGTGTCAGAACAAAAAATTTAGCATCACATTTAGATATTTCTTTGAGTGCAGTCGAGAAACGGAAGAAACAGCTTAAAGTTTTGTTTTCTATAGAAGATGGACAAGATGAATCCTTATTACGAGAAGCACGTAAAAAAGGTTTTGTTTAAAAAAAACATAGCGTTTTATGTAAGGAAATGAAAAAAGTTGATTTTTTTCTATTTTTTTAACCTCTTGAATAGCATAGCATTGCTGAATTCTATAATTTAACCGTAAAAGAACTGTGGTTTTACCGCATCTTGAAGGGCTGGAAATTTAGTATATTTGATTATCAGCACTTCAAATTAATTAATCCCTCAATTTATTTTGTTGATAATAGCAATTTACAATGACCCTGTGGAGGTGAGAGACCCACAGGGTTCTTCTTTATATAAACTTTTGTAAATGGTACTGTTTTTTAATTATACCATTTCAATACGGAACTGGTATTACACAAGAATAGGTGTTAAAAAAGGTGTTCTCTAAAGTCCCAAATTATACCAATAAAAAAACCAAGGTAAATTAAGGCTACAATAAATTTGATAAATGTAGAAGTCAAAAAACCAATAAAGCTTCCAAAAGCAGCTTTTAACGCGGTTTGAGAGTCTGCATTATTAACAAGTTCGCCAATAAAAGCCCCAACAAAAGGTCCGATAATAATACCACCAGGAATAGGAGCAATCAAACCTATAATTAATCCTATAGAGGTGCCTATCATCCCCGCTTTAGTGCCTCCAAAACGTTTAGTGCCCATTGCGGGAATAATATAGTCGAGTACCCAAACCAATAAGGCGATAACAAAAGTTGTTATTAAAAACGATTTATTTATGGGTATAGCATCTGTGAAATGAAGGATTAATAAGCCAAGCCAACTCGTAATTGGTCCCGGTAAAACAGGAAGAAAGCTTCCAATAATGCCTAGTATAATAAATAATGATGCAATAATTAATAAAATGATGTCCATGTAATGTATTTAAACTCTTAATAGTTTGACGAGAAAAAGGGGTAAATGTTACATTTTAAACTAAAAAATTAGTTCAAACTAATTATTTAGTTATATTTGTTTAACTAAAAGATTAGTTGAATAAATAATCCCAATTCTGTATTGAAATTACTGTAAAAGAAAATGATGATTTTTTTCTATTGATGTAGAAAGGAATAAAAGATGTTTTATTGCGGTTATTTCAATACAGAATTGGTATAAAACCGATTAAATAATGAAACAACTTACCAAAGCAGAGGAGGATATTATGCAAATACTTTGGCAACTGCAAAAAGCCAATGTAAAATCTATAATCGAGCAATTCCCTGAGCCAAAACCAGCATATAACACCGTATCGACCATAGTTAGGATTTTAGAGAGTAAAGGGTTTGTCGACTACGAAAAGCAAGGTAAAGGGCATGTGTACTTTCCATTAGTAAGACAACAAGATTATAGTAATCAATCCATAAATAAATTAGTTGATAATTATTTTAAAGGCTCGTTTAAAAGTATGGTGTCTTTTTTTATGAAGAAAAACGATATTAGTTTGAATGAATTGGAGTCGGTTTTAAAAGAGATTAATAAAAACGAAAAGTTATGATGCATTATATAATTCAAACGATCGCATTTCAGGTATTCTTTTTATTGGTTTACGATGTCTTTCTAAAAAAGGAAACCTTTTTTAATTGGAATAGAATATATCTTTTAGGTACCGCTGTTTTGTCGCTAATACTACCTTTTATAAAAATAGACCGTTTTAAAGAAGTGATTTCACCGAATTACATTATTTCCTTACCCGAAATTAGTATAGGTCAATCTTCTGCAAACTCAAGTACTGCTATAGTCTTAGATGCCGTTATTTTAAAGAATGATTCTTTATCCTTTTTGGGGATCCTATTTTATACAGGTGTATTTGTGGCTTTTTGTTTATTTCTTATAAAGGTGATTAAGATTTCTGTTATGGTCATTAAAAACCCAAAACAATCTATTGGGAAAATTGTATTAGTAGAACTATTAAATAGTACAGCGGCATTTTCATTTTTTCATTATATATTTTTAGGCGAGCATATTAAAACAGAAGATAAAGATGCTATTTTAAAACACGAATTGATTCACTCAGAGCAAAAGCACACTATAGATTTATTATTTTTTGAAATGCTGCGTATTGTGTTTTGGTTTAACCCGCTGGTGTATATGTATCAAAATAGGCTTGCCACATTACATGAATTTGTAGCAGATGCGAATGCCGTAAAACATCAAGATAAAGAACAGTATTATCAAAATTTATTAGCTCAGGTTTTCGAGACTAAAAATATATCATTCATCAATACATTTTTCAATCAATCATTAATCAAAAAACGAATCGTTATGTTGTCAAAAACAAAATCAAAACAAGTTAAATTATTTAAATATGCACTGTTAATACCTATGGTTTTAGGGATGTTGGTCTATACCTCGTGTGGAAATCAAAAAAATGTGGCAGCTAAAGAAAAAGCGTCTTTAACAGAACAAATTAATCAATTAAATGATGTTGTAGAATCAAAAGAAATTACATTAGAAGAAGAAAAACAAGCGATGATAAACTTGTCAAAAACACTAAACAAAACGACGTATAAAAACGCAAGCGATGTTCCTTTTAGCGAAGTAGATGAAGTTCCAATATTTCCCGGTTGTGAAGATTTATCAAGTTCTGAGCAAAAAAAGTGTCTGTCTAATAATATTTCACAGCATGTGAATCGAAATTTTAAGACCAATATAGCTTCAACATTAGGTTTAAAAGGCAAACAGCGCATTAATGTCATTTTTAAAATTGATAAAGAAGGAAGAATAATTGATGTGCGTTCAAGAGCACCACATCCAGACTTAGAAGCAGAAGCTGTTAGAGTTATTAATACTTTACCGATAATGATTCCTGGTAAAGAAGCAGGAAAAAATGTTAACGTACCTTACTCTTTACCTATAATTTTTCAAGTTCAAGACGATGTGAAAAATAATGAACAAAAGTTAATTCCATTAGATGAAGTAGAAGTTCCTTTTAGTGTTATAGAAAATGTACCTGTTTACCCAGGATGTGAAGCTTTAACCAGTAATGAAGAGAAGAAAAAGTGCATGAGCGAAAAGATGAGTAAATTTATAAATAGAAATTTTAATACTGAAATAGCTAACAAAAATGGGCTGAGTGGAAGACAGCGTATTAACGTTATTTTTAAAATAGATACAGAAGGCAATATTATTGATATAAGGTCTAGAGCACCACATCCAGAATTAGAAAAAGAAGCCATTCGGGTGATTACTTTATTACCAAAAATGAAACCTGGAGTACAACGTGGTAAAACAGTAACCGTACCATATTCATTACCAATAATTTTTGAAGTTAAAAATAATAATCAAATGTTAGATGAAGTTATTATTGATGTTCCGTTTTCTGTAGTAGAAGAAGTGCCCATTTTTCCAGGTTGTGATTCATTACAAAATAGAGAAGAGAAAATGAACTGTACTTCCAATGGTATTAATGTTCATGTAAATAAATATTTTGACACTAAACTAGCAAAGAAATTAGGGTTAAGTGGAAAACAGCGTATTAATGTCATTTTTAAAATTGATAAAGAAGGAAGAATAATTGATGTGCGTTCTAGAGCATCACATCCAGACTTAGAAGCAGAAGCCATTCGAGTTATTAATACCTTACCGATAATGATTCCAGGTAAACAACGAGGAAAAAATGTAAGTGTTCCTTATTCTCTACCTATAACTTTTCAAGTAGCTGATTAGGCATGATGAGATTAACACTTTTATTTTTACTCGTACTATTTAAAACTGAAGCGCAAACCTCGGATTTAAATGTTGCAGACAGTCTGTATGTCAATGGCAACTATTCCAAAGCTATTGAGCAATATAAAACACATGAAAACCAGTCTGAAGTTTTTGATAAAATGGCGAAAGCCTATGTTGCTATCGGGAATTATGATGCTGCTTTAAATAATTACAAAGCGAGCATTGAAGCAAATCCTGAAAATGCGTTAATAAAGTTTGAATACGCTAGGTTATTATCTAAAACTAAAAAGTTTAAAGCGGCAACCAAGGTCTTTAACGATTTAGTTTATGTCGATTATAAAAATCCAAATTATCATTACGAGTTGGGTTTAGTTTTAGAACAACTAAAAGATTCGACAGCACAAAATAGATTTTTTAATGCTTTTCAATTAGATAGTACACATCAAAAAGCGATTTATAGATTGGCTAAGTTTCATCTTAAAAAAGGACATACTAAACTAGTCGATAAATATATAGAAACAGGTTTGTCTTCATATAAAAACAATAAGGAATTAATAAGTTTGAAAGCTCAAAGTTTTTATGCAAAAAAACAATATGATAAAGCCATAATATGGTTTGAGAAATTGGTTTCTTTACATGTGTCTTCAGTGTTTATACACGAAAAACTGGGGAATTCATATTCTAAAATTTTAGACTATGAAAATGGGATTATCCATTTTTTGAAAGCCTTAGAGTTTAATCCAAAAGATTCAAACAATTTGTATATGCTTGGTCAGTTATATGAAAGAAATAATGATCTTATTAATGCCGAAAAGTATCTTTCGAAATCGTTATTTTTACAAGATGTCGCTTTAGATGCAGAATATATTCAACTCGGAAAGGTTTTAAACAGGCAGAATAAACATAAAGAAGCTTTAGATGTTTTTAAAAAAGCAGTACATGAAAACCCGAAAAGCGATCAGGCTTATTTCTTTCTCGTACTTACAAAAGATCAATATTATAAAGATATGGATACTAAAATAAAGGGCTATGAGGTTTTTGTGAAAAAGTTTCCTAAAAGCCGATTGATTGAATTTGCTGAACGAAGAATTAGCGCGCTTAAAAAAGAAGATTTTTTAAAAACTGATTAACCTTCCTATACGATATAGATTAAAATCTAAAAAAAGCGTATTTTTGGGCTAAGCTTTAATCTATGAGGTCTCTTTACGTTTTTTTAGTCTTCTTAATGGCCACGTCTTGTGAGTATTTTAATGTAAAGAAAACATCTTCTGAGGCTATTTTAAAAGAGGAATTGCAAACTTTTAATTGGAAGGATGTTGATGAATATCCTAGTTTTTCTCAATGCGATTCGGTAACATTAAAACAAGAACGAAAAGACTGTTTTCAACGAGTGTTAATGACGCATATTTCCAGTTTTTTACAGAATGAAAAGATTGTTGTGTCTCAAGATATTAGTGATACCATTATTTTAAATTTTCAAGTTTCAGAAACAGGTGATTTAAAGTTATTACACGCCAAAATAGATTCTGTTACTAATATTGGTATTCCAGAAATTGAAACGTTACTTTATAAAAGTTTAGATGCTTTACCTAAAATATTTCCTGCGACTAAACGCGGACAACAGGTTAAAACGGAGTTTACACTACCTATTATAATTGCTGCGAATTAGTTTTTTTATAGGTTAATTGTTCCAAGAACCAAGACAGCTGACTGAATACTGCTGACTGCAAACTGAATACAGGTATCTCATAATTATTTTTTGAAAGACCGATCTTTCCATGTGTAGCTTTTAAATGTAGAGATAAAGGCAATGTAAACACTAAAAAGCGGATAGATTAGCATAGCGAATAAATAACTTTTTAAAACTGCCTTTTGATTGAAAAATAGAGCCGTTTTATAGATTAAGAGAAAATCTATATTTAGTTTAATACATAAGATGTACAATAGTGTTTTTATATTGAAAAATCCTAAAAAAGAATAAATTGTAATAGCAATAATAAAGGCATTCATTAATAAAACGATAAGACCAGTTATTTTACCAAATGGATTATTATAATGACTTGTTTTTGAAGCCCAACGTAAACGTTGTGCTATAAGTGTTTTAACAGATTGTTGAGGTTTTGTAGTGACTATAGCATGCTTGCTCTTTAAATAATGAAGTTGTTTGGGGTCATGTTTTAATACTTTTTCTAAGAGGAAAATATCGTCTCCGCTAGCAATATTGGTATTGCCTTCAAATCCGTTTAATTGATGGAATGCATCTTTTTTGTATCCAAAATTGGCACCGTTACATAAAAACGGTTTTTTAATGCCAAAACCACCAATAGTAGCGCCTTGTAAACTTAAAAAATCGAGTAATTGAAACTGGCTTAAAAAAGTATTTGTTGCGTTATAAGTAACAGGAGCGGCAATGCAAATGGTATTTGTTTTTTGAATGTATTCGTTAAAACTATTTAGCCAATATTGAGGTAAAATACAATCGGCATCGGTGGTTAAAATCCAATCGTTTTTGGAGTGATTTATAGCTGTTGTTATGGCGTCTTTCTTTGGTGAATTGGTTTTTCGTTCATTTTTTATAATTTGAATGTCAGCTTGTGAATTGTCGGCAAACCATTTGTTGATTGTTTTGACAGAATGATCTATAGAAGCATCATCAACAAAAATAATTTCGAAATGGGGTTTTGGATATTCGAATGCTTCTATGGATTGTAATAAAGCAGGTAAATTATCAGCTTCATTTCTAAAAGGAATAATTACGGTAAATTTTGTTTTTGCTTTAATATTTTCAAGATTAAAGGATTTAATTTTATCGAACCCAATAATAAAGCACCCTATTAAAACGCTATAAATAATGGTGATTAAGAAGGCTATTAAAATCATGCTTTAACGGTCTGTTTTGGTAATTTAAACTTTAAAACATAATAGCTTCCAAATACGCTCGGCAATACAAAATTAAGCAACCACATGAGTGTAACTATGGTTAAAATAGTTATTTCGTCCACGCCGATAAAAGCAAATAAATACACAGCAATACTACCTTTAATAACCACATCGAAAATAAAGATGGACGGTATAATAGAGGCTATTAAATACATAGATGTAATGACTTTCATTGCTATAAGGTACGATATATTAACATCGAAAAAACGAAGTAACATATAAAATTGAAACGAGAAAATCGCGTATCGAATTAATGAAAATAGTAATCCTAGACCTAATTTACTTTTAGGATAATTTATAAGCAGATCTTTAAGTTTTTGAATTGAACCCCTTTTAGTACGAACCTTTTTATATTTTACACCCAAACCAATAAGAACGACAACAATAAGTATGAACGTAAAAGCTTTAGTAAGTTTAAAATAATTAATAGGAATCTCGTATTCCGTTATCAAAAGGCTAAACCCAATAACGCCTAAAATGCAAGTGATAGCCATTTGTAATGCATTACTAATTAGATTTATACCCATAACACGTTTTCGTAAATGAGATGAATAATACATGGCTTTTGCGCCGTACTCTCCAATTCTGTTAGGCGTAAATAGAGATGCCGTTAAAGCCCCTAAACTTTGCTCGAGAGCTTCTTTAAATGTTGTTTTTTTTAAAGGAGCCATTAAATTTTGCCATTTTAAAATTTCAAAAAACCAGTTAAAAAAGCTTAAAATGATTAATAAAAGTATGTTTTTAATAGAAAACGTATCGTTTCTGGCTAAAAAATCGATAAAAACAGAAAAACGTAATGACGTGTTTTTTGTGAGTTTATCATAAATAAAATAAAAAGCAACAACTACAATACTTAATTTAATAAGTACAAAAAAGAATTGTTTAGTTTTGTATGGCAGTGATTTAATCATAAATAGTTATTGCAAATTAAACCAATATTGTGGCATGATCTCAAATTTAAAACCTTTAAAAAAGACATTTTTTGCAACCGCATGTATGATGTGTTGGTTTATTGGGTTGTCTCAAGGTGATACTAGTACGTTTAAAGCACAGATTGCTTTAGGTCTAAACAGTCCGTCTAAAGAAGGTTTTGTAAGTACGTTTGAATCGAAATCTATTAATCTTCCAACCGTTAATTTGGGTGTGCAATATATGTTTAAGCCTAAACTTGGTGCCAAGTTAGATTTTGGTTTTAATCGATTGTCTAATTTAGATAATACACCAGAATTTAAAATAAACTATACGCGAATTAATGCGCAGTTGGTTTATAATGCGAGTCGATTATTTGGATATTTGCCTCAGCGAATAGGTGTTTTTCCGCATGCAGGTCCAGGGTTTGCTTTTGTGACACCCCTTGCAGGTTATCTACAAAATAAAACGTCGTTTTTAAATGTTATGGGCGGTTTGGAGTTTCACTATGGATTATCAGATACGGTTTCGGCATATGTCGATACCTCATATATTTTAGGTTTTGCCGACGATTTTAGTCCAGTTTCAAGTGGTTTCGGATCATTTAATGGAAATATTTTAACAGTAACAGTAGGCCTTTCTTTATCGTTAAGCGGTTGTTACTATTGTCAGAGACATGAATAAAGAAAGAATTATATTGGGGATCGACCCAGGAACAACCATTATGGGTTTCGGAGTTATAAAAGTGGTTGGGAAAAAGATGCAATTTATTCAAATGAATGAGTTGGATTTAAAAAAATACAGCGACCACTATCTAAAATTGAAACTTATTTTTGAACGCACTATCGAACTTATTGATACCCACAATCCTGATGAAATAGCTATTGAAGCACCGTTTTTTGGTAAAAATGTACAAAGTATGCTTAAACTAGGACGTGCGCAAGGTGTTGCTATGGCTGCCGGTTTGAGCAGAGAAATACCAATTACAGAATATCTTCCTAAAAAAATTAAAATGGCGGTAACCGGAAATGGAAATGCCAGTAAAGAACAGGTTGCAAAAATGCTTCAAAGTTTATTGGGATTAAAAACCTTGCCTAAAAATTTAGATGCTACAGATGGTTTAGCAGCTGCCGTTTGTCATTTTTATAACTCGGGAAGAGTTACCGTTGGAAAAAGCTACACCGGTTGGGATGCTTTTGTGAAGCAGAATCCGAAAAAAATTGGATGATTTGTAAGCGTATTCCTTATGTTTGATTTTTTCTTTTATTACATTTGGCGAAAATTTTTAAATTCAAACAGTTATGAAAACTTTAAAAACAATCGTTACCCTTTTTTATATTTTGATTATAGTTTCATGTTCTAGTGATGGCAGTGATGATTCGGGAGGATTAAGTAATAACGATTCTTTTATTTATAAATATGAAAATAAAAATATTAATATTACTTCTTGGCAAGCAGTAAAATCTGAAAATACTATTGCTGTGAATGGTATAGCAAGTAGTGGGGAGAATTTTTTTATAACATTTAATCAGTATGGGAATTTAAGTGATGTTACTATATTAACTGGTGAAAAGGATGAATATGGCTTTAGTGAATCATACTTGAGTTTTGAATATTTTAAATCGAACTATTTTAACTTTGAGTTACTAGGAGTTGATGAAGATAATAAAAGAGTTTCTGTTAAGTTTTTTGGAGATTTATATGAAGATGGGTATGATATTGACTCTGAAACTCGATATGTGGAAGGGAGTTTTAATGTTGAATATAGTGAAGTAACTCCGCAAATACCTGGATTGGAGGTGTCGGCTAAAGTCGATGGAAATGATTGGTATTCAACAGGTCAAGATATGACATCGGGGCAAGTTGGTACGCCTGTGTCAATTAATCATTTTAGTGATGATGCCTATACTATTTCTTATATTATAATACCTAGAGATACTGATGTTGGAACGTATCAGTTTAATGAAAATTCTGTTGTAAATAAAATATCTTTTTCAAGGTATGATCCAAGTACTAATAGTGAAATTTTATATGAAACTTCTGGGAGTTTTGGTATAGAGGAGCACACTGTCGGTTTTGGTCTAACTTTAATAACAGGAACATTTAGTTTAACAGCTACAAATGGAGATGAAGTTATATCTGTAACTAATGGAAAAATAAAAGATGTGTATTCTTATTGATTTTTAAATATAATTTATAGATAAAAGGTTAAGAGCAAGATTTTAGTATCTTGCTTTTTTTATGGCAGGTATCTACATTCACATTCCGTTTTGCAAGCAAGCATGTTTTTATTGCGATTTTCATTTTTCAACCTCACTAAAAAAGAAGGATGAATTAATCGACGCTTTAATAAAAGAGTTAGAATTACGAAAAGACGAACTTAAAAATCAAACGATAGAAACTCTTTATTTTGGTGGAGGCACGCCAAGTTTATTAACTAATAGTGAACTCGAATCGATTTTAAATGCGGTGTATCAAAATTACAACGTTATTAAAAACCCAGAAATAACGTTAGAAGCAAATCCGGATGATTTATCTAACAATCGCGTTGTGGAATTATCTAAAAGCCCGATAAATAGACTAAGCATCGGTATTCAATCTTTCTTTGAAGACGATTTAAAAAGTATGAATCGTGCGCATAATTCCGCGGAAGCGAAAACCTGTTTAGAAGAAGCGACGCGCTATTTTGATAATATTACGATTGACCTAATTTACGGTATCCCGAATATGAGTTTGGAAAAGTGGAACGAAAATTTGCAAATAGCTTTTGGTTTTGGTATCAATCATATTTCGAGTTACGCGTTAACAGTCGAACCAAAAACAGCGTTAGATTTATTTATAGAAACTGGAAAATATCCACCAATAGATGAGGCATTGGCTTTGCAACATTTTAATCATCTCGTAGAAAAAACGGAAGAACAAGGTTTTGTGCATTATGAGATTTCGAATTTTGGGAAACCAAACTATTTTTCAAAACATAATACATCGTATTGGCAAGGGAAACAGTATTTAGGTATTGGTCCATCGGCACATTCATTTAATAAAACACAACGGAGTTGGAATGTTGCTAATAATGCGAAATACATTAAATCAATCCAAAATAATAGTTTACCAAATACCGTCGAAACTTTATCAATAAAAGACCAATATAACGAGTATGTCATGACGGGACTACGAACCATTTGGGGCGTGTCATTCAATAAAATAAAAAACGATTTTGGAGATAAAGAGCTTCAGTATTTAAAAAAAGTATCAAAACGGTATATAAAAGAAGAGTTACTTGTTATGTCGAGTCATTTTGATGAAAATCAAAATGGAATCGTGACGTTAAAAACAACACAAAAGGGAAAATTTTTAGTTGACGGAATAGCATCTGAACTATTTATGATTTGATTATATTTGAATATGATTACAACCATTCAACTCAAATCAAAAAAAATACAAATAGATTTATCAAAACCGATAGATATTTCAATTCCATTAAGAGCATCTAAACAAAATGTAAACGCATGGTATGCAGACGAACCCAAAATAGAAGCAGCAACCGATGGCGATTGGGTTGCTAGCGTAAAAGGTGGCGCGTGTATTAACTTTAATAACATATTTTTTAACCCACATGCGCACGGAACACATACCGAGTGTGTTGGACATATTACCGATCAAGGGCAATCTATAAATCAAAGTTTAAAGCAGTTTTTCTTTCATGCCGAAGTTATTACAGTAGCTCCAGAAAAATTAGGAGAAGATATGGTTATTTCTAAAAAACAGTTGCAGTTTGCTATTGGTAATAAAAAGAGGGACGCTATTATTATTCGAACAATACCTAATACAAACGAGAAATTAAGTAAACAATATTCGCATACAAATCCGCCATACTTATTGGAAGATGCTGCCATTTATTTGCGCGAAAAAGGTGTGAAACATTTGTTGATCGATTTACCAAGTGTAGATAAAGAAAAAGACGATTGTAAACTTTTAGCACATAACGCTTTTTGGAATACTAAAGGCGCATTAAGATTAGATGCTACGATTACCGAATTTATTTTTGTGCCGAACGCAGTGGAAGATGGTTGTTATTTTTTAAATTTACAAATAGCCCCTTTCGAGAACGATGCCACACCAAGTAAACCTGTTTTATATAAAGTTAAAAATTAAAACTTAAGGAATTATGGAAGCTTTTCTAGGAATTATAATTGGTGCTTTAGTAAGTCTTGGCATTGTTACATACTTTAAATCTATCAAGAAAAAGAAATTGGTAAACTCGCAGTCGGTTTTACTTTTAGATAAGATAAAAAAGGTGTGTAAATTTATAACTGTAGAAGGCGATTTTGCAGAAATATATCATTACGAAGATGTCAAAGAGCGTTTTCTAAAAATGATTTCAAGTAAAAAGAAAGCCTTGGTCGTTATAAATGCAAAAGCATATGTAGGTTACGATTTATCTAAGATCAGTTTAAAATCTGATAATTTAAATAAGACTATTTTAATCGAACATTTTCCGCAGCCAGAAATATTATCCATAGAAACAGATTTGAATTATTACGATAAAACGGATGGCTTATTTAATAAGTTTGAAGCGTCAGATTTAACAGGATTGCACCAAGAAGCCAAACAGCACATTCAAGATAAAGTCCCAGAAAGTGGTTTAATTCAAGTCGCCCAAAAAGAAGCTTTAGATACTATTTTATTAATTGAAAGTATTGTTGAAACTATCGGGTGGACATTAGATTATTCGGCATTAAAAATTGAAGAGAGTAGTACCAAAAAACTTGAATAAATGATTACCATTTCTACTGATAAAAAGAAGCTTCAAATACCTGTTATCCATCAGTTCTTAACCAATTGCTATTGGGCAAAAGGACGAACAATTAAAGATGTAGAAAAATCGATAAAACATAGCTTATGTTTTGGAGTTTATTTCGACGGAGCCCAAATAGGATTTGCTAGAATAGCTACAGATTATACCATTTTTGCCTATTTAATGGATGTCTTTATTTTACAAGAATATCGAGGTAAAGGCTATTCAAAACAATTAATAGAAGCCATTCATACCAATGCCGAATTACAAAGCTGTAAGGTGTGGATGCTTAAAACTGCAGATGCTCACGGACTTTATAAACAATTTGAGTACACAGATCTAAGTCATCCAGAAAAAGTAATGGAGCGCTTATTAAAAAAGAAGCAATGAATATCGAACAAATTCGTGATTATTGCTTGAGCAAAAAAGGAACAACCGAAGAATTTCCTTTTGATGAAGATGCTTTGGTTTTTAAAGTTCTCGGAAAAATGTTCGCACTAACTTCTTTAAAAGGTTGGGAAGCTGGAAGTCAATCTATCAATTTAAAATGCGATCCAGAGTACGCACAAGAACTTCGTGCCGAATACGAAAGCATAGAACCCGGTTTTCATATGAACAAAAAACATTGGAATACCATTAGGCTTTTTAAAGATGAATTGCCACCTCAATTCATTATTCAATGCATAGATCATTCATATAATATGGTCGTAAAAGGCATGCCTAAAAAACTAAAAGACATGCTTTTATAATTTAATAGTTAACAAAGTTTAATTAAGGTTAAGGTTTTTTATTGTATATTTATAAACACCCTTGAATATATTAGATAGTACAAAGCCGCCCCATAATCGTTAAAGACGTATTTAATTTTAATTAATATACTAACTCAAACTTTTAACAGATTATGAAAACAACCAACCCATTTTTTGTAGCAATAGTACTGGTACTATTGTTTTTAAGCCCAACAACAACAATTTTTTCTCAAGAAGAAGTGCCTAAAGGTCCAGAATTTATTACTGTGACAACCAATCACTGGAATATGAACAAAGAAGATTTTAAGCTGTCAGAGTGGAAAACGGCCGAAAAAGAATACTTCGACAAAGTAACCATGAAAAATGAATATATTATGGGAGCCTCTATGTATTTACATAATATGACGGCCGATAATACCGAATTTATTACCGCGCAAACTTTTGCATCTTGGGAAGACATCGGGAAGTTTGGAGAACGAACTAAAGCATTAGAAAAAGAAGCATGGCCAGATGAAGCCGAAAGAAAAGCGTTCTTAAAAAATTTAAATTCATATTATGCTAACGAGCATTCCGACGAAATTTATGCACCAATTCCAGGTGCCAAATTTATGACCGAAAAACCAACGAAAGACATGGTGACTTATGTTCGAAAAAGTCATTTTGCATTCCCAGAAGAAGGCACTATGGAAGAGTTTAAAGCACTTCGCATGGAAGGTAATGCAGCTATAGTTCAAAAAAACGAATATGTGAAAGCGTACTATCCGCATGTACATGCTTGGGGTTCAGATAAAACAGAATATATCGAAGTGTTTTTCTTAGATGATTTAGCAGATTTGGATAAGATGTTTGATAGAGGTGACGAATTAATGAAAGAAGCCTATCCAGATACCGAAGAAAATAAAGCAAAAGGAAAAGTATGGAGAAGTTACTTTACAGGCGTTCACGGCGATTACCTGTATACATTTTTACACGAACTTTCTAAATAAAACTAATCAAGTTTAACCTAGAGGTTGTTTAAAAAATTAGATCTTAATTTATATTGGTATTAGGCAAAGTGCAAATGTTTAACTTTCAAAACATAAAAAATTTATACTAAGCCGAGGGAACAAATAAGTTAGTATCATTTTTAGATAGCCTCTTTTTTTTTGCAATAAGTTATGCAAATACTAAACTTGTTTAAACACTTCATTATATAAAGAAAAAAATCATTATTTTATTTTAGACTCATTTTAACCTAGAATTGGTATTATTGCACTATTAAAATATAGAAAATGAGTTTAGATAGAGAATTAAATAAAAGGGCAGATGGTAGCTGCGAACTGTGTAAAAACGAAGAACACTTAAGTATTTACACCTTAGCCCCAATAAAAGATAAAAGCCTAAAGAAATCTTTAGTAGCCTGTAAAACCTGTATAGACCAAATTGAAAACCCAGATACAACCGATGCGAATCACTGGCGTTGTTTAAACGATAGTATGTGGAGTGAACACCAACCCGTACAAGTGGTGGCATGGCGAATTTTATCTAGATTAAGAAAAGAAGGCTGGCCACAAGATTTGTTGGATATGATGTATTTGGAAGAAGATGTTTTAGAGTTTGCTAAATCCACTGGTGAAGGCGAAGATGCAGCCGATAAAGTAATTCATAGAGACGTCAATGGCGTTATTCTAGAGACAGGAGACTCCGTCGTGCTTATTAAAGATTTAAAAGTAAAAGGGTCAAGTTTGGTTGCAAAACAAGGTACAGCTGTTAGAAATATCCGTTTAGATCGCGATAACGAAAAATTTATAGAAGGTAAAGTAGGTCCAACACAAATAGTAATTATTACAGATTACGTAAAGAAAACTTAATATTTGGGCGTTCCCCGAAAAGGGGTCGGGCTTTCGGCAGTCGCTTTTTTGTGTTGCATATGTGCAACAACCCAAAAAAGCTTCAACAAAGCCTCTATCCCTAACGCAACACTCCGCGAAGTTTTAATTTTTACTTTTGCCTCGGTGAATCTCCGCGAAAACTCAGCGAGCCTCTGTATCACATTTACATACTTTCAATACAAACGTTGTGTGTATTAATAACTAACACTAGCTAGTCTACACTAGCTAGACCAGTTACTTCAACTTTGTCATTCCTGTGCAGGTAGAAATCCTCAGTTCAATCTTTTTTATAAATTTCTGCCTTAACAGAATGACAAAACGACCTGTTAATTCAAAAATAATTTCATTCTTTTGTTTATAACTTTAAATCTTCAATATCCAATCGCATATTAATCATGTGCTTTTTAAACCCTACTTTTTCATAAGCTTTAATAGCAAGACTGTTTTCATCATAAACATCCAATCTAATTTCAAAAATATTGCGCGATTTACACCATTTAAATAAAGCATTATTAATTAATCTGTTTAAACCTTGCCCTCTATAATTAGGGTCAACAAACATAAAACCTAAATAGCCTTGTTTTTTATGCTTTAAATAAGGCCTGTCCGTTTTAATTTTAGCATAGCCGCAAGCCACTATTCTATTATCAATTTCGGCAACGTAAATATCAGATGCTTCATTGTTTATTAAATCTGGGATGCTATAATAATTTATAGTACCATTTTTTATGGTTGGATTAAAAGGACGTTCTGCTTCAATAACGCCTTGTTCAAATTGTAATAAAATGGGTAAATCTTCTAGAGTCGCAATTCTAATTTTAGGATCCATGAGTTAGCAAGATGTGTCGGCAATAATTTTCCATTTGCCGTTTATTTTTTTGAAGATGATCATAAAAATACCATTAGCGTTTCCTATAGTTCGTTTTAAATGATACTCGCCCATAACATAATAAGAATCATCACTAATTTTAGAGATATCGTTAATTTTAAAATTTAAAACACCCATGTCCTTTATCGTAGGATACCCCTTTTCGTATTTTTCTAAAGTATTATGCCAACCCGAAGTTAAACCGCTACTACCATAAAATTTAAGTGAGTCACTTTTCCAGTAACCTTCCATAAATGCGTCAATATTACCTTTAGACCATGCAATGCGTTGTTTTTTTAAAACCGTTTGTATGGCTTTTTTGTCTGCCGCTTCATTAGATTGGGCATGACAGAAACATATTGTAAATAAGCAAGTAATAAATAAGAGTTTTTTCATTTTCACATCATTTGATTGAGTTCGTAAATATAAAGAAAACCATCTTGAAAAGGTTATACATCGATTATTTTGACATAAGATTTTAACTTAACTAAAGTTCTAATAGGTTCGTCGAATAAATTATGTGTGCATAGTTTATTAGTATACATTTATAACGTAATCAAGAGATTACGACTCCCTCAGATTTATTATTTAACTTTTTAAAAGCCCATAACTATGGAATTACAAATTACAAGTTATAACAACTTCTTTAAAATGAAAGGCATTCTTAGTAAGCCTAATTTAAGTGTCTTTAAAAATCAATTCAATGATATTTTCGAAAAGGTAAATAAAATTACTATTAGTATTGAAAATATTGAATGGATGGATAAGCATGGTGTACAAGCATTAGCTAATCTTCACATAGAATCTATCATTAAAAATAAAGAATTGTCTATTATAGGCTTGGGATGTAAAGAGTTATATGAGCATTTTACAATCGAAATGCCATCAAAGATGAAAAGAAACACTGCAGCATAATTATAAAATACTTTTTTGATTTTTAAAAAAGGCATCGGCTTGCAATTGCATAAGCTCTCGTGCCTTTTTTCTTTTGTAGCTATATAATTCGTCTTCGTTTTCTATATCGCTATAAATACGATCGTTAATAGCGTAATCTGTTTTTAATAAAACTTCGCGTTGGTTTTTATTTTGAAGTAAACTTGTTTTTAGCGCTGTTTCTTGCTCTTCTAATTTAAAATCGTACCCGCTTTTTGTTGCTAATAGCTTGGCAATAATAGGAGACGTTTCTATGGCTAAAAATAACAGAAAAATAAAGAATGAAGGCAGCCAAGGCAGTTTGCCTAAAGCGTTAATACGCGCCATTAAACCATCAAAATTATTAATTATAGGTTGTGTGTTTACAATTTGTGCTTCGTAATCGTCTTTAAGTTGGGCTATTTTATTTTCGTTAGCAATCGTTTTTACTTTAATATCTGCTTTTAATTGTTGTAATTCGGCTAAAAGTGTATCGTGTTTTTCTCGTTTTTCTTTATAAACAGGACCCTTTCCCAATAGTTTAGAGCCAGCTGTTCCTTCGGCTTCTGCTATATATGTATTATAAAGGGTGTTAACTTCTGTTTCTTTAGAAATGATAGCGTTCTGTAATTTTTCGTTTTCGTTTTGAAGCGTAGTAATGTTTGGAGAAAACTGTTCTGCTATTTGATTTTTGTTAGCAAGGGTTAACTCATTTTTTTGCTCGAGTAATACTTGATTAATTTCTTTTTCAAAAATCTTTAATTCTAATGGTTTAGAAATAACTATGGCAATAATAATAGCCAAAACAATCCTTGGCGATGCTTGAATAATTTCATCAATAAAATGATCTCTTTTTTTTATGGTTGAGACAATAAATCGGTCTAAATTAAAGATCAGTAATCCCCAAATTAAGCCAAAGAAAATAGAGCTGTATAAATTATCGAATACGGTGTATAACGCAAAACTTCCTGCTATAAAAGCCATAACTGCTGTAAAGAAAACGGTGGCGCCAATACCTGCGTATTTGTTTTGCTCGCCCTTAGAACATTGGTCTAAAATATCGGTGTCTGCACCCGAGCAAATTATAAAAAAATGCTTTAACATAATGTGATTGATTTTGATTGATTGACTATTAGAACGTTAAAGCAGGCAATTTGTTACAAAAATTCACAAAAAAAGACCTGTCAGGTTTTTAAAACCTGACAGGTCTTAGATTATTTCTCTATGTCTTTCGGTTTTTTAGACCGAATACTCTCTATAAACACAGTCGCTAAAATTAAAGCACCTCCAAAAAAGGTATTACGTGTTGGTATTTCGTTTAAGAAGAAAAAAGCGATTATAATACCACAAATAGGCTGGGCACTACCAATAATGCTTGCCGTACTCACCGAGAAATGTTTTAAACTACTAATAAACATAGAATGTCCAATAGCTGTGGTGACTAAGCCTAAAATGATGAGGTATGGAAACTGTGTGCTTATATTTTCAATATCCATTAAAAATAGAACTGGTAATAACAGAACAGTAACAATTAAGGCTTGTTGTGTCATGAGAACGGTTCCGTTATAGTTATCGACATGGCGTTTTAAAATTAAATTTCTCAAAGCATAGCAAAGTGCCGAAAATAGGCCAAAACAAATGCCTTTGAGCTGTGAGTTTTCAAAATTAAACTCGGGAGCGAGAATATAGATGCCTAATAATACCAAGAGGGCTAAAAAAAGATGAATGGGATTGAGTTTCGTTTTTGTAAAAAAGGGTTCTAGTAATGCTGTCATTACTGGAAATGTAAACATGGATAGCATCCCTAAAGCGACGTTTGATAGTTTTAAAGCATAAAAATAGGTTACCCAATGCAAGCCCATTAATACTGCACTGAGGATAATTGTAGGTGTGTCTTTCTTAGATTTTATTTTAATGCTAAATTTTTTATAAACACAAAATAGTAATAAGCAGAAAGCAGCTATGGCGCTACGAGACCAAATAATAACTGGAGTCGGTAAATCAATAAACTTTCCTAAGGTGCCGGATGTACTTATGAAAAGCGTTGCTAAGCCTAATACGAATAAGTGATTGATGTGTTGGTTTTTCATGAATCTAGCTTTAAAACCTTTATTTAACGATTAAATGGTTTTTCATTTATCCAATTAAAATCTCTGGAACCTAATAATAAATCTTTCTTTTTTAGTTTGATTACCAAGTTATAAAAATAGAGATTACCTTCAAGTTTTAGAGTTTCATTATCTAAGCGTTCGTACTTAAAATTATAGTTTTCAGATTTGGTACCTCCAGGGTAAATCTTTGCTTTTTTATTAATAGTATCCATTTCAAATTTATATGGATGGTTGATGCGATCCATAGTTTTTACTGTCGTTCTATTCTTTTTATCTATAATTAGGTATTGCCACCTTTCTTTATCTGTAGTCATGGGTAGAAGTGTATCGCCTTCTTTAATATATTCTTCAACTTCCCATATTCCATATAGCTGTGGTTTATTGAAACTATTTTTACTTCTATCTTTTCCTATACCCTTGGAAAGAAAGATGGATATAAGAATAACAGTAAAGATTAGTTTTAGCCAAAAGACACTCTTACGATGCGTTTTGTCTTTTATAGGGGTATAATAATTATAAGCTTCTGTTGGTTTGTTTTTGATGAATACGCTAATAAATCTTTTAATATCGGTACTAAAAATAAAAAGTGCAATAAAGGTTAGATGAACTGAAAATATTTTTACTGGAATATCGAACATAAAGTTCATGATAGCAACATGAGACATCACACCAACTATAATAAAACTACCTAATGTAGACGTGCGTTTGGGAATTAAAAGTAAACCGCCCATAACTTCCATGATGCCCATGAATAGGTTATAGCCTTTGGAATATCCTAGGTAAGTCCATGCAAGACCCATAGGAGAAAAATCGCCTAATGGTTGTAGCATGCGTGTTAATGACGGGTAAGGAAATTGTAATTGAATAAGTTTTACAAATCCGTAAGTAAACATGAAGAATATCAAGTAAATCCTTAACACAACGATAAACCAATAAAAGAGATTATTATAATTTTTTCTTAAGCGATCTAGTATGATCCATAATGTAGAAATAAAAAGAGCTAAGACTATATTCATGAATAGAGTCACATAGGCATAAGTATGATCTCCACTTCCAAAACCATTTATATTATAGCTGTATTCAATACCTAAAACTATTTCGCCAACCCATTTGAATGGTATTTCAAATAAGCGATTAAAGAACATTAAACAAATGTATAATGAGAAATAACAGAAAATAAACTTAAAAAAGGCTTTTTTTAAAGGACTCCAAACGTCTTGATACTCTTGCGATAAAATCATTTTAAAATGGATTTGTATGTTGACTTTTTTTAGGTTTGTTGTTTACGGGTATGTTTTTATTGTTGACTGAAAACTGCCCACTGCAGATTAACCCGCGTTAGGGATTGCAGTGGAAAGCCCACAGCGAGGCACGAAGCGAGGACTTGAAAAGTAAAGCCCGACCTTTGTGGTAACGCCCAAAAAAACTATTTTGAAAGCGCTGTAAAATGCTTATAAAAATAGGGGATGGTTTCGATGCCTTTTAAGTAATTAAAGATGCCAAAATGTTCGTTTGGAGAGTGTATGGCGTCGCTGTCTAGACCAAAGCCCATTAAAATAGTTTTGCTTTTTAGCTCTTGCTCGAAAAGGGCAACTATGGGAATACTGCCGCCGCTACGTTGTGGAATTGGCGTTTTTCCAAAAGTATCTTGATATGCGTTGCTAGCCGCTTTGTAGCCTATATTATCTATTGGGGTGACGTAACCTTGTCCGCCATGATGCGGTGTCACTTTTACGGTAACGCCTTTTGGAGCTATGTTTTCGAAATGGGTTTTAAACAGTTTTGTGATGTCTTGCCAATCTTGATTTGGCACTAAGCGCATCGATATTTTAGCGGAGGCTTTACTTGCTATTACTGTTTTTGCACCTTCGCCTGTGTAACCACCCCAAATACCATTAACATCGAGTGTTGGACGAATGGAATTACGCTCGTTGGTGGTATAATCTGTTTCGCCGTAAACGGCATTGATGTCTAATGCTTTTTTGTAGTTTTCTAAATTGAAAGGGGCTTTGGCCATTTCGGCACGTTCTTCTTTACTTAATTCTTCGACCTTATCGTAAAATCCAGGAATGGTGATGTGATTGTTTTCGTCGTGAAGCGATGCAATCATTTTTGTTAGAATGTTTATAGGGTTTGCTACGGCGCCTCCATAAAGTCCAGAATGTAAATCTCTATTTGGCCCGGTAACCTCTACTTCAACATAACTTAGTCCGCGTAAGCCTGTTGTAATAGATGGAATGTCGTTAGCGATCATGCCTGTATCAGAAATTAAAATAACATCGTTTTTTAGTTTCTCTTGATTGTTTTTTACAAAGGTTGATAAATTGACACTGCCTACTTCTT
This sequence comes from Algibacter sp., assembly GCA_039985655.1. Taxonomy (GTDB): domain Bacteria; phylum Bacteroidota; class Bacteroidia; order Flavobacteriales; family Flavobacteriaceae; genus Postechiella. Next base: position 4,692 of record JBDWSF010000017.1, on the reverse strand, counting down.
CTTCGCCTTCAATCATAAATTTTACATTACACGGCAGTTGGTTGGTAACTGTCATAAACTCTAAAGCTTTAACATGCATGTACATTTGACCTTTATCGTCGCAAGCACCTCGAGCAAAAATGGCGCCTTCGGGATGTTTCTCTGTTTTTTTAATTACGGGTTCGTAGGGTGGCGAATCCCAAAGTGCGATAGGATCGGCTGGTTGTACGTCATAATGACCATAAACTAATATGGTAGGCAGGGACTTATCGATAATTTTTTCGCCATAAACAATTGGGTAGCCATCGGTTTTACAAATTTCTACGGACTCGCAACCTGCCTTTTCAAGACTTGTTTTTATAACGTCGGCAGTTTTTAAAACATCGGATTTATAGGCGGTGTCTGCACTAACAGATGGTATTTTAAGTAATTCTATAAGTTCGTTTAAAAATCGATCTTTGTGTTCTGCGATATACGATTGAATGTTTTTCATGTTTATTTTAATAAGATTGTAATCAAATGTAGAAAAAAAGAATGTTTTTTGCAGTAAGAGTTTGCTATTTAAAAATCTTGTTTATATTTGCAGTCCTTAAGCGGGCGTGGTGGAATTGGTAGACACGCTAGACTTAGGATCTAGTGCCTCACGGTGTGGGAGTTCGAGTCTCCCCGCCCGCACATAAAGTCGAAGAGAAATCTTCGGCTTTTCTATTTTTAAAAAAGCATCCTTCTTTACTTAGGTACAGTATTTTGAAGTTTTAAAAATAACATTTGTCTTGATATCAAATGCTTCTACTTGCCTTTAATTCCTATAAATTTACTTCTTTGTAAGTGGAAGTTTATGATCATCACTTTTAGAGATGCTTTTAGTATACTTAAATCCGATAAAGAATAACATAAGTTGTTCTCGATACAATTCCGACAAAAAAGTCGAAATCACTCGAACTGACATCTAGTTTTTCAGAATAAATCAAAATGCACAACAGGTAGTAAGTTGATATAATTCGACAAGCTCAATACGATTACTCATTTTACTTTTTAGACAGCCGCTTTAGCTATAATAACCAAAAATGTAGAAGCTTTCATCAAAATAAATAAGATTGTACCAATTGTTGACCATAAAGTCTAAAAAACGATGAATTTTCATAAATATTTAATCATAAGTATAATAAATTTCGAGATGTATTCCGCGCATCACTTTTACTTTTTTAGCCTTTATTGTGCTTTGAACGATACGCCATTTTTGACCAATATCAAGCTTAATTTTAAAAGGGGAAAATAGAGTATTTTAAAAATGTATTCGACTGTTATTTAGTTTTTTACATCTTAGAATTCCGAAGTGTACTAACGTTTAGAATGATGCCATTTTGGGCTTGGATAAAACACCAAATGCGAGGCTTATTATGATGTAAGAAAACTTCCGTAAGTGAGCATCTATGGTGGTTTAACGAAAATATAATAACTTTGTATCGTATTTGCAGGTTTAACATATGTTAATAAAATAAGATCTTAATTAATCTAGTTTTGGTGAAAAATTTACTCTCAATAAAGCCGATGGGGAAAGGCGAAAATCAATTAACACTTAAGAGTTATAAACAACTTTTTGAGAGCTTATATCCACAACTTTGCGTATTTGCATATAAATATCTTAATGATTTTGATACTTCAAAAGATTTCGTTCAGGACGTTTTTATTAAAGTCTGGGAAGATAAAATCACTTTTGAAAATGACAATCATGCCACAGGTTTTTTTTATAAAGCTGTAAAAAATAAATGTCTCGATTATTTAAAAAGTAAAGAGTATAAGGTAACAGAACGTTATGAACTTGCAAAGTTAGAAACCTATGAAACTGAAGCCTTTTTTATGTCAGAGGCTGTCGTTATAGAAACGACAGTTGTGATAGAAAATGCCCTTAATACATTACCGAATAAAGCGGCCCAGGTTATTAGATTGAGTATAAAAGACTATACAAATAACGAGATAGCAAAACAGTTATCCATATCTGTCAATACGGTCAAGGATCATAAAAAAGTGGCCTATCGTAAATTAAGAGGTCTTCTTATCTTTTTAAGAAACTTTCTTGGCTTTTTAACCATGACATAATTTTTTTGCAGAACTCATCTTGACTCTCAAAATAACTTTCGATACCATTTTCTATTGAAAATTACTCGAACTGACATCTAACCTGAATTCGATTAATGATGTATCTATAAAACACTTCTATTCAAAACATTATTTTATTGTCAGGTTGAGACCCGAGGGAAAAATTTTCTCAAGCGGCTGGAATGACGTTATTGAGTATGGTCATGTTAGTCGTTTTTTTGTCATTCCTGCGAAGGCAGGAATCCACTTTATCGAATATTTTTAATGTTCTGAAAAACAGTACGATTTTTAGGGAAGCTTACAGAAACCTCATTATTATTTGAAGACCTTTCGACAAGCTTCGCCCGCTACCTTCAAAACAAAATACATTTTGTTTTTTACTAATGCTCAAGGTGATATATGATTATATTTTATATGTAAATTTCTAATTGTTAGGTGATTAATAATCGAACTCAGGCATCTGGTTTTTCAGAATAAATCAAAATACACAACGGGTTAACTAATAATTTATTAATCGATTTCAGGTTTATAATATTTCATATCGATCCGCTTAATTAAAAATTTTAACGCCAGATCTTGAATTTGACAGTTCGTTCAACTCAATAAATTAAAATAGACAAAAGGTTAATTAAAAAACTTTTTTTAAAATTATACCACCCACTTTTATTTTTTTGTCGTAATACCTACAGTAACTCATCTTGCATTTTTTTTATTGAAGTAAAAATGATGCTCCTCTAATTTTAAAAAAACAATTTTTATTATCTCATAGTGATTGCTATAACTATGATGTTAAAAAAGTAAAATTTGGGGATTGTCTGCAGACAGGGATTAAGGGAAGTCAAGGTGAGTTTATAATTTAAAAATATTTAATGGGTCATTCAAAAAAAATAAAACCGCTCTCAAAAAAAACAGCAACTTCGCTAATTAAAAATGAAACCCCAAACGATTTAGAAAAATCTGAAATTTTCGGCAAGGAAACAAAAGCACAAATGCTTTCCGATATTAAAGAAGGTAAACGTTTGAGCCTTTTACAACAGGTTGATACAAAAAAAGATTGGAAGCCTTTAAAAAGAAAACTTCAACGTTCTAGAAAGGCGTCTGTATATTGGAAATACGGAGCAGCAGCGTCCGTATTAATCATAGTAGCACTCACTGTATTTTTAAATAAAGGAAGAGAAACACCATTTTCAGAACCTTTAATAGTAAATAATAACATCAAAATAGGTTCGGATAAAGCAACCTTAACTTTGGCAGATGGCTCTGAAGTTACTTTAGAAAAAGGAACCGCTTACCAAACAAATTATATTAGCAGTAACGGCGAAGAAATTGTTTACCATAAAGCAACTAAGAACCAACAACCAACAACCAACAACCATACAGTCTATAATACACTGACCATCCCTAGAGGTGGTCAATTTTTTGTGGAATTATCAGATGGTACTCAGGTATGGTTAAATTCCGAGTCCCAATTAAAATACCCTGTAGCATTTAATAATGGTGAAACCCGGCAAGTCGAATTGGTGTATGGCGAAGCTTATTTTGATGTATCACCAAGTACAACGCATCAAGGTGCGAAGTTTAAGGTATTCAATCAATCTCAAGAAGTTGAAGTATTAGGTACCGAGTTTAATATCAAAGCCTATAAGGATGAAAGTCATATTTACACCACTTTGGTTGAGGGTAAAGTCGCTATAAGTACAGCGAATACAAATCAAATATTAGTACCAAACCAACAATCAAATCTTAATATCGAAACGAATAACATAAGCATGACTACCGTCGATGTGGATATCGAAATCTCATGGAAAGACGGTGTGTTTGACTTTTCAAAAATGCCTTTAAAAGATATTATGACCGTATTATCCCGATGGTATGATGTCGATGTGATCTTTGAAAATAAGGCGCTCGAGGCTATTATTTTTACAGGAGCCTTAGGCAAAGACCAAAGCCTAGAAGATATTTTATCGGCTTTAAAAAGCACCAATTTTATCAATGGTTATAAAATAAATAATAAAATGTTAACTCTCGAATAATTTTAAATCTGCCTCAAACAAACGCTAAGAAAATAAATGTCAATTAAACATTTTTAGTGGACGGATCGGCTTCCCCTACCGATTAACATTTTTAATTAGAAAAACCTACATAACTTGGAGTGGCTGTTTTCAGTATTCTTGTTTGTCAAATCTTCGACGAGCAGATGAATCCCTTTGTCATATTGCTATGGTAAAGATTCCAGATGAAACAAAAATAAATATTAATTAATATAATTAAAGAATTCTCAATTATGAAAAAAATTACTTTTTTATTTATAGTATTATTATCACTAGTTTTTAATTCTGTTAATGGTCAAACCCTTTTTGAGTGGGAAACTGCAACCGATAACGTTGATAATATCACAGAGACTATTGATGGTATCACTGTTACTTTTTCAGCAGGAGCGTTAACTGGAATATTTGATAATACTTCAGGATATGGTGGCGGCACAGCTAATGCAGTTTGGTCAGCAGATGCAGTAGCTTCAGCAACCTTTACTTTTAGTGAGGCTGTAGATGTAAATTCTATAATAGCAGCTGAGGGTAATGCAGCTACGGCAGATTATACCTTTACTCCAAC
>JBDWSF010000016.1:0-271051 GCA_039985655.1 Algibacter sp. | reverse complement strand
CAACCAAGAACTATTGAGTACCGCACCCAAAAACAGAAACGAATTTGGAGCTATGGTAAACCAATTGGCATTTGGCATGAACGAGAAAGTACATATATACACGCCAAGTAAAGACACTCTAGAAATGGCAGACTTTATTTATCCACGTATGTACGGCATGAGTAGAGCAACCACCATCATGTTTGTGTACCCCAGAGCAGAAACCCATTTAAAAGACGAATATATAAATTTTACTATAGAAGATTTAGGCCTCTATACAGGCGAAGTGAAATTTAAAATACTAACAGATAAATTGAATAATGAACCAAAATTATCATTTAAAAACTAAATAAATGAAAAAATCTAAGTTTTCACACAAGGTTATTGCAGTGTTTTTAACACTAAATTTTTTAACAACAATTATTCCTGTTAATTATTTGTTTGCTAATAATAACGGTCCAAATGCTCCTGAGGCATCAGGTTTTGAACCCGTAGATGCTACAGATATGGTTAGTCTCTCTACAGGAGATTCAGCATATGTTCTTCCTCTAATAGATGTTGGTGGATTTCCAGTGACATTATCCTACCATTCTGGGATTCCTTTGGATATGGAATCTTCTTGGGTTGGACTAGGTTGGAATATTAACACTGGGGCAATTGTAAGAGGTGTTAGTGCTACTCCTGACGATTGGAATGCCGCCAAAACATTAGATTTCATCTATTTTCAAAACTCTGAGACCTTCTATAGTATTAATGTAGGTATTGGTATAAGCAAAGCTGCCGAAGTTGGTGTTGGTATGTCTTGGGGGTCTAATAAAAGTTTATCAGGTTCTGTATTTGGTAATTTAGGACCGGTTAGTGCTAGTATTAGTACAGATGGGAGTTATTCTGTTGGATTTGGTGTTGGATTCGGGAGTGATCCAAGTAAAGCATCAGGTGTGGGAGGTAGTGTCTCTATTTCAGGAAATATTAATGGTGGAAAACCAACTTATGGATTAGGTGTTGGAGGACGTACAGGAAATTTAACAGGCAGTCTAGGGGTAAGCTTGTCAGATTCAGGAGCTTCATTTTCTATTTCAGGAGGTTACAGTAACAGAAAAAGTGGCGGTGGTAAAACTACGGGACAATCTGCTAGTGGTGGAATTTCGGTAGGGAATTATTCTTCTGGAGACTATGACATTAGTAGTAAGGGGTTTTATATCCCGCTCCAACTTGGGCCTTTTTCTCTTGGTTTTGGAAAACAAAAAGTAACCTATACGCTAAAAAAAGGATATGAGAAAACGGGTTATGGGACACTATATGCTAATCTAGCAGCGAGTAATGATTTGAGTATAAATAGCGAAAACATTTCTACGAATCATAGATTCGATGATTATCAAAATAGATATGTGTATGCAGATATGTACGAGCAGGTTTTACCACAAACAGAAGGAGAGTTTATAGTAGATTCTCAAGCTGAAAATATGAAATTGAATTTTTCATTTGCAGGATATGATTCTTATGAAGTGAACGCAACTGGTGTTGCAGGGGCAATGAAACCTAAAATTTTTGAAAATGCTACATTATTTGGTTTAGGGTATAAAGGAGCTTATCCAGATTCAAATAGTGAAGAAAAAATGAGAATTTATAATCATAATAGTAAGGGGACATCATCTACTAGTTATTTACCTACAAAAAGTTTAGGAGGTGCAAATAATTTCGTCTTTTATTTTGATGGACACTTTACACAAGACACTGAAGTAGGAAATTTAAACTATACTAACGGTTTTTCATTTAATACATCATCATTAAAAACAATGAAAGATTACCTGCCTACTGGTAGAACCATCGATAATAATAGAAAGAAATCTGGAAACTATGTAGAAGTTTTTACTAATTATCAAATTAGAACAGGGCAAGCGAATGGCTTATTAGAACCTGAAGGATTACCACATGATAGTAGAACAAATTTAGATTATAAAGACTCAGGAATTGGTGGGTATAAAATTACTGCACCCGATGGAAAAATATATCATTTTTCATTACCTGTTTATAATTATGAGCGAGTTGAAAGAACGAATTTACAAGACTCTAGTGGAGATTACGTAAATGAAAAAAGACAATATACACCTTTTGCTACGCACTGGTTATTAACCGCTATTACAGGACCTGATTTTGTGGATATAAACAATGACAATTTTCCAGATGAAAATGATTATGGGTATTGGGTACGTTTAGACCATGGGAAATGGAGCAATTCTTATACATGGCGTTCGCCATACAGCGGTGTTAATTATAATACGAATGAACTAGGTAAAATAGGAACTGACGATTTTGGAAACTACCAATACGGGCGTAAAGATTTATATTATTTAGACAAAATAGTATCACAAACACATACAGCTTATTTTGTAAAAGATATACGCTACGATGCAACGGGAGCTATAGGAAGTACTAAAGAAAGTGATCCATCTTATACTGATAAATTTGTTTATAAGTTCACTAAAACAACTACCATTCCTGATGATACTGATGATCCTAACGGCACAAGCGATCCATATGTTTACGAAGAAGGTATTACCTATAAAAGAGAGTATCAATTACATTTAGATAAAATTGTTATTGTACCAAATCAGTTCAGTACCGTTTCAAAAAGCCAGAGTTCACAAACGTTGAATAGCCAAAGTTTACCAGGGTATATTGCTAACGACAGTTATCAACTTCAATATAATACGCATCAAGATGCTGGATTCTATGCCGAGCGAGGAGCGAGACCTACGGTCTATATGCACCAAGAAGATATGGTTTATGATGTTAATGACTTTGTAAGTTTTGATTATTCTCAAGCCATAAAAACGATCCAATTTGGATATAATTATGAATTAGCAGAACAATCACCTAGTTCTTTTTTATGTAATAAAAACACTAATAAAGGAAGATTAGCATTAAAGCAGGTTGAATTTTTAGGAAGAAATATGGTTCAATATATGCCTGCTTATAAGTTTGATTATAAAAATAAAGGTGCTACAGGCTCAGGGTTAGATTATCCAGTTGGTCATACCAGTGTAGATGTAAATGGTTTAGCTAATAAAGCTAAAGATGATTGGGGGTTTATAGACGAACAATACTATTTGAAAGAATATTTAAAAAATACACATAATAGTGAACCAGGAGACAGTAATTATAAAACATTATTTAATCAGTATTATACACAATATGCTGATTCTTATGGTCCAGACAATTGGAGTTTAAACAAAATAACCACGCCTACGGGCTCAACAATAAATTTTGAATATGAAGAAGATGATTATTATTCAGAAGCTTTTTCAAGACGCTATTGGGTAGATAATATAAAATTTAAATTTAGAAGTTCAGGTGGGGTCTATTACATTGACATAGAAAATGATACACCGAATATTTTGTCTGAATATATGACAGAGGATTTTACCGATTATTTTAAAGTAGGAGATAACCCGTTTATTGATTTTTCATTTTGCGGTAGAAGCAGAGAATCTGGTGCTTTACATGATATTGATAAGTATCAATTTTCAATTAATTCTAAAGAATTAGAAGTGAATTCTGTTTCGTCTAGTCAACTAGTACTAAAAGTTTTGTCATCACAAATAAGTTTTGGTGATACTGACTCAGAATCTAACCCTTTTAATGATAATGATTGGTATTCTTATACGCAAGGAACTAATTACGTTGTAAGTGAAATGAGAAAAGGTAAAGGAGCTTGTCCTTCATCACCAGGAGGTGGATGGGACCGTCATTCCATTTATTATAAATTATTAGCGAGTAAGGTTCCACAAGACCAAACAGGCGGAGGATTAAGGATGAAGTCTATAACGTTAGAAGATGAAAATAGTAATAAGTATCATACGAAGTATTATTATAACCAACCAGACACATATAAGGAGAAAGACGTTGGTACGTATAAGTCTTCAGGAATTACTTCTTTTGCTCCAGTAAACGGGTTAAAATTTGTTCCCTATCAATCTGAATTACCAGGTGCAGGAGTTATGTACGAATATGTAACTATGGTTTCAGAATCAGATCAGGGAGTTACATTGGGTGAAACAAGGTATAGGTTTCATACACTTCAACCGGTTATGGATATTTTTGATCCAAACCTAACCATGTATGATGATGAAGGAACAAAAATATTTAACGCTACAGTAACTCATGCAAATAACCATAGTGAAGGTTTATTGCATAGTGATCAAAAAGTATATGCTAAAAAAATAAATTTAGATGTTAATACATCATTAGTAGGTCAATTTAGATCTACAGAAGAATTTAATAATGAAGGACATTCACTTAAGAAAACAGAAAAGAAGTATTTAAGTGGATCAGAATTGGCTAGTTATGCTAACAGAGGTTATGTTAAAGAATCATTTCAGAATATGAAGTCTATTTTTAAGGCTAATAGTGATAACAATAATCCTGTTTTACAAAAACGCTTACTATCACTTTCAAGTAGAAGAGATTATAATAGTGTTCTATCAAGTGTTTCTACAACAACTCAATTTGGTAAAACTACAGAAACATATAGTAATGCAGATCCAGAAACGGGTGCTTTTAGAACTACAGAAACGGAAATGTATGATGGCACAAAATTACGAGTTGACAAAATACCCGCATATACAAAGTACCCATCTATGGGGTCTAAAGTAAGCAATGATAACTATAAGCATATGCTTACTCAAGAAGCTATGGTAATTTCTAAAATAGACATCAATAATGTATGGAAAACTACAAATGCCAGTATAACAGCTTGGAGCGATGATTGGACATACAGAGATGATTTTGGGGTAGAACCTACAGGTTCTAGTGAATTCCCTGTGTGGCGTAAGCATAAAACCTATGCTTGGAAAGACAATGTTAATGCAACTACAGGAGCCTATGGCACAACGGTAAATGAGATTAATAGTTATTTTGATTGGGGTTTAGGCACACCAACTAATAGTAAATGGCAAAACGTGTCCGAAGTTACACGTTATACACACTGGTCATCACCTGTAGAAACAAAAGATATCAATAATAATTTTGCAGCATCAAAAATGGCAGATAATTTTAGTAAGGTTGTCGCTAGTGGAAATGCACGTTATTCTGAAATGTATTATTGTGGCGCAGAACATGTAGCCTCTGGAAATAGTTTTGAAGGTGAGGTTTTAGGAGCTAATTACAGACAGTCTGTAAATGCACATACAGGGAATTATTCCGTAAAAACGAACAATGCTAATGATAAAGTTTTTGAAGTTTCTGGTGATGTTGGTGATAACCATGATGATAACGCTAAAGATTTTAGACCAGGGTCTTATAAAGTATCATTTTGGATGAAGCATTCCAGTATAGCAGCCGCTAATCAAACAGGAGCGGCATTAAAACTTGAAGGAGTAACCCAAACCTTATCAGAAACTGTTGAAGCAGGATTTTGGAAACAATATAATTATTATATCGATTTACCAGCTAGTACAGATGGTATAAATATACATGTAACAAATACAAGTGCTGGTAATTATTATTTTGATGATTTTAGAATGCATCCTATTTATGCCAGTATGAATAGTTATGTATATGATGAAGATACAGATGAATTAGCATCTATACTAGATGCGAATAACATAGCCACAAAATATGTGTATGACCCAGCAGGACGATTATGTAAAACCTATGTGGAGACTATGAATAGTACAACTCCTGCTTTTACAGGAGGGTTTAAATTAGTCTCTGAAAATGAATATTACTATAAAGGATTACCTGTAGTAGATTGTGGAGATTGTTGTAGTCAACCTTTACCATAAAAGGCAAATTATTTTAACGCAGACAAGAAAAACAAATATTATGAAAACATTATCATACAAACATCTTTTAATAATGCTCATAGCATTGATTGCTATTAACATTAATCATGCTCAAAACACGCAGGAGCAACTTATTGGTACATGGACTTTTGATTATGACACTTCTTTGGATATGATGGCACAGAAGTCTAAAACTCATTATAATAAGATGGATGCCACTAGACAAGATAAAATATCAGCCTCTTATAAAGGACGTATAATTACTTTTAATAATAATGGCACCTATACTCATGTATTAGCTAATGGTAAAACAACCTCTGCTACTTGGATTCTAAACAATAATAACAATCTAGAAATCACACCTTCAAGTGGTATAACGGCTTCGTTTATAATTAAAAAATTAGAAATAGATACTTTAACCTTGAGTCCAATTAATAACAAAGGAGTTAGTACAAGCATCTTGTTTTCTAATTGGCATTTAACTAAAAATTAATATTATGACTATAAAAACAATAAATCGTAATAAATTCAATTTAAAATCTATTGGTTTTCTGTTAATACACCTTATATGTTTTAGTAGTTTTTATGCACAAACATATAATATTGACGGATCATCATATCATACTATGGGGCAAACGCTTCCTTATTTAATTATGGATGGCAGTTATTCTTCTCCAGCTTCTACTTATCAGTATTATTGGGAGGTTAGTGATGTTAATACAGGGTTAGCAGGAGGTGTAATAGTAGAATCAGGCTCATATGTTCATTATCCAACATATGATTCCTCTATTAATATTATATGGAATAGCTCAGGGTCAAAAGAAATCCTTGTAGATGCTATAAGTGATGATGGGTTAAATGATTTTACTCTTACACTACAAGTAACTGTTATCTCGCCTGCACCATCTACACCAAATAATCCAACTATTTCTAATAGTGGTTGTGGTGAATCGACCTTACAACGTACAGGAACACCACCAAGTGGAGTCACCTGGTATTGGCAAGGCAAAACATCAAATGGTACAAGTACAATTTTAGGATCTGGATCTACTTACACCGCTAGTCAAGGCACGGGTACTTATTATATTAGAGCAAGAAAAGACGATGGAACATGGAGTGCTGGTTCTGGTTTAGTATCTGTTAGCATTACAGAACCTACTATATGGTATGCCGACAATGATGCAGATACTCTTGGAGATGCTAATAATACAACTTTAGACTGTAGCCAACCGACAGGTTATGTATCCAATAGTAACGATTCATGTCCGCTTGTTTATGGAACAGTAGCAGATAATGGATGTCCTGTGGGTTGTGATTATGAAGATATTAATAGAATTATTTCTAAAGTTTATAATGTTGATGGTACATTGGTAGGGCATTCCAAATCGTATTTTAATACCTTCGGAAAATCCATACAAACGCAAAGTTTAGATATAAAAACCAACAAAATTTGGGCAACTCAAACCTTATATGATAATCATGGCCGTCCAGCTTTTCAATCATTAAGTGCGCCTGTAAATGATACAGATTGCATATTATATAACCCTAATTTTATTAAAGATGATAGCAATGTAAACAATTATACAACCTCTGACTTTGATACGAATCCTGATACGCCTTCAGAAGTAGGCACTCAAACGAGCCTTACTCTGGGACATTATTACAGTACAAATAATACAAGCGAGCCTTATCAAGATATAACCAGTTACCCGTTTTCGCGAACAATTTATAGCACGTTAAATCCAGGTAATGTAAAAAAGGTAATTGGAGGCAATAAAGTTACAGTAAATAGCGCTGATGAATGGATTCAAGGGTATTCGTTCACTATGCCAGTTGCACAAGAGTTACATTATGCTTTTGGTCCAGATTTTTTTCCTAAACAACAAGTATCCGAGAAAGTTTGTACCTATTCTTTTTCAGGTAATTATACTAACAACGATTATGTTTATGAGATAATTCCAATAAATCTTGAAAACTGTACTACAGATGATCCGGGGACTGAGTATGGTATTGAGATTGACGACCCTAGTGTTGAGTATCAAATAGGTGATATCTATCAAATGTCTACAAATTATGCCGATGGGTATTATCAAATTCAAAACCGGACTATAGTTACAAATAGTAGTCAGGTTTTAGATTATGCTTCTATTAGTTGTGGGCCTTTTACAAGTTGCTCTGATGCTTATTTTGTGGCAGATTATATTAAGGCAACCAAAACCATTGCACGCGATGTGCATGGTATAGAGTCTGTAGTTTTTACCGATAGCGATGGTAATACATTAGCAGCAGCACGAAGTGGTAATGAAGATGGAGCTTCACCAACACCTTATACGGTTGTATCTCCAATTAACGAACAAGGGTTTGTAGATATTCATATTCCTGTAGGTTGTGGAGGGGTTATTACTTTTGAAGGTGCTAGTGATGCAGAATTTAATATTTACGATTTAGTAACCGAAGCTAAGCTTAATACATCAGGAACAATTACAACTAGTAATTATACTTTAAATCCGGGAATATACCGTATAGAAGAAATCACAACGTATCATGAAAACCCATTACCTTATGTTGAAATAAATGGAAGTGTCATTAACCTAATTGATGATACAAACCAAGTTGGAGTAAGTTACAATGTTAATTACTACGATTTTAGTTTAAATTTTTATGATAAAACAGGTAGGCTTACTCAGAATATACAACCCGAAGGATTTGATGATGCATTAACCTTATCAACATCTACCCGTAGCCATAATTTATCCAGTACATTTACATATAATAGTGTCAATGAATTATTAAATACAACAAGTCCTGATGAAGGTACAACAGCATTTTTATATCGCAAAGATGGACAGGTACGGTATTCTCAAAATAGCAAACAAGCTGCAGCTAACCCTAAAGAAATTTCATATACAAATTATGATAATTATGGTAGAGCTATAGAAAGCGGTGTTATAGAAACCGCTATAACATTTAGTACTTTAGATCCAGATGGCGCTTTAACCTCTGGCACAACAAAAGAACAGTATTTTACGGTTTACGACCAACCAGACACCTCTGCTATGCATGCGGCTTTATCAGCTTCTAGTATTTCAACAAGTAATTATTCCTTTCAAAAATTTGTAGCAAGTAATGTTAGTAAAACCTATACCCAAAACCCAGTAACTAGTACATCATGGTACAGTTATGATGTTTTTGGGCGCGTAACATGGCTTATTCAAAACATAGAAGGCTTAGGTACCAAAACTATTGATTATACCTATGATGCTATAACAGGAGCTGTAACAAAAGTAGATTATCAAAAACAGAATACTACAGAGCGCTTTATACATAAATATACTTATAACATTGCAGATGAGCTTACAAAAGTAGAAACCTCTACGGATGATGTTACTTATACCACACAGGCAGATTATTCATATTACGAATCTGGCGCATTAAAACGTTTAAATATTGCAGAAGGTTTGCAGGGATTAGATTTTGTTTATAACTTAAATGGAGAATTAAAAAGTATCAATCATCCAAGTTTAATAGCTGCTAACGACCCTGGTGGTGATAATAATGATTTATTTGGAATGATTTTAGATTATAATGAAAATGATTTTAAACGTCCTTTAAGTAATATAACTTCAGTAATTTATGGTGAAGATAAGTACGACGGCAATATAAAAGGCGCACGTTGGAATAATGGTTACCAACCTTTAAGTGGCGGTAAAGAAAACACGTATGATTATCGTTATAATAAAAACGATTGGTTAGAAGCTGCTAACTATGGCGAATTTGTTGTTGGTAATGCCACAAACTCTAATTTACTACCAGATTTAACTTCTATAGCAGTAACAGCATCTAGCAATACACTTAATTTAGAAGCGACTAATAGTATAAAACTGAAAGATGGGTTCCATGCACAAGCAGGAAGTAATGTTACAGCAAAAATATACACACTAACCGGTTTTAACCAACAAAATAATGGGGACTATAACGTAAGTAACATTACCTATGATGCCAACGGGAATATAAAATCATTGATACGCAATAAACATACAGAAAGTGGCAGTAATGCCATGGATAATTTAAGTTATGTTTATAATACGAGTTTACCTAATAGATTAAAACGTATAGACGATGCCGTAGCAGACGGGGCTAGTTTAGAAGACATAGACGACCAAACAGGTATTACTGTTAATGGAGAAATAGGAGTTAATTATATTTATAATGAAATAGGGCAGCTTATAGAAAACCAAAAAGAACTTATAAAGTATGTATACAATACTAACGGATTGGTTACCGAGGTTAAAAAAAATGAGATACCTTTAGTTAAGTTTTTTTACAATGATGAAGGTTACCGTGTAAAGAAAGAAATTTATACATCAGGAGTGTTATCACGGACAGATTTTTATGTACGTAATGTATCAGGCGATGTTTTAGCTATTTATGAAGGTGGTAGTATTAAAGAACATACTATTTATGGAGCAGATCGCTTGGGGATACATAAGCCATCTGATAATAGTGCCTTTTTCCAACTGACAGATCATTTAGGTAATATAAGGGCTGTTGTTGGCAAAACAAGTAATGGAACGCCCATGGGTATTGTTACTGCTACAGATTATTATCCTTATGGTATGGCTATGCCAGGACGTAGCCTTACTGGTGCAGAAAACTATCGCTATAAGTATCAAGGGCAGGAAAAAGATGCTGAAACAGGTAAAGAAGCCTTTCAATTAAGACTTTGGGATTCTAGAATTGGGCGCTGGTTAACGCCAGATCCAGCAGGTCAATACCATTCACCGTATTTAGGGATGGGTAATAATCCTGTAAATCGCGTAGATCCAGATGGAGGAACAGATAAAAAGAAAGGGTTTTGGGATAGCGTATTGTCTGTAACTCATGTAGTATTAGATGTAGCTGGTATGATACCTGGGGTAGGAAATGCAGCAGATTTAATAAATGCAGGTATTTATGCTTTAGAGGGAGATGAAGTGAATACGCTCTTAGCTTTAGCAGCAGCTGTACCAGGGGCAGGTTTAGCAGTTACCGGAGGCAAATATGTAGCTAAAGGTGTTAAATATGCTTCTAAAGCAATAAAAGCATATAAAAAAGCGAAAACCGTTATATTAAAACCGGTGATTGTAGTTGGTAAAAAAACTAGGAAATATTGGAGTAAATCTGTAAATTTCAAAAAAATTAAGGTTTTTCAAAGAGATGATATATTTGATCCTAAAACCGTAAGTACTTGGATCGAAAAAGGGAAAAAAGTTACAGGAACTAATGCTGAGCGGATGGCATCTGGGAGAGCACCAATTGGAATTGATGGAAAATCTGTAAATTTGCATCATATGACTCAAACAAATTCATCAGGTATAGCAGAAATGACTCAATCTTTTCATAAGAAAAATCACAAGGTAATGCATATCAACCCAAATACTGTTCCGTCAGGAATTAGTAGGTCTAAATTTGATGTTTGGAGAAGTAATTATTGGAAAAATAGAAGTATTGATTTTTAAAAATAAAATAAAATGGATTATAATTCAGTTAAAAAAATAATAGATAAGAATAAAGATATAGCAGAATTTGCTGAATTTGGAGAGGGAGTGTCAGATGTATGGTTGCAAAAAGCAGAAACAAGGCTAAGGGTTAAACTACCTCCTTCTTATGTTTGGTGGCTTAAAAATTATAGTGGAGGAGAAATTAATGGGGAAGAGATTTTTAGTATTTATGAAATGGATTTTGATTCAGTTGTTGGAGGTGATATAGTTTATATAAATGAGCTCAATAGAAAGAATGGAATTTCTAATTCTGAGCAACTGGTAATCCAAGAAAATGATATGGGGGAAACGTATTATTTTAAATTGGATGAGGTAAACGAAGATGGTGAGTGTCCTGTTTATCTTGATATAACAGATGCAAAGTATGTTGATAATTTTTTAGAATTTATTGTTAAAAAAATTCAAGAATGAGTGACCCCGCTACTATGACTAGTGGCGATAAGAGTAAATAATAAGGGAGAATTGTGCTTCGAAACATAATAATAAAAATGCTTTTAATTGCTTCTTTCTTATATTTATTAAAAAACTATTCTTACAGAATTAATGAAACAGGAAAGAATATTTATTGGAACTGTCTTTAAATGATATTATAAAATAGTCAAAAAACAAACTATTTGATATTGAACTAATAAAAGTTGATACTTGAAATTTATATATGAAAAAAAAACTAATTATTTTATTTTTAATGTTTACCATGTCTTTTGTTTTTTCGCAAGGAAGTAATGGGTTGCATCCTTCTGTTAAAATTGATATCCCGAATAATTTTTCGAAATTGTCAACAGAAGCAATAAATAAAAAATATACCATACCAACAAATAGGCCTACCGTTGCATATGCTTCACCTGATAATACCGCGAGTATATCCTACCATCATACTCAGAACTTATTACCTAAAGAACGTGTAAAAGAGTTAAGAGATTTGTTGGTTCAGCAATTTGGTGCTGCCAAAATGCAAATATTATCTAATGAAATAAAGGTTTTAAATAAAAATGAAGTGGTTTTTATTGAAATGATTGCTCCTAGTTATACTGAAGGTAATATTTACAACATCATAACAGCAACTAATTTAGACGATAGAATGCTATTAATTTCTTTTAGTTGCTCAGAAATTTTAATGCCTAAATGGCGAGATAAAGCTTTTAAAATATTAGAATCCCTTAAAATTAGCCAATAAAAGAATGAGAAAAACTGTTTTAATTGGGTTGCTAGTATTAAGTTCCTTTTTTTTCTTTTTCACAAAATAGCTTTGGAGTTATTGCTGGTATTAATAATAGCAGATTAAGTGATGGTTTTTTAAATCAATTTGCCAGCTCTGCGAAGTCTGTGACTTCGTAGCGATATACATTGCATAACATTAGTATAGCAAAAGGCTTTCAAACTTCACATAACTTGATAAATGATTTAGAAGAAAACAACATAAAACCCCCGCTGTTCCCTAGTATACGCTACCGCTAGTATTTACTAGTGGCGTACTGAGTAAGAAAATAAAGAAGAAGCTACTTTAGAGATAAGGTAGCTTTTTTTATTGTGCTAATTTTTGAGTAAGGTCAGCTTTAAGTACAAAAGCAGAAAGGAAATCAATGGTTTCCTTTTGTTTTTTAAAAAGGTTTTTAGCTTTATTAAAAAGGCTTAACAAATCCCCCGCTAGGTGACCACGTGTCGCTACTGCTAACTTGCAGTTAGTAGCGATAAGAGTAAGAACAGGTGGTTTAAAAAGTTTTTAGCTAGTTTACGGTCACTAACTATAAGTTAGCGATAGCGATAAATTACTCCCTAAATTAGATTTTCAATATCAACTTCACTCATAAATGATGGGATAATTAAAACACAAAATAAACTTACAAATAAAACAAGATAAAACCTTACTAAATATAAGGGGAAACCTTAGTGATATTCCATAAAAAAGAAATATTTTTATTTATTAAAACTTATATAAATAAAAATGACAAAATTCGTTTGGTTAATTTGCTTTTTTAGCATCGTTTTTTCTGGCTGTAAATCGGCTTCAATACTAGAAGAACCTCAAAATACAACAACACAAAAAATCACTTTAGGTAGTGTAGGGTTAAACAAAAAATTCATATTACAAAAAGAATTTAATGGAGCAGCAGTGCCAAAGTATCAGCAGCCAATTAAGTTAACGGCCTATGTTGTGCCGTTTACAAAAGGGAAATATAAGTCTTTTTTAAAGGCTAAAGCATTACAATCAAGTCCTGTTTCTGTTAATTATATAGATTCTATAGCTATTAAACCCCAGTATCTTCGTTTTAAAATAGCAGATAAAGTAGCTTTAATTGGCGCTTTAAACGGAAACGAAAATGAAAATATAAAACGTTATTTAAGTAGCAACTCGTCCTCCAACCTAGTAACAAGCCTTTCTGTAGTATTTAATAAACCAGATTTAAAGTTAATACAAGAGGCTACCGCAGTCTTTTTAGTTGAAAACGGATTAAAAAATTATGCTTTACAATTATATAAAGACGGTGTTAAAAGCGACCTGATTCAATTTAATAAAGGCGTTGTCATTGAATATAATACCTCCAGTTGTTGTTGGCAAGAAGATAATAGGCACCATGTAAATATTGTAGACTTAGTCGAAAAGTATAACAACTGCCCAAATAAAACATACCGCGCTTCTAATAAGGCAAAAAAAGAACTTAAATTATTTTAACAATTAAAAAAATGAAACAAACAATAATTGTACTTAGCTTAATATGTTGTCTTTTTTCTTGTGAATATATTACGGAAGTAGTAGATATTTCAGAAAAGAACGTGTCTGTTTTAGCACCTTTAAATGAATCCATAATAAATAGTAACGAAGTTATATTTACATGGGACACCTTAGAGGACGCGGAGCAATATAAAATACAGATAGCGCAACCCAGTTTTTTGGAAGCAACACAAATAGCGTTAGACTCTACGGTAACGACAACAACTTTTTCTAAAACATTGCAACCAGGTCCGTACGAGTGGAGATTAAGAGCCGAAAACTCTGATTACCAAACAGTATATAAAACGTTTGGTTTTTATGTTGATGCTGGCACTATTGTAGACATTTCTAATACCGAAATTGTTTTGTTAGTACCAAATAACAATGCAACGTTTACAACAACAGATGCAATAGATTTCTCTTGGGAAGCTATAGAAGGAGCCACAGCATATGTTTTCGAAATGGCGATACCAGATTTTGATAATCCAACCGAAACGATAGAAGATGAAACCATTACAGAAACAAATCTCTCTGTAAGCAACTTAGCCGTTGGTAATTACCAATGGCGTGTAAAAGCCGAAAATTTAATTTACGAAACCGTATATACAACACAAAGTTTAATTATTGAATAACACTTTACAGCCATGAAGAAATTAGTAATTATTTTAAGTTTAACACTAAGTCATTTAGGATTTGGTCAAGTAGCTGAGCTAAATAGAAATAGTGAATCTGCTATATCCTTTCTCCCAAATAATGGGAATTCCATTTTTCATATATCACATGGTTTGAATAATGATTTGAATATCTCTCATGGGACTAACCCCGGAGATGGAAATATTATGACTATTAAAAATTATGGTCATATTGGAATTGGAACAACTTCACCAGCCGCTAAACTAGATGTAGAAGGGGGTGATTTTTATTTAGGAAAAGAAGTTTCGTCCAATGGTCAGAGAAGAGAATTTAGGGTATACGGTTATGATAACTCCAATAAATTTTATGGTAGCATACACTCTAATTATGATGATAGTAAAAGAAGTTTCGATATTAGCACTAACGACCAAACAAGTCAAATTAAAATTGATGCTTCAGCAAATTCTTCGGCTAATATAATTCTTAAGCCAGGTGTTTCTGGTTATGTTGGAATAGGAACATCTTCTCCAGACGCAAAGCTAGCCGTAAAAGGAGACATCCATACCCAAGAAGTAAAGGTAGATTTATTAGGAGCTGTAATGCCAGATTATGTGTTTTACAAAGACTATAAACTAAAAACGTTAACAGAAGTAGAACAGTATATTAATGAAAAAGGACACTTGCCAAATATTCCTTCTGCTATAGATGTAGAAACGAATGGACTTCTTCTAAAAGAAATGAACTTAAAACTTCTTGAAAAAATAGAAGAGTTAACACTTTATACTATTGAGCAACAGAAAGAAATAACAACACTAAAAAAACAAAATACAAGAATAGAAGAACTTGAAAAAGAAAACAAAGAATCACAATCATTCTCTAAAAGATTAGCCGAAATAGAGAAGTTATTAAATAAAAGAATATAGATATTATGAAAAAACTACTTTTTTTAAGCTTAATAGTTAGCAATATTTTATTAGCACAAGTTACAGACGGAAATGGCAAAAGCGCTGTAGATAGTAATGGTGATAATTTAACAGGTAATATTGGTATAGGCACAACAACTCCTTCATCGGTATTAGACATTAGCACAATAAATTATGCTAGTAATCAAGAAGGAGGTATTAACCTTTCAGCGTTTCATAATAATATAAACCGTTGGACAGCACAAGTAGGATTGAAATCAAATTCAGGGGGGAGTCCAAGGTTTGCCATTACGACAAAGAATCGGGACGCTTCTAATGTCGAAACCGCTAATATTGAAGCCCTGTCAATACATTTATCTAGTGGTAATATTGGTGTTGGCACAACAACTCCAGCCGCTAAACTAGATGTAGAAGGAGGTAATTTTTATTTAGGAGCAGAAGTTTCGTCCAATGGTCAGAGAAGAGAATTTAGGGTATACGGTTATGATAACTCCAATAAATTTTATGGTAGCTTACACTCTAATTATGACGATAGTAAAAGAAGTTTCGATATTAGCACTAACGACCAAACAAGTCAAATTAAAATTGATGCTTCAGCAAATTCTTCGGCTAATATAATTCTTAAACCAGGTGTTTCTGGTTATGTTGGAATAGGAACATCTTCTCCAGACGCAAAGTTAGCCGTAAAAGGAGACATCCATACCCAAGAAGTAAAGGTAGATTTATTAGGAGCTGTAATGCCAGATTATGTGTTTTACAAAGATTATAAGCTAAAAACATTAACAGAAGTAGAACAGTATATTAATGAAAAAGGACACTTACCTAATATCCCTTCTGCAAAAGATGTAGAAACAAATGGACTTCTTCTAAAAGAAATGAACTTAAAACTTCTTGAAAAAATAGAAGAGTTAACACTTTATACTATTGAGCAGGAAAAGGAAATTGAGGCATCGAAAAATGAGATAACTATTTTAAAAAATAAAGCCACTAAATTAGATGGACTTCAAGATGAATTACAAAATCAAAAAATCATCAATAAAAATTTGGAAGACAAATTGAAAACACAAGGTCTTCGTCTTCAAAAAATTGAAACATTATTAACTTATAAACATTAATTCATAATAAATATGAGAAAATTATTAACTTTAGTTAATTGTGCTATTCAAGCCCAAGAGGTTAACACGAACAATGCTCTGAGATTTACAAATGACACATTGATGAAAGGTCTTATATGGGGAAACACTGTTTGGAATAATTATTATTCTAGGATTGATGATTATAATGGAGACTTAAGAATAATGTCAGATAACAATATTTATTTTACAGATATTTATACAGATACAGGTGAGCCTTTTAATACAACACTATATATTAATACACAGAATGCAAAAGTAGGTATTGGCACAACATCACCCGCTAGTCAATTTGATGTTCGTACATCAGACAATAAAGGAATATGGCTTAACTTTAACGATGAATCTGCTATAACTTTTTTTCCTAATAATGGTAATTCTGTATTTCATTTAAGTCATGGACATGATAATAAATTATACATCTCTCAAGGAGGAATAGTTGGAGCAAATAAACTAATGACATTTGTTAATAATGGCAATGTTGGTATCGGTACAATAATTCCAGATTCCAAACTCACCGTAGCAGGAAATATACACGCACGCGAAGTAAAAGTAACCATAGATGCAGGTGCTGATTTTGTATTTAATACCGATTATAAATTACGACCACTACACGAAGTCTCTCAATTTATAAAAGAACACAAACACTTACCAGAAATAGCATCAGAAAAAGAGATGCAAGAAAACGGTTTGCATTTAGCGGAAATGAATATAAAACTCCTTCAAAAAATAGAAGAGTTGACGCTTTATACTATTGAGCAACAGAAAGAAATAACAACACTAAAAAAACAAAATACAAGAATAGAAGAACTTGAAAAAGAAAATAAAGTTTTAAAATCTATACTTGAAAGACTTAACAAAATAGAAGAAAAATTAAAAAATAAGTAAAAATGAAAAGAATAATAATAATTTTAAGTTTAACAATAAGCTATTTAGGGTATGGTCAAATCATTGATACAGGTGATAAGGTGGGGATTGGAACAACAACTCCATCTGCAAAGTTAGAAGTTAAAAGCACTAATAATTTAAGAACTGTGCTAAACAGGAATGATCAATCTGCTATATCTTTTCTTCCAAATAATGGGAATTCTATTTTTCATATATCACATGGTTTGAATAATGATTTAAATATTTCTCAAGGGACTGATGTAGGACAAACAAATATTATGACTATTTTGAATAGTGGTAGAATAGGTATAGGAACCAATACTCCAACTGATAAGTTAGAAATTGTTGGAAATTTAAGAATTAATGGCTCAAATACTAATGACCAAATTAGGTTTGAATCTCAAAATGGATTTCATAGAATAGCTTTTCATCAGCTTAGGTTTTATGATTGGGAAGCTGGTGGAGATAATTTGACTATTAATGATGGAAATATTGGTATCGGCACAACAACTCCAGCCGAAAAATTACAGGTAACCGGAAATATATCTTCTTATGAAGGTGACATATATTTCAATAATAGCACAACTAATCAAGAGGATAGTGGAGCTATTAGATGGAATGAATATGGAGAAAATTCAACTAATGAATCAGGAGCATTTATAAAATATAATGGTAGTAATAACTATTTACAATTTATGACTAATACTGAAACTACGGATTTTGAACATTTAAGAATCTATAGAGGCGGAAATTTGACTCTTCAGCCTAATTCTGGCAATGTTGGTATCGGTACAATAACTCCAGACTCCAAACTCACCGTAGCAGGAAAGATACACGCACGCGAAGTAAAAGTAACCATAGATGCAGGTGCTGATTTTGTATTTAACGACAATTACAAATTACCACCGCTACAAGAAGTTTCTCAATTTATAAAAGAACACAAACACTTACCAGAAATAGCATCAGAAAAAGAGATGCAAGAAAACGGTTTACATTTAGCAGAAATGAATATAAAACTTCTTCAAAAAATAGAAGAGCTGACGCTTTATACTATTGAGCAGCAGAAGGAAATTAAATCTCAAAGTAGTAAGATTGATAAACTTGAAAAAGAAAACAAAGAATTACAATCATTCTCTAAAAGGATATCTGACATAGAGAAATCACTCAATAATAAAAGAGAATAAACATGAAAAAACTTCTTTTAATAACCTTAGCACTATGTTATTCAACCTTAACATTTAGCCAATCGATACCTGTAATAGGTGATCAATACCATCTTTATGGACCTAATTCTGCTTGGGGAGAATATTTGAAAATTGGAGGAAATGGAAGAGGAACAACAAATGCTTCTGTCGTATCAACAAACGGGAATCTTCATTTAGATTCAAAGGATGGAAATGCGCTTTATCTTAATCATTATAGCTTGGGGAACACATACATAAATCCTCAAGGAGGTTTTGTTGGTATTGGTACAACAGAGCCTCTATCAAAGTTACACGTGTTTAATGGAGATAATTCGTATGGTACGATATTAGCAAATGCTAATGAAAGTAGTTTTTCACTTTATGCAAAAACATTAACAACTCAGCCCATTTATGCAGAATCTTTTAGGTTAGGACTTAAACATGGAACTAACGAAAATAATGGATATATATCTTTTTTTAGAGGAAACGATACTTTTGGAGGTTTTTTAGGTTTTTCGACAAACGGTATTGAAAGAATTAGAATAGATAAAGAAGGAGACGTCGGCATCGGAACCACAGAAACGTATGGGTACAAGCTAGGAGTAAAAGGAAGAATAATTACTGAAGAAGTAAAAGTAGCAACCTACGCCAACTGGTCAGATTTTGTATTTGCAAAAGATTATAATTTACCAACGCTAAAAGAAGTCGAGCAACATATAAAAGAAAAAGGGCATTTAGAAAATATACCAAATGCTGAAGCAGTTAAAAAGGATGGTTTTTTTTTAGGAGAAATGGATGCGAAACTATTACAAAAAATAGAAGAGTTAACCTTATACATCATCAACCAAGAAAAGCGGATAGAAACTATAGAAGCTAAAAACGAAAAATTGATAACTTTAGTAGAACAATTATTAGACTCTAAAATTGAAAAATAAAACAAAAACATATATATTACTCGCTTTAGTTATAGGCGTTTGGGGTATTATAGGGTATAGAATATTGGCGACAGTAAGCCCTTCAGATGTAAATACTACAGCTCAAAATTTTGATATGTCTTTCAATCCAAAGCACACTATCACGGTAGATACATTTTCTGTACAGATAGCAAATAGAGATCCTTTTTTAGGGACCTTATTGACTAAGAAAAAGGTAGTAAAAAAGTCCAATAAGACAACTCCTAAACCAGAAATTAATTGGAAACCTATAATATATCACGGTATTATTCAGAAGGAAGATGGTAAAACGAAACTTTTTATTATATCTGTTGGCGGACAACAACGCATACTAAAAAAAGGACAAGTTTTTGATGAAACAAAGCTTATAAAAGGATCAGAAAAAGAAATTACGATGAAATATAAAGGAAAAAGAAAAACCTTTAGTAAACAATGATCTTTAGAAAGTTAAAAGCAGGCGCGTTGCAATTCACTACATTCATCGTAGTAGTCATTGCTTTGTTGTTAACAGCTTTTATCATTCTAATAAATACACATAATTTATTTAAGCTTCAAACCAATTTCCTCTTAGAAACCATAGAAAACTCTAATCAAGGCATTAATTATGTATTAAATAATAACATAAAATTAAATGACAGCATTTTAATTCATTTACAAAGTGAAGACTATAAAACCTTGCAAGTACATCGCGATTTTTGGGGTGTATTCGAAAAAGTGACTTCAGTTTCTAAAATAAAAAATAAGACCTTTAAAAAAGTAGCTTTAGTTGGAGCAACGCAACCCGAATTAGATAGAACTGCGCTTTATGTAGAAGATAATAATAGACCTTTAGTCGTGGTTGGAAACACAAAAATAGAAGGTGTCACTTATTTACCGAAACAAGGTGTTAGAACAGGAAATATATCTGGGCATTCGTATTACGGAAATCAACTTATTTACGGCAAGGAGAAAGTCAGTGGTAAATTACCAACATTAGACGTTATTAAACAAATTGAGGCCATTACAGAATTGTATAAGCGGTTAGATTCTAATCAATTTTTAGAATTAGAATTAAACAAGACCTATCAAAATTCGTTTTATAGTCCTTTACAAGTGCTGTTTAGTCCAAATGCGATTCATTTAACAGAAGTATCCATTACAGGACACATCATAGTGCAGTCTAAAACTAAAATTATTGTAGATGCATCTTCAAATTTAAAAGATATTATTTTAATTGCTCCAAAAATTGAATTTAGAAACTCCGTAAAAGGAACTTTTCAAGCCTTTGCAAGTCAAGAAATAATTGTAGGCACCAACTGTAAATTTAACTATCCAAGTGCATTAGTTTTAAAAGAAAAAGAACAATTCCTTAGTACAACAACGAATAAGCAACCACCTTCCATATTAGTAAATAAGCAATCAACAATAAAAGGGGTATTGATTTATTTAGGCGATTCTGTAAGTTATAAAGCCCAAGTTATTATAGTCGATAATACAACAATTACAGGAGAGGTTTATTGTAATAAAAATTTAGAACTTTTAGGACGTATTCATGGCAGTGTTTATACTTCGGGTTTTGTCGCTAATCAATCAGGATCAGTATATCAAAATCATATTTATAATGGGACAATAACAGTTCATAGTTTGCCTTATGAGTATATGGGGTTAACATTTAAGAATTCAAAAAAAGGTGTAGCAAAATGGTTATATTAAGAAAAATTAAAGCATCTACACTTATGGAAACGTTAGTGGCTACAGTATTAATAGTTGTTATTTTTATGATAGCAAGTATGATATTAAATAATCTATTTTCGAATTCAATAAAAAACAATACGCGGATAATTGATGCTCAAATAAATGAATTGGAGTATTTGTATGCTAATGAAAAATTAAACCTTCCGTATTATGAAACTATTAATTCTTGGTCTATAAGTATAGAAAAAACGCGAATAGGAACTAAAAATAGTATAGAACTTGAAGCTATAAACAGTAAGACTAATAAAACGATAACAAAGGCTATTATTGAAAACTAAACATAAAATACAAGCATTTACATTAAGCGAGATGATCGTGGTTCTTATTTTAACAAGTATTATTGTTGGAATGGCATTTTCAGTTTTGACTTTGGTGCAAAAACATATGAATAGTATTCAAATAAATTTTAATAAAAATACAGAATTGAATAAATTGGAACAGACCTTAAGTTTAGATTTTAATAGATATAACGACGTAAGATATAAACCCTATGAAGATGCGCTTATTTTTGCTTCAGAAATAGATTCTATAACCTATGTGTTTACAAATAAATACATTGTAACCAAATTGGATACATTTAATATTGATATAGAAAGAAAAATATTTTTTTTTGATGGGGAAAAGGTCGAGATTGGAAATATAGATGCCATAAAACTTGAAACCTCAAAAACATTTCGGAATCAACCCCTTTTTATATTTAAAAAGAATGATGCAACTTTATTTTTAAACTAATGGCATTTCAATTAGATAATACAGCAAAAAAACAGGCGTCAGTAAATACTATAAATACTGGAAGTCAATCTATACTTAAAAAAGAGATTGTCTTATTTAATAATGCCTTTTCTAACAAAGTAAAAGAAGATTTTTATTCTGAATTGAGTGTCTTGTTAAAAGCAGGTGTTTCGTTAAAAGCAGGATTAGAGCTTATCGAGAAATCGGAAAAAAAGAAACCCAATAAGTTCATTTTAAATACAATCTCTTCAGATATAGTTTCTGGTCAAAGTCTTTCAGAAGCATTAAAAAAGCATAAGCAATTTACAAATTATGAATTCCATTCTGTTAAGATAGGCGAAGAAACAGGAACATTAGCCCAAGTTATAGAACAGTTAGGAAGCTTTTTTTTAAGAAAAAATGAACAACGTCGAAATTTAATAGGTGCATTAACATATCCCATTATTATTTTAAGTACTGCCGTTTTAGTCGTTGGGTTTATGCTTACCTATGTTGTACCCATGTTTCAAGATATATTTAAACAACAAGGCGTCGAACTGCCAGCTATTACTAAATTTATAATTAGTCTTTCTGAATTTATTCAAACTTATGGGATGCTCCTATTTTTTATATTTATAGCATTACTAGTTTCAAAATCATTTTTAAATAAAAAGAAACGCTTTAAACAAATTAAAGACAAGCTCATTTTAAAACTACCGTTTATAGGCAATTTTGTGAAGACCGTTTATTTGTCTCAATTTACACAAGCAGTATCTCTGCTTACTGCTTCTAAAGTACCAGTGGTTAATAGTATTCAGCTTGTAAAACAAATGATAGATTTTTACCCGTTACAGCATGCTTTAGAAATCGTCGAACAGCATATTTTAAAAGGAGAATCACTAAGTCAAAGCTTAAGTTATCATAAATTATTTGACGATAAAATGATTGCACTTGTAAAAGTAGCAGAAGAAACCAATCAAACCGAGTATATTTTTGATAGACTCAACAAGCAATACAATACACAAGTGCAACAGCAATCTAAAATGCTATCGACCATTATGGAACCTTTTATTATTTTAATAGTTGGTGTTTTAGTAGGCGTTATTTTGATAGCTATGTATTTACCAATGTTTAAACTGAGTAGTGTGATGGGATGATTTTTCCGACTGATACTTCCCTTTACACATTTGTTCTTTGGGTTTTAAAACAGCAGCTTTTTTGTTTATCTATCTTATGCCAATTCTGTAGAAGAAACACATAGCGTTAAATCGAAAATAAAGTGCTTTATGCCTCTATAATACCTATAGTCGATTTCAAAAATTAGGCATTAACCCTTTACTCGTAAATTGCGCTATAATTCGTAATAATATATCTTTGGTTTACATTGGCTAAAAACGTATTTTTAACGCAATAAAAAACCGAATTTGAGCACGTTAAAGAAGTTCTTTAAAGACACTATAATTTATGGAATTGCGGCCATTTTACCCAGAGCAATTAATATTGGCTTAGTAAAATTACATACAAGTGTTTTTGGTGCCGAGAAGTATGCCGTAAATACAGATTATTACGTATATGCAGCTTACTTAAATGCATTACTCACATACGGATTAGAAACTGCTTTTTTTCGCTTTTTCAGTAAAGAACAAGAGAAAGGTAAAGTGATATCTACATCATTTATTTCTTTATTAATTACAACTACATTATTTTTAATCATTGGACTGCTTTGTGCCGAAAATATTACTAATTTCTTCAGTTTTGAAAACGTATTACATGTTAAAATTTTAATTTGGACGGTGTTTTTGGATACTATTGTTGTTATTCCTTTTGCCTATTTAAGAGTAACCAATAGACCCATTCGATTTACAGCAATTAAAATATTTAATATTGCCGTATTTGCGTTTTTAAATATTCTATTCTTATGGTTAATTCCAAATGGTTATGTGTCAGACTCTATGTTGCCCGAGTCATTTAGATTTTACAATAACTTAAAACCAGAAGTGATTTTTATCTTTCTGGCCAATGTAACCGCAAGCCTATTAACCTTAATTCCGTTATCACCTATTCTCTTTAAAATTAAATGGACGATACATATTCCAGTATTAAAAAAGCTGCTTACTTATAGTATTCCAATAATGATTGGAAGTTTAGCCTATGTTACAAACGAGAACATCGATAAGTTGTTTTTAGGCGACTTAATAGGTGATAAAGAAATGGGAATTTATGCGGGTTGTTATAAATTGGGTGTTTTTATGACACTTTATATTATGGCGTTTCGATTGGGTGCCGAACCTTTCTTTTTCAACCATGCGAAAGAGAAAAACGCAAAGAAAAATTATGCAACCATACTAAAGTGGTTTACTATTTTAGGCGCCATATTTATGCTAGTTATTGTTTGCTATATCGATTTATTTGCTGGTATTTTATTAGGAAGAGAAGAGTATTTCGAAGCTTTAAAAATTGTTCCTATTATTCTTTTAGCAAATTTATGCTTAGGCATATATAACAACCTTTCCATTTGGTATAAGTTAACAGATAAAACGCGTTATGGTATGTATATTTCTATATTCGGAGCTGTAATCACCATATTATCTAACATAATAATGATACCGATAATTGGTTTTATGGCATCTGCATGGGCAACATTAGCAGCATATGGTAGCATGATGGTTATATCTTATTTTTTAGGAAAAAAACATTACGAAGTCCCATATAATACTAAAAGCGTGTTGTTTTATTTAGCTTTAGCATCGGTATTAAGTTTTATATCGTTTATTGATACCTTTAGAGGAAACTATTATGTGGCAACAGGACTAGTTTTAGTATTTTTGGGAATCATTTTTATTTTAGAAAAGAATGAATTAAAACAAGTGTTGAAAAACAAATAGACTTAAAGATTAAAAAATATGCAAATTAAAATCATAAATAAATCCAATCACGATTTGCCAAACTATGAAACCATAGCATCGGCAGGAATGGATTTACGAGCAAATATCACAGATGTAATCACATTAAAACCATTAGATAGAACCATTGTAAAAACAGGGTTATTTATCGAATTACCAATTGGTTTTGAAGCACAAGTGCGTCCACGTAGCGGATTGGCAGCAAAAAAAGGAATTACCGTTTTAAATGCACCAGGAACAGTTGATGCCGATTACAGAGGAGAGATAGGCGTGATTCTCGTAAACCTTTCAAATGACGATTTTGTTATAGAAAACGGAGAACGTGTTGCCCAATTAGTCATAGCAAAACACGAACGTGCAGAATGGGTTCAAGTTGAAGAACTATCTAGTACCGATAGAGGGGAAGGTGGTTTTGGGAGTACAGGAGTGAAATAAGTTAAGAATTGCGATTAACGATTTTTGATTTCAGAATAAAAAAACAAAGTTTAACAATTAAAAAATACCTGCGTACGCAGGCAAGTATATGAAAATAATAGTACCCATGGCAGGACGAGGTTCTCGTTTACGCCCGCACAGTTTAACCGTACCAAAACCATTAATACCTGTAGCAGGACAACCAATCGTTCACCGATTAGTAAAAGATATTGCTAAAGTTTTAAAGCAACCTATAGAAGAAATCGCTTTTGTTTTAGGCGATCCCGCTTGGTTTGGAGAGGATGTCGTATCTAGCCTAGAAGATTTAGCAAAAAACTTAGGCGCCAAGGCTTCTATTTACCGTCAAGATAAACCATTAGGAACAGGACATGCCATTATGTGTGCAGAACCATCACTTTCTGGGCCTGCTGTTATTGCTTACGCGGATACACTAATTAGAGCCGAATTTGATTTAGACCCAACAGCTGATAGTGTCATTTGGACCAAGCAAGTCGATAACCCTGAAGCTTACGGCGTAGTTAAATTAAATGACAATAAAGAGATTGTTGAATTAGTTGAAAAACCAGAAATCTTTATAAGTGATCAAGCTGTAATTGGTATATATTACTTTAAAGACGTCGCTGTTTTAAAAGGAAAATTACAAGAAATTCTTGATGAAAACATTATGAATGGTGGCGAATACCAAATTAACGATGGTATTAAACGTATGATGGCAGAAGGTAAAGTGTTTAAAACAGGAACCGTTGATGAGTGGATGGACTGCGGAAACAAAGCGATAACTATCGAAACGAATCAACGTATGTTAGGGTTTTTAAAGGCAGACGGAGACGAGCAATTAGTAGCTTCTTCTGTAACTTTAGAAAATTCGAACATTATAGAGCCCTGTTTTATTGGCGAAAATGTCGTGCTTAAAAACACCACAGTTGGTCCTTTTGTTTCAATAGGAAATGATTCAGTTATTGAAAACTCAATCATTAAAAACAGTTTAATACAAACAAATGCCGCAATTAAAAATGCCAATTTAGATAACGCGATGATTGGAAATCACGTTAAATACGACGGTAATTTTACAAGTATTAGTATTGGAGATTATTCAGTGCTAGAATAATTTTTGATTTAATATTTTTAACAAAACAAATAGCCTTACAAAACTAAATTTGGAATACTATTTGTTTTGTTAACCTAGACAAACCATAAACTATCACGTCATTTATGAAGAAACGACTAAACATACTCTTTTTTATCATCGGCATGCTATGTATTCCGCAGGTAAACTATGCTCAAGTCGATTTTAATAAATTACCAACCGATGATTTAGGTGATTTTGAAGACGAATTTCAAGAGTTATTTTACGAAGCCTTAAAACAAAAAGGCATAGAAAATTACGACCGATCTGCCGAAGTACTTTTAAAGTGTATCGAATTAGATAAATCGGTGCCTGTTTTATATTTTGAATTAGGTAAAAATTATAATAAGCTCAAAAATTTTGGAGCTGCCGAAGATGCTTTAAAAGAAGCTGTAAATAAAGTACCTGATAACGAGTGGTTTTTAGATGCGCTTTACGACTTTTACGTTCAACAAGAAGAACAAGATAAAGCCATTAAAGTTGTTAAGCAACTGGTTAGATTTCATCCGGACTATAAAGAAGATTTAGCAACGCTTTATTTTAAAACTAAAAAATACAAGGACGCCTTAGAACTTTTAGATGAATTGGATGCCGAGTTTGGAGTTTCGTACGCCAGAGATGCCACACGTAATAGAATTTACGATGCTACAGGACGTAAAAAAGATCAAATAAAAAACCTTCAAGCTCGAGTGGATAGCAACCCCGAAAAAGAATCTAATTATTTAGCACTAATTTTTAGATACAGTGAGAATAACCAAAAAGAAGAAGCCTTTAAAACAGCTAAAGAGCTATTAAAAATCAATCCCAATTCTCAAATAGTACATTTGGCATTGTATAAATTTCATTTAGATGATGGCGATGCCGAAAAGGCAATCGAGTCTATGAAAATAGTTGTAAAAAGCAGTCAAATAAAGCCAGAAGCTAAGCAAAAAGTATTATCTGATTTTGTTCAATTTGTTAAGGCTAATCCGCAATACGAATCTGATTTAGTTGAAGCAACAACCATAGTTAGTGATGTTAACGACGGAAAATCATTGCTCGAATTAGGTCAGTATTATTTTAAGAAAGGCGAAAAAGAAAAAGCTTTAAAATATTTTGAAGACGCATCAAAACTCGAAAACGAAAATTTCACTATTCTTAAACATATTTTATTGCTTCATATAGATTTAGAACACTATGACATTGCTGAGAAAAAAAGTAGTCAATCACTCGAAAAATACCCATCACAACCCTTATGTTATTTGGTAAATGGTGTGGCGCAAAATCAATTAAACAACCCTAAAGAAGCTATTGATGTTTTAGAGTCTGGTTTAGATTGGATTCTAGATGATCCAAAAATGGAGATCGATTTTTATAAGCAATTAAGTAAAGCCTATACCCTATTAAACAATACAGTAAAGGCAAAAACGTTTAGTGATAAGGCCAAACAATTAGAATCCCTAAATTAACACAAATAGAACCCTATATGTTTTTGAAAAAAAATAACTTTTTATATCCTGTTTTCCTAATCACTTTAATGTTTGTCTCAAGTTGCAAATCGACTAAAACAATTGGAGAAGGCGAAGCAAATCTTGGGTTATCTGCAAAGCAACTTATTAAAGAAAACACCAAATTAGCGCCCACTTTTAAAACACTACAATCTAAATTAAAGATTACCTATTCCGAAGGAACAAAAGAGCAAACCCATACCGTTTCTTTTAGAATGAAGAAGGATGAAGTCATATGGATTAGCGCACCGTTTTCGCTACTTAGAGCAAAAGTAACGCCAGAAAACGTAGCATTTTATAATAAATTAGACAATACCTATTTAGAAGGTGACTATAAATATTTAAGTGATTTATTAGGGACTGAATTAGATTTCGACAAAGTTCAAAATTTATTATT
Organism: Algibacter sp.; assembly: GCA_039985655.1. Taxonomy (GTDB): domain Bacteria; phylum Bacteroidota; class Bacteroidia; order Flavobacteriales; family Flavobacteriaceae; genus Postechiella. The sequence continues at coordinate 242,529 of JBDWSF010000016.1, read as the reverse complement.
AGGCGAAGCACTATTCAATTTAAAAGATGAAACCTATAAGTTGTCTATGCACGAAAACCAATATGTGTTGCAACCCAAAAAACAACGTGAATTGTTTGAGATTTTCTACCTTTTAAATCCGTCTCATTATAAAATAAGTTCGCAGCAATTATCGCAAACCAAAGAATTAAGACATTTACAAATAGATTATAAATCGTATCAAGAAGTAGACAATCAAAAAATTCCGGAATTAATAAAAGTATTAGCTGTAGAAGCAAACAACGAAACTTCGATTAACTTAGAATTTAAATCGGTGTCTTTAAATACCGAATTAAGATTTCCGTTTAACATTCCTTCTAGCTTCGATAAAATAGAACTTTAGTGATAAAAAATAATAACATACTTAAGTTATCCGCACTAGTTATATTTCTATTATTTAGTAGCATTGGTGTGTCTCAAAACAACAAGCAAAAAGCCTTAGAAACAAGGCGGCTAGAGTTGCGTCGAGAGATTCAAAAAATAACAGAGTTGCGTTCAGAAAATAAGACCAAAGAACGCTCAGAGCTATCGTTAATTGAAGATTTTAATTATAAAATTAGTGTTCTTAATAATTTAATTAAAGTAACCAATCAACAAGCAAACCTGCTAACAAGAGAAATCAATTCCAATCAAAAACAAATTACAAGTTTACGTGACGAATTAAAACAACTTAAAGAAGATTATGCAGCAATGATTGTGAAATCGTATAAAAGTAAAAACGAACAAAGTCGGATTATGTTTTTACTGTCTTCGGACGATTTTAAGCAGGGTTATAAACGTTTGCAATACCTAAAACAATATTCCGATCACCAAAAAGAACAAGGCGAAACCATAAAAGCTAAAACGCTCAAATTACAAGCTGTAAATACAGCCTTATTAAAGCAGAAAAAAAATAAGCAGCAGTTAATTTCCGAGAATAAAGTAGTGCAGAAATCGTTAGAAAAAGAACGCATGCAGCATAGCGATTTAATGAAATCCATTCAGAAAAATTTAAGTAAGTATGCCTCGCAAATTAAAAAGAAACAACGAGAAGCAGCAAAAATTGATAAAGAAATAGAGAATATTATAAAAGCTGCGATTGCAAAATCTAGAAAAAAAACTGGAGCAACAAAAACAGCAAGTACATCCGGGTTTTCTTTAACAGCCGAAGAGAAAGTATTAGCGTCAAATTTTACAGCTAATAAGGGCAAATTACCTTGGCCAGTAGAAAAAGGCTTAGTGAAATTGCGTTATGGTAAACAACCATCGCCAATAGATAGATATTTAACAATTAACAGTAATGGCGTACGTATAGCTACCGAAAAAGGCGCTAAAGCAAGAGCAGTTTTTAATGGAGAAGTAAGCAAAATTATACGTATTAAAAATGCTAATATCGTTGTGATGATTCGCCACGGTAATTACATCACAGCATATAAAAACATATCGAAAGTTTTTGTTAAAGAAGGCGATAAAGTAAAAACGAAACAAGCCATAGGCGAAGTTTTTACAAGTCCTACAAACGGCGATACCATTCTTAATTTTATTGTTTTTAAAGATTTACAAACTCAGAATCCAGCCTCTTGGATTTATAAAATGTAAGGTCGTTTTTAACATCATCCTGAAACAAGTTCAATAGCTCATAAATAATGTATTCTGAGTTCTGATACTAAAATGATACTTAAACGCGAACAACAACATAACCTCTTTTCGTTTTTTTGTAGTGCTTTCCATTCCAGAAATAATAGCGTTTTCCTTTAACGTTTACAATTTTATAATGTCTTGGAGGTGTTTTAACAATAGTCACGGTAGCAGGTCTTGAAACAACACGAGTTGCACAAGACGACATAAAAAACATGCTTAATACAAATAATAAAATAATAGGTTTCATAGTTTTAAGATTTTGGATTCTTTTACTATAAGACTGCTTGAGAATAAAAAGGTTTAATTTTTGGGCAAGTTGCCATAAAAAAAATGACAAACAGGCTTTCGGCTGTCGCTTTTTTGTGTTGCATAGGTGCAACAACCCAAAAAGAGCTTCAACAAATGCCTCAATCCTTCTTGTGGGATAAATCTTGTTGACTTAAGTTTTAAAAAGCAACCTAGTATTGTTTGTAGAGGGAATCTTATATATTTGTTGGCAATAAGCAGAACAAAATGAGGTATTACAAACGAAATTGGGAAGAAACTCGTGGAGATGATTTCGACAGTTGGGGAAAATCCATTTGGTATTTTAAAACTGAAAACTCTGGACAACCAACAAAACAGATGGGGATTTATGACAACGGAAAAGTTCTAAAATATGACCAAACAAAGTTGGAAGATGAATTTGGCGGACTTGGAGATCAAGAATTGGATTTAGAAGAATTCGCGGAATTTGAAATAACGGAACAAGAGTTTGAGCAAATTTGGAACGAGAATCAAAATTTAATCAAGTAAAATGATCGATGAGGAATTAAAAGAAATTGAAGAAAGATACAACTGAATAACTAAAGGGACTAGGAAGTTTATGGTTACAGAAATCATAAAATATTACAAAACCTATTTAGGTTATTACTAATAACCACTTAGTCCAAAAACAAAACATGATAACAATAAAAAGAACCAATTCTGACGACTTAGATTTTCAAAAATTGGTTAAAGAATTAGATATTGATTTAGGCGTTTATTATAAAGAAGAAAAATCATTTTACGGAAAGTTAAATACTATCGACAAAATAAAATATGCGGTTGTTGCTTTTGATGAAAAAGATAATCCCGTGGGTTGTGGTGGAATTAAAGCATACTCTAAAGCCGAAATGGAAATTAAAAGAATGTATGTGCCTTCAAGCTTTCGAGGAAAAGGAATAGCTACCTTAGTCTTAAAAGAATTAGAACATTGGAGTAGCGAGTTAAATTTTAAAACATGCATTTTAGAAACACTTAAAGAGAAACCTTATACCATTAAGTTTTATGAGAAAAACAATTATAAAGTAATTCCGAACTTTGGTGAATACATAAAAGCAGAAAACAGCATCTGTTTTGAAAAGAAACTGAAATAAATAAAATCTTATTTCACAACACGAGTCGCAGAATAAAATTTAGATGTATTACTCAAACAAAGCCTTCAGCTCCGTAGCTTGACTTGGTTTTATCTTTCCTGCTAATAATAAACTCAGTTGTTTACGGCGCAAAGCAGCTTCAAAACGCTCTTTTTCCAATTCGGTTTCAGGAAGCACTTCAGGAACAGCAATAGGTCTGCCAGTCTCATCAACAGCAACAAACGTATAAATACCTTCGTTAGCTTTTGTTTTTTCGCCAGATTCACGATCTTCAATCCAAACATCAATAAAAACTTCCATAGAAGTTTTAAAAGCGCGAGATACTTTTGCTTCAACAGTTACCACACTTCCTAAAGGGACAGCACGGCTAAAAGCAACATGGTTTACCGAAGCCGTAACCACAATACGACGTGAATGGCGTCTAGCCGAAATACTGGCAGCACGATCCATTCTGGCTAATAATTCGCCACCAAATAAATTATTTAAAGGGTTGGTTTCACCAGGTAAAACCATATCTGTAAGAACCGTTCGAGACTGTTCGGGTGTTTTTGTTTGCATCACTGTTTTATTGAAAAAACAAAGATATAACGTTTTTAGGATATAAAATGCAGGAAAATCGGGAATTAAGTCTTAATTATTTAAATCTTTCACCAACAGCCAAGCGTCTTTATTATGCGATTTTTTAATGTTGCGTAACGTTTTAAGTGCTTCAAGCCTATCTTCGTGACTAGAATAAACCACTTGATGTAAACCATATTTATTAGCACCAATTTTTCTAGCACTAAAACCCTCGGTTTTTAATTGTGCTATTTTTGTATCGCAGTTTTCTTCAACTCTAAATGCACCAGCAACAATATGGTAATTACCTGTTTGTTTTGTCACATTAAAAGTAATAGCAGGCAATGGGTTTTCTATAATAAACGTCGCTTCTTGAATTTTAGTTTCAAGCTGTTGTGTGGCTGCTTCTTGGGCTAATTGGTTATGTGTTTCAATTTGATCTACATAATAATTAGAGGCCGTAAAACCACCAAATGTTAAAGCTAATAATGCAACAGCTGCATATTTTAAATACGGTCTAGAGTTACGTTTTTCTAGTGTAACGTTAAGCGGAATAACTTTTTCTATATTTTCAACGGTTTCTTTGTAAACCTCACGAGTTACAGCAGGCGATACAAATTGAGATAATCCAAAAGCATCAGTTAAATAATTTAAATGATAAGACGGTTCGAATAACATTTTACCTTCTTCATTAAATTTTAACTCACCAATATTGCTAAAAGAAATTGTTTCACCTTGCGTTAAATCTGATTTTAAATTTTTAACACGTTTTGCAATTTTGTTTAAAGCCTCCTCAAAAGGTATCTTTTCTATATCAGCAATATAATGCGCCAACAAACCATCATTTTGTTGAATCTGCTCGTTAAACGACACCATTTTTTTTGGTGGATAAAACGCGTTGTTCGCTTCGTCTATAGTAGCAGGCGTTTTTTGTGTTAAAAACGCGCCAAATTCTGGCACAGTAACACATTCGTATCTATATAGTAAATCGCTTATGTAGGCTTCTAATTGCATAAAAACAAAGTTAAAAAATTATGCTTTCATATAAAATTTAGGACGAAGTATTTATTAACAATGTGAAATTTATCAGAGCACGACTAAGGCTAAAAGGACATTCTATTATTTTTTGTCGAATGTCCTAGAATTTTTAATTTTCAATTATTCAGTAAAAATTCTTTTCTTGTAGGTTCAAAACCAAAAAGATAGCATGACAGAAAAAGAGTTACTTTACGCACTTGCTTTACAAAACACTCCGAAAATTGGTGATGTAATAGCTAAAAGGCTTATTGTAAATTGCGGAAGTCCTGAAGCGGTGTTGAATGAAAAACGAGGAAATCTTCTTAAAATTGATGGTATTGGCTCTGTTGTTTTGAGTGAATTGAATAGGGGTTATCAGTTAAAACAAGCCGAGAAAGAACTCGATTTTATCAATAAAAATGAGATTAAGGTGTCTTATTTTGAAGATGCTAATTATCCTGAGAAGTTAAAACATTGCATTGATGGGCCTATTGTTTTGTTCGAAACAGGTCATATTAATTTAAAGCAACGTCATATTATAAGTATTGTTGGTGCTAGAAAAATAACGACGCAAGGTATTGCATTTTGTAAATCATTGGTCGAAACTTTAGCGCCTTTTAATCCTGTAATAATTTCTGGTTTTGCTTACGGAGCCGATATTACAGCACACAAAGCGGCATTAGAACATAAGTTACAAACGGTGGCGTGTTTGGCTCATGGATTTAATAGGATTTATCCTGAAGTCCATAAAAAATATGTGAGTGAGGTGAATAAAAATGGCGGATTCTTTTCTGAATTTTGGAGTACAGCCGAGTTTGATAGAAAACACTTTTTAAGACGAAACAGAATTATTGCAGGGGTTAGTGAAGCAACGATTGTTATAGAATCGGCTGAAAAAGGAGGGAGTTTAGTAACGGCCGATATCGCGAATTCTTATAATAGAGATGTCTTTGCTGTTCCTGGGCGAACTACCGATTTGCAAAGTGTGGGTTGTAATAATTTAATAAAACATCAAAAAGCACATATGCTTACCAACCCATTAGATGTGCCGTATATTTTAAATTGGGAGCTTGAAGAAGCTAACAAGCCAGTAATACAAAAACAATTATTTGTGGAGTTAGATGATAACGAAAAAGTAATTTATAATTATTTAAAAACGAATGAGAAACAGATTTTAGATCTGATTGCTATCAATTGCAATATGCCCATTTTTAAAGTCGCAGGTATTTTATTGAATATGGAATTAAAAGGGGTGATAAGGCCCTTGCCAGGAAAGTTGTTTGAGGTGATTTAATAAATGCAGAGACCTGTCAGGTTTTTAAAGCCTGACAGGTCTGAATTTAAAGTTTATGATTTTTGCTTTCGCGGATATTAGTTAATACCCAACTTTCTTTCTAACCCGTTTCAAAACATCATTAGCAACTAATTTCGCTTTATCAGCTCCAAGGTTAAGCGCTTTGTCTATTTCGTTAAGGTTATTCATATAATAATTATAACGCTCACGTTCTGTTGCAAACGTTTCAATAATCAATTCAAACAAAGCTTGTTTGGCATGTCCGTAACCATAATTACCATTTTCGTAATTGGTCTTCATGGTTTCAATTTGTTCAGCATTTGCTAACAGGCTGTAAATAGCAAAACAGTTACAAGTGTTCCAATCTTTAGGGTCTTCAAGTGGCGTGCTATCCGTTTGAATCCCCATAATTTGCTTACGCAGTTTTTTATCAGCTAAAAATATATTGATGGTATTGTTTCTGCTTTTACTCATTTTTTGCCCATCCGTACCAGGAATAAGCATGGTGTTTTCTTGTATTTTTCCTTCAGGTAATACAAAGGTGTCACCAACTTTAGCATGAAAACGAGAAGCCACGTCTCGCGTCATTTCTATATGTTGAAGCTGATCTTTACCAACAGGGATAATTTCGGCATCGTATAATAAAATATCGGCTGCCATAAGCATAGGGTAACTAAATAACCCAGAATTTACATCTTCTAATCTATCCGCTTTATCTTTAAAACTATGCGCTAAGGTTAAACGTTGATAAGGGAAGAAACAACTTAAATACCAAGATAATTCGGTAACTTGAGGTATATCACTTTGTCTATAGAATACCGTCTTTTCAATATCTAAACCAAAGGCTAGCCATGTAGCAGCCGTAGAATAGGTGTTTTCTCGTAAAACTTTTGCATCTTTAATTTGAGTTAATGTATGCAGGTTTGCGATAAATAAATAAGACTCGTTTTCAGGTTTTTCTGCCATTTTAATAGCAGGAAGTATAGCGCCTAAAATATTTCCTAAATGTGGTGTTCCTGTGCTTTGTATGCCTGTAAGTATTCTTGCCATAATATTACCTGCGAAAGCAGGTATTGGTTTTTAATTATATGAGATTGCGAAAATACATATTTGTTAGACAATAAAAAAAGTGGCAAAGGCCACTTTTAGTATAATTAAGTTAGCTGTTCTTATTTTTTTAATAAGCCAGCAACAAAGAGTATGGCGCATGCACCAATGGCTCCTGTTAAAATGTCGCCAATCAATCCGTCAAAAAGAGAAATACCAAGGATTCCGAAAAGCCAATTACCAACAATGCCACCAACAATACCAATTACAATATTTAAAAGCAATCCAAAACCGCCGCCTTTCATTAACTTTCCAGCTAACCAACCAGCAATTGCACCAATTAAAAGTGAATAAAGTAATCCCATAATTAAAATGATTTTAAAGTTATTATGTTTTAAAGATAATCAATTTATAATAGTATTTTTACAACTATGATTGTGTTTAAATACGTTTTTTGGTTATTCTATCGCATATGGTTTTATATTGTTATGGGGGTTCCTATAATTATTATGTTCCCGCTTTTGTTTGTTTCAATCTTAAAAGAATCTTGGTATCCGTACTTTTTTAAGATGGCTCGATTTTGGTCTAAAATCATTTTAATAGGCATGGGATTTCGGTATCGTTTTGAAAGAGATGAGATTCCAGAAAAAAGAAAAAGTTATATGTTTATAGCAAATCATACGTCTATGACAGATATTATGCTAATGCTCGTTGCTGTTAAAAACCCGTTTGTATTTGTTGGGAAAGCCGAGTTAGCTAAAATTCCACTTTTTGGATTCTTCTATAAGCGCACCTGCATTTTAGTGGACAGAAGTTCTCCTAAAAGTAGGCAAGCCGTATTTTTAAGAGCGCAAAAGCGATTAAAATCGGGGTTGAGTATTTGTATTTTTCCTGAGGGAGGCATTCCAGATGATGCTACTGTTGATTTGGATGTGTTTAAAGACGGTGCTTTTAGATTGGCTATAAACCACCAAATACCCATTGTGCCATTAACTTTTCCAGATAATAAGAAACGTTTTCCTTATACTTTTTTTAGCGGATACCCTGGGCGCATGCGAGCAAAAATGCATAAGTTTATACCAACAAAAGGTTTGTCTGCTGATGATACAAAAAGATTAAATGCGCAGTCTAGAACTATTATTTTGAATCAACTCCAAGACTATAAAAAATAAAACTGCTCTGGGGGGAGAGCAGTTTTTTTGATATTGCTTTTCGAGCTTAATGAAAAGCAATATCTAGATCTAACCAAAAACCTAAAATTTAAATCCAATTCCGGTATAAACACCTATAAAATAAGGTTTGAAATCACCAGATGTATTATTAAATGTGTTGATTTGATACTTGAACATAGGTTCAAAATTCAAATTAATTTTTTTAGTCACTTTGTAGTTCAGTCCTAATCCGAAATTGGCACTGTAACTCACGCTGTTAACGTTAACAGCTTCGCCTATTAAAGTTCGAGAGTCGTTTGTTTCAGAAAACAATTCGTTATTATTTAAAAAGAAAGAGCTAAAACCGCCAATAACGTTTAAACCCAGTTTTTTATCGGAAACTATATATTGAAATTCAATAGGGACTTCTATAAAACCTAAAGATTGATTAATGTTAGCACTCGATGCTGTAGAAAACGCCTCTGGAGTTATTTGGTTTGCTTTTATGCTTTCCCCACTAATTAAAGAAACATCGGTCTCTATATTGCTGTTTGTAACATCGCTACTAATAGGGGCATCGTTACTACTGTCTCCTTTTATAGAGGCTAACGAGCTAAAAGCCGTGGCGTTTGCGCTCTCGAATACCGCAACGTTATTTGTGTTGTAACCTAGATTTACTCTGTTGATACCAGACCGAACAATTAATTTTTTATTAATAGCGTAACTCGCATTAATACCATAACTCATATTAACTTCGCCCGTTTTGTTGTTGTTGTTAAATTGACTTGCGATTGATGAGCCTTCTCCTAGAGTATTAAAATAAACGGGAGCAGCGTTTGGTGTAATGTTCCACCTGTTTAATTGTTTTTCCTCCTCTATATCATCTATATTTTTTGCTATTGCTTCTTCTATCGTTTCTGTTTCTTTATTTAAACCCTCTTTAATTAAAGGCTCATCTTCAGTTACATTTACTTTAAGGTCTTCTGTTTTATTACTTGCAACTGGATTATTTGAGTTTTTAATAGTCTCGTCAATTTTGATGATTTCAGCTGGGTTGTTTATAGCAACTGGTGTTGATTGAGAATGGTTAGTCTGTGTTTTATTCAAGTTATTATTAGCAATAACGCTTTCCTTTAATGATGGGTTTGCGTGGTTTGAAACTTGAGATTCATTCGTTATTATATTGTTATTTTTTTGTATTTCCGAACTGTTTTTAGTCGGCGTATTTGCTATTACTGATGTTTCTTTTAAGTTGTTTTTGAAATTAGATTCCTCTTTGTTTTTAGGAGATCTTTTTTCTAAAACAGATTCATGCGCTTCCTGTTCATTTAAAGTATTATCAGAAAGAACAGGAGTGTCATTATTAATCGAAGACCCTTTAATGCTATTATTGTTCTCATTTTCTGGAATAGATCGTGTTTTTTTGGTTTCAGTATCCACCACATTATTTATAGGTTCAACAGCGTTAGAGTCTGAATTTGATGGATTAAAAAAAGTATTGCCAACAGTTAATAAAAGTAATAATAAGGCTGCTACGCCAGCGTAACGCCACCAAATTGGAATAACACGTCGTTTTTTATTCTTGTTTAATTTTGCTTCAATGTTAGACCACACGGCATCATCGGGAGTCTTCTCAAAGTCTTTAAACTTTTCTTGAAACAATCGGTCTATGTGTTTTTTATCACTCATTATAAAGATTGTGCACTTTGTTTTGTTTTATACGTCTCTATGGTTTGCTTTAAAATCTGTCTAGCACGTGCTAAGTTAGATTTTGAAGTTCCTATGTTTATGTTTAGCATCTCTGCTATTTCTTTATGCGAATAACCATCTAGTACATACATGTTAAAAACAAGGCGATATCTATCTGGTAATTCTTGTATAATACTTAGAAGGTAGTTAATAGAAATGTCGTCGTCTTCAATATCTATTTCTGCGTCTTCAACAGTATTTTCATTTATAATATCAAAAACTTTTTCGTTTCTGTAACGCTGTAAAACGGTATTCACTGCAATTCGTTTTAGCCAACCTTCAAAAGACCCTTTGTTTTTGTATTGTTCTATTTTACTAAATATGATTAAAAAAGCATCTTGCAGATTATCTTCTGCTTCTGCATAACTTCTCGAATACTTCAAGCATGTCGAAAAGAGTTTACTCGAAAAGAGTTTATACAATTCTCCCTGTGCTTTTGTATCATTAATTTTACAATTTTCTATGAGTTGATTTAAACTCAAATTATACAAAGATTAATTAATACTTATTATTTAGTTTATAACGGGTACTTCAATGGTTAAATATTGGTCTTCGCCTTGGTTGTCTTCACCTTGCCAAAACTTAAAGATATAAGAACCATTACTATTAACAATAAAATTAAAAGTAGATTCTACGAGTTCATTTTCTAATGTTTCGCAGTCATCTCTTTCAAAAACATAATCTATAATAGCTACAGTACGCTCATTGGTGTTTTTTAAATAATACAACTCGTTAAATGTATGACAGCTTGTAGGCTTTAAGTATGTCACCGTTATAGGATATACTTCACCCAATTCAAATTCTGTTGGAATATCAACATTTTCAACGGGTAAAATCTCAAAATTAAAATCAACATAGTCATCATTAGTGCTGCATGCACTTAACATAACGAGTATAAAACTAAAAATAAATAACCTTTTCATTATAAACAACTTTTTATAGGGGAATTAAAGCTTTGTCCTTTTAAGATGCATATTTATAGGAAAGGTTGCGTGTCATACTTATTATAATTTAAAGTAAGTCTAATAAAATGCCCTTTTCTCCTCTCTTTTTCATTAAAAAATAAACCGTAACTAATGCCATGTTTTATTTTCATCTCATTTTAAATATAATAATCTGTCGTGTATTTTGAATTATTTGGCTAAACGAACTGTCAGTTTGAGATCTATGTTGAAAATTTTAACTAGGATGGGTTGACGTTAGCGAACTATAAGGTAGTTAGCGTCAATGATAGTGATTTCGACTTTTTTCGTCGGAATTGTATCGAGAATAGGCTTTGATATCGGAAATTTTTATTCTCGATAGTTCTGCTGAGCTTGGCGAAGCACTAATTTCATTCAATAAAATGAATGAAATTCACTCGAATTGACAAATAATTCAAAATACACAATGGGTTATAGATAGGTGTAAAAACAAAAAATCCCGATTAGATCGGGATTTTAATTTATTCTTGATCTTTTTTTAAGGAGACCTTTATTTTTGCTTCGAGTTCTTCTAAGAGCTCGGGGTTATCTTTTATAATGGCTTTAACAGCATCTCTACCTTGGCCAAGTTTTGTGTCTTCGTAGCTAAACCAAGAACCGGCTTTCTTAACAATTTCGTGTTCTACAGCAACATCTAAAACTTCGCCGACTTTAGATACGCCTTCACCGTACATAATATCGAACTCTGCCATTTTAAATGGTGGCGCTACTTTATTTTTAACCACTTTAACTCTGGTTTTATTACCTAAAACATTACCATTGCTATCTTTAATTTGTGTGGATCTTCTAATATCTAAACGAACAGAGGCATAGAATTTTAAAGCGTTACCACCTGTAGTCGTTTCTGGGTTACCAAACATAACACCAATTTTTTCACGTAATTGGTTAATGAATATTACGGTACAGTTGGTTTTACTAATAGAACCTGTAAGTTTTCTTAATGCTTGAGACATTAAACGTGCATGAAGTCCCATTTTAGAATCTCCCATTTCACCTTCAATTTCACTTTTTGGTGTTAATGCTGCAACAGAATCAATTACGACTATGTCAATAGCTCCAGAACGAATTAAATTATCAGCAATTTCTAAAGCTTGCTCTCCATTATCTGGCTGAGAAATAATTAAATTATCGATATCGATACCTAAACTTTCAGCGTAAAAACGATCAAAAGCATGCTCTGCATCAATAAATGCTGCGATACCTCCTGCTTTTTGTGTTTCGGCAATAGCGTGTAATGTTAAGGTTGTTTTACCAGAAGATTCTGGACCATAAATTTCTATAACACGTCCACGAGGATAACCACCAACGCCTAATGCGATATCTAGTCCTAAAGAACCAGAAGAAATAGCTTCTACATCTTGTATGGCTTGGTCGCCCAATTTCATTACAGTTCCTTTTCCGTACGCCTTATCTAGTTTATCTAATGTAAGTTTTAGTGCTTTTAATTTAGCTTCTTTTTCGCTGCTCATTTATATGTTTTTTTCTGAAGATTTGCATGCTAAAATACTATATCTTTTGTGATGATACAATAATACTTTTCAACATAAATTCTGTTTTTAAAAAAGAAATCAAATATTTTAACGCAACCTTTTTATCTATTATGCATCTCTATGTTATAGAGTGGGAAATTTTTGCTATGAAATTTGTTAATTATTATTAATTAACGACTAACTCAAACTACTATTAAAAGCATTTAAACTTTTGTTTAAGTGCTTTTTTTATGCGTGGAATTTTATTAAGCAGAGCTTTGGTGGACGTTTTATCGAGATTGGCAAAGTTAAGGATGAAGACTAGTTTAGGTGTATAGGTACGTTAGGGTTTTCTATGGTTTTAACAAATGCATAAACTTGTTTTTTATCTATTCTAGAATTAGCACATCGCTTGACTTTGTAAGAAAAAACCGAAAACTTTGTTTGGCAACCGATAAAGTTTATTGAATCTTATCTTTGCATTATAAGCAACTAAAAAAAACATGAGAATAAAACTAATCTACATATTGATTATTATTTCAAGTAGTTTTGTGTTTGGACAAAAAATCCGTCCTGAAATAAAAATTATTGTCGATGAAATTTCTCAATCTAATTATGTCCCTTGTAGAATAATTTCAAATGGAAAAAAATCTGTGCAATTTGTGCGTTTTCAAAAACTAGATTCTCTTGCAGAAAAACTAGAATTAACTTGTTTAATTGAGGACAAATCTCCTGCTGTAAGATGCGCTTCTTTTTCGTCACTATGTCTCAAGGATTTAAACTCAGCAAAGCAATTTTTAATTGCACACCTCTATGATACAGAAGAAGTAAATATTGAGAAAAGTTGTATTTCAAATTACAGTACAGTTGGAGACCAATTTATTGAGTCTTTTGTTTTCACCTTATGGAGCAAAGATTCAACAATGATTGAAAATATGAAACCTTTTTTAAAAGAAATCGAATATAAACTTTTAAATGACCCACAGATAAAGCTGGAATATAAATCGTCGATAATAAGAGGAATGAAACCGATTCCTGAAAATTATGATTTATTAAGAAAAATTGCAGTCTCTAGTTGCGAGCCATATTCACTTATAACTCTTTCTCAATATAAAAACACTAAGGATAAGCAAATTATTATTGATGCTCTTAAAAATAATGAAATTCAAAGTTATGCAATACATGCAGTTAGAAGCTTCCCTGAAAAGGCTTTTTATCCTTATATAGTAGAGATATTTAAAAATGATTGGCGGAAAAAGCGTTATTCATATGCAAAATGGAGAATGTTATATCAGGCTTTGGCTCAATTTCCATATGAAAACGAAACATTTGAGTTATTTGATAAAACTCTGAAATCTAAAAAGAAATTCAAAAGAACAACACTTGGAGAATATTTATTAATAGCAATAACAAAATATCCAAATCCAAATTTTGAAAAGTATAAATCAAGAATTTTGGAATTAGGAATTGAAACTGACTATTTTGACCGAGAAAATTATAGAGAATAAAAGGCTACTTATAACAAAAACTACAAATCTTAACAAACACGTTAAACAAACCTCCCCAAAAACAAAACAATTTTCGGTTTAAAAAATAAGCTATAGGATAGATACGCTAGGGATAGAACGGTCTGTTTGAGCTCCCCGACTTTTTAGGAGGGAGCGAGTAGTGAAAGCCCGACCCTTGGGTAGCGCCCAAATTGTTTTAATTATTTAGAAATTGTACCTTTGCGCTTTAGTTTCATTTCCCTTCCCTTTGGGAAGGTTAGGATGGGTATTCTTTAACCTTAAAAATTAGTATAGCATGCAACTGTACAACAAGTTAAGCGCAAAAGAAAGAGCCGAATTAATCGAAAAAGCAGGCAAAGATCGATTAACACTTTCTTTTTATCAGTACGCCAAAATTGAAAACCCTCAAGAATTTAGAGATTATTTATTTATTACCTGGGATGCATTAGACGTTTTAGGACGTATTTATGTGGCTCAAGAAGGTATAAATGGACAGCTTTCACTTCCCGCGGATCGTTTTAAAGAATTCAAAACACATTTAGATACCATCGCTTTTTTAAAAGGAATACGATTAAATGTTGCCATAGAGCAAGATAATATGTCGTTTTTAAAATTGAAGGTGAAAGTGCGTAATAAAATTGTTGCCGACGGGTTAAATGATGACACGTTCGACGTTACAAACAAAGGTGTACATGTTGGAGCAGATGCGTTTAATGCCCTTATTGAAGATGAAAAAACCGTTTTGGTAGATATGAGAAACCATTATGAGAGTGAAATTGGTCATTTTAAAAATGCCGTTACTCCTGATGTGGATACGTTTAGAGAATCTTTAGATATTATTGAAGACGATTTAAAAGCGTATAAAGAAGATAAAAACTTGGTGATGTATTGCACTGGCGGAATCCGTTGCGAAAAGGCAAGTGCCTATTTTAAGCATAAAGGGTTTAAAAATGTATATCAATTAGAAGGCGGTATTATAGAATACACCAGACAAATTAAAGCCGATAATCTTGAGAATAAATTTATTGGAAAGAATTTTGTTTTTGATGAACGTAGAGCCGAAAAAATTAGTGATGATGTTATAGCATGTTGTCATCAATGTGGCGAATCGTTTGATGTTCATACCAATTGTGCTAACGATGCTTGCCATTTGTTATTTATTCAGTGTGATAGTTGTAAAGCAGAGATGGATAATTGTTGTTCTACAAACTGCAAAGAGATTCATGTTCTGCCTTTTGAAGAACAAAAGGAGCTTAGAAAAGGACAAGGGAATAGTAACGATATTTTCAAAAAAGGACGTGCCGATCATTTGCCACATAAAAAAGATTTGAGGAATATTTTTGAGACTCTAAAAGTCGATAAAAAATAAGACGCTATGCAAAAGATAGAATTGATGGCACCAGCAGGGAATTTTGAATCTCTGCAAGCAGCCTTAGATAACGGTGCAAACTCTGTGTATTTTGGAGTAGAACAACTAAATATGCGAGCAAGAGCTTCTGTTAATTTCACTTTAGATGATTTGCATGAAATCTCTAAGCGTTGTAAATCTAAAAACGTTCGAAGCTACCTCACGCTTAATACTATAATTTACGATCACGATTTATCTATTGTAAAAACTTTGATTAAAAAGGCAAAGGGCGCAGAGATCACTGCTGTTATTGCAATGGATCAAGCGGTTATTGCGATGGCTCGCGAAGCTAATATGGAAGTCCATATTTCTACTCAAATTAATGTCACAAACATTGAGACGGTTAAGTTTTATGCCCTGTTTGCAGATACCATGGTTTTAAGCCGAGAACTTAGTTTGCGTCAAGTAAAAAAAATTACGGAACAAATAGAAAAAGATCAAATTAAAGGGCCTTCGGGGAAACTTGTAGAGATCGAAATTTTTGGTCATGGTGCATTATGCATGGCGGTTTCTGGTAAATGTTACATGAGTTTACATTCGCAAAATTCTTCAGCAAATAGAGGCGCTTGTAAGCAAAATTGTCGCAAAAAATATACGGTTATCGATCAAGAAACGGGGTTTGAAATGGAGTTGGATAATGAATATATTATGTCTCCTAAAGATTTATGTACTATTGATTTTTTAGATGAGGTTGTAGATGCGGGGATAAAAGTTTTAAAAATTGAAGGCCGAGGTAGGGCACCAGAATATGTGGCAAAAGTGATTAAGTGTTATCGCGAAGCTATTGATAGTATTGGGAATGGAGCTTACAGTAAAGAAGAAGTTATTTCTTGGATGCAAACTTTAGAAACTGTTTATAATAGAGGCTTTTGGAGTGGGTATTATTTAGGACAAAAATTAGGAGAATGGAGTACAGGTTCGGGTTCTCATGCAACACAAAAGAAAGTTTATGTTGGTAAAGGGATGCATTTTTTTCCAAAAGCAAAAGTGGGAGAATTTAAAATTGAAGCTTATAATATAAATGTAGGCGATACGCTTTTAATAACAGGACCAACAACAGGAGCACAGGAATTTGTTGTCGAAGCGTTTTTAGTGAACGATCAAAAATTATTAGAAGCTTCAAAAGGTGATTTAGTTACTATAAAGTTGCCGTTTAGAATTCGTCAATCTGACAAGCTTTATAAAGTTGTCGAAAATAAAGTAGAAGCTTAATGGTCGTAATTACATTGCAACGGGATAAATGTATAGGCTGTAATTATTGTGTAGAGTTGGCGCCTCTTCAATTTCAAATGTCTAAAAAAGATGGTAAAACGGTGTTGCTTCATTCAAAAGATAAAAAAGGTTTTTTTACTCTAAAATCTTATGATGAAAATATTTTAGATGATTCCGATAAAGCTGCAAAAGCCTGCCCTGTAAAAATAATACGCGTTAAAAGTGTTTGATACCAAACAAACTTCAAAATAATCGATTAAATTAGTTTCTATTTTCTTTATATTTTAATATAAAATAGAACCTTAACTAATGTTATATTCATATTTCCTTTTTTATCTAAAGAAAGTATAATTCTAAACCCATTGTGCATTTTGAGTAAAATTTGTCAATTCGAGTGAAATTAGTATTTCGTCAAGTTCAACAGAACTATCGAGAATAAAATTTTCTATTGAAAATGACTCGAACTGACATCTAGTTTGTCAAAATAAATCAAAATGCTCAACAGGTTAATTCTAATTTATTACCAATCATTTTGAAATTCATTTGGTATAAAAACAATCTGTGTTTTTAAGTCTATATAATAATCTTATCTTTACGTCGATAAAATTTTTTGAAACTTAGTTTCAAAAAATCGCTTTTATAGCCCTTTTTACGGTTGTAAAATCTAAATTAATTAAGAACCTTCTTTCGATAAAACGTTAGTTTTAATCGGAATCAATATATAAAATATATGGCTTGCGAAAGTTGCTCAACCAAAGACGGCTCACCAAAAGGCTGCAAAAATAATGGTACTTGTGGTACAGATAGTTGTAATAAATTAACTGTTTTCGATTGGCTATCCAATATGACATTGCCAAACGGAGAAAAACCATTTAATTGGGTTGAGGTACGTTTTAAAAACGGAAGAAAACTCTACTATCATAACACCGAAAATTTAACGTTAAGCATTGGAAACATTGTTGCAACACAAGCAGCATCGGGTCATGATATTGGTATGGTTACCCTTGCGGGGGAATTGGTGCGTGTTCAAATGAAACGTAAAAATATTTCGCAAACTGGGGATGATATTTTAAAAGTTTACCGAAAAGCGAGTCAGAAAGATATCGATATTTGGCAAACGGCGCGCGATAAAGAAGAGACGATGAAGGTCCGCGCACGTCAATTTGCTATCGACTTAAAATTGCAGATGAAGATTTCTGATATCGAATTTCAAGGCGATGCTAGCAAAGCAACATTTTACTATACAGCCGAAGAACGTGTGGATTTCCGTGAGCTAATTAAAGTATTTGCTCGTGAGTTTAGAACGCGTATAGAAATGAAACAAGTAGGGTTTCGTCAAGAAGCTTCAAGACTTGGTGGTATTGGTTCTTGTGGTCGCGAATTATGTTGTTCGACGTGGTTAACAGATTTCCGTTCAGTTAGTACGTCTGCAGCTCGATATCAACAATTATCACTTAATCCGCAAAAATTAGCAGGACAATGTGGTAAGCTTAAATGTTGTTTAAATTATGAACTCGACACCTATTTAGATGCGCTTAAAAGTTTCCCTAAAACGGATATTAAATTAAGAACAGAAAAAGGAACCGCCGTTTGTCAAAAAACAGACATCTTTAAAGGGCATATGTGGTATGCGTATGAAGGTGAATGGATGAATTGGTATAAAATTACAACCGAACAAGCAAACGAAATTATTGATTTAAACAAAAAAAACGAAAAAATTGCTAGTCTCGAAGAATACGCCTCAGACCTTATAGAAGAAGCTAAAGTAGAGTTTGAGAACGTTGTTGGTCAAGATAGTTTAACACGTTTTGATAGTCCAAAACCTAATAATAAACGTAAAAATAATAGGAGAAAGAGTAATTCAAAAGGAAACCAAAATAGGAATACAAATAAAAAGTCAAATCCGAACCAAAAACCGAATCCGAGACAAAAGCAAAACCCTAATAAAAAGGAGAATTCTAATAGAGATTGGGCGAATAATAATGCTCCAAAAAAGAAGAATCCTAATCAGAATAACAGAAATAGAAACAATAAAAGAAAGCCAAAACCAAACCCTCAAAATAGTAAAAATGCCGAGAAGTAATAAGGTATTGTTTTTTTTAGCTTTTGCAATAGCATTAGTGTCTTGCGATTCTAATCAGGTTTTCGATGTTTATAAATCGGTTCCTAATACATGGCATAAAGAGAACGTTATAAGTTTTAATGTAACGCCTCCAGATTCCATAAAACCATATAATTTGTTTGTTAATATTCGAAATACAAACAATTACAAATACAACAATTTATTTTTAATTGTTGAAATGGAATTTCCACACGGAAAAACCGTTAAAGATACATTAGAATACAAAATGGCAGACCGGACAGGTAAATTGTTAGGCACGGGCTTAACAGATATTAAAGAAAATAAGCTTTGGTATAAAGAGCAAGTGGTTTTTAAAGAAACTGGCGATTATAAAGTGAATATTCAGCATGCTATGCGAGAAAACGGAAAAGTAAACGGCGTAGTAGAACTTGAAGGTATTACAGATATAGGATTTAGAATAGAAAACATAAATAATAATTAAATGTCACATCGAGTGATTTCGCTTTAGCGAAATAGTATCGAGATGTATTAACGCAACGTACATGGCAAAAGCAAAAAAAGCAGCATCAGTGATTCAAGATTTTTCAAAATACATTCGTTGGTTTTGGATCTTATTTTTAGGTGGTGTTTTCAGTGTCATACTCATATTTTTATTAGCTTCTTGGGGTCTTCTTGGTGAATTACCAGATCATACGCAATTAGAAAATCCAGACACAAATTTAGCTACAGAAATAATTTCTGCGGATGGTGAAACCTTAGGGAAATTTTATTTTAATGATAATAGAACGCCTATCGATTATGAAGAACTTCCTCAACATTTAGTTGATGCTTTAGTTGCAACTGAAGATGCGCGTTTTGAGGAGCATGCGGGTATTGATGCCAGAGGGACTTTACGTGCTCTAGCATTTTTAGGTAAAAAAGGAGGAGCTAGCACAATTTCTCAACAGTTAGCAAAACAGTTATTTCATAAAAGAGAAAATGCTAATATTTTTAAAAAATTATCTCAAAAATTAAGAGAATGGGTTATTGCAACTAAATTAGAACGCCAATACACTAAAGAAGAGATTATTGCTCAATATTTTAATATTTATGATTTTTTAAATAATGCCGATGGTATTCGAAGTGCTGCGCGTATCTACTTTGGTAAAGAGCCTATAGAGTTAGATTTAAAAGAATCTGCCATGCTAGTGGGGATGTTTAAAAATTCAGCGCTTTATAATCCTAGAAGAAACCCTGTAGGTGTAAAAAACAGGCGTAATGTTGTTTTGGCTCAAATGTATAAATATGAATATATCTCTGAGGCAGTTAAAGATTCACTTCAAAAAACAGACTTAGATTTACGTTACACACCAGAATCACATCGTGAAGGTATGGCAACCTATTTTAGAGAATATTTGCGTTCGTTTATGAAAGATTGGATTAATAAAAATCCAAAACCAGACGGAACAAAATATAATATTAATAGCGACGGACTTAAAGTGTACACCACGATAGATTCGCGTATGCAAAAACATGCTGAAGATGCTGTACAACAACATATGCCGCGATTGCAGAAAGAGTTTTTTGTTCAAAACACACCTGAACGAAATCCAACAGCACCATTTTTAGATTTAACAACTGGTGCCATAGATACGTTAATGCGTCGATCTATAAAAAAATCGGAACGTTGGAGACATATGAAATACGATTTAAAAATTGATGATGACATCATAAAAAAATCGTTTTATAAACCAACTCAAATGTCTGTTTTTACATGGAAAGATGGTAAGCCTTCAGAAATAGATACGATTATGAAGCCTATAGATTCTATGCGCTATTATAAATCGTTTTTACGTACAGGAATGATGTCTATGAATCCGCAAACCGGACATGTCAAGGCGTGGGTTGGCGGTGTAAATTATCGTCATTTTCAGTATGATATGGTAAAACAAGGCAAGCGTCAAGTAGGGTCGACGTTTAAACCATTTATATATACAACAGCAATAGATCAATTACATTTATCGCCTTGCGATGAATTGCCAGATACACCATTTTGTATAGAAGCAAATAAATTTGGAAACCCTAAAGAATGGTGTCCAAGAAACTCTGGTGGTGATAATGATTACGGAGGTGTTAGAACACTAAAAAATGCTTTGGCTAATTCGGTTAATACGATTACGGCAAGATTGATGGATAAGGTTGGTCCAGAACCTGTTGTCGAGTTGGCTAAAAAATTAGGGATTGAATCAGAGATTCCTGCCGTTCCATCTATTGCCCTAGGAACAGCAGATATAAGTGTTTATGAAATGGTGGGCGCCTATTCTACATTTGCTAATAAAGGCGTATATACAAAACCTGTAATGGTAACTTCTATAGAAGACAAAAACGGAACCATTTTATATCAATTTTCTCCAGAAACACGAGATGTTTTAAGTGAAGAAACCGCATATGTCGCTGTTAAACTCATGGAAGGTGTTACGGAACCTGGGTCTTCTGGGGGGCGTTTAAGAACTGTTGGAGCAGATGCTTACAGAAAAGATTATAGAGAAATTATGACAGGCTACCCATATGAACTTAAAAATCCTATCGCAGGAAAAACAGGAACCACACAAAACCAAAGTGATGGTTGGTTTATGGGGCTGGTACCAAATTTAGTGACAGGTGTTTGGGTTGGTGCAGAAGATAGAGCAGCGCACTTTAAAAGCATTACTTATGGGCAAGGAGGTGCGATGGCATTGCCTATTTGGGGGGTGTATATGAAAAGCTGTTATGCTGATAAAGATTTAGAAATTTCTAAGGAAGAATTTCAAGAACCTGTAAATTTATCTATTAATGTAGATTGTTCTAAGGTTAAAGAAGATACTACTATTGATGATGATTTAGATGATGATACTCCAGACGATCTGGAAGGGTTTATCTAAATATATTCCATAATTTATAATATTTAAGCCATTCTGAAAAGAATGGCTTTTTATTTGATAATATTTTCTGCTTTTTATTCAATTATTCGTAATTTTATAAGCTCCTGTCTTCTAATGCAGGATAGCGTCTAAACTAAAATTATAATACATATGATTAATAAAAAAGTGTCTGGTGTTGAAGATGCACTTTTGGGTGTTTCAGATAATATGACATTAATGCTTGGTGGTTTTGGATTGAGTGGTATTCCAGAAAATGCCATTTCAGAATTGGTAAAACTTGGTGTCTCAGGCTTAACATGTATATCTAATAATGCAGGTGTAGACGATTTTGGCTTGGGTTTATTACTCCAACAACGCCAAATTAAAAAAATGATATCGTCTTATGTTGGCGAAAACGATGAATTTGAGCGTCAGATGCTTTCGGGAGAATTGGATGTAGAATTGATTCCGCAAGGGACATTGGCCGAACGTTGTCGTGCAGCACAAGCAGGTTTCCCTGCTATTTATACGCCTGCAGGCTATGGGACCGAAGTTGCAGAAGGTAAAGAAACTAGAGAATTTGATGGTAAAATGCATGTCTTAGAATATGCCTTTAAAGCCGATTTTGCTTTTGTAAAAGCTTGGAAAGGTGACGAAGCTGGTAACTTAATTTTTAAAGGAACAGCTAGAAACTTTAATCCAAATATGTGTGGTGCTGCAAAAATTACAGTTGCCGAGGTAGAAGAGCTTGTTCCGCTTGGTGAATTGGACCCGAATCAAATTCATATTCCAGGGATATTTGTACAACGTATTTTTCAAGGAGATACCTATGAAAAGCGTATTGAACAACGTACGGTGAGAGTGAAATAATTATTAATTTGAAGATGAGAAACAATAAGGATAATTTAATTGTAAGATTAACATTTGAATTAGCACTAAAGGTGGTGTCATTTTCTGAAAAAATAAGAACTAATAATAGGTTTGAAATGGCTTCTCAAATCTTTAGATCTGGAACTTCAATTGGAGCAAACATAAGAGAGGCGCAAAATGCTGAGAGTAAAAGAGATTTTATTCATAAGTTTAAAATTTCTGCGAAGGAAGCTGATGAACTTGAATATTGGTTGAAACTTTGTCAAGTATCTGAGGATTATCCAAACCCTGATGAATAATTATTAAAAGATTTAAAATCTGTTATTTTAATTATATCAAAAATCATCTCAACAAGTAAGAAGCTTTAATTAGTCAATTTTCAAATTAAAAAAGTAACACATTAAAAAAGATGTTAGATAAAATAGGTATAGCAAAACGTATAGCCCAAGAGGTTAGAGATGGTTATTATGTTAATCTTGGAATAGGAATTCCAACGTTGGTAGCGAATTATGTTCGAAATGATATCGAAGTAGAATTTCAAAGTGAGAATGGCGTTTTAGGTATGGGACCTTTTCCTTTTGAAGGTGAAGAAGATGCCGATATTATAAATGCAGGAAAGCAAACCATTACAACATTGCCTGGCGCTAGTTTTTTTGATTCAGCTTTAAGCTTTTCAATGATTCGGGGTCAGCATGTTGATCTTACTATTTTGGGAGCTATGGAAGTGGCAGAAAATGGTGATATAGCCAATTGGAAAATTCCAGGTCGTATGGTAAAAGGTATGGGAGGTGCAATGGACTTAGTTGCGAGCGCAGAAAATATTATTGTAGCCATGATGCATACCAATAAGCGTGGTGAATCGAAATTACTAAAAAAGTGTTCCTTGCCATTAACAGGTGTTGGTTGCGTAAAAAAGATAGTTACTAATCTTGCAGTTTTAGAAATTACGGAGGCTGGTTTTAAATTATTAGAACGTGCTCCAGGAGTTTCTGTAGAGGTTATAAAAAGCGCAACAGAAGGTCATTTGGTTATAGAAGGCGATATTCCCGAAATGGATATTTAAATATGTATTAAAAGCGATGGCTTTAGATCTGTCAGATTTTGAAAACCTGACAGGTCTTTTTTTATGAAAACTCAGTAAAAAGAAAGCTTAGTTTTACAAATCTATTGTAAAATGTTAAAATAAAATGTATTTCATCGATTATTTATGTTTTTTATCTGATTTAAATTAAAAGATGTCTTATATTTACAGTCCCCAATGAAACCAAATTATATAAATAGATTTCCCCAAATCTACCATAAACCTTAACCTACGAAATATGGAACCAAATCTATCTGAACTGCCTACTGATATGGATAGTAAATTCAAAGAAACTTTAAACGAGAATTTACGCTTTGTAAAAAGCTTAGTGTATTTAACAAAGAAGATTTTTATGTTATAAACCTGAATTCGACCTAAGAAAAGCGATAATTCTTATATAAAATACTATTTATCAATTACTTGTGTCTATAAAATATATTTCAGGCTCTTTATAATATGTGAGACTTTACTAATTTCAATCTAAAAACCACTAAACATACCATCTTCTTCCTTAAATTAACATAAACTAGCTAGCTAGTCTATCGCTAATTATAAGTCGAATCTAGCATATTTATTGACTTTTATCTACGATTCTTACATCGAACTCAGGTTATAAACCTTTCGGAATAGCTTCAATTAATTTCTTAGTATACTCTTTTTTAGGATGGTTGTAAATAACATCTGCATCATCTAATTCTTCAATTTCCCCTTTACTCATAACCAATAATTGGTCAGACATATATTTTACAACCGCTAAGTCGTGCGAAATAAAAATATAAGTAAACCCAAAGGTTTCTTTTAACTCGTTTAATAGGTTTAAAACTTGTGCTTGCACCGAAATATCGAGTGCAGAAACCGATTCGTCGCAAACAATTAATTTGGGTTGTAACGCAATAGTTCTTGCTATACCAATCCGTTGGCGTTGTCCGCCAGAAAACTCATGTGGATAACGATTAAAGTAATCTTCGGATAGTCCTACTCGGTTTAAAATATCTATAACTTTCTCCTTCCGTTCTGCGTCAGTATTATAAAGATGATGCACAATCATAGGTTCCATAATGGCTTGTCCAACAGGAGTTCTTGGATTGAGTGAGGAATAGGGATCTTGAAAAATAATTTGAATATCTTTTCTTAGTTTTCTAATGTCATATTTAGACAGTTTGGTAATGTCTTGTCCGTTATATAAAATTTGTCCCGAAGTGGCTTTGTCTAATTGAAGAATAGCGTTACCTAAAGTTGATTTTCCACAACCAGATTCGCCTACTAAACCTAAAGTTTCACCTTCATATAATTTAAAACTAACGTCATTAACAGCCTTGAAAGATTCAGGTTTTGTAAACCATCCCGATTTCGAAATATATTCCTTTTCAACATTTATCACTTCCAATAAAGGCGGTTTGCTATATAGTTTTTCGTGTTTAATTTTACGTTGTTCTGAGGTAATAATGTCTTCTGAAATGGTTTGTTCCAAATAATCTTGAATGGTTGGTAAAACTTTTAAGCGCGTGCTTAATGACGGACGCGAATTAATAAGTGCTTTGGTGTAATTATGCTGTGGCGATTTAAATATTTTTGAAACGGCACCTTCTTCAACAATATGACCTTTATACATCACCAAAACCCGATTTGCTATTTCAGAAATTAATGCCAAATCGTGCGTAATAAAAATGATGCTCATTTTTGTATCACTTTGTAACTCTTTTAATAACGAAACAATGTCTTTTTGTACGGTTACATCGAGTGCAGTTGTAGGTTCGTCAGCTATTAAAATATCAGGTTTGCATGCTATAGCCATGGCAATCATGACACGTTGTTTTTGTCCGCCGGAGATTTCGTGTGGATACGCTTTATAAACCCGGTTTGGATCTGGTAATTTTACTTGATTGAAAAGCGATAAAACGGTTTCCTTTATTTCTGATTTACTAAAATTTGTATGTTGTTTTAAGATTTCTTCAACCTGTTTTCCACATGTCATAGACGGATTTAAAGAACTCATAGGCTCTTGAAAAATCATGGCTATTTTATTACCTCTTATTTTTTGAAATAATTTTGGTGAGAGCTGTGTTAAATCATCATGATTATAGCTAATATTTCCAGAGTTTATTTTTGATATCTTTTTTGGAAGAAGTCCTAAAATAGCTAGTGATGACACCGATTTACCCGAACCCGATTCACCAACAATACCTAATATTTCATTTTTATTTAGATGATATGACATGTTGTGAATCACGGTGTTATCTCCAAAAGAAATAGAAAGGTTTTCAATGTTTAATATCGGTTGTTCTTTCATTTAAATATGAATAATTTCATCTTTGGTTAAAAGCTGATCGCTACGTAATCTTAAAAATATTTGAGCGACAGCAATGGTATCTTTTTCACAATACACAACAATTCTATCTACTTCGTTTTCTTCGTAATATACACGACAAACTTCACTGCCATCAATATCATCTTTTGGTGACGGAATTCCCAAAACATTGGTTAAAAGTTTTAAGGATGTGTAGTTTTTATAATCTCCAAATTTCCATAAATCGAGTGTGTCCAAATGTGCCACTTCCCATGGTTTTTTACCAAATAAATTTAGTTTATAAGGCAATTCAACATCTTTAATAATCATGCGTCGTGCAATGTACGGAAAGTCAAATTCTTTACCATTGTGTGCGCAAAGTAAATGTTTCGCCTCGCTAAAATGAGCGATTAATAGGCTTTTAAAGTCATTTAAAATTTTAATTTCGTCACCATAAAAGGATGTGACTCTAAACCGTCTTTGGTTATCCGAAAGACTAAAATAGCCAACAGATATGCACACAATTTTTCCAAATTCGGCCCAAATGCCTGCACGATCGTAAAATTCTTTAGCGGAGTATTCGTCTTTCCGTTGATATTGTGTTTTTGATGCCCATAAATCCTGTTTAACTTCATCTAAATCAGAAAAATATCGCGTTTCAGGAACGGTTTCTATATCCAAAAATAATATGTTTTCTAAATTTAACTTCGAAATCATTTATTCAACATCTTATAAGCCTCGTTAATATAAACAGAAATGTCGTCGGTAAATGTTGCAATAGCATCTCCAGGGCCTTTAGAATGCCCCAAGCGTACAATAATGACATTATCGTTAGGTTCTACAATAACATATTGACCTAAATGGCCACGCATCATAAAAAAGCTTTTGCCACCTTGTTTTTTTAACCACCAACCATAACCATATTCTGGACTTTCAGGAAACCGTGGTTTTATAGATTTTGCTACAAAGGCCGAATCTAAAACCTGTTTTCCGTTCCATTTTCCGTAATCTTTATAAAGTTTCCCAAAACGTGCAAAATCTTTAGCATTACTAGCAATACAGCAATAGGCCTTAACTAAATCGTGCGCTTCACTATCAACTTGCCATAACGTCGGGTTTTCACATCCTAAAGGTTTCCAAAAACTTTCGGTTAAGTAATTATACATTTTTTTGCCTGTAGCTTTTTCTATAACCATAGCCAACATTTGTGTATCTCCACTGGCATATTTATAAAATGTTCCAGGTTCGTTAATCACTTTTAAACCGAGCATTACTTTTTCTAAATCGTCATCAAAATAAGCACGTGTGGTTATAGACAATGGTGAATAATAAGCTTCTTCCCAGTCTGTACCTGATGCCATACTTGATAAATCGCCAACCGTCATTTTAGCTGCTAAACCGTCGCCAAATTCTGGAATAAAATCGCTAACGAGTTGTTCTAAGTTTTTAATATAACCATCTTGAATGGCTTTTCCCATCAGTCCAGATGTATAGCTTTTTGCCATAGAAAATGAATTAGACTGCGAGTTTGCACTAAAACCATCGTAATAGTTTTCAAACCAAATACTATCATTTTTTATAATAACATAGGCAATCGTGCCATTTTCCTTATTTATTTTTTTGAGGTTTTCGGTTTCTTCAACGGTATTATAATCGTTGTGGTTTGCCCAAGGTTGTGGTATTCCGTTTTCAACGGGCACATTATCAAACTCTTTGTAATCTTCTAAAAAAGCGGTAGTATGCCCTTTTAAATAAATGGTTCGTACCGCTTTAATTAAATAGTCGGTGTCTGTAATGTATAACGTTAGTATTAACAACGCAAATAGGGCTATAAGAATTTTAAAAAGGTTTTTAAGGAATTTCATTACAAATAGTTTCGTTGACTAAATATAATAAATTATAATGAAAAATTACTTATTTGCTTTTTGTTTGCGTTTTTCTTTATAGAATTTTTTGTCTGCGATGTAAATAGTTTTGGTTAGTTCGGCTATAATTACGCCGTCTTTATTTACGATATTTGGTGTTTTTATCAGATTGAATTCGCCGTTTTTAGAGACTTCATTTTTAACGTGTTCTATTTCTTTATTGGTGAAAACAAACTCGGTATAAACGGTTTCCTTTGCAGGGTGTTTGTATTTTATGGTGGCTTCTTTATCCCAAACGACATAATCATCACCTAAAATATTCATTAGCTGAATCATGTAAATGGGATCTGTTGCAGAAAACAGACTACCTCCAAAAATTGAGCCTACATAATTTTTGTTTTTATAGCTTAAAGGGGTTTTGATTTTTACATATAATAAATCATCTGAAACTTCTACAACCTTACCTCCAGAGCGTCTATACATAGGCGATATGTTAAAGCCATGCTTATAGATTTGAGCATCGGTAAAAAAACGTTTTAATAGTTTATTTAATATCCTATACATATCAAAACAGCGATTGTTGTTTATATGGGTTTTCGTGTTCTAAAAGCCATTTTTTACGATGTAAACCACCAGCGTAACCTGTTAATTTCCCATTGCTTCCTATAACACGATGGCAAGGAACTATAATCCAAATAGGGTTTTTACCATTGGCATTTGCAACGGCGCGTATCGCTTTTACATCTCCTAATTGTTTTGATAATTGTAGATAGGATATGGTTTTGTTATATGGAATGTCTTCTAGTAGTTTCCATATTTTTTGTTGAAAGTCGGTGCCTTGAGGATTTAATTTTAAGTCGAATTGTTTGCGAGAACCTTCAAAGTATTCATTTAGTTGAATAACACAATCTTCTAATTCAACAGGAATAATATCAGTTATTTTCTCTTCGGAATTGAGTACGGTAACCGATGCTATACCATCAATATCGCCAACTATTTTGGTGTAGCCTAAAGGTGATTTGATGATACATGTTTCCATATTATTCCGATTTACTTTCGTCTAAAATACCTAGTTTTTTAGCACGAGATTCCCAGTTTTTACGAGCTTGAGATTGTAAATCTGAAACATTATCACTTTCATCCATAATTTCTAATCCAAGTAAGGTTTCTATAACATCTTCCATGGTTACAATACCGCTTACACTTCCGTATTCGTCAACAACAAGTGCCATGTGATTTTTGGTTTCAATAAGTTTTTCAAAAAGAGTAGGAATGGCAATATCTCGATCTACTATTATAATATCTCTTTTTAGTTCCGATAATTTTTTAGAGCCATTACCTAAAGCCATTTCTTTATAGATCTCGTCTTTTAAAACGAGTCCTTTTATATTGTCTTCAGAATCGATATAAACAGGAATTCTAGAAAAACGCAGGTTGAGGTTTTCATTAAAAAAAGTTTCAACTGTGGTCGACTCATTTTCAGTTTTCATAACTGTTCTAGGCGTCATAATATCTTTTGCTCTAACTTCTTTAAAGGTTAGTAAATTTTTTATTATTTTACTTTCAGATTCTTGAAAAACCCCTTCTTTATGAGCCATGTCGGTCATAACATGAAAATCTTCACGACTTAATACGCTGCCATGATGCCCTTTGCCACCAATTAACTTGGTTGTAAGTTGAAGGAGCCATAAAATACCTGTCCACTTTAGTGGAAAGATTAAAACTTTTAAAGCTTTTGTTGTGAAGTTAGCGAGTTGTTTCCAATATGTTGCGCCAATGGTTTTTGGAATAATTTCTGAAGCTACTAATATAAAAAGCGTCATAATTGACGATACGACGCCAACCATTAAATCTTCGGTAAATTCAATACCTAAAATAGAGGTTGTTTGCGAACCATATAATTCTACATAAGCTACTTTTGCTTGTACACCAACTAAAATGGCACCGACAGTATGTGCAATGGTGTTTAACGTTAGTATAGCAATTAGTGGTCTGTCAACATCGTTTTTTAACGTTTCTAAATCATTAGCATATGCTTTATTTTCTTTCTTTTTAACGTTTATAAAAGTGGGTGTAACACTTAACAGTACAGCTTCTAAAATAGAACAGAGGAATGAGAAAAATATTGAAATGATACCGTAGAAAAGGAGTAATGCCATAAGTAGTTTTTTGTTTATGCTAATTTACGAAATCAATTTAATAACATCTTTTGCGAAATAGCTCGCTATAATATCTGCTCCAGCACGTTTAAAAGCAGTTGTGGTTTCCATCATCACTTGATCGTGATTTAGCCACCCTTTTTCGGCAGCGGCTTTAATCATAGCATACTCGCCCGAAACTTGATATACAGCAATAGGTACATCTACTTCATTTTTAATATCTCTTAAAATATCAAGATAAGAAATACCAGGCTTTACCATAACAATATCTGCACCTTCGTCAATATCCATTTCGGTTTCGCGAATGGCTTCAAAACGATTCGCATAATCCATTTGATAGGTTTTTTTATCCTTGGGAATGTCAACTAAGTCAACAGGAGCAGAATCTAAAGCATCACGGAAAGGTCCATAAAATGCCGATGCATATTTTGCCGAATAACTCATGATGCCTGTATTGATATAACCATCATCTTCTAAGGCTTCACGAATAGACAAAATACGTCCATCCATCATATCACTTGGTGCTACAAAATTGGCTCCAGCTTCAGCATGCGATAAACTCATTTCTGTTAAAGCATCAACGGTTTCATCATTTAAAACTTGTCCGTTTTCAATAATACCATCGTGTCCGTAAGCCGAATATGGGTCTAAAGCTACATCGGTCATAACAATCATATCTGGACAAACATTTTTAACGGTTTTAATAGCACGTTGCATGAGTCCGTTAGGATTCATCGCTTCGGTGCCTTTGTTGTCTTTTAAATTATCAGGAACTTTTACGAAAAGTAAAACGGATTTTAAACCTAGTTTCCACAGTTCTTTTACTTCACCTTCAAGCAAGTCTAAACTATAACGAAAGTAGTTTGGCATTGAGGCAATTTCATCTTTTATACCTTTGCCTTCAACAATAAAAAGCGGTACTAAAAAATCGTTTGGTGTAATTATAGTTTCGCGAACTAAACTACGAATAGCTTCGTTTGTTCTTAATCTTCGGTTTCTTCGTATTGGGAACATATTTTATGATTTTTTATAAATGAGAGGTTTCGACTGCGCTCAACCTGACAAATTCTATTCTAAATTTCTTATAAATTTTTCTACATTAATATGCACATCATCTTCGCCTTGCTGGTCAAAAGGGTTTTCTAAATGTGACTGAATATTATCTAGTGCTACTAAAATAACACTAAATAAAATAGGAACAGCATATTGCAATCCGTAATTATAACTGGTTACGTTTTCGGCAAAATGTGGACCATAAACAATAGGTAGAATAACAATAAATATATCGCTATACGTCCTAAGTGTTCTAGGTGTTCTGTATTGGTAAATGTGTTTAATGCGCTCGAAAGAAATCATCATTTTACTTAAAAACTGATTGGACCGCGAGGCTTCGCCAGATGGTAAACCGTGAGACCGAAGGCTTTTAATAAATACAGATAAATTATTGAAATTTTGATAGACGCCTTTTTCGGTTTCTTCTAAATTTTCAACAGGATTTGTGAATACTTCTGTACAAGAATTTAGTAAATTTTCTAGATGTGTTTTTACTTCTGTTTTAAGTTCTTTTGGTGGATTTTCGAGCCAATGTGATACTGCAAAGTATAAAGCGCGACCGTGTGCTTTTATAGAGCCATATTCGTCTAGTGAGATTTCGCGACGCTTGTAAGCCCCACCAATGGAGAATACTATAGGAAATATAATAGCAGTGCTAATTAATGTTAAAGGAAAATCTGCTTTAATATGAAAATGTAAACAAAAAGCCGTGGAAGCTATTGATAACCATGTAATTAATAAGGTTTTAAAGTTGATAATTAAAAAAGCACGTTTAAATATTTTCCACATAATGATATTCTATTCTTAATTTATTAGTTACTCAATCCTAAGTAAAACCAATGATTATTTTCTTTTACAAAAGCAGATTTTTCATGTATAATATCCACTTTTCCGTTTTCGTAAAAATAGGCATTAAAAGTTACGGTACCTCTGGTATCGTTTTCTGTTCCTTTAGTGGTTTCTATTATTTCTAGTTTAATCCATTCTACCGATTTTGCCCATTTGATAATCGACTTTTTCTCTTTTAATGGTCGTGTAGATTTATGATGACTTAGCATTAAATACTCCCCATTAGCTAATACAAAAGCACTGTATCTAGAACGCATAAGTTGTTCGGCTGTTTTAGCTTCGCTGATATCTTTATGCGCTTTTTTACAGCAGTTGGAATAGGTTTTTTTGTTTCCGCAGTAGCAATTCATAACACGTAATTAAACCCAGTCAATAGGATTTTGTAATATTTTGATTAATCGTGCTTCTTCACTTCCTGCTTCTGGATGATGATCGTAAACCCATTGCACATGTGGCGGTAAACTCATTAAAATACTTTCTATACGTCCGTTCGTTTTTAATCCGAAAAGTGTGCCTTTATCATGAACCAAGTTAAATTCTACATAGCGTCCACGACGGATTTCTTGCCAGTTACGTTGCTCGTCGGTATATGGTAAGTTTTTTCTTTTTTCAACTATTGGTGTATAAGCTTCAAGGAAACTATTGCCAACTTCGGTAACAAAGCTATACCAGTTTTCCATGGTCATAGCGTCTGTAGCTTTACAATAATCGAAAAATAAACCGCCTAAGCCGCGACCTTCATTACGGTGTGCGTTATAGAAATATTCGTCACATCGGGCTTTGTATTTTGCATGGAATTCAGGGTTGTGCTTATCGCAAGCCGTTTTACAAGTTTGATGAAAGTGTTTGGCGTCTTCATCAAATAGGTAATAAGGTGTTAAATCTTGTCCGCCACCAAACCATTGGTCTACAATATTTCCGTTTTTATCATACATTTCAAAATAACGCCAATTGGCATGTACGGTTGGCACCATTGGGTTTTTTGGGTGAAGGACTAAACTTAGTCCGCAAGCAAAGAAATCGGCTTCTTCAACTCCAAAATGTTTTTGCATGCTGTCCGGAAGTTTCCCGTGTACGCCAGAAATATTTACCCCGCCTTTTTCAAAAACGTTACCGTTTTCAATCACGCGAGTTCGTCCGCCACCACCTTCTGGTCGTTTCCAAAGGTCTTCTTGAAAGGATGCTTTTCCGTCAACTTTTTCTAATGTTGAGGTTATGCTGTCTTGGAGATTTTGTATGTATTGGTAGAATTTGTTTTTCATGTTTGCTTTATGACTAAAACCTACAAGGTCTTTGAGACCTTGCAGGTTGTTATTATAGGTCTAATTCATGCGAATAATTAATACCTGTCAGGTTTAAAAAATCTGACAGGTCTCTGTTTCTATTTTATGTCTTTATACAATTCATATAACTCCATATTTAATGGCTTTTTACCCATTGGTGTAAATTCGTTTATTAACGTTTTTCGCCAAATAAAGTTGTTGTTTTTGGCAACTTTCACACTTGGAAAATTGTTTTTATGGGCAATGATTTGCAGGGTTTCTAGTTCTAATTCTGAAAATGCATATTCTGATAATATGTTTATGGCTTTGGTTGTAATGCCTTTGTCTTCGTGGTTGTAACCTATACAATATGCAAATTCGCCTTGTCGTTTTGTCCAATCGACTTCTTTAATATAAACTAAACCTACAAATTCTTTGGATTCGTTTTCTTTAATCGTGAATAGAAACTCTTCTTTTAAACCGAATTGTTTTACCTTTTTTTCAACAAAAATATTTGATAGTGTTGGGTTTAAGTTTTGTGCTAATGTTGATGGGAAATAAGATTGCAATCTGTCTTCGTTAGCTACTATGAAGTTACAAAGATTCCATGCGTCTTTTGGGTTTATGGGTTGAATTATAAATGAATCGAAATTAAGTTGCATTTGGTAAATTGTTTTTCAGTTTTAGGGCTTCAACGGTTTTTACTGATGCTGCTGTTACGGAAAATGGAAGGACTAAAATTACACCAATTACTGGAATTAATAAAAAAAGCATAAATATAATACCGTTACCAATGGCTAAACCACGATGTTTTCTAACAAACTTAATACTTTCTTTATACTTAAAATGACGTTCTAAGGTGTAATCCATATTACCGAAACCGGCATAATAGGCTTGCATTAAAAACAGTAAAATGGTTGAAAATATATTTATTAATGGAATGAAGCTGATTAATAAAATTGGAATAGTGAGCAAAAGCTCCATAAGCAAGTTTCTACCGTTAATACGTATACCTCTTGACAGTTGTTGAATGAACGTTGTATTTCTATGAGTATGAATTGGATTCCCTGCTAAGTGAGCCTCTATTTTTTCGGATACTGGACTCATAAATGGCGCTGATAATGCCATGATGATGTGTTTGAATAGAATAAGCCCGATGACTATAATAACTAATCCGCCAAGAAAACTACCAATAGTTGCAAAAGTTTCTTTGCCCCAATCCCAAATCCAAGCTTTGGATATGAATGCTCCTAGATTATCTGATAAACCGTATGCTGAACTAAAAATAATGATTGCTGTAACAAAGCTTATTATCATGGGAATAGCAAAGTATTTCCAGAGTTTTAGTTTAGATATTAAACTGAAAGCGCCGAAATAGGCTTTAATTCCTGATATTATGTTTTTAATCATAACGTTGCTTTTGCGTTAGGGATTGAGGCATTTGTTGAAGCTCTTTTTGTGTTGTTGCACCTATGCAACACAAAAAAGTGACTGCCGAAATGTTTACATTCATGAATACCTTAAATTTAAAATATAAACCAACGAATAAAGCCCGACCTACTTTTTTATAGCTGTAAGTATGAATTTAGAACTTAATGTTACATAAAAAAGTGGGTAACGCCCCATAATATTTTAATTCCCATATTCTTTTACAGCATCTATAAACGCTTTGGCATGATCTAACGGGATGTTAGGTAAAATACCGTGACCAAGGTTTACGATGTATTTGTCTTTACCAAAATCGTCGATCATTTGGTGAACCATTTTTTTGATTACTGCTGGTGGCGAAAATAAACGAGTCGGGTCGAAATTACCTTGTAATGTAATGTTTCCTCCGCTTAAATAACGTGCGTTTCTAGCTGAGCATGTCCAGTCTACACCTAAAGCAGAAGCTCCCGATTTTGCCATATCATTAAGTGCGAACCAACAGCCTTTCCCGAAGGCAATAACTGGGGCTTCGTCTTTTACAGCATCTATGATTTGCTGGATATATTGCCATGAGAATTCTTGATAATCTACTGGCGATAGCATGCCTCCCCAAGAATCGAATACTTGAACGGCATTACAACCTGCTTTTACTTTTTCTTTAAGGTAAGCAATGGTTGTATCTGTAATTTTTTGTAATAATTGGTGTGCTGCAATAGGGTTTGTAAAGCAAAATTCTTTGGCTTTATCAAAGTTTTTGCTGCCTTGCCCTTGTACGCAATAGCACAAGATTGTCCAAGGAGAACCTGCGAATCCTATTAATGGGATTTCGTCGTTAAGTTTTTCTTTGGTTGCTTTTATGGCTTGATATACGTAGTCTAAAGCTACGGTTACATCTGGAACGATAACATTATCGACATCTTTTTGTGAGCGAATAGGGTTTGGTAAATATGGACCAAAATTTGGTTTCATTTGTACCTCGATATTCATGGCCTGCGGTATTACTAAAATATCGCTGAATAGTATAGCAGCATCCATACCGTATCTACGAATAGGTTGTACTGTAATTTCGCTTGCTAATTCTGGGGTTTGACAACGTGTAAAGAAGTCGTATTTAGCTTTAATCTCCATGAATTCTGGTAAATAACGTCCTGCTTGACGCATCATCCAAACTGGTGGACGATCTACTGTTTCTCCTTTTAATGCTCTTAAAAATAAATCGTTCTTTATCATACTTTTTATCATTCCTACGAAAGCAGGAATCTTTTTAATTGAAACTTAAATTTTATAAAAGTGGATTCCTGTTTACGCAGGAACAACAACCACTATAATTTTTCACCTTTAACAATAAACGTTGATGTTATTGAATCTTCTTTAAGATGTTCAAAATCTTTTCTTTTTTCATCATTTAAAAACCCGGAGAAACCTTTATTGCTTTCAAAAGAAATAAAATGAATTTCATATGGTTTTTCTCCTTCTGTATTTATAAAGCTTTCATCTGTCGGTTTTATTCTGTAAATAAGTGTTCCTTTATAATTGCTTAAAATTGGAAGTACAGATGATTCATATGTGTTGAATGTATCTTCTTTTCCTTTTTGAACAAATATTAAAACAGTTAAATAAATCACTAGACGTAATGGGCGTTTACCAATTCAATAACACTCTCTACTGTTGGAACCTTTGCGACTCTAACGTCATTAAATGTTTTTCTTGCTTCGATCGCAGTGGTTTCACCTATGCAAAAAGCAATAGCCGTTGCATCGTTCTTTTTTAAATAACTCTGTACTGTTGATGGGCTGTAAAACATAGCGCTTTCAACAGAGTCGTCAACTTG
The DNA here is from genome assembly GCA_039985655.1 of Algibacter sp. GTDB lineage: Bacteria > Bacteroidota > Bacteroidia > Flavobacteriales > Flavobacteriaceae > Postechiella. The sequence continues at coordinate 206,451 of JBDWSF010000016.1, read as the reverse complement.
TAAAGCATCAAATTTTGTTTGATACGCTTCAACTTCTTTAACGGTTATATTGTTTTTTTCAAGAATATTAGGTAAATCATCTAGTCTTAAATCGCTACAGAAGTAAGTGACTTCGGTACCTTCCATGTATTCAACTAGATATTCGGCAAGTTTTTTGGCGTTCTTTTCAGAATGCGCCACTTTACCGATTCTATTTTCTACTAAACGTTTGGTACGACGACCAACACAGTATATGTTTTTGAATTGTAATTCTACAGCTGAATAGTTTGTAATTAAAGATTCTACCGCGTTCTTACTCGTTATAATTACATTCTCGATTTCATTTTTTAAGAAACGAGGATGAATTCTATTTAAGTTGATTTTTATAAAATCGGTGCTTTTTGGCGCTACTTTTTCATGGAATAATAAACGTTGGTCTTCGGTTAATGATTTTGTAGAAACCACATTTATTTTTTTGTTAGAAAACCTAATGGTATCCATTAGACGTTTTCCGCCACGTTCGATTATAAATTCTGAGCAAAATTGAGCTATATCGTGGTGTTCTCCTAATTTTTGAACACGAGTTACTTCTATTTTTTTAGAACCGTCTTCACTTAAAAGGATACCCTTAAAGTTAACTTCGTCGTCTTTAATATATGCAAGTGCACCAATAGGAGCGGTACAACCGCCTTCTAATTTATTTAAGAAATCGCGTTCTATAGTTGTGCAAATCTCCGTTTCTTCATGGTTAAGTTCTGCAACTATTGCTTTAGTTTCTTCATCTTCATCTAAAGCAGCAATCATAATAGTGCCTTGTGCAGGAGCAGGAACCATCCAGTCTAAATTAACAGCTTCTTCTGGTCTCACTTCAATACGGCCAATACCAGCAGCTGCGAAAATGGCACCATTCCAGTCTTCGTTATCTTCAAGCTTTTGTAAACGTAAATTCACATTACCACGTAAATCAACTATAGTATGTGTTGGGAATCTATTTAACCACTGTGCGCGTCTTCGTAAACTTCCTGTTGCAATAATAGCGTCTCTAGATCCTAGAAATTCTTCATTGTCTTTAAAAACTAGTGTATCGTTTGTGTTACCACGTTTTATAACGGCTGCTTGTACAATACCTTTAGGTAAAACCGTTGGTACATCTTTTAAAGAATGCACGGCAATATCGATGTCGTTATTTAACATCGCGATATCTAAAGTTCTAGTGAAAATACCAGTGATACCAAGTTCGTAAAGTGGTTTGTCTAGCACAATATCGCCAGTAGATTTTACAGGAACGATTATGGTTTTGTGACCGAGTTCTTCTAATAGTTTTTGTACTAATTTGGCTTGCCATAATGCTAATTCACTATCGCGGGTACCAATTCTTATCGTTTTAGACATTTTTTGCTGAAGATTCTAACTGAAACACTTGTTTAATAAGTTCTAGACTATCGTCGGTAGAAATATTGTCATCTTTTAAGTGATGCGCAAAATGATTCGTTATTTTTTGAATGATGTTATTACTAATTAACTCAGCTTGCGCTTCGTTAAAATTTGATAATTTTTTACGTTGTGTATCCAATTCTGCAGTAGCAAAATCTGTTAATTTATGCTTTAACGCTTTAATGGTTGGTGCAAATTTTCTAGTTTCTAACCAGCCAATAAATTCGACATTAACTTCTTCTATAATCGTTTCGGCTAATGGGATGTGCGTTTTTCTGCGTTCTAAAGTCTCGTCAGTAATTTGAGATAAATGGTCTAAATGAACTAAAGAAACATTCGGTAATTCTTCAACGTTAGAATCTACATTTTTAGGAATGGACAAATCTAAAATTAAAAGCGGTTTATCGGTTTGTATAATGTGTTTGTCAATCGTTGGGCGTTGTGCACCTGTAGCAACGATTAATATATTCGATTTACTTATTTCTTCTTGTAAATTAGCATAATCTTTAACTATTAAATTGAACTTCCCAGCAATCTGTTCTGCTTTATCCTTAGTTCTATTAATAAGTGTGATATGCTCGTTTTCGGTGTGCTTTACTAGGTTTTCACAAGTGTTTCGTCCTATTTTTCCTGTTCCGAAAAGTAAAATATTTTTGTTTGATACATCTTCAATGTTTTTGAAAATGTATTGTACTGACGCAAAAGAAACCGATGTTGCTCCAGATGAGATTTCAGTTTCGTTTTTGATACGTTTGCTTGCTTGAATTACGGCATTAACTAAACGCTCGATAAACGGATTTAATAAATTATGTTTCCTGGATAACTTTGCACTTACTTTTAATTGACTTATAATTTCGAAATCGCCTAAAATCTGACTATCTAAACCAGAACCCACACGAAACATATGCGAAATAGCGTCTTTGTTTTTATAAACAAAAGCAACCTCTTGAAATTCTTCGACAGTACCTTTGGTATTATCGCAAAGTAATTTTATAAGTTGGAAAGGGTGTTGAGCAAAACCATAAATTTCTGTACGGTTACATGTTGAGGTTACTACTAAACTTTCAATATTGTTTTCTTTAGCCTGATTTAGAAGTGCTTTTTTTGCATCGTCGTCCAAACTAAAGCGTCCTCTTATATCTGCATCGGCTTTTTTATAACTCAAACCAATGGCGTAAAAGTAATTACTTCTTGAAATATTATACTTTTGCATGCTTATACCTGAAATTGTGAAGCAAATTTACATTTCATTCCTAGAAAAAAAACAACGCTAAAAGAACTTTTAATATCGTTTGACGTTTTTTAGAGTGTTTTTTGTTTAAAATATGATATTTGTCATATTTTAGTGCTGTATTTGGCATGTTTTTGATATGTTGTGTAGAATGAATCTAAATAAAAAATCATGAATCAAGAAAAAAGTAATGAAAAAAATGTCGCTCAAAGTACTTTTGAAGAAACAAAAGTAGATGAAGGTGTTTTGGTTTTAGCTTTAAAAAATGACTCGGATGAAATACAATCTATTGCAAAAGAAATAGATAGCGATTATATTCAATTTCATTTTTGTGTAAAGGGGTCGAGTCGTTTTATTTTTAACGAAGGACGATATACTTTAAATATTCTTGAAGAGAATTCTTTATTGCTTTACAATCCGCAACGCGAATTACCAATAAACCTTCATGTAGATCCTAATTCATGGATCGTTTCTATTTTAATATCTATTAAAAATTTTCACGGATTATTTTCTCAAGAGGCAGGATATATCACATTTTTAAGCGGAGATAATAAAGATAAAAAATATTATAAAGATGGTGTTATATCACCTTCTATGGCTATTGTTTTAAATCAGTTAATTAATTATAACCTTAATCAGTCTATAAAAAACCTTTATTTTAAAGGGAAAGCATACGAGTTATTAAGTTTATATTTTAATAGAAGTGAAGATGCTAATATTGAGCAATGTCCGTTTTTGGTAGATGAAACCAATGTTATTAAAATTAGAAAGGCCAAAGATATTATCATATCTAGAATGGCAGAACCCCCAAGTTTACAAGAGTTAGCGGATGAGATTGGTTTAAACCTGAAAAAGCTAAAAGAAGGGTTTAAACAAATTTATGGCGATTCGGTTTTTAGTTTTTTATTCGATTATAAAATGGAAGTGGCGCGAAAACTCCTTGAGGCTGGTAATGATAACGTAAACGAAGTTGGACATAAAGTAGGATATAGTACGTCTAGTCACTTTATTGCAGCTTTTAAAAAGAAATATGGTACGACACCTAAGAAGTATGTGATGTCGTTGAGTTAAGTGAACTAACACTTTTTAATTCTTTGCTAGTTTATTTCACTAGTTAATAAAAACATCCACAAAAAAGAAAATATGGAACCTAGCACAAAAAATATCTTTCTAGTTCTATTTCTCCAAAATGATATGCTTAAATAATAATTCAAAATGGCTTCAAATGCCCAACCACAAGTATAAAAGATATTCGCTCCAAATAGCCAAAACAATATAATTCCAAAATCCATATAAGATCCAACCCCGTTTGGCACACCGCTTCTAAGAATTATCACTAACACTCCTCCAAAAAGAGTAACTACATTGTAGATTAACCTTTTTCTTTCCCACCATTTTATAGCGGAATTAAACTCATAATTTATAGATTCTTTTTCGATTATATTGTTTTTTAATTGATACTAACTCGCATTATCTTATTAGGCTTGCAAATTTAGAGAATTGATGGGATTGTAATCTCCGCTTGGATCAAATTCCTCCAACGATGCAAGTCCTTCAGGATCTGGATTTATTGCAATTCCATTTGTATTAACTTTTATTCCGTCAATACTAGAAAAAGTTAATTCGAATTCTATTTCAAGCTCTCCCCTTTCTTTATAACTCAAAAGGCACTTTTGATTTCCATTTGTATCAGAAAATTTTTTCATAGGTTTTTTTTGAATTAATTACAAGTATTGTAAGTAATATTAAAATCTTTTGCATTTATTTTAAATTGATGCTAATTTAATAGACTAACTCCGCGTTAGAGATTGACGCGACATCCTTTTGTTTTTGATTATTGATAAAACGAATTTTAAGGTAAATGCTAAACTTTATTATGGATGCCTGCGCAGGAATGACAAAAAAAACAAAAGATACAGCGGAAAGCTCGACCCTTGGGTAACGCCCAAATAATTTCAATCTTGGGGGACATGAAACTTTTGGGCAAAACCTAAATGGGTTGTTTTTTAATTATCGTTTAAAAGCTTAGATAACTCGTCTAATTTTGGAGTTAAAATAACCTCGATACGTCTGTTTTTTGATTTACCTGCTGTGGTTTCGTTTGATGCTACTGGCGCAAACTCACCACGACCTGCTGCAGTTAAGTTTTCAGCTTGTATATCGGCATTTTCACGTAATATAGTTACGATAGACGTAGCACGTTTTGTTGATAAATCCCAGTTACTGGTTAGGGTTCCGTTACCTTTGTATGGCACGTTGTCTGTATGACCTTCAATTAAAACAGCGATATCTGGATTAACACCTAAAACGCTACCCAATTGCTTAACAGCCTTTCTACCTTCGGTACCAACCGCCCAACTTCCAGAATTGAATAACAGCTTATTTTCCATAGAAACATACACCTTTCCGTCACGTTGTTCTACGGTTAATCCTTTACCTTCAAAATCGGTTAAGGCTCTAGAAATAGCATCTTTTAACTTCGTCATGGCAGCATCTTTAGAAGCAATAACGCTTTCTAATTCGGCAACACGGTTAGAACGATCTTCCAACTCTTGTTTAAGTTTTGCTAAACGTGCATTCTCTGCAGCTAAAGCTTGTTCTTTGGCTTCTAATTGCGCCAATAACTCTCTATTCTTTTTAGAATTTGCAGCGATGGCTTTCGAACTGTTTTGCTCTAAAGCATCGTAAGAGGCTTTTAAATTATCGTAGTTTGATTTTGTTGCGTTATAATCGGCTTGTAATTTATCTCTATCTGCGACTGCTTGTTTGTAAGTCGATTGAAGTTTACTTAATTCGTTTTCTGCCTTTGTTTTGGCTTTTGATAAATCGCCATTTTCACTAGACAGTTTTCTGTTTTCTGATTTTAAATTGTCGTATTTACTTTGTAAATCTTTATATACTTTTGGAGATACACACGACGCTGATAACACTAATGTTAAAGCTAATAACGAAATTTTTTTAATCATCTTTTAGGTTCTTTTTGTTATTTTTTTGATTTGACTCTTAACTATTACTTATCGATTTCGACCAAAATTGGACAATGATCTGAATGCACAGCATCCGACAGTATAACGGCTCTTTTTATGTTTTCTTGTAAGGGTTGAGAAACCATAGCATAATCTAATCGCCAACCCTTATTATTTGCTCTCGAATTTGCACGGTAACTCCACCAACTATATTGTTGTTTTTCTTCGTTTAAATAACGGAAAGAATCTATAAATCCGCTATTTATAAAACTTCCAATCCACTCACGTTCTACAGGTAAAAACCCTGAAACGCCTTTCATTTTTGGGTTATGAATATCTATGGCTTCGTGGCAAATATTGTAATCGCCAAGAATTACCAAATTCGGGATGTCTTTTTTTAAAGTATTAATGTACTCTTGAAACAGATCCATATATTCTAACTTATGGTCTAAACGTGCGGCGTTTGTTCCCGATGGCAAATACATGCTCATTACCGACACACCATCAAAATCTGCGCGTAAATTTCGACCTTCGAAGTCCATGGACTCAATTCCTGTGCCAAACTCGACATGATTTGGTTCTATTTTACTTAAAATAGCAACACCGCTGTATCCTTTTTTTTGAGCGCTAAACCAATAGTTGTATTTATAACCCGCATCTTCAAAAATACTGAGATCCAATTGCTCTTTATTTGCCTTTATTTCTTGCAAACAAATAACATCGGGGTCGGCGCTTTTTAACCAACCAATAAAATCCTTTTTTAATGCAGCTCGAATGCCATTTACGTTGTATGATATGATTTTCATAATCTTAAATTTTAAGAAACATCATTCTGAATTTATTTCAGAATCACATTTTATAGATACTTTTTTATAATGAGAAACTGAAACAAGTTCAGTTTGACGCAACTTTTTAAGTTCATTAAACTTAGAAATAAAGTTGCTTAATTTTAGCTAAAATAAATAATACGTTACTTTTACACTATTATTATAACGCACAATTAACATAATCTATCAACAAAATATTTTAAACTATTTGTTGTTTAAGTATATAATGAAGTGTTTTTCTTTTATTCTTATCTTATTCATTGGTTTTTGTGGGTTTTCGCAAAGCGGATCTTCCAATTATAGAACTAAAAAAGTAGCCGTAAAAGCTATTATTAAAATAGATAGCGTAAGTATAAATTCGAGTTCGTTTTCCGTCAGAAAAAAAGATAACACTTTAATAGATTCTTCTTTTTATAATATTGATTTTCCTAAAGCTGTTTTGAGTTTTAAAAAGCCCATTGATACTGATTCCATCATTATTAATTACTTAAAATTTCCTGAGTTTTTAACCAAAACGTATAGGCAGTTAGACGAACGTATTATTGTTGAAAACACAAACAATATTAATAACCTCTATAAACTCACCCAATCGAATACTTCTAAAAATTACATTCCGTTTGATGGTTTAACCACATCGGGAAGTATTTCTCGTGGTGTAACTGTAGGGAACAATCAAAACTCCGTTTTAAATAGTGAATTAGATTTGCAAATAAGCGGAAAGCTTAATAGTAAGGTGTCGTTGCGAGCGTCTATTCAAGATGCTAATATTCCGTTGCAAGAAAGTGGCTATTCGCAGCGCTTGGATGAGTTTGATCAAGTTTTTATAGAGCTTTATAGCGATGACTGGAATATACGTGCAGGCGATATCGATTTGGAAAACCAAGACTCTTATTTTGCGAATTTTTCTAAACGTGTACAAGGTTTATTTGTGAATACTAAATTTGGAGACGACGACAAGCAAACCAATCTTTTTGCCGCTGGCGCATTAGTTCGTGGGCAATTTACAACCAGTCAGTTTACAGCACAAGAAGGGAATCAAGGCCCGTATAAATTACAAGGCAGCAATGGTGAATTGTTTGTGCTTATTGTGTCGGGTAGCGAAACAGTTTATGTAAACGGAATTCCTGTAAAACGTGGAGAAAACGAAGATTATATTATCGATTATAATGCGGGTGAAATTATTTTTAATTCCACATATCCCATAACCTCCGAAATGCGAATTACTGCCGATTACCAATTTAGCGAGCGAAATTATTCGCGTTTGGTAACCTACGGGGGAGGAACTTTTAAAAGCGAGAAATTAAACATTGGCGTTTCGGTATATTCTGAAAATGATTCTAAAAATCAACCGTTACAACAAAATCTATCTGAAGTTCAAGTGGAAATATTAGCAGATGCGGGAGATGATAAATCGCAAATGGTAGCGCCATCAGAAGTTGAAGAGGTTTTAAATGAAAACAGAATCTTGTATAAAAAAGAGCTTATTAGTGGGGTTGAAGCTTTTGTGTTTTCGAATAATCCAGATGATGAACTGTATCGAGTTACTTTCAGTAATCTTGGTGAAAATCAAGGTGATTATAATTTAAGCAGTATAGACGCCATCAATAATATTTACGAGTTTGTTGGTGTTTTACAAGGAAGCTTTGCGCCAGTTGTTCAATTAATTGCGCCAACAAAACTGCAAATAGCCGTAATTAATGCAGATTATAAGCCCTCTGAAAAAACAGTTATTAGTTTAGAGGCATCAGGTAGTAAAAACGATTTGAATTTATTTTCTGGTTTAGGTGATGATGATAATGATGGTTTTGCTGGGAAACTAAACATCGAGCAATCTATTATTAAAACCGATAGTTTATGGAATTTTAATGTATATGTTGATAGTGATTATATTTCCTCCGATTATAGAAATATTGAAGGCTTATACAATCCAGAATTTAATCGCGATTGGAATTTAGACCAAACCAATATAAATGGTATTGGTAATAATTTAGGAGATCAAATTTTATTAAATTCAGGTTTTAAGCTATTTCATCACCAAAAAGGATTCATCAACTACCAATTTGAGCATTTAAATTATTCTGAAGGATTTAATGGAAATAGACATATCGCAAATGCGAACTTGTTTCTAAATAGACTTCATATTTATTCGAATTCTAGTTTTTTAAATGCAACGTCGAGTGTAAATACGTCAACATTTTTAAGGGCTTTCAATACCATTACTTATGGTATGAAAAAAAGCTGGATAGGCACCAAATTAGCGATAGAAGACAATCAGCAAAAAGATATTAATACCGATGTGTTAACCCCTTTGAGTCAGAAATTCAAATCGTACGAAGTATTTACTGGTGTTGGAGATAGTAGCCAGGTTTTTGTGGAAATTGGTTATAAAAACAGAGTGAATGATAGTATAAGAAATAACGAATTGCAAAAAGTAAATACGTCGAACACTTTTTATTTAGATTCGAAATTAGTTCAAAATAAGAACACGAGTTTGTCTCTTTATGCAAATTATAGAACGCTTAAAAGTGAAGATGATGCGATTGATGATGAGCAATCTATAAACTCGAGACTGCAATTCAATCAAAAATTGTTTAAACAATTGGTGCAATGGAATACGGTTTTAGAAACGAATTCGGGAGCGTTAGCACAACAAGATTTCACGTACGTGGAAGTAGAATCCGGACAAGGTACTTATACTTGGATAGATTATAACGAAAACGGCATTCAAGAACTTGAAGAGTTTGAAATTGCGCAGTTTCAAGACCAGGGAAAATACATTCGTGTGCTTTTACCAAACCGAGTATTTATAAAAACACATCAAAACAGATTGAGTCAAACACTTACTATAAATCCTGCGCAGTGGTCTGTGAGCGAAAACAAATCCGAAAAATTTTGGTCTCATTTTTACAATCAGACCAGTTATTTAATTGATAGGAAAATTAAAAGAGATGGCAATAATTTTAATTTAAACCCTTTTAAAGATGATAAAGACAATCAGTTAGGGTTGCAATTAAATTTAAGAAATGTTTTGTTTTTTAATCGAGGCAAGCAACATTACACAACCTCTTATACTTATTTGCAAAACAAATCGAGAAACATACTTTCTATAGGTTTTTTAGAAAATAGTTTGAAAAGTCATCAAATAAACTTTAATCATAAAATTCAAGAAAGTTGGCTGTTAAATTTTCTATCTGCTTTTGATACTAATGAAAGTATAAGCGAAAATTTTGTGAGTAAGAATTATAATTTTGATGAATCGCGTTTTAATCCAAAAATATCATATTTATTAAGTGATAATGTTCAATTTGATGTCTTTTATCAATATGCTACAAAAGATAATACTATAGGAGGCCTGGAATCTTTAAAACAACAAAAATACGGAACATCGTTTACCTTTTCGAATCAAGAACGCGGCGCTATTAATGGTGAATTCAATTTTTTTTCTAATGATTTTACAGGCGATTCTAATACACCAGTTTCCTATCAAATGTTAGAAGGTTTACAGAACGGTAAAAATTTTACATGGAGTTTATTGGCACAAAAAAAGATTACCAAATTTTTAGACTTGAATCTTAGTTATTTTGGGAGAAAGACGGAAACAAGCAAAACCATCCACACAGGAAATATTCAATTAAAAGCGTATTTCTAAAAAGGGTTTCGGTCTACTTTTTCAAAAACAGAAATAATAAGGTTTACAGCGTCTTTGTAAAATTCAGGGTGGATATTTTTGAAATCATCTGTTGGCTCGTGATAATCTTTGTGATCTTCTACACCAAAATATAAAAATGGAATATCAGCTTTATGAAACGAAGCGTGATCGGACGAATAGGTCCAATTGTCTAACCCGTCATAACCATCATGACTTAAAACAAGCTTAGCGTTTTTTTGAGTTTTAATATTTAAAATTAACCGTTTTAAAGACTTATTGTAAGCTGTTCCCGCAACAAATAACTCTTTTTTATCGCTACGGCTTATCATATCCATATTCAAATTAAGGATTATATTTTTTGTTGAAATTTCAGGGTTACTAATAAAATATTTTGAGCCGCGAATTCCTAATTCCTCGGCATCAAAAGCTGCAAAAATCACAGAATGCTTTGGCGGGTTTGTCTTAAAGTATTCTGCAAAACTAAATAAAGCACTTACTCCAGATGCGTTATCATCGGCGCCATTAAATATTTTTCCTGATTTTATACCTTCATGGTCGTAATGCGCACTAATAACAATGTATTTGTTAGGTTTCTCTGTCCCTTTTATTAGTCCTAAAACATTTGTGGCGTTATATTGATGTCTTCCTTTTGTAAACGAAAAGGACTGTACGAAAGATTTTTTTAGTGGTTTTACTCCTAAAGAATGAAACTGGTTAATAATATATTTTTGAGTTTTTATAGCGCCTTTGGTTCCTGTTCGGCGGCCTTCAAAAGCATCGGAAGAAAGTGTTTTTACGTGTTGTAAAAGCGTTGATTTGTCGAATAAAATAGGGTCTGTATCTCTCGATTGTGCATACACACTAATACCTTGGCCTAAAATAAATAAGAGAACAAAGATTTGGTACATATTATTTATTCACCATATTAAATTGAGTTTCTAAGGGTACACCGTAAGTAGACTCTAACTCTTCAACACTCTTTTTATAATATTCAGTAGGGTGGGAACTGAAATTTCTCCAAAAAAAGGAGTTATATTTTACATCAATATCTTCAATATTCTTTTTATATACATCTGAACTTTTTGTGGTTATTTTATTTTTATCAGTTTCTATACCTAAAACGATTATTTCATTTCTTCTAGATAATTTTATTTTTTTATTTGTTGTTCGTAAAAGTTTCTGCTGCTTATCACTTAAATCTTTAAATGATCTGGTGTAATGATTATGATAGCTTAAATAGAGTTTCCCATCTTTGTTTTTTTTATAGATAGTAACAACATTATTTGGTTTATTGCTTGTTTTATAAACCTTATACGTATCAACTCCAATATATAATACGGGATCTAAATAACCATGCCTTTTTACATCTTTACTTTTTCCTTCTATAATAACAATGTCTTCACCGTCATAAGACGTGTCTCCAGTTTTAGTCCATTTATAATCGTTAATAGAAAGTCCTCTTCTTAGAGGGTCTATTCTAGTCATAAAATCTATTGGATATATCTTTGCTGAATTGTTACCTTTAAAAAACCTATAGTCTGCCGATTTTCTTCCCTCTACAACTTCTATCCTTTCTACGTCACTTCCTCCTTTAGGGCCTCTGTCTTTAACTTTTATATACTGTTCAACAAAAAACTTAGCTTTTTCTCCTTCTAGAGAGAAAAATCGATTCAAAACTTTTAATTCATGTACAACGTTTACGGTATTATTTTTTAAATTTTTAAAGGCTAATTTAACATATTGTTCAGGGTTCAATATACTAACTTCGTCAAGAGAGACAATATCTTCTTTTAATGTCACTATTTTTTCACTTAATGCAAAAAAGTCTTTCACTAATATTTTGGCAGTTATATATCCTATACTTGAAACTTCTAGTGTGTCTAATAAATTACTTTTTGATAGTTCTAAATAAAAAACTCCGTCTTCGTTACTTGAAGTACCAATATATTTAGACGGTATACCAACGGCAGCATAAGGGATGCTTAATTTAGTTTCATCTAAAATAAGTCCTTCTGTTTTTAATGTTTTTTCTTGAGATTTAACAGAAAAGCTTAATAAAAATAGAATAGTAAAAAAAGTAAATGGTTTTAGATTCATAATAATGATAAATAGTGTTATTTTTTTTAAAAATATATGTTGTGAAATTAACAATATAGATAAGTATTGTTTTGCTCAATTTGATCAATGAATTGCTTAATTTGATCAATTTACTTTAACGATGTTCCTTTTGAAAACATTAAATTATGTTTATAAACAAGCATAGATAACCTGTTGTTCATTATGATTTAAAATAAAAAAGTCATCCATTTTACTGGTTGTCAGTAAGCTATTTTAGTCATTAAACATTAATGATGGAATAACCTAAATGCAAATTACAAAAGAATATTGGAAGTGTTAAATAAAATATCAAAAGAACAACTTTTAATTTATCAAAAAAGGGGGGTAAAGCTCAACAACCTTGAAGCTAGTCGCTAAGTTTATGATAATAGATCTTGAGTCATATTTAGAAAATGTTTTAAAAATCAATAGCTATAGTGAAAAAGAATAGAGTGATTAAATGTTGTTAAAGCGAACATATTTTTTAGATGTAATTATATGTTCTTTTATACTTTAAATGTAAATAAACTTGTAATTTTATAGCATGTATGCTTTAGTAGATTGCAACAATTTTTATGCGTCTTGCGAACGCGCTTTCAACCCTAATTTACGCCATAAACCCATTGCTATTTTAAGTAATAACGATGGGTGTGTTATTTCGCGTAGTGATGAAGCAAAGGTGTTAAACCTGCCAATGGGAGCGCCTATTTTTAAATGGGAAAGTTTTTGTAAAGCGAATAATATTAAGATATTATCTTCTAACTATTCGTTATACGGAGACATGAGTCAGCGCGTCATGACGATTTTAGAACATTTTACACCAGATGTCGAAGTCTATAGTATAGACGAAGCCTTTTTAGAATTTAAAGGTTTTGAAGATTTTGATTTTGATGATTCTGGGAATCAAATACGGCAACGTATTTTAAAATGGACAGGTATTCCAACCTGTGTCGGCATGGCGCCAACAAAAGCTTTAAGTAAGGTAGCCAATAAAATAGCACGTAAATTCCCAAAAGAAACCAATGGTGTATATGTCATAGATTCCGAAGAAAAGCGGATTAAAGCTTTAAAATGGATTGATATAGAAGATGTTTGGGGTATTGGCCGCGGTTTACAAAAACGACTAAAAGCAAAAGGATGCAAAAAAGCATATGATTTCACACAACTTTCAGACGATTGGGTACGTAAAAATTTTTCAATCACAGGTTGGAAACTTAAAAAAGACTTAGAAGGTATCTCAGAAATAAAACTTGACGAAGTAGAAAGAAAACGTGCTATAGCAACCACGCGGAGTTTCGAATATACCTATTCAGATATAGAAAATATAAAAGAACGCATTTCTACCTTTGCCACAAGTTGCGCAGAAAAATTGCGTAAACAAGGCTCCAGCTGCCACATTGTTTATGTGATGTTAAGTAGCGACAGGCATAAAAAAGGTCTAGAACAGCACAGAGCAAATAAAATAATTAGCTTGCCTTACCCAACAGATTCCTCTTTGGTTATTAGCCAAGAAGCCGTTCGTGCGGTCACTAAAATTTTAAAATCAGGCATAAAATACAAGCGAGCAGGCGTTATTGTTATGGGGTTGGTACCCACAAACAATCAGCAGTTACAAATGTTCGAAAATGAAAACCCCAAGCACAAACCCCTAATGCATACCATCGATCATTTAAATAAAAAGTATGCCAATTATAAGGTGAAACTGGGGAGTCAAGATTTAAAACGGACATGGAAAATGCGTCAAGAACGCTTATCGCCGCGTTATACCACTAATATTAAAGACATTATTGTTGTAAAATAGACAAGGAATCTCAAAAAAATGAATTAAATTTAAAAATCTAAAAAATAATTTTATTTAGGCGTTACCCAAGGGTCGGGCTTTCGGCAGTCGCTTTTTTGTGTTGCATAGGTGCAACAACACAAAAAGAGCTTCAACAAATGCCTCAATCCCTAACGCAGCTAGTCCGTGTTGGCAGTAATCAATCTGTAATCAGCGATATTATCTAAAAAGATTAAGAAAGTCATAACGCAAAATAACACATTCATCTAATGATATTACAAGAACCTAATACGCTAACTTTTTTTACACCAGAAACCACAGATAGTTTAGGTGCGCTTTTTTTCGATACAAGTATTGCTGCAGGGTTTCCATCGCCAGCCGAGGATTTTAAAGAAGAACGTCTTTCTTTAGACAGAGAACTTATTAAAAACAAAGAAGCTACTTTCTTTGCGCGTGTAAGCGGGCAATCTATGATTGGTGCAGGATTAGACGATAACGATTTATTAGTTATAGATAGAAGTATAGAGCCTATAAATAACAAAATAGCAGTTTGCTTTTTAGATGGCGAGTTTACCGTAAAACGATTACGAGTAGATAAAGACGAAGTGTGGTTGCAACCCGAAAATCCAAATTATCCCATTATAAAAATCACAACTGAAAATGACTTTGTTATTTGGGGAATTGTAACGAATGTCATTAAGAAGGTGTAGTTTTTATAATGCATACTGTTATTTATAAAAGAGCGACTACCAGCCAAGAATTGAAAGGTATTCTAGAGTTGCAAAAGCATAATATACCATTATCAATTTCCGAAGAAGAAAAGTTGAAAGAAGATTTTTTAACCGTGCATCATAGTTTCGAAATTTTAAAAGCTATGAATGATGTCTGTCCGCATATCATAGCAACGCAAAATAACAAAGTAGTTGGCTACGCCTTAAGTATGGTAACAGAGTTTCAAAATACTATTGACGTTTTAAAACCTATGTTTTTAGAGATAGACACCTGTGTAAAACCTAGTACAAGCTATATTGTAATGGGGCAAATTTGTATAGATAAATCATACAGAAAACAAGGTTTATTTAGAGGCTTGTACCAATATATGCAAAAAGAACTTAATACTACTTTTAATCTACTAATAACAGAGGTTGATGTTAAAAACACAAGATCTTTAAATGCGCATCAAGCAGTTGGTTTCGAGGTCTTAAAAAAGTATACTTCTAACAATCAAGAATGGACATTATTATCTTGGGATTGGAGTTGATTAATTCATACTATATATATAAAGCACAAAAAAACGCGAAGCATGTGCTTCGCGTTTTTAATATATTTTAAAATAAAAGTTTAGTCAGCTAAAACAATTACTTTATTATCTTTCGATTCAATAGTACCAGAGTTTATTGTTAACCAAAACCCTTTGTCTTGTTTTGAGAATTTATCTTGAACCTCTTCATTAATAGTGATATCTCCGAAAATTTTCACGTTTCCTTCTTTTAACAAAGAAACAATTGGTGCGTGATCTTTAAGCATTTCAAACTCACCATCTACTCCAGGAACAGCAATCGATGTTACTTCTCCGCTAAATAAAGTTGCTTCTGGTGATACAATTTCTAAATACATACTAAAACTTGTTTTAGTACCCTGAACTTGCTTCAGGGTCTTTTAATGTTTATTCAAAGTTCAATTTGAGAAAGATGCTGAAATAAATTCAGCACTTGCTTAGGCTACGCCTCTGCAAGCATTTTTTCTCCAGCTTCGATAGCTTCTTCAATAGAACCTTTAAGGTTAAATGCTGCTTCTGGTAAGTGATCTAAACCACCATCCATAATCATATTAAATCCTTTAATCGTTTCTTTAATATCAACTAACACACCTTTAAGACCAGTAAACTGCTCTGCTACGTGGAATGGTTGAGATAAGAAACGTTGTACACGTCTTGCTCTACCTACAGCCATTTTATCTTCTTCAGATAATTCCTCCATACCTAAGATGGCGATAATATCTTGTAATTCTTTATAACGTTGCAACAACTCTTTTACGCGTTGTGCACAGTCATAATGCTCATCTCCTAATATATCAGCAGTTAAAATTCTTGAAGTAGAATCTAATGGATCTACTGCAGGGTAAATACCTAACTCAGCAATTTTACGAGATAATACAGTTGTTGCATCTAAGTGAGCAAAGGTTGTAGCAGGCGCAGGATCCGTTAAATCATCTGCAGGTACATATACCGCTTGTACAGATGTAATAGACCCTCTTTTTGTTGAAGTAATACGTTCTTGCATCGCACCCATTTCTGTTGCTAATGTTGGTTGGTAACCTACCGCAGAAGGCATACGACCAAGTAATGCAGATACCTCAGATCCAGCTTGTGTAAAACGGAAGATATTATCTACGAAGAATAATACATCTTTTCCTTGTCCTTCACCAGCACCATCACGGAAATATTCAGCAATAGTTAAACCAGATAATGCAACACGTGCACGTGCTCCAGGAGGCTCATTCATTTGTCCAAATACGAAAGTAGCTTTCGATTCTTTCATTCCAGCTTTATCAACTTTAGATAAATCCCATCCGCCTTCTTCCATAGAATGCATAAAGTCATCACCATACTTGATAATACCAGATTCTAACATCTCTCTTAAAAGGTCATTTCCTTCACGAGTTCTTTCTCCAACTCCAGCAAATACTGAAAGTCCACCGTGACCTTTTGCTATATTGTTAATCAACTCTTGAATTAATACTGTTTTACCTACACCAGCACCACCAAATAAACCAATTTTACCACCTTTTGCATAAGGCTCAATTAAATCGATTACTTTAATACCAGTAAATAAAACTTCAGTAGAAGTTGATAAATCTTCAAATTTAGGAGCTTGTCTGTGTATTGGCAAACCAGCATCTCCAGCTTTAGGTAAATCACCTAATCCATCAATAGCATCTCCAATTACATTAAATAAACGACCATATACATCACCACCAATTGGCATTTGTATTGGAGCGCCAGTTGCAACAACTTCTGTACCTCTACTTAAACCATCAGAAGAATCCATAGCAATAGTACGAACAGTATCTTCACCAATGTGAGATTGAACTTCTAGTACTAATAAAGTACCATCAGGTCTTTTAATTTCTAATGAATCGTAGATTTTTGGAAGTTCTGAACCTGCTCCGAATTCTACATCGATAACTGGACCAACTATTTGTGCAACTTTACCTGTAACTTTAGACATTACTTATGTGTTTAAATTATGCGATTTAATTGTGTGAAAACCGTTTTAGTTTTCGCGTGCAAATATATGAGTTTTAATTTAAATAAGAAAGTTGTTTTTATAGCTTTTTTGCAAAAAAAAACGCCTTCGATTTGAAGACGTTTCTAGTTTATTTTTTAATTGATATTTTATTGTAATGTAGGGGAGTAATTTGTTGGAAAATCTCCAGGATTAGGTATATTTCCTGATTCTATGAAATTGGATCCAAAAGTAGTATCGATGGCTTCTAAGAATTTGTATGCCATATATGAATAACCTCTAGCTGTTAAGTGTATCCCATCTAAACTAACGGCTCCACCAGTAACAAGATTGGCATTCATTGTAAAATCACCGAAAGTAATCCCTGTAGATGCTAATTCTGTTAAAATGGCATTTAAATCAACTAGTGCCAAATTATCGTTTGTGTTTGCTATAGTCTCAATAGTTGAATTGTAAGCATCAGTAGCAGTTTTGATTTCTTCTTGTTCTTCTGGAGTTAAAACCCACTTATCTGACATAGGATAGCTAATACCTGTTATATTTACTGGGGAAGGGATGTCAGTCGCAATTGATGCAATAGCACTAGAAGCAGATAAAACTATTAAGTCATTGCTAGTCGCTTGACGTGATTTTCCAAAAATGAAACCAAAGGCTGTCGCCATTTCAACACCTAAAGTAGAAGTTAAAGCACCAGTGATTTCTGCAGATCTATCTGTTGCATTTTCATCAAAAATTAATAATGGATTTGCTTCAGTTGTAGATAAAATATTTATTCTGTCTGGTTCCCCATATCCAGTAAAAATAGCATCTAAAGGACCATATAAACTTGCGTTTAATGTAGGTATTTGAGGAACTAAAAGAGGTCCTATATCATCGTCATTTGGATCTAGTTGGTTGTAAACTATGGTTGTAAAATGTGGTAAATCTGTAATATATGGCACATTTGTTACGATTCCTTTTGCACCGGTTGCAAGCAACTGAGTAACCATATCATTAAAAAGAAAATCGAAGGTAGCCGTAAGTGTTAAAGGATCGCTACCATCTCCTCCTGTAGTGGCATAGCCTAAAACATCATTTCCGCCAATTTCAGATAAAGTAAAGAAGGTAGGGTTTTGATTAATAGCGTATTCTAACATTGAAACAGAAGAAGAGGTTGCCATACGGCCGAAATAAGGATTAAAAGCAGCATAACCATTAAAATCTATATGGGTGCTTTTTGCACCAGGCACTCCCACGTTTTTAAATATACTTCCATCTGCAGCTAGGCTATTGGTAACATTTGTTGTGACTTCAGGTGCGGTTGCTCCTAATTCCATTAAAAATTCGTCTAAACGCTGAGGTGCTTCTCCATTAAAAATTAATCGATAAGGTAAGTCATCTTGACCAGGAATTGGAATTATCATTCCGCCTGTATTATCATTCATAAGCGGTTGTGTAAAATCAGTTCCATTAGCATTAACAAATTGTTGAGCTAGAATATTAGGAAAAGAGTTTTCTTGTGCAGCAATAAAAAGGGCGCCATCTGTATAACCTGATGTAAAAGATGCGCCTAAAGCTACATAATTTGAAAAGTCTACAGAGCCTGGTGTTAATTCTGGTAATATTTCTGCTGCTTCAACATTATTGTCTGCTAAAACATCATCAATGTCATTACAAGCTATAATAGAAATTAAACTTGCTAATAGCAAAATATATTTTGAGTTAATAATTGTCTTTTTCATCTTATAAGTTATTAATTGTCCAAGAAACATAATACATAGATCCTATAAATCCTGTACCAAAGGCTGTGAAGTATTCATCGCCTAATAGATTGGTTGCACCTGCTTTAAATGTAGATTTCATACTAGGAACTTTTAAGTTAATTTGAGCATCTACAGTATGAAATTCAGGAACTACGCCATTACCAAAAGTGGCTTCCCAATAATAATCGTCACTAAACCTATAGGCGATATTGAAACCAAAGTTTTCAAATAGTTTGGTGTTTCCAAAAGAGGCTTTAAATTTATGTTCAGGCGTATTGAAGTTTGTTGTGAAATCTGGATATTTAACTCTATCGAAATCTAGCTTAGCGTATGTGTAACTTCCGCTTAAATCAAAATTTCCAAATACTTTAGTTGATAAGCCAATCGATGCGCCATATGAATTAACATCAGCAGGAGAGTTTGTGTAGGTGCTATAGGCTTGAAAATCGTCATTGGCAATAGCAGCAACAGATAAACTTCCATCACCTACAGTCCCATAATAAGGTGACACAACGACTTCTTGAGAAATAAAATCTTTGTATTTATTATAATAGGCACTAAAATCTACAATGA
Source organism: Algibacter sp. (assembly GCA_039985655.1). Classification (GTDB taxonomy): domain Bacteria; phylum Bacteroidota; class Bacteroidia; order Flavobacteriales; family Flavobacteriaceae; genus Postechiella. The sequence goes on along the minus strand of JBDWSF010000016.1, from coordinate 186,925 downwards.
GGTTACTGAATTTACCTCTATATCCTACCTCTGCAGAAGATACTTTTTCTGCTTTAACTAAATCTGGATTTGATATTTCTAATACAGAAGGATCTCCAGTTTCTCCAAGTTCTGTTACAGAACTAGCTGTATATGAATTATTGTAAGCAACGGCACCTGTTTGAGTAATCGTCTCTCCTTGACCTAATGCTTGTCCACTAGTACTTATATCAAAAGTACTAGAGTAGCGTTCTAAATTCTCTGGAGCAGCACCAATTAAAATAGCTCTACCAGCATTAAGACCAATAAATAAATCTTGTGTTGTAGGGTTTCTAAATCCTGTTTGTACTGAGGCTCTAACATTATGGATTTTATTAATGGTTAAACCAGCAGATATTCTTGGTGATAGAAAACCGTCAAAAAATTCAGATTTATCATAACGAACAGAACCAGTAAGTTTTAATTCTAAATCTTCAGTTAATTCTAAGTTTTTCTGAATTTGAGTATAAATTCCAAATTCTGAATACTCAATAGGACCATCTAAATCTGTATAAATAGTTCCCGACGAATTTAAACTATATTTTCTGTAAGATCCACCAACTTGAATATCGGCAAAATCAATTAAATGGCTGAAATTATAATTCGCATCAGCATGAGAATACTTAGAAGCATCTTGAAACTTAGAACCTGTAGATAAATCGGGATCGTTTATACTTTTATTAAAAGCGGCTATATACTCATCAGTACCAGGTAAATATCTGCCTGTGTCAGCAGTAGCTCTTCCGGCAGCATGCGCTTGGGCATCTGTTGCACCTCCTAGAGTGGAAGCAATATATGCTCCTGTATATTCTCCAAACCAAGTATTGTCATCTTTCCAAGCTCTATTTATATTTATTCCAGTAAAAACCATATCGTAAGAATCTCCAGCTTTATCAGCAACGATATAGCCTCTTAAAAAGAAATTGTCATTTCTAAATTCTATTTTGTGTTGTTCTTGAAAGAAATTTGCAATGTTGTATCTATTTGTTCCTTGGTAAATTGTAGAACCTGTTCCTACTTTTCCAACGTATGATATTTCAAAATCATCTTCCCAAGGACGGTAATATAGACCCCAATCCGATTTAATACTTTCGGCGTTGTAATCTGTCAAGTCTTTTTCATTATAACCTGTTCTACTGACTTCAACAAGTGGAACTAAACTTACTACTGCTGGATTTGTTCCGCTTTCTGCTAGCTTATCTAAAAAAACGTCACTCTCAATTACCTTTTTAAGATTTGTAGAGACTTCATCTCCATAAACATTTATCCCGTCATAGTTTAAATCGGCTCTCGTGCCTCCAGGTGTCGTTTTATCAACTTCACTTGTTGCTGCCCAATCGGTACCTTGTAAATATCCAAAGTTGATTTTTGCAGCAAACTTGTTACTAAATTTATATGCAGCACGAATGCTTACATCTATATAATCGTTATCTCCAGAAGCTTTTTGAGACGTAATACCTTTTTTAACAGAAGTACTAATCCCTTGATGATCAAAAGGATTCTTACTACGCATAAACAATATACCGTTAAAGGCATTTGCGCCATAAAGGGCGGATGATGCTCCAGGAAGTAATTCTACACTTAGCACATCTGTTTCAGTCATACCAACAAGATTTCCAATAGGGAAATTAAGTGCAGGTGTGGAGTTATCCATGCCGTCTACCAATTGCATAAAACGATTATTTGCAAACGTTGCAAAACCTCTTGTGTTTACAGATTTAAAAGTTAAACTGTTTGTATTAACATCAACACCTTTTAAGTTTTCTAAACCTCCATAAAAATCGGCAGATGCAGTATTCTTAATTGCTTTTAATCCGAAACGTTCTACGGTTACAGGAGATTCAAAAATACGTTCTGGTGTTCTTGAAGCAGAAATAACGACTTCATCTAAAGCATTGCCTTCATTTAAGATGATGTTTACTTTTTGATTTGTTGTAGTTATTTCAACAGTTACGGTTTCAAAACCTACGCTACTCGCTTGTATAAAAAAAGGAGGACTTTGATTATAAGTAAGTGAAAAATTGCCATCAAAATCGGTTACTGTACCTGTTGATGTGTCTACAACAATAATGTTGGCTCCAGGAATTGGCTGACTACTATCGTCTACTACCGATCCTGTAATAGTTGTTTGTGCATAGGAAAACCCGCAAAAAAACAACATAAAAAATGGGAGGATTGTTTTCATTTAGTTTATAAATTAGTTTAATTTGTAGTATTACTAATATATAAATAAAAGTAATACAGAAGCTAAATGTATAAAAAAAATTATGCACGCATAGTATTTTTGGTAAAAAAAACACATAAAAAATATTTTTTTAGTAAGAAAATCGTGATAAAATAAGAAATCCTCATGATTTATATGGAAATCATGAGGATATATAATGAAATTTGATTTCTAATTTTACTCTACAGTTACAGATTTTGCTAAATTACGGGGTTGGTCAACGTTTTTATCAAGCATAACTGCAATGTGATAAGATAAAAGTTGCAGCGGTATTGTAGTTAATAAAGGAGATAGAGATTCTAAAGTGTCAGGAACCTCGATAACGTGATCTGCAATTTCTTTGACGGTTGTATCGCCTTTGGTAACAATTCCAATTATTTTTCCTTTACGTGCTTTAATTTCTTGAATATTACTGACAACCTTATCATAATGCTCAGTTTTTAATGCAATAACAATAATAGGCATGTTTTCGTCTATTAAGGCTATTGGTCCATGTTTCATTTCTGCTGCAGGATAACCTTCTGCGTGTATATAAGAAATTTCTTTTAATTTTAATGCACCTTCTAAAGCTACAGGGAAATTATAACCTCTTCCTAAGTATAAGATGTTAGGTACGTCTTTGTAAACATCAGAGATCATTTTAATATGAGCGTCAGATTTTAATGCTTCTTCTACTTTATTAGGAATCATTTCTAATTCAAGTAAATGATGACGGAAGTCTGAACTAGAAATAGTTCCTTTAGCTCTTGCTAAACGTAATGCTATTAATGTTAAAACTGTAATTTGAGTTGTAAATGCTTTTGTTGAAGCAACTCCAATTTCTGGACCTGCATGTGTATAAGCACCAGCATGTGATTCTCTTGCAATAGAAGATCCAACAACGTTACAAACACCAAAAATAAAGGCGCCTTTAGATTTTGCTAATTTAATGGCTGCTAATGTATCGGCAGTTTCACCAGATTGAGAAATAGCTATAACGACATCATTTTCTGTAATAACAGGGTTACGATATCTAAATTCTGATGCATATTCTACTTCTACAGGAATTCTAGTTAAATTTTCAAAAATATATTCGGCCACTAATCCTCCGTGCCAAGATGTACCACATGCAACAATTATAATTCTATTAGCATTAAGGAACTTCTTCATATTATCCTCGACACCTGCCATTTTTATAATAGCTTCGTTTCTTAAAAGTCTTCCTCTATAAGTATCCTTTATAGCTTTTGGTTGTTCATGAATTTCTTTTAACATGAAATGATCATAACCGCCTTTTTCAATTTGTTCTAAATTAATTTGAAGCTCTTGTATATAAGGATCAACTAAAGAATCGTCTTTAATTTTTCTTATTTTTATTTCTTTATGCTCACGTATTACTGCCATTTCTTCATCTTCTAAATAAATGGCATTTTTTGTGTATTCAAGAAAAGGCGATGCATCACTCGCAATAAAAAATTCGTCTTCACCAATACCAACAGCTAAAGGGCTGCCTAAACGAGCAATTACAATTTCTCCTGGTTTGTTTTTATCGAAAACGGCAATAGCATATGCACCTACAACTTGGTTTAATGCAATTTGAACAGCTTTACCAAGTTTTACGTTTTCTTGTTTTTTTACGTCTTCAATTAAGTTTATTAAAACTTCTGTATCTGTATCCGATTTAAACGTGTATCCTCTAGTTGTTAATTCTTTACGAAGTGACTCGTAATTTTCAATAATTCCGTTATGAATAATAACTAAATCTCCTGAGTTAGAACAGTGAGGATGTGAGTTTACATCGTTAGGAACACCGTGAGTTGCCCATCTTGTATGGCCAATTCCTAAGTTTCCATGTTTAGTAATTTCTTTTTCTACTTGAATTTCTAGATCGGCAACTTTTCCTTTAGTTTTTGAAACTTTAAGGTCGGTTCCATCAAATAAGGCTATGCCAGCACTATCGTATCCACGATATTCTAAGCGTCTTAATCCTTCAATAACAATTGGGTAAGCATCTCTTGGTCCTAGGTATCCTACTATTCCACACATAAGCGTATAATTTAATTTGGGTTTTATTAATAGCTAAGGCAAATATGTAAAATAAATATCTATTAATAATATTTTATACGATGAAATTCAATAATTAAGATTAAAAAGCAGTTTTGATGATGTTTATGCCCTAAATTCTAAGTTGTTTTTATTGTTTTTGTTCTGTTGAATAGATTTCTAATATCATCTTTTTCTCAGTAGCGCTTGTATTATTTCCGTATAAAACAGTTCCGCGAGGGCTCAAAATAGAAGCAGAAGGAACACTTATTACAATATCATTACTCTCTAAAATTTCAGAGTTGCTCGTTACATTAACGTTATTAGATAGGACTAAACCTAATTTAGTGTTTGTAGAATCGCTAACGAGTATATTATTTAGATGTTCTGTAATTCTTATTTTGTATTTTGAAATACCATCATCATCTGTTGAACGAAGTCCTAAGCTAATAAATTTTGAGAATTCAGGATTAGTTGTATTATCCGTGCCATCAACTAGATAATCGAATGTAGGGAAATTGTTTTCTATGTCGTATGCATAAATCCTATCATGCGTATGGGTTTCATCATCTACATCAATGCTTTCATTATCTTCATAGATAATTAATTGCGCTTCATTAATCAAGCGTTTTAAAACAAAATTATCATCGTTAGTGATGTAGCCATCTGGATCTACTTCTTCGCCGTTTTTAAGAATGTAGCCATCTTCATTTAATTGTCTATACGTTTTTTTGAAACAATCTAAAGCTGTTTCTTCAGTATTGCTTTCTTCGCAAGTCACTAAACCGTTAAATAAATCGACAATAGCCATAGAACCTTCGGTTCCTTTTAAATATAGTTTTTCGTCTCCATCAATTCTATCTCCGTTTTCTAAACTTGGACTATAGGTATTTATATATGGATTTATTCTGTTTCCAGAAAGGTTTAATATATAAGCACCTTGCGTTTCTTCATCATTAGAATAATAAACCGTTATTTTAGAATCTGTAGAAGTTGTGTTTAGTAAAATTATTTGCCCATCATTATCTTTAGCTTCCGCTTTAAAGTAAAGGCCTCTAAAATAATTTTTAAAGTTATTAGAATTACTTAATACAGCGTCATCCTGTTTTTCTAGAATTAGTGACGACCAGTATGTTTTTTCATCAGCGTCATCAGCTAAATCAATTCTTAATGCAGGTGTAGAAACTGTTTCGGTCAAATCGCCATCTGCTTCCGTTCCTGTAGTTAAAATAACAGCATTATGATTTGGTGTAAAACTTTCAGTCTCATAAATTATTTCTCCTTTATGATCATCAAAATTAATAAGTGTATTTTCTGTTATAGCATAATTACTTGTCTTATCTGCATTTGATGCATTCGAGTAATAGTTCTGTGCTGAATTAGTGTCCGAATTCGGATCAAAATCTCGTAAAAAATAATTATTTCTATAAACAGTTAGTTTTATAGGAGTAACTTTAGGTTCGTCTTCAGAGGTGTCTTCACTTCCAAAAATTGAATCGTTTAATGTGTATAACGGAATTTCGCCATTAAATTCTTCCGTAGCTCTACTAAAATATGGAATGTTTAAAATTACCGAGTCTATTACCGCGTTTGTTCCAAAACTAGGATCAATTGTTGCAGGTATTACTTGTGTAATTAGACTTGCTGCAGTTTGTCCGTAAATAGGATCATTATAAAAACCTAGGAGACTAGAGCCTAGGTTGTTAATTTGAAGTGAATCTAATTTTTTATTATACGCTAATATTTGAAATACTGTTTTATTGGTATTAAAATTTGCGTTTTCTTCTCCAAGAACTTGGCTGTCTATCGCGTTAAACTCTTTATCGCAAGCAACAAATGCTAGTGCAATTAAAAGAAATAAACTAACGTATTTAAGGGCTTTAAATAATCTTCTCATAACTGTAAAAAAGGTAAGTAGGTACTAGCTTAAAACTTCTGTGTTAATAAAGTTTGTATATGCTTCTCCAAACTCGTCCTTACTTTTGTGTTCTAAAACAGGTTTTTCTGAATCTTTTATGTAGGTATCTAAATTTTCTGGGATGTTTTCAGATCCAACAATTAACGCGTCAGAATAATCTATAGCAACTTTCATTAAATTTGTATACGAAGGTTCTTCTAGGCTTTTGATCGCGTCTTCGTTTATGTTGTCAAATTTAATCTTATTAAACATATCTTTGTTTAACGTATTGTTAAAACTTTGATTGTATACAGAAGTTATTATTTTACTCTCGTTAAATAAAGGTTCATCTTTATAATATTCTTTTAAATAAAGCGGTAATAAAGACGCTAGCCAACCATGTACATGTATAACGTCTGGAGCCCAGTTAAGTTTTTTGACAGTTTCTATAACACCTTTAGCAAAAAAGATAGCGCGCTCGTCGTTATCAGAAAACAATTCACCATTTTCGTCTGTTAAAGTTGCTTTTCTTTTAAAATATTCTTCGTTATCGATAAAGTATACTTGTATACGTTCTTTTGGAATAGATGCGACTTTAATTATAAGCGGCATGTCTAAATCGTTGATAACTAGGTTGATTCCTGAAAGTCTTATTACTTCGTGTAGTTGATGCCTTCTTTCGTTGATATTTCCATATCTAGGCATAAATATTCTAATTTGACCGCCTTGTTGATTTACCAGTCTTGGCGCCTCAAAAGACATTGAAGAAATTTCGGTTTCCGGTAGATAAGGTACTACCTCAGATGATACATATAATATCCTCTTATCTTTCATATATTCTATTTTATTGTCTTTTAATTATCATATTGAAACAGTTATTAAAACATCTTTTACAACAAAAAATGTACCATAATAAAATTAACAAATATGTCTTGATATTGAAAATTCAAGATAAAAAACACGCAAAAGTACAAAATTTTATGCAAATTCGCTGTAAAATCTTAAGTTTGCACGCGTTAAAATTTTATTAAATGTTGAAAATTTTCACAGAGAAAGAAGCGATTACAGAGCAGATTGATGCTTATAGAGCAAAACAATTGACTATTGGTTTTGTGCCGACTATGGGAGCATTACATTATGGGCATTTGGCTTTAGTACAAAAAGCGTTAAATAATAACGATATCGTGGTGGTTAGTGTTTTTGTAAATCCAACACAATTTGATAATAGTGAGGATTTAAAAAAGTACCCAAGAACATTAGAGAATGATGTGGAACTGCTAGAAACTTTAAGTAAAGATCGAATTGAAGTATATGCACCTACGGTGGATGATATTTATGAAGGAAAAACGGTTTCTGAAAAATTTGATTTTGATGGATTGGAATTTGAAATGGAAGGCAAATTTCGTCATGGTCATTTTGATGGTGTGGGTACTGTTGTAAAACGTTTTTTCGAAATTGTAAAACCACACAATGCTTATTTTGGCGAAAAAGATTTTCAGCAATTGGCTATTATTAAAAAGTTAGTTGAAAAGTATAACATCCCAGTAACCATTGTGGGTTGTTCAATACATAGAGAAACTAATGGTTTGGCTATGAGTTCTCGTAATATTCGGCTTAAACCAGAATATAAAAAAGCAGCACCTTTTATTTATGAAACTTTAAAAGCTGCCAAAAAACATTTTGGCACAAAAAGTGCTAATAACGTATCGGAATGGGTTGAAAGACAGTTTGCTAAATATAATCTTCTAGAATTAGAATATTTTATTATTGCAGATACCGAAACCCTAAGGTCCGTTAAACGAAAATCAAACAAAAAAGCATATAGAGCATTTATAGCAGTATATGCAGATGATATTAGACTTATTGATAATATCGCTCTAAATTAATTATCTTTGCCACATGCAAATTCAAGTAGTAAAATCTAAAATTCACAGAGTAAAAGTAACTGGTGCAGACCTTAACTATATTGGTAGTATAACTATTGATGAAGACCTGATGAATGCTGCCAATATTATTCAAGGCGAAAAAGTACAAATTGTAAATAATAATAATGGAGCCAGATTAGAGACATATGCTATTCCTGGTCCTCGTAATAGTGGGGAGATAACATTAAACGGTGCTGCAGCCAGATTGGTTGCGCCTGGCGATGTACTTATTTTAATTACCTATGCTTTTATGGATATTGAGGAAGCTAAAGTATTTAAGCCGTCGTTAGTATTTCCAGACGAAGCAACAAACCTTTTAAAATAAAAAGGTTGAATAAAAAAACAGCAAATATTTTAAAGATTTCACTCCCATTGTTATTGGGAGTTTTTTTGGTTTGGTATTCTTTAAGAGATGTTCCTTTGCCTAAAATTTTAGAATATTGGAAATCTTCAAATAAAAACTGGATTTTATTAGGATTGTTTTTAGGTTTTTTGAGTCATTTATCTAGAGCATATCGTTGGCGTTTTCAATTAGAGCCTTTAGGTTATCATATTAAGTTTGGTAATAGTGTGATGGCTGTTTTTGCAACGTATTTAATAAATTATACTATTCCGCGAGCAGGTGAAGTCGCTAGAGCTACAATACTTACAAATTATGAAGATGTGCCTTTTGAAAAAGGGATTGGTACTATAGTCGCTGAACGTATAGCTGATTTGATAGTTATGCTTGGTGTAATTACGATTACACTTTTTTTAGAATTTGATTTTATATACAGTTTTTTAGTTGAAAAATTTGATCCTTTTAAAGTTATAATTGCTCTTATTGTTTTTGTTTTTTTAGCATTCATTTTTTTTAGATTTATAAAGAACAGTGAATCCAAATTTGCTATTAAGTTAAAGGGGTTTGTTAATGGGTTAATTGAAGGTGCGACCAGTATTTTTAAAATGAAGAAGAAATGGGCTTTTATTTTCCATACACTATTTATTTGGACTATGTATGTGCTTATGTTTTATGTGACCTCTTTTGCAATTGGCGATTTGAATGGGATTCCTACTGGGGCTATTTTAATTGGTTTTATTTCAGCAAGTTTTAGTATTGCAGCCACTAGTGGAGGCATTGGGGCTTATCCAGTTGCTGTTTATTTAGGGTTTTCAATTTTTGGAATTGCCGAAGAACCTAGTATTGCTTTTGGATGGATTATGTGGGCATCACAAACACTTATGATTATTGTTTTTGGTGGACTTTCATTAATATATTTACCTATTTATAATAGAAAAAAAGCAAAATCTAAAGGATAATATTTTTCAATTTTTATTCGCTTGAAAAGTTTTAGCTTATTTATTACCTTGCCAGTATAAATCTCAAATTCAGTATTCAAAATGAAGCACTTATTTTCTGTTTTAGTATGTCTTATTTCAATATATTTTACCCAAGCACAAGTTAAATACGAAACCATAGAGTCTTCAAAATTAGGTGAAGGGCGTCAGCTTAAAATTCAATTACCGCGTGGTTACGAGAAAAATGTTGATAAAACGTATCCTTTATTTGTGGTTTTAGATGGTGATTATATGTTTGAAGCTGTGGCAGGAAACACAGATTATTATTCGTATTGGGAAGATATGCCCGATGCTATTGTTGTTGGAGTTAATCAATTTGAAAAACGATATGATGACTGTATGTATTCTGAGCAAAATTCGTTGCCCGTAGAAACTGGAGCAGGCTTTTTCGAGTTTATTGGTATGGAGTTAATTCCGCATATAGAAAAGAATTACAGAATAGGAAACTTTAAAATAGCCGTTGGGCATGGCGAAACAGCCAATTTTATAAATTACTATTTATTAAAACCGCAACCTTTGTTTAATGCATACATTGTTGTTAGTCCAGAATTAGCACCAGATATGTTAGATTATATTCCTGAGCAGCTAGGGGAATTACAAAATAAAATATTCTATTATTTAGCAAATACAAATAATGATAGTAAGTCTGTTAAGCGTATGACGATGACATTAAATACCGATATTTCGGCTATCGATAATGAAAATCTACACTATAGCTTTAATAGTTTCGAAGGGCCAACGCATTATTCGGTACCAACACATGCGATCCCTAATGCGATTGAAAATATTTTTAGTGTCTTTCAGCCTATTTCTAAAAAAGAATATAAAGAAACGATATTGGAATTAGAAATTTCTCCAACGCTATATCTTCAAGAGAAATATCAAACTATTTTAGATTTATTTGGAATAGAAAAACAGGTTTTAATTAACGATTTTAAAGCCATTTCTGCAGCTATCGAAAAAAATGAAACCTATGAATATTTTGAAGAATTAGGAAAAATGGCTAGAAAACAATATCCAGAAACCCTTTTAGGAAGTTATTATTTAGCGCGTTTTTACGAAGAAACAGGAGAACCTAAAAAAGCAATGCGTACTTATCAATCGGCTTATCCTTTAAACGAAATTGCAGGCATAACAAAAGATTTAATGCTAGAAAAGGCAGATTCGATAAAACAAGATTTTGGATATTAGTTTAAATTTAAGAACTGAATTAATGTCTCTCCTTTGGAGAGGTTAGGAGAAGAATATGGCTAAAGTAAAAACATCTTTTTTTTGTCAAAGTTGTGGTAATCAATATGCAAAATGGCAAGGGCAATGTACGGCTTGTAAAGCATGGAATACGATTGTTGAAGAAGTGATACAAAAAGCAGAAAAAAGCGACTGGAAAACGCCAACATCTGCAAAAAAAAGAGCATCAATGCCTTTAAAAATTAAAGATATTGATGTTTCTAAAGAACCACGACTAGATACTTTTGATTCTGAATTTAACCGTGTTTTAGGTGGAGGCATAGTCCCCGGTTCGTTAACACTATTAGGAGGTGAGCCTGGCATTGGTAAAAGCACATTACTACTACAAGTATCGTTAAAATTGCCATACAAAACCCTATATGTTTCAGGAGAAGAAAGTCAGAAACAAATAAAAATGCGTGCCGAACGTATTAATCCAAATAATAACAATTGTTACATTCTTACCGAAACCAAAACTCAAAATATTTTCAAACAAATTGAAGCTTTAGAGCCTGATATTGTTATAATAGATTCTATTCAAACTTTGCATAGTGATTATATAGAGTCGTCTTCGGGAAGTATTTCGCAAATTAAAGAATGTACTACCGAGCTTATAAAATTTGCTAAAGAAACAGCAACCCCCGTTTTATTAATTGGCCATATTACAAAGGATGGTAATATCGCTGGGCCAAAGATTTTAGAACATATGGTAGATACGGTTTTACAATTTGAAGGCGATCGTAATTATGTGTTCAGAATTTTAAGAGCCAATAAAAACCGATTTGGTTCCACCAACGAATTGGGCATTTACGAAATGCAAGGTTCGGGTTTACGAGAAGTTTCTAATCCGTCAGAACTATTAATTTCTAAAAAAGATGAAGAACTATCGGGTAACGCCATTGCGGCGACTTTAGAAGGTATGCGTCCATTAATGATAGAGGTTCAAGCCTTGGTGAGTACGGCAGTTTATGGAACACCACAGCGTAGCGCCACAGGTTTTAATGCAAAACGCTTAAATATGTTATTAGCCGTTTTAGAAAAACGTGCAGGCTTCCGTTTGGGGGCAAAAGATGTCTTTTTAAATATTACAGGCGGTATCACTGTTGATGATCCAGCCATAGATTTAGCAGTTGTAGCTTCCATTTTATCTTCAAACGAAGATGTCGCGTTACAAAAAGATTTTTGCTATGCTGCCGAGGTAGGTTTATCTGGAGAAATTCGCCCCGTGCAACGTGTGGAACAGCGCATTTTAGAGGCTGAAAAACTTGGCTTTTCAACCATTTTTGTATCTAAATACAATAAAATTTCACTTAAAAACACAGTGATTAAAATTCAATTAATTTCTAAAATTGAAGATTTGGTTGGATATATTGTTTAGTCTAAATAATATTCTAATCATAAGAATTAACTCACTTAAAACCACGTGTTAACGCATTTATTTACTTTTTATCGAAAAAAAGCAAGTGTTTTATTTGGAGGTATCAGTTTCTTATAGTAATATTGCTTTGTTAATTTGTTAAAAAACAAAAGTTTATATGTTTGTTTTTATAGATTTTAACAAAATCCCCTCGAAAAGTTTTTAAAATCCATTTGAATAAAAGGTATTTTTTATAGTATTAAAAAGATAGTTCTCCTAAGACTGTTAAAATTTAACCTATGAAACAAACACTATTTATAAAAATACTCTTTACAATAGTATTTTTTTTGACGAACACCGTATACGCTCAAGATACTGATGGTGATGGAATAAACGATTCAGTAGATTTAGATGATGATAATGATGGAATTATTGATACTCTTGAATGCCAAAATTTGTTGGTTGATAGTGGATTTGATAATAAAACAGGACTGAATAATGGAAATAATATCAATGTAGATATTTCTCCATGGATTTTAGGGTCAGGTGATAAATCTAATATTGTGAAAGTTGATGGTGCAGGGGGATATAATTATGGAAATGGTGGTCCGTTTGAAGATGCCAATCCATTAACAGGAGCTGGTGAAGCTCAATATTATCTTGATATTGCTTCAGGTTCTAACGATTTTTATCAATCATTCATTGTTGCTAGTAATGCTAAATTAACTTACGGAGGTTATTTTTCGTCTCGTGATGGTAGAACAGGTACTGCGCGTTTACGTATTTTTACTGGTAACTCAGGTAGTTCAGGTACGCTTATTGCAGATAGTTCCACTTTTTCTGTTAGTCCAATAGGCGGCGATTCTTCAAATACGCCTTGGCAGTTATTTGAGGATGATGTATACATTACTGCTGGAACTTACAGTTTCGTAGTGAGTATGGATAATGATATGAATTTTGATGAAGGATATACAACAGCATGTCTAGATAGAGATGGTGATAGTGTTTATGATTATATAGATATAGATAGTGACGATGATGGTATTCCTGATAATGTGGAAGCGCAACCTACTATAGGCTATATCCCACCAAGTAATATAAGTAGTAGTATAACAGATACAAATAATAATGGTTTAGATGATGTTTATGAGTCGGCCATGGGTGGTACAGATTTAAATCAATTGGAAGATACTGATGGTGATGGAATAGACGATTATTTAGATAGTGATTCAGATAATGACGGTACACCTGATATTGAAGAAAATGGACATGCAGATACTGTTAATAATATAGATAATGATAATGATGGTTTACACGATAATTTAGATTCAGTAACAGCTCATTTAGATGTTAATGATGAAGTCTCTACTGGTGACGTTTCAGATTTAACCAATTCTTTTGAAGATGTAGATGGCGATGCTACATTAGGCGGCGATTTAGATTATAGAGATTTATTTGATGTTAATCCACCAGAGTTTGCATCCATAGATTTTGATGGAATAGACGATTATTTGTCAAGAACGGCTTTTATAGATGGATTAAATAATGTCACTATTATGGCTTGGGTCAAATCCGATTTAGGTAATTCTATAGATATGACAATAGCAGGCGAAGATACAGGCTGTAGATTATGGCTTCAAAATGGAAAAACACCAACGTTTACAATTAAATCATTAGGAAATGTCGAAAAATCTGTGAATTGTAGTGCTATTAATTTTGACGAATGGCATCATATAGCAGGAACGTATACAAGTGCGACAGGCAGATTAAGTATCTATTTAGATGGTGCTTTATTAAGTTCTACTGATGTTGATACTTCTGGAGCAGTCATTGAAAATACTGAGGACTCTAATGGTAATTTCGAAGTCGGTAGATTGTCAAGCGACGTAGCAAGTAAACAATATTTTAAAGGCGATATTGATGAAGTAAGAGTTTTTAATACTTTGCTGACTACAGATCAGTTAAGCAAAATGGTATATCAAGAAATTGAAAATAATTCAGGAGTTATTAAAGGCGCTATTGTAGAAAAAGATATTGATGATGCATTAACAAATGCAACAATACCTTGGGGAAATTTAATTGCGTATTATCCAATGACAGATATTAAAACCAATGCGACATTAGATTATTCAGGAAATAATAAAACGCTAACCTTATATAATATAAATACGGTTCAAGATCAAACAGCACCAATGCCTTATGTTTCAGTAAATAATACACCTTGGGCAACAGAATCTACATGGTTATATGGCGATGTTTGGGATATAGAAAACACGGCTACCAATAAAGATTGGAGTATTGTGCAAATAGCAAGTAATGTTTCAGCATGTCACAATGTGAACACGCTAGGATTAATTGTAGATTCAGGAAGCACATTAACCATTCATACAGATATATTACTAGAAAATGATTGGTATTTAGAGTTAAACGGAACTATAGATCTTCAGGGAGATGCACAGTTAATTCAAACAGAAAACAGTGATTTAGTAACCTCTGCAACAGGTAAAATACTAAGAAGACAAGAAGGAACAGGAAGCGCCTATTGGTACAATTATTGGGCGTCACCAGTAGGAGAAACAAGTGTGACCAGTTTGTCAGACAATAACGCAGCTACAAATAATACAAATAATTCTAGTTTTAAATTGAATTTATTAAAAGATGAAGCTGGTTTTAATTGGCAATTTACCTCGGGTTATTCAGGAAATGGAAGTATAAGCACTTATTGGATATATACTTTTAAAAATGCTGTGACCTATTGGGATTGGGAGCAAGTATCTCCAAGCTCACCTATTAATCCAGGTGTTGGGTATATTCATAAAGGTACAGGAGTACCAACAGATCAACAATACATTTTTGAAGGCAAACCTAATAATGGTACTATATTAATTGATGTTGTTGATACAGGTGGTGTTGGCTCAGTAGCAGTAGTATCAAAAACAGAATACTTAATGGGGAATCCATACCCGTCTGCTTTAGATATTCATAAGTTTATAGATGATAATGAAGGCGTTATTGAAGGGACATTAAACTTGTGGGAACAGTGGAGCGGAACTTCTCATTATCTTGATGAATATAATGGCGGCTACGCCCAAGTAAATAAATTGGGAGCTACACGAGCATATCAGTTTGTAGGCATTGAAGGTGGTAATAATGGGTCTCAAGATGGAACAAAAACACCTTCTAAATACCTTCCAGTTGGGCAAGGATTTATTACCGAAATTGTTGCTGACGGAACCGTAGAGTTTAACAATAATCAACGTGTGTTTATTAAAGAGTCTGATGCTGATGGGTCTTACGAAACAGGATCTGTATTTTTAAAAGGTGGCAGTACTAAAAATAGTAAAACAACTGTAGTAAAAGAAGAAGACGTAAATAGATTGAGAAAAATACGTTTAGAAATGAAATCTGTTTCTGGACCATCAACACATAGAGAGTTGCTTTTAGGGTTTAGTAATATTACAACCGATGCTTATGATTATGGATATGACGCCAAAAATGCAGATGATAATAATAACGATATCCATTTAAATTTTGAAGGAACGGATATGAATATACAAGCTTATAGTGAAGTTACAGACGATAAAGTTGTATCGTTAAATTTTAAATCGTCAGGAGATAATTCTTTTGAGATTAAAATGATTGAATCTGAAAATTTTGATGAAGCTCAAGACATTTATTTAAAAGATACTTTTACAGGAGACTATTTTGATTTAACTGAAAACACCGCGTATAGTTTTTCATCCGAACAAGGAAAATTTAATTCAAGATTCGAAATTGTATTTCAGTCTGAGCAGCAAGCTTTAGGAATAGAAGAAACTAAACAAACAGAGAACTTTGTGTATTATCAAAATGATAACCGAAAGTTATATGCTAAAAAATTAAATACTTCAATTAAAAGGTTCTCCTTAGTAAATATGCTAGGTCAATCGGTTTTAGAACTTGATAATATATCTCAAAATACTTTAGAAAACGGTATCGATATTCCAACTTTAGCAGTAGGAAGTTATGTTGCTTATTTCAGATCTGATGCTAACGAAGTTTTTTCTAAAAAAATGATAATTAACTAGTTTAGTTTTATTAATATATTTTGAAAGCCAAAACATTTGTTTTGGCTTTTTTTATGCTAAAAATTCATCTCATTTATGAAAATGAGGAATTTATTGGGTTTATGTTTTAAGTCTTTTTAATTCCGTTTTCAATTTTAAATGAAATAGTTGTTAACTGTTAAATAGTTAACTGCTAGTTAATAACTGGATCTTGGGAAGCTTCAAACTAATGATTTAATTTTGTTTCCATATAATAACAATAAGTAATGGAAAATATAATTAAAATTCTTTGCCTAACCTTTTTGATTGTTCTTCTGATTTATTGGGTAATGCCAATAAAGAAAATGAAGGCTGTAAATGAGGTCCTGAAAACTTTGCTTCAAGTACTTCCTATTTCAAAAACAATAGAAGTTATTTTAAAGAGAGGAAGTGTTTCAAAAGAGAAATAATTATAATATAATATTGAGATGAGCTTTTTCGAATATCAAAAGTCATTTTTAATCTCTCTTTTTTCTCAAAATTTCTTAAATTCGCATCCTTATAAGAATAAAGCAGAAATGAGCACGAAATTTCCTGAATATAAAGGACTTGACTTACCAAATGTAGCAAACGAGATACTACAATATTGGCAAGATAATAACATCTTTGAAAAAAGTGTTTCCACTAGAGAAGGTAAAGAACCCTATGTATTTTACGAAGGGCCGCCATCGGCAAATGGACTTCCAGGAGTACACCACGTTTTAGCACGAGCTATAAAAGATATTTTTCCGAGATATAAAACCATGAAAGGTTACCAAGTTAAGCGTAAAGCAGGCTGGGATACCCATGGTTTACCTATTGAGTTGGGTGTAGAAAAGGAATTAGGAATTACTAAAGAAGATATTGGTAAATCTATTTCTGTTGAAGATTATAATGCAGCCTGCCGAAAAGCAGTGATGCGTTATACAGATGTTTGGAATGATCTAACTCAAAAAATGGGATATTGGGTAGATATGGACGATCCGTATATTACTTACGAGCCCAAATACATGGAAAGTGTATGGTGGTTGTTAAAAGAGATTTATACTAAAAAATTAATGTATAAAGGCTATACCATTCAGCCTTATTCACCAAAAGCAGGAACTGGTCTTAGCTCGCACGAGGTTAATCAGCCAGGCGCATATCAAGATGTAACAGATACAACTATTGTTGCACAGTTTAAAGCTATAGAAAATACATTGCCAGCTTTTTTACAAAACGAAGGCGCTGTTCATTTTATAGCATGGACAACGACACCATGGACATTACCAAGTAATACAGCGTTAACCGTTGGCCCAAAAATCGATTACGTTTTAGTTGAAACCTATAACCAATATACTTTTGAACCAATTAAAGTTGTTTTGGCAAAACCATTGGTTGGTAAACAATTTGGCGGAAAGTTGTTTAATCAAGTTGAAGAAAAATCAGCACTTTTAGAATACAAAGAAGGCGACAAGAAAATTCCATTTTGCGTAGTAAAAGAATTTATAGGAAAAGATTTAGTCGGAATAAAATACGAACAACTATTACCATACGCGTTACCAAATGACAATCCAGAAAATGCATTTAGAGTCATTGCAGGAGATTTTGTAACGACAGAAGATGGAACAGGTATCGTGCATACAGCACCAACTTTTGGAGCAGATGATGCTTTGGTTGCAAAACAAGCAACTCCAGAAATACCACCGCTTTTAGTAAAAGATGAAAACGATAATTTGGTGCCGCTTGTAGATTTACAAGGTAAGTTTAGACCAGAAATGGCTGAGTTTGGTGGTAAGTATGTTAAGAACGAATATTATAATGATGGTGAAGCTCCAGAACGTTCAGTAGATGTTGAAATTGCTATCAAATTAAAAGAAGAAAATAAAGCCTTTAAGGTTGAAAAATATAAGCACAACTATCCGCATTGTTGGCGTACTGATAAACCCATTTTATACTATCCATTAGATTCTTGGTTTATTAAGGTTACCGATGTAAAAGATAAAATGGTTACCCATAATGAGACCATTAACTGGAAGCCAAAATCTACTGGTACAGGACGTTTTGGTAATTGGTTGGCTAATGCAAACGACTGGAATCTATCGCGATCTCGTTATTGGGGAATTCCGTTACCACTTTGGAGAACCGAAGACGGTAAAGAAGAAATTTGTATAGGTTCAGTTGAAGAGCTTAAAAATGAAATGCAAAAAGCCGTTTCAGCAGGTGTTTTAGCCGAAGATATTTTTGCTGATTTTGAAGTTGGAAACAATTCCGAAGAAAACTATGCCAAATTAGATTTACATAAAAGTATTGTAGATGAAATCATATTGGTTTCACCTTCAGGACAAAAAATGTTCCGCGAAAGCGATTTAATAGATGTTTGGTTCGATTCTGGTTCTATGCCTTATGCACAGTGGCATTATCCATTCGAAAATACTGATTTAATAGATAAAGGAACAACATTTCCTGCGGACTTTATAGCAGAAGGTGTCGATCAAACTCGTGGATGGTTTTATACGCTACATGCCATAGCAACGATGGTGTTTGATTCCAAAGCCTATAAAAATGTCGTGTCAAACGGATTGGTTTTAGATAAGAACGGACAAAAAATGTCTAAGCGTCTTGGTAATGCTGTCGATCCTTTTGAAACTTTAGGTAATTATGGAGCCGATGCAACGCGTTGGTACATGATTTCTAATGCAAATCCTTGGGATAACTTAAAGTTCGATTTAGATGGTATTGAAGAAGTAAAGCGTAAGTTTTTCGGAACACTTTATAATACCTATTCCTTCTTTACATTATATACAAATATCGATAAATTTAGTTATGCTGAAGCAGATATTCCTTTAGCAGAACGCCCAGAAATTGACCGTTGGATTTTATCTGAATTGCATACATTAATTCAGAAAGTAGATACGTATTACGCAGATTACGAGCCGACAAAAGCGGCGAGAGCGATTTCAAACTTTACACAAGATTATGTAAGTAACTGGTTTGTGCGTTTAAGTAGAAGGCGTTTCTGGAAAGGAGATTATCAAACCGATAAGATTTCGGCTTACCAAACATTATATACATGTATGGTTACTATTGCAAAACTAGGAGCGCCTATAGCACCGTTCTTTATGGATAAACTGTATTTAGATTTAAATTCGGTTTCTAAAAAAGAAACTTTTGAAAGTGTGCATTTAGCAGATTTCCCTATTTATAAGGAATCTTTTGTAGATAAAAGTTTAGAACGTAAAATGGAAGCGGCTCAAACAATATCATCGTTAGTTTTATCGTTAAGAGCTAAGGAGAAAATAAAAGTACGTCAACCACTTCAGAAAATAATGATTCCTGTTGACAATGCGGAACAGAAAGAAGAGATTTTGGCTGTTTCAAGTTTGATAAAACATGAAGTAAATGTGAAGGAAGTTGAACTTTTAGAAGATGCTTCAGATATACTTGTGAAACAAATAAAACCTAATTTTAAAGCTTTAGGTCCTCGCTTTGGTAAGGATATGAAGCTGATAGCCAATGCAATAAGGCAGTTTGATTCTGAAGATATCAAAAAAATAGAACAAAATGGTAATATTGACGTTGAAGTTAATGGAAAAAATATTACTTTAGAGCTTGATGACGTGGAGATTACATCGCAAGATATCGAAGGCTGGCTTGTTGCTAATGAAGGCGCTTTAACAGTGGCTTTAGATGTTACTATATCAGAAGACCTTCGTAAAGAAGGAATTGCTAGAGAGCTTGTAAATCGAATTCAAAATTTACGAAAAGATTCAGGCTTCGAAGTAACAGACAGAATTGATGTAATTCTGCAAAAAGATGAACAAATAGTAAATGCAGTACAAACTAATATCGAATATATTAAGGCGGAAACATTAACTGAAGAATTAGAAATTATAGACAAATTAGATAGTGGTATAGATGTTACTTTTGATGATGTAAATACCAAACTAGTTATTAAAAAACATTAAAAATTATGGCAGGAGATAATACCGTAAGATTCGCTGACGCTGATTTAGCTGAGTTTAAGGCGTTAATTTTAGATAAAATTGAAAAAGCGCAACATGATTTAGAGCTTATTAAAAGCGCCTATATGAATGATCATAATAATGGTACAGAAGATACATCTCCAACGTTTAAAGCTTTTGATGAAGGTAGTGCTGTAATGAGTAAAGAATCGAATTCACAATTGGCTATTAGACAAGAAAAGTTTATTCGTGATTTAAAAAATGCTTTAATTCGAATTGAAAACAAGACTTATGGTGTTTGTCGCGTAACAGGTAAACTAATAAACAAAAAACGTTTAGAGTTAGTCCCACATGCTACTTTAAGTATTGAAGCAAAAAACATGCAGTAAATTACATTAAATTATAAGTAAAACGTCACGACTTAAACGCGGGACGTTTTTATTTATCATTCCTACCTTTTTGGTTATCGTTCAAGATAAACTCTGGTAAGAACCCCATTAATAGAGAAATGTCTTTAAAAAAATCAATAATATTTATCGTAATCATTTTATTAATCGACCAGATTAGTAAGATTTATATAAAAATGAATTTTAAACTTCATGAAAATATTGAAGTGTTTTCGTGGTTTAAAATATATTTTATTGAGAACGATGGTATGGCTTGGGGTACAAAAATTAGCGATTTTGCCTCTTTTATTTCAGATAGAACAGCAAAAGTAGCTTTAACTTTGTTTAGGGTTGTTGCTATATTTGGGATTGCTTATTGGTTGGTTGATGTTACTAGAAAAAAAGGCGCTACAGTGTTAATATTAGCCATTGCATTAATCTTTGCAGGTGCTTTAGGGAATATTATTGATTCTGTTTTTTACGGCATTATATTTAACGATAGCCACGGACAATTAGCTAGTTTTTTACCCGTAGACGGCGGTTACGATTCTTTACTTCATGGTAAAGTGGTAGATATGATATACTTTCCATTATACAAAGGTCATTTACCAGAATGGATCCCGTTTTTTGGTGGCGAATTCTTCACCTTTTTCGAACCTGTTTTCAATATTGCCGATATGGCCATTAGTGCAGGTTTTATTATGCTTATAGTATTTAATAAAAAAGCATTTCCTAAAAAGTAAGATGTTATTAAAATCATTTATAAGTAGGTTTTATCTGTCTTAAATCTATTTACTACCTTTAGTTTTTATTAAATTACTTTAAATCGTTAGTTAATGAATGCTAAATCCTCTCTTTTAGTAATAATTTTGTTGTTAAATGTTGCCTTTGTAAATGCTCAAAATACATACGATATTGTTTTCCTAGGAAACGATAGAGATCAAAAATGCCAACAATGTCTTCAAATATTTAAGCTAGCCCCCAAAGAAGTTCAATTTTCAATAAAAAGAGAACGTGATAATCTTTATTTTGAAATTAACGACAAGAAATGGTTTAATATATTATTTGCAAATACTGGTGATGGTGTAGCTATAGATATCGTTCTAAAAGACAGGTATGCTTGCGAATTAGAATCTGTCGAAAAAACTCAAATTAGAGGCTATTTACTTAAGCCTGTCTATTCTCAAAAATTAAGAAGTGGATTAAAACCTCATGGTGATAATGCTTTTCGTGTGCATGTTGGGAGAGTGCCAGCAGGTTTTCTTAACGACGAAATGGAATTCAATATCTTATTTTTAAGTAATAAAAATTTATGCCAGTATTATACGATTTATGATTTAGAATCGTATCCATGGGACTTGCTAGATATGGGGATGTATTTAGATGCTTTAACCTATAATCCAAAACAAATACAATCGTCTAGAAAAGAGGGTTTTGTGGTAAGAAACAAAACATTAAAGTTTAAAATTCCTTTTGAAAAAAATAAATCTAATTATTCGCAAACCGATATAAAACCCATTTACGATTCGTTGAGGTTAACAGATTTTAATATTAAAGCGATAAGTATTAAGGCATATTCATCAATAGAAGGACGAGAAGATCGAAATATAGAATTACAAGAATTGCGTGCAAATAGTATTGTGGCAGCATTGCAGACATTTCAAAAACCAACGATTAAAACCGAAGTATCTTCGTCTGAAAATTGGGTGGAATTTTTTAATGATATTAAAGGGACTAAATACGAAAATCTATTATCGTTATCAAAAGATCAAGTAAAAGCAAGAATAGCTGGAGCGCTTTCTAAAGCGTTAGAACCTATTTTGAAAAACCATAGGAAAGCCGTTTTAGAATTAGAATTGCAAAAGAAAGACAAGTATAAAGAAGATTCTGCCGATGTTTTAGTCGCTAAATTTAATGAAGCCATAGCTACAGAAAAATTAGATGAAGCCAGAGATATTCAAAATTCAATTTTCGAAAAATTAAAAGGCAAAGAGACTTCGCCTTCTATTTTGAGAAAAATGAATATTCCGAAACAAGCAAAATTTGCTAAAATATTTAATAAGAATTCAGCATATAGGTACATGTTAAATGTGAGGCAAGCTATGATTGTTTATAACGAATTGTTAGAACTTGAAAAGTTGGTGCCAAAAGATGGTGAAGTAAAATACAATATTGCAGCAGTTAAATTAAAATTATGGCGTTTTAAGGCTTTAGAAATAGACGAGATAAAGCTGAAAAACCAAATTAGTGTTTTACGAAATTATGGGATAGATAGTTCGCTTACAACTAGGATGATGGTGAACTTTCATATTATTAAAGCCGAAAATTTAATGCGAATACGTGATTATTCAAACAAAGATAAATCAGTTGCTTATATCAATAATAACTATAAAAAGTTCGCCCTTTCTAATTATGATTATTTGAGTTTAGCTCAGTTTTTTAGTTATTATGCCGACACCGATTTGTCTGTGAAATTATTAGAAAACAAAGCAAAAAGTATTGATATTGATGAGGATTTATTGTTCTATTATCTTAATTTAACTATGATAAATATCGATTTAACTAGCGATTTAGATTACAGAACCATTATGTTAAATGCTATTAATATGAATAAGACACGCTTCTGTAAATTATTCAATTCTATAGAAAAAGGAGGCGTTACGTTTCAGCTTTTAGAAGATGATTTTTTAAGGGAAACGTATTGTGAAAATTGTGAGAATTAATTTATGAAATAACGCAACCTTTTTAATGGATTTGCATCTAATTAGAAAGATTAGATACATGAAAAAGATATTGATTTTTGGAATTACCTTATTATTAGTAATGTTATTCTTTAGTTGTGATACCAAGGATAAGATTGATATACCTTTTGATAATGAGGTAATTGGAAAGTGGAAATTGTTTGAGTCTTATATCAGTTCAGGAGGTCCACAATATTTGGTTGACGTTGAAAATGGTGAGGAGTTTGTATTTTTCCAAGACGGGAGTTTCTCATCTGATAGATTTTCTGACTGTACTGATGGGGATTTTTTAATTCAGTCTGAGAATTTGATTTTAAAATATGATTGTGATGGAGTTAATATAGGAAGTGAAAATTCAAATGGAGAAATAACATATAATGTAACTTTTGAATCTGACTTTCTTATTTTAATACCAACAAGTGTCATTTGTATTGAAGGTTGTAGTTATAGATATAAAAGAATTTAATCTAAAATTCATAAATAGCCATTGGCGTCACACAATAATCTAACTTCACATCGCTTTTAAAAACATCAGTAATTTCATTTTCAGCTTCAAAAAAAGACAATCCAATTTTAATAGTTCCGGGTTTGCAATTTGTTAAAAATCGGTCGTAAAACCCTTTACCATAGCCTACTCTATTTCCTGTTTTATCGAAAGCTAAAAGGGGAATAAAAACCACATCAATTTTATTATCTAAAATTTCAATCCCATCGACTGGTTCAGGAATATTGTATTTGTTTTTTTTAATGGCTGTATTATCAGTCAATAAAAAATGAGTCATATCACCCGTTTTAAAATCACTTTTCGATATTAAAATATTTTTGTCTTTTCCAGATAAAACATTTAAAATATAATCGGTGTTAATCTCTTTTTGTTCTTCTATAGAAAGGAAAATATGATAAAAAGAAAACGTCCAAACATCAAGTTTTAAAATCTGATTGGCGAGTGCTAAACTTAAATCATCAACATCGTTTTCCGTTAAGGTATTTCGTAAACGTTTATATTTTTTTCTTAATTCGGCTTTAATCATTTTTAATCTTCAAGTTTTGTAGAAATATGAAATAAAGCATCACCTTGATATACTATCGGAGATTCGTTCACATTGATAATATGTCCAGAATGAGGTGCTTTAATAGCATAATTAAACTTGCCGTAAGGATCTGTTATATTTCCTAAAACAGCATCCTTTTCGACATAAGACCCAAAGGGCGTTGACGCTTTAAACATGCCTGAATATTTAGCTCGCAACCACCTACTTTCATTTATGAACACGGTATCTTTTTTGGGTTGTTTCGATTTAAAATTAGAACTCAGCATGCCCAAATGATTTAAAACCCGTTTGGATCCATTAACGCCAGAGTTTGTTACTGCGTCGTTAATATGGAAAGACTTACCACCTTCAAAAAGTAACAATGGTTTTTCTAATTTATAGCAGGTTGTACGAAATGATTTTGATACGTTCTTAGAATATAAAACAAATGGCGGGGCAAATGCTTTAGCTAAATCGATAAGCTTTGTGTTGTCTTTAGAGAACCGAAGTTGTGGCGCGTTAAACCGACCAGATCCGCCCGTGTGAAAATCTATAATTAGATCGACATGCGGAATAACATCAGCCATAAGTTTATGAGCCACACGACTTGCTAAAGATCCATTTGGCGTCCCTGGAAAAACACGATTTAAATCGCGTCCATCAGGGAATTCACGCTTTAAATTTATAAACCCGAAAATATTAATAACAGGTATACAAATAATAGTGCCACATTTGGGTTTGTTTATGTTTTTGGCGATAAGTTGTCTTACAATTTCAACACCATTTACTTCATCCCCATGTATGCCGGCTGTAAATAAAACAGTAGGTCCTGCCTTTTTAGACCGTTCTATAATTACGGGTACATTTACAGGTGTTGAGGTATGTAGATTTGCGACGTCAAAATTAACTTCTTTACTTTCTCCAAGGAGAACTTCTTCCCCTAATATCTTTAATACGTTGTTTTTTGCTTCGAACATTTATTCTTTGTTGCGTTCTATAAAAGTTATAATTGATTTTGCAATGTTTCTTCCTGTAGCACCTTCTATACCTTCTAAACCAGGCGTAGAATTCACCTCTAATAATAAAGGGCCTCTTTCAGATTGTAGCATGTCTACGCCACAAACGGGAAGTTTTAATGCTTTTGAAGCGTTCATTGCTAATTTTAATTCGTCGTGACTCAATTTTACAATATGTGCAGAGCCGCCACGGTGTAAGTTGGATCTGAATTCGCCTTCTTTACCTTGGCGTTTTATAGCGCCAACAACTTGCCCATCGACAACTAAGGCACGAATATCGGCGCCATTTGCTTCTTTTATATATTCTTGAACAATAACCCGAGCTTGTAAACCATTAAAAGCTTCTAAAACCGATTCAGCTGCATTTTTACTTTCAGCCAAAACAACGCCAAGACCTTGTGTGCCTTCAAGTAATTTAATAATTACGGGTGTACCGCCAACATGCTCTATAACTTCGACTACATCTCGAGAATAATTGGTGAAAACCGTTTTGGGCATACCTATCCCCGCTTTACTTAATCGCTGTAAGCTGCGTAATTTATCTCTAGAACGTTGAATGGCATCAGAAGTTACAATAGTAAAAACACCCATCATTTCAAACTGTCTAACTACAGCACAACCATAAAAGGTAACCGATGCTCCAATTCTTGGTATAATGGCATCAACATAGTCTAAATAACGGTCTTTATAATAGATTGTTGGTTTTTCTTTTTCAATAATAATGTCGCAATTAAGCGGATCTATAACTTCAACCTGATGCCCTCTTTTTCTGCCTTCTTCAGCTAAGCGATCGGTGGAGTATAAGTTTTGATTTCGAGAAAGAATAACGATGTTCATACTATCTTAATTTATTTTGAAGTCTATATTTTAAATTTATATAAAAATGAATGCTTCATGCCTTCGGACTTTAAAGTTAAGTTAATCTAGTATCTTATTCGTTTAAAATTTTATAAAAGTAGCGCAATGTAACGATTTTGTTCATTTGAAAATAAAAAAATTAACACATTTAATAATAGGAATCCACCAATAAAAAATTAAAAGAATTATCTTTGGTAAGATGAGTTTACCTACCCTAGACATACAGATTAAAACCTTACCAAACTCACCAGGCGTGTATCAATATTTCGATGCAGAAGACACAATTATTTATGTCGGAAAAGCCAAAAACTTAAAGAAGCGGGTCAGTTCGTATTTTACTAAAACACACGATAATGGTAAAACACGTGTGTTGGTGAAAAAAATAGTAAACATAAAGCATATTGTTGTAGAGACCGAAACCGATGCGTTGTTATTAGAAAACAACCTTATTAAAAAACATAAGCCGAGGTATAATGTGTTGTTGAAAGATGATAAATCGTATCCGTGGATTTGCATAAAAAAAGAACGTTTCCCTAGAGTGTTTTCGACACGTCGCGTTTTTAAAGATGGTAGCGAATATTTTGGACCTTATACCAGCGGAAAAACGGTGCACACCTTGTTAGATTTAATTAAAGGTTTGTATAATTTAAGAAACTGTAATTTTAATTTATCTGAAGATAAAGTAAATGCAGGTAAGTATAAAGTGTGCTTAGAATATCATTTAGGGAATTGTAAAGGGGCATGCGAAGGTTTAGAAACAGAGTTAGAATACAACGAAAACATTAAAGCGATAAAAGAAATTTTAAAAGGAAATTTTAAAGATTCATTATCGCTTTTTAAAATGCAAATGAAACAGCTTGCTGCAGATATGCATTTTGAAGAAGCTCAGAAAATAAAAGAAAAAATTGAAGTTTTAGAAAATTATCAATCCCGTTCTACCATTGTAAATCCGAAAATTAGCAATGTCGATGTGTTTTCTATTATGAGCGACGAAGGTTATGGGTATATCAATTTTTTACAGTTGTCTTATGGCTCTATCATTCGGTCGCACACTTTAGAAATTAAAAAGAAATTGGATGAAACGGATCAAGAATTATTACAATTGGCGATTACCGAAATCCGACAACGGTTCAATTCAAATTCTAAAGAAATTTATGTACCTTTTAAAGTCGATTTAGGCGAAGATTTAAAAGTAACGGTGCCTAAATTAGGCGATAAAAAACACATTTTAGATTTGTCTTTAAGAAACGCGAAGTATTTTAGAATGGAGCGTTTTAAACAGATAAAAATAGTAGATCCAGATCGACATGTCAATAGGATAATGGCGCAAATGAAGGTCGATTTACGCCTTTCGGAAGAACCACGACATATCGAGTGTTTCGATAATTCAAACATTCAAGGGACGCATCCCGTTGCCGCTTGTGTGGTGTTTAAAAACGGAAAGCCGAGTAAGAAAGATTATCGGCATTTTAATATAAAAACGGTTGAAGGTCCCGACGATTTTGCATCGATGGAAGAAGTAGTCTATAGACGTTACAAACGCTTGCTTGACGAAGAACAACCTTTGCCACAGCTTATAATTGTTGATGGCGGAAAAGGACAATTGTCGTCAGCTTTAAAAAGTTTAGATGCTCTAGATTTAAGAGGGAAAATAGCAATTATAGGTATTGCAAAACGTTTAGAAGAATTGTTTTATCCAGATGATCCAATTCCCTTATATTTAGATAAAAAAAGCGAGACGCTAAAAATTACGCAGCAATTACGTAACGAAGCGCACCGTTTTGGGATTGAACATCACAGAAATAAACGAAGTAAAACAGCATTAAATACAGAGCTTGAAACCATTCCCGGTATTGGAGAAAAAACGGTTGTAGAATTGTTGAGGCATTTTAAATCTGCTAAGCGGGTAGCAAATGCGAAAGTTGATGAATTAGAAGACGTGGTTGGCGTGTCTCGAGCAAATAAGGTTTATAATTATTATCATGAGAAGTGATTTTTATTTGATTGGGATTAATCCAAAAATTAAAATTATGAAGAAAATACTTTTTCTAATCTTTTTATTTTCAACTACAATTTATTCTCAAATACTAGAAAACTTATATGGAGGAAAAATGAAAAGCGGAACTTCTAAAAGCGAATTACTTTTAAACCCAATAGGAAAAAATGTTTCTGTTAAATATGATACTTTCTTTGAAGACTATAGTGTCATTTATACTAATTTTGAGGGGAAAAGTTGTTCAATGAAGTTTACAAAATCCAAAACGGCAGGTGGGGTAATGGCTAGAGTTAGAGGGATATATGAATACAAAGGATCTTACTATAATTTTAGTACTGAATTTGATAAAGAAATTAAAGAATATGCAATTATTTTTACTCAACGATATGAAGACACACCTAAAAGGTTTTTGATTTATGATTTAAAACAAAAATGAATAATAAAACGATCATACTAACCCTATTTTTAATCGCTTCATTTTCCGTGAAAGCGCAAACTAATACGCAAGAAACGCAACCAAAAATTGGTTTAGTGTTGAGTGGTGGTGGCGCAAAAGGATTGGCGCATATTGGTGCGCTTAAAGTTCTTGATAGTTTAGGGATACAAGTAGATTATATTGCAGGTACAAGTATGGGGGCTATTTTAGGTGGATTATACGCATCGGGGTATTCTGGAAAACAAATAGATTCTATTTTTAGGCAAGTAGATTTTGATAAAATTATAACCGACGATTTACCAAGAGCTTCTCAAGTGTTTTACGAGCGTGATAATTCGGAAAAATATGCCATAACCTTACCGTTCGATAAGTTTAAAATTAAGTTACCATCGGCACTTTCAAGAGGACAAAATATTTATAGTTTACTGTCTCGATTAACGTTGCATGTCAGTGATGTTAATGCGTTTGATAAATTACCCATTCCGTTTTTTTGCATGGCTACAGATGTCGAAACAGGTCAAGCTGTTTTGCTAGATAAGGGTAGTTTTACACAATCTCTTATGGCAAGTAGTGCGCTGCCCACATTATTCCAGCCAGTTGTCATTAATAATCAAATTTTAATAGATGGTGGCGTGATAAACAATTATCCTATTGACGAGTTACGGACCAAAGGGATGGATGTTATTATTGGTGTAGATGTTCAAGATGGATTATTAAAACGTGACGAATTAACATCGGCTCCCGACGTGCTAATTCAAATAAATAATTTTAGATCTATTAAAGCCATGAAATCTAAAATCGAAAAAACGGATATTTATATTAAACCCGATATTGTTGGGTATTCGTTAGTTTCTTTTGATAAAGGTGTAGAGATTATAGATAAAGGGAAACGGGCAACCTTACTTAAAGTAAATGATTTGGGGAAGTTGGTATCTTATAAATCTAAACCAAAAGTTAGTTTGACGCCACAAGATAGTATTATTATTAAGTCGTCCTCAATAAAAGGATTAAATAACTATACCAGGTCTTATGTTTTAGGTAAACTGAAGATTAAATCTAATGAAAAAATAAGTTATAACGATTTTACAAAAGGTGTAAATAACTTGATTGCAACCAATAATTTTGATGGCTTTCAATATCAGTTAAGTAAAACTGAAAACAAGGACGCTTATAATTTAATAGCTGAAGTACGCGAAACAAAAACGAACACTTTTTTAAAATTAGGGATTCATTTTGACGATCTATATAAAAGTGCTGCATTGATTAATATCACAAAAAAACGTTTGCTTTTTGATAATGATGTCGCGTCGTTAGACTTTATTTTAGGTGATCACGTTAGGTATAATTTTGAGTATTTAATAGATAAAGGCTTTTATTGGAGTGTCGGTTTAAAGTCTAGATTCAATACATTTAATAAAAATATAAGTGCAGAATTATTATTGGATGATAATGAAATAATAGGTGTTGGTTTAAATAAAATTAATGCCGAATTGAAAGATCAAACCAATCAGTTTTACTTACAAACTCTGTTTAAAAAAGACTTTGCATTAAGTTTAGGGGCAGAACATAAACGTATCGAAGTGAAATCTGAAACCATAATGATTAATAATAATCTAACTGAAGATTTTGTTTTCGAAAAAACAGATTATTTTAGTGTGTTTGCGCAATTAAAGTTAGATACTTACGATAATAAATACTTCCCTAAACGTGGAATGTCTTTTAATGGCGATGTACATACTTATTTATTTGCATCACATTTTAACGATACTTTTGAAGATTTTTCGATAGCCAAAGCCGATTTAGGTTATGCGTTTAGTATTTCCGATAAAATAGCGTTTAATATTGGAACCAGTGGTGGTTTTAAGATGGGCGACAATTCTACCAAAACATTAGATTTTGCATTAGGGGGTTACGGAAATAATTTAATAAATAATTTTGTTCCCTTTATTGGTTACGATTTTTTATCCTTAACAGGGAATAGTTATGTAAAAGCATCTGCTATTGCTGATTATGAGGTTTTAAAAAAACACCATATTCTTTTTGAGGTAAATTGGGCAAATATTGATGAAGATATTTTCGAATCAGGAGAATGGTTTTCGTTACCTGATTACCGCGGTTACGGTTTGGGTTACGCTATGGAAACTTTTGTAGGACCAATTCAAGTTAAGTACAGTTATTCGCCAGAGGCTAAGAACAGTGTTTGGTTTTTTAATTTAGGGTTTTGGTTCTAGAACCTAAAAGCATCAAAATAGTAGTGTTTTTTTGAGTTATTCTAAAAATTTCACGATATTTGTTGAGTTATGACTCTTTTTTGGCAAGACTTATTATCATTTCTTCATTTTCTTATCAAGAGGAATCCTGAGTAATCGCGCTTTGTTGTATCTTTAGGTAATATCAAATAAGTAAAAAAAAAGGAAATTAAATTCTTTCCTATTGCATCTAAAGAAAATATAATTCAAATTTTATATTCAACCATTTTAAAATTCACTTGGTGGAAATAGCTAAATATTAAACCATATTTGGTTATCAAGCGAAGTCGAAATAACCTTTTAAATTCAAAGCAAATGCCTTTTTACCATAAATTAGGAAGCATTCCGCATAAACGCCATATTCAGTTTAAAAAACCAGACGGTAGTTTGTATTACGAACAATTGTTTGGTACTATTGGTTTCGATGGGATGTCTACAAACAGTTATCATGAGCAACGTCCAACGCAAGTAAAAGCTATAAAAAAACAATACAGCGTTGTGCCTAAAATAGCTTTAAAAAACAATATTAAATCGTACCGTTTAAAAGGGTTTCTAGTAAAACCCGAAAACGATTATTTAGAAAGCCGAAAAACAGTTTTAATAAATAGCGATTGCGCTATTATTTTAGCGGCTCCAAAAGAATCTACACGCGATTATTTTTATAAAAATACTGATGCCGACGAGCTTATTTTTGTGCATAAAGGCACCGGTAAGCTACGGACTATGTTGGGTAATCTCGATTTTAAGTATGGTGATTATTTATTGGTGCCTCGCGGAATTATTTATAAGATGGATTTCGATACCGAAGACAACAGACTGTTTATTGTCGAGTCACGAAGACCTATTTATACCCCAAAACGCTATCGAAATTGGTTTGGGCAATTGCTTGAACATGCGCCATTTTGCGAACGCGATATTCGCCGACCCCAAGAATTAGAAACGTATAACGAGGCGGGCGAATTTTTAATAAAAGTAAAAAAGCAAGATGATATTATAGAGATGGTGTACGCATCGCATCCGTTCGATGTTGTTGGTTACGACGGTTATAATTACCCATATGCCTTTTCAATACACGATTTCGAGCCCATAACAGGGCGTATTCACCAACCACCGCCAGTCCATCAAACTTTTGAAGCTGACGCCTTTGTCATTTGCAGCTTCGTACCAAGGTTATACGACTACCATCCTCAATCTATACCCGCGCCATACAATCATAGTAATATAGATAGCGATGAGGTTTTATATTATGTCGACGGCGATTTTATGAGTCGAAACGATGTCGAGGCAGGTCATATTTCCTTGCACCCGGCTGGTATTCCTCACGGTCCGCACCCAGGAGCAGCAGAGCGTAGTATAGGTAAAACAAAAACCGACGAACTCGCCGTTATGGTCGATACGTTTAAACCGTTAATGGTAACCGAAGACGCTATGAAAATAGCAGACGAGAATTATTATAAATCTTGGTTGGAGTAATAAAATTAAGAAAAGGGAAAAAGAGAAATTAGGGCAAAGAAAAGAGATAAAAGAAACTAGAGAATGGGTGTTAGGAAAAGACATAACTACAAGAATTTAAAGATTTGGAAATTAGGAATTGAAATTGTTGATGATGTTTTTAAAATAATAGAAGGCTTTCCAAAAGATGAAAAATTTGGGTTAATATCTCAAATTAGTAGATGTTCTATTTCTATACCTAGTAATATAGCTGAAGGTTCTTCAAGAACTGATAGGTCTTTTTCTCATTTTATAGATATCGCTCTAGGTTCATCTTTGAACTCGAAACACAATTAATAATTGCAAGTAATAGAAGTTATATAACTAAAGAACAATTAAATAAACTTGAAGAAAAAATAGAAGAGTTTCAAAAAATGACAATGGGGTTTCAAAACAAACTTTAATAAGTCTTTTTTCTCTATTCTAACTTCTCTATTCTATAATATTATGAGTAAAGACATAAAACCAGTAAATTACGGATTAGAAAAAATATTCGCAGGCGCACAAGATTTCTTACCGCTTTTAGGAACCGACTATGTAGAATTCTATGTGGGTAACGCCAAACAATCGGCACACTTTTATAAAACCGCTTTTGGATTTCAATCGTATGCCTATAAAGGCCTAGAAACAGGGGCAAAAGATTCTGTAAGCTATGTGCTAAAACAAGATAAAATTAAATTAGTACTTACTACGCCGTTAAATAGTTCGTCTCCAATTAACGACCATATTGTAAAACATGGCGATGGTGTAAAAGTAATAGCTCTTTGGGTTGAAGATGCGCGAAAAGCATATCAGGAAACCATAAGTCGCGGGGCAAAACCGTATATGGAGCCCGTGGTTGAAACTGACGAACATGGCGAAGTCGTGCGCGCAGGGATTTATACTTATGGAGAAACCGTGCATATATTTGTAGAACGCAAAAATTATAACGGTGCTTTTTTACCAGGCTTTCGAGAATGGAAATCTGATTATAATCCAGAACCAATAGGTTTAAAATATATCGACCATATGGTTGGTAATGTAGGTTGGGGACAAATGAATACTTGGGTGAAATGGTATGAAGATGTTATGGGATTCGAAAATTTCTTATCCTTTGACGATAAACAAATCCATACCGAATATTCAGCTTTGATGAGTAAAGTCATGAGTAACGGTAACGGACGTATTAAATTCCCAATAAACGAACCTGCGAAAGGTAAAAAACGATCGCAAATTGAGGAATATCTAGATTTTTATGAAGGTTCGGGTGTACAACATATTGCAGTTGCAACAGATGATATTATTACTGCTGTTTCTAGTTTAAGAGCACGTGGTGTTGAGTTTTTATCTATTCCGCCAGAGGCATATTATCGAGCAGTTCCGGGGCGATTAGAAGAATATAGTCACGAACTTAGAGAAGATATTGAAGCTTTAAAACGTTTGGGTATTATGATTGATGCCGATGAGGAAGGATACTTATTGCAAATTTTCACAAAACCTGTTGAAGATAGACCAACCTTATTTTTTGAAATTATTCAGCGCATGGGAGCGCGTGGCTTTGGTGCAGGTAATTTTAAAGCGCTTTTTGAATCTATTGAACGTGAGCAAGCGAATAGAGGCACGTTATAAAATATGTGTTTTTAGACCTGACAGGTTTTTAAAACCTGTCAGGTCTTGTAAGCTAAATACGCAGTACGAAATTATTATTTGAAATATAATTTAAGAGGCTGTCTAGAAAGTAATATGACTCTCATTTTACTTTTTAGAGAGCCTCTTTTTGATTTTAGTTTGATTAAATTTAACCCTCCTAATTTCTATTAAAATCGAAATTGTCTTCCCTTTGAAAATAAAGGGAGGAGCCAGTCTAATCCATGTTTTTTTTTTTTTTGTTCTATGTTGAATTATGGAGGTTGAGTTGTTGATTAAGAATTCAACAAATAAACAATTAAACTTTTTTTAACAGATGAGATTTGACTGTAAACGGATTACTGCAAAATTGAGGACTGATTGCGTTAGCGATTGCAACGGAAAGCCCACAGTGAGGTATGAGCGAGGACTTGCAGTGTAAAGCGCGACCCTTGCGGTAACGCCCAAATAATTAAAAAATGTAACAAATTATCGTTAAGAGCTTCTAATTAATAAGTAGGTGTCAGAATAAATTTATATTTTTGGAATAGTAATTGTAATTTCTTATTCGAAAACAATAAATGTGTCGCTAGAAAGTTACATTGCAATACCTAATACGAGATGAAAAATATACTGCTTATATTATTACTTGTTGTTACTTCACAAATGTCTTTTTCTCAACAAGAATCAGCATTTGAAGAAGGCGAGTGGTTTAAATTTAAAATGAGTTATAGTAATTGGCTTAAGGCTGGTAATGCTACGCTACAGGTTAAAGAGGAGTCGTTAAACAGTAAAGAAGTGTACCATGTTGTTGGTAAAGGTTGGACAACGGGTATGATAAAATGGTTTTTTAAAGTCAAAGATCGATACGAAAGCTACTTTGACAAACAAACCATAATGCCATATAAATTTGTTAGAAACATAGATGAAGGTGGGCATACCAAGGATATTGTTATTGATTTTGATCAAAACAATAACAAAGCGCATGTAAATAATATAAAACATAAAAAGAAAACGGTTATAGATACCAAACCTAATATTCAGGATATGGTATCGACTTTTTATTATTTACGAAATAATTTGCAAACCGATTCATTAAAAATAGGAGATGAGGTAAGGATTGATATGTTTTTTGATGAAGAAAATTATGGGTTTAAACTTCAGTATTTAGGAGAAGAAATTATTAGTACAGAATTTGGAGATGTTGAGTCTTTAAAATTTAGACCATACGTAATGGCAGGTCGTGTTTTTAAGGAGGAAGAAAGTTTGACGCTATGGGTGTCGAAAGATAAAAATAAAGTACCTTTGCGTATCAAAGCAGATTTAGCTGTAGGCTCGTTAAGAGCAGATCTAGAGGCTTTTAAAGGATTAAAACATCCGTTTAAAATTGTAGTAGATAATTAATGAGTTTAGACCCTAACATAACCAAACAACTAAAAGCCAAATACGATAAAATAGACCAGGATTTAGATGTTCATTTAGAGGGGTTATTACACAGTAAACCTATTAATTACTGGGATTATATAAAAACAGACGCCTTATTAAATCTTCAAATACCACGCACTGTTTTTCCAGACGAGATGGTTTTTATTATGTACCATCAAGTCAATGAGTTACTTTTTAAAATGGTACTTACCGAGATTGATCAAGTAGCCAATAGTACAGATGTTAGCACCGAAATGTTTACGACAAAAATAATGCGCATTAGCCGTTATTTTGATGTATTAACATCGTCTTTTAGTATTATGAAAGATGGGATGGATGTTAATCAATATAATGATTTTAGAACGACGTTAACACCAGCAAGTGGTTTTCAAAGCGCACAATACAGAAAAATTGAATTTGCTTCTACCGAACTTATTAATTTAATCGATAAGCGTTTTAGAGCTACTTTTGATCAAGATTCATCATATGAAAATGCCTTTGAATATTTGTATTGGCAAGCAGCAGGTAAAGATTATAAAACAGGTAAAAAAACATTTACGTTATCTGATTTTGAAGACCGTTATAAAGACGAATTTTTAAGATTTACTAAGTTTTATCGAAAAAACAACCTGTGGTCTAAGTTTAAAGAGTTACCAAAAGCTGCACAAGAAAATAAAGAATTAATAAGCGCGATGCGCCATTACGACTACACGGTAAACGTTAAATGGGTTATGGCACATTATAATACGGCAAACCATTATTTAAATATAAACGGTAAAACAGCCGAAGCAACAGGAGGAAGTGAATGGGTTAAATACATGCATCCTAAGTATCAAAAAAGGATCTTTTTCCCAGAATTATGGACAGATAAAGAAATAGAAGATTGGGGACGAAATATTTAATAGCACTATTCGTAGTATTAAGTTTTATTGGTTGTAAAGAAGACGAAAAACAACCCATATCAACAGAAAAAGAGATCGTAATTGTTAAACCGAAAGAACATTTTGAATTTGGTTTTAAGTTAAACGATTTTTTGGTGAAGCGAGATACCATAAGGAGTGGAGATACTTTTGGTGTGATATTAGAGCGAAATAGCGTGGGATATCCTGCGATATTCAATATTGCTGAAAAGGCTAAAAGCACTTTTGATATTACAAGAAGTCTTCAAGTAGGCAAGCCTTATACCTTGTTATGTGCTAAAGATACAACTGAAGCTGCGAGATGTTTTATTTACCAACCTAATTTAGAAGAGTATGTTGTTATAGATTTTCAGGATTCTATTCAAGCATATACTAGTCGAAAACCTATTAAGTATATTGAGAAAACAGCTACTGGAGTTATAACAAACAATATTTCTGAAACTTTAGAAGAACAAGGACTAAGTCAGCGTTTGGCTCATAAAATGGCAGATGAGATTTATGCGTGGACAATTGATTTTAGAAGACTTCAAAAAGGAGATCGTTTTAAAGTGCTTTATACAGATAAGTATATAGAGGATACTATTTATACAGGTGTTCATGAAGTGAAGGCTGCTTATTTTGAACATAATAAAGAGCCGTTTTATGCTTTTGAATTTGAAACAGATTCTACTAAAGGTATTGTTGATTATTTTGCTGAAGATGCTAAAAATTTACGTCGTGCTTTTTTGAAGGCACCAGTTAAGTTTAAAAGAATTTCGTCTAGATATAATTTAAAAAGACGGATTGCTGTTTACGGGTATAAAGTTCGTCCGCATAAAGGGACCGATTTTGCGGCGGCGATTGGTACGCCTATTATGGCAACAGCTAATGGTACTGTTACAAAATCGAGTTATACAGGAGGCAATGGTAATTATGTAAAGATAAGGCATAATGCGACTTACGAAACTCAATACCTTCATATGAGCAAGCGTCTTGTTAAAGTTGGTCAATTTGTAAAACAGGGTGATGTTATTGGTAAAGTAGGAATGACAGGAAATACGGGTGGGCCACATGTGTGTTATCGTTTTTGGAAAAACGGAAGACAAGTCGATCCTTTTAAACAGAAATTGCCAGAAGCAGAGCCTATTTCTGATAGTTTAAAATCTAAGTATTTGGATTTTATTAAGCCAATAAAAGAACAATTGGATGCAGTTCAATTTAAAGAAGATATTTTACAAGAAACAATAGATAATAATCAAATTACACTGAATGATTAGTTTTATGGCATTACCAACAATAAACCCTACGACAACAGCGTCTTGGAAAAAATTACAAGCTCATTTTGAAACTGTAAAAGACGTGCATATGAAAGATTTATTTGCTGAAGATGCAGATAGAGCAAATAAAATGATCATTAAATGGGATGATTTTTATGTAGATTTTTCAAAAAATAGAATTACTGAAGAAACACTAAGCTATTTATTAGAATTAGCTAAAGACGTAAAGTTAAAGGAAGCTATACAAAGTCAATTTTCTGGAGAAATAATAAACAAAACCGAAGGACGTGCTGTGTTACATACAGCCTTACGTGCGCCAGAATCAGCAATATTTAAGGTTGATGGTGAAAATGTAATGCCAGAAGTTTATAAGGCTAAACAAAAAATTGAAGCATTTACTAACGAAGTTGTAAATGGAGAACGAAAAGGGTTTACAGGAAAAGCATTTACTGATGTTGTAAATATTGGTATTGGAGGGTCAGATTTAGGGCCAGCTATGGTTGTAGATTCACTTCAATATTATAAAAATCATTTAACAACCCATTTTGTAAGTAATGTAGATGGCGATCATGTTAATGAGGTTATTAAAAAACTAGATCCAGAAACAACACTTTTTGTTGTCGTGTCTAAAACGTTTACAACGCAAGAGACGTTGTCTAATGCGAATACACTTAAAGCTTGGTTTTTAAAATCGGCTGATGAGTCTGCAATTGCTAAGCATTTTGTTGCTGTATCTACAAATCTTGAAAGCGTAAAGAATTTTGGAATAGATGAAAACAATGTGTTCCCGATGTGGGATTGGGTTGGTGGTCGTTTTTCATTATGGAGCGCTGTTGGTTTAACGGTTAGTTTAGCTGTAGGATATACTCATTTTGATAGCTTATTGAAAGGTGCTAACAAAATGGATGATCATTTTAAAAATGAAGATTTCGAAAATAATATCCCTGTCGTTTTAGCTTTAATCAGCGTTTGGTATAATAACTTTTTTAAAGCAGAAAGCGAAGCGGTAATACCGTATTCTCAATACTTAAACCAGTTTGCAACGTATTTGCAACAAGGTATTATGGAAAGTAATGGTAAAAGTATAGATAGGAATGGAGCTCCAATAAGTTATGAAACAGGAACATTAATTTGGGGAGAGCCTGGAACGAACTCGCAACATGCATTTTTTCAGTTAATTCACCAAGGAACAAAATTAATTCCTGCAGATTTTATTGGATTTACAAAGTCGTTACACGGTAACCAAGATCATCAAGATAAACTAATGTCTAATTTCTTGGCGCAAACAGAAGCGTTATTAAATGGAAAAACTGAAGCTGAAGTCGTTGCAGAAGGTACACGAGAAGATATTATTCCGTTTAAAGTGTTTAAAGGAAATAAACCTACAAATACAATTTTTATAAATAAGCTTTCACCAGAAAGTTTAGGAAAATTAATAGCGATGTACGAGCATAAGATATTTGTACAAGGTATTATATGGAATATTTTTAGTTACGACCAATTTGGGGTAGAGCTCGGGAAGCAATTAGCATCAAAAATTTTACAAGAATTTAACAACAGTTCTGTAAATGAACATGACTCTTCAACTCATAATTTGTTGAATTATTATAAGGAAATGTCTTAAAACATTAAATAATTATTACTAAATAAAGAAAAGGGCTTCGGTATGTTTAATGCTGAAGCCTTTTTGTATGTTAATAACTGTTAATTTTTTTAACAGTTTGGTAATGTTTAAACCTTTATTATCCGTATTTTTGCATTGACTAATTTCAAATAATTAATTATGAAAAAAATTACAAATTTTTTATTCATAGCTGTGGTGTGTTTGTTTTCTACAGTTATTTTGGCTCAAAGTACTGTCTCGGGTACAGTATTGGAAACCGGTATAGATATGCCTTTGCCAGGAGCTAATGTTGTTGAAAAGGGTACTACTAATGGAGTTATTACAGACTTTGATGGTAACTTTTCTCTAAAAACTCAAAGTTCATCAGGAGAAATTGTTATTTCTTATGTTGGATACACTTCAAAAACGATTACTTTTTCTGGGGATTCAAATGTGGGCAATATTGAACTCGAATCGAACCAAGTAGGTTTAGATGAAATTGTAATATCAGCAACATCTTTTGCCATTGATAGAAAAACACCTGTTGCTGTTTCAACAATTAAATCAGCTGATATTGAGCTTAAATTAGGGACACAAGAATTTCCTGAAATTTTAAAATCTACTCCAGGTGTATACGCTACTAAAACTGGTGGTGGTTATGGTGATTCTAGAATTAATTTAAGAGGTTTTAGTTCTGAAAATGTTGCTGTAATGATTAACGGGGTTCCTGTTAACGATATGGAAAATGGAGCTGTATATTGGTCTAACTGGGCTGGTTTATCAGATGTAACATCTGCAATGCAGGTTCAAAGAGGTTTAGGAGCTTCTAAAG
Organism: Algibacter sp.; assembly: GCA_039985655.1. GTDB lineage: Bacteria > Bacteroidota > Bacteroidia > Flavobacteriales > Flavobacteriaceae > Postechiella. The sequence continues at coordinate 147,064 of JBDWSF010000016.1, read as the reverse complement.
TTGCTGTGCCTTCTATAGGTGGTACAATAAATGTTATCTCTAAATCTACAGATGCTGAGAAAGGTGGAAACGTATCAATGTCAACAGGAAATGACGGTTATCAAAAATATGGTATGACTTTATCAACAGGACTATTGGAAAACGGACTTGCAGTTACTGCTTCTGCAGCCAAAGTCTCTGGAGATGGTTATGTAAATGGACTTCAGTTTAGTGGCGTAAATTACTTTTTAAATATTTCTAAAATTATAAATGATAATCATAAATTGTCTTTTAATGTAATTGGTGCTCAACAAACCCACGGACAAAGATTTAATACGAGAACTATTGCTCAGAATAGAGCAACAGAACAAGGAGGTAAAAGATTTAATCCAGATTGGGGATATAGAAATGGAGAAATAGAAAACACTTCTTTTAATTTTTATCATAAACCACAAATATCTTTAAATCATGATTGGAACATTTCAGATGATACATTCATAACAACAGCCGTTTATGCTTCTTATGGTACAGGCGGAGGAAGAAGAACAGATGGTTCAGGTAAATTCACTAATAACGATTATAGATTAGGAGATATAGATCAACCAATAGATTTTGATAGAATTGTTGAAGAAAATAAAGCTAATGGAGCTTTGGGTTCAACAGATGTTTTTGCAGCATCAAATAACGACCATAAATGGTATGGTATTTTATCTACTTTAAAAACAGATTTATCAGATGAATTAGTTTTATCTGTAGGTCTAGACGGAAGATATTATGTAGGGTCTCACTGGTATGAAATTACAGATTTATTAGGGGGACAATATTATTTAAACCCTAATAGTAATGATAACAACGCTAATGAACCATTACAGGTTGGTGATCATTATAATAGAGATTACGAAGGCCGAGTGTTAAGGTCTGGTATTTTTAGTCAATTAGAATACAGTAAAGATGAATTATCAACTTTTTTGTCTGGTTCAATTTCTAATACAAGATATGGTAGATCAAGTTTCTTAGACGATTCATCAAATCCAAATGGTAATGTTTCAGATAATGCAAACTTTCTTGGTTTTGGAATTAAAGGTGGTGCAAACTACAATTTAGATGATAAAAACAATGTGTTTGCAAACATTGGGTATTTTTCTAAAGCACCTTTTTTAACAGGAAATGTTTTCCTAGATAAAGAATCTGTTGAATTAAATGAAGATGCATTAAACGAAAAAGTTTTTAGTGCCGAAATTGGTTACGGATATAGAAGCGGAAATTTTAATGCTAATGTTAATGTTTATAGAACGTCTTGGTTAGACAAATCTGTTACCTCTAGAGTAAACGATCCTGATAATCAAGGAGAGTATTTAGAAGCAAATCTTGCTGGTTTAGACGCCTTGCATCAAGGTGTCGAACTTGATTTTGTATACAAAATGAGTGAGAAAATTAAAGTAACAGGTATGGTTTCTCTTGGAGATTGGAAATGGACAAGCGACGTAAGTGCTGAAATTTTTGACCAATCTGGGAATTCTTTAGATGAAGTAATTGTAAATGCAGATGGGTTAAAAGTTTCCGATGCAGCACAAACTACTTATGCGTTAGGTCTAAATTATAAAGCATTAGAAACATCATCTATCTTTTTAGATTATAATTATGCTGGAAATTTATATGCTAAATTAGATATTACAAGGAGTGAAGATAGATTAGATACATGGAAATTACCAGCATACCATTTGTTTGATTTAGGGTTTAGACATGGCTTTTCAATAGGTGATTTAGATGCAACATTATCAGGTAAAATGAACAATATTTTTGATGTTGAATATATTTCTGATGCTTTTGATGCTACAGAACTAATAGATGGCGTAGCAGTTCATAACTCTACAAATGCTGGAGTATATTATGGTACTGGTAGAACGTTCAGTTTAGGTTTAAAAGTTGAATTTTAAAATAAAAAAATTATGAAAAGAATATTTTTAATATTAACAGTTTTTTCAATGGTATTCACTTCTTGTGACCCATTAGAAGATATTAATGCAGAAGTAGATGCGCAACAAACTGCAATTGTTGGAGATGTCGTTTATACATTAACAGATGATGATTATGATTCTTTAGACAAAACGTATGGTAATTTTAATTCTGTAGATGAAGCTAAAGAGTTAATACCAGAATTATTATTCGATTTATATCCTGTTTGGGGAAAAGCATCATCTGCTTTAGTTACATTTAAGAGGTATAACCCAATTGACACTTACAGTGCTGTAGTTTATGAGTTAGAATATGCAGAGTATGAACCTATAACAGGAAATACTTACGGTAATTTTAGTAGTGGTGGAGATGTGTTTGATTATTTAGATGCAACATATCCAACACCAACTGAAGGAGACTTTGTATCATTAAAATACGATTATTACTCTGGCTCTGCAAGTACTCTAACCGATGGTTTTGCTTATGAAAATGGTGAATGGACTAAATTTACTGGTTTTACCGAAGACCAATATTTAACTATGGGAGAAGGGTTTCCTAATTTTTCTAGCGAAGATGAAGCTAATATAAAAATTCCTATTGCGTTAATAGATGTTTATAAGTATGATACTTTAAGTGCAGGAGATATTGTTTTATCTATGTATGAATTATATATAGGTGGAGGTGATACAGAAAGTTATACAGCAGCATATGTTTATGATGGTGAAACTTTTTCTGCTTACGAAAACGAAGCAGAAGAAACAATTCAGTTTGGTCATGATGGGACAACTTGGGTTCCAGATAATACAATTAAATATACTTTAGTAAGAAATGCAGATTATGAATATATGGCTTCTCAATTAACGGGTGCAGAATATGCAGGATTAATTGGAAATCTAAGTAATTATGGAGATTTTGATTATAATTGGACAGATGCTCAAATACAATATGCTTTAGCAATCTTTTTAGATTATTTAAATCCTAGTGCAGCTGAAGGTCAAAAATATATTTTAACCTATGTAATTTATGATAATGGTGAAAATGATTATCAAACAAGTTTTATAAAAACTGACGGTGTTTGGGTTCTTAATGAGTAATAGGATATAAGTAGTGTTATAAAATATTTAAACCACCTCTACTTACGAGGTGGTTTTTTTTCCTAAAAATTAGTGTTATGAAAAAGTTTATTTTATTGTTTTTAATGGTTGTATTAAATCTTAATTGTAGTTCAGGAGGCGGTGATGATTCTCCAGATCCAGACCCAATTGAAGAAAATGGTATTTCAATAGCAGTAAACGATAATTTTACTGGTATTGAAGATGCCAGTGTTATTATTCAGAATTTATTATCAAACGATACTGTATTAGATAATGCAAGGCTTACCGCGTTTGATGCAACTAGTACAAATGGTGGGACTATAGTTGATAATAGAAACGATACGTATACATATACTCCTCTTGACGATTTTATTGGAGATGATACGTTTACTTATACAATTTGTGATAAAGATATGCCTGCAGATTGCTCTACAGCAACAGTAACTATAACCGTTGAAGATGAAGGAAGTCCTTCAGCAGAAAATGATGATATCATTGCTTTGAAAAATGCAACAAAAACAATCACGACTTTATTAGAAAATGATTCTCTTATTGACGAAGCCGTATTAACTTCTGTAGATGACACGGCAACTCAAGGTACTGTTGTTTTAAACACCGATGGCACAATTAGCTATACACCTCCAACAGACTATACAGGAGAAGATAGTTTTGTTTATAGTATATGTGATGATGATCAACCTAATAGTACATGTGATTCTGCTACAGTAACTTTAACTGTCATAACTGCAATCAATTTTAATATTCCTTCTGAATTGGCAGACTATTATGAAGGTGTGATATTTTCTGAAGATTCAGATTTAACACTTAGTGAAACAGAATTCCTTACAATAATAAGTCACACGACTATCTTAACATATACGCAACGTCATTTATATTTATACAATGCCGATGCCGATATTAATAATTCGGATAATGTTACTTTAATGTATACGGGTGAAAGTAGATATTGGGAAGAATACACTTCTGGATCTAATGCATATTCATCACAAACATTTAATACAGAGCATATTTTTCCGCAATCTAAATTAAGTGCAGATGATGCTGTTACAGATTTACATCATTTAAGATCATGTGCTGATGATGTTAACAGTTTAAGAAGCAACTATCCTTTTACAACAGGAAGTGGTGCTAATCAGTTAATAGATGGAAATTCATGGTATCCAGGAGACGAATGGAAAGGAGATGTTGCAAGAATGGTTTTATATTTAAATATAAGATATGGTGAAACCATTAGTAAAGTAGGAACTTTAGAAATGTTTTTACAATGGAATATTGATGATCCAGTATCAGCATTCGAAGAGCAACGTAATAATGTTATTTATGCTGCACAAGGGAATAGAAATCCATTTATCGATAATCCGTATATAGCTACCTTAATTTGGGGCGGTGATGCTGCTGAAAATAGATGGGAATAAAATATATATATTATTAAATATCAATTTCAAAAACCGCTTCAATCGAAGCGGTTTTTTTATGCTATAAATTACTACATTTGTGCAACTTAAAATTAAACAGAACTTATTATGGGCGATATGATAAAAATGCTACACTCTTATTGGGCGTATCTAGTTTTAATAATCTTAATTTTAGCGACAGTAAACGCTTTAATTAAAACGTTTGGAGATAAAGAATACAGTGCAAAAGATTTCAGAATATCTCTTTTCACTTTAATAGTATCACATATTCAATTATTAATCGGTTTGATCCTATATTTTGTTTCACCACGGTTTGAATTGTGGAGCGAATTAGGAGGTGGGGTTATGGGTAATACTTTAGCGCGTTTATACCTTGTAGAACATCCATTAATAAATATTATTGCAGTGGCATTAATAACCATAGGATATTCTAAACATAAAAAGAAGTTGACTTCAAATGGTAAATTAAAAACAATCGCTATTTTTTACAGCATTGCGTTAGTATTGTTTTTATCAAGAATTCCATGGAGTGTTTGGTTAGCTTAAATAGAACAAAAAATACTTTTTATCAGACCTGTCAGGTTTTTAAAACCTGACAGGTCTTTCTGTTTTAAGGTTTAGGTGTTTCTTTTATTAAATACACATAAACAGGTAAATGGTCGCTAAATCCATTTGTGAAGTTTCCGTTAGAAAAGCTTCTAAAAGGGTACCCTTTATACTTCCCCTCTTTATGTAGTAAATAGTTTTTATTAAAAATGGCAGCTTTATAAAACCGATACGAGCTGTAATCTTTATTAAGAAGCGGTTTCGTTATCATAATTTGGTCAAATAAATTCCAACTATCTCGATACGCATTTGTGCCAACACCATTTTTATAAAAGGCTTCCATGGGGTTGTAAATGCCTTTTAATTCAACATCACTTTTGTCTTTTTTAGCATTTAAAGCCTTTTTAATACTTGCATTTGTTGGGTTATCGTTTAAATCGCCCATTATAAATACTTTAGCATAAGGATTAATGACTTGTAGAGAATCAACAAGTTTTTTGCTCAATTTTGCTGCAGCAACACGTTTTGGTCTGCTTCGTTCCTCGCCACCTCTTCGAGAAGGCCAGTGGTTAACAATAACATGAATAAGTTCGCCTTCTAAATGACCACTAACCAACAATTGATCTCTAGTGTAAACACGTTTACTCGTTTCATTATCGTAAATTTTAAGTTCGTGTTTACTGTTAGATATTGGTGTGAATATGTCTTTTTGATACAGTAACGCGACATCAATACCCCGGACATCTGGTGAATCGAAATGCACGATATCATAGTTTTTATCAACCAATAACGAATCATTTACTAAATCTTCTAAAACCGTTTTATTTTCAACTTCAGAAACGCCAATAATAGCGGGCGAATTATGACTAACATCTTTTCCTATTTCGGCAATAACCCGAGCCATATTGTGCACCTTCTTTTTGTAAACAACATCTTTATCAGTTTTAAGTTCCATAATAGGACTGTATTCATCAAATTTATTAGGATCGTTTATAGGATCGAATAAGTTTTCTAAATTGTAAAAGGCAACAGTATGTATGGTAAAGGTTTTGTCTTGAGCATATGTATTAATACATAGACTTAGAAATAAGGCGAGTAAACCAAGTTTTAAATTATTCATAGTAATTCACATACGTTTTTAAATTATACTACTATAATACAAAACTTGAGCCGAAAATTTGGGATAAATTTAAAAAGTGTATATATTTAGGTTTCAATAAGTTACTTGCTTAATATTTTTGTGTCTAAATAAAAGTATGAAAAAATCCCTCTTAATTTTATGCTTCGGCTGTTTTGCGATTTTTACACATGCGCAAACTTTAGTAAAAGGAAGTGTTAATGATGCTGTTACGTACGAGCCTATAGCCGATGTTATTGTTTCAATCGAAAAATCGACTTTATCATTAAAAACAAATGCTTTAGGACAATTTTCGTTTTCTAATAATATCCCGTTAGGAGAGCAAATACTAAGAATTTCTAAATCAGGATACATAACAAGACGATTTCCAATTATTGTAAATGAAGGTGAAACTGTAGATATATCTGATATGACTTTAGATACGGATTCTACGCCTTCTGAAGACCTATTTACCATCACGCTCTCTGATGATGAATTAGATGGCGATGAAAGCGGTTACGGTAATATCTCGGGCTTATTATCATCTTCATTAGATGTTTTTCAACGTACTGCGGCATTCGAGTTTAGTTCTTCATTTTTTAGAGTACGCGGTTTAGATTCCGATAATAGTTCCGTTTTAATAAATGGTATCGAAATGAATAAACTCTATAATGGCAGGCCTCAATGGAGTAATTGGGGAGGTATGAATGATGTGTTGCGTAATCAAGAATTAACCACGGGTTTAACACCCTCAAATTATAATTTTGGAGGCATATTAGGTACAACAAATATTAATACTAGAGCTAGTGAGATGCGTTCTGGTAGTCGTATTACATACTCATCGTCAAATAGAAGTTATTCAAATAGACTTATGGCAACTTATGCTTCTGGGCTTTTAAATAACGGCTGGGCATATACCTTGTCGTTAGGTCGGCGTTGGGGAAACGAAGGGTATCAAGATGCGACGTTATACGATTCTAATTCGTTATTCGCTTCCGCGGAAAAAAAGTTTAATGATAATCACAGTTTAAGTTTTACAGGGATTTATGCGCCTAATAGACGCGGTAAATCATCTGCCAACACACAAGAAGTATACGATTTAAAAGGCATAAAATATAACGAATATTGGGGCTATCAAGATGGTGAAAAACGAAATTCGCGTATTAAAGAAGTTGTTGAACCTATTTTGATGCTGAACCATTATTGGAATTTTAATGATAAATCATCCTTAAATACAAACATTGGATATCAATTTGGGAAATTTGGAAATAGCCGTTTGGCATATGGTGGTGCTAACTTAGTAACTACAAACGGTCAAGAATCCTTTGAAAGTGGAGGTACAAACCCCAGTCCGAGTTACTACCAAAAACTACCGAGTTATTTTGAACGTAATTTTCCAGACGATTTAGGATTCGCATACCAAGCTCAACAAGAGTTTTTAAACCATGGGCAACTAGATTGGCAACAGGTATACAATGCCAATTTAATTAATACATTATTGGGTAAAAATGCAACATATATGCTTTACGAAGATCGAGTAGATGATAAACAACTTTCTATAAATACGGTTTATAAAAATGAAATAAACGAACATGTCTTATTCAATACTGCTATAAATTATAAAACATTAAAATCTGAAAATTATGCTGAGGTTTTAGATTTGCTTGGAGGCACTGGTTTTTTAAATGTGGATAGTTTTGATGGTGTTCAGTTCGATTTACAAAATCCAAATACCATTGCAAAAGTAGGAGATACATACAGTTACAATTATAATATGTTTGCCGATGTTTTTTCAGGCTATGCACAAGCCCAGTTTAAATATGATCAAGTCGATTTTTATGCCTCGGCCAATATTATAAATACAAAATACCAAAGAGAAGGACTGTTTCAAAACGAATCGTTTGTAAATAATTCTTTTGGAAAAGGTGATGTCTTATCTTTTACAGGTATTGGTATAAAGGCTGGAACTACTTATAAAATAACGGGTAAGCATGTTATCGATGTCAATGCGGGTTACATGACTAAAGCGCCGTCTATACGAAATAGCTTCTCAAATTCTAGATCTAATCATAATATCGTACCCAATATAACAGAAGAGAAAATAACCTCTCTAGATGCGAGCTATATTTACCGTTCTAATATTGTAAAAGCAAAATTAACAGGCTTTTATACCAAGTTAGAAGATGCAAACGAAATTTCGTTTTTCTTCGCTGATGGTATTGGAAACATTATAGCAGAATCGGGCACACAACAATCTGGAAATGACGATACCGAGTTTATTCAAGAAATTTTGCAAGGCATTAATAAAAATCATTTAGGCGCAGAATTGGGAATTGAAGCCCAAGTTACGACCACTATTAAATTAAAAGGAGCTGTGGCGCACGGGCAATATACCTATGCCAATAACCCCGATTTATATCTGTCTTCAGATCGATTTGAGAATGTGTATTTAGGTAAATCCTATTTAAAAGATTATAAGCTGGCTGTTGGCCCGCATCAAGCGTATTCGGTAGGTTTCGAATATCGCGACTCAGACTATTGGTGGTTTGGAGCTACTGCTAATTTTTTTGATCACATATATATTGATATTAGTCCGTTAACGCGAACCGATAATTTTTATACCGATGTTGATGGCTTTCCTTTTTTAGATTACGATGAAACCATTGCAAGAGATTTATTAAAGCAAGAATCATTTAATGAGTATATGACTGTGAATCTAACAGGCGGTAAGTCGTGGTTAATTGATGGTAAATATATAGGGCTTTTTGCTAGCGTTAATAATTTGTTAGATGAAGTTTATAAAACAGGCGGTTTCGAACAAGGAAGAAATGCGAATTACAGACAATTACGAGATGATAAAAGACTCGATAGACCTGTGTTTGGGTCTAAATATTGGTACGGTCGTGGGGCAACCTATTTCCTTAATTTGAATGTGAGATTTTAAAAGAAAAATTTTAGGTTATGAATTATATAAATAAACTTTTAACCCTTTTAAGCTTGGTTATTTTGATGGCTTGCGTAAATGATGACGATTACGCGATACCAAATCCAAGCGAGGATGAAAATATATCTATTCCAGTCGAGAAACTTACCACGTTTAGAGCTATTCATAATAGGTACGAGCAAGCAGTAAACAACGGTGATGCAATTGCTCAGATTGATGATGACGAAGATCTTTATATTGAAGGCTACGTAGTTTCTAGCGATGCTGCAGGTAATTTCTTTGAAGAACTTATTATTCAAAATAAAATAGATGCTAGTAGTTCTGATGCCGACCCAAGACTCGGACTTAAAATAGATGTTAATGTCTCTAGTTTATCCGATACTTATGAGTTTGGTAGAAAAGTATACATAAAATTATCGGGACTTAGTATTGGAGAGTCTAATGGCGTTATAACTATTGGTACAGGCGATGCTCCCCAAGTAAAGCAAATTCAACCTGCAGCGTATCGTAATGTTATCTTAAAAACAGGAGATGTTGCAACTATAGTTCCTAAAATAGTAAGTATTGAAGACTTGTCTGAAGGTGATGAAAATACCTTAATTCAATTAACTAGCATGCAACTTAATAGATTTGAATTGGGAGCTACTTTTGCGAGCGAAGCTATCGATGAGTTTGATGGTTTACGAACCTTTGAAAGCTGCGAATCTGGCGTGTCTATAATTTTACAAACCAGTACGTTTTCCGATTTTAAAGGATTAATTGTTCCGCAAGGACAAGGCACCATTACAGGTGTATTCAGTCGAGATTTTAGAGACGATTTTAATGTGCTTGTTGTGAACAGTTCAACAGATATTAATTTTGATAGTGATTCACGTTGTGATCCTATGGAATTAACTTGTGGATTGGCATCATCTATAGGAACGGGAAACTTGTTTTATGAAGATTTTGAATCTCAAAAAAATAATAAACCTATTGAAGGGAATGGATGGACTAATTATATGGAGACAGGTACCGAGGGCTGGGAAGGGTATTCATCCACATCATCTAATGCATCATTAGGGCGTTCTGCAAGGTTTCAATCGTCTAGTTCTGGCGATGATAGTAATATCGGTTGGTTAATAACACCGGCCATAGATTTAGATGCCCAAGATGGAGAAACGCTACGTTTTAAAACCTCAAATAGTTTGGCAGATAGTAGTTTTATGGAGGTTTTGTATTCTTTAGATTGGGACGGGACTGAAGCTAACGTAACCACTGCAACCTGGGGTGTATTATCTGCGGCTTATGTGGTGAAAGATACCGATTCTTTTGTGCCATGGTTTAACTCTGGTAGGGTCGATTTATCTTGTGCTAGTGGCGTCATGCATATTGCTTTTAAATTTACAGGAAGCGGACAAGATACTTTTGATGGTATATATGAGTTGGATGAGGTGAGTATTGATTACGTGGAATAGATTTTTTTGCGAAGACCTGTCAGGTTTTTAAAACCTGACAGGTCTAAGTTTGCTAAATAGTTATAAATTCGCCAAATGAGCACATTCGACAATCTATATTTTCATTTTTTTAATCATTATAAAGACAAAAAAAATAAAACAGCTAATAACATAGCGACGTTTTATTTAACGTTTTTACAAGGGAGTATACTATTGCTTTTAGGTGTTTTCTTTGCTGGGTTTTTTAGACAAATGCATGTCGATACCATGTCTGCAACAAAGGCGTGGACTATATTTGTGTTGGTCATTATGTTTATATATTTTAAAAACTGGATGCAATACGGAGGTCGAAAACGAAAAGTGCTCAATGCCAAAATGCTTAAAAATAAAAAATTAAGCTATAATATTTGGCTGCTTTGGTTATTGCCATTAGTTATTTTGGGGCTAACCTATGTGGTGTCTATGGCTGGATAATCCTGCCAACCTGAGTTTTATTAACAAATCTCTATTTCGTTATTAAAATCCTGTAGGGTGTTGAAAACCTTGTCGTTCTTATTTTATTTAGGTTAATACCTACAAGGTCAAAAAGAGACCTTGCTGGATATCAAATATGCATTATACCGAACCCGTTGTACATTTGAAAGAAATTTGTCAATTCGAGTGAATTTCATTCATTTTTTTGAGTGATAATTGGTATTACTTCTTAAAAATCGCATACACCGGAAAATGATCGCTATAACCGCCTTTGTGTTTTTTTCCAACGTAAGTTCTATAAGGTGTACCTTTGTATCGGCCTTCATGCACTTTTAAAAAGTCTTCATCAAAAATATTAGCCGAACTGTATTCGTATAAACTATCAGACGTTCTGAAGTAGTTTGTAGAAATTAAAATCTGATCAAATAGATTCCATTGTTTGTTATAGTTGGTTGTTCCTCGATTAAATGAACGTAATGTTTCCATCGGATTAAACAAATTAGAACCTTCGACCAAACGTTTTATACTGTTACTATGCGGGTCGTCATTAAAATCGCCAATAACAATGATTTTAGCATCTTCATTTTCAGATCTTAAATTAGAAATAATTTCTCTAACTTTATCAGAGGATGCTATACGTTTTGGCTCCGTTTCTTTTTCACCTTCGCGTCTAGACGACCAATGATTTACAAGAACATGTACTTTTTCACCATCCATTACACCAGAAACTAATAAAATATCACGCGTATAGTCTGGCGATCCGTCATCGTCAGTTAGTATAACAGTAAAAGGTTCCGAAGTCGTAACTTCAAACGCATTTTTATCATACAAAAGCGCCACATCAATACCGCGTTCGTCTAAAGAATCGTAGTGCACATAACCATAGTTGCAGTCTTCTAAATGTTTAGAGTCGATTAAATCTTCAATAACTTTAGAGTTTTCTACTTCGGCTAAGCCTACAAGAGTAGGATGTTTCCCTGTTTCTTTTCGTCCAATATTAGAAATAGCATAACCTATTTTTCGGAGTTTTTTTTCGTATCGTTTTGGTGTCCATTTTCTTGGTGCATCTGGTAAAAAATCGCCGTCGTGCGTATGCTTATCATCATAAACATCAAATAGGTTTTCTATGTTATAAAAAGCAACGGTTTGCATGTCGTTACGTACGGGAATGTCATCATAATTAATATCTATCATAAGTCAAAAATAGGCTTAAAAATATTAAAATTAAAATGATGCCAATTACGTAACTTTGCAGTATATTTATTTATATGATAGAAGAAAAAGATCTTAATTTAGAAAGAGCCGTTTTAATTGGCGTTATAACCAGAGATCAAAACGAAGAGAAATCAACAGAATATTTAGACGAGTTAGAGTTTTTAACATTCACAGCTGGTGGTCACGCCGTAAAGCGTTTTACACAGAAAATGGATATGCCAAACCCCAAAACGTTTATTGGGACAGGTAAAATGGAAGATGTTCGCCAGTTTATTGAAGCAAACGATATTGGTACCGCTATTTTTGATGATGAATTATCGTCTGCACAAGAGCGTAATATTAGTAAAATTTTAGAATGTAAAGTATTAGATAGGACTAATTTAATTCTCGATATTTTCGCTCAACGCGCGCAAACTAGTTATGCTAGAACCCAGGTAGAATTAGCACAATGTGAATATTTATTACCACGATTAAGAGGTATGTGGACACATCTTGAACGTCAAAAAGGGGGTATTGGAATGCGTGGGCCAGGTGAAACGGAAATAGAAACCGACAGACGTATCGTGCGCGATAAAATAGCCTTGCTAAAATCGCGTATAAAAATTATAGATAAGCAAATGTCTGTGCAGCGTGGTAACCGAGGTAAAATGGTTCGTGTGGCACTTGTAGGGTACACAAACGTTGGTAAATCGACACTAATGAATGTGGTTAGTAAGAGTAAAGTTTTTGCAGAAAACAAGTTGTTTGCGACGCTAGACACTACTGTTAGAAAAGTAGTTATTCAAAATTTACCGTTTCTATTAAGCGATACGGTTGGGTTTATTCGTAAGCTACCAACCCAATTGGTAGATAGTTTTAAAAGCACATTAGATGAGGTTCGTGAAGCCGATTTATTGCTTCACGTTGTTGATATTTCACATCCCAATTTCGAAGAACACATCGAGGCTGTAAATAAAACTTTAGGTGAAATAAAAAGTAACGACAAGCCCATTATTATGGTATTCAATAAAATTGATGCTTATGAAGCCGAACCTTTTGATGATACCGATTTAATTGCTGAAAGAACCGAAGCACACTACAGTTTAGACGAATGGAAAAGCACTTGGATGAGTAAAGTGGGTAATAATGCTTTATTCATTTCGGCTATAAATAAGCAAAATTTAGAAGACTTTAAAAAACGTGTTTACGACGAGGTTCGAAACATTCACGTGACGCGTTTTCCGTATAACGAATTCTTATACCCAGATTATAATTACGAAGAGATGGAATAATCTTTTGAGCGTTTTAATACGCTTTCAATGTAGGAAATCAAATATTTATCCTGCGGTGAGCGTAGTCAAACCGTTTATTGTGAATATATAAAAAACTTATTAGATTTATTATTCCTGAGAAAACAGGAATCCACTATAAAAATAGTATCAAATGAAATACACAACATTACCAAATACCAATATAAAAGTTAGTAAAATCTGTTTAGGTACTATGACTTGGGGGAAACAAAACACCCAAGACGAAGGTTTTGTTCAAATGGATTACGCTTTAGATCAAGGTGTTAATTTCTTTGATACTGCCGAATTATATCCTGTGCCTGCCGATGCCGAAACTTATGCCAAAACAGAACGTATTATAGGGAATTGGTTCAAAAAAACAGGGAATAGAGATCAGGTGGTGTTAGCATCAAAAATTGCAGGTCCTGGCGATTATACAGCTCATGTACGTAAAACAGGATTTAGTCCAAGTGCTTTAAAAGAAGCGGTAGACAATAGTTTGACTCGTTTACAAACCGATTATATAGATTTATATCAATTGCATTGGCCAGAGCGTCAAACCAATTTTTTTGGACCAAGAGATTATAACCATAATCCTAATGACGCTTGGGAAGATAATTTTAATGAAGTCCTTCAAACATTAGACACGATTATAAAAACCGGTAAAATTAGAAAAATAGGAATATCTAATGAAAAAGCATGGGGAACTATGCGCTATTTAAATGAATCAAAAACTAATGACTTATCAAGAATAAGCACTATTCAAAACCCATATTCGTTATTAAACAGAACTTTTGAAGGTGATATGGCCGAATTGTCTATTCGCGAAAATATTGGTTTATTGGCTTATTCTCCATTAGCTTCAGGGTCGCTTTCTGGTAAATATATGAATGGAAAAACTCCGAAAAATTCAAGATTCGATTTGTTTCCAAGATTTGCAGGACGTTATAACAGTCCACAAGCATTAGAAGCAACCAAAGGTTATTTTAAAATAGCAGAAGCACATGGTTTAACACTTGCCCAAATGTCTTTGGCATTTGTAAATCAACAACCTTTTGTAACTAGTAATATTATTGGGGCAACCAATTTGGCTCAGCTTAAAGAAAATATAGAGAGTATAAATGTGACTTTAAGCGATGCTGTTATTGAGGAGATTAACGAAGTACATAATGCTTTTCCTAATCCTGCGCCTTAATATATTTATGTAAAAGTATATTTTTTAGTTTTCAATCCCTGGTGCTCGTTTTAATTAATGTGTTACTTTATAGTTAGGATTAAGTTGGTTACTTGAGTTTATCCCTAAAAAAATCGATAGTACGACTCCACGATAAATGCGCTGCTGCTTCGTCGTATCTAGGTGTTGTGTTATTATGAAATCCGTGATTTACTTCAGGGTAAATATAGGCTTGATATTTCTTGTTATGTTCTTTGAGACCCTTTTCATAAGCAGGCCAACCTGCATTTACTCTTTTGTCCAAAGCGCCATTATGAATCATAAGCGGTGCGTTTATCTTAGCGATGTCTTCTTTGGAAGGCTGACTTCCATAATAGGGTACAGCTGCAGATAGCGTAGGTACTTTTACTGCCATCATATTAGATATCCAGCCTCCAAAACAAAAACCTACAACACCTATTTTTCCGGTACAGTCTTCATGTTTCTGAAGATATTGATAGGCAGCGATAAAATCTTCGAGCATATCATTTTTGTTCAACTTTTTTTGTAGTGTTCTACCCTCGTCGTCGTTACCAGGGTATCCTCCAAGCGGAGTTAAAGCGTCAGGTGCTAATGTAATAAACCCTTCTAATGCCGCTCTTCTTCCTACGTCTTCAATATAAGGGTTAAGACCTCTGTTTTCATGGACAATAATTATTCCGGGTAATTTTTTCTTTGCCTTTTTTGGTTTAGATAGAAGGCCGCGAATCTCTCCACCTCCTTTTGGGGATTTGTAGGTGATAAACTCAGATCTGATCCTTTTGTCATCTTGGTTTACTATTATAGAATCTACATAATTGGGCATTATAAAACTGAGTAGTGATGACACTGTAATACCGCCCACGGCGTACAATGATAATTTTTTGAGAAATTGTCTTCTTTCAATTTTATTGTGAGCATAATCATCATACAACTCAAAAACTTCCTGACTAATATCTTCTTTTTTTAATCTTTCCATACCCTAAATTTAATTATTTTTTATTAAACGGTTTGAAAATCAATGTGTAGCGATCTAAAATTAAATGTAGCAAATGTTTACATACGACGCTAAACTTTGTTTAGTGGTGATAGAGTCTCGATAAAAATGAAGTAATAAGAAAGTATTTAATCCTCTGAAACACCTTGGTTAAGTGATTTCTTTTTTAACTTTTAATTTACCGAAATATGTTAAAACCCCTTTCAGAATGAAATAACTTAAAATACCCAAAGGAATTGCAGCCACAGTCCAACCTATAAATCCGCATAACAATTCATAAGATAACGCTTTTAGAGTGGCACTAAAGCTTTCATTGTAGCTTGATTTAATAGCTTCAAAGGTTAAAAGGGTATGTTCTGTTCCAAAAAACCATGCTCCAATATTTATAAAAGGGATGAGCAATACGATTTTTATAGGTTCAGCAATATAACTAACACCAATCATTATTGGTAAGTTCAATTTTAAAGGTATTGCAATAAATGTTAAAATAATAGTACTAATCCCATACATTGGAAAAATAGACACCAACATGGATATAACTAAACTTAAAGCTAATTGTTTTGGGGTTAAGCCTTGTCTAAATAAAACAATAAGTTTGCTCCAAGTCTTTTTTAAAAAATTCATCTCTATGGGTTTGCGTATTGTAATTTAACGTAAATATTAAGATAAATTGACCTAAGCCTTCTAATCTTCGCTTTCGTGGGCTTCTATATCTTTGGTTAAATCTAATTTTCTAAAAGAAGGCGAAACAATACCTGTAGCTATCACGGTGATTAAGGTCATGGTGCCTCCAAAAACAACAGCGGTAGCAGTACCCATAAGTTTCGCGGTTAAACCACTTTCAAAAGCACCCAGTTCATTTGAAGAGCCTACAAACATAGAGTTTACAGATGATACACGCCCTCGCATTTCATCAGGAGTTTTAAGTTGTAAAATGGTTTGTCTAATCACCATAGATACACCATCAGTAACACCACTAAAAAATAGTGCGACAACAG
This sequence comes from Algibacter sp., assembly GCA_039985655.1. Classification (GTDB taxonomy): domain Bacteria; phylum Bacteroidota; class Bacteroidia; order Flavobacteriales; family Flavobacteriaceae; genus Postechiella. The sequence continues at coordinate 130,415 of JBDWSF010000016.1, read as the reverse complement.
ATATCCAAAAAATAGATGACAATCCAAAAACAACAATACAAACCCCAAAACCAAATATAGCAGCTAGCAATTTCATTCCAGCATTTTTACTAATAGGTATATAAGCAGTAACCAACATGGTTAAAAAAGCACCAACTGAGGGCGCTGCAACTAGAATTCCAAAACCTTTTGGGCCAACTTTTAAAATGTCTTCAGCAAAAACAGCTAATAAGGCCACAGCACCACCAAATAATACAGAAATCATGTCTAAAGTTAAAGCGCCTAAGATGGCTTTGGTTTTGAATACAAAATTTACGCCTTCTTTTAAACTTTGCATAACAGGCTCACCAATATTTGGGTTTAAAATAGGTTTCCTTTTTATTTGAAATAAAATAAGTAGTGATAATAAAACGAATCCAAAAATGATACATAACGACCAATGCACGCCAATCCAACCAATTGAAAATCCCGCGAAAGCGACACCTAAAACACGTGCCATCTGCCATGTAGAGCTATTCCATGTGGCCGCATTGGGATAAACCTTTTTTGGAACAATTAATGCGACTAACGAAAAAATTGTTGGCCCAAAAAACGATCGTAGAAACCCTCCAAAAAAAACCAATGTATAAATAGCATAAAGAATACTTTGGGAAGACCAAGTCGTTGCAATCTCTGTCGAGGTTAACCAAAAGAGCCCAAAACTAATTAACGAAAAAGCAGCAATACACCATGCTAATAAATTTCGTTTTTCTTTCTGGTCTACAATATGACCTGCAAAAAGCGCCATACTTAGCGCAGGAATAATTTCCATTAAACCAATTAATCCTAAATAAAGCGGGTCTTTTGTTAAGCTGTAAACTTGCCATTCTATAACAATAAATTGCATAGACCATCCAAACACTAAAAGAAAACGCACCAATAAAAAAACATTGAATTCTTTGATTCGTAATGCTGCGTAGGGGTCTGTTTTTTCCATATCAATTTCCTGCGAAAGCAGAAACATTTTAAAATTACTTTATATCTCGGAACTTAAATTGAAGCGACACATTTCCTTTCCATTCGTTTTCGTCAATAGAGTACACGGCACTAAATGGTTTTCCGTTAGAAATAACATCAATTTTATCGCCCATACTAAACCCGATACCTACAAAATTATTTGAAGATTGCGGTTGTTTTACCGTCATTCTTAAATGTGTTTTATCGGCACCAACGCATTTTCCATAACCAGTATCTATTAGGTTTTCTGATATAAAAACGGGTGTCATATTATTTGGTCCATAAGGCGCAAACTGTTTTAAAATTCTGTAAAATTTCGGAGAGATTTCATTGAGATTGATGTTATAATCAATTTTAATTTCTGGTGTCAATAAATCTCGGTCAATCGTTTTTTCAACTACCGCTTCAAATGCTTGTTTAAATGCTTGGTAGTTTTCTTCTTTTATCGTTAACCCTGCTGCGTATTTATGACCTCCAAACTGTTCTATATGTTCGCTACACGCTTCAATAGCATTGTAGACATCAAACCCACGAACAGATCGTGCTGAGGCTGCTAATTTTTCACCACTTTTAGTAAAGACTAAAGTTGGTCTGTAATAGGTTTCTGTTAATCTAGAAGCCACAATACCAATAACACCTTTATGCCAATTTTCGTCATAAACAACAGTAGTAAACCGTTCCTGTTCTTTTTGTTCTTCAATTTGCTTAAGAGCCGCTTCTGTAATAAGTTTATCTGTTTCACGTCTATCTAAATTATATTGGTCAATCTCAGCCGCATATTGGCGCGCATTGTCTTCTTCCTCTTCTGCTAATAAAGTTACGGCATAATTTCCATGTTTCATTCTACCCGCTGCATTAATTCTTGGAGCGACAATAAAAACAACATCGGTAATGGTAAGCACTGTTTTTTCAACTTGATCTAAAATAGCCTTAATACCTGCTCTAGGGGTCGAATTAATAACCTTCAATCCAAAATAAGCAAGCACCCTGTTTTCTCCATCTATAGGCACAATATCAGCACCAATTGCGGTTGCTACTAGATCTAAATATTGGGTTAAATCATAAACCGTTTGTCCTTCTTTTGACGCTAAAGCTTGTACTAATTTAAAGCCTACGCCGCAACCACACAATTCTTTATACGGATATTCGCAATCTTCTCGTTTAGGGTCTAAAACAGCTGAAGCATCTGGTAATTCATCTCCTGGTCTGTGGTGATCACAAATAATAAAATCGATCCCTAATGTTTTTGCATGAGCCACTTTTTCAACGGCTTTTACTCCACAATCTAGAGCTATTATAAGTGAGAAATCATTTTCTTGAGCGAAGTTTATACCTTTATAAGAGACGCCGTAACCTTCATCATATCTATTAGGAATATACGTGTGAACTAACGGATATTTAGATTTTAAATAGGTAGACATTAAGGCCACTGAAGTGGTGCCATCAACATCATAATCACCATAAACCAGAATATTTTCATTGTTGGCGATTGCTTTTTCTATACGCGCTACAGCCTTATCCATGTCTTTCATTAAAAACGGATCGTGCAAATCGTCTAGACTAGGTCTAAAAAAAGTTTTGGCTGCATCAAATGTTTCAATACCGCGTTGAATTAACAACGTAGCAATAGTATCGTCAATCTGTAGCGCTTCTTTTAAAAGGGCTATTTTTTCTTGTTCTGCTTTTGGTTTTAGCGTCCAGCGCATTTTTATGAATTATGAAAATGAGTTTCTACTGATAATTCTGCAAACTGACGAAACATTTCCATAACGCCACAATATTTTTCAATCGATAAATCGACTGCTTTTTGAAGCTTTTTCTCTTTTAAATTATCGCCATAAAAATGAAAATTTAGGGTTACTTTATCGTAAAATTTAGGATGCTCTTCTGTTAGATTAGCTTCTGTTTCAATTTTAAAATCATCAACCTCTAATTTCATTTTTTTGATTAAAGACGCTACATCTAAACCTGAGCAACCTGCTAATCCGGAAAGCATTAATGCTTTTGGTCGATAACCTTCACCTTTACCTCCGTTTTCTTCTCCTGCATCTATAAATAAATTATGTCCTGACGGATTTGTACTTTCAAATCGCATCTCTCCTAACCATTTTGTGGTAACTTTAATTGCCATGATTCTAAATTATTTTTGTTACTTGTGACTTCAAAAATACTATTAAAAATTTTATTATGCCTTTAGTAACACCTTTATCTGCCGACCACGATTTGGATACCAAAAACCTTGCTGAGTTTTTTAATGAAACCTTGGGGTTTTGTCCTAATTCTGTTTTAACCATGCAGCGTCGTCCTGCCATTAGTAAAGCGTTTATTAATTTGAATAAAGCCGTTATGGCTAATGATGGCCGAGTAACATCGGCTTTAAAACGTATGATTGCTTGGGTGTCGAGTAATGCTACTGGTTGTCGTTATTGCCAAGCACATGCTATTCGTGCTGCCGAACGCTATGGCGCAGAACAAGAGCAACTCGATAATGTTTGGGAGTACAGAACTCATCCTGCTTTTAATGAAGCAGAACGTGCGGCTCTCGATTTTAGTTTGGCAGCATCACAAGTCCCAAATGCAGTTGATGAAACTATAAAAAAACGTTTACACCAATATTGGGATGAGGGTGAAATTGTAGAAATGCTTGGTGTTATTTCTTTATTTGGATATTTAAACCGCTGGAACGACAGCATGGGAACTTCAATAGAAGGCGGCGCCGTTGAAAGTGGAGAGCAGTATTTAGGGAAACATGGTTGGGAGAAAGGGAAACATATTTAGAGAGAATGGTTAGGTTTTTATTGGAATAAGTTTAATTGTCCCGTTTTAAAAGATTCGTGTAATGTGGTGTTCAATTTTGGAGGCGCAATTTTATCTTTAAAATATTTATGTTTTGCTAACTTAATTAAACTGTTTATTTGCTCTGCTATTTTACCTTCGCCGCGCATTCTCGTGCCAAAACTATTTTCGTTTAAAGTACCACCATGGCAATCTTCTATTTGATGTAGAACTTTATCGGCTCTATCTGGCATCGTTTTTCTAATCCAGTCTGTAAACAACTCGCCAATAGCACCATTTAGCCTCACTATAGTATGTCCAATAGAAATGGCTCCGTTTTCGGAAGCTGCTTTAGCCAATGGTAAAATTTCGTGACTATTTATCGACGGAATTATAGGCGCCAACATTACATTGACCGGAATACCATGGGCACTTAATATTTTTACCGTTTCTAAACGTTTCTTTATTGATGCTGTTCGTGGTTCCAAAATACGTCTTGTGTCTTCCGAAAGCGATGTAATAGACATATTAACGCCTAATAAATTATCTTTAGCCAAAGCTTTTAATACATCTAAATCTCTAAGGATTAATGCATTTTTTGTAATGATGCCTACAGGATGTTTGTATTTTAAAAACAGTTCTAAACACTGTTTCGTGATTTCAAATTTTTTTTCGGCAGGCTGATAACAATCTGTATTACCAGACATAACAATCGTTTGCGCTTTCCAACTTTTCTTTTTAAGCAAGGTTTCTAATAGTTTTGGCGCATCTTTTTTAACCAAGATTTTACGCTCGAAATCTAAGCCTGCGCTATATCCCCAATATTCGTGACTATTACGCGCATAACAGTAAACACAGCCGTGTTCGCAACCTTGGTAAGCATTCATAGAATACTGCATACCAACATCTGGACTATTTACTTTATTGACTATGGTTTTAGGAAAGACCTTTAAATATTGCGTTTTGTTTTTATCGCTCTCTTCGCCTTCTTTATTACAGAATTCTAAAAAATCGTCACGCATTTCATGACTTAATTCGAAGAAGCGATTGGGTACATTAAGCTGTGCACCACGACCTTTTATGGCAGATTTTGGGTTCATTGTAATGAGAATAAGGGTTGAATGCTTGTTTTGAAGCCCTATAAAATTACTTATAATTTGTGTTGAAAAATGTTAAAGAAAAAAGGGTTATTAACAAACTCGATTAATCGAGTTTTAATTATGAAAAGACCTATAGTACTCTTGATTTTATGAGAAAAATCAGCTAACTTGGTTTGATGGCGGGTATGAAGTATTAATACGGTTTCATATCCGAAAAATCTATAAACGAATACTCCTTAAAATCTTACTCCCCAGGAAAATCTGCTTTTCTTTTTTGCAAAAACGCTGTAGTGCCTTCTTTAAAATCTTCGGTTCCGAAGCTTTTACCAAATTGCTTTATTTCGACCTCAAAACCATCAACGCCAGCTTTATAATTGGCATTAATAGCTTTTATCGCAGCACCAATAGCTACTGGCGAGTTTCTGGTTATTTTACTGGCTATTTTTTCGCAAAGCGGAAGTAATTCTGATTGTGTTGTAACATGGTTTATTAAACCGTAATTTAAGGCTTGATTTGCATCAATCATCCCTGCTGTCATAATTAATTCCATAGCGCGACCTTTTCCAATAAGTTGAGGTAAACGTTGTGTGCCACCATAGCCTGGTATAACACCTAACGATACTTCTGGAAGTCCCATTTTAGCATTGTCACTTGCGACTCTAAAGTGGCAAGCCATCGCTAATTCTAGTCCGCCACCTAAAGCAAAACCATTTACAGCAGCAATTACTGGCGTTGAAAGATTCTCAACAAAATCGAATAATAATTCTTGTCCTTTTGCTGCTAGTTTTTTGCCTTCTTTGGGGTTAAAATTGGCAAATTCGCTAATATCGGCTCCAGCTACAAAAGCTTTTTCACCATGACCTACTATAATAATTACTTTTGAGTCTTTATTGGCATCTGCAGTTTTAAAAGCATCATGTAATTCTTCAATCGTTTCCTTATTTAAAGCATTTAACTTGCTTGGGCGATTAATAGTTATTGTTGTAATGTTATTCGTTAACGCTGTTATAATATTGTTGTAGCTCATAATCTGTTAAATTATAATGATTAAATACTGAATTCGAAGTCATCATAGCCTTGTATACAACTTGAATTATTACAAGTCATATATTCTATTTCTCCAGTAATTTTATTTATGTTTTTATTTTTTAACCTGATTTTTTGTTTGAAAACAGCAACATTTTCAAAATATTTAACCATCATTTCAAAAACAGGTTCGAATACAGTATGCCCTTTGTCCTCTTCCATTTCTCCTACTAATTCGTAGTTTTCATTCTCATTAAAAATAAAAACTGTTGGTAGCGGCCCGCCTTCTTTAACGTTTAAAGCATACAAATGATATTCAGGTATTATATCTGCTTGTATGGTTAAGATGTACGCTGAGCTAGATATTTTTTCTACGCTTGTTTTCCAATTTACAGGCTCAACAATTTGAGAAAATCCTAATGTTGATACTAGAAATAATAAAGCAAATATATTTTTCATTGTTTATGGTTTAAAATGTTTTAAGCTTCCTTATATCAAAAGGTTTGGTTCATTATTTTTAATATTAAATCACCAACTATTTTTGAAATTTACTCCTTTGGAAACGTTACTTTAAAGACCGTTCCTTTATCTTTTTCTGTTGTAAATGTTATTGTGCCTTTATAGGTTTCTACGATGTTTTTTACCATAGCTAAACCTAAGCCCATACCGCTTGTTTTAGTAGTGAATTTAGGTTCGAAAACTCTATTTATATTTTCTTCTGAGACTCCTGATCCATTATCGGCGACCGTAATTTCTATATGATTTTCGACAGCAGCAACGTTAACAATGACCTTCGGTGTTTTGTCTTCAGGAATGGATTGTATGCCGTTTTTTACCAAATTGGTGACGACACGTATTAACTGGGTACGGTCTAATTTTCCTATTATCTCGTCTCTATCGGCATTAAAAACAATGTAATCTTCATTAAAAATATCGAGTGCAAGCTTTACAATTTTCACCACGTTTAAGGTTTCATTTTTCTGAGCTGGCATTTTAGCAAAATTTGAAAATGCCGATGCTATAGAGCTCATGGTGTCTATTTGTTGAATGAGCGTTTTACTATATTCGTCGACTTTTAAATGAATTTTTTCGTCTTCTGGATCGAACTTACGTTGAAAATTTTGAACTGTTAACCGCATGGGCGTTAACGGGTTTTTAATTTCATGAGCGACTTGCTTTGCCATTTCTCGCCACGCTTGTTCACGTTCACTAGTTGCTAATTGCACAGCACTTTCTTCCAACTCGTCTATCATACTATTGTACGAACTGACTAGGGTTGAAATTTCTTCGCTAGTATCGTCAATAACGATACGTTCGTTACGTTTTTCTAAGCGGGTCGCGTTTATTTTATCGCTAATGGTTTTTAATGATTTTGTAATGTATTTTGATAATACAAAGGCAATACCTATTGCCATTAACAACACAAATAAATAGGCATAACTCAACCGCTCTAGAAACTCACTTAACTCTTTTGAAAGGAAATCATCATTTTCTAAATAGGGTAGTTTAAGTATGGCTATGGGCTTAAATTTTAAATCGTAAATGTAACTATAGGATGACTGAACGGTTTCTCCGTTTATTTCATTGAAGTCTACCCAACTATGGGCTGCGGTATTAGAAATTTGGTTTAATATTTCGGCTTCGATACATTCTTCTTCTTTGTTTTGCTTTAAAGTCGCTTTTGAAGTTATAAGCAATGTGCCATCTAAATCGTAAAGTTTTGTTTCTAGTTTATGAATTTTAGCAACAATACTTATTTCGTCTTTAAAGATATGCGGAATGTTTTCTGTTTTTATTTCCCAGGTATTATCGCGTCCGTTTAAAACACTTTTAAGATGTGTTTTTATATTTTGTTCTTTACGATCTAAACGTTGTTTGTGGTAATCTTTTGTTTCTTCTCTGTATTGATAAATAGCCACGGAAGCAATTAATATGGATGCTAATAACACCAATAGTATCATGGCTATGAAAATTCGAGTACGAAGTGATAGTCTTTTTAATTTCATCAATGTGATTGTAGTGCTATAAATATAGCAATAATCAAACCAAACAATCTAGCAGATTTAAAAATAAAAAGTTAGTGAATATGTGCGTTAGAGATTGAACGGTTAGATTGCGCTCACCACAGGCTAAATGTTTGAGCTCCCCGACGTAAGAGGGAGCGTGTAATGAAATATTTATATTCATAAGTTTTTTAATTTAAAAATATAAACCTACTATAAAGCCCGACCCTTGTGATAACGTCCAAATTATTAATGAAAAAGTTTAAACTACTTCAATATTTATTTTTGCGTTGTGAGTCTTTCATTTTATCTAAATTCTCTTTAGTAAGCATGTAATCTTTTGGGTCTTTGTCTTTCCAACGGTGATAGGAAAACAGCGGAAATACCACAAAAAAGATACCTAATACTCCAAAACCAATGAGCTTTTGTGAGTAAGAGACGTCAAGAAAATAGCCTGCTAAAATGCTACCTAGTGTAATTATAAATAAAACGGTAATTAGATATTTCATTATTTATACTGATATGAGTGGGATGATTAAATGACCTTTTAGGATTTTAATGCGATAGTTTTATTAATTGCCGTCTGTAGGCTGTTAGTAGTTTGGATTTTGATATGTAACCGTAATATTTTCCACCTTTTATTACTGGTAAATTCCATGCACCACTGGTTTTAAATTTATTCATAATGTCGTTCATAGTATCATCTTCGTAATTAATAATACCACGATCGGCGTGCATTAAACTGGCTACGTCTACTTTGTCGTAAAGTTCGGTATTAAACATAATATGTCTAATATCGTCTAAACGAATAACGCCTAAAAACTCTTGACTTTCGTTAACTACGGGAAAGTGATTTCTTGAGGATTTGGCAACGGCATCTTTTAGTATGTCTCCAAGTTTCATTTCGGGCGATAAGGTTATGAAATTGGTTTCGATAACTTTATTGATGTCCATGGCCATGAGTGCGTTTTGATCTTTATCGTGTGTCATAAGCTCTCCACGTTGTGCGAGTCTTAAAGTGTAAACAGAGTGAGAAACGAAGTATTTAGTAATAGCAAATGAAATGGCCGATACGATCATTAAGGGTACAAAAAGTTCGTAACCTCCAGTAATTTCAGCTATTAAGAAAATGGCTGTTAAGGGGGCGTGAAGCACGCCTGCCATAAGTCCTGTCATTCCTATGAGTGTGAAATTAGATTCGGAGACATGAAAACCTAAGCCTAAATTATTAATAATTTTTGCAAAAGCATTACCAAGTGCGCTGCCCATAACCAATGTTGGAATAAATACACCACCAACACCACCTGCTCCAAAAGTGGTTGTCATGGCAATGGCTTTAAAAAAGGCAATACCGATTAGTAAACCGGTGACAATCCATATGTTTGATAAATCTAAATTAAAAGGTGTTTCACCTATGGCGGCTAAGTGATCTCCTTTTAATAGATTATTCATAATGCCATAACCTTCACCGTATAATGGTGGGATAACATATAACATACTGCCTATGGCTAAGCCTCCAATTAATAAGCGCAATGCTCTGTTTTTTAATTGTTTGAAAAAGTTAGTTATAGCAAAAAATACTTTTGAGAAATAGGCCGATGCAAGTCCCGTTACAAGACCTAATATGGTGAAAAAAAAGATGTCGTTAATTTCGAATTTATCGGTGAGCTGGAAGCGCAATAATACATCAGTTCCTAAAAACAGATATGATGTTACTACTGCCGAAACAGATGCTAATAAAAGGGGAACTAATGACGTAAAAGCGATATCTAAACTAAATATTTCTACAGCAAAAATTATGGCTGCAATAGGCGCTTTAAACATCGATGCCATAGCGCCAGCAGCGGCACAACCAATAAGTAACATCCTTGTTTTTGTATTCATGTGAAACAGGCGTGCTGCGTTAGATCCTAAAGCAGAACCTAGACTTACTGCTGGACCTTGCAAACCAACTGAACCACCAAAACCAACAGTTAATGGTGCCGTAATTAATGCCGCATAAATATTATATCTCGGGATGATACCATTAAGTTTTGAAATGGCATAAAGTGTTGATGATATACCGTGTCCAATATGTTTTTTTAACCAAATTTGTTTGATAACATAAACAAGGAAAAGTCCAATTATTGGGAAAATAAAATATAAAGAGTTTTTGTAATCATTAAAGAAATCTAATTCGAAAAGTAGTCGAATATAATGCACAAGATTTTTTAGCATTACTGTTCCCATTCCTGCTAAAAAGCCCACAAGAATACTAAGCATGTAAATAAACTGCCGTTCGGAAATATGTTTATATTTCCAAATTAGAAATTTCCGTAAAAGACTTTTATAACTAGGCATATAAAAATGATAGCTGGTATAAAGCTAATAAAAAATCCTGCAAAAAGCAGGATTTTATTATGTTATGATTTTAAGTTAAGTTTTAAACTTAACTCCGTTAATTGATCATCATCTATTGCGGAAGGTGCATCAATCATGACATCGCGACCGGAATTGTTTTTCGGAAATGCGATAAAATCTCTTATCGTTTCTTGTCCGCCTAAAATAGCAACAAGTCTATCTAAACCAAAAGCTAAACCACCGTGTGGCGGTGCGCCATATTGAAAGGCGTCCATTAAAAAGCCAAATTGTGCTTTAGCCTCTTCTTCTGTGAATCCTAAATGTTTAAACATTGTGGCTTGTGCTTCTTTATCGTGAATACGAATAGAACCTCCGCCAATTTCGTTTCCGTTTAAAACTAAATCGTATGCATTGGCTTTTACGTCGCCTGGGTTCGTGTCTAACAACTCTAATTGACCAGGTTTTGGAGAAGTAAACGGGTGATGCATCGCGTGGTAATGCCCAGTGTCTTCATCTAATTCTAATAAAGGAAAATCGATAACCCATAATGGCGCAAATACTTTAGGATCTCTTAAGCCTAAACGTTCTGCTAATTCCATACGTAAGGCACTTAATTGCGCGCGTACTTTGTTTGTATCGCCAGAAAGCACACAAACTAAATCGCCTGGTTTAGCGCCTGTAACTTCTGCCCATTTTGCTAAATCGTCTTGATCGTAGAATTTATCTACAGAAGATTTGAAAGAACCATCGTCATTACATCTAGAATATATCATTCCTAATGCACCAACTTGTGGACGTTTAACCCAATTAATTAATTTATCAATTTCTTTTCTAGTATAACTATTTCCGCTAGGAACTGCAATACCAACAACCAATTCAGCATTATTAAAAACACCAAATTCTTTATGTTGAGCAACGGCGTTAAGTTCACCAAACTCCATCCCAAAACGAATGTCTGGTTTGTCGTTTCCGTATAAACGCATGGCATCATCATAAAGCATACGCGGAAATTTATCAACTTCTACACCGTTTACTTCTTTTAATAAATGACGTGTTAGACCTTCAAAAACATTTAAAATGTCTTCTTGCTCTACAAATGCCATTTCACAATCTATTTGTGTGAATTCTGGCTGCCTGTCGGCACGTAAGTCCTCATCTCTAAAACACTTTACAATCTGGAAGTATTTATCCATACCACCAACCATAAGCAATTGCTTAAAAGTTTGAGGCGATTGCGGAAGCGCGTAAAATTGACCTGCGTTCATTCTTGAAGGCACCACAAAATCTCTAGCACCTTCAGGAGTAGACTTTATTAAATAAGGCGTTTCTACTTCTATAAAATCTTGTTTAGATAAATAGTTTCTAACTTCTTGAGAGACTTTCGATCTAAAAATTAGACTGTCTTTTACAGGATTACGACGAATATCTAAATAACGATATTTCATTCGTATATCTTCACCACCATCAGTTTTATCTTCAATAGTAAAAGGAGGTAATAACGCTTCGTTTAAAATAGTTAGTTTAGAAACTAATATTTCTATATCCCCTGTTGGGATATTTGGATTTTTCGATGCACGCTCTATAGTCGTTCCTTGAACTTGTATTACAAATTCACGGCCTAAATTTTGAGCTTGTTCTAACATAGCTTTGGATGTGCGTTCCTCATCAAAAACTAATTGCGTTATACCATAGCGGTCTCGCAAATCTACCCAAACAATAAATCCTTTATCTCTTGATTTTTGAACCCAGCCGGAAAGGGTGACTTCTGTATTAATATGTGCCGCTCTTAATTCGCCGCAGTTATGACTTCTATACATCGTTGTGAAATTGAGGTGCAAATTTAACTAAATACTATGGAGTAATAATTTTTTGATGTTTTTTTTTAATCATCTTTTATTAAACAAAAGTGATAAATAAAGTTAATAATCTTTTTCTTACTTCATTGTTTTTTATGATAAATCTCTAATTTTTTCATCTTAAAAAGAGAAATTGATATAATTTACATGGTTTTTTTATCAAAAAATCATATGCAAGCATAGTATTTTGGGTTTTTATGTTAAATCAGCCGATAAAATGTATACCTTAGCTATAAACTAATTCAAAAAAAACTAATATTATGAGTAAACTATTACAATCAAAAGCATTGATGTTCTTTATGTTCATTGGGCTGTTTAATTTCGCTGAAGCTCAAGAAGTTTCGGGAACTGTTACTGACGATTCAGGACCATTACCTGGTGTATCAGTTATTATTAAAGGTACAACTACAGGTACAATTACAGACTTTGATGGAAACTACAGCCTAAGTGCTAGTAATGGCGATACGTTAGTGTTTTCGTATGTTGGTTACGACACGCAAGACGTTGTTGTTTCTGGTAGTACAGCAAATGTTACTATGAAAGCAGGTGTTGCGTTAGATGCTGTTGTGCTAATTGGATCTAGAAATCCAAGTAGAACGGTTATAGATACACCTGTTGCTATTGATGTCATTGACGTTACCGAATTGGCATCAAAAGGAGCACAGACTTCTGTAAATGAAATTTTAAATTATGTAGCACCATCGTTTACGTCTCAAACGCAAACCGTTTCGGATGGTACCGATCATATTGATCCCGCTTCGCTTAGAGGTTTAGGACCAGATCAAGTGCTTATCTTAATCAATGGAAAAAGACGACATAATACAGCATTAATTAATACAAATGGTACTGTAGGAGCTGGTAGTGTTGGAACAGACATGAATTCTATTCCTACGGCCGCTATTCAAAGACTTGAAGTTTTGAGAGATGGTGCTGCAGCACAATACGGATCGGATGCCATTGCTGGAGTTATAAATATTGTATTAAAGAAAGCAACAAATGTATTAGACTTAACACTTACAACAGGAGCTAACTTTAGTGAAAATTCAAATCATTTTGAAGGTGGAAGTGATGGAGAAAAAGTTCAAATAGACGCGAACTATGGATTGCCAATTGGTGATAATGGAGGGTTTATTAATTTTACAGGTTCTTTATCTACAAGACAGCCTGCTTTGAGGAATAAAGATTATTCAGGAGATATTTTTAGTGGGTTTCATGGTGCAGAAAGAATTTTTGCTGCAAATGGTGGTGTTGTAGCAGATATGACATTGGCTGATTATCAAAATTCAGCGGCGTCTCTATCTTATTTAGACCCAGCAGTAGCTGCACAAATAGCAGGTTTAGATGTTACTCAAGAAGCAGATATTACTACTTTTAGAGATTTGCTTAGTTTTGATGCAGACGAAGATGAATTAGCAGCAAGAGGACAAACTAGAGAAGATTATAGGTTTAAAGTTGGTACTTCTAAACTAAGAGAAGGAAAGTTTTTTGCTAATATGTCTATTCCGTTGAGTGATGATGCAGAGATTTATTCTTTTGGAGGTATTAGTTACAGACAGGGTTTGGCTTCTGGTTTTTATAGAAGACCTGCTCAAGGAGACGGACGTGCTAATACACCAGCGTTTCCAAATGGTTTTTTACCAAACATAGGTAGTGATATTATAGATAAATCTTTAGCTATTGGTATTAAAGGAAAAGTTAATGATTGGAATGTCGATTTTTCAAATACATACGGGCAAAATGCTTTTGGTATTACCGTTGGGAATTCAAGTAATGGAACATTAGGTGTCGCAACACAACGCTCGTTTGATGCTGGTACTTTAAGTTTTTCTCAGAATACGACAAACTTAGATTTTAATAAATTCAATGAAGATATATTTAATGGTTTAAATGTGGCATTTGGAGCAGAGTATAAAGTTGAAAATTATATTATAGAAGCAGGTGAAGAAGCCTCTTTTACAAGTTATGATATTAATGGAAATGCTGTAAATAGTATTACACCTAGCGATTTATTAGTTACTAATAATTTTACAGGGGCAGTTCTTGGAGGAGGCGCTCAAGTTTTTAGAGGATATGATCCTAAGAATGCAACTAATAAATTCAGAAATAGTATCGCTGCTTATGTGGATTTAGAAGCTGATTTTTCAGAAGATTGGTTAGTAAGTGTTGCAGGACGATTTGAAAGTTTTTCAGATTTTGGAGAAACTTTTAATTATAAAATCGCAACACGCTATAAATTAGATGAAAACATAGCTATAAGAGCTGCTCATAGTACAGGATTTAGAGCACCGTCATTACACCAACAATTTTTTAGTAGAACAAGTACTGTTTTTGTAGATAACCAACCTTTTGAACAAGGAACATTTACAAACGATAGTAGAGCGGCAAACTTAATAGGTATTGAAAAACTTAGAGAAGAAACTTCTAAAAGCTTCAGTATAGGTGCTACAGCTAAGTTGGGTGATTTTAAAGTTACAGCTGATGCTTATGTTATTGATATTGATGATCGTATTGTATATAGTGGAAGTTTTGGTGCAGGAACTGATGCAGAACTTCAAGGTATCTTTGATTCAGCAGGAGCAACTAGCGCTCGATTTTTTGTAAATGCTATTGATACCAAGTCTAAAGGTGTAGAAGTTGTTGTTGCTCATAAAGGCGATATTGGAGAGAAAGTTACGGTTCGAAGTGATTTATCTGCAACTTTTTCTGAGACTGAAGTAGAGACTGTTAGAGTGCCGTCTAAAATAGCCGCTGCAGGACAAAGTGGTTCTTTTTTCGATGGACAAGAAGAAGCCTTTTTGACTATAGCGCAACCAAGAACTAAAATAAGTTTAACAAATGCTGTAAATATTGGTAAATGGGATGTCTTATTAAGAAATGTTTTCTTTGGTGAAGTTACCGATCCAGATGATTTTTCTGGAGATGCTAGAGTCGCTGGTACAGCGGTTAGTGCTGATGCCATTTATGGAGGTAAGGTCGTAACAGATTTAACTATTTCTACAGCATTAATGGAGAATTTAACTGTAACTCTTGGAGCTAATAATTTATTGGACGTATATCCTGATGAAAATAGACCAGGAGGAACTTCAGGAGATCAATTTGTGTACTCAAGAAGAACGTCTCAGTTTGGTTATTTAGGGCGTTATTTATTTGCGAGACTAAATTTTAAATTATAAAGTTTACTTAACCTGTTGTGCATTTTGAAATATGAAGCCAAATTGAATGTCAGTTCGAGTGATTTTCAATAGAAAATCGTATCGAGAACAGATTAAGAACTAAAAATTTGATTCTCGTTAGTTCTGCTGAGTTTGTCGAAGTGCAAATTTCACTCGAATTGACAAATTTTATTCAAAATGCACAACGGATTTACTTATTAAAATGAGTAGCCTAAAAGGTTGCTCGTCATTAATAAAAATAAATTAGACCAGAACATTAATTTGTTCTGGTTTTTTTGTTATGTACAAATTTAGGTGTCTTTGTGTATAAAACTCAATTGTGATCTTTGTATTTTCTCTAGAAGAGCATCTCACTGACTTTTTGTTGTGATTAGAAAATAAATAGAAAAGAGTGCAATCAAAAATCCTCAACATATGTCGAGGATTTTATCACTATTAATCAACCCCCATTTAGGGAAAAAATAAGGATTCTTGTAAACAACTATGTCTCAAGTTGTAATTCGGTATTGATGTCTTTTTAAAGCGTGGCAAAGCTAAACGAAAAGCTTTACTAAACTAATTTGTGTTCACTTTTTCGATTAAATGAATTGTATTTTTTAAATTAAACCCGTTGAAATACAAAAATTAAAAAACCCAGACTTTCAATTAAGAATGCCTAGGTTTTAATTAATTGAATTAGTCACCAATTAAAAATCGTTTATAATTTATTCAATGCGCTTATCCATATTAAAAACTTCTGTTTTTTGTGTAGCGTATTTAACAGTTCTACTGCTATATAGCCACATCTTAAATTTAGTCACTAAATAGAATAAAATAGGGACTACAATAAGCGTTAAGAAAGTTGCAATAAATAACCCGTAAATTACGGTCCAAGCTAGAGGTCCCCAAAAAATCACGTTATCACCTCCCATATAAATATTAGGGTCAAACTCACTAAATAATGTGAAGAAGTTAATATTAAAACCAGTTGCTAACGGAATTAATCCTAGAATAGTTGTGATGGCTGTTAAAAGTACTGGGCGTAAACGGGCCTTTCCTCCTTTAATAATGGCTTCTAAAAGCTCGTCATTTTGTATGTAAGCATCATCGTCTAAATCGTGTTCAGCTTTTTTCCTATCTATCAAAAGTTGCGTGTAATCGAGGAGTACCACACCATTGTTTACTACAATACCTGCGAGCGATATGATTCCCATCATAGTCATCATAATGACAAACGAACTACCTGTAGCTACAATACCACCAAATACACCTATTAAACTTAAGAAGATCGCCAACATAATAATTCCTGGTTTTGAAACGGAATTAAATTGGAATATTAATATGAAAAATATTAACCCTAAACCTGTAAAAAAGGCACCCATTAAAAAGGCCATTTGTTTAGCTTGCTCTTCTATTTGTCCTGTGTAATCGATATTTACAGTATCTGGTTTTTCCGTGAAACTTTGCATTTCATTTTGAATTTTAGATACAATAGCAGCTGCATCAGTAAATCCAGGTGCTAATGCAGAATATAATGTTACAACACGTTCTACATCTTTATGCTTTATGGCACTAAAACCAGAGGTGTTATTTTGTTTCGCAACTGTAGAAACGGGAACTTCTTTTATTTGACCAGAAGCCATATCTCTAAATGTGATCTTTTGATTGAAAATGGCACTGGTATTATATCTGTTTTCTTCATTAAAACGGACATAAATATCGTAATCTTCACCATCTTTTTTATAAATACCTGCCTTGGCTCCAAAAATTGAGTTTCGTAATTGTTGACCAACTTGCCCAGAAGTAACACCAAGTTCTCCTGCTTTCTTTCTATCTACTTCAACTATCATGGAAGGTTTCGACTTGTTAACATCAATCTTTAACTCGTCAATACCTTGAATGTTTTTAGAGTTAATGAAATCTCGCATTTTCTCTGCAGTATTTATAAGTTCTGCATAGTCGTTACCTTCTAGTTCTACATTAATAGGATATCCTGCAGGAGGCCCAGCAGCATCTTTTTCAACAGAAATAGCAATACCAGGATAAATGCCTTTTAAACCTTCTTGTACTTTTTTAAGAAGAATTTTACTATCGGCACCATCTCTAAACTTGTATTCACGCATGGTAGCGGTAATTTTACTTCGGTGTGGCATTTCGGCAGCCGAACCGCCATCGGTTTGTGGATTACCTGCACCTTCACCAACTTGTGAAACCGCGCTTTCGGTTAAGAAATTAAAACCTTTATCATCTATATAAGCAGCATCGTTTATAATGTTGTAAACACGTTCTTCAATATCTTTAGTAATGGCGTTTGTTTTCTTAATATCTGTGCCTTCAGGGTATTCTATATAAACAATAATTTGATTAGGTGTATTGTCTGGGAAAAATTCCACCTTAGTTCGTTGGCTTATCACTGATGCTAGGAAACCTCCAATTGCAACAAAAAGTAGAATAAAAGTTCCGATAGTTATAATAGTAGGTTTTTTTCCTTTTAAAGACCCTCGAAGTAATTTTTCGTAGAAACGTTCCCATTTTGGTAAAATTCTATTTTGAAACCCGTTAGCCCAACTTCTTAAGAAAAGGCGGTACATCCAAAGTAAAATAATAGTAACAATCATTAAAGTTCCTAAACCTCTATTACTTCCGCCGAAGGCTAAAATTAATACACCAATACCTCCAATAATCGCAGATATTTTAATGATTTGTTTTAGTGGCATGTCTTTATCTTCAGTAGTCATAAACTGAGAGACTAAAACGGAGTTGAAAAAGATGGCAACAAATAATGATGAACTTAAAACGACCGAGAGTGTTATAGGGAAATAAATCATGAATTGTCCCATAACGCCAGGCCATAATCCCAGTGGAATAAATGCTGCGATTGTAGTTGCTGTAGAAATAATAATAGGAAATGCAATTTCGCCAATACCTTTTTTAGCGGCTTCAACTCGACTCAATCCTTCTTCCTCCATTAAGCGGTATACGTTTTCTACAACCACAATACCGTTATCTACCAGCATACCAAGCCCCATAATTAATCCGAAAAGAATCATGGTATTCATGGTGTAGCCCAGTAGGTTTAAGATCATTAAAGACATAAACATAGACATTGGGATAGCGAAACCTACAAACAATGCGTTTTTAAATCCTAAGAAGAACATTAAAACCGTAACAACCAGTATAATACCAAAGATGATGTTGTTAACTAAATCGTCAACTTGCCCAATGGTTTTTGACGATTGATCGTTAGCAACGGTTACTTTTAAATCTGGTGGAAACACATTAGCAATTGCGTTCTCTACAATAATACTTATTTTATCGGCGGCGTCTACCATGTTTTCGCCAGCACGTTTTTTAACGTCTAGCATTACAACAGGATGTCCAAATTCTCTAGCATAGGTGGTTTTGTCTTCGTCTTTAAACGTAACTTTAGCGACATCTTTTAAGTAAATTGAATTTCCCATTTCAGATTTTACTACAAAATCTTCTAATTCTTTAGGGTCTTCAATTTCACCAATAATTCTTATGGTACGTCTTTGCCCGCTAGAAATTAAGTTACCAGCAGACATGGTTACGTTCTCTCTGCTTATGGTATTAATAATGTCATCGAAGCTCACTTGAGCCGCCATCATTTTATAAATATCTACAGCAACTTCAACTTCTTTGTCTTGTGCGCCACGAATATCTACTTGTTTTATTTCTAATAAGCTTTCAATTTCATCTTCTAAATACTCGCCATAAGCTTTTAATTTGTCGACAGGATAATCTCCAGAAATATTAATATTTAGAATCGGAATTTCTTCAGACATGCTTAAGTCGAAAATATTTGGCTCCACTTTAGCGCCGTTAAATGTTGGCCAATCTTCACTCGATGTTTCAGAATCTATTTCGTCTTTTACCTTTTGTTTTGCCGCTTCAACAGAAATAGCTTCATCAAATTCTACAACGACAATAGAGTAATCTTCTTGCGATGTTGAGGTGATTTCTACAACGTTACTTACCGTTTTAAGTTTATCTTCAATAGGGTCTGTAATCAGTTTTTCAATATCCTCGGCTGTGTTTCCTGGGTAAACAGAACTGATGTATATTTTTGTTTCTTTAATTTCTGGAAAATTTTCTCTAGCCATACTAAAATAGGCTCCAGAACCAAGAATAAGAATTAACAAAATCAAAACATACATGGTTGTTTTGTTGTTAATTGCCCAAGTCGATAGTCCAAATTCTTTATTTACTTTGTTTTGTTTTGTGTCTTTAGTCATTATAAATGTGTCTTTTTTTATTCCCCCGAAAGGGAAAATATGATACTATTCAGTAACTAGAATTTTAACCTCTTGCCCGTCTTTTACACTTCTCGCACCCTCATTAATAACTTCTAAACCATTTTCTAAACCAGATAAAATTTCGATAAAATCGCCTTGAGTTTTTCCAGTTTCTATAATGATACGTTTAACGGCTGCTTTATTACCAGATTTGCCTGTAATCGTGTAAATATATTGTTGTCCCTCAGCGTTTTCAGAAATAATACTTTGTGGTATTAATATAGCCTTTGGGTTTGTATAATCGTTAATTTTTAACTTAGCGGTTAAGTTTGGTTTAATAGCTTGATCTGCATTTGGTAAAGCAACTTCTATTTTAAAAGTCCTGTTAGCTGGATTTATAAAGCTTCCTGCTTGGCGTACTTTAGCGTTAATAGTTTTGTCTATAAAAAGAAAATCGATAGTAACATCTTTTCCAGGAGTAACATTAGAGACATAACGCTCTGGCACATCGGTTTCAATGTACATGTTTTTTAGATTTACAATTCTAAATAATTCAGATTGTCCTGGCCCAACAACAGAGCCACGTTTTGTAATGACGTCGTCTATCGTTCCTGTAAATGGTGCGCGAACTACTGTTTTTCCTACTTGTTGTTGTAATTGGTTTACAGCTTGCTCTTGAGCTTCGTAAGTCGCTTTTGCTTGTAAATATTGAATTTCACTTCCAATTTTTTGATTCCATAAACGTTCTTGACGTTCAAAAGTTGTTTTTGCTAAAGCAGTTTGTATTTTTAACTGTGATAATTGTTGACCTAAACCACCATCATCAATACGTGCTAAAATTTGTCCTTTGCTTACTTTTTGGCCTTCTTTGACATAAACATCAGTTAAGATACCAGAGTATTCTGGGTAAATAACAACGTTTTGTTTTGTGCTTACGTTTCCTTGTAATTCTACAAAGTGGTTAAAAACGCTTTCTTTTGCCGTAAATGTGGTTACTAAAGGGATTTTTTCTTGAGGGTCTAATTTTTTAATTTCGACTTCAAGTTGTTTTATTTGAGCGGAAAGCTCATGTTCTGCAGCATCCAACTCAGTTTTCTTTTTTCGGATTAACTCTAAATCTTTTGTAGCAATAATGTCTTCAACTGATTTATTCTTATCGCCCCCACAAGATGAAACGAGTAATGTAAGGATTAAAAGGGTGTATATATTTTTCATTTTTATGATTGATTTTGATTAGTTATTTGTAGAATTTAAAATGGTTTCAAGTGCCGCTTTATTGTTAATAACATCAAGCATAGCTTGCAAAAATTCTTGTTGTGCACTATACAATTGAATTTGTGCTTGCCTAAGCTCAAAACTAGAGGCTATACCTTCAAAAAATTTTGTTTGATTCTTTTGTTCTATACGTTCGGCAAGGTTTAGGTTTTCTTTTTTATTGCTATAGTCTTCAACAGAAAATTGATAATCGCTTTTTGCAGAAGCTATTTGTAGTTTAATACGTTGTTCCGTTTCGACTAAGTCTTCATTTGCCTTTTCTAAATTAATTTTTGCTCGTTGAGTAGATGCACTTCTTAAACCAGAACTAAAAAGGGGGATTTTTAGACTTAAACCGAACAAACCATATCCGTAATATTTTTGATTTGTATCTAAGAAATCAAAGTTGTCACTATAAGATAAATAACCACCGCTTAAAAAAGTACTTAAGGTTGGTAAGGCTTTACTCTTTTCTAGTCTTACCAATAATTCTTTTGATGTTTTATCATTTACAGCAATTTGATAATCAATAGTGTTCTCAATTGAAAATGAATTATTTACTATGCCTAAATCGATATTCTGAGCAGTTAGTGTTTCTAAATTGTCACTTAAAAGCGTCATGTTATTAATGTCTAAACCTAAATTAATGTTTAGCATCTGGTAAGCTACTTTTTTTAGTCTCACCGTATTATTTAAAGTACTTTCAATTCCAGATAAGGTTATTTTTAATTGCTCTACACTTTCCTCTTCTTCTAAACCATTTTCATAAATTTTTGTTATTTCATTGAGGTTTTTCTCAAGTGCAATTTTGTTGCGTTCAAAAATATTTACACTTTCTTCTGCAAGTAAAACATTACCGTAAGCATTTATTACTGCTTTTCTAACTTCTAAGTCGGTTTTAATTTTGGCGTTTTTAGATATTTCTAAAAATACTTTTGCAGATTGTAAACCTACAAGGTAAGACCCATCAAATAATAACTGACTTAAGGTAGCTGTTGCATTTACATTTTGTTTTAACCCAAATGTACCTTCAACAACCTCACCTTCTGGACCACCAAAAAGACTTGCAGGGTTTACTTGTATTTGTTGTTTTATAAAATCCTGATAGTCAACAGTACCACTAAGTTGTGGCAATCCTGTTGCAATAGTTTCCCATTTTTGTTTTTCGGCAGCTTTAATATCTAGTGCTGCATTTTTTGCAGTTCTGTTGTTTTCTAATGCATAATCTATGGCTTCTTGTAAAGAGAAACTTTGTTTATCTTCTTGGGAAAATAGCGTAAGACTACATAGTAAACTAAAGATTAAAATTAGTTTGTTATTCATTTTTATGATTGATTTGATGTTATAAATTTATTAAGTGTTTCAAGTCCTTTTTGTGTGCTAATGCCACGTAAGTGGTATTCTAAATAATTACTCATAAGCATGTTCATTGAAAATTGTAGGTGAGGAAATAAATCTTTGTCCTTAATAGCCAACATCGAGTTAAAATAAATTCTGGCAATAAAATCTACATTTATATTATCTCTATATAAGCCTTGATTAATGCCTCTTGTTAAGTTGGCTGTAACGCAAGTTTGCATGACTTCAAATTGTTTACCTTTTAATGTTTTAAATATTTTAGGATAATATTTTTGCAACTGATATTGAGGTGATGACTTTTCATCTTTCAAATGTTCCATTACAAATTGCTTGATGTTGTAAATTTCTTCAATAGGATTCATTTCTATTGCACAAATTTGATCTATTCCGGTAGAAATACAATCAAATAGATGAAGCGCGGTGGCTTCAACCAGTTTTGTTTTATTATCGTAATGTTGATAAATTGTTTTTTTAGAAATACCTAAAGTGTTGGCTATATCGTCCATAGTTACACTTTTAAACCCGTAGTTTAAAAATAATTCTGTAGCTCCTAATAATATTTTTTCATTCATAATGCGGTGCA
The DNA here is from genome assembly GCA_039985655.1 of Algibacter sp. Classification (GTDB taxonomy): domain Bacteria; phylum Bacteroidota; class Bacteroidia; order Flavobacteriales; family Flavobacteriaceae; genus Postechiella. Next base: position 107,736 of record JBDWSF010000016.1, on the reverse strand, counting down.
AAAATAACCCAGGAAACTTTAAAAACCAAAATAGTTTCCAAAGTTTTAACTTTTTTTTAATACTAATTATACTTTCATATTTTTTAATAAGACGAATTGCTTTATTTTTACGGAATGCTTTCCATAGAAAAATACCAAGACGCGTTTATTAAATATTTAGAAGAATATGCGGTTGTGAAAGAGCCAAAAGGGCTTTACGATCCTATTCAATATATTTTAAATTTAGGCGGAAAACGTTTACGACCAGTTTTAACATTAATGTCTTCCGAAATTTTTGGTATCGATTTTAAAAAAGCTTTAGATGCTGCTTTAAGTATTGAAGTGTTTCATAATTTTTCGTTGGTTCATGACGATATTATGGACGATGCCCCATTACGTCGTGGACAAATAACAGTACACGAAAAATGGAATATTAATACAGGGATTCTTTCTGGAGATGCTATGTTAATTATGGCATATCAACTTTTCGAAAATTATGATGCTAGTGTATTTCAATCTTTAGCAAAATTATTTAGTAAAACAGCTTTAGAGGTTTGTGAAGGTCAGCAATATGATGTCGATTTTGAAACGAGAAACGATGTTACTATTCCAGAGTATTTAAAAATGATTGAATATAAAACAGCTGTTTTAGTGGGTGCTGCTATGAAAATGGGTGCTATTGTTGCGAATGCTTCAAGTGAAGATCAGAATAGTATTTATGGTTTTGGTAGAAACCTTGGTATAGCATTTCAATTGCAAGACGACTATTTAGATGCTTTTGGAGATCCTGAAACTTTTGGAAAACAAGTTGGGGGTGATATTATGGAAAACAAAAAAACCTATTTATATTTAAAAGCTCTAGAGTTTGCTTCAAAAGAAGATAAAGAAACATTAGAAGATCTGTTTAGTAAGAACTTAGATGATAATAGTGATAAGATAGATATCGTGAAACGTTTATTTATTTTTACTGAAGCAACAGATAAAACAAAGCAAGAAATTGAAAACTATACCAATAAGGCATTTTCGGTTTTAGAAACTTTAAATATATCGGACGATAAAAAAGCCCTTTTAAAAACGTTTGGTAATAATTTAATGAGCAGAACCGTATAATGCAGTTACCAACGACCTTTAATGATTTGATTGATGAAGCCAATCAATTAGATTTATACAAAAAAATGATAATTCAGCTGAACAAGGACTTCCTTTTAGCTAATGTCGATTTAGATTTTCATGAAGAAGTTTTACCTTCTAGTTTAAAGTTAATACTTCACGAAACGGTTTATAAACTCATTCAAGAAAAGTTTACCGACTATTTAAGCTTATTGTATATCATTGATGTTTCCGAAAAACAAGTAAAAGCATTAGATGGAGACGATGTTGTTAAATTAGCAGAAGATGTTTCTTTTTTAATTTTGAGACGCGAATGGCAAAAGGTTTGGTTTAAAAATAAGTATTCTTAAATCAATTAAGATGAATTTATCCTATTTAAAATAATCTTTATATATTTGTATTAAATTAAATTTATGTTTTCAAAAGCTTGCGAATACGGTATAAAAGCAACTATTTTTATTGCTACAAAATCTTTTGAAGGACAACGTGTTAGTCCTAAGGAAATTGCAAAAGAAATAGATTCTCCACAAGCATTTACTGCGAAAATATTACAAGCCTTAGTAAGACATAAAGTTATTAATTCTATTAAAGGCGCCTACGGTGGATTCGAAATTAATAAGAAAGACATAAAAGCCATTAAACTATCACAAATTGTAAATGCTATAGATGGAGATAGTATTTATAGTGGTTGTGGGTTAGGGTTGCATGCATGCGATGAAAATCATCCATGTCCTGTGCACGATAAGTTTAAAATTGTACGCGATGAACTTAAGGATATGTTAGAAAACACAAATTTAGAAGAATTGGCTTTAAATATAAAGTCAGGAATGGCATTTTTAAAAGTTTAAAAAAATTTGAATATAAATAGGATGTATTTATCCGAAATAAAAGACGTTATGGAAATATTAAATAATAACGCTCAAAAACAAATTGGGCAATTTGTAGCAGACGATTTTAGAACAGCGGCAGTATTTGTAAACTATGGCATAGATTTTTGTTGTAGAGGACAAAGAACCGTAGAAGAAGTTTGCGAAAAAAATAGGATTGATGTTAATGAATTACTTGAGAAATTGGATACGGTTTTAAACTCTAAAGCAGATCAGTCTATAGATTACAAATCATGGCCAATAGATTTGTTGATTGATTATATAGAAAAGAAACATCACCGATATGTAGAAGAGAAAATACCTGTATTACGTCAATTTTTAGATAAATTATGCAGAGTGCATGGAGAAAGATATCCTGAGTTGTTTAAAATTAATGAACTTTTTACTGCTTCAGCGGGCGAGTTAGCTGCACATATGAAAAAAGAAGAATTAATACTTTTTCCGTTTGTTAAAAAAATGGTGAACGCCACTATAAGTCAAAAAGCGATTGAAGCTCCCCATTTTGGAACTGTTGAAAATCCGATTGAAATGATGAAACACGAGCATGATAATGAAGGTGTGCGTTTTAGAGAGATTGCTGAATTAACAAATAACTATAATCCACCTGCGGATGCTTGTAATACTTTTAAAGTAACTTATGCTATGTTGGATGAATTTGAAAAAGATTTGCATTTACACATTCATTTAGAAAATAATATTTTATTCCCTAAAGCTATAAAACTAGAACAACAATTTACTTGATTAATAGCCAAAATGGGTTAAACCATTTTTCTAGTTTTATGATTTCTAAATTCCAGAATGGGCAACTTTTCTGGAATTTTTAATTATTAATATTCTATATTGAATGACTATATTTAGTATTTAGAAAGCCATTAAAATGCCAAAGAAGCTTTTAGTAACATGTTTAATTAATTTTTTAATTGCAGCACTAATAGGCGTGGTGTTACGCTATGCATTTATTGGAACTATTAATTTTAATTATAGGTTTTTAATCCATGCACATTCGCACGTTGCCATGTTAGGATGGGTATATTTAATGCTCTTTGTACTTATTGTACATTATTTTGTTCCAGAAAAGAAACCTATATATAATAAGCTATTTTGGTTAACACAATTTGCTGTTGTTGTTCTTCGTTTTCCTTTAAATAAAGTTGTTAAAATGATTCCTAAAAACAGCAATACATTTGCAACTACTAGGTAATCTAATGGTCTTGGAATTTCTAAAAATTTACGTCCTTCCCAATAGTTAAAATGGTATCCAACAATCGCTATAACTCCAACTACTGCTAAACTTATTAATTATACATAAGCTAGTTTTACACTTACTAATTCGCGTTGCGCTTCTTCTGGTATTGTAATAAGCGGCTCCCATAAAGCCTGATAATAACCAAACTACTAATAAATTAGTGTGTACTGCTCTGGCGGTGTTAAATGGAATGAAACTATGTAAGCCATCCATTCCTGCATGGGCAAACCCCATAATAAAACCATATACTATTTGTAATCCGAATAATAACATGGAAAGGGCAAAAAACCAATATGCTACTTTTTGTGATTTATATTTCATTTTTTCTCTTTTTAGTTAATTATCGTCTTTGGGTAATGGAGATACAACGGTGTCAAATCCGTTTAAATCAATTTCTCCTATCCAATTAAAAAAGGCTATTAAATCGACAGCTTCTTCTTGGGTAAACCCATAGGCTACCATTTTTCTTCCGTTTGGAGCCCAATCTACAGGACTCATTAATACGGCTTTAACGTAGCCTTCTCCTCTACGTTCAATCACTTTTGTTAATTCGGGGGCGTAATAAGCGCCTTCTCCCATAATGGTATGGCATCCCATACAATTGTTTTCTTCCCAAAGATTTTACCTCGTACTACAGCTTTTGTAATACCTTCTTCATTTGATTGGTCATTAGCTTTATTAAAAGAGTAAATAGTAAGACAAATAAATATCAGAAAAGTAACTAATGTTCCTCCAAGAAAAAAAGCTCGTGCTTGTTTTTTTGATAACATATTTATTTAATTTTGATTAGTATTATTTGTAATTGGGTCATTATTATTAAGTTGATGTTTTATAAAAAAGATATTTTTGTCTTTTTTATAAAATCAAAAATAATTCTTACGATGTTTTAAAAACATGACTTTTGTTAGTTATTAATTCTGTTGAGGATTAGCTTAAAAATCTTTCTTTTTAGCTTTAAAAATAATTCTTAATACTGGTAAGATAACCCATAATGAAAGTGTAATAAAAGATATAATTAATCCAAAATTAGTTCCGAAAAACTTTTTAAAAACGGCTCCAGTGTAACCTAGTAATGCAGAAATATCGAGCTTTAAAAGAATAAGTGTTCTTGATAAATCTATAGGGTTTAACATGGTGCCAATTAAGGATAGTTTATCTAAAGGATAATCTTCAAACATAATTAAGGTCATTAAAAATAAGCCATCATAAATTACTGCAAGGAATAACCAAAGTAAAATAGCATATCCAAAACCTTTAATTTTGTTTTCGTTAGATAAGGCAATGTTAAATGCCAAAGCCGTAAATATTAAAGTTAAAAATGTGCCTGTAATTAGTAATAATGAAAAGTCCCAAATCGCACTACTTTCAAACAAACCATAAAAAACAAACGGGATTCCTAAACCAAGAATTAGACTCATAGAAAGCGATAGCGCCACACCCAAATACTGTCCTAAAAATATGGATGAGCGTTTTAAAGGTTGTGCAAGCAATAGCTCAGTAAATTCTTTGGAATTATAATAATACATCACGCCAAAAATAGTTCCTATTAGTGGTACTAAAACAATAATAACATTCATTAAAGTGATGACTGCTTTTGATAGGTCGTTATTTAAAAACAATAATACAACGCCCAATAGTAAATAAAAGGCGAAATAGACGTAACTCCAGCGACTACGGATTAAATCGTAAAAACTATATTTTAATATTTTAAGCATGATTATCAGTTAATATAGACGCAATCGCATGTTCAAAATCGGGTTGATTGGTCTTGGTTTTTAATTTTTGAATGCTTCCTTTAAAGTAAATTTTGCCTTCGAGAATAAATACAATTTTATCTGAAATCTCTTCTACAAAACTCATAATGTGAGACGTAATAAGTATAGTTTTTCCTTTGGCTTTTTCAGCTTTAATTAAATCTTTTAATCTAATAAGTGAAATTGGATCTAAGCCTGTTGTTGGTTCGTCTAAAATAATTAACGGACTATCAAACATAAAGGTTAACACTAGGTTTACTTTTTGTTTAGTTCCTCCAGAAAGATTGCCTAGTTTTTTATCTAAAAAGGATTCTAACTTAAAGAGTTCTATTAAACGTTCATCTTCATCAGTAGGTTTGCGTAAATCCTTAATCATCTTGATTAATTCTTTCACTTTTAAATTACTCGGAAAGTTTGCAATTTGTGGCAGATAATCAATTTTATGTCTGTAATCTGAGTTCTTTTTAATATCTTCTCCCAATACAGTAATAGTTCCTTTATTAGGAATAACCATACCCAGAACAGATTTTATCAAAGTGGTTTTTCCAGAGCCGTTTGGCCCGAGTACTGCAAAAATTCCGCCATCAGTAATGGTTAAATCAACACCACTTAACACCTGGTTCTTTCCGAATTTTTTATGTAAATTTTCAATGGTTACCATGTTAGTTTTTTTATTTGTGGGTTGTTGTCTAGTAAATTATCTGGCGTGAAAACTGGTGATACTTTTTCAGAAAAATCAATAATATCTATAAATAAACTACGTAACAAAATAATAGTTTCTGGTGTACGGTTTACGATGTATGAAAATAGTTTTACTGGTCTGTAAGGTACATCTCCAATACCATTTTTATCTAAATCGTAGCCTGTATACTTACTCCAATAGTTCTTGTCGAATATATTGTCGTTTATTTTGCTGTTATATGAGATATCGAAGGAGTTGTAAAGAAAATTATTTTGTGTAAATTTATTAGTATAACAGGCACCTCTTACTTTAATTGCCCAACCATTATTAATAAAATTATTGTTTGTATAATTTATTCTATTTGAACCTTCAATGTTAATACCTATAGTGTTTTCTTTAAAAGTATTTCCAGTAATTTCAGCATCATTTATTTCTTTTAAAAGCATACCATATGAGGCTGTACCCCAGTTTTTTTGGAAAATGTTATTCAACATTTTAATTTTTTTAGAAAACATAACAGCTACACCAGCACCATTGCTTTCAAAAGTGTTATCTTGATACGTGTCGTTATTTGAAAACATAAAGTGCAATCCGTATCTTAAGTTCTCTGCACTTACGTTATTCTTTATTAAGCAATTATCTGAGAATTCTAAATAAATACCATCACGTACATGTTCTACGTAATTGTGTTCAATTTCAATATGCTTACTATACCATAATTGTATACCATTTCCAGAGCTATATTCTTCCACTGCATCTCCAATTATTTTGTTATGATAAATTTTCCCATGATTTGATTTTTCAATATAAATACCAAAAAATAGTTTTTCTAATACTACATTTTGAATTACAAAATTCTTGCTCTTTCTAACTCTAATGGCTGCATAATCTTCGGTATAACTTGTGCCTACATTTATAATAAATAAACCGTCAACTGTTACATTATCTGATGTGATGGTGATGATTTCGCCTTTTAATTCGCCATCAATTATTGGATAGTTTTTTCCAATAATGGTTAAAGGTTTATTTATTTGAATATTATATTCTTTATAGATGCCTTTTTTTATTGTAATAGTGTCAAAATCTTTTGCTATTGTAATAGCTTGCCGTATAGAAGATATGGGGCATGTTGTACACACCTCAATATTTTGGGCATAACTTGAAGTTGCCATAAAAATGACTAAAAAAAAGACAAATGAAGTTTTCATGAAACTAGTTTCTGAATTTTTCTAATAATTCATTCCAATTATAAAGCTTTCCTCCTTTGTTTTTTTGATATTTTACTGCATCAGCTTCCTCTTTAAAAGCTGATAAAAAAGCACCCATTGGGCTTGGGATATTTTCACTAATTAAGAAAAATGCTTTTGTAGCATCAATTAAAGTTTCAGGTTCGGTATAATTGTTTGATAGGTACAGTTCAATTTCAGAAGTATTAAATTCTTTTATAAAATTAACCATACATTCTGTAGCATCAAATTTATAGATTTTACCTTTTGTTGTAACTACTTCAGCTGCATGAACTTTATCTACAATGGTCATTTTACAAAAATAACAACCGTCATTTCCGTAATCAATAGCTTGTGGTTTTATATTACAGCCAAAGAAAAGTAGCAATAATATAATTATTGAAAAGTGTTTTAGTGTTTGCATTTTTAGTGTTTTAGTTCTAATTTCTCTAATCTTTACTAAAGAAAAGAGAATTCAGTATGTTAAGCCCTTCATTTTTGAAGGGTTTAGGATGGAATTTTATTATTTTTTCTTCCAATAAAATAGGCTATAAATGAGGCGACAATTCCAAGCATTAAAAATAGCGAGCCTAATCTAGGGTAAGAATGTGCCTTAAAATTCAAAATATCTTTACTTCCAAACAAAGGAGGCTGAAAACCCATGACAGTGCCATCTGGATTTGTGAACTTCATAATAGCCTTTGGGTCAAGATTATGTCCGTAATCATGTTCCCAAATATAGAAATCATACATGCCTGCTAAACTTAAAATAATCATTAAAACGAACCAAAATAAGAACCATTTATAGTTTCCAAAAAAGGTTATTATTAATCCTATAACAGTAGTGATAATAATTCCTAATGGGAAAATTTTAAATTCAGGAATGGCTTCAGGAATGTATTTCATACCTACATAATGATTCATTAAATTAATATTTTTAATGTCGTGTGGGTGTACATCTGAAAAATCATTTATATGAATATTCATAGCAAGTGGCGTAGGATATTGAGGTGCTTCTAAAGTGATTCGCCATAATGGGAATAGAAATAAACCTAATGGTAACAATGCCGCAATAAGCATGATGATATTTGACTTTTTCATAATTTTAGAAGTATTAATTTTAGTATTTTAAAAAAGAAAGGCGAGAGCGAAAAAAGAGCTCTCGCCTTGATAGGGAAATAAACACTAAAATAAAATTCCCCTTTTTTGTTTATTCAATATCTTCTCCTAACGACCATTTTAATGGTGTGTTAGAGTTTTTAGCTGATACACGAACATAGCCTTGCATTTCTTGGTGTAAAGCAGAACAAAAATCTGTACAATAAAATGGCCATACACCTACTTGTTTTGGTTCCCAAGCAAATGTTTCAGTTTGCCCTGGCATTATTAGTAATTCTGATGTGTTAGCTCCAATCATACTAATTCCGTGAGGAACATCGTAATCTTGTTCTAAATTTGTTACGTGGAAATATACTTTATCACCAACTTTAATACCTTCAATATTGTCTGGTGAAAAATGACTTCTTATCATTGTCATATATACATGAACTGTCTTGCCTTCACGAACTACTTTTGTGTCAGCATCAGTTAAAGCGGCATAAGGGTGTTTGTTATCTTCTAACTTAAATAATTTTTTAGAATGTGGTTTTATTTTATCAGCAGGAATACCAGCTGCATAATGAGGTTCACCAACTGTAGGGAAATCTAATAAAAGCTCCATTTTATCACCTGATATATCATAAAGTTGGGCAGATTGAGTTACCTCTGGACCTGTTGGTAAATAGCGATCTTTTGTGATTTTATTCATCCCAATCACATATTTTCCAAATGGTTTTTGAGAATTTCCTCCAGGAATCATTAAGTGACCAATTGAGTAATAACTTGGTTTTCTGTCTAATACTTCCCATGTTCCTAATTTCCATTTTACTATTTCTGAAGAAATAAAGAATGATGTATAAGCATTTCCTTCACCATCAAATTCTGTATGTAAAGGTCCTAATCCAGGTTGCTCAACAGCTCCAGCTAAAACATCTTCGAAGTTTAAGATTGGAATACCGTAAGCATCTCCTGCAAACTTTTTATTTTCAATAGCATCTAACATTTTGGTAAATGAATGTACTGTAACATTTGCTGATAATTTACCACTACCTACAATATACTCTCCTGTTGGATCTACATCACAACCATGTGGCGATTTTGGTGTTGGTAAAAAGTAAATTGCACCAGGTACTTCAGAAGGGTCTACTACTAATACTTCCTTTTTCATTGTAGATGTTGCAGAATGTGTATGTTCGTCGTATACATTATGAGCATAATTTGTTGGCATTTTTTTTCCGCCACCATTATTTACATATTCTTCAATTTTTTTCCAGTTAATTGCTGCAATAAAATCTTTATCATTTTGAGAAGCATTAACTTCTAATAGTGTATTTGCTTCTTCTGTATTATAAGTTGTGAAGAAGAACCATCCATGAGATTTTCCACGACCAGGGTGGGCTTTATCATAATCAAAACCAGGCATTAACACCTGAAATTTTAAATTCATACCACCATCTTCTTGATTTACTTTTAGAAAAGATAATGTCCCTTTAAAGTTTCCTTTGTATTCTTTAATAGGCATGTCTCTTTGTGGTACTGGAATAGCAAATCGTGTTCCTGCTACAACATACTCTGTATTGTCTGTTACGTAAGAAGAACTGTGGTTACCAGCACTATTTGGAATTTCAATAATCTCAGTAGTTTCAAAAGTTGTTAAATCTACTTTTGCAATACGAGGTGTGTTGTTTCCATTTATATAAACGTAACGTCCATCTAATTCTCCGTTTGTTTGAGATATGTCTGGGTGATGTGCATCATCCCAAGGAACAAAGCCAAAAGAGGTGTTTAACATTGGTTTTGTTTCTTCATTATATCCATAAGCTTTTTCTGCATCTTGAGAAAAAACAGGAATAACTTTAAATAAACGACCTGATGGTAAACCATAAACAGCTAGCTGCCCACTAAATCCACCAGATATAAAGGCATAAAATTCATCATGATCACCTGGCGCAACGTAAACTTTTTCGGCAGCACTACTTGATAATGCTCCTGAATTTCCATTTGTATTTTGGTTATTACAACTTGTAAATGCTACAAAAGCACTTAATAGAGCGACTGCAGATTTTAAAATATTTTTCATTGTTTTATAATTGTTTAGTTAGTGTTATAATTATTCAGCTGGCGGCAATAAAACTTTATCTATTACGTGTACTATTCCATTACCAGCTTTAACAGTTCCTAAAATATTTGCTCCACCTATAACTGGCTTACCATCAACAACTTCAACTTTTACATATTGATTATTAGCTTGTCCTAATTTTGGGAGTTTGGATAGGATAGTAGTACTTAAGTTCCCAGGTGTAACATGGTATTTTAAAATGTTGGCTAATGCTGCTTTATTTTCTGGTTTTACTAAATTTTCTACAGTTCCTTCAGGTAAAGCTGCGAAGGCAGCATCAGTTGGAGCGAAAACAGTAAGAGGCCCTACGTTAACTAAAGCATTTTCAACTTGAGCAGCTTGTACTGCTGCCACTAAAGTTTTATGGTCTGGAGATCCAATGGCAATCTGTAAACAATTAGGAGTTCCTTCATCATCTGTAATAAAGGCTTGTCCTGTTTGTTTTTCAGAAGTTTCGGTACTAGTATTTGCAGAGGTTGTTGTGGTTTTGTTGTTTTCATTTTTACAAGAGCTGACTAATGCTATTAATGCAAAAACAAAAAATAGTTGTTTAATAGTTTTCATATATAATTAATTTAGTGTTCTAAAATATTCTAAAACTGCTCTAGCATCTTCTTCTGAAAGTCCTTGGTTTGCCATAGGAGCTCCGTTGAATTCCATTAATAATTCTTTAGCTAATGGGTCTTCTTTTGTCATTTGTTCAGGGTTTAGAATCATGTTCATTACCCATTCTGGTGTTCTTCGTTCTAATATGTCTGTTGGTGCTGGTCCAATGAATTTTTTATCTATTCTATGGCATGCCGTACACATTTTTTTATATACATCTGCGCCGTGTGTTACCATGGTCTGGTCTATTTCTGCGCCTAATGTTACAGACTTAATAGAACCGATGCCTTTATTTGTTAAGTCTATTTTTTTTGATGCAGGAACTTTTTCTGCTTTTTTTACAATCTTTTTTTCAGTCTTGGTTTGAATTTTTATTTGTTCTTTCTTTTTTTCTTCTTTTCCGCCGCAGCTTAGAAGTAAAATGGTAAATACGATAGTCGTTAATTTTAATATGGTTTTCATGCTCGTTAAGTTTATAGCACAAAATTAGTAGTCGCAACCGTTTTAAAACATGATTATTATCATATTACGGACAAAAACATCTTTATTAAAAATTTGAGCTAGAATTTGTGTTTAACGATACTGTTAATAGGAAGTAAGGCTTGTTTAAATGGAATAGATTCTGTGAAAAGTGATCGTAATGATATAGATTTTTAAAAATAGAAACGAACAAAGGGTGCCCAAGGGTCAATGTATATACTTTTGTTTTCGTCATGTAAAACATCATACCGTATGCCAAATGTAATATTGCCTTGTCTATAACCTGCTCCAAAATATAATGCAGAGATCCAATAATTGTCATTAGGCGTGTTTAGACTAAGATTATATCTTCTATTAACGTTTAGTTCTTCAAATTCTGCCGAAAGTTGTAATTCGCCTAAAACATTATAAAGACCAATTAAACTACCTCCCAAAATAGTCGATTTATAAATGCTTTTTTGATTATTAAAGGTCGCGTTCAGTCCCAGTCCCAAAGCTAATTTGTTATCAACTTCATAAATTGCACTTGGTGCAATGGTTGCGCCAAAAAAACCGTTGGCAAAATTCAATCCAAGTCCGCCACCAAAACGGACATGTTCCCAAAAATCACTTTTATATTCTTGGGCAGAAACTAAAACTGTCGATAATATAAATAATACTAAGACTAAGAAGGGTTTTTTATTAATACCATTATTTAAGCACATAGAAATTAGAAACTTTTAAAAATTTAACATAAAAAACCACTTATTATTCAAAAGGGGTTCATAAGCTTATAAATATAACAAAACAAACATCTAATTTTGGTAAAAGTTGTATTTTTGGGAAATATTTTGACTAAATCGATATAGTATAAAAGTAATAATGGATAAATTTTCCTTTTTAAACGCAGCACATACAGCACATTTTGCTGACTTATACGATCAATATCTAGAAAACCCCGATACTGTAGAGCCAAGTTGGAGAGCCTTTTTTCAAGGTTATGATTTTGGAAGTGAAGAAAGCGGATTAGATACAGATAGTATTGAAGGTGTTTCAACTCAAATTCCTGAACAAGTACAAAAGGAATTTCAAGTAATAAAACTTATTGATGGTTATAGAGTGCGCGGGCATTTATTTACCAAAACAAATCCGGTAAGAGACAGAAGAACCTATTCGCCAACATTAGCAATAGAAAATTTCGGTCTTGCGCAAAGCGATTTAAATACTGTATTTAAAGCAGGCGAAGTTCTAGGTATTGGTGCCAAACCTTTAGGTGTTATTATAGAACATTTAGAGCGTATTTATTGTAGCTCTATTGGTATGGAGTACATGTATTTGCGTAATCCAGAAGTTATTGCATGGTGGCAAGGGAAACTTAATATAAATGATAATCAACCATCGTTTTCTGCTGAAACAAAAAAATATATTCTTTCTAAATTAAATCAAGCAGTTACTTTCGAGAGTTTTTTGCAAACAAAATATGTAGGGCAAAAACGTTTTTCTTTAGAAGGTGGAGAATCTTTAATTCCAGCTATTAGTAACGTAATGTTTTATGCTGTTGAAAAATATGGTGTAAAAGAGTGTGTTTTAGGTATGGCACATCGAGGTCGTTTAAGTACCTTGGTTAATGTCTTTAGAAAACCAATGCACGAACTTTTAAGCGAGTTTGATGGTAAAGATTTCGAAGATGAAGATATTGATGGTGATGTAAAATATCATTTAGGTTTAACCTTAGATAAAACATACCAAAACGGGAAAAAAATTAAGATGAATTTGGTTCCAAATCCATCACACTTAGAAACCGTTGCACCAGTTGCCGAAGGTATAACTAGGGCAAAGATTGATAATGATTATGATGGTGATGATTCTAAGATACTTCCAATTTTAGTGCATGGAGATGCTGCTATCGCTGGTCAAGGGATTGCTTATGAAGTGGCTCAAATGAGTCAATTAAATGGATATAAAACAGGAGGAACGATTCATATTGTTGTAAATAACCAAATAGGGTTTACAACCAATTATTTAGATGCGCGTTCTAGTACATATTGTACAGATGTTGCAAAAGTAACTTTATCGCCAGTATTACACGTAAATGCGGATGATGCCGAAGCAGTTGTACACGCTGTAGAAATGGCCTTGGACTATAGAATGCGTTTTAAGAAAGATGTTTATATCGATTTATTAGGGTACCGTAAATATGGACATAACGAAGGAGATGAACCTCGTTTTACGCAACCAAAATTATATAAGGAAATATCAAAACATAATAATCCTTTTAAAATATATATAGATAAGTTAATTGCAGAAAATACGATTGATAAAGCATATTCAGAAAAAATTGTTACCGATTTTAAAGGGATGCTTGAACGTGAATACACAAAATCTAAGGAAGCAGAATCTTCTAAGGTTAGAGAGTTTATGCAAGAACGTTGGACAGATTTTACACGTCAGGGTCTAGATTCTATGCTTAAACCTGCAGATACGGTCTATCCAAAAGATAAATTAGAAGCTATTTCGAAAGTGGTTTCTACTGTTCCAGACGGTGTTAAGTTTTTACGTAAAGCCGAGCGAATTTTAGCAGGACGTGAAAAAATGGTTTTCGAAACCGATACCTTAGATTGGGGTATGGCAGAAACTTTGGCTTACGGAAGTTTACTTGAAGAAGGTTTTAATGTTCGTATTTCTGGGCAAGATGTAGAACGTGGTACGTTTAGTCATCGTCATGCTATTTTAAGAGACGAAATATCGGAAGAACGGATTAATTTATTAAATACAAACCCAAAGAGTAAAGGTGAAATGTTTATTTATAATTCATTTTTATCAGAATATGGTGTGTTAGGTTTCGATTATGGTTATGCCATGGCAAACCCTAATACATTAACCATTTGGGAAGCACAATTTGGAGATTTTAGTAACGGTGCACAAATTATATTCGATCAGTATTTATCGGCAGCCGAAGACAAATGGAAATCGCAAAACGGTATCGTTGTTTTATTACCTCATGGATACGAAGGACAAGGTTCTGAGCATTCATCTGCAAGAATGGAACGTTACTTACAGTTATGTGGAAATGATAATATGATTGTAGCAGATTGTTCGACGCCGGCAAGTATTTTTCATCTGTTACGTCGTCAAATGAAACGTGATTTTAGAAAACCTTTAATTGTATTTACACCAAAAAGTTTATTACGTCATCCTAAAGCCGTTTCATCTATAAGTGATTTGTCAGACGGACAGTTTGAAGAAGTTATTGATGATACTATAAATCCAGAAACAGTTAAGAAATTAGTATTCTGTACCGGTAAATTCTATTATGATTTGTTAGCCGAAAGAGAAAAATCGGGTAAAGATCATGTAGCACTAGTCAGAATAGAACAATTATTCCCATTACATTTAGATAAAATTCAGGAGGTAATAAATCGTTACCCTAATGTTGAAAATCATATATGGGCACAAGAAGAACCTAAGAATATGGGGGCTTGGAGCCATATGGCACAACGTATGGATGTTGTTAAGTTAGAAGTGATGTCTAGACCATACAGTTCGGTGCCAGCACCGGGGTCTAGTACAAGAGATAAAAGAAGACAGCAAAAAGTAATTGATGCCGTTTTTGCATAAATAAGAACGTTTAGTAAGAATACATATAAAATTATAAAAATGATTTTAGAAATGAAAGTGCCTTCACCAGGCGAGTCTATTACAGAAGTAGAAATAGCAACATGGTTAGTTGAAGATGGAGATTATGTTGAAAAGGATCAGGCTATTGCTGAGGTTGATAGCGATAAAGCAACTTTAGAATTACCAGCAGAAGCTAGCGGAATTATTACGCTTAAAGCGGAAGAAGGTGATGCTGTTGCCGTTGGAGCAGTGGTTTGTGATATTGATACAAGTGCTGCAAAACCTGAAGGTGATGCACCTAAAGCCGAAGCAAAAGTAGAAACGCCTAAGGCAGAAACTCCAAAAGCAGCTGTTGTAGAAGCTAAAACATATGCTTCTGGTAGTGCAAGTCCTGCAGCTAAAAAGATTTTAGCAGAAAAAGGAATGGACGCTTCAAGTATTTCTGGAACAGGTAAAGCAGGTCGAGTTACTAAAGAAGATGCTGTAAAAGCTGTACCTTCTATGGGAACGCCAACAGGTGGTAACCGAGGGACTTCAAGAAGTAAAATGTCTATGTTACGTCGTAAAGTCGCAGAACGTTTAGTCGAAGTTAAAAATACGACTGCTATGTTAACGACGTTTAACGAAGTAGATATGTCTCCAATATTTGCATTACGTAAAGAATATAAAGAAACCTTTAAAGCAAAACATGGTGTTGGTTTAGGGTTTATGAGTTTCTTTACTCTAGCAATTGTTAGAGCGTTAGAAATGTATCCAGCTGTAAATTCGATGATGGATGGTAAAGAAATGCTTTCTTATGATTTCTGTGATATTAGTATTGCTGTTTCTGGACCAAAAGGACTTATGGTTCCTGTAATTAGAAATGCTGAAAATTTAAGTTTTAGAGGTGTAGAAGCTGAAGTAAAACGTTTAGCACTTCGAGCAAGAGATGGGCAAATTACTGTTGATGAAATGACTGGAGGAACATTCACCATTACAAACGGAGGTGTATTTGGTAGTATGTTATCTACACCAATTATTAATCCACCACAAAGTGGAATTTTAGGAATGCACAATATTGTTGAGCGGCCAATGGCAGTTAATGGAGAAGTTGTTATTCTTCCAATAATGTACGTTGCCTTGTCTTACGATCATAGAATTATTGATGGTAAAGAAAGTGTAGGTTTCTTAGTCGCTGTTAAAGAAGCCCTAGAAAATCCAATTGAGTTGTTAATGAATAATGATGTTAAAAAGGCTTTAGAGCTTTAATAAGCTTAGAATCAAATCATAATTAAACCTGAGTGCTAATTTTAGTATTCAGGTTTTTTGTTTTCATAAAGTATTAGAAGTGTATTCCATAATAAAGAATATTTCAAATTCGGAAAGTTTGGAAAATGAAAAAGGTGAACATCTGTTCACCTTTTTGCCCCAAATCTACCATAAACTTAACCTACTTATGTTATGGTTCTTCAAAGATATGTAAGAACTAAAGATTGAGAAAATATTTTAGCTAAACTGCTTATATTTAGGCTTAACAGAGATAATGTCGAGTATTCGGGTTGAAGTGAGTTTCTTGAGTTCGATGCCGTAAACTAAAAAAAGTTAACAATAATATTTATTGATACAATGGAGAGAACTAAAATGATTAATCCAATTTTAAAACACTTGTCCAGTATTTCGTTTCTTTTTTCCATTTGACCTAAGATATTCTTTTTCATGATATAGATCTGTTTGTATTGATGAAGACCCTGTATCATTACAATACAGAGTCTTCTTAATTCTCCCTAAGAATTAACTAATAGCTCGGTAAATATATAATAGAATATTAGAAGATGAAATACGTACTAGTGCGTATTTTTAAATGAGAAATGATTTTATTAAAGGAATTGAAATAAGAAGGCTCTAGATTATTACAATCTAGAGCCTTCAATAATTCTCCCTAAGAACTAATTAATAGCTCTGTAAAATTATAGTATTTAATCTGTAGAAAAATACGTGCTTTTACATATTTTTTAAAAATGGTTTTTGTTTACGTTTGCCCAAATAGAAAGCGAAGCAGGTTTATTGTCTAGTTGTAGTTTAGAGACAATATGACTTCTATGTTTATGTACTGTTTTTATTGAGATAGATAGTTCTTTAGCTATTTCTTGACTCGTTTTGTTTTGGGCTATTAGTTTTACGATTTTTAGTTCAGACCTGGTCAATAAATCTAAAGATTCAGGTTTGTTATCTAAATTACTCGCGTTTAAATACGATGCTATTTCTTCGCTAAAGTATGGTTTGTTGTTTATAGCATGTTCAATACAAGTTTCAATTTCTTCAACAGCAAATTCTTTTAAAATGTAACCATAAACATTAAACGCCTTTGCCTTATTAAACAATTCTTTTTCTTTATCAAACGTTATAATAATAACCTTTGTTTTTAAATTGTTTTTCATTACAGATTCGGCAATTTCTAAACCTGTTCTGTGTGGCATTCTTATATCTAGAATGGCAATATCTGGCTTTAGCTTAACAATTAGGTTATATGCTGAATTTCCATCTTTAGCACTACCAACTATATTAAACCCTTTAGATGTTAAAAAATCGGTTAAGCCGCGAAGCATAAGCGGGTGGTCATCAGCTATAACTATAGATGTGTTCATTTAAAAGTAGAGAGAATTAATTTTGCTATTAACTTATAATTTTAAATATAGATATTTCTTTTCGTAATCTATAATTCCTTTAGCTTTTTTTAAGATGTCGGCGCCAATAATACCATCTACAGGCCTTGAATTGTGATTAATTAAGGCTGTATTAACATGTGTTAAGTTAAATAATACTAAAACGATTTTATTATGACTCCATTTTCCGATTTTTACTTTATTCTTTTTAGCCATTTTGGTTTCCATATCTGTCGCTCCAGCACCTGCAGCTTTAATTAGGGAATCTTTGGCGTTTAATTTGAATCTTTCAATCGCTTCAAAACCAACGCACGAACTAGAAGCTCCAGTATCTAAAATAAATAATCCTTTCTTACCATTTATAGTCGCTTTTATTTCGAAATGATTTGTTTTTGTTAAACGAAGTTTCACTTTCGTGTACCCTTTGTTTAGAAGAAAATCTTGAAGTGTTTCCGTCATGTTTTTTTTAATTTCAATATTAAAAGTACTATAATTAGGGCAATTAATATACCAAAGAAAATATAAAAGGAGGTATTGTTAGGAATGGGGTTGGAAAGCTCGCCATAGTAGACAAAGGCACTCCAGTAGTAAGGCGACTTTTTGGCATTACTAATAGATTTATTTTGTAAATACGCGATTTTTGAATGGTGGTTTGCTGTAAAAGCTGATTGAGTTGATTTATAATTTTCATAAAAGAACTCCATTATTTTTGAGGTAGACAAATCGTTTATTTGCCATAAAGAAAACAAGAGGTTTTTTGCACCTGCAAACTGAAACCCTCGTGCGACACTCATGGCTCCTTCTGCTTTATGTAATTTACCTATACCAGTTTCGCAGGCGCTTAAAACGACTAAATCGGCGTTTAAATCGATGCTGTAGAGTTCGTTTAAAGTTAAATTATCGTCGTAAAATGATATAGAAGCTGGTTTTACAAAGTCGCCACTAGTCGCATGTGTAGAAAGGTGTAAGATATTATAATTGGAAGCGTTTTTAATGAAATTGGATTTGCTGGCGTCTGCATTCATAAATATACGAGATGCCATCTCGTTTTCAATAACCTCGGCTTCATTAATAGAAAAGGTAAGGGTTTGTTGTGTATTTTTAAAAACAGGAAAAACGCCTAATACTTTGTTTTTTTTATTCGATTCTACAGTGTTTAAATAGAAAAAAACATTGGTGCTATATGCTATATTTTGGTTTAAAATAACAAAAGGCATTTTAGAGTATGTTGTCGTTTCTGTTTTTGTTGATAACAGCGCTTCAAAAGGTGTGAAATTTAAAACCCCGTCTGGTATTATAATAACATTTTTATAAGATTGAAGTGATTTAAAGTTTAATAATTCATAGATGTTAAACGCTTGTTGTGTATAGTTATTTATATTATTATTTATAATAGAAGGATTATCAAAAAGGTGATTAAATTTTGTAATTGCTTTTTTAGAAGTATCATTTAAAGGCATCTGTTTTAAGTCGATATCATTATCCGAAATTATAAACTGATATAAATAGTTTTTGCCATAAAAATATTCAGTTAATACGGCGTTGTTTTTTAATAGTTTTTGTTGTAATTCATTTAAAGAGAATGAATTGTTAGTATTTGAATATTTTTTAGAAATGATCGTATTTAATGCTTTTAGTTGAAGACTGACACGACTTAATTGTTCACTTAAATCATTAATTTTAGAAGATCGATTCGCAGCTAAAGACTCTTCTATTAAAAGGTTAGTTATATGTTCTTGTTCCTTTAATAGCTCAAATTCTTTTACTAATAAAGAATCGTTAGGGTGTTTTTGTAAACGTAATCTTTTTTGAGCTATGTCTGTTAAAACGGAAGCTTTATGGTTTTCAGAATATTGAAATGCTCTATTTAAGAATGTCTTGTTTTTGGTTTGTTTGAATGCATCAAAAAGTATGGTAATACATTTTTCGCTTCTATTTCTATTTTCGATTTCGTTTCGTGTTTTCGTTTCTTGCGAGGTCCAATTTTCTCGCAATAAACGAGCTACGTAAAAACTAAGATCGAAACTTTGTAAAGCTCTTTCCGAATTTACTTCTATTTCGGCATATAAATCGAAAATATCAATGAATTTATTTTCTGCGTATAGCTCATTTTTGTTGGGTAAACCATCAGTTTTAAAATTTGGAAGCAATATTTTAATGGCTTGTTTTAAATTGATTATAGCTTCGTCCAATTGATTTAATAGAAAATGAATTTGTCCTTCTTCAATGTGTAATTGCGATAGTTCTCTATCGGTTAATACTCTTTTAAGTTCATGCGTTTTGTAGTTTTTGAATGCCGTTAAAGCTTTATTAAAGTTGCCTTTTTTAAGTTCTATGGTATAGTTGTTTTCTTCTTTTTCAATTATTGAAGCTAATGTTGAATTATTTACAGATGAAGCAACTAAACTTGCTGTTTTAATATCAATTAAATGTATTTTTTGAATTTTAGAAATATTCAGAGATTTTAGAGCATCGTCAACCGTTTTTATTGCCGATTGATGATCACCAAGAGTATAATAAAGCGTTGATAAATTGATAAGTCCGCTAATATAATGTGGTCTATTTTTGTTTTTGTCGGCTAAATATATATACTGATTTATAGTATTTAAAGCATTGGTGAAGTCATCAGTTTTGGTATATAAATTCCCTAAAGGTTTTAAACAGTTTTCAATAATATCAAAATCCGATAATGTTGAAAGTTTATTTTCATTAAATCGTTTTAAAGCGTTTTCATAGGTTGTAATAGCTTTGTTTAATTCCGATTGTTCGTGTAAATAATATCCTTTGTGACTTTGTAAAAAGATGAATGCAAGTTGCTCGTTTTTTGTTTTTATTTGCGTTTTAAAAGTCGCTTCTTTTGTTTCTAAAATTAGAAAAGTGGTTTCGTTTGGATTAGAAATAAATGTTTCGGTTGCAACGTAAATTTGTTCCTCAAGGTTTTGAGAAAATCCTAATGTGCTAATAAAGAAGAAAAGAAAACTAAGTTTTTTCATTTTGTGTTTCCTGCAAGGTTTCAAAAAAAACTTGACGGTCTGCTTTGTGTTTTTAATATACCTACAAGGTTTTTGAAACTTGCAGGATGGTTTTTTATGTGAAAACTGCTAAATATGCCTTAGGCACTTAAAATTTCCAGATGGCGTAAAATTGCCAATAGTTAAAATTATCTTCAAAATTCAAAATATATCGTGCGCCTAAACTTGGACCAATTCTGGAAAAACCAGCTGTGACTTCGAATAGTAAACCTGTTCTTAAATTGGTAAATGAGTTTGTCTCACTATTACTTTCTTCTATGGTATTAAAAACTTGAGCATCTGGGAAATCACCTTCAAATTGTTCAATTACAATATTTTGTTCTTGCTTTTCGCTAATAGAAATAGTGTTTTGAAAACCAGCACCAAGACCAATATAATTGTTTACATTATAACGCATTAAAACAGGAATGTCCCAATCTATGTTTTCGTAAGAACTGTCAGTAGTTGTGCGCTGTAGAAATCGAAATCCTTGAGCTTCTTGTACAAATTCTTCTAAAATCGTTGTAGTTCCATCATAATTATGAAGGTTATTTATCAGTTCTACTTGCCAATGCCAACGGTAGGACTTAAACGGTGATAGTGTAGCTCCAACAAAATAACTTTCAGAATTATTTAAATCACTAAACGAGTTGTATCCCGTTTTTATACCAATAGAAATTCCAGGTAAAAAACGAGTTGTGGAATAATTTGTAATAATGGGATCGTTTTTATCAAAAATAATAGCTGTTCTACTTTTTGTTTTTTTCTTATGAAAATCTTTAGCAAATTTGATGCTGTATTTGACAAAACCTTTGGTAGAATCGTATTCTTTTACGTTTTTTTGTTCGCTTCCAGGCAAGTAAATGTTTTTAAAAGTGAAAATAGCTTGTGTATCTGTAAATGTAGTATCTAGACAACTGTACATCACTTCGCGTTTTGGGCAGATGTCGCATTTAGGGTACATATCGATAATCTGTATGGTCGATTTGTCTAGCATTTCAGGAATATCAGTTTCTAAACGGATGGTGTTCGCAGGGCCTTCGCCGTTGTTTTGAAATTTGATTTTATATTTTAGGTTTTTAAAACGCACCAATCTGTAATTCATAAAGGTTCCGTTGGATGACATTTTGTTGGGATCGTGAGAGGTTACAATTTCCATTTCCATGTCTTTCACTTTGTGGTTGTCGTAATTTGCATCGGGCACGTAAATACCTCGAACGGAAATGATGGCACTGGTATCTTTAACCATTTCGGGCGTGGTTTTTAAACTGAAAAAAATATTACGTTCTTCTTCTGGTTCCATGTTGTCAAATTCTAAAACACTCCAGTTTTTATAATGCGTTTTAGCGTCTTCGAGAGTCAGTGGAAGGTTTGTTTTTTCGGTAGAATCTTGTAAAACAATTTTTGCACTTGCCATTTCTGAATGTAATGATGCTATATGTGTGTTGTCGCTATCTATATTTTTCGTGTATGCAAAGCTGTTTGTTGAAGCGTCTTTTTCGTTATAATGTGTTCTTGTCTCTAAAAGCTCGAAATTATCAGCTTTGTATTTTAATTCGTTATAAAACAAATAGAGTTTACCGTTTGTTGTGTATGCTTTGGTGTTTTTGTAACCCATTATAGTTACCATTTCTTGATTGGGTACAGGTTCTCGATTTCGTTTTAAAGTGAAATTATCATCCATTAAGGCCGTTTCTTCATAATCTTCTGTAACAGAATTGATGGCTACTTTTTTTGGTCTGGTGGTTGGTGGTTTTCCTGTGTCGTAATTGTTGGTTGCCCATAATTTTACTTCGTATTCGCCTTTGTTTTTATAAATGTGTTTTGGACTTTCTTCTTTACTATAATTACCATCTCCAAATTCCCAAAAATGGGTGTAGAATGCTTTTGGAGCTCCTGCTATTTGATTTAAAGCAGGTGTTTCGGGCGTTAATATAATGGTGTTTCCTGCTACGTTTGCTTTAATGGTTGCAGTTCTAGTAATGGTGTCGTTAACTAACTCTTGTGCTGAAAGGGGTAGGTTAAATGCAAATAATAAAAATAAGATGATGTATTTTTTCATAATACACATAGGTTGTTTAGTTGTTTATAAATATACAAAAAGAGATGACTTTATAATGCTAAATAGTAAAAAGCAATTAAAACCACATTGGCGGCTAGAATTAAAAGTATGCAAATTGCTAAAATGAATATATTAATATCTTTCTTCATAATATTATATCAATTGGATTTTGATTTTGTTACCCGTTTTGTCTGTTTTTTTATGCGTTAGGGGTTGAGACTGTTCGAATAACTGTTGATCTTACTAACCTTTTTAAAGCAAAAGTGAATTATTAATGATGTTGGATCTGAAATTTGACAGTAATGACGTTTTAAAAGATATAGTCGAAAGTTCGACCCAATGTCATTAATGTTAAGAGAGAAATGTCAGTCTGAGTGCAGTCGAAGACATTATTAAACCCTAGTTTTTAACAGCATTTCGACTGCGCTCAATGAGACATAACAGAATAAATTTTTTAACTTAATGACATTGAGTCTAGCTCTTGCGATAACTCACATAACTTTTAAAAACAAAAACCCAGAAACAACTGTCTCTGGGTTTAAAAAAGTAGATTAAAAAAATGGGAAAAAGATACTTAAGTAGGTGTGAAAAATGTGTAGATGTTTATGGTAAACCATTAATAATAGTTTCTAATTGAGATTGCGTAACTATAGATGTTTCAGTATCTGTAATGGTTATTACGCCGTTTTCTACAATGGTAGCTGCTTGTACAGCATATTTCCAATCGTTTGCTTCTTCGGTAACAAAGATGACGTGACATTCTAGACCGATAGGAATTTGTCCGTAATGCTCGCTAAATAAACCTGAAACAGGATCGTAAGTATCTAAATTAGCAAGACCAGTATCTTCACCATCGTAAGATAAAAAGACAGAAGAGTTTGTGTTATCGTATCCTTCTGGAACACCAACTAAAATGGTTGTTTTTTCTCGTGGATCGTTATAAAATCTATCGACGTTACTCCATCCAAAATCACCTATAAAAGCATAGTATTGGTTGCCTTCTGCAAAGACACCTCCCTGTGCATCTCCGCGTTTGTCTTCATCCCAAGCAAGATCTCCTTCATCATCAATAATACCCTCCCAAAGCGTCATATCGTTATCTACTCCACCTGTCAAATCTGATGGGATTCCTAATTGAATATCGCAACTTATTTCTAAATCATTTCCGCTTTGAGTAGCCATAATATGAAACTCGCCACCAGAAATTAATAAAGCTTTATCGCCGTTTGGTAAAACGCCCATTGTTGGTTTGTTGGATGTTAACATGCTACCTTTGTCGAATAATTCAACAAATTCTAAATCTACTTGACCAGTTACAGGGTCTCCATTAAGAGTTAAACACGATCCGTTAATGTAAATGGATACACCTTTTTCTGAGGTTAAAGAAATACTTCCATCTTCGGCATTAAATTGAAATGTTTGAGTTAACTCTGCTAAAGCTTCTTCTTCTAATTGATTAAAGTCTTCGGGAGTTGCACGAATTATAATATCTACGTCGTCGTTATTTTTTGAACAGCTTGAAAAAAGTACTGTTACAAGTAATAAAGTTCCTAAAATGTTTTTTAAGTTTCTCATGATTATTGGGTTTAAAATTGTTATTCAAGTTTATATAAACAGGATTATTGTTTTGTTACCCTGTTTTTTGTAATTATTTAAAATTTATTTTTATTGTTGAGGTTGACTGATTATTTTTTTATCTATCACAGCATCGTTAGAAGCTACTAATTGTATCATTTTATGTGCATAAGCTTCGGTTGAAGCATACCCTTTTGCAAATCCTGAAACTGTTTTAACTTCCCAGAAGTAATTTCTATTGGCGTTGTTACTTATTTCCCTTTTTAGCATTAAATAACTTGTAATTTTTTTGTCTTTTATAATTTCTCTGTGACTTGATAAAGCAATCATTTTATTAGCTTGTTCTAAGCTTAAAGCGGTTCCTGAGTATGCCCCTTTGTTTGTTATTACTTCCCAATCAAAAATTTGAGCAATTTGATTTTTTGTAATGTCTACAACTTCGATAGACGTATTAATGGTTGTTTTTTCATTTGTAGCATTCATATTTAAAATTGATAAGACTACGGCTCCGATAATTAAGATTGAATTTTTCATGATTTATAATTTTATGGATTAAATTAAATTTTGCTTAGCCATTTTTTGACTGTTACACCCTTATATCAAAACCATTTTAAATTTGTTACCCTTTTTTTTGAAAGTTTTTTTACATTAGTAGCAAATACAAGGGTTAATGAGTGAAAAAAAAGTACACGAAGACCAGAAGTATATAGATGGATTGCTTAAAAACAACTCGTTTATAATACAAGCCATCTACGATAAGTTTGTACCTAAAGTGGTTAATTATATAAAACAGAATAGTGGAAGTAGTGATAAAGCACAAGATGTTATTCAAGAGACACTTATTACTATATATAATCAAGCAAGTGAAAAAAAGTTGCAGTTAACTTGTCCGTTCGATGCTTATTTTTTCCTGTTGTGCAAACGTAAATGGTTAAACGAGTTAAAAAAATCTTCTAATAAAGAGGTAACAATTAACGAGGAGGTGTTATCTAAAGATGACGAGGCTCAAGAACTGGCTTTCGAAACATCTGTATTTGGCGAAAAAGAAGCGTTATTCACAGAAATGTTTCAAAAATTAGGAACCGCGTGTAAAGATTTATTAACGGCTACATTCAAAATAAAATCGATGGAAGATGTGGCAAAAAATTTAGGTGTAACCTATGCTTATGCCAGAAAAAAGAAATCTTTATGCATTGGTAAACTAACAGAATTGGTTCGAGAGTCGCCTAAATTTAACCAAATTAATAACTAATTGTTATGCAAGATCAAGATTATATATTATTTGAAACCTATCTATTGGAGGAATTATCTCAGGAAGATGTTGCGAGTTTTGAATCTCGATTAAAAACCGATTCAGAATTTAATGATGCTTTTAACTCCTATAAAGCGTTATCATCTTTTTTAGAACATAAATTTGAAAACGAGGAGGCTACAAACGCATTTCAAAAGAATTTAACGAATATTTCTAATACACATTTTAATAAAGATAAGGCGGTTACAGAAGTAAAAGGAACAGGCAAAACGTTTCAGTTTTATAAATATGCCATTGCAGCTTGTGTGGTGGTGCTATTCGGAATTTTTACCTTTAATCAATTTTCAAATCCCTCATATAGCGATTTCTCGAATTACGATGCTGTTAGTTTAACGGTTAGAGGAGATAACGACGATTTATTAAAAACAGCTGAGAATGCTTTTAATGCTAAGGATTTCGCTTCCGCGGAAGCTGTCTTTAAACAGTTAATTGCTAAAGATGAAAGTAATGCAGAAATAAAATTATATAGTGCTATTTCTAATATAGAGTTAAATAATTTCGCTTCCGCGGAAGCGTTATTGCAAGATTTAAAAAACGGGAACTCAGCATTTAAAAATAAAGCCACATGGTTTTTAGCTTTAAGTAAATTAAAACAAAATGACAACGCAGCGTGTATTGTTATTTTAAAAACGATACCTGAAGATGCCGAAAATTATAAACAAGCACAGAAACTAATTGATAAATTAGATTGATAATATAGCGAGTTAGTTCATTCGTCTAAACCCGTCAAGTTTTTAAAACCTGACGGGTTTTTTTATATTGTTATTTTATGCTTTGAAGATTTTTATGATGTCAATTCCAATGTTTTTTTTGGGTAGATCTATAATAAATTTTGAGTAACCTAATCTAGTTTATATGTTGTTGTAAATGAAAGTGTTATGATTTGTTTTGAGATGGTAAGACGTTTGCTGTGCTGTATTTATTAATTTTCAAACATCGTTGAAAATCGCTTTATTTCATAAAATTATGTTAAAGACATTTCTTGCTAAATCCAATAGCTAAAATGAGCGCGTAGATAATTCTATAAACAATAAAATATATTAAAATGAAAACATTATGTATTGCATTATTTGCACTAGTATCAACAGCTACAACAAGCTTAACAATGAACACGGAAACAATAGCAGCTACCTATTTAGGCTATGAAAATGAAGTTTATAACTTTATAGATAGCGATTCAAATGCTATTGGGTTTGAAGCTTTAAAAGCTGAGGCAAAAGAAAAGTATGATTTAGATGGTGATGATTTTAAAGGGAAATCATTTAAAGTTACTTATGATACAGTAAAAACAGTTGATGAAACTACTGAAGAAGAAGTAACAACTAAAACAATTGTGGACTTAGAATTACTTGAAGGTAATTAAATAATTTTCAAGCCCCTTATTTATAAAAGCGCAACCTACAAGTTACGCTTTTTTTTGTTTTATATTATGTCGTTCTTTTGTTGGTTAGGTCTATTTTTTTAAAATAGGAGAGGCCTTTATTTATTAAAATACTTCATTATTTTTACGGAATGATTATTACAGACACACACACACATTTATACAGTGAAGCCTTTGATGAAGATAGGCACGAAATGATTAATCGTGCTATAGCCCATGGTGTTTCACGATTTTTTATTCCTGCGATAGATTCCGACTATACCGAATCTATGCTTCAACTTGAAAAAGATTTTCCAGAAAACGTTTTTTTAATGACAGGTTTGCATCCTACGCATGTAAAAGATAATTATAAAGATGAATTAAATCATGTAGAAGAATTACTCGCAAAGCGATCTTTTTATGCTATTGGCGAAATTGGTATCGATTTGTATTGGGATAAATCGACTTTAGAAATTCAGCAAGATGTTTTTAAACATCAAATTCAGTTAGCGAAAAAGTATAAATTACCTATCGTTATTCATTGCAGAGACGCTTTTGATGAAGTCTTTGATATTTTAGAAAGCGAAAAAAGTGATGATTTATTCGGTATCTTTCATTGTTTTACAGGAAATGTAGAGCAAGCGCACCAAGCTATTTCGTATAATTTGAAACTTGGTATAGGAGGTGTATCAACCTTTAAAAACGGAAAGATTGATAAGTTTTTAAATCAAATCGATTTAAAACATATCGTTTTAGAAACTGATGCACCATATTTAGCACCAACACCATATAGAGGGAAACGTAACGAAAGCTTATATATCTTAAAGGTGTTAGAAAAACTGTCTTATATATATAATAGGAGTGAAGAAGTTATTGCTGAGATAACAACACAAAACTCAAAAGACATTTTTAAAGTTTAAATTTACATCTATGAAGCCAAACATATTATTAATATATACTGGAGGAACCATTGGGATGGTTAAAGATTTTGAAACAGGAGAACTCCGCGCTTTCAATTTCAATAATTTGCTTAAAAGAATTCCAGAACTCCAATTATTAGATTGTAATATAGATACCGTTTCGTTTGAAAAACCTATAGATTCTAGTAATATGAATCCGCAAGAATGGGTTCATATAGCAGAAATAATCGAAACTCATTATGATGCTTTCGATGGTTTTGTTGTGCTCCACGGAAGTGATACTATGAGTTATACCGCTTCAGCATTAAGTTTTATGCTAGAAAATTTAGCGAAACCAGTAATTTTTACCGGTTCGCAATTACCTATTGGAGATTTAAGAACCGATGCAAAAGAAAATTTAATAACGTCCATTCAATTGGCCTCATTACAAAAAAGAAATAAGCCTGTTGTAAAAGAGGTGTGCTTATATTTTGAATACAAATTATACAGAGCAAATAGAACTACGAAAATAAATGCAGAGCATTTTCAAGCATTTGCATCTTTTAATTACCCCGATTTAGCAGAATCAGGAGTGCATTTAAAAATTAACGATCGGTATTTATTTCAACCTAATTTAAAGAAAAAGTTTGTTGTTCATAAAAATATGGATACAAATGTTGCAATTATTAAGTTGTTTCCAGGTATCTCAGAAGCTGTTTTAACAAGTATCATTAATACCCCTAAATTAAAGGGCATGATTATTGAGACATTCGGATCGGGGAATTGTACAACCGAAACATGGTTTATTAATTTACTAAAAAAAACAATTTCTAAAGGCATTCATGTTATTAATGTAACACAATGTGCTGGCGGAAGTGTCATAATGGGTCATTATGAAACCAGTAGTCAACTTAAAAAAATAGGTGTTATTTCAGGAAAAGATATCACTACTGAGTCGGCAATAAGTAAACTGATGTTTTTGTTAGGAAAAAATATATCAGATAAAGGCTTCAAAACCAAGTATGAAAGGGCTTTATGTGGGGAAATGTTTTAAAATTAACTCATAAAGTTTTAGTCTTTAGTTTTTTTTTTGTTATTTCAACCCCAAATTAGTATAATTAAAATAGAGAGAGGTGGCCGAGTGGTCGAAGGCGCACGCCTGGAAAGTGTGTATACCTCAAAAGGGTATCGAGGGTTCGAATCCCTTCCTCTCTGCTGATTTTTTGTTTTTTAATTGTATTTTTTTTATATCTTTAACACTTTAACTAATAAAATTAAGATTTAGAACATGAAAAGATTATTTTCTATCCTTGCCTTATCAGGAATGATGGCATTCGGAACGGTTAGCGCAACTACAACAACTAGTGCTGCAACAACAACAACCGTTAGTATAACACAAGATGAAGTAGCAGATGATGCAGATTTAAGTTTTCATCAAGAATTAAAGAAAAGATTTATTGAAGGAGGACCTGGATTTATGGGGATTGTTTTATTATGTCTTATTTTAGGATTAGCAATTGCTATCGAGAGAATTATCTTTTTAAACCTTTCTACAACAAACACAAAAAAATTAACGCAATCTGTTGAAGATGCATTATCTTCTGGTGGTGTTGAAGCTGCAAAAGAAGTTTGTAGAAACACAAAAGGGCCTATTGCCTCTATTTTCTATCAAGGTTTAGATAGAACAGATGAAGGTATTGATGCTGCTGAGAAGGCTGTTGTAGCTTACGGTGGTGTTCAAATGGGACAATTAGAGAAAAACGTATCTTGGATTTCATTATTTATCGCATTAGCACCTATGTTAGGGTTTATGGGAACAGTAATAGGGATGATTCAAGCATTTGATAAAATTGAAGCTGCTGGGGATATGAATCCTTCATTAGTAGCAGGTGGTATTAAAGTAGCACTTTTAACAACTGTATTTGGTTTAGTTGTTGCAATTATTCTTCAAATTTTTTACAATTACATCATTGCTAAAATAGATAGCATTGTTAACGATATGGAAGATGCTTCTATTACGTTAATGGATTTGTTGATTAGAAATAAGAAGTAATAATTAAAAACACAAACTATTATGGATATTCATAAAATATTTAAAATTTTGGCTTATGTGTTGGCTGTTGTTGGTGTTGTTTTTACAGCAATGTTAGCCTCAGGAAACGAAAGTCAGATAGGAAGCGTTTTATACGTGGCCTATGCAGTCTTAGGAATAGTTTTGGCAGCGGTGTTAATTTTTACTGTTGTTAATACATTCTCTAATCCGGCGAACCTTAAAAGAACACTTATTGGAGTTGGCGCATTTGCTTTGTTAGCATTGATATGCTACTTTGTATTTGCTTCAGGTGTAGAAACACCATTAAAAGAAGGTGGTGTGTTATCTGTGGGAGAATCTAAGCTAGTAGGAGCATCATTATATTTGTTCTATTTCCTTGCAGTTATTGCAATAGGATCTATGTTAATGGGGAGCGTTAAAAAAATGATGAAATAATATGGCAAAACGTGATGTACCAGAAGTAAATGCAGGTTCTATGGCCGATATTGCTTTTTTATTACTAATATTTTTCTTAGTTACTACAACTATACCGAAAGATACTGGTCTTAATCGTAAGCTACCGCCTATAGATGATAGTGAGGTTGAACCACCTGTCATTAAGCAAAAAAATATTTTTACTGTTTTATTAAACAAAGAAGATCAATTACTTGTTGAAGATGAGTTAATGGATATTAAAGATTTAAGAGCAGCAGCAATTGAATTTTTAGATAATGGTGGTGATGGATCTTGTACGTTCTGTAAAGGAAAGAAGGATGAAAAATCATCAGACAATCCAGATAAAGCGATTATCTCTTTAAAGAATGAACGAGAAACATCTTATGCAGCTTATATCGCAGTTCAAAATGAATTGGTTGCGGCATATAATGTATTAAGAAACAGACGTGCATTAGAGGTCGGTCCACAGAAAGGATTCCGTGATATGGACTTTCTTACGATGCAAACTAACCATAAAGATGTTAGGTGGTATGGTAATAAAACAAAGCTGAAGGCGCTTATTGATCAAATTAAAATTGAGATTCCGCAAAAGCTTTCTGAAGTCGTTAATTAATTTAGAATTAAATACAATTATAAGATTATGTCTAAATTTAAAAAGAAAAAAGGTGGAGGAGTACCTCCTATTAATACAGCGGCATTACCAGATATTGTTTTTATGTTGTTATTCTTTTTCATGGTTGCTACCGAGATGAGAGAAGATACACTTAAAATAAAAAATAATATGCCTGTTGCTGATCAGGTTGAAAAGCTGAATAAAAAAAACCCGATAAGTTTTATTTATATGGGTAAACCTAAAGAAGAGTATGCTGGAACATATGGACAAGAAGCCAGAATTCAATTAAATGATAAGTTTGCAGATGTAAGTGAGGTAGTAGCCTTTATTGGATCTGAAAGAGCTGCTTTAAGAGATGAAGAGGCTCCGTATTTAACAGTGTCTTTAAAAGTTGATAAGCAATCAAATATGGGTATTGTAGGTGATGTAAAGCAAGAGCTTAGAAAAGCTAATGCTTTAAAAATTAACTATGCTACTGGTACTGGGGATGCAACATCAAATATGAAACAGTAAACAATCTTAATTTGTTAAAAAATAAAAAGGTATTCTAATTAGAATACCTTTTTTTGTACACGTTATTTACCAAGTAGAATTATATTTGTAATCATATACAAAGACATTGACTTAAAATGAAAAGCCTTATACCACTTCTGTTTATTGTTTTTGGGTTGAACTTGATTGCAGCTCAAGAGGAAACTAGTGCAACAAAAGAAATTGATTCGCTGTATAAAGAAGATCAATTTTATATTGGTGCTACATATAATATATTAGGAACTAAGCCATCTGGTTTAAATCAAACGGGGTTCTCTTTAGGATTTCATTTTGGTTTTATAAAAGATATGCCTATAAATAAGAAAAGAAATAAAGCGATCGGAATTGGTTTAGGATATTCTACAAATTCGTTTAATAACAATTTACTAGTAAATAACGATACCTCAGGAAATGCAACGTATAGTATTATTGATGAAGCTATTATTGGGGATTATACTAAGAATAAATTATCTCAACATTTAATAGAATTGCCTATAGAATTTAGATGGCGGACTTCCACACCCGAAAACTATAACTTTTGGCGTATTTACACTGGTTTTAAGCTTGGGTATGTATTGAGTAGTGCCACAAAGTTTAAAGGTGATTTGGGAGATTTTAAAATTCGCAATAATGACAATTTTAACGACTTTCAATATGGATTAAGTATAAGTGCGGGTTATAATACTTGGAATATATATGCGTATTATGGATTAAATTCAATTTTTTCTAATAAGGCGAAAATAGATGATGAAACTATTGATATGAATGCCATTAAAATTGGATTGATATTTTATATTTTATAGTTGTTGGTAGTTTGCTCAACGTATAGAGAATGTGCGATCACTTTTATTAGAATATTTAAGTTGTAACTTAAAAAATTAAAAGGATTTCATATTTGCAAACCTGTTAAACGAATCCCATAAAAAAAACCAACCCTTTCAGATTGGTTTTTTTACTTATAACATAAATGATGTAGGTAATTTTTAGTCTAAGGCAGGTATACGTAGTACTTGACCAGGATAAATTTTATCAGGATCAGTAAGCATTGGCTTATTCGCTTCAAAGATAACAGGGTATTTCATAGCATTACCATAATAGTTTTTTGCTATTTTCCCTAAAGTATCACCACTAACAACGGTATGAAATTGTGCTTCTGGTTCTACATTTTCAACAGTCATTTGGTCGTCTACTGTTGCAATTCCGTTAGAATTACCAATAACTAAAATAATTTTTTCTTTTGTTGCTTGATCGAAAGCGGCTCCTGTTACCGTAGCAGTATCTCCATCAATTTCAATATTTAAATTTTCAACTTCTAATTGTAAATCTATAACAGTTTGAGTCATATTTGCTGCCGCCTTAGCTTCTGCAATTCTCTTAGTTTCTAATGCTTCTGCAGCTTCCTCAGCATCTGTTTTTCCAATTCCGAATACTTTTGCTCCAGCGTTTTTAATAAATGAAAATAGTCCCATTATTTGTTTAAGTTTTTAGGTTAATATAAGATTGTTTCTATTAAATAAGACACAATATTTTTCAATAAGTCACATTAATTTGCATAAAAAAAGAAACCGCTTAAGAAGTAATACTCTTAAACGGTTTCTTAACTAAATAACCAACCAAAAACTTTTTATTAAACCCTTGTGTTTTTTCTAGGGTTTTCTACTTTATCTTTTTTAAACTTACGTTTTTTATCATTTTTAATATTCGATGCCTTTCCTTTCGTATCGCTAGACTTCAGGTATTGTATATAACCTCGACCTTCAAACTCATAAATGGTTTCAGAGGCTGGATGAAACAACTCGATCTTCCTGTCATTTATAACGCTCAATTCAAAATAATCATTGTCAAAGGAATCATAATCTAATGTTAAAGTTTTTAAATACAGATCTCCAGTTACATTTCCAACACCATAAACACCGTTGTAATCCCATATAATATTATTAGTATTAGATATACCAAAATCTTGAGAACTTTGAAACTCAGAATCATTTCCACCAGCTAAGAACTGTAAGTAATTTTCGTTATCAAACTCGTTAATAGCACCGAATTCACTTGTATATGTTTTTTCCCAAGCTTCATATTCTTGTAAGAAATAATGAATGTTATCGTAGAATACAAAATCGTAATCGAAATTACTACGTTGGTAACCATTCAAAAAATACGATGTATCGTTATTAGGATTGTACAACTCAATAGTATTGTTGTCAATCTGAAAAACATCGAATGTAGCAAAGCCATCTATATCGTGCTTTACATCTAAAATCATGTCATAAGCATCATAATTTGCAACATCAATACCATAACCATTTCCGCTATCCCCAAGTCCAACTAAATTATTATTAGCGTAAACAACTCCATTTTTAAACGAAATAGTAAAGGCTTTTTGCAAAAATGGACTTTCTCCATAACCAATCGTTTCATTTATATCAACATACCACAATTCATACGAACCTAATAACTGATTTACAGAGATAGTAGGGGTATCTATAAAATCGTCTACAATAACCTCAGTATAACAAGAAGTAAAAAGTGTTGTTATTAAAGTAAAACTTAAAAGTAATTTTATCCGTTTCATAATCAATAATTTTATGAGTTATATAAATGATAATTTCAAAACGTGTGCCAAAAAATAATTCTTAATAATTTCTGGACTAAACAATCTTTAATATTTTACGTATTTTTGATGTATTAATATTAATTGTTTTATGGATAAACCTTTAAAATATGCGGTGTTTGGCGCAGGAAGTTGGGCGACAGCTATTGTGAAAATGCTTTGTGAAAATCTTGACGAAATTGGTTGGTACATGCGTAGCACCCAAACCAAAGATCACTTATTAAAAGAGCAACATAATCCTAATTATTTAAGTTCGGTCGAGTTCCATTTAGAGCAATTAAAAATTAGCAATGATATAAACGACATGGCAACCTATGCCGATATTTTAATTTTTGTAATACCAAGCGCATTTATGCACAGTGAATTACAGAAATTAAATGTAGATATTTCGAATAAAATTATCGTTTCAGCAGTAAAAGGAATCATGCCAGAAACAGGGCTTTTAGTAGGAGAGCATTTCCACGAGGTATATAAAATACCCTATCCAAACATTGCTGTTATTGCAGGGCCTTGTCATGCCGAAGAAGTTGCTTTAGAGCGTTTATCGTATCTAACTATTTCGTGTTCCGATGCCGAAAAAGCACAACATATAGCCAATGCGTTATCTAGCGATTATATAAAAACAAAAATTAGCGACGATATTATTGGAGTAGAATATGCTGTAATGCTTAAAAACATTTACGCCATCGCAGCAGGAATAGCACATGGTTTGGGGTATGGAGACAATTTCCAGAGTGTATTAATGAGTAACGCCATTCGCGAAATGAAACGTTTCATTAAAAAAATGCATAAAATGAAACGTAACATTAATAATTCCGCTTATTTAGGGGATTTATTAGTAACAGGCTATTCCGTTTTTTCAAGAAATAGAATGTTTGGAAACATGATTGGCAAAGGCTATACCGT
Organism: Algibacter sp.; assembly: GCA_039985655.1. Taxonomy (GTDB): domain Bacteria; phylum Bacteroidota; class Bacteroidia; order Flavobacteriales; family Flavobacteriaceae; genus Postechiella. The sequence continues at coordinate 72,942 of JBDWSF010000016.1, read as the reverse complement.
AAAGTCTGCGCAAATGGAGATGAGTATGATTGCCGAAGGATATTATGCCACAAAAAGCGCACAATTACTAAACGAAAAGAACGCTAAAAAAACAGAGTTACCAATAATAAATGCCGTATACGCTATACTTTACGAAGATAAAAATCCCAAAAAAGTATTTAAAAAATTAACAGATAAGTTAGATTAGATGTCACTTTGAGTGATTTTGATTATTTAATCAAAAGGGTATAGAGAAGTTGAGCGTTGCCCCTCCCAAAATCGGTGCCGGGCTTTCACAAGTCGCTCTCTGCGAGGAACTCCAACAATTGCTCAATCCCTAACGCAGGTCATCAGCAAAAACAGTTATAATCAAACATTTTTGTTACCTGTACACAATATTTTAAGGTGGGATTGGTATTAAAATAGAAAAAGATATGATTTGGCAATTTCTGTTACGGTTATTTAAAAAGGAAAAAGATATAGAAGAACAGTACGATGTTATGAAAAAATATTTAATAGTTGGATTAGGTAATTTAGGCGAAGAATATACCGAAACTCGTCATAATATAGGATTTAAAATTTTAGACGAATTAGCAAAACAAGAAGATCTAACTTTCGAAACCCAAAAACTAGGCGACATGACTACTTATAAATTAAAAGGGCGAACTTTTATTTTATTAAAGCCAAACACCTATATGAATTTAAGTGGGAAAGCCGTTCTGTATTGGTTAACGAAAGAGAAAATTCCTTTAGAAAATTTATTAGTAATTACAGACGATTTAAACTTGCCCTTTGGAAGTATTCGCGTAAAACTTAAAGGAAGTGACGGCGGACATAACGGATTAAAAGACATTCAAGAAAAACTAAATACAACCAAGTACAATAGATTTAGATTTGGAATAAGTGATACTTTTAGTAAAGGGAGACAAGTAGATTATGTTTTAGGCGAATGGACAGCCCAAGAAAATGAATTACTTAAAGAACGTTTAGACCAATCAACAAAAATCATAAAATCTTTTGGTTTGGCAGGTATTAACAATACGATGAATGCTTTTAATGGAAAGTAATGGTTTAATATAGTAACTAATATTTAAAGCTATAAGTAGTAATTATTTATAGACGCCTTAAGCTTGCTATTCATCAAATTAGGAATACAGAGGAAATCACAGAAGAACTATAGAATACTGCTCTTAGTTTTTTTATGGGAGTAGTTAAATTTATTTCAATAAAAGAAGAGGCTGTTTAAAAAGTAAAATGAGAGTCATGTTGAGCTTATTGAAATATATCAGTTTACTGATAATCAATAATAGGATTCGACAAGCTCAACAATCTAGACTTTTTAGACAACCTCTTTTATTAACTTAACTAAGCTAGGTAGTAAAAGAGATTATTTAATACGTGTTGTAAATTTTCTTCCCTCAGTTATAACATTTATTTTATAACTTCCTTTTCCATGTCCTGCTAATTTGAATATTTTTGCTACGTTTTTTGTGTCTTTTACTGTTTCAGTATAGACAAGCTCAGGTTCACTTAAATAAGTATCTCCTTTAAAGTATACGTCTATTTTTAATGGCGCATTGTTTAGAACAAGTTTTGTAATATATACCATGTCGTTCTCAACTTTTACAAAAGGTTTAAACGTTTTTGTTTCGAGAGCGTTGTTAAAAGCGACAACGTTAGATTCTACAGTAAATGGGATTGTTGTAATTTCTAAATCGGCATCCAATTCAAAAAGGTATGACCCATTAGGTAATGCTGTTAAATCGAACCCTTTTGAATAATCTCCAGTTTTTTCGATTTGTTCTTTATATAGTATAACTCCATGATCGTCTTTAATCGATAATAGATTTCCTTCCTTTACATTTTCTAAAGTTAGTGAGGTTCTTTTAGCATCATTTTTAATAGTAGTAAATGAAACTTCATTAGCGAAACTTAACAGGGTAGCAAACATAGTTACCATTAAGAATCCTTTTTTTGTGTTTGTGATTACGTTTTTCATGATTTGGATTTATTTATGTTTTACACTACAAATATATAAGGATTGGTAATGACATAAAACATTGATATTAATGAGTTTATATGCTAAATTGTCTAATGTTTTCACATTAAAATTGTGTAAGATAATCGAGTATATAATAGAGGTAATTGAGTGTCATTTGATCTATTCGTTAAATTTTGGTTTCGCTTCTTTTTTGTCCACGAATTAATTAATCTTTAGAATGTTGATTGAGATTAACTAATTTTAAAATCAATTTTTTTTACTAGTTAAATTATGAGAATCTCTAATTATTTTAAGAAAAACAAAAGCAAAAAAAGTGAGCCATTAAGGCTCACTTATACGAACTATACTAAATAAGATATTAATTATATATTAAAGTATTCTGTAAATTCCCTTCCTTCAGAGTTAAGTACAATTTTATAAGTTCCTTTATCTAATCCTGTTAATTTAAAAATTTTTCCAATTTTTTTCATGTCCTTAATAGTTTCTGTGTGCATAAGGCCAGATTTGAAAGAATCGTCAGAACTTTTAAAGTAAATATCTATTTTTAAAGGGTCTTTATTAAGTGAAAGCTTATTAATAAACACTAAATCACCTTTAACTCTAATAATAGGTTTAAAAGTAATAACCTCTAGCTCTTTATTAAAAACTACAATGCTAGAGTTTAATGTAAAAGGAATGGTTTTAATTTTTACATCGTCATCTAGTTCAAAAACATACGATCCGTTAGGTAATATTGTTAAATCGAATCCTTTAGTATAATTACCCGTTTTTTCGATTTGTTCTTTATATAGTATAATTCCATGATCATCTTTAATAGATAATAGGTTTCCTTTCTTTACATTTTCTAAAGTTAGTGAGGTTCTTTTAGCGTCATTTTTAATAGTAGTAAATGAAACTTCATTGGCGAAACTTAATAAGGTAGCAAATAGAGTTACCATTAAGAATCCTTTTTTTGTGTTTGTGATTACGTTTTTCATGATTTGGCGTTTTTAACGTTTTACACTACAAATGTATGTTGATTTTTAACACTGTAAAACATTGAAATTAATGTATTTATGTGTTAAATTATCTGTTGTTTATATGTTGTGTTTGTGTAAAATTAAAAACACATATAATAGGGTTAATTGAGTATCATTTAATCCATTTGTTAAATTATGATTACCCTACTTTTTTTGTTATGTTTAATGAGGTATTATTTAACATTGAAATTATTAGAATGATATGATTTTGTGATTCCTTATCAATGGGTTTGTTTTTTATTCAAGAAAAATAAGAACAAAAAAAGTGAGCCACCACAGCTCACTTTACCAACTAAACTAAATAAGACATTAAAATTATTTATTAATGTATTTTGTAAATTCTCTTCCTTCAGATTTGACTACAATTTTGTATGTGCCATTTTTTAAATCAGCTAATTTGAATGCTCTTTCTATTTTTTTAGTGTCTTTAATTGTTTCAGAATAAATACGTGTTGAAGCGTAACTATCGTTTAAACTTTCAAAGTAAACATCTATTTTTAATGGTTCTTTGTTAAGGGCCAGTTTAGATATAAAGACTAATTCGTTCTTAACACGAACAATAGGTTTAAAACTTGTAAACTCTAAATTTTCATTAAAAATAACTTGATTAGATTCTACAGTAAAAGGAATCGTTTTAATTTTCACGTCTCCGTCCAATTCAAAAAGGTACGATCCGTTTGGTAATGTTGTTAAATCGAATCCTTTAGTATAATTACCCGTTTTTTCGATTTGTTCTTTATATAGTATAACTCCATGATCATCTTTAATAGATAATAGGTTTCCCTTCTTTACATTTTCTAAAGTTAGTGAGGTTCTTTTAGCGTCATTTTTAATAGTAGTAAATGAAACTTCATTGGCGAAACTTAATAAGGTCGCAAATAGAGTTACTATTAAGAATCCTTTTTTTGTGTTTGTGATTACGTTTTTCATGATTTGGCGTTTTTAACGTTTTATACTACAAATGTATGTAGATTTTGAGTGTTGCAAAACATTGAAATTGATGTGTTTGTATGCTAAATTATCTGTTATGTTTATGTTGTGTTTGTGTAAAGTTAAAATAGCATACAACAGGGGTAATTGAGTCTAATTTAACCCATTTGTTAAATTTTGATTATCCTACTTTTTTTGTTATGTCAAATGAAGTATGGTTGAAATATTTCTTAATATTGAAATTGTTTAAAATATATAGTTTGAGGATTTCTTCATCAATGGGTTTGCTTTATTTTAAAATCAGAGTTCGATGTAAAAATCGTAGATAAAAGTCAATAAATATGCTAGATTCGACTTATAATTAACATAGACTAGCAGGCTAGTTTATGTTAATTTAAGGAAGAAGATGTTATGTTTAGTGGTTTTTAGCTTGAAATTAGTAAAGCCTCACATATTATAAAGTGCCTGAAACATATTTTATTGGTTCAAAAAATTGGCAAACAGTGTTTTATGATTAACACTTCGTTTTTCTTAGGTCAAACTAAGGTTTAAAGAAAAAATAGGAACAAAAAAAGTGAGCCACCACAGCTCACTTTACCAACTAAACTAAATAAGACATTAAAATCAATTATTAATGTATTTTTTTAAATGCTTTTATATGTTTTTCAACTTTTGTCATTTTTAATGGTTTCAACCTTTATTAAATTATAACCATATATGTTGTTTCTCTTTTTTAGTATTTCAGTAAAAGAAATATACTTTAAAATTTCTTTTGCTATATTTATAATTATGTTTTTCATAATTATAAATGTACTAACACATCAACACCACAAATTTATAACAGATTTGTCTAATAGATAACAACAATTTTGACTTATTTGTATGCTAAATTATCTGTTAAATGAATGTTAAATGAATGTTAAGTTAATTTAACATATAATTAAGGTAATTAAATATACAATGTGTATATAATAAATAGTAATTTTGTATAAAACAAACCTACTTATGATTAACAAGAAACCTACATTAAAGAAACTAAGCCCAAGTTTTGGTAGTTCTATATTGGTGAAACAACATATAGATAAGGTTGATAAGAACGATGCGTATTGGCATTTTCACCCTGAGTTAGAGTTGATTTATGTAAATAAAGGTCAAGGAAAAACACATATAGGAAACCATTTGTCTTATTTTAATAATAGCCAACTCATATTGATAGGATCAGACTTACCACATAATGGATTTACGGATAGGTTAACTGCCAGTGGAACCGAAACTACAATACAATTTAGGTCAGATTTTTTAGGGAATGATTTTTTAACTGTTCCAGAAATGGCAAATATTGTGGCATTATTTGAAAGAGCTAAAAAAGGGATTCGTTTTAAAATTGATGCTAAAAAGAAAATTGGACCAAAAATCGAAAAACTTTTAGAGCATAGTGGAATGAAACGTGTTATAAAGTTTTTAGAAATATTAAATTATTTAGCAAAAACAGATGATTATGCACTTTTAAATGCTGATGGTTTTGCTTTTGTAGCCGAACCTCAAGATAGTGCCAAAATTGATATTATTTTTAAGCACGTTAATAAGAATTTTCAAAGGCATATAGCATTAGATGAGATTGCTGGTAAGGTTAGTATGACTGTACCCGCCTTTTGTAGATACTTTAAAAAAGCAACAGGTAAAACATTTACTCAAATGGTTAACGAGTATAGAGTGGTGCATGCTACGAAGCTTTTAAATGAAAGCCAAATGAGTATTGCAGATGTTTGTTTTGAATGCGGATTCAATAATTTTTCCCATTTTAACAAGCAGTTTAACGAGATTACAGGAAAAAGCGCCTCTAATTATCGAAAAGAAATAAAACTAATTATACAGCAGAAATAGAACTTATGGAAGATAAAATTAGTGTTACCATCGATTATTACAAGATTAAAAGAAAAGAGATACTCGATTTTGTAAATAACAATAGAGATCTCACTCCAGATGTTGTTATAGAGAAAGGTGAAGCACTTGCTATTTTAGAATATAAAATTACGGCATTACAAGTCGCTTTAGAGAATTAGTAATTTTTTAATGCGTTGAAAATATTACCTTTCACCTAGCCACTCTTTATCAAACTGATCTAAAAACTGAAGCATATAGTTATGCCTCTCTTTGGCTATTTGCTTCCCTGATTTCGTATTCATTCTATCTTTTAAAAGCAATAGTTTTTCGTAGAAATGATTAATTGTTGGAGCTGTAGATCCTTTATATTCGGCTTTACTCATATTAAGATTGGGTTTAATCTCAGGATTATAAAGCGCTCTATTTTTAAACCCACCATAATTAAAACAGCGCGCAATGCCAATGGCGCCAATGGCATCTAACCTGTCGGCATCTTGTACAACATCTAATTCTGGAGATTTGAATTTTTGGGCTTCATTTCCACCTTTAAAAGATATGTTTTCTATAATTTTTATAACGTGTTCAATAACATTAGAATCTACATTCAATTTAAACAAAAATTCGCCAGCCACTTTTGGCCCAATAGTTTCGTCGCCATTATGAAATTTACTATCTGCAATATCGTGAAGTAAAGCGCCTAATGTGACTATAAATACATTAACGTTTTCATTTTTAACAATTAATAAAGCGTTTTTATAAACCCGTTCTATGTGAAACCAGTCATGTCCACCTTCGGCATTTTTTAAAGTCTCTTTTACAAACGTTATGGTTTTGTTTATTTGTTCTTCGGAAGTAATCATGGTATAAAAATAATAAACGTTTGTTTAATAAGTTGGAAATGTTATTCTGAATTTAATATAGAATTTCACTAATAAAGTGTATTTAACTTTTTAAGAAATTCAAAATAATGAGAAATTGAAACAAGTTTAGTTTGACGAAGATTGTAAACTTAAAAAATGTATGAGTTCTAGGTTAATAGAATAATTTAGTATTATTTTTTAGCAACGATCATATATATTCCGTTACCTAAAACTCCACCAATAAAAAGCGAAAATAAAAAATTTAATAAATTTGGACTTGGATGCCCATTGTCTACTCCTCCTGCACTATAAAAAAGACTCATAAATGAATTCATTTCGTTCATATGATAATAGCAAATATCAGGAATTAATAAATCATATATTAGAGTAAAACTAATAATAAACATTATGATTCCGCCAACCGAAAAATAAAACCATTTTAATGTTTTATTTTTCTTAAATTTCATTTTTCCTGTATAATTTATGTTATAAATTAAATCTCTTCTAAAATGGAAGTGCCTGTAGATTTATCCCCACTAGTCCACTGCCAAGTTTCGTGAAGTCTTATTTTTCCGTTAGTAGTAATTTCTGGTTTAGAAATACAAATACCAGTCATTAACTCCCCTTTAGTGTTTATTTGATGGTAGCGCATATTAATGGTGCCGTCATCATCTACCAAACCAATTAAATGGCCTTCAACAATACTTCCACCTTTATAAGTCGAGGTTAAAATAGAGCCTTCCTGTTTATAAATAAAAATAGTTTCAGGCGTCGTTTCGCTATTTTCCGAAGCGGAAAGTGGTTTAAATTTTTTGTTGTTGTAGTTTGTCATCTATATAAAGATAAATAAATTTAGGTATTACTTATTCTATAGGAATATGAAGGTTGACTATAAATTTATGTTCAGGATGTTCTCTATTATCATTCTGGAATATTTCAAAAGGATTATTATCCGCTTTTTTATAACCCTTATCATTCATCCAAACAAAAAGACTCGTCCACGCTTTTTCAAAATCTTTAGATTCTATTTCGAAACGACCAACAATATATTTTCCTTTTTTAATTATAGAAGTTGTTATTTCCCCCTCAGGCGTAAACGCTTTATTAGTTAGTAAGCAAATATTCATTCTGACCTTATTGTGGTCGGTAATTTTAAAACTATCATGAAAAATTATAGCAGTTTTTACTTTAGGATCGTCCATTAATCCTTTTGGAGTTGCCCAGGTTATTAATCTTGAAAAAACATGATCAATATCGTTAACACCAATATGTGTGATACTAGCAAAATGTAATTCAGGAAGGGTTTTGATTTCTATAGTTGCATTCATTTTAATCCAGTTTAAATGATTATTAATGTTACAAATATATTCTTCTAGTATGAGGTTGTTTTTACTATTCTTGCTTTCCGTTTTACATATCTTGCTATATTTCCTAGGCGTATTTTTTCTGAATTCTACAGGACTAACACCATAAAATTTTTTAAAAGCTCTAGTAAAAGAAGAATGGTCTTTAAAACCATAAGTTATTGCAATTTCTGAAACGCTCAGGGTCTTTTTATAAATTAAAGAAGACGCAGATTTCTCAATGCGTCTTCTTGTAATATATGTATTTAATGTTTCGCCAATTATGGCTTTAAATATGCGGTGAAAATGAAAAGGGGAATAAAATACAATTTTAGAAATTGTATTTAAAGACAATTCAGAATCAAGATTATTATCTATAAAATTTAAAGCTTTATTAATTCGACTTATATAATCTTTTTCTAAAGCATCTTCCGAAACTTTCATTCTGTTTATTTAATAATCGCTGGCTCTACCCATTTAAATTGGAACGAGTTTTCTGGAACCTTCATACGTTCTGCAATGCGTGTCATTCTAGAAGGAAGCTTCATTAGGTAATCTCTAGCTTTTTCAGCTTCATCATTAAGATTACAAATTTTATCTATTTCCCAACGCTTAATAAGTTTCTCTAAAATATCAATATAATCTAAAGAAGTATAAACACCAATACGTTGCGCTGTATTCGAAAATTCTTCAAAAGCAGAACCTATTTTTCCACCAGTCTCTCTTAAAAAATGAGCAGGCATCGTTATTTTTTGTTTCATCATATAATGAAACGCCATCATCATTTGGTTTGGGTCTACCTCAAAAATACGCTCAACAAACTCAGAATATGCGTGATGATGTCTCATCTCATCTCCTGCAATAATTTTACACATTTTAGATAAACGTTTATTACCAGCATCTTTAGCAAATTTAGCTACGCGGTTATGAGAAACATAAGTTGCTAATTCTTGAAAACTAGTGTATACAAAGTTTTTATACGGGTCTCTATCGGTTCCAATATCAAAACCATCAGCGATTAAATGTTGTGTCGTAATTTCAATCTCTTTCATGTTTACACGACCAGAAAGATATAAGTACTTGTTAAGCACATCGCCATGTCTGTTCTCTTCTGCTGTCCATTGGCGTACCCATTTAGACCATCCGTTTGCTCCATTTACTTGGTCTACACCCTCAACGTCCATTAACCACGATTCGTAAGTCGGTAACGCTTCTTCGGTAATCATGTCACCAACTAAAACCACCCAAAAATCATAAGGTAAATCTTTAGCTAATTCTCTAATTTCTTTTACTTCTTCAAAAAAAGCATCCGTATTAGCCTCAGAATCTGGTAAAAAATCTGTGGGTTGCCAAATCTTTTCAACTGGAATTAAATATTTTTCAACCAATGCATCGATGTCCTTTTCTAAAAACTGCATCACTTCAAATCTCTTATTCTTTAAAGCCATCTTGTACTATTTTAATATTTTATATGTTCAGTAATAGTAGTCTCAATACTACTAATAAGGTCTTTCTTATTAGCAAAGGTACTAACTTTTAAAGGCTTATGTACAGTAAAAGTGATGTGAGTTCCTAAACCCATCGGAAATTTTCCATAACGCACTGTTTTCCAGCTATTATTAATGGTTATAGGAACAACTAATGCTGATGGGATTTTTTTAAACAAAATCTCCAATCCTTTAGTTTGAAATGGTTTAGGTTCTCCTGTTTTACTTCGTGTGCCTTCAGGGAAAATAACGGCGCAATGTTTAGTTTCTTCAATATATTCGCCAAATTTCATAATGGCAGGCAGTGATTGTCTTGGGTTTTTTCGATCTATTAGTACAGAACCACCATGACGCAAATTATAAGATACACTTGGTATGCCTTTGCCTAATTCTATTTTACTTATAAATTTAGGATGGTATTTACGCATGTGCCACATCAATGGTGATATGTCGTACATACTTTGGTGATTTGCAATTATAATAATCGGTTGGTCTGTATCTATATTGTGTGGATTATTAAATGTAATTCGAGTCCCTAAAATATGTAAGCAACGTATTAAGCATAATTGCAATATATCTACACTTTTTTTAAGTGCCAGATACCCAAATACGCGAAAGCAAAAAGCCTGTATAGGATGAAATATTGTAATAGTCAGAAAAAAGGCTAAGTAATAAATAGCCGTTAGTGGATATGATAATAATTTTAACATACCCCAAAAATAAGGAAAAACTTAAATTTAATATACAGCTACGCAGATGTTATTTTCACATTGCACACTAGTAGGCGGGTTAACTAAGGCGCAATCAGAAGCAATTCTCCATGTTGTATTAAAATCTTTTTCTTTTTGATTGTATGTGTCAACCAAGCTTTCTAGTTTTTCTGTGTCAATAGAAGTCGAGTATGTTAAGTAGCTCCACGGGCCACCGCAAGGTTTGCTGCCTAGTCCAATAAATTGACATTCGGTTGTGTCATTACAAATAGAAGTATCCGCTAAATTTTCAATCTCAGATTTTAAAATATTTAATGCTGTTTGTTCTTCTTCCTGAGTTAGAGGTGTAATATCGTCTTCATCACATTGAAAAGCAACTAACGATAAGCAAACTATAAAAATAAGAGGCAGGAATTTTTTCATGATATTTAGGTTTTATTTATAACCTGAGTTCGATGTAAGAATCGTAGATAAAAGTCAATAAATATGCTAGATTCGACTTATAATTAGCATAGACTAGCCAGCTAGTTTATGTTAATTTAAGGAAGAAGATGGTATGTTTAGTGGTTTTTATCTTGAAATTAGTAAAGTCTCACATATTATAAAGAGTCTGAAACATATTTTATTGGTATAAATAACTGACAAATAGTGTTTTGTGTAAAAATTCTCACTTTTATTAGGTCGAACTCAGGCTTATAGATGGTATTTTATTGAAAAGGTTGCGTAACGGCATAAAAAACCACGATAAAATCGTGGTTTAATAGTATTTATATGGTTGCTAAGTTCTAGCAATGTGCATTATAAGCATCTATAAGGTTTTCAGCAATTAATTCTGCTGGTCTACCTTCAATGTGATGACGCTCTAGCATGTGTACCAATTCCCCATCTTTAAATAAAGCCATACAAGGCGAGCTTGGAGGAAACGGAACCATATGCCCACGAGCCGCATCAACAGCTTCTCTATCTACACCAGCAAAAACTGTTGTTATATTATCTGGGCGTTTTGTATTTTCTAAACTCATTCTAGCTCCTGGACGTGCATTAGCTGCTGCACAACCACAAACTGAATTTACAACTACCAATGTAGTTCCTGCTTTTGCTATAGCTGCGTTAACAGCTTCGGCAGTTTGTAATTCTTCAAAACCAACGTTGGTTAAATCCTCACGCATAGGTTTTACTAATTCTGCTGGATACATATCTTTTAATTTTTATTTTATAATTAATACTATGCAAAGTTAATCAAAAATCATGCAAAAATTCTTTGGGCGTCCCCTTAAAACGCTTATAGCGTTATAACGTCAGGCTATACACTATATCTTTTGCTAAAAAAAGCAAAAGGATGCCGTTTCTATCCCTAACGTATTATCTGCCAAGTTAGAGTTGCATCAAGAGTATGTCTCTTGCTTAATTAGAGTAGCATTTGTAACAAAAACACAAAAAATTCAACTAACATTGGTATATTTGGACGGATTAAAAATAAAACATTACAATGAGTTTTTCAAAATGGGTAGGAGGTGCTTTAGGATGGTCTTTTGGTGGACCAATAGGTGCAATAATTGGTTTAGCGTTAGGGAGTGTTGTAGATTCTTTTGCTAGTAGTAAAGACAGTCCGTTTATAGGTCAAGGGCAACAACACCGTGGGCAAAGACAAACAACATATAGAACACAGCCAGGTCAGCGTGCACAAACACAATCGGGCGATTTCGAAGTCAGTTTGCTTATTCTAGCATCTATTGTTATAAAAGCCGATGGGAAGCAAGACCAACGCGAACTCGATTTTGTACGCCAACAATTTGTTGGTATGTATGGTAAAGAACGCGCAAACCATGCCTTTAAATTATTTAAAGGGATAAACAGTCAAGATAATATTTCTACTAGACAAGTTTGTTTGCAAATCAAGCAGATGATGGATCATGCGTCGCGTTTACAATTGATGCATTTTTTATTTGGAATTGCCAAAGCAGATGGTGTGGTGACTGAGGATGAAGTAAAACAAATTTATACCATAGCTGGGTATTTAGGGATCAGTTCTCGTGATTACGAAAGTATAAAAGCCATGTTTTATAGCAGTAGTAAAAATGCTTATAAAATATTAGAAATAGAAAAAGGAGTTTCTACCGACGAGATTAAAAAAGCCTACCGAAAAATGGCTAAAAAATACCATCCCGATAAAGTCATCCACCTAGGTAAAGAACACCAAAAAGGCGCGGAAGAAAAGTTTAGGCAAGTACAAGAAGCTTATGAGCAGTTGCAGAAGGAGTTGAGGTTTTAGGGGTTAAGGATTATAAGTATATTTTCCGTTTAAAGTATAGTTCTCATTAACTAAAACATCACAAAAAATAAATGTGATATTATCAGAACCATCATTTTCTACGTAAATTTTTTCTCCAATACCTGCTTTTCCACCACCTAAATTACCTATTCCATAATCAGAGATATCTAATATTATTTCACGGTTTGATCTTGTAGATTGATTGTCAAATGAACGAACTGTTAAATATTCTCCAGTTAGAGGTAATTCGGCATTTATTTCATTAAAATTGAGTGTTATATATAGTGTTGAATAACTGATTCTTGTTTCAAATTGAAGATTACCATCATTAAATCCAATATATCTATTATCAATAACAACATTATTTATATTAAGAACGCCATTTACTCCATTATTTGTGTTGATGCGATTATCTATTGTAGGGTTGCACGGAGGATCAGAATTGGTAGTAAACTCATAAATATCGCCATACCCAACGCCAACTTCGTTAATTCCGTATGCCGAATAATAATACGTAGTGTTGGATTTTAAACCATCGTATCTTTCAGAAAACCAACCGATACGTTCTCCTTTCGCTATTTTATTATCTTGTATTGTTGGTGGGAGTGTTTCACTCCATACTGCTCCATATTCTAGTACATCTTTTCCTCCTTCTCCTAATACTCTACCTTCAAAAACAGCAGAATTAGTAAGTATGCTAGATGGTTCTTCTGTTATCATTATAGGTTTTAAATAATCTATATTGACAATTTCGCAACCAAAAAAAGTTACGCAAAATATGAGTAAAATTATTTTTTTCATTGTAGGAAATTTTGAGCCAATATAACAAGTAATTCTATATATTTGCCGAAATACATGACAAAAATGAAAAATGTTTTAGTATCGTTATTTTTTATGTTTTCTATTTATCTTGTAGCTCAAGAAGATAGATTTGGAGTTACAATAGGGGCAACAAATTATATAACAGATACGGATTTATTATTTTCAAAATCTAGTACAGGTTTTACTTTTGGTGTTTTTGCTACTAAAGAGTTTAATGAACGTTCTGCATTGTTTATGGAAATAAATTATAGCAGACATTTTGTGAAATTTGTTGGAAGAGAAAATGAGCTTGCTACACCAGAAGACATTAAATTTAACCTAGAGAGAGTCAGTGTTCCTTTTTCTTATAATTATTCCTATTTAATTTTGGATAATTTTAATTTTGGAGTAAATGTAGGACCTTCATTTGAATTATATCATGATTACAAATTAACAGATGAATCTAAAGAAGGTTATTTATTAGATCCGCTTCTGATACCTGCTCAAGATTTACGATTTGATATTTTAAGCGATGATAATACTATTTCGTTTAATATGTTAATACTTTTTGGTTTAAATGTACAATACAAAGAAAATCTCATGGCTAGTTTGAGATATTACTATGGTGTTACAAACCCATATAGAAGATCTCCTTTTTATTCTACTTTAGTAGAAACTTCTGGGAAAGAATCTTATTTTACCTTTACACTTACTTATTTTTTTAATTAAACATTCTAAAATAGAATCCTTAAATTAATTATCATGAAATTTAAAATAGTATTGATCTTAACTTTAGTTAGTTTTTCTTTGTTTGCACAACATAAAGCAGCCGAAATAGAATTAGAAAAAGGCTGTATGTTGCTAGATTTTTTAGACTTAGGTGAAAATGGATTTATAATTAAGACGGGAAAAGAAAAAGCTGCATATTCAAAAAAGTTAAAATGGGAAGTGCATTATTTTGACAACGATTTAAATTTAATATATACGATGCCAATTAAAAAAGACCAATTGGATACACGATCGGACAATCCTATATTAGCATCTCATAGTGGGGATTATTTTTATCATGAAGAGTTTAAAATAACCACATCGTTTGGTGCGGGTAAGGGACATTTTACTCAAATTAAAAAGGATAAAAGTGTTAAAACCCATGATGTAAAATACAAAGATTACAAGGGTAAATCTATAGAAAAGGCATTTGTAGATGATGATTATTACAACATGCTGTGTGTTGAGGAAGAAAAGAAGAGTAAGAAAAACAAGAATCCAAAAAAAACCTATACCTTATATAAGTTTGGTCATGTTGAGTTTAATAGAACTGAAGTGATTTTAGACTTGCCTCAAATAATTGAAGAAGAAGGTATATCTAAAACATTTTGGGAATTTTCAGACCAAAAAGAAAACTTTATTTATATGCACAGGAAAGATTTAAATTTTGAATCGGGAAATCACACATATCATGTTGTTGCTTTGAATAAATCTGACGGAAAAATAGCTAATCAATTTCAACTTAATTTTTCTATCGGCCTTAAGCATATTAGGCCATCTAACAATAATATTGAAATATTTGGAGCTCATTATTCGAGTTTAAATGATTTTTCTTTTGAAACAGTAGGGACTGGTGAAAGTTCTAGAGGATATTTTCATCATAGATTAAGTGCCTTTGGAAAGCTTAAATTAGATTTAGATCAGCAAAAAGCTTATGTGTTTGGTCTATATGGAGATAAAGAGTTTAAAAATATTGGGTCAATCTATCAAGGATATTACATTCAAGGATATAATTTTAATGGAGAAAAAGAGTTTGAGGTTTTAAAAGGGTTGCCTCAAAACTTAGCTAAAGAATCAGGATTCAAGGTTCATAATATTCCTCATCAAAGAGTTCTAGCCTTAAAGGTATTTGAAGAGAATTTAGAACTATCTATTAGCTCAAAGAAACAAAGTTATATGACTCGCTTTTCTAATTCTGGAGAGTATATTAAAACAGTTAATGTAAAGCCTTTAAGAAAAATCAAAAATGAAAAACCTAATAGAGAAATTTTAGAATTAATTAGTTCTGAAGATGTCAAAGTATTTTTAGATAAAAGAAAACCGTCTAAAAGGCCTGGAGAAGATGATTTATTTATTTTCAATAGAAAAAAGAATACAGACATTCTTTTTGAAAAGAAAGACGATAAATTGATTTTTTATTCTTTCAGAAACAAATAAAAGTTTAAATAAGAACAAGTGGCTTAAGAGCAAGTTCAGAAGGAGCTCGGATTTTGATAGTTTATAATTGAGATTATACAAAGTGAGCTTAAAAATCAGATAATATTACAGTAATAATAAGTCTCATTAAAAATACGACTACTATTGTTAGTGCTACTTTAGTTGTATCGTATCGAAAATGCTACTTTTAATCTTATATAAATAAAGCTTTTCGGTATAATTTGATAAAAAACAAGAATCATTTGAAGAGATAAACCTGTTTAAAAATATCGAACAAAAACAAAAAACCAACTATTCATTATGAATAGTTGGTTTTTGTTTATATGTAATTTACATTATTGATACTTAATCAACCTTAATCAGTTTTTTCATTAAACTTTTACCATTATTGTAAGAGACCCTTATAACGTATGCTCCTATTGGTAATGCCATATCTTTGAGTTCAATTGCCGATTGATTGTACGTTTCTTTTGATACTAATACACGACCTGACAAGCTAATTAGTTCTACTACAACGGCACTTTGTCCGTCATAATTAGGTACTTCTATAGTGAAATTATCCACAAATGGGTTTGGATACGCTACTAGTGTTAATTGATTTAGTTCTGTCTTATCACTTATGACCTCTTTTGTTGTTGATGTGTTTTTTGATGTTGTGGTTGAACTTGAGCAACCTGTAATTTTTACATCGTCAATATAGATTAAATCTGCATTTGCTGATGCATCCATTCTAAAACGTAAATAGGTGTTAGTCGGGAATGATCCTTGAATTGTTACACTTTCGAAATAACGTGTACCATTAACAAATTCATCATTTGCATCCCAATCACCTACTGTTTGATATGTGCTACCACCATCTGTCGAGATTTGTAACCAGAAGTCTTCTCCAGATTCTACTTGATCTGCTATAAAGTTAAAATCTACGGTAATTTCTGTGTATGTTGATAAATCTAAAGCATCAGTTGTGGTTACAGATGTACTGGTATTATCTCTTAATCGAACACTTCTTCCTGTTCCTCCATTTGCAAATGCCGCATCTTTTGAGTTTCTTCTACAGTCAGCACCTCCATCGTTCCAGATACCCCAACTTGAATCGAAGTTGTTTTCATTTATTAAAATATCGCAAGTATTCACCTCTTCTGTCACGGTCACGGTAAAGTTACAAGTTCCTGTGTTTCCAGAAGTATCTGTTACAACAAATGTATTTGTTGTTGCCCCTATTGGAAATAATGAACCAGAAGCTAAACCTTGAGTTTGCACTGTGTTTGCTCCAGTAGAATTATCTGTACCTACGGGTGCTGCGAATGTTACAATAGCTCCATTAGCGCCAGTATCTGTGGTTTGCGTTATATCAGATAAACATGCAATAGTTGGATCTTCATCATCTGTCACGGTAACGGTAAAGCTACAAGTTGCTGTGTTTCCAGAAGTATCTGTTACAATAAAAGTATTTGTTGTAATCCCTATTGGAAATAATGAACCAGAAGCTAAACCTTCAGTTTGCACTGTGTTTGCTCCAGTAGAATTATCTGTTCCTAGGGGTGCTGTGAAATTTACAATAGCTCCATTGTCGCCAGTATCTGTGGTCTGTGTTATATCAGATAAACATGCAATAGTTGGATCCTCATCATCTGTAACGGTTATTGTAAAGCTACATGTTGCTGTATTTCCAGAAGTATCTGTTACAACAAAAGTATTTGTTGTAATCCCTATTGGAAATAATGAGTCAGATGCTAAACCTTCAGTTTGTATTGTATTTGCTCCAGTAGAATTATCAGTCCCTATAGGAGTTACATAAGTTATAATAGCTCCGTCTATACCAGTATCTGTGGATTGATTAATAGGGTCTACGCATACAATCGTAGGATCTACATCATCCGCATATATTACCGTTACTGTAAAGCTACAAGTTGCTGTATTTCCAGAAGAATCAGTAACAACAAAAGTATTTGTTGTTGACCCTATAGGAAATAATGAACCAGAAGTTAAACCTTCAGTTTGTACTGTATTTGCTCCAGTAGAATTATCAGTCCCTATAGGTGCTGTGTATGTTATAATAGCTCCGTCTGAACCAGTATCTGCAGTTTGATTTGTATCAGCTAAACATATAATAGCTGGATTTTCATCATCTGTAATGGTTACGGTAAAGCTACAAGTTGCTGTGTTTCCAGAAGGGTCAGTAACAACAAAAGTATTGGTTGTTGTTCCTATAGGAAATAATGAACCAGAAGTTAATCCTTCAGTTTGTATTGTATTTGCTCCAGTAGAATTATCTGTTCCTACAGGTGTTATGTACGTTATAATCGATCCGTCTGCACCAATATCTGTGCTTTGAGCTATAGCAGCTAAACATGCAATGGTTGGGTCTTCATCATCTGTAATTGTTATAGCAAAGCTACATGTTGCTGTGTTTCCAGCTGCATCAGTAACAACAAAGGTATTGGTTGTTGTTCCTATAGGAAATAATGAACCAGAAGCTAATCCTTCAGTTTGTACTGTGGTAGCTCCAGCTAAATTATCAGTTCCAACAGGCGCTACATAGGTTACAATAGCTCCATCTTCATTAGCATCGTTATTTTGATTTATATCTGAAATACATGCAATGGTTGGGTCTTCATTATCTGTTGGCTCACTTGTTCCAGTTATTAATAATTGAGCTGGATTCCCACCAGAATTTTCACGACTATTAAATTTGTGGCTTGCTGTATTTGAGGGGCCAATATGAAAAGCGACACTTATTTCTGTACCTTCATTAGCTTTTGCGTATTCAGATATGTTCCATTCATAGTATTGACTAGCATCTGTTAAATATGTTGTAGTGATTACATTTCCAAGAGCGGGAGCATTACTATTATTTAAAGTAAGCTCATCCCAGTTATTAGATGTTTCATATACTGTTATAGGTCCACCAGCATCAAGAACTGAAGTTCCAGAATTAGTAGTGTTTGCATATAATCGTACTATAGCATGTTCAATATCCGTAACTTCTGATAAGTCAAATCTCATATAGATTGTTCTATTGCTACTAGAACTTGAGCCTGCGGATGCCGTTAAATTATTCAATGTCCCAAAACTATTAGAAGAGCTTTCTTTAGCGTAAGTATCTGCTATTGTGGTTAGGGTTGTGTCATAAGTTGGCGTTTCGTATAATTTAGCAATTCCTAGTCCGCCTTCTCCATTTCCAGTGTAAACTAAGTATAATTGTCCATCAGTATCTTCAAAAATATCAGGATCTCTTAATTGGTTTAGATCAACTCCAGCACTTGTTTCTGAGTTGTCCAATGTGCGTTCACCACCTTCCCATCCTGGGTTTGGTGCTAAAATCTCAATTGGAGGGTATGTTGGATCCCATGACTCCCAATCTACAGACATATCTACTGTAGATAACTGAATTCTTTCTTGAAACTCACCACGTCTTGAATAGAACGCTTGCAATTGATTACCTACGACATGCACACCGGTGTGACGGACTCTTAAATCTGAAGATGTTAAAGGAAGAATATCGTCTTGAAATACATGATCTGATGCTTGGTCCCATAAATGATCTGTAAAATCGTGTCCTTGTGGTGCGACCCATGGATTTGCTCCATCTAAAGCTTTGTTTATTTTTGATCCATTATCTAAAGCATACATTTCACCTTCATGTTCAAAGACACGGAAATAAGAACTTCCTAAATGAACGGATTCAATATTATCGTAAAATTCTAATCCATAAGGGGATGTTGATACCCAAGTAACTTGATCATTTTGTTCTGCGCCATTTACAAAATAAGAGGATCCTGAATGGAAGTATAGGATAATACGTTGGTTCGCATCATCTACAATAACGTCAGGAGATGCTAAATGATTTTCTTCAATATAGGTATTATTTCCTAAAATAATATTACTCTCATTATTATCTAAAACACCTCTGTTTCCTGGTGTGGTGTAGTCATCGTATAAGGTATATGGTCCTTCTATATTTGCTGCCCATGCCATACGAATGTAGTCGCCTACATGGTGTGCAAAGTAAAGGTAATATTGGGCTGATGGGTCGGCGCGCTCATTTGTAGGAATCCAATCTGGCACACGAATTAATGATGGTCCATTAATATTGTCTCCATCATCAGGGTTGCTAAACATTGACGGTTCTATAATTGGATCACCATTATTTAAACGAATTGCTTGGTAGGGAGAGTTTTGGGCAAATAAGGCTGTTGAGAATAAAATAAATACAACGAATGCATTGATGCTTCTTAAGCATAGTACTTTAGCTAGGGATTTAAAGAGTTTCATGTTTTTGGTTGGTTTTTAGGTTGGTTTTATTTAAATAAAGTAATTTAAACATAAATGAGCATCTCTAAAACTTAAAATCAGTTTTTTTGCTAATAAAATTTGAATTTTGACAAATTGTTGCTGAGGTAAAACCATAATTCACTAAAATTAGCTACAAAAAAAAATTTCATCGTTTTTTTTTACGCTTTTTTAAATATTTTATAATAGTTATTGTGTGAAATTTAAAATTAATAAAAAAAAATCTCAAGCAAATTACTTGCCTGAGATTTTTAAACTTATTACTGTATATGAGATACTACACAATAATATTCACAAAATGAAGTGTATTGTTCCTGCGTAATTATAATTTACATGATTGATATTTAATCAACCTTAATCATTTTTTTGACTAAGCTTTTACTATTATTATAAGATACTCTCAAAGCATATACTCCTGTTGCTAAAGCTATATCTTTGAACTCAATTATTGATTGATTATATGTTTCTTTAGATATTAATGCACCATTTGATAAGTTAATTAATTCTACAGCAACTTCACTTTGTCCGTCATAATCTGCTATTTCTAAAGTGTAATTGCCTTTAAAAGGATTGGGATAAACTTGTAATAGTTTAGAGTCCGTTGTTTTTGTTACACTTTCTGTTGATAGCGTTCCTCCATTGTCTATTGTTAATAACAATTGCCCTGGATTACCAGTTATGTTGTCAACACTATCAAATTTAAAGCTAGCATCATTTGATGGTGCAATGTGAAAGGCTACACTGATCACGTTGCCCTCATTAGCTTTTGCATATTCTGAGATGTTCCAATCATAGTATGTATCAGTACTTGTTAAGTATGTTGTCGTGATTGGATCTCCTAGTAAAGGGGCATTACTATTATTCACTGTAGTTTCATCCCAACTGTTTGAAGTTTCGTATACTGTAACAGGTCCTCCTTCATCGAGAACTGAAGTACCAGTATTATCAGTCTCATTTAAATATAACCTTACCATAGCATGCTCTATATTGACCACACTTGATAAGTCAAACCTCATGTAGATTGTTCTATTGTTACTTGAGCTAGATCCTATTGATGCAGTTAAATTATTTAATTCACCAAAATTACTGGTAGAACTTTCTTTAACGTGAGCATCTGCTAATGTTGTTAATGTTAAATTTGTTGTTGGTGTTTCGTATAGTTTAGCAATACCAAGTCCGCCTTCTCCACTGCCTGTGTAAATTAGGTATAATTGTCCATCTGTATCTTCAAAAATATCTGGATCTCTTAATTGGTTTACATTAATAGCATCACTTGTTTTTGAGTTGTCCATTGTAAGGTTTCCACCTTCCCATCCTGGGTTTGGCGTTAAAATGTCGATTGGTGGATATGTTGGGTCCCAAGATTCCCAATCTACTGTCATATCTATCGTAGACAACTGAATCCTTTCTTGTAAATCACCTCTTCTAGAATAGAATGCATGTAATTGATCACCAACTACGCGCACACCTGTATGACGCACTCTTAAATCTCCAGTTGGTACGGGAATATCGTCACCAAATCCATTATCAGAAGCTCTATCCCATAATTGTGTTGTAAAATCGTGCCCTGATGGGATAGCCCATGGATTTGCTCCATCTAGTGCTTTGTTTGTTTTTCCACCATTATCTAAAGCATACAAATCACCATCATATTCAAATACACGAAAGTAAGAACTTCCTAAGTGGACAGATTCAATACCATTGTAAAATTCTAACCCGTATGGTGATGTTGATACCCATGTCACTTGATCATTTTGTTCTACGTTGTTTACATAGTAAGAAGATCCTGAATGAAAGTACATGATAATACGTTGGTTTACATCGTCTATAATAACATCTGGAGAGGCTAGGTGATTTTCTTCGATATAAATATTATTATTTAAAATAATATCACTTTCATTATTATCTAAAACACCTCTATCTCCTGGTGTTGTAAAGTCGTTGTATAGTGTATATGGTCCTTCTATATTTGCTGCCCACGCCATACGGATATAATCTCCTGAATGATGTGCAAAGTAAAGGTAATATAGGGCTGATACATCAGCACGTTGGTTTGTAGGGATCCAATCTGGAATTCGAATTAATGATGGCCCGTTAATATCGGCTCCATCACCTAGATTGTTTGCGTCAACGTAGTTACTGAACATTGATGGTTCTATAATTGGATCTCCATTATTTAATCGAATCGCTTGATATGGAGAGTTTTGAGCAAATAAGGCTGTAGAGAGTAAAAAAAGTGCAATAAATGAGTTGATTGTTATCAAGTACAATTTTGCAGATTGTTTTTTAATGGTTTTCATGTTTTTTAGTTTGTTATTAGTAATTTTTTCTATAGTAATGTGAGTGTTTTGTGATGATAATAGCATCATTCATTTAATTGATAATAGGTGGTCTCTTTTTTGCTTGAATTTTTAAAAGTGTATATTATTTCGATGAAATGGGTAAATATTAATCGTTATAATCTAAGAGTTTGTTACAGTAAATAAACCCTTAAAGAAAGTTATTGATTTTATTTTTTTAATGTTTAATGATTTTTTTAGTAATTATTTTACCGTTAGAAAGTTTTATTTTGGCAATATAAGTAGCGTTACTTAAATAAGACAATGAATAGGTTTCAGAATTGCTTTCTCCTTCAAAATCATTTAATTTTCTACCCAATAAATCGTAAATAGTTACTTGTTTAATAGTTGTTAGGTCGTTAGCTGATTTAAAGTTTATTTTATGGTTATCTAAATATATAATTTGTAATGAATTGTTAATTGTTTTTATCGTGTTAGTTGATAATGCCGAGGTATTAAATAGAATTTCGAAACGATCATTAAATTCTCCAGAATTTGATGTGAATACATACTTGCTTGTCGATAAATTATGCACAACATCAAGTAAATTATCTTTTAAATAAAGGGTGTTTTCTGTTAAGAAATCGCCTTGTAAATGGTCTATAGATAAATTATAAGGTGTATCTGTATCAGTTGAAGCATAAAACCCCAAAGGAATTACTTCTTCTTCGTTAATGCTATTTGTGTTTTTACCTTGTATAGCAAATTTTTTATCACTTTTATCTTCTATTAGGGTGTAAATTATAGAGGCAGTAGCACTTGATGCTTCTCTTGTTGCATCATATGTCATTCCATCAAAATTATCGGTGGCACCATCTACATAAGCTATTAAGACTTGATTAAAAATGCCAATATCCGAAGTTAAGTTAATCCATAATTTATTGGCTTCTGTTGTAGCTTTTTTGTTGGTATTTTTAAAAAATTGACTATTACTTTCAGCGTTTTTAATACGCATTGAGTTGTTAAAAGTAACATTGTCGTTGGACAAACTAGTAATAAAAAAGCTTTGACCAGAAGGAATGTATTCTAAAAGTGTACCAGCAGTATTATTTACGCTACCGCTACCGGTATTCATTATTATATAATCGTCCTGAGAAAAATTAGAATCTTCGTTACCATTAAATGTCTGAGAATGATTTGTGGCATGAGACCATAAATAAGCAACACCTTCTACCACACCAGGGTTAGTAGTAATAAATGCATCAAAATCTAAGGCACAGGGGTAGGGGTTCCCTATTAAATTCCAATGACCACCAGTATTTAATGCATTGTAGTACACAGGAGTGGTTATCACTCCTGTATTAAATTCACCTTCAAAATCATAATCATAAGACGTGCCACTAATAAAACCGGTACTTGTATGCGATGCAATATATCCAACGCCAGGATCTAAAGTTGTACTACTTGTTACCGCAACCCAATCACTCGCATCATCATCTACATCATCACTTCCAGTAACCGTAGCATTATTATTATTAGTTTCTTTTGTTACATCTAAATAAGTAAAAGCATCATTCTCATAGCATCTATCTGAAATTGCTAATGGACTTGTACCAATAGTTAGCCCACTTACAGGTGAACTCCAGTAAGTGTAGTCGTACCAATTAGTTAAAGCTTGTGTGCTTTTTGTCATTTTAGTAGTGCCATTGTTGGTAAATGAAGCACTGTCAACATTTTGAACGAGGGCACCATTGTTTTCTACCAGAAATGTTGCACTTGCATCAACAGTAATATCATGTTCAACTTCAATATAATAGCCGGATTCAATGGTTAAATCGTCATTAACGGTTAAACTACATGCCGAAAAACTGCCATTAGTTATATCAGCTGTATAGGGGCCGTTAATAACGACAGGCGTTGAAATATCTGGTCCTGTGCCGTTACTCCAAACTGATCCATTCCAAGTAACATTGATTCCACTACATGTCTCATTTATAAGGGTACCCCATATTTCAATATTATCTATGGCTAAATCTTCGCCATGATTGTCCATCTTGAATTCAATTTGTATATCTAAAGTACTACCTGTTGTTAGTATGGGTACGATAAACTGTGTAAAAGTGCTTACAATAGCAGTTCCATTGCCTGTACCATCAAAATTGGTGTCAATTCTCGGCTCTTCATTTATAATGCCATCAACAGCTGGAGATTCAACCCATAATAGATTAGTGTAGTTACCCGTATTATCAACATCATAAGTAAAATGTACATAATCATTATTATTAGAACCAGAATTATTATCCCAAGCAGCAGGATCGGTTAGAGCTGCGTTAAGTTCTCCTGTAATTGAAGCTAAGTAAACTCTTATTTCTAGGTTTTCATAATTGCTAATGTCTATTTCTTCTAAATTTAAAGAAACGGGAGTTGTATAAGTAGGTACCGATGATACTGAGTCATCAATATCACTAGCAACAAAAAAATAATCACCTAAATCAACAGGGTCAATATAGCTGTAAACGGCATCAATGTCAGTTCCCGTTTGATCTCCATCTTTTGTTCTGATAAAGAAATCTTCAGCATCCCCAACACCTATATCTGAAAATTCTCCTGAAGGTACTGGCGTGCTAGAGGCGTCAAAAGTTAAAGTAGTTGTATAAGAAATGTCTGTAATAGCAGGATCTGTATCTGTAGGGTCTGTTTCAAAAGTTAATTTAGCGAGTTTAGTTGTTGGAGTAGTAGGTCTAGGAGCCACAAGATAGCTTACTACTATATAAGGCCTTAGTGCGGAGTCCGATGAATGATCTTTAGGAGTGATTTCAAGGTCATTCCCATCGTCATTATCTGATTTTAACCCAAGTGCTATGGTAGACGTTCCAAAATCGTATTCGTCTTTAATAAATTCGGTTAAATCTGCGCCGTTATGAATAAGCTCTGTTGAATCTGAATCTCCGTCTCTATCACTGGTATCCCTGTAAAACTCAGTAGTACTTTTAGTAATTGCGGTTGCAAAACCACCGTTGGCGTTAATATAGTCAAGTGTAACGGTGCTTTCTGACCAACTGGTATCCATATCATATAAACTAATATCCATGTCTGCATCAATAGTACCCGCATTAATCTTTAAGGTAGCATCAACAACAATACGATCTGTAGTTCCTGTTAACGTACTAATATCAAACTTAAGTAAGCCCATTCGTTCATTATTAGGGCTAGAAGTCGTGTATTTTATCCGTATTCTTTGATCGTCACCAGGCTCATAAGCAGTACCAGAATTTGATCCACCGCGTACATAAGCATCTTCAGTTACATACATAATATGGTTTTCAACATAGGTATAGTCATAAACCATTTCTAATACTTTGGCAGCGTAACGATATCCTAAAACACGTTGTGAATTGGAGTTATAATCATTCTGATTTCCAACAGGAGTTTGTAAACCATCCGATGAAACGTATGCTGTGTTAGAGATGTAGGAAGCGTCTCCTGAGTTTGCGATCCTTTTAATAGCGGCATTAAATGGCTCATTATCTGTTCTTTGCTTGCTTATTTCACACACTATAAAAGGTAAGTCTGCTATACCTAATTCGGTTCTGAAGTCACTTATTAAAGTTGTTAGATCTGTTATATAACCTGAGTCATTTCTATCAGCTTCTCCGTGACACCACAAAATACCTTTAAGTGTTGAACCTCCTAAAGCTAAAGCGGCATTTAACTGAAGTATAGTTGATTCATACCAACCAGATCCTGTACCTCCTTTTGCCCATTGTTCAATATCAGCTCCAGACCTAGCGTTAACGACCAACCCTATTTGATTACCCGTAACTTCATTCACCATTTTCCCAAAGGCGTATGCGAAATTTAATTCTTGATCACTTGCTGTTTTTTGAACAGAAGAATCTCTGTTTAATCCACCATCAGGTGCTTCCGCTGAATCGTTTTTGGCATTTTCCCAAGTTGTTCCATTGTATAAATCTACACCAGTTAGAGCGACCTCATCTTCAGCTTCAATAGTAGCTCTACCTTGAGCATTTCTTTCACCGATTACTAAATAGACATCTCTTTGCGCTATAACCAATGTCTGGAAAAACAAAAAACTAATAAGGAATATTATTTGTGATAAGGAATATTTTTTTTTCATGAGAACTAAATTAATAGGGGTCATTTGATACGAATGTATAAAATATTTAAGTGAAAACGCATTAAATCAAGTAATTACATGTATTTAAGCAGGTGAAATATGCGTTTCGTCGATGAATTTATTAGGGAAGTTGTCCTGATTTAACAGTTTTGAAAAATGGTTTTGAACACCAAAGAAATAGTCTCCTAGGTCTAAGTTGTCATTAAAAACAGATTTAACCATTCTAAATATGTTTAAGCCATCAGTTCTTGTAAAATAATCTTGGCTGTTGCTTGTAACTTCAACACTATCTATCGTATAAGAAATATCTGTTATAACAAGAATTGTATCTGTTGGGGCGGTCTCAAAAGTTAATTTAGCTATTTTGGTTTTTTGATTGAGACTGATATTAATAACGAAAAAGAGGAAAAAAAATAGAGAGACTTTTTTCATAGCAATAGGCTTGTTGGGGTAAATTATTTAAAGAATAAGAGAGGGGTTGAGAATAGTTTTTATTTTTAAAATGTTTATATTTTTTCCTTTTTGGAAGAAAATCTGAGTGTAAAGATATAAAATTTTATTCAATTCAACGTTGTTTTGTGTATTTTATCGATTTTTGGATAAAAAAAACACCTAAATATAGTTTATTTTAAATCAACTTATTAAATGTTTGGGTTTTGTTTAAAATAAACATTATAGAATAGCTTATGTATTACAGTATGAATATTTATTCATAGAACTTGTTGAGATGTTAAGTGAGAATCTAAAGTTTTTTCTAGAGTCGTAAAAGGTGATGTTATTTGTGATGCTATTAAATTTGACGTTGTTTTATAGTCGCTTGATAATAACGAAGACAGTTAATTTGATTTTCGTAAATTGCTTACAGTTATAAAAAACCAATTAAATGAAAAATATCTTCGACCAAAAAGAAACGAATACTATTGTTGATAGAATTAACCAATTAGAACCTACTACCAGACCAGCATGGGGGAAAATGAGTGCAGACCAAATGTTGGCGCATTGTAATGTTACTTACGAAATGGTTTTTGACAACATACATTCTAAACCAAATGGATTTAAAACGGCTATTTTAAAACTGTTGGTAAAACCAATTGTAGTAAGCGAAAAACCATATAAGAAAAACAGCAGAACGGCTCCAGAGTTTTTAATTACTGATGCTAAAAATTTTGAAGTTGAAAAAGAACGATTAGTTAATTATGTAAATAAAACTCAACGTTTAGGTGCTGACCATTTTGAGGGTAAAGCATCGCATTCTTTTGGGAAACTAAATAAACAAGAATGGAATAATATGTTTTACAAACATTTAGACCATCATTTAAATCAGTTTGGTGTTTAAATATTTGTTATTCCTGAGTTTAGTATGGGGCTATTAAATTATTATTATCAACCTATTGTCATTTCGAGTGATTCTGGCTTTTTTGTCAGAATTGTATCGAGGAAAGATTTTGAAAAGGGAAATTTATTGGTCTCAAATACAGTTAAAACTATGTGCTTTAGTGTCTTTCGCTTTAGTTTTTAAAAATGTTTAGCCACTAATTCACGAATTAATTTTCACTCATTAATTTTGTTTTACGAATTTCACGAGGCAGACTTTCAGTCTGTGAACCAAACCTATGGGCTTTCAGTACATAGTTTATTTTCGATATTATACCAATTCTGTATTGAAATGACCGCAATAAAACGTCCTTTTTCCCTTTCTACATTAATATAAAAAGAAGCCGTAACTAAGGCTATGCTTTATTTTTCTATTTCGTATAAAGAAAAAAATCATCATTTTATTTTACAGTAATTTCAATACAGAATTGGTGTTAATTTCAATCATAAAAATGAGTAAAACGAACTCGAATTGACAGATTTCTTTCTAAATGACCAACGAGTTGTTCTTAAATATTTGATTCTCCACCGTATTTAGAATTCAATAAATACAAAAAACCAACTAAACGATAACGCATAGTTGGTTTTTTATTTACTAAATTGATTTTTTTAAAGAGAAAGTGCTTGTTTACTTGTGTAAACTTTTGAATCTGCTCCTTTATCAAAAATCATTACTAATTTTTCGTCAGCGTTTAAATAAACTGATAATAATTTCCATCCGTCAGTTTCAGATGCTTCTAATAAGCATTTACGAACATCAGGGTTGTTAAGGTTCAATGCTGAACTTTTAATGGTATCTGCTTTTACATTAAATGAAAGTAAAAGCATAATAGCTACTGCTAATAATTGTAATTTTTTATTCATAGAATTTATGTTATTGAGTTAATGTTTGCCCTCAATTTTATAACATAATCTTCTAATTGTTAAAAATAATGGTTGATTGTATGTTATTTACCGTTAAATCAACACTTTTGCCTAGAATTAACGCTCTGTTATCCTTGGCGTGACCTGCATGCATATTAAAAACTATAGGGAAATTGTAGTCTTCTAAAACATCTAAAATGAGTTGTTCAATAGAAGTTCCCCAGGGTGTCGTGTTCTTTTTTATTCTAGTAAAATCGCCAATAATAACCCCTTTACAATTATCAAAATAACCAGCACGTTTTAAACTTTGCAACATGCGATCTATATGGTATTTGTATTCACCTATTTCTTCAATAAAAAGTATTTTTCCAGAAGGATCAATACTTGTCTTAGAACCTAACATGGTATGTAAAATAGTTAAATTTCCTCCGATTATAGGCGCTGTAATAGTACCTTGTTTATTGTATTTTGATGTTGTTAGCTTGTAAGTTAAAGGTTGTCCAAAAAGCGCATCTTTAAATGTAGAAATCGTTTCTTTAATGGTTTCGGTATGATCTTGTAAACTCGTACACATCATGGCATGAATGGACTGAAAGCCTAAATTATGAACTTGATTATGTAATGCTGTAATATCAGAATAACCGATAATCCATTTCGGATTCATTTTAAATTTAGAATAATCAAGCTTATCTAAAACCCGAACAGCCCCATAGCCGCCACGTGCGCACCAAATAGCACTAATTTTTGGATCATCTAAAGCATTCTGAAAATCTTCGCAACGCTCATCATCAGTACCTGCAAAATGATGGTCTTGATTAAAAACATGTTTACCAACCACAGTATGCAATCCCCAACTTTTTAAAAGTGTTTTGGCGCGTTCTATTTCGCCTGTCCTGTTTTTTAAAATTCCCGAAGGTGCAACAATAGCAACGGTATCGCCTGCTTTTAAGTATGGTGGTTGTTTCAAAGCTGTATTCTGTTTTTGTAACACTTTCTTTTGCGCAGAAATGGTTTGTATTCCGAAAAATAGAACAGCACAAAACAAAGTTGAAATTAGTAGGTTTTTTGACATAATTGTAAATGTACATTTTTTTTCTAAATAGCTCCCAAAATGCTTACTTTTACGGCTTCAAAATGACACGGTCATTACGAGAGAAGCGAAGTCATCTGTATTAATTATAAGTATTCAATAGATTGTCGCAGCGTTATTCTTTCTCAATGACGATATAATATAATTTTTACATTGATGAGCTCACCAAAAAGATATACCATTACCTCTGCATTACCTTATACTAACGGTCCCATTCATATTGGGCATTTGGCAGGCGTTTATGTACCAGCCGATATTTATGCGCGTTTTTTACGTTTAACAGGAAACGATGTGCTTTTTATTGGAGGAAGTGACGAACATGGTGTTCCTATTACTATAAAAGCAAAAAATGAGGGAGTAACGCCGCAAGATATTGTAGATAAATATCATGCAATTATAAAGCAGTCTTTTAAAGAATTCGGAATTACATTTGACAATTATTCACGTACATCTGCAAAAATTCATCATGATACCGCTTCAGAGTTTTTCGAAACTTTAAATGCTAAAGGTGAATTTATAGAAGAAATTACAGAACAATTATATGATGCCGAAGCCAATCAGTTTTTAGCAGATCGATTTGTTGTAGGAACCTGTCCTAAATGTGGAAACGAAGAGAGTTATGGCGATCAATGTGAAAATTGTGGAACAAGTCATAATGCTACAGATTTAATAAATCCGAAGTCAGCATTAACAGGAAATGTACCAACATTAAAACAAACAAAACACTGGTTTTTACCACTAGACAAACATGAAGCGTTTCTAAAAGAATGGATTTTAGAAGGTCATAAAAAAGATTGGAAACCTAATGTTTACGGACAATGTAAATCTTGGATTGACGATGGTTTACGTCCACGCGCCGTAACAAGAGATTTAGATTGGGGAATTCCTGTTCCTGCCGAAGGCGGAGAAGGTAAAGTGCTTTACGTGTGGTTTGATGCACCAATTGGATATATCTCATCAACCAAAGAATGGGCAGCACGCGAAGGAAAAGATTGGGAACCGTATTGGAAAGATAAAGACACCAAATTAGTACACTTTATTGGTAAAGATAATATCGTGTTTCACTGTATTATTTTTCCAGCAATGCTTAAAGCAGAAGGGACTTATATATTACCCGAAAATGTGCCAGCAAATGAGTTTTTAAATTTAGAAGGGAATAAACTTTCGACGTCTAAAAATTGGGCGGTTTGGTTACCAGAATATTTAAAAGATTTTCCTGGTCAGCAAGATGTGCTACGTTATACATTAACAGCTAATGCGCCAGAGACTAAGGATAACGATTTTACTTGGAAAGATTTTCAAGCTAGAAATAATAACGAATTGGTTGCCATTTTTGGTAATTTTATTAACCGTGTTGTGGTTTTAACTAACAAATATTACGAAGGTGTTGTGCCAACTCCAAACGATTTATTAAAAGTTGATGAAGAGACTTTGGCTTCGATAAAAGCATATCCAAATGTAATTGCGAGTTCTATAGAGCGTTATCGTTTTAGAGAAGCTGGACAAGAATTAATGAATTTAGCCCGCTTAGGAAACAAGTATTTAGCCGATGCAGAACCTTGGAAAGTGATTAAAGTTGATGAAGAACGCACAAAAACAATTATGTATGTGGCACTTCAAATAGCTAGTGCTTTAGCAACGTTAAGCGAGCCGTTTTTACCGTTTACTTCTGAGAAATTGAAGAATATCCTCAATTTAACAACGAAAAACAAAAAGGATTTAGAAAGTCATGCTGAGCTTGTCGAAGCAACACAATGGAATGAAGTGAGCACAAAAGAAGTTTTACTTCCTGCAGAACATCTAATAGGAAAAGCAGAATTGTTATTTTCTAAAATAGAAGATGCTACCATTCAAGCGCAATTAGATAAATTAGAAACTAGTAAAAAAGTAAACGAAATAGCAAATGCCGTTGTAGAGCCTCAAAAAGAAACGATTACTTTTGACGATTTCACCAAATTAGATATGCGTGTTGGGACTATTATTGAAGCCGAAAAAATGCCAAAAGCTAAGAAGTTATTGGTTTTAAAAGTGGATACAGGCATTGATGTGCGTACCATCGTTTCGGGGATAGCAGAAAGTTTTACTGCCGAAGAAGTTGTTGGAAAACGTGTAACTGTTTTAGTGAATTTAGCTCCAAGAGCATTGAGAGGTGTAGAAAGTGAGGGTATGATTTTAATGACTGAAACTCCCGATGGTAAATTGGTGTTTGTGAACCCTGATGAAAAAGGTCATCGTGTTGGCAATGGTTTTGTGGTAAGTTAAAAGTGGGTAGTTCCTTTTCAATACACTTAAGGAACAAGTGTGAAATAGTAAATCAAAAGTGTCAAAAATGGCAGATCATAACATGAAAACACTTTTATACATGGCAGCATTATCTACTATAAGAATGAAAGGAGAAATGCAAGATTTTTTTAATCGTAAAGTCGAACAAGGCAAAAATAAAATGTCCGTTATTAATGCTATTAGAAACAAAATAGTATTACGTGTGTTTACATGCGTTAAAAAGAATAGAATGTATCAAAAAAACATGAGTATTTAGTTGGATAAACCATAGAAATCCCTAACGCAGGTCAGTCTGCAGTTTGCAGTAACCAATCAGCTATCAACGATTATATTAAGAAATATAGAATTGGTTATTACTTCACCAAAACACCACGCGCTTCCATTAAAGGAATAGTCTGTAAGGCCTGTAAATTAATAGTGTTCTTTCTAAATAAATACGTTTTGTCAAACATTGTATTACCTTCAAAAAAGGTGACTTTAAATGTGTTATTTAAAGCAAACAAATCCTCCTGCATCAATTCTATTTTTGCATAACTTTTTTTAGGAAGCTTATCCAATTTTTTTCTAAAAACAGAAGTCGTTTTAGTTTCAGAATGCCCACCAGTTACAATAAGTACCATGTCTAAATCTACATCCTTCTCATTAATAATATAAGCGTTCCAATCTTGAGTTTTATAAATGGTGTTGTATTCATTTACCACCGCAACATATACGCCTGAAACTTTAGGTATCACTATATCTTTTTTCATTTTAAAAATGGATCGTATTTAATTCTTAATAAACTTCCAACCGCAAAAATACAAGTTTTTATCATTCCAGACGATTAGTTTTATAACAGTAAAAACTTTAAATTCGTTTATAGTAATACCAATACAGAATTGGTATAAGATCATAAACAATAATATCAATTTTTCCAAAAAATAAAATCAAAAAATATTATGAAACCTCTTTTTTCACTTAAAAAATATATTACGATTGCTGTTTTAATGATGTCTTTTTCATTATTACAAGCCCAATCAAATATAGAAAAGGCTAGTACTATTGCCCATAAAGTCGTTAAAGCTATGGGAGGCGTAGAGCATTATAATAACACCCGTTTTATAAAATGGGATTTTGGAAAACGCATTTTATACTGGAACAAATGGGCAGGCGATGTAAGGATAGAAAACCCCAAAGAAAACCTTGTCGTTTTAGTCAATATAAATAGTCAAACTGGAAAAGCATTTAAAAACAAGGTACTAATTACAGACGAAAACAAAACAAAAAAACTTCTCAGGCAAGCAAAGAATTGGTGGATTAACGATTCGTATTGGCTCGTTATGCCATGGAAATTACAAGATCCAGGAACAACATTTACTTACGTAAAAGAAGGCACACTACCAGATGGTGAAAAAGCAGATATTTTACAATTAACATTTAATAATGTAGGTGTAACGCCAAACAACAAATACGTGGTGTATGTAGATCAAAACAAGCACCTAATAAAACAATGGGAATTCTTTAAAAACTTTAATGATACTGAGCCTAAGTTTTCTAAACCATGGGATAATTATCAAAAAGCAGGAAATATTTTATTATCTTTTAATAGAAGTGATTTCGGACCAAAAAATGTTGTTGTAAAACAGGAATTTGATTCTAAAATTTTTACAGAATTATAAAGCCGACTTAAACTGCTCTAAAAAACGAACATCGTTTTCGCTTAATAAACGAATATCTCCTATTTGGTGTAATAACATCGCAATACGATCAATTCCTACGCCAAAAGCAAATCCCGAATATTCCGTTGGGTCTATTTTGCAATTTTCTAAAACGTTAGGATCTACCATACCGCAGCCCCCAATTTCTAACCAACCCGTACCTTTAGTGATTTTATAATCAGTTTCGGTTTCTAAGCCCCAATACACATCAATTTCTGCACTCGGTTCAGTAAAAGGGAAGTAAGAAGGACGTAAGCGTATTTTAGATTTCCCAAACATTTCGGTTGTAAAATGTTGAAGCGTTTGTTTTAAATCTGCAAAACTGACGTCTTTATCGATATACAAACCTTCCACTTGATGGAAAAAACAATGAGAACGCGCCGAAATAGCTTCGTTACGATATACTCTGCCTGGCGATATAGTACGTATAGGCGGTTGGTTGTTTTCCATATAACGTACTTGCACAGAACTGGTGTGCGTACGCAATAAAATATCAGGGTTTGTTTGTATAAAAAAAGTATCCTGCATATCACGTGCTGGATGATATTCAGGTAAGTTTAAGGCCGTAAAGTTATGCCAGTCGTCTTCTATTTCTGGCCCCTCACTAACATTAAAACCGATACGAGAAAAGATATCTGTAATTTGGTTTTTTACAATAGATATGGGATGACGTGCCCCAATTTGAACAGGTGCTCCTGGGCGTGATAAATCGCCATAAATACCATTCTCCTCTTCCTTATCTTCTAATTCAGATTTTAAAGTGTTTACCTTGTCTTCAGCTGTTTTCTTTAAAGCATTAATGACTTGACCAAATTCTTTTTTTTGGTCTTTCGCTACGTTTTTAAACTCAGCAAAGTATTGTTTTACAATCCCTTTTTGTCCTAAAAGCTTTATTCTATAAGCTTCAACTTCTTCTTTGGTTTGCGCTTTAAATGCTTCGGCTTCAGCTATAAGGTCTTTTATCTTATCTATCATAACGTCATTTCAAAAATGAATGCAAATTTAGTCAAATTATTGGGATTTGTGTTAAGGAATTCTATGGATTAATCAAGTAAATATTCAAGCTACAAATCTTTATTCGCTTATTTTTTCTTGAAGTATAAATTGCTTTTTTACAGATGAAAAACGTTTTAAAAAGATATAGCAGAACGCCAACTATTTTGATAGCGCTAAAAAAATATAATTTAAGCTTCCGGGTTTTTTTGACGAATACGCTTATATACTTTAAACCCAAGCATGATAAGAACCCCCAAAACGAGTATACCAATAACGCCCCAAACCCAATTGATAGCGCTTTTTAAGACGACCAAAAATACGACTGCAAAAAGAATGAATGTAGCACCTTCGTTCCAGATTCGCATAAAACTCGATGTTTTTTTTACCACATCGTTTTGTAATTGTTTAAAATATTGATGGGTTTTTAGATGATAAATAATGAGTAGAAGTACAAAACCAAGTTTGACATGCATCCAAGGTTCTTTTAACCAACTAGGAAGTAAAATAAGTAACCAAACGGCGAATAATGTAGCTAGAATTGCTGATGGCCATGTAATGATATACCACAAGCGTTTTGCCATTAATTTGAGCTGTTTCCCTAAAATTTCTTTATCTGGAGAGGGTTTATGAAAAGCTTCGATTTGATAAACGAATAACCGCGGAATATAAAATAGCCCTGCAAACCATGTAATTACAAAAATAAGGTGAAGCGATTTTATATAAGCGTAATATTCCATAATTTATGCTATTTCTATTGGAGTTTTTGACCAAGTTGTAATCCATTTTGAGAGCAGCTCTACAAATGCTTTATCATCATTTAAACACGGTACCGTTGTAAAATCTTTTCCACCAACTTCGTGAAATAACTCTTGACCTTCCATGGCGATTTCTTCTAGAGTTTCTAAACAATCACTTACAAATGCAGGAGTTACGATCGCTATACTTTTAACACCTCGTTTT
Source organism: Algibacter sp. (assembly GCA_039985655.1). Taxonomy (GTDB): domain Bacteria; phylum Bacteroidota; class Bacteroidia; order Flavobacteriales; family Flavobacteriaceae; genus Postechiella. Next base: position 37,476 of record JBDWSF010000016.1, on the reverse strand, counting down.
CCTAAACGCTCTATAGTTCTGTCTGTGTAAGGTTGTAACCAAGGGTCGAAACCTAAACGTGATTGAAAGGATGTTGAATACGTGTCTTCTTCGAATTTTAGTTTATCAGCAACCAAACGTGTTACTTCTAAGCATTGGTGTTTATAGCAAAATTCGTGTGCTTTGCTTGGTGTAATACAACAACTCTTATCTATTTTACAATGCGATTGGGTAACATCGCTTTTACGTATATGGCGTTCTGGAACACCATGATATGAGAATAATATGTGCTCGTAGTTTTTATCCTCTAAATGATTTTTTATAGAATTGGCAAGCACTTCTATATAATCCGGTTTATTATAAAATGCTGGAACAGATTCTATTTTTAAATTTGGAAAATGGGCTTGGCGAAGTTCTTCAGCTAAAACCGTAATAGTTTCAGTAGTTGCCATAGCAAACTGCGGATATAAAGGGAATAATAAGACTTCTTCCACACCTTTATCTACTAATTCTTGTAATCCTTTTTTAATCGTTAAGTTGCCATAACGCATGGCAAGACTTACAGGAATATCTACCTGTTGCTGTATTTTATTTTGGAGCCTTTCGGATAATACAATTAACGGAGAACCTTCATCCCACCATATTTTTTTATAGGCTGCCGCCGATTGTTTTGGGCGTGTATTTAATATAATACCTTTAACTAATGCTGTTCTTGCAAGAAGCGGAATATCAATAACGCGCTCGTCCATTAAAAACTCACCTAAATATTTTTTTACATCTTTAGGGGTTGGACTATCGGGAGAACCAAGGTTGACTAGTAAGATTCCTTTTTTCATATTGCAAAAATACGACACAAATTGCAATCATAATATTTAGCGCCAAATATTTTAAATATAACTGTATAAAATGAATTTATGCAGTAAATAAAAGAGACGGTCTAAAAAATCTAGAATTTTGAGTTTGTCAGGTTGACTTAGTCGAGTATTATTTGTTTATTATCAGTAAGTTGATGTGTTTCGACAAGCTCAATATGACTACTAGTTTTACTTTTTAGACAGCCTCTTTTTGTGTTTATTTGACTAAATCAGAACGTAAAATAAATTCATTCCATTATTCTTCATCGAGTTCAGATTTGTTATAAACCCAAGTTGGTAACTCAATAGAATTAAAATCAGACTTCTTTTGAGTATTAACATTTTCGGCACAAACAGATTTTACTAATTTTTCAGTACTTAAAATACTATAAACCTTATCAAATTGTACTTTATTAAAGTTTCCTACGACAAGGTCTATATCTACTAATTTGTAAATATCATCTTCTTCAATAAAAGCAAACATGTCTTTTACATCTTTTTCATAAAACTCAGTGTTTTTATCATAATCAGATTCCTCTGAAATATAACTTCTTCCAGCAACTAATAAATAGTTGTTTCCGGAAGCTAGATTTTTAACACTTACCGTTCCTCGAAATAATAAGTGATAATCTTTATGATAATGGGCTTTCACTCCATTTAAGTTTGTTTTATTTGCTTCGTACAAATTTTCGTAATAAGCGATACTGCGATATTTTACATTTTTATCTGCAATATGCTTTAAGTAGTCTTCTTTTGATTTAAAATAAGAAGGTAAATTAATAGCGCAATAGCCAGGGTACCAAATAGGTACATAGGTGTCATTTAATAAATTATGATTGCCTTTTTCGAAAACAATAGGGCGATCATATACTCTTGGATTGTAAAATTTATAGTTCCCAATTTTAAACAATTCACAGTCATTTAAATTTCGGTTGTCGGTGTTCGTTTTACAAGAAACACTTACTAGACAAAAAAGGACTAAAACTTTAAATAATTTACTCATATTCTTAATGTATTAAGCGCAATTTTAACGTTTGATGGTTATGTCAAATATTAAAACTACTTCGTTAGTTGTTGTTTATAAAATCTTTAACTAAATGAAATTTAAATAATACTAATATGAGGGGAGTTAAAATTAATAATGAAGACCTATTACAGCATCAAACGAAGGCATCCTTTTCTATAAATTATTGTCAACCAATAACTTATTGCTTTTATCAATTTTAAGTTTTAAGGGAGAACAAATATACATTTTTATTACAAAAAACCGATTAAAAGCGAAAAAAAACGTCAAAATGATTACTTGTGTAAGTGAAAATTCTGATGAACTACTGTAGACCCTAAGAAAAATAGAACTATAATTTTATCGATTATAAGTAAGATATTGAAATAATGTTAGATAGATTTCAACTTATCATAAATTATTTTTGTCAATACATAGTATTTTGATAAAATAAATAGTTAAAAATGAAATATAATTAGAACGCTGTTTATCAACAGAAAAATATCTATTTTTCGGTTTTTTGCTGGTGATATAACTTTGGGCGTTCTTCATTATAATCGCAATCTTGAAAAATACCGCATGACGTATTCGACCGCACTAACGATTTAGTATTCGTCTTTTTAGATAATGCTGCTATTTCTGGGGTTAAGTATTTCATGTTATAATGTTTTGGGAACTTAAAGTTAAAGAAAAAAACTTTTATTCACCTTATTTCGTGTTATAACTTACGAAACATTTTTTGTGGTTAAAAAAACAATAGAATTCTTTTGATGGAAGGATTCAAATGTAGAAAATAAACTTGTTTAATATGAGGAGTCTCAATATTTGCTTTACTGGTAAAAATTCATGGTGTCTAAATACTCCCAAACGTGTTCTGGAAGCATCGGTTTTATGTTAACACCGTCTTTTATAGCTTTACGAATGTAAGTAGAGGATAGTTCCATGATAGGAGCGTTTACAGGATGTATTTTTTCGTGATCGTCAAATTGTGTTTCTATAAGCCCGTTAGAAATTCTAGGGTAAACATATATATGATGGTTTTCAAGAATTAACGCGTAGTTTTTCCATTTATGAAATCCTTTTAAATTGTCTTCACCCATAATTAAAGAAAACGCTTTTTCAGGATGCTTTTCTTGTAAATAGGTCAGTGTATTTATGGTATAACTGGGCTGAGGTAAGTTAAATTCTATATCGCTAGGTTTTAGTTTTTGATAGTCTTTAGTGGCGCGATACACCATTTCTAAACGTTGATGATTATCGAGTAAGCTGGCTTTCTTTTTAAACGGATTGTGTGGCGTAACTACAAACCAAATTTGATCTAAGTCGCTATGTTCCGCTATGTAATTGGCAATAACAAGATGCCCGATATGTATGGGGTTAAAAGAACCAAAATACAACCCAATCTTCATGTGTTCTTGTTTTAAGAATTTAAAAAATTAGAAACTAGAGTTTCGGCTTCTTCAAGCGCGTGGTCTAAAGTGTCGTTTATAATGATAGTATCAAATAACGGAGCTGTAGCTAATTCTGCTGATGCTTTTGCAACACGCATATTTATTTTGTCTTCGCTTTCTGTTTGACGTTTCTTAAGTCTTATTTTAAGTTCATCTATACTTGGTGGTTTTACAAAAATGGCTAAAGTTTGATCTGGGAATTTACGTTTTATACGCAGTCCGCCAGACACATCAATATCAAAAATAACGTTTTTACCTTTTGCCCAAATACGTTCGACCTCAGTTTTTAAAGTACCGTAAAAATTATCGCGATAGACTTCTTCCCACTCTAAAAATTCGTCGTTTTTAATTTTGCTTTTAAATTCTGAAGCTGATAAAAAATAGTAATCTTTTGCATCGACTTCCGTTCCGCGTTTTTCACGTGATGTTGCAGATATAGAGAATTCTAAATTTATATGATCTAAGCTTAATAAATGCCTTACTATAGTTGTTTTTCCAGATCCTGATGGTGCTGAAAAGACAACGAGTTTACCCTGTTTTGTATTGTTTTGTTCTGACAAGTGTAATGTTTTTATGCTAAAGTCTTTTTACAAGACATTTAATAATTGCTCCTTAATTTTTTCTAACTCATCCTTCATTTGCACAACCAATTGTTGCATAGGTGCATAATTACTCTTAGAGCCAATGGTATTAATTTCTCTTCCCATTTCTTGACCAATAAAACCTAATTTTTTTCCGTTAGAATCTTTAGAATTTAAGGTTTCAATAAAATAATTTAGGTGGTTTTTTAAACGCACTTTTTCTTCAGTGATATCGAATTTTTCAATGTAATATACCAATTCTTGCTCAAACCTGTTTTCGTCGTATTTCTCTTTTAAATCAGAAACGCCTTTGTTTAAACGTTCTCTAACCGCTTCAATACGTTCAGGATCAACAGCAATGACTTGTTCTAATGTATCTGAAATTGTAGCAACGCGTTGGTTAAAATCTTGCTCTAAAACCTTACCTTCATTAAGTCGGTAATTATTTATATGATCTATAGCGGTATTAATTTCGGTTTCAATAGTTTTCCACTCGTCTTCATTAATTTCTTCGCGTACCGTGTTTAAAGCATCAGGAAAACGAACAGCCATTTTAAGTAATTCTATTTCGTTACCATCAACGACCTTTTTTAATTGATCGATATATTGTTTAACAACAGGTGTATTTATTTGTGTTGAAGTATCCTCGGCAGTTGTTTCTACATAAATAGAGAAATCGACTTTACCACGTTCTAATTTTTTTGCTAATAATTTACGAATGCTAAGTTCCTTTTCTCTATAGATGGAAGGCATTCTAGCATTTAAATCTAAGCTTTTACTATTAAGAGATTTAAGCTCTATTGTTATTTTTTTAGTTGGCAATTGCAATACAGATTTTCCATAACCTGTCATTGAATGTATCATATAGAAATGTATTAAGTTGCGCAAAGGTAATTAAAACCTAAAGGATAGAAAATAGTTAATTAATATGCTTTTTATAAGCGGTTGGTTTTGTTACCGATTTATAATAAGATAGAATCTATAATTGCAAAAAATTATAAATACATTTGCTTCTTAATTTTACTTTAAATGGATACAGGTATGAGACAGCATATATTTTTATTAACAGCTTTTTTTACACTTTTAGTAGCTACGAGTTGTAAAAATGAAACCCCGAAAGCGGTAAAGAAAGAAGAGGTGAAATCTGAAACAGTAAAAGCAAGTAAACTAACGAAGGCTGATGTTAAAACGCCAGAAGGTATGATTTGGATTGTTGCAGGATCGTTTCAACAAGGTGCAGTACCGCAAGATCAAGCGGCAATGGCTCATGAAAAACCACAACATCCAGTTAGTGTAGATGGGTTTTTTATGGATATTACTGAGGTTACAAATGCACAGTTTAAAAAATTTACAAAAGAAACTGGATATGTAACGATTGCCGAACGTGCTATTGACTGGGAAGACATGAAAAAACAACTTCCAGAAGGGACACCAAAACCACATGATTCTATTTTGCAACCCGGATCGTTAATGTTTAAAAAAACAAAATCTACAGTGCCTAATTTATATGATTTTTCACAATGGTGGGAATGGTCTATTGGTGTAAATTGGAGACATCCAAGTGGACCAGATTCAACTATTAATGGTAAAGATGATTATCCTGTTGTACATGTTTGTTTTGAAGATGCGCAAGCATATTGCAAATGGGCGGGAAGACGCTTGCCAACCGAATCTGAATGGGAATATGCAGCTCGAGGAACAAGTAAAAACACGACTTATTTATGGGGTGATGATGTTACAGAATTATCTAAAAATGTAAATAGTTGGGAAGGCGAATTTCCTGTAAATAATACGCTTAAAGATGGATTTGAAAGAAGCGCTCCTGTTAAAACCTATCCGCAAAATAGTTTTGGATTGTATGAGATGGCTGGTAACGTTTGGGAGATTACAAATGATTTGTATAACTTAAAATATTATGAAGAGCTTGCTGCTTCTGGAAAACCTACAATAAACCCTAAAGGGGCAACCGTAGCTTATAATCCTAATAATCCTTATTTAGAAGAGGTTATAATTAAAGGCGGTTCGTTTTTATGCAGTGATAGCTATTGTGCGAGTTATAGAGTGTCTTCTAGAATGGGAACAAGTAAAGATTCTTCTTCAGAGCACGTTGGGTTTAGAACAGTTGCTACACCAGATATGTTGAAGTAAATATTATGATTCTCGAAATTTAAAATTTCGAAAAAAACGAAAAAGCAAAAAAAAACCTGAAACTTGTATAATTAATACTTACAAGCTTCAGGTTTCTTTTTGCGTTATTATTAAAATCTTCATCAATTGGATCCAAAATCATCCAGAGATAGAATTGCAATATTTGGTTTGATTTCAATCCGTTTTTATAGTTTTTTAAATGATGAAAAATTTATAAATAATGAGATTTCTTTGTAGATAATAATTCAGACATGTTTTTTTATAATTAAAGGGCTTACTAAATTAAATACCGTTTTTACTCGGTTTTCGCACTTAAATATTCGCTATTGCAACAAATGTTTTAATCTTCGCAGCATCTCTTTTACCATTGCGATGGCTTATAAAGTAGTTTTACTTCATAATTATTTAATTAAAACCCTTTGTGTTTTTAGCGCGTGTTAAAATCACAATTATTTCTAAAATCAACAATTTTTATGAAAATGTATTTGGACCAAAACTATTATAAAACGGTCATTGTTTTATTTGTTCTGTTATTGAGTTTTAACATGAATGCTCAACTAAAAACAGAAGCAAAAATAGATAGTATTCTCTCTTTATTAACATTAAAGGAAAAAGTAGATATGTGTCATGCGCAGTCTAAGTTTAGTACTAAAGGTGTTGAAAGATTAGGAATTCCGGAAATTTGGATGGCAGATGGTCCGCATGGTGTCCGAGCAGAAATTAGTTGGGATTCTTGGGATTATGCTGGATGGACAAACGATTCTATTACTGCATTTCCTGCACTAACATGTTTAGCAGCAAGTTTTAATCCAGAAATAGCTGCCGATTTTGGTTATAGTTTAGGTGAAGAGGCGCGTTATAGAAAGAAAGATATCTTATTAGGACCAGGAGTTAATATGTATAGAACACCTCTAAACGGAAGAAACTTTGAATATATGGGAGAAGATCCATATTTAGCATCTATCATGGTTGTGCCTTATATTAAAGGGGTTCAAAAAAATGGTGTTGCAGCTTGTGTGAAGCATTATGCCTTAAATAATCAAGAAAAATGGCGTGATAAGGTCAATGTTGAGGTGAGTGATAGAGCGTTATATGAAATATATTTACCTGCATTCAAAGCTGCCGTTCAAGATGGTGGCGCATGGGCGTTAATGGGCGCGTACAATAAGTTTCGAGGGCAATACACAACGCACCATGAAATGCTTACAAATAAAATCTTAAAACAAGATTGGAAATATGATGGAGTAGTCGTTAGCGATTGGAGTTCTGCTCATACCACTAAAGAATCTGCTTTGTATGGTTTAGATCTTGAAATGGGAACGGGTACAGATGGTTTGGGTACAACGACAGCAAATCATTACGATCATTATTTTCTAGCTAATTCGTTTTTAGAGGCATTAAAGAAGGGCGAATTGAGTGAGGATTTACTAAATGATAAAGTTCGAAGAATTTTAAGATTAATGTATCGTACAACACTTAGTGAAAATAGACCTTTAGGGAAAATAAACACAAAAGATCACCATGAAGTTGCTCGTAAAGTAGCAACAGAAGGGATTGTTTTGTTGAAGAATGAAAATAATTTTTTCCCTATCGAGGATAAGGCCGGTGTAACGATAGCTGTTATTGGTGAAAACGCAACACGCTCTATGACTGCTGGTGGTGGTTCTTCAGAATTAAAACCTCAATTTGAAATTTCTCCTCTTGAAGGCTTGAAAAAGCGTTATAAAAATGCAACTATTATTCATTCTATGGGTTATGAGACAGGAGCTTCTGTTTACGATGCTATTTTGCCCCCAACTTTAAATCAAGATTCTCTTAGAATTGCAGCTATTAACACGGCAAAAAAAGCAAATATTATTTTATATGTTGGCGGATTAAATAAAAGTCATCTACAAGATTGCGAAGGCGATGATAGACCATCGTTTGAATTGCCATATAATCAAGAAGCACTGATTAATGAATTAAAAGATATAAATCCAAATTTAGGAATGCTTTTAGTTACAGGAAATGCTGTTGCAATGCCTTGGTTAGATCAAGTTAATGGACTTATTCAAACTTGGTATTTAGGTAGTATGGCAGGCGATGCTATTGCCGATATAATTAGCGGAGATGCAAATCCTTCAGGTAAATTGCCTTTTTCATTTCCTAAAAAGCTAGAAGATAACGCTGCTATTTATTTTGGTGACACGTCGTATCCAGGAGTGGATATGAATCAAGAATACAAAGAAGATATTTTAACAGGATACCGTTGGCACGATACTAAAAAAATTGAACCTTTATATGCGTTTGGGTATGGACTTTCGTATACTACATTCGAAATATCTTCAATCAAAGCAGACAAGAAAACATATGCTTCAAATGACAAAATTATGGTAACCTGTAATGTCAGTAATACTGGAAATTCTAATGGAGCAGAGGTCGTTCAAGTTTATATTGGCAAGCCTAAATCTAAAGTAAAAAGAGCTTTAAAAGAACTTAAAGGGTTTTCTAAAGTAATGCTTGAAAAAGGAGAACGTAAATCGGTTTCAATTTCTGTAGATATTTCAAAATTGGCTTTTTATGATGAAACAATCTCTGATTGGAATCTTGAAAAAGGGCAATATGATATTTATGTTGGAAATGCTTCAAACAATATTTTTAAAAAGGTGAAAATTAATGTCAAGGGAATAAATTAGTTTAGTTAATTACTTGTTTTTTAAATGAGGAGGTTGTCTAAAAAGTAAAACGAGAAGTCATATTGAGACCCGAGCCAAAAAAAATTCTCAAGCGGTTGGAATGACGTTATTGAGTATGGTCAGGCTAGTCGTTTTTTTTTTTTTTGTCATTCCTGCGAAGGCAGGAATCCACTTGATCGAATATTTTAATATTCTAAAAAATAACGTCAATGGTAGCCTGTCGAAATATATCAACTTATTGATAATCAACAATAGGTTTCGACAAGCTCAACCTGACAAACTCACAATCTAGACTTTTTAGACAGCCTCTTTACTTTTATTGATTTAAACGAGGGTCTATAAATATAAATCACCATCTTCATCATTAATCTAAAGTCAAAATACAGCTGCTAATAGAATACATTGGCTAGTTTATTTTTTTAAAACTGAAATAAATTTCAGGTAATCATTATTATTTGCAATTAGAATCATTTGTTTACCACCAACTATAATCGGGGCCATGTCTTTAACATCTTTTGGGGCATAAAAACCACTTTCTTTAATTGATACTGGATTGAAATCACCTTTTCCATTTCCTAATAAAAGCACGCCAGTTCCTGCATCATTTCTTGGGGTTTCAATTTCTGAAGCATATAGGTTACCTGCTCCTAAAACGTCTAAATTTCCATCAAGATTAAAATCTTTAATTAATAGTTGATTAATACTAGACAGTTGGATTTCATTTGGCAAAGGGTGAACAACAAAGGTTCCGTTTTTGTTTTCAATGTAGCTTGTAGCAAAAGTATTTACTTGATAGTGTAATGATTTTTCTAGTTGGTCTTCTCCGTAAACATCTATTAAAGTGGCTTCGGCAAATTCATTATACGTTTTAAATTTATCTTTTAAATTACCAATTTGTTGTGATGAACAAGAACGTCCACGCACGGGATATTTTTTGCCTTCGTTGTAATAGCTTAAGACAATATCTTTTTTATTGTTTTTATCAAAGTCGTTAAAATAGATGTCAAAAGTTTCGTCATCTGTAGATTTGTATTTATAATTTAAGCCTAAGTTACCAGCGATAAAATCGATGTCTCCATCTTTATCAAAGTCGCCACTGGAAATACTAAACCACCAACCTGTGGTGTTTTCCAGCCCTAGATCTTTAGAGATTTCTGAAAAGCCTTTCCCTTGATTGTTTTTAAACACCCGAATTGGCATCCATTCCCCTAGAATAACAATATCTTTAAATCCGTCGTTATCAATATCTTCAATACTTGCAGCAGTTGCTAATCCTAAATTCGAAAACTCTGGAATTAAGGTGTCGGTAACATCTTCAAATTTTATGTTTTCAATTGTGCTTTTGTTTTCAAGAATATACGTTTTGGCAGGAGATGGGTAATTCCCTGGAACGAGTCTCCCACAAATTAAGAGATCATGGTCTCCGTCTTTATCATAATCAAATTTATAAACACGAGATCCACTGGTGTGCATTTGCGGCAGTGCAGGTTTTGTTAGCGTTAAATTCCCTAAACCATCATTTTTATATAAACGATCCTGTAGTAGTTCTGATTGCGGTTCGAATTCATTTCCCCCACTTACGACATATAAATCTAAATCACAGTCAGAATCTGCATCGAAAAATAATGATTTCATGTCTTCATAAGTGCTTTCTTTTTCTGAATTGAGTTGAACTTGATCAAAACGCCCTTTGCTGTTTTGATAAAATAACCCACCTTTTTGGTTTGAAGCACCACTACAATAAAAATCGTCTAAACCATCTTTATTTATATCGCCAACAGATACGTACGGGCCAAAATTGGATGTTTTATGAGGTAATAAAATTTCCTTTTTGTAGTCGTCATATTCATTTTCTACATGTTGAAATAGTGAATCTAATGGATTTTGATTAGAATTGAAGAACTCTTTTTTGCTGAACTCTTTTTCCGTTTTCTGAAGGGTTGCATCGGAATAATTTACGGTTAGTTTTTGATTCACTTTTATATTCTGAAGTGTTTGTGTTTTTCTGTCGGGCCATTCAATTTTTAAAGACGCTATAATTGAATTAGTTCCTAAACCAAAATGTAAAATGGGTGCCATTGAAGAGATATAACCATGTTCAATTGTTAATTCTTGATACTGTTGTCCTTCTTCTAAAAGTAAGGTGCATTTAACACCAATGCCTCTACTGTTTTTTTCTGGACCATTAAAAGCAATGGCTAAATAATTGTTTTTTGATATATTATGATTTTCAAATATGACTGCTTTATCATCAATATTATTTAAAACGATTTCTAAATCACCATCATTATCTAAATCGGCATAAACCACACCGTTGGAGAATCCTTTAAATTCTAAACCCCATTCTTTATTTACTTTTTCAAACATTAAGTCTTTAGTGTTTTTAAAAACAAAATTATCAGTCTTTTCAGAAGGCATTTTTAATGTGTTTTGAAGTCCTTTGTTTTTTGTTTTACCAAAAGGGTTACTATTCTTATTTATAGTGTTAAAATAATCGGTATTATTTATTTCTCGCCGTGTTCCGTTCGAGACATACAAATCTTTCCATCCATCATTATCCAAATCGGCAAAAACAGGACCCCAACTCCAATCGGTAGTCGATACATTCGAAATTCGAGATACATTATTAAATTTAGGGATGCCGTCATCATCGAAAACACCAGCGCTTAACTGAAGGCAATTATGCATGTATTGATAGTGAAGCCCAGAATTGTATGTATCCCAAAACACCTTAGGATTCATGCTTGCCATATTAGATTTAGAACGCTTATTGGTCGATGCATCCATATCTACTTGAAAAATATCTAAAAATCCATCGTTATTATAGTCTGCGATATCTGCGCCCATGCCGTATAAAGCTGTATGTTTTACAGATTTTTCTAGTGTGTTTTTAAAGGTTCCATCTCCATTATTTATATAACAAAAATCGGCGCTTGCAAAATCGTTACTAACATAAATATCTTTATAGCCATCGTTGTTTAAATCGCTAATTGAAGCACTAAGCGATAAGCTATAGGATTGTAAATTGGCTTCTTTTGTGACATCTGTAAATGTGAAATCTCCATTGTTTTTATAGAGGTGGTTTGAGTGTATTGGCGTCGCATAATTGATATGCTTTTGAAATATTTCTGGTGTAGTCTTAAAAGACGTCATGGGGTAATTCGCAACATATAAATCAAGGTCTCCATCATTATCATAATCAAAAAAAGCACTTTGAGTTGTATGTCCTTTATCTGCTATACCATATTTTTCAGCCTCTTCTTTAAAGGAGATATGCCCTTCTTTATTTAGTCCTTGGTTGACTAATAGTTTGTTTGGGCATTCTTGATTTTTTCCTGATACACTTAAATATATATCTAACCAACCATCGTTATTAATATCAATTGTAGTTGCTCCTAAAAACCAATTATTTGACAATCCTGCATTTGCAGATTCGGTAATGTCTTTAAATTTTAAATTCCTTTTGTTTAAATATAGTTTATTTGAAACCATATTTCCTGTAAAATAGAGGTCTTGTAAATTATCATTATTAAAATCGCCAACTGCAATGCCGCCTCCCATGTAAATGTAGGGATAGTTAAAATAGTTTAGCGTGTCTGATTCTGTTAGTTTGTTTACGAAATCAATATTCGAGATGTCAGAATCTATCAAAGAGAATTGCTTATTAACTTTGTTGTTTTCGGAACAAGAGGCTAAAAGAAAAACAAAAAGAAGATAGTTGATTGATTTCATAAGTAAATAAAGTGTAATATAGAAAAAATAGAAAAAACCCTGTGCAGAAAAACTGCACAAGATTTATTCAAGGGTAAATTAAATTAAAATGAAAAATATTTTATGTTATAGGTTGGTGTTAGCTTGTAATTCTATGTTTGGAATAGGCATTAAATACGTAAATCCATCAAATCGTTGTAAATCTAAATATCGAGATTGTTCTCCTGCTAACTCTACCCATCGTTCATGTTTTATGGCATCTAAAATTGCTGGAGCCCCAGATACAGATATAGCTGGCATGGAAACGGAAGCTCTATTGCGTACTTCGTTTAAATATCCTAGCGCTACAGATTCAGTACCTCCTGAACGAATTTCGGCTTCTGCTTTCATTAATAATACATCAGCATAGCGAATTACCCTTGCGTTAATACCACTTTCAGTAGTTTCAGCAGCTCTATTATCTAGATTTTGATATTTTCTCCATGCTGGATTATCGTCAGGACCAATAGTACCAGATGTAAATGTAGTAGTGCCTTTGTTATAAATATTGGTCATAGTGCCATTATCGTTATCATTAATTGAATAGAACGTATCCGAATAACGGGTGTCACCATCTTCGAATTCATCTAATAACGTTTGACTTGGTTTAACATTATACCATCCAGAGTATTCTTGAGCTCTGAACGAGGTTTCAGAATTCCCTAAGCCATCTTGATTCCACGAATCTCCAGCACCAGTAGATTCATCATAATGTATTTCAAAAATAGATTCATCGTTATGCTCACCACTTACAGTAAAATTATCTATGTAGTTATCTACTAAGGAATAACCTGTAACGTTTGCTAAGGCTGTTTTAGCTCCTGATGCATCATCATTTTGTAATAACACTTTACCTAACAAAGCCCATGCAGCGCCAGAAGTCGCTCTTCCAACTTCTTGAGTTCCCTTTGCTGGTAGGTTAGTGGTCGCGAATTGTAAATCTGTTACTATAGCAGCGTAAATGTCTGTTATGCTAGATTTCGGTCTGCCTCCTGCAACGGTTTCAGATGATAAAACTAATGGTACTTCACCATATTTTGTTACGATGTTAAAATAATATAATGCTCTTAAAAATCGAATCTCTCCTAATCTTTGAGTGATTTCTGTGGCATCAATATTCTCGAAACTAGATTCACTATCGATTACAAAGTTACATCGGCCTATCCCTTTGTAGTTGTGATCCCAATATTGGTTATTTCCATTGTTGGCTTCATCAATATCTCGGTTTATCATTTGCACTTTATCAGCTTCCAAATTACCTGCAGCATAATTTTCACCTGCAATATTATCGTTTATATAAAATTGATATCTCGCATAATTACCAACTTCTTGTAGATATGCATAAGCAGCTGTTACAGATGACTCTAATTGAGCACTCGATTTAAAATATGTTTCGGTTGATAATTGGTTCGGATTTGTTAATTCTATATCTGACTCATTGCAAGAAATTAGAATTCCAATGATTAGTACTGATATACCAGTAAAATAGATTTTAATATTTTTCATGTTTTTTATATTACTAGTTATTATTTAAAAAGCAACTTGAAGACCAAGTATTATAGATCTAGGTTGTGGATATACCCCTCTGTCTATTCCTACTCCTGCTGCTTCAGACTGCTGCCCTGGTGTTACTGTAGTGCTTCCTCCAATTTCTGGGTCGTAACCAGAATAGTCTGTTATTGTAAATAGATTTTGTCCTGTTAAGTATACTCTAAATTTCGATAACGTATCATTGCCAAATGAAGAAAGCGCATTATCAGACAAACTATAACCAATGGTTAGATTTCTAAGTTTAGCATACGCTCCACTTTCTATAAATCTATCTGATCTGTTTACGTTATCAGAATGATCTGCAGTAAATCGAGGTATAGAGGTGTTTGTGTTTGTTGGTGTCCATCTATTTAATACTGTTGTACCTGCATTAAATAATCGTGTCATGCCTTCCAAATCATAAATATTAGTATTGTAAATATCATTTCCGCTTACACCACTAAAAAATATAGTAGCATCGAAATTCTTATAGTTTGCAGAAAAGTTTAGGCCATATGTGAAATTTGGAAAAGGATCGCCAATTTTAACATTATCACCACTATCTATAGTGCCACTATTATCTTGGTCTACAAAACGTATATCACCTGCAGCGGCATTTGGTTGTGCGCTTGTATCGTCACCGACTTGGAATAACCCGTTTGTCTCAAGTCCATAAAAATAGAATAAAGATTCCCCTTCTGTAATTCTGGTCAAATTTTCACCTTCAAATATTGAGCTCTCAATAAATAATAAGTCTCCTAAATCTGTTGCTTTATTTTTAGATGTCCCAAGATTTAAATTAGCAGACCATGAGAAATCATCACCATTATCGTGGTTGTAACCAATATTAAGTTCTACACCTTTAGTATTTGTCGAAGCACCATTACGTTGTGTAAATGCGGCACCAAGACCATCAGAAGCTACATTAGGAATAGGTACAATAACGTCGTCGACATCATTGTTGTAGTACTCTAAAGAAAGCGTAAGTGCATTATTATAAAGACCTAAATCTAACCCTATATTGGTCATTGTGGCTTCTTCCCATTTTAAATCTGGATTTGCACTTCCAAAGTTTGAAACACCAACATTATTGTTTAAACCTATATAATTATAAGTTGATATTAATCCAGCTTCATAAACATAATCGGTTGAACCATCATTACCAGTAGTACCCCAAGAACCTCTAACTTTTAAATTACTAATGGTATTAGAGTCTTTTATGAAATTTTCTTCGCTTAATATCCATCCTAAAGAAACTGCGGGAAAGGTTCCCCATCGATTGTTTGATCCAAAACGAGACGATCCATCACGACGTAAAGAAGCTGAAAGTAAATATTTGTTATCATAGTTGTAATTAACTCGACCTATATATGAAATTAAACCATATTCAAACAGTTGATTGGTTACTGTTGCATTGCCTTGAACAACAGTTACTGCATCTGTTAAAGGGTTTGATGATTGAGATTGGTTATTTCTTGCCGTAGTTCCAAATTTCTCAGCAACTAATAGTAAATCTAAATTGTGAACATCATCAAATGATTTTGAATAATTTAATGAATTAGTATATGTATTTGAGTTGAAAATATTGGTGCTTTGATCTATTTCTGCCGCTGCACGAGAATTAATACCCTCGTTAAAAGAAGGACGATGAATATTTGTTTGTGCTGTACTTCTATCAAAACCGTATTGAAACTTGTAATTTAGACCATCAATAATTTCATAGGAAGCATAAAGTGATCCTAAAATTTTTGTTGTTTCTGTTGTGTTATTGCCTATAGTTTGAAGTCTTACTGGATTTTCCGCATCCGAACCGTTATCTAATGTGGTATCGGGACCTCCAAAACCTCCAGGATTATTAATGTCGTAAACTGGAGTGTAAGGAAGTGATTTAATTAAATGTTCTATCAATGTTCTATCTCCATTCTCCTCTTCATTTTTCATTTCAGAATCTGCTATAGAAAGCGTTTCTCCAATTTTAAACTTATCACCTATTTTAAATTCGCTATTCGCTCTAAGCGAAGCTCTATTAAATCCCGTATTGATAATTATACCTTCTTGATCTACATAACCTGCAGAAATATTAAAGATAGCTGTATCATTACCGCCAGATAAACCAACATTGGTATTGTGCATTATTGAAGATCTAAATATTTCGTCTTGCCAATCTGTGTTTAATTCTGTAGATGCAAGATCTGTGGTGTATCTATTTGGTAAACCATAAGTTTCATTAGCAAATTGTCTAAATTGATCTGAATTTAAAAGGTCTAATTTTTTTGGAACACTTTGCGAAGAGATAAAACTGTCAAAAGTTAATTTTGTCTTTCCAGATTTTCCTTTTTTAGTAGTAATTAAAACAACACCGTTTGAAGCACGCGACCCATAGATGGCTGCTGTTGAAGCATCTTTTAAAACATCAATGGATTCAATATCATTTGGATTAATTTCATTTAACCCACCTGAGACTATACCATCAATAACATATAAAGGTTGACTATTTCCAAATGTTCCTAATCCACGAATTTGTACTTGTGGTGATGTTCCTGGCGATCCAGAATTAATAACAGTTACACCAGGAGCTTGACCTTGTAAAGCTTGATCTGCTGAAACTACTGGAGTTCTATTTATATCTTCTGATTTAACGGATGAGATAGCACCAGTAACCAAACGTCTTGTTGTTTTACCATAACCAACGACTACAACTTCGCTTAGTGATTCTAAAGATTCTTGAAGCGTAACATTAATTGTTGATTGATTTCCTACAGTGATGGTTTGTGATATCATACCAATATATGTAAGTACTAATTGATCTGATGCGCTAACATTCGAAATTTTGTAGTTTCCATCAAAATCTGTTGAACTACCATTTGATGTTCCAGAAACAATAATTGAAACACCTGGTAAAGGCACGCCATCTTGATCTGAAACAACACCACTAACAGTTTTTGTTTGCGCTAATACACTTTGCGAGCAAAACATTACCACAGTAATAATTGCGAGTGTAAATTTTTTAATCATAGTTAATAATTTAAGTTAATAATTTAGTTTTAGTTTTTGGGAAAAATTCTTTTTAGAAAACAAATATTATTAAGAATACCAATAACGCAATAATTGCAATTATTAAAAATACTTCTGATAATTGTTTCCATCTATTTGAATATTCTCCCATGGTACCAAATTTAGAGAACGTGTTAAAGAATTAATATGAAATATAAAGCAATGAGTAAGACGAATGCTGCGTAAACTATCTAAAATTAAGAAAATGCGACATTTGTATTATTTGTTGCTTCATGATTTTTAATTGGTATCCTAATTCAATAATAAAAGCTAAATAAGTTTCAATAAAATTAAAAACAGTATAGATATCTTTGCTGTTTTTTAGCAAACAAGATGAGCAATACTATATAAATTAGTTAAAAGAGGATAATTGCATAGATAAAACTTTATAACGCTGATTTTTATTTATTTAAGATTTGGAGAAACAGTAACTTCGGTAGGTAGAAGACCAAAGTAGCCTTTAAAACATTTCGTAAAATAAGAGGGTGAAGAGAACCCTATTTTATAACAAACATCGCTTATGTTGGTGTTACCCATTTCTAAAATTTGCTTTGCTTTTTGAAGCCTTATGTTTCTTAAAAACTCATTAGCCGTTTGATTCGTTAAAGCTTTAATTTTTCTATAGAATTGACTTCTACTCAAACTCATTTCTGATGCTAAAGACTCAACACTTAATTCGGGGTCACCCATATTTGCATTTATGAAGTTAAGCGCTTTATCTATAAATTCTTTATCTAAGGACGTCGTTTTTGTGTTTTCTGGCATGTCGCTAATCACGCTAAAATATTTATTAAAGATGAGTTGTCTACTTGTAATTAATTGTGACAATCTGAGTTTTAGTAATCTCAAATCAAAAGGCTTTACCATGTAAGCATCGGCACCAAGTTCTATGCCTTCTAAACGATCGTCGATTCTCGTTTTAGCGGTAAGCATTAATAAAGGTATATGGCTGGTCTGTATATCTGTTTTGATTTTTTTACAAAATGCAAACCCATCCATTTCTGGCATTAAAACGTCTGTAATAATAATATCAGGGAGCGATTTCTTTGCTATTTCTAAGCCTTCTTTTCCGTTTTTAGCGGTTAAAACTTTATAAGTGTTTTTAAATTCTTCTTTAATATAGGTTCTAAGTTCTGCATTGTCTTCAACAATTAATAAAGTATGATTAGAAGATTCGTTTTTAGTTGGGACTTCGCTTTCAATGTCTACATGATCGCGAACAAAGTAGTCTTTTTGGTCTGAAGCTTCAATTGCTTCTGATAATAATTCACTTTGAGTAAAATGAGATTTGCCTACCGGTAATAAAATCCTAAAGGTTGTGCCGTTGCCTATTTTACTTTTTACTTCTATTTTTCCTTTATGTAATTGCACGAAATTTTGAACCACTTCTAGTCCAATACCTGTTCCTCCATAATAGGTTTTATTTAAATTTTCAATTTGATAAAAACGTTCGAATATTCTTTTTACTTCATTTTGGTTCATGCCATGGCCTGTGTCAGAAATAGCTAATTCTATAACTTTTGTCGGTTTGTTTGGATTTACAAGCGGTAAGTTGATGAGTTCATCTTTCGATATAAGGTCTACGTTAATTATACCACCATCTGGCGTTACCTTAATGGCATTAGAAAGAATATTGAAAATGATTTTCTCGAGCATACCTTCGTCCGCCCAAACAGGAAGATCAGCCACAGCGGCATCAACAGATAATTGGATGTCTCTAGAAATCATTTCTTCTTTAAAATGACTGGTTACATCTTTAGTGAGTGCCACTAAATTTATTTCTTGTGCCTTAATTTGCACTTTGTTTAACTCTAATTTTCTGAAATCTAATAACTCATTAATGAGTCTATATATTCTATCTGTGTTTTTATGAATCGTATTATGTTTACGACGGATATGGTCTGGTAAATTTAAGCTGGTATCTTTTATAATGTCTTCGAGTGGGTTTTTAATTAAAGTTAAAGGTGTTCTAAATTCATGTGAAATATTTGTAAAAAACTGAAACTTTTTTTCGTTCAAGTCAATTTCTTGTTGTCTTTTATTTCGTTCGTTATTAATAGCCTCTTTTTCTTTAATTCTACTTTGTGTCATTTTGTTTAGTAGGTATAACCCAAAAAGGAATAATCCAATATATAACGAAACAGCCCAAGCTGTTTTCCACCATGGTGGTAAAACAGTTATTTTTAAACGTAATGGGGTTTCGTTCCAAATGCCATCATTGTTAGCTGCTTTTAGCATAAAGGTGTATGCTCCTGCATCTAAATTTGTGTAGGTAGCAGTTCTTAAATCACCAACATAATTATAATCTTTTTCGTAGCCTTTTAAGTAATATGCGTATTCGTTTTTTTCGGGTCTGGTGTAATTAATGCCTGAATATTCAATGGTAAAAACAGATTGTTTGCTGGTTAACGAAATACTGTCGGTTTCGGAAATAACCTGACTTAAGGGCGAGTCTTTTTTTGTTGGGTAGACTTTTTTATTAAATAGTTTAAAATCTGTTAAGTAGAGAGAAGTTAAGTTTGTATTAATACTAATATTTGATGGATTAAAATAATCCATACCCTGAAAATTTCCAAAATAGAGAATACCTTCATGATCTCTAAAAGCAGCATTTATATTAAAATCGTTCGATAATAATCCATCGCTTTTAGTAAAATTTGTAAACGACTCGTTAGCGATATTTAATTTAGAAATCCCTGAATTTCCACTTAACCAAATATTACCTTCTAAATCTCCGACAATTCCCGATACATTTTCTTCAGCTAAATCGTTGAATTTGTTGTACCAAGAAAAAGCGTCTGTTTCGTAGTTATATTTACATAATCCAGCACCACGGGTACCAATCCATAACGTATTGGCATCTTTGCCTTCGTATAAAGATAGAATGTGATTTGCGCTTGTGGGGTTTTTATAGTGTTCGGGCATTCTGCTTGTCATAGATGTAATCGAAAACGTATCAGAATTTTGATTTTCTATTTTAAATAAACCTTGCGTTGTGCCTATCCATAAATTATTTTTAGAATCTATCAACACTTTCCTTACATCGCTATTGGGCAGACCGTACTTAGCAAATGAGTCAGAATCGTAATGTGTTATTTTATTTGTTTTTGGGTTTAAAGAATGAAGCCCTTTGTAAAATGCTCCAATCCAAATAACACCATCTGCATCTTCGGTAATACTTAATATGGTGTTGGATTTTAAATCACCATTGGTAGAATCCATACTATAGTTAACAAATTTTTTAGAACCTTTTTTTAATAGAAACACCCCGTGGTTCCAACTACCTGCCCAAATATTTTGCTTGCTGTCTATAAATAAAGTTTCAAAATAATCATTCGTAATTCCAGAATAAATGCTGTTGTCAAACTGATTAATATGACTGATTTTTTTTGTTTTTTTGTCGAAAATATCGATGCCTCCGCCATCCATGCTAATCCAGATCTTGCCAGAATGATCTTGCACCATTCCTGTAACAGATCCCATATGGAGGGAGTTTGGATTATTGGTTATGCTCTCTAAATCTTTAAATTTATCGTACAACTCGTCGTAAACCGCGACGCCTTTGTTGTAGTACCCTAGCCAAACTCTACCATTAGCATCTACAAATAATGACCAAATGGAATTTGAGAGGATGCTCTTTTGATTCGTCCTATCTGTTAAATAGTTTTTAATAACATCGCCATTTGTATTAATATGAATCAAACCATCGTTTTCTGTGCCACACATTATAGTGCTGTCTGGCAATTGCTCTATAGATAGGTAGCGGTTTTTTGAGATATTAATGTCGTTAAGATCAAAATATGAATTCGATATGTTTTTTTTAAGATTAAATAATCCACATGAGACACTACCAATCCATAAGGTATTGTCTTTATCAATAAATAAAGTCTGAATAGGTTTTTTAAAGCCAATATAACCTGTCTTTCCATTGAATAGAGCTTCTTTTAACGTGTTTGATTTATTATCATATTCTTTAAGTCCTTCAGTTGTTCCTGCATAAACATGTCCATTTTTATTGGTTACTAAAGCGTAAATAGCTGGGTTGGTTTCTTTAGCGTCTGCAATTGTTACTTTATCAATTTTAAGCGTATTAAGTTGAAGTTTATAAAGCCCTTTTTGAAGTGTTCCGAAAAATAAATTGCCTTCACCATCTCCTATTAAAGAGCGAACAGAAATATTAGTTTTCTTTTTGTTGTTGTTATTTAAAATGGGAATTCTTTTGAATCGATCATTTTTTCGGTCATATAAATTTATGCCTTCTTCGGTACCGACCCATAATCGATTGTCTTTATCTAAATAAGAACAATAAACAAGATTACTACTTATAGAAGTTGAATCTGTTAAAATATGTTTGTAATAATTATATTCGATACCGTCAAAACGATACATGCCAGCACCATTTGTTCCGAGCCAAATAAAACCATGATGATCTTGAATTATTGTTGAAACTCCAGCTTTAGAGATGCCGTCTTTAATATTAACAAAGTTATACTCTGGATCCGATTTTTGACTCCAAATATTTAGACTAAACAAATACAGAAAGCCAATGAAAAAACAAAGTATTTTGTTCATGTTATAAAATCAAATTTAGTTCGCTTGGTATTAAAGATAAAAATAATCATTTATAAACCTTATAAGTATGACCTATGCAGCAAAAAAATGCAATATTTGTTGCAAAGTGCTATAAAATATGATTTTTTATAAAATTTAAGCCTTGAACGAATAAGCTTATAATAACTGTGCTGTTTAAAAAAATAAGATTGATCTTCTTTTAATGTCCTAATTACTATAGAAATGTCGAAACTTTATTATTTCGTTATTAAATAATAACGTTTC
The DNA here is from genome assembly GCA_039985655.1 of Algibacter sp. Taxonomy (GTDB): domain Bacteria; phylum Bacteroidota; class Bacteroidia; order Flavobacteriales; family Flavobacteriaceae; genus Postechiella. The sequence goes on along the minus strand of JBDWSF010000016.1, from coordinate 15,615 downwards.
CTTTTCGACAAAAGCCTCATTATCGTGCCTAATAAGAGCTTCTAAGTTCCTTCGATAAGCTTCCATGCTTGACATAATCGTTTCTATACCCTGATATTGTTCTTCTAGTGGAATATTGGCATAATAATTAAGTCTTTCTTGATATACTTTTTTTAATTTTTGAAATAGGTCTCTGGCCTTAGTGGTTTCTCCTACTTGGTAGTAATTATCAACATAGGGTTCCAGAAATGTATAATAACCAAAATAGTCCACAGGAATATTTGTCATAGCTATATCAATGACCTCCTTGGCTTTATCTATTTTATCTTCTTCTATCAATTTTTCTATTAATTTGGCCAAAGCGATGCGTAATGTAACGCCACCCTGTTTCCGTGTTTGTGGATCATGATATATGTGAGGACTACCCGAATTGCCCCAATCTAAATTCTTAACGATGCTATACCCGAGATCTTCATCTACTCTTCCCATGTATAATCCGCCCTCATAATCCGTTTTTATCGGTACTAATTTATAAGCAATGCCATCTAGTTGTAAGTAGTCTTTCATCCAGATATAGTCTCCGTCTTCATAACTACCCCCTGAAAAGTAGATAGGACGTTCCCAATCATTATTTGCAATGACGTCTAGCATCATAAGCCTGTTTTTAGTCAATGTTGTTTTCGGTAGATCGATGTCAATATAATCAACGATGAGCGAGGTGTCTTTTTCTTTTACCAAACCATTACTAAGTACGTTATGTTTGTTAACGTCTATGCGAATTTTGTTGGTAGGGTAGTAAACAAGATTCAGTGTACTCTCAGAATATTGGCTTAAATCTGCTCCTTGTTTTTTTAAGATATGTTTGAGTTTCGTTTGGGGGTTATCACTTCCTATCCAATTCATAAAATCCTTAATATTCCAGCGTTTTTCGGCTATTCCCGGAAGACCCTGATAATAAATGGCATCTCTTGTACCGTATTTGTATTTATCATGCGTAAGCTGGGAGGGGATGGGGTCGCTTTCGTATGATTTTCGTTTTGCTTGATCAATATACCAATCTGTTGCGAAATAGCTGGTAACAAGAATTCGGACATCGGTGCGATAACCTTCAATTTCTTGGATATACCAAAGGGGGAAATTATCGTTGTCTCCAATGGTAAATAGGATAGCTCCTGAATTTTCCTGAATAGAATCTAGATAGGATTTAGCAGAAGAACGAGCTGTATATCGATTAGATCTGTCATGGTCATCCCAATTCTGATAGGCCATTACACAAGGAACAGTCAAAAAGCAGATTATCAAAACAGTTGGTGCTAATAATTTTGATCGAATCAATTTTTTAAATGCATCAAATATTCCATAAACTCCCAGACCAATCCAAATCGAAAAAATATAAAAAGAACCTACCAGAGAATAGTCTCGCTCACGAGGTTGAAATATTGTAGGATTGGTATAAAATTGGATAGCGATACCTGTAAAGATGAAGAATACAAAAAGTACCCAAAACTGTTTGGGGTTTCGTGAAATCTGAAATACTAGACCAATAATACCTAATAGAAGCGGTAAATAGTAATAGGTGTTTCTACCCTTATTATGCTTTACTTCATCTGGTAAATTATTCTGACTACCTTGGTGTAAACGATCTATAAAACCAATGCCACTTATCCAATTTCCATGACCGTTATAGCGCCCTTGAATATCATCTTGTTTTCCAACAAAATTCCACATAAAATAACGCCAATACATGTACCCAAATTGAAATTTAAACATGTATTCCAAATTGTTCCAGACGGTGGGTGGTTTGACTTCAATAAAGTCGCTGAACTCATTTAAGAATTTCATGTATTGTGTTTCATCAACCTCACCGTCGGCATACTTTTTTCTGAATTGATTTATGGTATTTATAAGTTCTTCATTCGACCTAAATCCAGATTTAACTTCGAATTCTAAAGCACCGAAATATTTCATATAGTTTTCAGCATTCATTTGGCTCCACATACGAGGCAAGATTCCAATATGTTTTTCATTTGGACCTTGTAAGGCATTTTTATAACGGTTTACGATTTCGTAGTTCTTTAATTTCTTTTTACGTTCATATTTTGGATGATCATCCTTATCGGCTCCTGGAGGAGCAAACCTATCAGAGTAGTAAGCTCCGTAAAAAGGACTATCCGTGCTTGGGTATTGTTCACGATTATAATAAGCAAGAAGCGCTCTAGCATCCGAAGGATCATTCTCATTAATAACAACATGAGCGCTAGCCCTTAGCGGTAAAACAAGCCAGGAAGAAAAGCCTAAGCATAAAAACATTATGGAGAGAATCAGTGTATTTGCCATTTGATACTGATACCTATGCGTATATCTCAAGGCAAAAAAGAAAGTAAATATTAAAACGAGCCCAACTATCATAGTCCCTGAATTAAATGGGAGTCCAAAGCTATTCACAAAAAACACTTCGCCCCATCCAAAAAACTTAAGCATATAAGTTAGAGGAAATTTAAAAACTAACATGAGGATGGTCACTGCGGCTATATTGGCTAGAATAAAATTTCTTATCGTAATAATCTTGTGTCTTTTAAAATAATAAAGCAGTATAATTGAAGGGATAGCCAGAAACCCCATGAACTGGATACCAAACGTCAAACCAACCACAAAAGCAATAAGAATTAGCCATCTGTCACTTCGAGGTTCATTCAAATTATCCGTCCATTTTAATCCTAACCATAGCAATAATGCCATGACTAAGCTAGCCATAGAATAGACCTCAGTCTCTACTGCATTGAACCAAAAACTATCTGAAAATGTAAAGGTTAGAGATCCTATGAGTCCACTTCCCAACACGGCAATGGCCATATTATTTGTGAGTTTTCTTTCCTTGGAACCGAGCTTTCTAGTCAAATTAGTTATTGTCCAGAACATGAAAAGAATGGTAAATGCGCTAGACACACAAGACACATAGTTTACCATAAAGGCTATGTTATCTGGTTTGAGAGCAAATAGAGCAGAAAAAGCCCCTATCATTTGAAATAAAGGTGCTCCTGGGGGATGAGCGACTTCCAATTTGGCCGATGTAGCAATATACTCGCCAGAATCCCAAAAACTTACTGTGGGTTCAACGGTAGCTGAAAATGTAAAAAGAGCAATAAAAAAAACAGTCCAGCCCAACCATTTATTCCAAAATTCAAATTCTTGTGCAGGACTAAAAAATAATTGTTTTAATCGTATAAGGTTTTGCATCATTTTTTTTGAGATGCAAATACGGAGCTATCGATATGATAAAAGAGAAAAAAAGGTAGGGTTTAAGTACTAGTACCGGTACTAATTATGTGTTTTTTTGTAGAAGCTCTTGGCGGTTGGATACTTTTAACTTACCATAAATGTTGGTGATGTGTGTTTTTACTGTACTCAGGCTAATAAAAAGTTCGTTCGCAATCTCCTTATTAGATTTCCCTTCATGAATTAACTTTTTGATCGTTTGTTCTTGTTTGCTAAGTTCTGGCACAACCTCTGCATACTTTCTATTAAAGAATGTAAAATAAATCAATCCGAAAACGATGACTGTTAGAATAATATTTATGGCTTTGCTCCAAGCATATTTTTGCTCCACGACCTCCTTGGTTAAAAAGGCCAGTTTCTTTTCGAAAAATCGGTATTGTGTAGATGGTAGTTTACTTTCTTGAAGTTCTTCCAATAACGTCAAATAGTATTCGGAGTTTTTAGCAATATCCTGATTCAATAATTTTTTATCTTCTAACTGTCGAATGGCTATCAATTTCACAATTAAAATACGTAGGGAATCTTTGAGATAGGATTTTCTTTCTTTGTTATGTTCAAACTCATTATTTGCTTTTTGAAGCCTTTGCTCAAAATCTCGTAAACGTTTCCATTCCTTATCGGCTAGATTAGTAGTGCTATATTTTGCAAAAAGGGGAATCCCTGGTTTAAAATTTATACTATCGCGACTTGAAAGAATAAAGGGTTTACTTTTGGCAATGGTATCGTTGTGTGTTATTCCTATGTTATTTAAATGTAGTTGGTAAAAAGCATCCTGATTTGATAGGTGTTTACTCTTGAAAGAAAATGATCCGTCAGCCTCAAGAGGTGACCATGCAACTTCCTTATTCATTTTGGTATCCTTAAGCCCTTCAATATTTAATTTGTATAGATATACTTTGTGCTCCTTAGTAATTTGATTCTTTAAGTTCAGTCTACCCGAAATGGCAGTCTGCGCATGTATTTCGAAGCTGAATAGAAGAATATATATCAGGTACTTTTTATACAAAATAGTTGCTTATAAAATGAAGGGTCAAAAGTGGATTTAAATTTACTTAAAATATTTTTTATTATAGCTTTTCGGTGGATTGATTTTTGGTTAAAAAGATTTATTAGTATACCTAAATGCTTTCTTTCTGTTATTAGCTAATTATTTTACTCTCTCTCTATATATATATATCACATCTTATTTCAATCAATATTAATGATTGTGATTTTAAATATTGCAATAATTAAACTTATACTATTTTGGTATCTACCATAATTCTTAGATCAATATTTGCTTTTGCTATAGAAGTCTAATTTTTGTTTTTTTTAATATATAAGAAAATTGATATTGAATATAATACCGAGTTAGTATTTTTTTATATGATATGTTTTGATATCAATAAAAATTTAAAAACCTGTAAATTATTAATTTACAGGTTTTTGTGTCAAGTTAATACTTGAAAAGTACTCAAGGCGGGAATCGAACCCGCACTCCGAAGAATCGGATTTTGAATCCGACGTGTCTACCAATTCCACCACTTGAGCATTGTAGACGGCAAAAATATATATTTTTTCGATATTAAACGTAAAAATACTCGTCAATATACTTTTTAGATTAAAATAAAAGCATAAATTTGCACCTCGTTTAAAATAAGGCACTGTTTAGTGCTATAAAACAACAAGTTAACTATGCCAATCGTAATTCCTGAAGCTAAAATTTTTGCATGTACACAAAGTACAGTTCTTGGAGAACAAATAGCCAAATCATTTGGAGCAGAATTAGGTAATGTAATTACCTCTACATATAGCGATGGCGAATTTCAACCGTCTTACGAAGAATCTATTCGTGGGACACGGATTTTTATTATTGGTTCTACCAATCCGGGAGCCGAAAACTTAATGGAAATGTTGTTAATGATTGATGCTGCCAAACGCGCGTCTGCAAGACACATTACTGCAGTATTACCTTATTTTGGGTGGGCAAGACAAGATCGAAAAGATAAACCAAGAGTACCAATAGCGGCGAAATTAGTTGCTAAAATGCTTGAAACTGCTGGTGCAACCCGTATTATTACTATGGATTTACATGCCGATCAAATTCAAGGGTTTTTCGAAAAACCTGTAGATCATTTATTTGCATCAACAATCTTTTTACCATACTTACAAAGTTTAAATTTACCAAACCTTACTATTGCATCACCAGATATGGGAGGTTCTAAAAGAGCTTACGCATATTCTAAAGCATTACAAAGCGATGTGGTTATTTGTTATAAGCAACGTGCCAAAGCCAATGTTATTTCTCATATGGAACTAATTGGTAATGTAGAAGGTCAAAATGTCGTTTTGGTAGATGATATGGTAGACACAGCAGGAACACTAACAAAAGCAGCCGATTTAATGATGGAGCGTGGTGCATTAAGTGTAAGAGCCATTTGTACACATCCTATTTTATCTGGTAAAGCATACGATAACATAAACAATTCAAAATTAGAAGAATTAATTGTTACAGATTCAATTCCTGTTAAACCATTAAGCGATAAAATTAAAGTTTTAACCTGTGCCAATTTATTTGCTGAGGTTATGGAAAAAGTACACAATAACAAATCAATAAGTTCAAAATTTGTTATGTAAATCCTTTCGCAAAATCAAAGATTCACAATTTCAATGATATGAAATTAAATCAATGCGTAAAGCGAAATAAAAAAAGAGTATTAATTAAATTATATAAATAAAAATGAAATCAATTACAATTAACGGATCTCAAAGAGAAAGCGTAGGCAAGAAAGCAACAAAAGCCTTACGTAATGCTGGTCAGGTTCCTTGCGTAGTATACGGAGGAGATAAGCCAGTTCATTTTTCAGCAAAAGAATTAGCATTTTCTAAACTTGTATACACGCCTAATGCGCATACAGTTGTAATTACTTTAGATAGTGGAGAAGCTTTAGAAGCGGTATTACAAGATATCCAGTTTCACCCAGTAACAGACAGAATTTTACACATAGATTTCTATCAGTTATTTGAAGACAAAGAAATCGCTTTAAACATTCCTGTAAATTTATCAGGAAATTCAAAAGGTGTTAAAAACGGTGGTGTTTTAAGAAGACCATACAGAAAATTACGTATCAAAGCACTTCCATCTAACTTACCAGATTCTATCGAGATCGATATTACTGATTTGAAAATTGGTGATAAAATTGCAGTATCAGACTTAGCAAGCGATAAGTATACAATCTTACAAGCAGATGCATCAGTTGTAGTTGCAGTTAGAACGTCTAGAACAGCAGTTGAAGACGACGAAGAAGAAGGTGAAGAAGGTGCAGCAGAAGCTCCAGCAGCAGAAGGAGAAGCAGCAGCTCAAGAATAGATTTATTCTTAAACTAAATATTAAAAGCATCTCGATTTATTCGAGATGCTTTTTTGTTTTTACAAAAAGAAGTCAATTGTTACTACAGGGGGCGAACTTTTAGCTATATCTTTTTTAAAAACATGTCATTGTGGAAAGGAGGAGCGACTGTGACAATCTGTTATTTTAGTTCTATCTTTAATTAATACGACACTTTTATTTTTAAAAAAGTTAAGAATATCAACAGTTATTCGAACAGCCTCAATCCTTAATGGAGGCAGTCCGCAGATGTCAGTAATCAGTCTGCAGTCAGTTCAATATTTTGAAGAGTATCGGATAGTACAATAAAAAGAATGATTATTTAATTGCACTTAAAGATTTAAAAACATAGCCCTTTTTAGTATAATGTTCCAATACCTTCGGAAGCGCATATTGCATGTTTTTAGAAGCCTTAACACTATCGTGAAACACGACAATACTACCATTAGTTGTTTTAGAAATAGCATTTTTAAAACAGGCGTCCTTAGTTGTATTGGTTTTCCAATCAAAAGGCAATATGTCCCACATTATTATTTTATAACCTAAAGCCACAAGTGCTTTACCTTGTCTGTTTTTTATTTTACCAAAAGGTGGACGAAATAAATTAACAGCAGAAGATTTATAATTAGTAAGCTTAGAAGTTTCTCTATCAATAATTTCTTGAGTGTCGGCAACTTCCTTTAAATACCTTTCTGTACTCGTTTTCCAACCTTTTACATGGTTTAGGGTGTGATTGCCAATAACATGCCCTTCATTTAATATGTTATGAAATAGTTCAGGATGCTTTTCAATATTATTCCCAATACAAAAAAAAGTTGCTTTGGCATGATATGTTTTTAAAAGATCCAAAGTCCAATTTGTAATTTCGGGAGTAGGGCCGTCATCAAAAGTTAAGTAAATAACTTTTTCTGTGGTAGCGATGTCCCAAACATAGTTTGGGAACATGGTCTTTACAATTTTAGGCGTCTTTATGGGTATTAAGGTCATAGCCCTTAATCTATTCAATAATTAAACCACTATCAGTGGGTATATCAATATCTTCACGTTGAGGTGTTTCAGGTTCATCACCATAAAAATGACGGAATTTTTTTAAGTATTCGTTGAAAAAATCACCTTCAGTTTCGGCAAATTCAATGTCATATTCTACCAAAACATCAACTAAGCCTTTATAGCGCTGAATGTCTGTATAAATATCTTCAAATAATCGGCCTTGATTTTCAATAGTTAAACCGCTATAATAGGTTAAGTTTTCTTGATATTTTTTAGATACATCTTTAAACAAATGTTGTGCTTTTTCCTTATTACCAATAGCATAATAGGCAGAAATATAAGGCTCAAGTAATGTATAGAAACCAAAATATTCAACAGGCATATTAGTCATTGCTATATCTGCAATTTCTTCAGCTTTTTCCAATTGGTTTTCATCAATAAGCTGTTGTATTAATCGTGCTAAATTACCACGGTAAGAGATTGAGTTTTTACGTGTTTCAACATCATGATAAATATCAGAACTACCACTATTGCCCCAATCCCAGTTTTTAACCTTCTCATACATAATCTCAGAATCTACACGACCCATATCAAACGGATTTGCTCTGTCAATTGGAGTTCTAATAGGTACCAATTTGTAGCACATGCCATCTAATTGCAAGTAGTCTTTCATCCAAATATAATCGTCGTCTCCAAAACTACCGCCAGTAAAGTATATAGGGCGTTTCCATTCGTTGTTGGCTACAATATCTAGCATTAATAATCTGTTTTTATATAGTGCATTTTCTTTTATTTGAATGTCTATATAAGGCACAATTTTATCAGCGTCTTTTGGTTTTACAATACCGTATTTTAGAGCGTTTCCTTTATTTACAGAGAGTCTTAAATTCTCGGTAGGTAAATAATTAACGTTTAAATCTTGACTTCTATATTGAGAAATGTCAACTCTTGAGTCTTGTTGTAAAATGGATTTATATTTCGTTCTTGGATTATCACTAGCTACAAAATTTAAAAACTCTTTAATATCTAAAGTATCTTCAATTACAACCTGCTTTCTTACATAATCGTTTGTGCCGTATTGGTAATCTTTATGCTCAAGTTGGGAAGGTACAGGGTCACTTTCGTATGCCTTGCGTTTCATTTGGTCTATGTACCAATCAGTTTGGAACAAGCTGGTGTTTACCACTCTAACATCAGTTCTATAGCCTTCAATTTCTTGGGCGTACCAAAGGGCAAAAGTGTCATTATCTCCAATGGTGAAAAGAATAGCGTTTTCTTCGCACGAATCTAAATATTTTTTAGCCATAGATCGTGCTGTGTATTTCCCAGAACGGTCATGATCATCCCAGTTGTTTGCAGCTAAAATGAATGGTACTAAGACCAAACAGGCTATGGTAACAATTGGTGCGGCTAATTTTTTAGGCAAGTATTTTTTAAGCGTATCAAAAATAGCGTAAACCCCAAACCCAATCCAAAGTGCAAAAACATAATACGATCCTACAACCGAATAATCGCGTTCGCGAGGTTCAAACGGACGCACATTGGTGTAAACCTGAATAGCTATTCCTGTAAAAAGGAAAAACACAAGCATTATCCAAAAGGTCTTTTTATCAGAATTAAATAAAAAGAACATTCCTATAAGTCCTAAAATAAGAGGTAAAAAGTAATAGGTGTTCCTGCCTTTATTGTTTGCGACATCACTTGGTAAATTATCTTGCGAAAAACCTAAATGCAATTCGTCAATAAATTTTATACCACTAAGCCAGTTTCCGTGGTTATCGTATCTCCCTTGGATATCGTCCTGTCTCCCAGTAAAGTTCCACATAAAATAACGCCAGTACATGTAGCCTAATTGATATTCTAACATATAAGTCACATTGTCCCATAACGATGGTTTTTCAATATCAATATATTGTTGGTATTGTTTTAAGAATTTATTATACCCTTCGTAATCAACATTACCTCGAGCGACATTATTTTTAAAGTCTTTAACAATTTTAATGAGTTCGTTTTCAAGTTGAAAATCAGATTTTAATTTAAAGTTCAAAAAGCCAGAAAACATCATATAATTCTCGGCATGCTCGGTACTCCACATTCTTGGTAAATATGAAGCGTGATCAGAATTATAATTTTGTTTCGCGTTTTTCCAATCGTTTACAATAATGTATTCTCCTTTCTCTTCATCCTTTTCGTATTTAGGTTTGTCATCTACATACGGATTGTTTTCATCCAAATAAGCATACTGGTCTGTAAACTGTGGGCCATAAAACAAATGCGTTTCAGGATATTGTTCTAAGTTGTAATATGCTAGTAACTCTCTAGCGCTCGACGGATTATTTTCGTTAATAACGACGTTAGCATTGGCTCTAATAGGAAGTAATAACCAGGTAGAAAAACCAATAATTATAAAGGTAACACAAAGAATACTTGTGTTAACATGAATGTATTCTTTTTGTCTTGTGTACCTTAAACCATAAAGGATAAGTCCAACTAAAATAATACCAGAAATAATAGAGCCCGAATTAAAAGGTAGCCCGACGCTATTGACAAAGAAAATTTCGGAAGCACTAAATATTTTAAGAATATTAGGTGCTAATAATTTAAAAACAAATAATAAGATTGCTGCCGAAGCGATATTGGCTATTATAAAGTTTTTAATGGTAATGTCTTTATAGTTTTTAAAGTAATAAATAAGACCAATAGCAGGAATAGTAAGTAGTCCCATAAAGTGAACCCCAAACGATAAACCAATTATAAAAGCAATTAAAATAAGCCAACGGTTTCCACGAGGTTTATCCATATCCTGTTCCCAGCGCAATCCTAACCAGAAAAGCACAGCCATAATTAAAGTGGCCATAGCATATACTTCGGTTTCTGCGGCATTAAACCAAAAGGAATCGGTAAAGGTAAACGCTAAAGCTCCAACAAGTCCGCTACCTAAAATAGCTTTTGCTTGTTGTTCGTTTATGTCGTCTTTATTACCAACTATTTTTTTAAGTAAAATAGTAATGGTCCAAAACATAAATAAAATGGTGAATGCACTAGCAGTAGCACTCATCATATTCATCATAAAACCAACTTGCGAAGGCTCTAAAGCAAACATAGAGAAAAACGCACCAAGCATCTGAAATAAAGGTGCTCCCGGTGGGTGTCCAACCTGTAATTTTGCTGATGTTAAAATATATTCCCCTGCATCCCAAAAACTAACAGTAGGTTCAACAGTTAAGCCATAAGTTATAAATGCTATTAAAAAAGTGAACCACCCTAGAATAGTGTTCCATTTTTTAAAGTTGAAATTTGCCATATATAAAGATCTTTTATTTGCTTTGGCGAATTTAATAATAAATATGAAATGAACCTGCAAAATTATATTAGACTTAACATAATTAAAAAATCGGTTATGAGCTTAGTAAAACACTTGAAAGTCCGATACTTAATGATAGATAATACCTCTTCAATTTTAAATAAACGAAAATCAATAGTAAAAATTTTATAAAAAAACTTGCGCAAAGAATTATTTGTGTTAAATTTGCACCCTCATTATGAGAATGGCCTATGGTGTAATTGGCAACACGTCTGCTTTTGGTGCAGAAGAGTCTAGGTTCGAGACCTAGTGGGCCAACAAAATCCTAATCATTTATTTGATTAGGATTTTTTGTTTTACAATCTTCTTTATTTGGGCGTTCCCTAAAGGTTGGACTTGCAGTCTATCTTGAGCACTTCGGCTGCGCTCAGCATAAACTAAAGTCGGAAGGCTATATCTTTTGTTTTTTGTCATTCCTGCGTAGGCAGAATCCATAATAAAGTTTAGGTTTTTCTTTAAAGTCGTTTTTATGAGTAATCAGTCTAGAGCCCGTTTTATATTTCGAAGCACATTCATCAGATCATAAAAAAAACAAACTCAAAACATAGTAAAAAAAAGTTTCATCAAGTTTTAGTTTCCATTTTTGTCTCTGTGCATCTCTGAAGTCTGTGTCTTCGTAGCAATACCACAACAATAAGAGTTAAGTTTAAAAATAGTTAAAAGTTACATTTTAGAAATAAAGTGTAGCTTCTCTTTTTTCTAATGCTTGTGAAAGGTGAGAAGTTACAAACTTCTCACACTTGATTTATTTTAATAAAAACCTCTCACTTAGTTATTTAAAGCATTTTACCAACCTTAAACAATACTTCTTCTTATAAAATAAATATTTTCCCTTATTAAAAAAGGTTTTCCCTTACTAATATTGAGGCTAATATCTAGTGTTTTTTAAAAAAATTACGGACATTTACAAGCATATTACAAACCATAAATTGTTATACTTATGAATATGCGTTTATTCTTCTTCATGTTTCTTTTTTTTATTACCAAATTGTTTTTTGGGCAAGAGGAATTACCTGAAATATTCCCCCCTTCACCCACCGCCTCCGAACTTGGTAAATATGGAAGCTATCCAGTTAATCTTGCGTCTGGGTTACCTAATATAGAAATTCCATTATATACAGTGGTCTCTGGAGATATTCAAATTCCCATAAAACTAAAATACCATGCTTCTGGCATTAAAGTAAATCAAACATCATCATGGGTTGGTTTAGGTTGGGCTTTAGAAACGGGCGGTTTAATAAGTTTAGAAACTAGAGACAGCCCAGACGAATTAGAGCCTGATCCATATACTATTCCTAATGTAACCACATTAACAAATATTATGAATGCAAACCCATGGAATTTTAATCAAGTAGACATAGCTAATGCTGTAAAATATTCTTGGGTTAAAGACGCTTACCATATTAGCCTGCCTACAGTTGGAGGCACCTTCTTTTTAGATTCGGATAATGATGGAGAAGTAACGACAAAGTTTCCACCAGACGAGTTTAAAATTTATAGATCAAAAACCTTAGCAAACGGTCATGATTATTTATATAAAGTAATAGATAAACAAGGAATACAATATGAGTTTAAAGACTATGAACAAAGTCAAATAAACAAAACATCAAACAACGTCACACACATTCATAATACGCCATATAAATCTGCTTGGTTACTTAGTAAAATAAGGAATACTAAAGGAGATTCATTAACCTATAATTATGGTACACAATATACCAATGCGAAATATGGAGAAAGTCACTCTCAAAGTCATTCAGCAACACAAACTGTATCAAATAATAATGGTACAAGCACTACAAAAACGATCAACTCATGGCAAAAAGGGGCGTCATCTTCTATAACTTTTGGAAATAAAATACAAGACATTCTATTTTTAAATGGGCGTGCGCGATTTATAGTAGGAAGTAATAATGATTTTCTTGATGGTGATGGAGTCTCGGGTTATTTTTTAGAAAAAATCATTATTGAGCAAGGAGATATTATTTCGGGATATACAGAAATAAAAAACATACATTTTGAATATAGTACAACAGGAGACCCTACTTATTTTAGTAGTAGCAATAGTAATAAATATCGATTTAAGCTCGATCGCGTTTATGAGACGTATGGATCTATAAATGAAAAGGAGATAGTAAATTTAGAATATTCTTCAGTACAGTTGCCAGAAATCAGATCATACGCCATGGATTATTTTGGAAATTTTAATGGTAAGAACAATACGAATCTAATTATAAAACAAAGTATTAATTTTCAAGGAGATGTATTTGAAATTGGAAAGGCAGACAGGTCTATTAGTCTTGCTAAAATGCAAGCAGGAATGCTCACAAAAATTAAATACCCAACAAAAGGTTATACAAAATTTGAATACGAGCCTAATTCTTTTTATGGAGTAGATCCTTTTACAAAAGACCAATCCATTACAGAATATCTAAATCTATTTGGTACGGGAGATGCCGCTAACACTCCTTATTACACCGAAGAAGGAGAGCCTGATTATCAAACAAGCCTTCAAAGTTTCTCCATAAATAAAGGAACTCAATTATCCATTACAGGGAGTATAAGCTGTGATAATTGCAACCCTACAAACTCTAAATATAAATATGCTAATATAACCGTTTTGAATAATGGTATTGAAAAATTAAATCTTACTAATTATTATAGTAATAGTCTTCTAGAAATTATAAGTCTAGACCCTGGCACTGTGAAAGTCATATTATCCGTTTATGGAAGTGTCGTAGAAGCTCATATAGTGTCTTCCTATTTTAAATCAGCTAATACATTTGATGAGAATGTTCAAGGTTTTGGCTTAAGAATAAAAAACATTACAAATTATGATTATGATGATTCCTTTTTAAACCAAAAAGCATATCTGTACAACATTCCCAATACAACGAATTCCAGTGGAAAATTAGTTAATGTCAGTTCCAATTATGATAGATACTCTGACTTTCAGTATTATAATGTTCAATCTTGCTTCCCTATTGCTTCTTACTCAAATACGATGACTTACACTTATGGAGCTTCTTCAACAACAGGATTTGAAAATAATGGAATTACCTATCAGTATGTCACCGAGATAGAAAAAGATTCTCTGGAAAATACTAAAGGCAAAACAGACTATACATATACTATAACTCCAGATTATCTTGTTGATGATAATCATGGATCTATTCGAGTTAACTCCAATTATAAAAGAGGGCAATTACTTAAAAAAGAGGTTTATAATGGCCAAGACAAATTACTAATTGAAGAAGAGAATTTCTATTCTGAAGATTTAAATAAAAGCAACAATAGACAAGATTTCAAAATGTATAACCATGGAGATTCAAATTTAACGGCAGACCCAGGGTGTCTAACACCAGAATTGTCATTAAATCAAACAAAAGAATTATTGTCCTCCGACGTTCCTGTCTATTGGTATAAAAAAGACAAAACTGATGTTACTCAATACTTTTATAATAGTAGTGGTACCTTAATCGATCAGTTAATAACATCTACAGATTATACGTATAACAGCTTAAATCAAGAGGTTCAGAAAACTGTAACTGCAAATTCTAAAGAACAAATTTTAGAAACAAGTTATAAATATGCACATGATTTAAATGATACACGGTTAATTGCAGATAATAGAATTTCAATTCCTTTAGAAACAAAAACTTTAGAAAATACTCAAATTATCAACCATAGTAAGACCCAATTTGATGATTCGGAATTATTATACTTACCAAAAGAGGTCTTTAGTAAAAAAGGTGCTTTAGTAGACATAAACAATAGTGATGATCGGAAATATACTTTTGATAGCTATGAGAATGGAAAGATTACGCAATACCATATAGAAAATGGTATTACAACAAGTATTATTTGGGGCTATAACGAACAATATCCTATCGCTAAAATAGAGAATGCTGACTATTCGCAAGTCTCAAGTCAGGTTTCTAATTTGCAAACGTTATCCAGTCAAGACAATGATCATTGTTTGGATAGTGAAAATTGCAATGAAAAAAACCTACGCACAGCTTTAACGACACTAAGAAACTCATTGCCCGAGACCATGGTTACCACCTACACCTACGACCCACTTATAGGAGTCACCAGTGTTACAGATCCTAAAGGCTACACCATGTACTATGAGTATGATGATTTTAATCGATTAAAACAAGTTAAAGATGCCGACGGCAATATATTAAGTAAGAACGAATATAATTACAAACAATAATTAATGATGATTATGAAAAAGTTACTATTTACACTAGCCACTATTTTTGTTTCATCATTAGTTATGGGACAGACACTAACAGAAAATTATATACATACCACAACTTATCAAACAGAAACCACCGATGGTAGTGTTACTGATGATGAGAAAATAGAATCTATCACTTATTTTGATGGTTTAGGGCGAGCAAAGCAGAGTGTAGCTGCTCGTGCAGGCGGTAATAAAGAAGATATTATTACCCATATAGAATATGATGAGTTTGGAAGACAAGTTAAAGACTATTTACCCTATGCAACATCTAATATAATAAGTGGCGATTATATACCAACGGCTTTAAGTGATATAGAATCATTTTACAGCACCACAAAATACGAAAATACCTTAAACCCATACTCAGAAAAGGATTTGGAAGCGTCACCA
>JBDWSF010000015.1:0-49812 GCA_039985655.1 Algibacter sp. | reverse complement strand
CGATCCATCAGCAACTATAACCGGTTTATCAGGAGGTTCATTCTCCTCTACATCTGGATTAAGTATCAATACAAGTACGGGCGCCATAGATGTTTCAGCATCGACGCCAGGATTGTATATTGTTACCTATACAACAGCTGGAACTTGTCCAAATAGTTCGAATGTCAATGTAACGGTTAACGCATTAGACGATGCGAGCTTTAATTACAGTACATCCGCATATTGTGCAGACGCTACCGATCCATCAGCAACTATAACCGGTTTATCAGGAGGTTCATTCTCCTCTACATCTGGATTAAGTATCAATACAAGTACGGGCGCCATAGATGTTTCAGCATCGACGCCAGGATTGTATACTGTTACCTATACAACAGCTGGAACTTGTCCAAATAGTTCGAATGTCAATGTAACGGTTAACGCATTAGATGATGCATCATTTAGTTATAGTGCAGCAACATATGACACCGGAGACCCAGACGCGACACCTACAATTACAGGATTAGCAGGTGGAGCTTTTAGTTCTAGTCCAGTAGGATTGAGTATTAACTCAGTTACGGGAGTAATTGATACTTCTGCTTCTACAGTAGATACTTACCTTGTTACTTATACAACTGCAGGTAGCTGTCCTAATACGTCAAATGTAAATATTACTATTACATCTTCTCTAAGTAATGAGGCAGTAGAAAACAGATTGGAGTTATCAATATTAAACCCAGTTAAAGAAGTGTTAACAATAATAGGAACAGAAAGAATAACATCCGTTTCTGTTTATAGCTTAACAGGCGCTTTAGTAGCAACTTCAAAAGATATTTCTCATTTAGAAACAGGTCTTTATATTGCTGTATTAGAAACTTCTAAAGGAACAATATCTAAAAAAATAATAAAAAAATAATTATTTCTTTACTAATCTTAGTAGAATACAAAGTATAAGTGTTCTAGAAAAGCAAGGCACCTTCATTATGAGGGTGCCTTTTTTAATAGCAAATAATTCGTAACAATAAACCGTACTCGGTTACAGAAACTCAAATTGTAAAGCAAATAGAAATTTTGGAAGATTAAATATTAATTTAATCCTTAATGTTAAATATTTTCTAATATGATAAATGTCAATGAAAAGATATTTTGAATACTTTATATTTGAGTATAACATTAAAATAACATAAAACATGAAAATAAATATTCAATATGTTCATATGGCTACCAGTGAGGCAATGAACGCTTATGTAACAGAGAAATTAGAAAACCTATTTAAAAAATACGATTGGATTATTAACGCAGAAGTACATTTTGAAGTTGAGCATAACGCAAAAGTTAAGGGTAAAATTTGTAAAATAGAACTAAGTGCTCCTGGGCCGAGATTATTTGCCAGTTCTGATGAAAGTAACTATGAAGATGCAGTTAAAAACACGATTAAAGACTTAGAGACTCAGCTTAAAAAACGAAAACAAATATTTCATACACATTAAAAATATGCTTTTATATTTAGAATATGAATATTGAAGATTATCGAACGTATTGTTTATCTAAAAAAGGAATGACCGAGTCTATCCCGTTTTCAAAACTTTCAAATGTTTTAGTCTTTAAAACTTTTGGGAAAATGTTTACAGCTACAGATGTTAATACGTTTGATAGTTTAGTATTAAGTGCGTTCCAGATACTATTGAAGAATTGCGTGCACAATACGCTGCCTTAGAAACACTCTCTTACTTTTAGTGAAAAACATTGATGCAAAGTTGTTATGGATGGTTCTATTTCTAGTAGGATTTTAGAGCGTTGGTTAGATATTTCATATCATTTGGTAGTATCAAATTTAACCAAAAAGAAAAAGTTAGACTTAGAAAATTTATAATTACCTATGGTGATAAGGTTCATTTTTTAAAATGGTAAAACCTCTATATAATTGTTCAATAACAAAAAGCCGTACCATTTGATGTGAAAACGTCATTTTTGATAAAGATAATTTTCCTTTAGCTTTATTATAAACAGCTTCAGAAAAGCCATAAGGACCACCAATTACAAAAACAAGTTGCTTAATACCAGAATTCATATGTTTTTGTAGATATTGAGAAAATTCAATAGAATCCAATTGTTTTCCGTTTTCATCTAGTAGGATTAATACATCGGTTGTGCTAAGTTTTCCTAAAATAAGCTCGCCTTCTTTTTGTTTTTGTTGTTTCTCACTTAAATTTTTAACATTTTTTATATCTGGAATAATATCCAAATCGAATTTAATGTAGTGTTTTAAGCGTTTTTCGTAATCGTTGATTAGGCCTCTAAGTTCCTTATTATCAGTTTTGCCAATGGCAAGTAATTTTATAGTCATATGGCAAAATTACCATTTACTATTTATGAATTATATATTTAAAATAAGAAAATTTCAAAAATTGGTAATATTAAAATTAAATTAAGTGAATCAATTTCTTATTTTTGCTTTAAATCGATTGTAATTATGATAACCAAAGAACAGTTTGAAAAAGAGATAGAAATAATAATTTCTAATGCTATTAGAGAAGATGTTGGAGACGGAGATCATAGCTCTTTAGCTTGTATTCCTGTTAATGCTAGAGGAAAGGCTAAACTGTTAGTAAAAGATAAAGGTGTTATTGCTGGGGTTGCATTCGCAAAACGTGTTTTTAATTATATAGACAAAAATTTAAAAGTAGAAATACTTATTGAAGATGGTACCGAAGTCACTTACGGCGATATTGTTTTATTTGTTGAAGGTTCTCCACAGTCTATTTTAAAAGCAGAAAGAACCGTGCTTAACGCAATGCAGCGTATGAGTGCTATTGCTACAAAAACGAGAGGGTTTGCTAATTTATTAAAAGGAACAAAAACTCGAATTTTAGATACGCGTAAAACCACTCCAGGCATAAGAATTCTTGAAAAATGGGCAGTAAAAATTGGAGGCGGAGAAAACCATAGATTTGCTTTATATGATATGATCATGTTAAAAGATAATCATATTGATTTCGCTGGAGGTATTACAAAAGCCATTAATATGACTAAAGAATATCTTAAAGATACAGGTCGGGATTTAGAAATTATGGTGGAAGCCAGAGATTTATTTGAAGTTGAAGAGATTTTAAAAAGTGATGGTATTTATAGAATTCTAATTGATAATTTTGATTATGAAGATACTAGAAAGGCTGTTGAGTTGATTGGTGGTAAATGTCTTACAGAATCATCTGGGAATATAAATGAAGCTACCGTTAGGCATTATGCAGAATGTGGTGTAAATTATATTTCTTGTGGAGCTTTAACACATTCTGTTCATAATATGGATTTAAGTTTAAAAGCTGTAAATTAGTACACTGTAACGTGTAAAGAATAACGCGTTGTTTTTTACAACAAGATTAGCCGTGTATTATTTAACAGGACGTATTAATGACAAAACCTATTGAAGACAAGCTAGATAGAATTCCAGTAATAAATATTTTGGTTCGTTTTTTTAAACAAATAAAATTACCTGGTCTCGAAGGGCTTTCGTTTTACGATTTATTAGAGCTTTACATAACAGGTATAGTAAAAGGTGCTTTAACAACACGAGCTAGTGCTATTGCATTTAGCTTTTTCATGGCTATTTTTCCATTTTTATTATTTGTTTTAATAATCATCCCTTATGTGCCTATTGATGATTTTAAAATTGAATTTTTACAATTCCTAGAATCTTTTTTACCACCAAGTACTTCTGATTTTTTCTTTCAAAATATATTCGAAAATATTGAAGGTTCACAACGCGGCGGTTTATTATCATCTGTTTTTGTGTTATCTATAGCATTAATGGCAAACGGCGTAAATGCTGTTTTTTCAGGATTTGAAAATTCATATCACGAGCAGTTAACACGTAATGTTTTCAAGCAGTATTTATTTGCTTTAGGAATCGCTTTAATTCTGGCGTTTTTACTTATTTTAACCATAGCATTTTTAGGTTATTTTCAGATTTATGTAGTTCAAGAATTGTTTAGTGTTTTAGAACATAAAGGTTATGCAGTGGATTCTCAAAGTGTATTTTGGGCAAATATGGCTCAATATATATTTTTTGTTTTGATGGTGTATTTAGCAACATCAACTTTATATTATTTCGGGACGCGAGAAGGGAAGTATTCTAATTTCTTTTCAATAGGGGCGTTGTTTACTACTTTTCTGATTATATTAACATCCTATTTGTTTGGTCTTTATATTGAGAACTTCGGACAGTATAATAAACTTTACGGCTCTATTGGTGCATTACTAATCTTGTTATTTTACTTATTATTAAATGCTAATATTTTATTATTGGGTTACGAATTGAATGCGTCTTTAAATAAACTTAGAAAGAGTTGTTAATTATGAGAATATATTTATTTGTTGTTTTACTTTGTTCGATGTCTTTTTCTATGCAATCTCAAGGTGTTTTAGGAAAATGGAAAACTGTTGATGATGAGACGGGTGCCAATAAATCGATTGTAGAAATTTACGAAAAAGACGGAAAAGTATTTGGTAAAGTTATTGAAATACTAAAACCTTTTGATGAAAAAACGTTGTGTAAAGATTGCGAAGGAGAATATAAAGACAAGCCTGTTCTGGGTTTAGAGATTATTAAAGACCTAGAAAAAGATGGCGATATTTATAAAAATGGAAGTATCTACGATCCTGAAAATGGAAAAGGGTATCGATGTAAAATCACATTGAACAAAGAAACCGATAAGCTTCAAGTACGCGGTTTTATAGCGTTTTTATATCTAACACAGTATTGGATAAGAGTTATTGATTAAAGATTATTAGTCTCATAATCATACAACTAAATTAATTTTAAACCTTCATTACTTGTATGTAAGTATTTTTGTTGTAATTCATCTGAAATAAGAGTTTCTCATCGCTTCTAATTGTTCTAAAGCGTTCTTTTTTCTACTTTTAATGCTATTAACTAGCTATTAATTTTTATCAACTACATATTTATGTCTATTCCCTCTGTAAAAAAAACACTTTTTATAATTGTTTTTAGTGCTTTATTTTTAATTCCGTTATTGGGAACTTCACAACCAAGTCGAATTAAAGTACCAAAGCGCATGTCAAAAATTACAACTACAGATAAGTTTGTTTCAAAAACATTTGAACTTTATAATAAGGTTTTTATTTATGATAGTTTAACAATTGCTGGCGTTGAAATTCCAGGAGAACTAGAAGATGAACTTATGGAAAGTGCTGTACGAGATATTGATAGTTTATGGGAAGTTGTTCCAGATATTATAGACGATATAAGCGATGCTTCTTTTATGAAACAAGCGAAGGCAACTTTAAATCTAAACAAGGCAAAAAAGGCACTTAAGTATTGTGGTAATTATATGAAAAGTACGGTTGTAGGAAAAAAGGAAGACGAAGAATAGTAAATGTTTATTAAAAAAATGGGTAAGCAAATAAAAGTTAAAAGTACACTAGCCTTTTTTATAATATTTGGAATTTATAGTGTGTCGGCGCAAAACTATCTTAATAACTTCAAATCTGATATCTGTCAATGTTTAGAAGAAAAGCAATTGACAGTTAACTCTATCGGGTCAGAATATAATAAGTGCTTTACAAGACATTTAGTTTCATATGCACCTTTGATTGATACCAGTATTGATATAGAGGATAAGAATTTAAAATATCTTGAAGGTCAGAAAATAAGAAGTAATCTAAGTTTGAAATTCAAATATGAATTAATGTATAGCTGTGATACCTATTTCTATGCATTTGAAAGAGGCATTTATAAGTTAAAGGAAAAATCAAAACAATTAGGAGATTCAGTTAAACTTCAAAAAATGCATGAATTGGTTGCTATGCAGCCACATTGGCATTCTTATGCATCACGAGCGAAAGAATATTATAATTTAAATGATTTAAGAAAAGCAGAACAAGATGCACTTAAAAGTATTGAGTTAAGTCCATACGGGACTAATGTGCTGCAAATAAGACCACAGCGGTTATTTTTATCTCAAGTATATGAAGATCAGAAAAGATATGATGAAGCTATAAAACTTTATGATGGAATTATATTGGGGGATATAGACTATAAAACCAAAATGCTAAAAGCAATAGTCGTGAGAAAAAAGAATGGCAATTATGATCCTCCAACTATTGATACGATCGAAAAAGCGACTAATACACGTCAAGAAAGTGGATCTAACAGTCAACCTAAAGGTAATGTAAAAGTACCGCCATCAACAACTCCTAAAATTGATGGAACTAGACGACGAGGTGCGAGAGATATGCGTACAGTTACGATTCAAAAAGATTCTACTAAAACAAAAACTCCAAAAGCAATAAAAAGTAAAGATTCTACAAAAAAATCTTTACGTTCTCTATTTAAATTAGACTGATAATTAATCTAATTTTTATAAAAACTTTTTTTCTTAAACTTTATTTTTTAAGCTAACCTAGTTACCTTTGGGTATGCTAAATTTTATAGACGTTATAATACCAATTCCGCTAAAAAAGTTATTTACTTATAGCGTAACTGCGTCTGAAGCTGAATTTTTAAAAAGAGGCATGCGCGTAGCGGTTCCTTTTGGAAAATCGAAAGTGTATACCGGTATTGTTTTTAGAATTCATAATGAAGCTCCAACGGCCTATGAAGCTAAAGATATTCAGCAAATTTTAGACGATCATCCTGTTGTAAATATAAAGCAATTGGATTTATGGCAATGGATTGCTGATTATTACTTATGTACTTTAGGTGATGCGATGCGAGCCGCTTTACCAAGTGCTTTTATATTAGAAAGTGAAACAACAATTATAAAGAATAAAGAAAAAACTATTGACGAATCTGAATTAAAAGATGATGAGTTTTTAGTTTATGATGCGTTGCAACATCAATCGTCATTAAAGATTCACGACATTGTAAATATTCTAGATAAGAATAATGTGTTATCGGTAATAAACAGGTTGATCGATAAAGATGCTATTATTGTTGAAGAAGAAATATACGAAAAGTACAAACCAAAATTAGTTCGATACGTTAAGCTACACGCTAGTTTTTCCGCGGAAGCGTCATTACACCAATTATTAGATGATTTAAGTAGAGCACCTAAACAACGTGATGTTATTATGACTTTGTTTTCGGTTTCGGCAAAAACAAAGAAACCTATTAAAGTTACAGATTTAGTAGCTGAAAGTGGAGCGTCTGCATCTATAATTAAATCGTTAATAGATAAAGGTGTTTTAGAAGAATATCACATTCAGATAGATCGAGTTCAATATTCTGGTGAAGAAAATGAAGCCAGTAAAACACTTAATGCATACCAAGAAAAAGCATTAACGGAAATAAAAACATCTTTTGAAACTTTTAATACCACTTTGTTACACGGTGTAACGTCATCAGGGAAAACGGAGGTTTATGTTAAGTTAATTGAAGATGTGTTACGCCAAGGCAGGCAAGTATTGTATTTATTGCCAGAAATAGCATTAACCACGCAGTTAATTACGCGGCTTCAAAATTATTTTGGAGAACAAGTGTCGGTGTTTCATTCTAAATACTCATCACACGAACGTGTTGAAGTTTGGAATCATGTTTTAAAAAATTCCGCGAAAGCGCAAATCGTTTTAGGTGCCCGATCGTCTATATTTTTACCTTTTAAAGAGTTAGGATTGATCATCGTTGACGAAGAGCACGAACAGTCTTTTAAGCAATTTGATCCAGCGCCACGTTATCATGCGAGGGATACAGCCGTAGTTTTGGCGCATATGCACAAAGCAAAAATACTATTAGGCTCTGCAACACCTAGTTTAGAAAGTTATTTTAATGCGAAGCAAAATAAGTATGGTTTTGTTGAAATTAAACAGCGTTATAATAATGTATTGATGCCAGATATTGAATTGGTAGACATTAAAGAAAAGCACAAAAAGAAATTAATGAAAGGGCATTTTAGCGATAGACTTATCCTAGAAATGACCGAAACTTTGGCAGAAGGCCAACAAATCATTTTGTTTCAAAATAGACGTGGTTTTTCGCCTATTATAGAATGCAATACGTGTGGGCATTCGCCACAATGTCCAAATTGCGATGTGAGTTTAACCTATCATCAATATAGAAAACAGTTGCGTTGCCACTATTGCGGTTATGCTATGGTTATGTTGAAAGATTGTAAAGCTTGTGGAAGTGCTGAATTGGATAATAAAGGTTTTGGAACCGAACAAATTGAAGAAGAAGCTAAACTTTTATTCCCAGATAATAATGTAGGGCGTATGGATTTAGATACGACTAGAGGAAAATATGGTTACGAAAAAATTATAACAGCTTTTGAGCAACATGAAGTCGATATTTTAGTAGGCACACAAATGCTTACTAAAGGATTGGATTTTAGAAATGTGAAATTGGTTGGTGTGATGAATGCCGATAATATGCTTAATTTTCCTGACTTTAGAGCTCACGAGCGTAGTTTTCAACTTATGCTACAAGTTTCGGGTAGGGCAGGACGTACCGATAAACGTGGTAAGGTTTTAATCCAAACCTATAATCCGTTCCATAATATATTACAACAAGTATCGACCAATAATTATGTCGATATGTTTAAGGAGCAAATGGATGATAGATATAATTATAAATATCCGCCCATTTATAAGCAAATCAAGATCACTTTAAAACATAAAGATTATAATAAGGTCGAGGTGGCTTCGAATTGGTTAGCAAAATCGCTAAGACAATTTTTTAAAGATAATGTGCTTGGACCAGAATCACCACCAATTGCAAGAATTAGAAATCAGTTTCATAAAAATATTTTAATAAAAATTCCGAAGCAACAATCATTAGCAAAAACAAAGGAAGCTATTATTAAAGTTAATAACAGCTTCTTCAGTATAAAGGATTTTCGGTCAGTTAAAATAATTCTAAATGTCGATAACTTTTAATTCAGTTGGGTTTTTTTGGGGATCGATTAAATGTTGTTTAAGGCATCAACCAATTGGGTCTTCTTATTTCTACTTAAAGGAATTTCGTAAGCACCAACTTCAACATTTTTACTGTTAAATCTATCAATTTTATCAAGATTAACAATATAAGACTTGTGGATTCTTAAAAACTTACCTTCTGGTAATTCTGCTTCAAAAGATTTCATTGTAGATAAAACTACTAAACTGCTATCTTCTGTTACAAGTTTTACGTAATCACCAAGCGCTTCAATCCATTTAATGTCCTTAATATAAACTTTACGTTTTTTAAGGTTACTCTTTACAAAAATATGCTCACCTTCCTCTTCATTAAAATCAAGTGTCAATTTATGCTGTTCAAGCGCTTTTGCTACAGACGTATTAAAACGTTCTCTAGTAATTGGTTTGTGTAAGTAATCGGTAGCATCATAGTTAAATGCTTTAAAAGCATATTCTGTTTTACCGGTTACAAAGATAATTTGGGGTTTGTTGTTTAATACATCCAAAAGTTCGAATCCATTTAATACTGGCATTTCAATATCCAGAAAGATTAAATCTACTTGGTGTGTATTTAAACCATTTTTGGTTTCTAAAGCACTACTATACTCTGCAATTAAATTTAGAGATGGGTGATTCTCTACTAATTTAACGATGGAGAGCCTTTGTATCGCTGAGTCGTCTACTACTACACAGTTTAAAGTCATAACATTTTGTATTATTTCGGTTAAGATATCGACAATAGTACGATAAATTCCGCTAAAAACCAAATTTCACCGTTTAAGTGTTTGTTTTAACATAATATTAACATTTCTAAAATGACTTATATTTAATGAGTCATTATAATTGTATTATATGAGAAAAAGAGTTACTTTTGCACCCAAATTTTAACAATAAAATAGATTTTTATGAATCATTATGAAACTGTTTTCATCTTAAATCCCGTTTTATCTGAAGATCAGATAAAGGAGACAGTAAAGAAATACGAAGATTTTCTTGTTTCTAACGGCGCTAAGATGGTATCAAAAGAAGACTGGGGGCTAAAAAAATTAGCTTATCCAATTCAAAACAAAAAAAGTGGGTTTTATCACTTATTTGAGTATCAAGTAGCTGGTGAGGTTATTAACCCATTAGAAGTAGAGTTTAGACGTGACGAGCGTTTTATGCGTCAATTAACAGTATCTTTAGATAAGCATGCTGTATCTTGGGCAGAGAGAAGAAGAGTTAAACTTAAACAAAAAGCTTAATTATGTCATCAATAGAGCAACAATCTAAAGGAAAAAAAGACGGAGAAATTAGATATTTAACTCCGCTTAATATTGAAACTAATAAGCAAAAGAAATATTGTCGTTTCAAAAAATCTGGTATCAAGTATGTAGATTATAAAGATGCAGACTGGTTATTAAGATTTGTTAACGAGCAAGGTAAAATTTTACCAAGACGTTTAACAGGAACTTCATTAAAGTATCAAAGAAAAGTGTCTGTAGCTGTAAAAAGAGCACGTCACTTAGCTTTAATGCCTTATGTAGCAGATTTATTAAAATAAAATACCAATAACGATGGAACTTATATTAAAACAAGACGTTGAAAATTTAGGATTTAAAGACGATGTTGTAACGGTTAAGAACGGTTATGGTAGAAATTTTTTAATTCCTCAAAAACAAGCTATTTTAGCAACAATTTCAGCTAAGAAAGTATTAGCTGAAAACTTAAAGCAACGTGCTTTTAAAGAAAAGAAGATAGTTGATGATGCTAATGTAATTGCTGAAGCATTAAAAGCATTAGAGATTAAAATTACTGCTAAAGTTGGAGCAGGTAACAAATTATTTGGATCAGTAAATAATATTGATGTTGCTGCCGCTATAGAAAAAGAAGGACAAGCTATAGATAAAAAATTCATTACAGCTGCGACTGTAAAGAGGACTGGTAAATATACTGCAGTAGTACGTTTACACAGAGAAGTATCTGTAGATTTAGAATACGAAGTCATTGCACAAGCATAATAAGTCTATTAACAATTAGTTAATAAAACTTTTAAATAAATTTAAGCCACTCCTAGGAGTGGCTTTTTTTTGCACTACTTTTGTTATATAAACTTACTATGCATGCATAGTAGGTAATAGACTAACTCAAACAATTTAATCAAATGAAAAGAACAACACTTTCTGTGCTTTTTATGTTTTTTGGATTATTAGCGTTTTCGCAAGTAACGACATCAAACATTAAAGGGCTTATTTTGGACAATGCTTCAGTACCACTTCCTGGAGCTAACGTAGTAGCTATTCATACGCCAACAGGCACAAAGTATGGGGCAGCTTCTAACTTCGATGGTCGATTTAATTTAATTAACCTTAGGGTTGGTGGGCCATATTCAATAACCATTAGTTATGTTGGTTATCAATCTAAATCGTTTAACGATGTGTACTTAACATTAGGTAAAACACTAAATTTAGATGTTGTGTTAAACGAAGATGCTGCACAATTAGATGCAGTAGTTATACAAGGGACAGGCGGAACAGGAACTTTTGGTAGCGATCGTACTGGAGCCGAAACCAGTGTAGGAAGACGCGAATTAACACGTTTACCTTCCATTACGAGGTCTCAAGCAGATTTTACAAGATTAGAGCCTACAGCCAGTGGTGGTTCTTTTGGAGGACGTAACGATCAATTTAATAACTTTTCTTTAGATGGCGCTATTTTTAATAATCCATTTGGATTAGATGCTGCAACGCCTGGAGGGCAAACAAGTGCACAACCTGTTTCAATCGATGCGATCGAGCAAATTCAAGTATCTACAGCACCATACGATGTCACACAATCAGGATTTACAGGGGCTTCAGTAAATGCGGTAACAAAAAGTGGTACAAACGACTTTCATGGTACTGTTTATGGGTTTTACAGAGACGAAACCATGACTGGTAAGAAAATTAAAGGCGAAGATGTCGCTAGACCAGATTTAAATCAAACACAATACGGTGTCAGTGTTGGTGGTCCAATAATTAAAAATAAATTATTCTTTTTTGCGAATTTTGAAAAAGATGAGCGTGATGACTTAGGAACTAACGGCTGGACACCAAATACTGGTTCTGGAGGTGTTACCGAGTCTAGAGTATTAGAAACGGATTTAGTAGCAGTTAGAGACGCATTATTAGCAGTTGGTTACGATCCAGGGGCATATGAAGGATTTACACATGCTTCAGAATCAACGAAGGGGATATTTAAAATAGATTGGAATATTGATGATAACAATCGTTTAGCAGTTATTTATAACTTTTTAAATGCCTCACAAGAAAAACCAGCGCATCCAACAGCTTTAGGGTTTAGAGGACCTAGTGCTAATACCCTGCAGTTTCAGAATTCTGGGTATAAAATGAATAATGAGCTTCGATCTATACAGATCGAATTGAACTCTACTTTATCAGATGCATCTTCTAACAAATTACAAATTGGTTATACGCATTTTAATGATTTTAGAGATCCATTTTCAACTCCAGCACCGTCAATAAATATAACCAAAGATGGCTCAAACTATATTATTGCTGGTCATGAACCGTTTTCTGTTAATAATAGATTGGATCAAAAGGTTTTTCAATTTACAGATAATTTAAATTTTTATGAAGGCGATCATACGTTTACAATAGGGACTTCTTTTGAAAAATTTCAATTCGACAATTCTTTTAATTTAACGAGTTATGGTTTTGATCTTTTTGGAGGTGTTGATATTGACGCTTTTGATGCTACAAGTTATGATTTTAGTGGTGCTCAAGCCGCGTTTGATGCTAATAACGCTGCAGGAGCAGGAGCAGGTTGGGCTTTAGCAGAAACTAATGTTGGCCAATTATCTTTCTATATGCAAGATGAATGGAATATTTCTGAAAAATTAAAATTGACTTATGGTGTTCGTTTTGATAAACCATTGTTTTTTGACTCTGCCGAAAAAGCGCAAGATGTTATAGACAGAGGCTTTGTATTAGCTGATATTCCATATGAAAACCCAAACACAGGAGAATCTGTTTTAATAGATAATACACAAATGCCAAATAACGATTGGTTAGTTTCTCCTAGAATAGGATTTAATTATGATGTTGAAGGCGATGATACGTTTCAACTACGTGGTGGTTCTGGTTTATTTACAGGGCGTTTTCCTTTCGTATGGTTAGGAAACCAAATAGCTGCACCAGATGCATTTTTCTTGCAAGCTGTAGATCCAGATTATAAATTTCCTCAAGTTTGGCGTACTAATCTTGGTGTCGATAAAAAACTTGAAAGCGGATTGGTTTTAACTGCCGATTTATCATATACTAAAGATATTAATGGTGCACACGTACAACATTGGGGCTTATCGACTCCATCGGGAACGTTGCAAGGTGTTGATAACAGATCAATCTATACCGCTGCCGATGTTTTAACCTTTGACGGTAATCCAGGCGACGGTGCTTTTGTTTTTACAAACTCTGATAAAGGTAGAATTTGGAATGCGTCTTTAAAAGCTCAAAAAACATTTAGTAATGGACTTTATGCTATGGCCGCTTATAGTTATTTAAATTCTAAAGATGTAAATTCTATTGAAGCAGAAATTACAAGTGATGCTTTTGCAGGAAATCCAATTGTAAATAATGTAAATACAGATGTATTAACCCATTCTAAATATGGGGATACACATCGTTTTATTGGTGTAGGAAGTAAAAAATGGAATTACGGAAACGAGAAATGGTCAACGACACTATCTACATTTTTTGAATATGCACGTGGCGGACGTTTTAACTACACCTATGGTGGAGATATAAATGGAGACGGTTCTGGTATTAACGATTTAATTTATATTCCAACATCAAGTGATATCGGACAAATGCAATTTGCTGAAACAGGTGATGCAGCCGATTTAGAGACTTTTATTGCTCAAGATGAGTATTTAAATGGTCGTAGAGGGCAATATGCAGAGCGTTACGGCGCTTTAGCACCTTGGAGAGGTAAATGGGATGTTAAGCTTTTACAAGATTATAAATTTAAAGTGTCTGATGATAAAACAAATACAATTCAGTTTAGTATCGATGTTTTAAACTTTGGTAACCTATTGAATTCAGAATGGGGCGTTATCCAACAGCCAAATACGGTACAACCTATAGGAGTTAGTGTTGATGCATCAGGTATACCAACCTATTCTTTTAACGGAAATCAAACCAGTACATTCGGTTTCGATTCTAGTTTAGCTTCAAGATGGCAAGCTCAATTTGGATTACGTTATATTTTCTAAAAACATAACATATATATTCTTAAATTTGCGCTCCTTAAATAAGGGGCGCATTTTATTTTATAGAGTATGAAAAAAGCCATTGTTTTATTACTGATTTTGCTACATGTATCTTGCAAAACAGATCCATCTAAATCTTCGGAAGGAAAAGAGCCTCTTTTACTTAAAAAGTTTGCGTTTACTCCAAATGCAAAACCGATTATAAGTGTGCATAGAGGTGGAAAAGGACTAGAGAACTATCCAGAGAATTGTTTAGAATCTATAAAATATATTAACGATAGCATTCCAGCTATTTACGAAATAGATATTGCCAAAACAAAGGACAATATTTTGGTGTTAATGCATGATAATAGCTTAGACAGAACCACAACGGGCAAAGGCGATTTAACAACCTATACTTATTCAGAATTAAATCAGTTTAATTTAGAAGATGATTATGGTAACAAGACCGCTTTTAAGATTCCATTGTTTAAAACTGTTTTAATCTGGGCGAAGCAAAATGATGTCATTTTAACCATTGATATTAAAAAGAGTGTAGATGTTACCGAGGTTGTTGCGCTTATTAGAGAAACGCAAGCAGAAGCTATTTCCATTATTATAACCTACGATTTAAAACAAGCTTTAGCGGCTTATCAAGCAGCTCCAGATTTAATGTTATCCGTTTCAGGAAGAAATGAAGAAGAATTAGATTGGTTATTGCATTCTAAAATTCCAACTCAAAATATGTTAGCCTTTACAGGAACACGATTATCCACAAAAGCCTTTTACAATAAAGTACACCGTTATGGTATACCATGTATTTTAGGTTCTTTGGGTAATTTAGATAACCAAGCAGAGGCAAAAGGCGATCATTTATATCAAGAATGGGTTGAAATGGGGGTCGATATTATTGCAACTGACAGACCTTTTGAGGTTGCAGCAAGTTTAAATATTAAAAAGGATTAAATTAATTTCGCTTTCGCGGAAAAGTATATGACGTCATGAAATACTCAAGATTAACAAAAGAGCAGTTTGAAGAATTGCACCAAGAATTTATAAATTTTTTAGCAACCCAATCGGTAACAGCTGATGAATGGGCGAATCTTAAAGTAAACAAACCCGATTTAGCAGAAATGGAATTGGATGTGTTTAGCGATTTAATTTGGGAAGGTGTTTTAAAGACAGCTAAATATTTGGAACATATATCGCCAAACCAAATGCACATGTTTAGTTTAAATGATGAAAACATGAAACTAATTGGTGTTAAATTAACGAACGATAAAGATTTAACAACAGCAGAAGGTTACAAATGGTTACGCGAAAATTTAATGGATGATGCTGTAGAGTTTGTACAAGCTACAAAAGATTATGGCGATGATAAAAACCAAGATAAGTTTACATTAATTGAACAAGGCGCTGTGATTACAAAAGGCGATTTGTTTAATTATTTTGATAAACTAGTGAATTCATAGTTTGTCGTTGTGAGGAGGAAGGATGTGGCAATTTTTTTAATTGAAGTTCTAAATAATCAATAAACAGATTGCTTCGCTTTTTTTCTAATGAAAAAAGGACGCAATGACGAATGCATTAATTATTTTTGACATTCTTACGAAAGCAGGAATCTAAATCAAACGAAACTATTATTTTTGTCGTTTAAAGCATTAAATCCGCTTTGTCATTCCTGCGCAGGCAGGAAT
This sequence comes from Algibacter sp., assembly GCA_039985655.1. Classification (GTDB taxonomy): domain Bacteria; phylum Bacteroidota; class Bacteroidia; order Flavobacteriales; family Flavobacteriaceae; genus Postechiella. The sequence goes on along the minus strand of JBDWSF010000015.1, from coordinate 34,002 downwards.
CCATTTTAAAGACAATTAATTATTAAAATAACACCTGTCTTCGCAGGAATCAAATATGGCTCAAAAACCAAGCATACCAAAAGGAACCAGAGATTTTAATCCAGAACAAGTCGCAAAACGAAACTATATTTTTAATAGTATTCGTGGTGCGTTTGAAACGTTTGGATTTCAACCTATTGAAACACCAAGTTTTGAGAAATCAGATACCTTACTCGGGAAATATGGTGAAGAAGGTGATCGTTTGATTTTTAAGATTTTAGATAATGGAGACTATCTGTCATCAGTTCCAGAACTAGATTATGTTAATAAAAATATCAATAAAATAACTTCAAGTATTTCAGGAAAGGCTTTAAAGTATGATTTAACCGTACCATTTGCACGTTACGTTGTACAACACCAAAACGAGATTGAATTCCCGTTTAAGCGTTATCAAATCCAACCAGTTTGGAGAGCAGATCGACCTCAAAAAGGACGTTTTAGAGAGTTCTTTCAATGTGATGCTGATGTGGTTGGAAGTCAATCACTTTGGCAAGAAGTAGAGTTTATCCAACTATATGATACTGTTTTTACAGCCTTAAAATTAGAAGGCGTTACTATAAAAATAAATAACAGAAAAATACTTTCTGGAATTGCCGAAGTTATTGGTGCTAGCGATAAACTTATCGATTTTACTGTAGCTTTAGATAAGCTAGATAAAATAGGCGAGGAGAAGGTAAAAGAAGAAATGTTAGGTAGAGGGATTCCGCAATCGGGAATAGATAAGCTTCAACCGTTGTTTAGTTTAACTGGTGATTTTGAAACTCAAATTGAAAGTTTAAAAACAATTTTAGCATCTTCTGAAGACGGAATAAAAGGTGTTGAAGAATTACAATTTATTAATACAGCAATATCAGAATTAGGTTTAAAAACCGCAGCGTTGCAATTGGATGTGACGTTAGCGCGTGGCTTAAACTATTACACAGGTGCTATTTTTGAAGTTGCAGCTCCTAAAGATGTAAAAATGGGATCTATTGGTGGCGGTGGTCGTTACGACGATTTAACGGGCATTTTTGGAATGAAAGATGTCAGTGGTGTTGGTATTAGTTTTGGATTGGATCGAATTTATTTAGTGCTTGAAGAACTTGGTTTGTTCCCCGAAACGGTGAATAAAAATATTGATGTGCTTTTTATAAACTTTGGAGATAAAGAAGCGCTTTTTAGTTTAAAAGCGATTAAAGAATTACGTGCTAACGGTATTAATGCCGAATTATATCCTGATGCTGCTAAAATGAAAAAGCAAATGAATCACGCTAATAAACGTCAAATTCCATTTGTAGTTTTAGTTGGTGATGATGAAGTTGCGTCTAATACGTTTACTTTAAAAAATATGGCTTTAGGAGAACAAGATAAAGTATCGCTTGTAGCATTGATAGATCGCGTAAAATAAAAAAATCCCGAATTTTAATTCGGGACTAAATAGTTGTGTAAAAATTAGATTTGGGGAATTTGACTAATTCAAAATAACTATTTTACCAATATCTTTTTTGTTTGTTTACCGTTTTCCGTTTCTATTTTTATAATATAGGCACCTGTTTCTATTTGTGCCGTATTATACTCCATATAATTATCGTTTTTATTCACATGAAATGTTACTATAGATTGCCCTAAGATCGTTATGAGTTCTACAGATTTTATGAATTTAGAATTCGGATTGTGAACACTGATTTTATCATGTTCATTGAATATATATATCGCTGAGTTTAATTGATCTTCGTTTTCCGTATTTAAAGATTCTGGACTCATAAAGGTGATTTCAAAACGGTTTAAATGTTCTCCAACGGTTAAATAAACCTCATAATCACTTTGCTTTAAATCGTGATAAACATTTAATGATTTGTCATGTAAAAATAGGTTTTGAGTCGTTTCAATATGTTCTAACGCGTCAATTTTTAGAGTTGCTAAACCTTGCTGACTAATTTTAACGCCTAAAGGTAAAACTTGGTCGAGGTCAAAATTATTAACGGCTTGAATGATGTATTGTGAGTTGTTTAAATCCCAGAATAGATCTTCTGTATTATCTTCTATAAGCTTGGCATCATATCCAATATCAACACCATCAGTCGCATTTTGATCAATTCCAACCAATAACTGACGTTGATAACCTTTTGGTGAATTGAACATGAGTTTAATTTTTGGTCTATCATCTGTAATCGTATTTTCATTATTTACTTTAGAATTCGATTGCTTTATAAATACTGATGATGAAGCAGTTTCTTTTATAAAAACACGCTGACTATTTTTAAATGTAATTAGATTAGTAGGACTTGGATCTGCGGCTACAACAAAGAAACCTTGTCCAACAGGTATATGTTGTCCGGGTGCATCTTTAACACTCGTTAAACTCCCAGATGTGTTTATTAATACGTCTGAGGTAAATGCGGCTGTACCTCCCATCATGGAATACATACCATAACCGCCTTCGTATTCACTTAAATAATGGGTGTTACTTGCAAAGTGTTCCCAAAAGTATAATGTGCCATCAATAATATTGCTTGACGCTCTACCTAAGCCATCGCTAATATTGTCTAATATAAATTCATCAGCATCGATTGCAGAAGGATAGGGATTACCAACGAGATAATCGCTATTTGCAGATATAGGTAGTGTTATTAATCCGTTATTTGGTTTTCCGTTAAAAATATAGTTTTGTGTTAATGCGATGTTACCTCCGGTGTTTGTAACACCTTTCATAGTAAAGCCTTCACCAATATCTAAATATCCAGTACTTCTAACATGTTGCCATAAAGCATAAGTATTACTGGCTTTGTTGCTATATTTCCATATCCAATAATCAGCAACACTTACAGGTGACGCTATGCCGTCATAACCAGAAGTTAAAAAGGTAACATTAGAGAACACATCGGTTACTTTATAGCTTAAATTATTTGTACTGCTATTTGTTAAACCAACGGGAGAAGACCAATAGTTGTATGTAAAGGTGTCGGCAGTACCTTGTTGGTCTTTTTCTAATGTTCCCGAACTTGTTGAAAGTAATATACTTTCATCTGTTTGTATTAATTGCGATTCGTCTTCTAGATCGATTTGTCCATGTAATTCTAAATACCAGCTGTTATAAAGGCCTTTATCGCCTTCAATTGTAAACTCACGAGCACTATCTACAATAATGCCGACAGTACCTTGTGTGTCATAAGAACCGTTTAAGGTGATATTGTTTTTAATATGAACAATAGATGCGTCATTTGGATTGTCTTGTTTTGATGTGATATCCCATTCGCTTCCGTAAAGCCAAATGGCACTATTGGTCCAATCGCCATTACTACTCGTTTCGTAGGGTAGCGGCGCTCTTTGAAAATAAATATCTTTAATATTATAAACTTTGGCTCCAGAGACATCTATAGAAGCTGATTTTTTATCATCTAAAATATCATCTTGATAGCCATCCATTTTATAGTATTTAACTAAGTTGAAACCAATGGTTGCAGAAATATCTTGAGGAATAATTTTTCCTCGATTAAAACTATTGGCATCATCTAATTCTTGATAAACCATTCTGCTAATTTCATCGCTTGTTAATGCTGCATTAAAGACACGGACTTCGTCAATTTCGCCTTTAAAGTAATTGTTACTTGTAGATGCGCGACCTATAGTTAAGTTTGAGGCATCGGTTATACCACCTGAAGCATCAGAATCTTCTTGAACACCATTAATGTATAAAATGGTTTCGCCTCCCGAATCGGAGGTCGTCGTTACGGCAATGTGCGCCCAAATGCCATCAGTTAGAGTAGTGGTTGATGTTAGGGTTACTCCTTCTACGATGGCACTTATTAAATTGGTCGCATCATTAATTATAATATATAAATCGTCTTGTCCAGCAACTATTTGATCGTCGCCAGAGGTATTCGTTCCTTCTTTTTTTACAAATGTCATAAGCGTTGCATCTCCAGAGGCTATTACATTTGTATCTTCGACATAATCGTTACGTCCATCAAAATATAAACTATAGCTATCATCTAGATCTCTTGGAGAGCCAAAAACGGTGTCATCACCATCACGAGATGCCATAATACCATCACCATCAGCATCTGTTGTGCTATCTAAAATACCCAGTGTATTTGGTAATGTGGCATAGATTTCTTGATTGTCGATATCGTATAAATTACCATTTCTATTACTTTCGGGGTCTTTATAATCGGGTATGCCATCGCTGTCTGAATCTAGAGCGTATAAGGGAGCTGTACCTTGATTTGTGTTGCCGTATGAATTGGTATATGTTGAATTGCCTTCATGGAAATCATAGATATCGAGAATACCGTCTCCATAACCTTCGATTGTACCATCACCATCGGAATCTTGTTCTCTAAAGTTTTCGGTTTCTCCACCATCGCCAGTACCATCGCCAGTAATATCGCCATCGCCATTTTGGAATGTCGTATCGTTGGTATTAATAACTCCCGATTCGTCAACATCGAATATACCATCGTTATCGCTGTCTAAATCTAAATAATCAGGAATGCCGTCTCCATCGGTGTCTACTGGAGAAATGGATTCAAGACTATCATGCATTCCGTTATTGTTTAATGAATCATCCCAAGAGGAAACACCTGTTAAATGACCTTTTCCTTCTGTTAGATTTGCTGCAGTTGGGTTTGCTTCAACGGCATCTGGGATACCATCATCATCAGAGTCTAAATCGAATATATCTGCAACAGAATCGTGATCCATATCGCAAAGGGTTTGTCTAACTTCAATATCATCAATAGCAAGGTCATTACCACCACCACCAGGAGCCGTATTAACAAATTGGACTATAAATGCCGTCTCTGTAGAGGTAGTAAATTGTTGTGCGAATTGTTTCCATTCAGAGGTTGCGCATATATTATAAGTAGGGTCATGTACTCCCGATCCAATATGATCGGTATCAATGTATGTATCACCACTACATCTTGTAATAGGACCGGTGTTAAATGTTGCAATGGTTGTGCTTCTATCTGTTGTTAAAAAATTTACGGTTACTTCGGGTAATATTCTGTGACCATTGCTTTGTAATGAACCAGAACTAAATTCAGAATCTGCATTATCAAGATTAATGACCCAAAAACTATACGTAATAGGAACTCCAGTTAAGGTTCCTGTAATGGTCGTTTCATAAAATACACCTGGGTTTATGTCAGCATTAAATATAGCCATTTTGCCATCTATATCACCAGCGGTATGATCTTCAATAGGTGCCCATGCATACCATGCCCAACTTGCGATGGCATCACCTGTAGGTCCTACAGATTCACCGTTAACACCTGTTGTTATAAAACTGGCAACGGTGTATTCACCATCATTTACACTTGTATTAGTATCACATTCATCAGGGAGTGTGATACTGCTATCTCCATCTTCAATGCAATAACTTGTTGAAGCAGTATATAGCGTACTTATAGCAGAACTTCTGCCAGTACCAGTACCAAATGTTTCATTTAAAAATTTATAATCTGCTTGCCCAGCTCCGCTAGATAATCGACATGCGTTTTCTTCGTCTGAGTCTTTAATACCGTCGTTATCGTCATCGATATCTACATCATCATAAACCCCATCACCGTCACTGTCAAAAAAGACTTTATCGCCTTCGGCAGCTAAATTAATTTGGTATGATGCTTCATCTGTATCATCTGAAGCTATGATTAATATATCGGTTTGTGACGCTATTGTAGACGTAGAAAAAGATACAACGACATCTGCTGTTCCTCCAGAAGCTATTATGGTTCCAGATGTTGGAGCACTATCAATTACAAATTCTGATGGCCCCGCTAAAGCGATGGTGCCAAGTGTTAAATCTCCAGTTCCTGTATTATTAATTACAAATGTTTTTGTTAATGTTTCTGAAACAATTTGTGAGGTTCCAAAGTCTGTATTATCAGATAGCGTAGGTGTATTGGAGCCATCTCCAATAATGGAATAGGTGAGACCGGTAACGTCTATTTCTGGGGCAGTTGATATTGCTGTGCCTTCGATAAGTACATTGTCTATATAAAAGTAATCGCTGGTGTCTAAATCTGTAGATTCAATTTTTAGTCGTACACTCGTGTTGACATCTGACACACTAAATGTATAAGGGTTTGAAGCTGCTGCACCAGAACTAGAATCGACATCTCCCCAATCTCGATTTTCATTAGAACCACTCCCGTCAATTAATTTTTCTATAAGTGAGTAATTTGAACCACCGTCATAAGACAGATAAAAATCTAAATCTTCATTATTATCAACATTTATAGCTTTAAAAGCAACGGTTACTGTAACACTTGTATAGGTACTAATATCTACATCATCAAATTCAATATCAGAAGGACCACTACCAGTAAACCTCATAGAATTTGGAGATGATAATGGGCTTGTTGTGCTTAAAGAAACTAAAGATCCACTTGAAACACTATAACTTAAATCATCAGCATATCCAGAAGCTGTCGCATCAAAACTTTGACTTTTAATTAGTGTTTGGGCTATTATATTTGGAGATAATATAAGACCAAAGAATAATATTAAATAATATTTATAGCTTTTCATAAGTAGGGTTATTAGCTTGGGAGCTAATGTTTGTTATATCATTTTAATGTTGAATAATCAACTTTTTTGTTATTACCGTTTTATTTATTTTATTATAAGCTGAAACAAAATAAACACCATCTAAAAAATGAGTAGTATTTAAAGTGTAGCCGCTTTTTATATTGATTTTGTTTTTTATTGTTCTTCCTAAAGCATCAATTATTTTGATATTAAAAGATGAACTGTCTAAGCCTAAATTTAATTTGACTTCGTTTTTTGCTGGATTAGGGAGTAAGCTTAGTTTTGTAGTTTCAATAGTGCTATTACTTAATGTAGTACCTGAATATTCTATCTTCATAACAACACCAGGATTTGTGTTTGAGTTATTGTCTGTTATGGCATATAAAGTAACGCCATCAGGATCTATGGCGATATCTCTATATCTGTCATCTGAGGAATGAAATTCTTCATAAGTACTATCTTCTAACGATAAACCTGAAGCATCTAGTTTTGTTCTAAATATAGTGCCAGTTTTTAGTGTTGGAATTAATAATGATTTTTCCCATCCAGGGATGAGACCACTTTCGTAAATAGCTATACTCGCAGGTGCTACTGTTGGCCATGTTAACCAACTTCCTGTTGGTTCTGTATCTGGAGTACTGTTTAGTGTGCCAATTGGAGGTTGAAAATCTGTTAAGGCTGCAGCTGATGTCGCTTCGCTTATATATGACCCTGGGCAACTATTAGAATCGTAAGATCCACAACTGCTAGGATAACTTGACCAGTTGCAATATCCGTAGCCTTTATCATCGTTATAGCCCGCTATTAATGGCCAACCGTAATTTTTACCGGAAGTAATAATGTTTATTTCATCATCTGTTTTGTCTCCATGTTCTGAAGAATAAAGAGTTCCGTTAGATCCAAATACAATGCCTTGAGCATTTCTATGACCATAGCTATATACATGGCTTTTTATACTATTTAATGTAGGGTTGTCGGAAGGAATAGTACCATCTAGATTTAATCTTAAAATTTTTCCTTTATATACTGAATAATCAGAACTAGTTGTTGGTAGATATTGAGATTTTATTTCGGTACATGCTCTAGTACTTCTGTTTGCACCAAAGTCGCCAATAGTCCAATAAAGTTTATAGTCTGGACCAATTGTAAGTTTCCCTGAATTATGGTCGCTACCTGCTTCTATGTCATCAATTATAACTGTTGCAGAACCCGGGTTTAGTATTCCTGTTCCACTATTATATGTGTAACGGGCAATTCTTAATTTTATATTTTCTGTAGCAGTTGGATCACTATCATAGGTGTAAACTAAATAAACGTAATTATTGGTTGTTGTTATATTACTATATAAATCGGGATGAATAGCCATTCCCATAAGGCCATCTTGAGTAACCGATTGAAATACAGCCCCTGTTAAATCTAACATTTCTGTTATAGAGCCGTCTTGCGGGTTAACTTTTACAACTTTTTTACCTTCACGCTCTGTAATCCATAAGTAATTATCAGGACCATAAAGTATGGTATTTGGGGAGTTTAAAGCGTTATTACTGGTTAGATTGGAAACAGACCAATCTATTCCAGAAGTAATAGGCGTTTGCGAAAAACTTAATTGAATGAATACAAAGCAAACACTAAGTAATTTTATTCTCATGCTGTAACATTTTCAAACCGTAAATCATATATTATATTTATAATGTATTAGTGAGAGAGATGAGAGCGCATGTTATGTCATAAAAGATAAAATCTATTTATTAATAGAACATGTGATTAATTTGTTTGTTTCATATAATAATATGGAGTGGTTTATTTTTTTAATTGATTATCTGATTAATGACTGTGCGAATATACTTTTTTATTTGATATAAAACGATTAAAGGCATAAAAAATCGATGAAATGCATTATTTCATGAAATAAATAAAATGGAAACCAACTAAAAGCTATTGAATTTTAGAATAATAACTAGCAATTTATAGCTCACAAAAAAAGATTGATAATATTGAACAGTCTTTAATTATTAAAAAGAAATTATACTTAATTATTTAACTAAAATCTTTTTAGAAATTAAACCTTGGGTTGTTTGTAATTTAATAATATATGAAGCCATGTTTAGGTTTTTTATTTTATGTTCTATATCTTTTACGTTTGAGTTTTCATTGAATTTATAAATAGATTGCCCTAAAATAGTATACATTTCTATAGATTTAATATTCAGTAATGTAGGGTTATGGATCATAATACTTTCTTTTTCATTATTATAATACACTTCTATGTTATTATATTCAATATCATTTATGCCTAAAGAGACTGTGGTATCCTTTTTAAATGTGAGTTCAAACCGATCTACATAATTTCCAGGACTTAGTAATACATCATAATTACTAGCTCTTAAATTATGATAGGTGTTTAATTCTTTATCATGTACATAAATGTTTTTATCTGTAGAAATATTTTTTAAATCATCAATTTTTATGGTTGTTATACCTGATTTATTAATCTTTATTCCTAGAGGTAGCACTTGTTCTTCATCTAAATTATTAACCGCTTGAATTATCAACTTGGTATTATTTAGTAGCCAATACATGTCTTCTTTATTCTCTTCGATAAGTACAGCTTCATAACCTAAGTCAAATCCATTTGTGGTTTCATGATCTGCACCGACTAAAAGCTCTCTGTGATATCCGTCTGGAGAATCAAACATTAATCTTATTTTTTGTCTCTCATCGATGTTATTCGTTGTTGTACTTTTAGATTTTGAATTAGACTTAAGAAAAATTGACCCAGAATTTGTTGCAGTTACCGTTTCTTTTTGGAAAATTCTTTGACTATTTTTAAATAATATATCTCCTCCTATAACAGGGTTAACAATACTTGGATCATTTGAAACTAAACTCGCATCTAAAATGGCTGAAACAAAAAAGCCTTGCCCAACTGGAATATATCTTTCTGGAAGTTTTGTTCCTACCTGATTTGATGCATTTATTCTTGCGTCATTAGAAATTGCTCGAGCTCCTCCCATTAATGTGTATGTGGCATAACCGCCTTCGTAATCAGCAAGATAATGTGAGTTGTTAGCAAAGTGATCCCAAAAATATAAAGCACCATTTATAACATTTCCTATCGTGTTTCTACCGTTAGTTTCTAGGTTACTAATATTGTCTTTAATAAATTCATTAGCATCCATAGCAGAAGGGTAAGGGTTTCCTACTAAATATTCATTGCCAGCTGTTATTTCTAAAGAAAAATCACCATTGTTAGGCTGTCCTAATAGTACATAGTTTTGGTTTGGTGTAGAAGCGCCTGATCCTTTCATAGTAAAACCTTCTCCAACTTTTAGAGTACCTGTACTTCTTACGTGTTGCCATTCAGAATAAGTATCACCAGGTCTGTTTGTATATTTCCATATCCAATAATCTGCTAATGCAACAGGCGAAGCTGTACCATTATAACCAGATGTTAAGAAATTGGCGTTTGTAAAAATATTAGGTAAGGTATAATCCGAATTGCTACTAGGTGCTACAGGAGAACACCAATAATTATATAAATAGGTGTTAGAAGTCCCTTGTTGGTCTCTTTCTAAAGTTCCGGTGCTTGATGGTTCGAAGTAACTGCCATCTGTCTGTACGAGTTGAGATTCGCCAACTAAATCTATTAATCCGTTTAGTTCTAAATACCAACTGTTGTAAAGTCCTTTATCTGCTTCAATTGTAAATTCAACGCCGCTATCAATAATCAATGCTGATGTGCCTTGGGTATCGTAAGCGCCGTTTAAGGCAATATTATGTTTGATATGAACAATAGATGCATCATTTGGGTTATCTTGTTTTGATGTGATGTCCCACTCGCTTCCATAAAGCCAATTGCTAGTTGATGTCCAATCTCCATCAGAAATTGTTTCGTAGGGTAGTGGTGCTCTTTGAAAATAAATGTTTTTAATATTATGAACTTTGGCGCCAGCAACATCAATAGAAGCTGATTTTTTATCATCTAAAATATCATCTTGAAAACCATCCATTTTATAGTATTTTACTAAGTTGGAACCTACGGTTTCAGAAATATTTTGTTGAACTATTTTTCCGCTATTAAAACTATTGGCATCGTCTAATTCTTGATAAACCATTCTGCTAACTTCGTTACTTGATAATGCCGCACTAAAGACTCTAACTTCTTCAATTTCTCCTTTAAAGTAATTGTTACTTGTTGATGCTCTACCAATAGTAAAGTTTGAAGCGTCAGTAATTCCTCCAGAAGCAACAGTGTTTTCTTCAACACCATTGATGTATAATATAGTTTCTCCTCCTGAAGTGGATGTCGTTGTAACTGCTATATGTGTCCAAATACCATCTATTAAAGCTGTTGTTGATGTAAGCGTTGCGCCTTCTATATTAACACTGACTAGATTGGTGGCATCGTCTATTATAATATATAGATCGTCTTGACCTGCAACAATTTGATTATCTCCAGTTGTGTTCGTACCATCTGTTTTTACAAATGCCATAAGTGTTGCGTCTCCAGAAGGTATTATATTAGTGTCTTCAACATAATCGTTACGTCCATCAAAATATAAACTATAGCTGTTATCTAGGTTCCTTGGAGAACCAAAGACTGTGTCGTCTCCGTCTCGAGACGCTACAATACCATCGCCATCAGCATCTGTAGTGTCATCTAATACACCAAGTGTATTTGGTAATATGGCATAAATTTCTACGGTGTCTATATCATAAATGCCAGTGATATCGTTATATGCATCTTTATAATCTGGTATGCCATCATTATCAGAATCTAGAGCATAGAGCGGTCCTGTGCCTTGACTATCATTACCAAATGAATTGCTGTAGTCTGTATTGCCTTCATGAAAATCATAAACATCTAATATGCCATCACCAAAACCTTCAATTGTTCCATCGCCATCAGCATCTTTTTCTCTAAAAGTTTCTGTTTCTCCACCATCACCAGTACCGTTTCCAGTACGGTCTCCATCACCATTTTGGAATGAGGTATCATTCGTATTTGTAATCCCTAATTCATCCACATCGAATATGCCATCATTATCACTATCTAAATCCAAATAATCAGGAATTGTATCGCTATCAGTATCTATTGGGGAAAGGGCTTCCAAGCTATCATGCATGCCATTATTATTTAAACTATCATCCCAAGGTGCAATTCCTGTAAGTTGTCCTTTTCCGGCTGAAAGAGCGGCACTTGTTGAGTTAGCTTCTACAGCATCAGGAATACCATCATTATCACTATCTAAATCAAAAACATTGGCAACGCCATCACCATCCATATCGCATAGTGTTTGTCTAATTTCAATATCATCTAATGCTAAATCATTTCCTGCTCCACCAGGTGCATTGTTAACAAATTGTACAACAAAGGATGTTTCGGTTGTTGTAAATTGTTGTGAAAATTGTTGCCAAATGGATGTTTCGCACATGTTATAGGTTGCATCTGCTGTATGCGGATAGGCACCAGTATGATCTGCATCAACAAAAGTATCGCCACAACGTGTAATATCTCCGGTGTCAAAGCTTGCAATTACAGTACTTCTATCTGCAGATAAAAAATTCACGGTTATGTTAGGTAAAATTCTATGCTCCATATTTGTAGCAATTCCACCATGTTCTTCGTCAATAAAGTTTTGATCTGGTTCATCAATATTTATAGCCCAGAAACTGTAATTAATGGGCACATTTGATAAGATGCCTTTAATTTCGGTTTCATAAAATACACCTGTTGCATAACTGGCATTAAATATAGCCATTCTTCCATCTGTATCACCTAGTGTGTGATCTTCGACAGGCGCCCAAGCATACCAAGCCCAAGAAGCAATAGCATCTGTGGGACCTACGGTTTCTCCATTGACTCCAGTTGTTATCATATTTGAAATGGTATATTCTCCATCTCCAACACCTAGGTCTGTGCCAGAACAGGAAGAACCTGTTATGCCATCTTCAATACAATACGATGTATACGCTGTGTATAAAGAACTAATTCCTGTGCCTCTTGTGGTACCAACGCCAAAGGTTTCGTTTAAAAATTTATAATCTACTTGTGCTGATCCATTAGATAATCTACAGGCATTTTCTTCATCAGAGTCTTTAATGCCATCATTGTCATCATCAATATCAACATCATCATAGACACCATCGCCATCGCTATCAAAAAATACTTTTGCTCCAAGAGCAGATAGGTTTATGGTATAGGTTTCTTCGCCAGTGTCTCCAGTTGAAAGTATGGTTAATGTTGTTGTTTGAAGAGATTCTGATGTTGTGTTAAATGATATTTGTACATCAGCAGAATCTAAAATACCTAATACTGTTCCAGAAGTTGGAGTGCTATCTAAAGTGAAATCACTCGATCCTGAAAGGGATATGTTTCCTAGCGTAAGATCAGTCCCGCCTAAATTGTATATGGTAAAGGTTCGTGTTATTATTTCTGAGACTATTTGTACGTTACCAAAATCGGTGTGGTCTAAAACTGTTGGTGAATTAGATCCATCGCCTACTATAGAGGTTGAGTTCCCTTTTACGTCAATTTCTGCTCCGCACGTGCCGCCAGTTACATTAAAATAAGAAGTGTATCCTGCTAGGTTTGCATTATCGCTATCATCTGTATTTATAAGGTCTCCACCTATGGTCGTTATAGTTATATTATCAGCTCCATTCCAACCATTATCATCGATATCATATATAATATAGTAGTAATCATTTAAATCTTGTAAACAACTTAGGTTTACTGAAGTGGTATAACTCGTGTTACCTACTCCGTAATACCCATTATCGATTGTGGCAAGAAGTACATCGGAAGGAGAATATATTTCTACTTTGTTATATTCTGAATGCGTAGGCCAGGTTACAGATACGGTAACCTCTGTAAAAGTTGGTGGCGTTCCTTCACCTTCAATATTAAACACATAATCTGCAGGCGCCGTGTCGTTATTTGCAATAGACAGTGTTGCTGTTTTTGTCCCTAAGGAGGTTGGATCGAATGTTATAGTAAAGGATGTACTATTTCCAGGTGTAATTGTTGTTAACATTCCTGCAGTATCTAAAGTGAAATCTACAAGATTACTTAACGTTAATGTGCCTAATGTTAAATCTTCACCACCTGTATTATGAATGGTATATGTCTTTGTAGCACTTCCTTCATCTTCATAGATTCCTCCGAAATCAGTATTATCAGTAGTAATTGGCGTGTTTGTTCCATCCCCAATAATAAGATTCGTGAGACCTCTTACTTCCATTTCTGGAGCTAAAGGCAAAGCTTCAGCTGTAATGTTAAATATGTAGGAGTTTTCATTAGTGTCGTTATTAGCAATAGTTACAGTTGGCGTTATTGTTCCCGTAGTTAAAGCATTAAATGTTACCGTAAAAGTTGTCGTTCCAGTTATTGGATCTAGCGATGTTGGAGTCGATATTCCAGAAAGAGTAAAGTCTATTGTATTAGATAATGTTATGCTTGAAAGGTCTAATGAGCCACTTCCTGAATTGTTTATTGTAAACGTTTTTGATATTGATGTCCCTAGATTAGTTGTTCCAAAATCGGTATCGTTAGTGGTAATTGGTGTGTTTGTTCCGTCTCCAACGATAGAGTTGTTTTGTCCTGTTACATCTATTTCTGGAAAGGCAGACACATTTATGTTTACTGTATAATCTTCGACTTCTCCCCAGGTAAAGGATTCACAAGAATCTGGAATGCCATTATATTTTAAAGAAACACGCATTCTTGTATTACCACTAAGCGCAGTTGTTGGAACTGTAAAGTTACCAGAAGCAGGAGTCGTTTGTGATGGAGATAGTGTAAATACATTTTCATCAGTATCATCAAAATCACCATCTTGATTATAATCAATCCAAACAGCATAACCTTCATCATAATTCGTTCCTGGCCAAGTTGGAGTAATATCTATGTTGTAATTCGTATTTGTATTTAAGGTTGTAGAAATAGTTGTATAGTCTGAATAACCACTCGCACTTGCGCCAGAAGTATTGTCAATGCTGTTTAATTGGACTCTACTAATATATTCATCAGATACATCATTACCGTTTGAAGTACAATACCAACCTTCTATTAAAGTATCATCAATATAAACTCTATCATTATTTTCATTTCCATAAGTCTGTACTTCAAACCGAGAATTAGTAGAAAATGTATATGATCCACTTGATAATGATAATGTAATAGGGTATGTGGTACCGTTAGAAAAATCAGTACCTCTTGTGTAAGTTGCTAGTGTTGTCCAAGAGCTGCCATCGTAATATCTTATTTGGAAATATTCACCACTTTCCATATTACGAGTTCTAAATATAAAAGAGAAATCTATATTCGTGTAACCTGTTAAATCGATGTCGTCTGTTGTAGATATAGATGTTCCAGTCCCATTTCGAACTCTTAAAGAAGTACTTCCCGTTGGGCTATCTTGCGCACTTGTTCTTCTGGCTGAGTTTGACCCGCCATTATTCCAAATACCCCATCCTGATTCAAAATCTTCAGAGTCAATGATTATTTGAGAGAATAATTGACATGAAAATAGAAAAGCAAATACAAGCACATACGGTCTGAGAGAGACTGTAATTTTATTCATGAGAGACTATTTTATTTTGAGACTAGCAATAATTTACAATGCAAATATATATAATAAAATCTTTAAAACGCAAATAAATCCGATAAAGTGTATTTTTTAGTTTTGAATATATACAAAAAGGACATTTAGAAATAGTTTTTTCATGTCTTTTTAATTCCTGTTTTCGCTTATGAAGCTTGTCTCAAAATAAAATAGATTTTCATGATCCAAACATTTATCAATGTTCCTTTTAATGAAATTGCAAGAAAGACTGAATAAGAATAGTAACTGCTTTTCTTAGATAAAAAGCATGATTTTAGATAAGGCTTGATAATTAGACTTTTACTCGCTAAAATTATGATAATATCAAATAAATAAGATTTACAGTGCTGTTTGATTTGATAGTAAGATAAAGTTTACGTATATTTAAATGTTACTTTTCAATATGACAACATTTCATTTTTAAACTTCTGGTTGTATAAGGGATAAGTGGATTGGTTATTTTTTTTGATGTATAGTGGTTTTAATAATGCCTCTGTTTTTTATTGTATGGTATATTATGAGGTTATTATATTATAATTTTTACCTATACAAAAACTATACAGTATACTTTTTTTGCTAAGTTTTAATGGTAATTAAACTATATTAGTAGTACAACATTAATTTTATTTATCTGGCTATGTGGAAGTTTAATTGTTACATTTTTGTAATAAGTCTTTTTTTGATGGTATATGTTCAAGCTCAAGAGCGACCACCAATAGAAATATATTTACCTTCTGAATACTCTGGGGATAATCAAAATTGGTCTATATCTCAATCTGATGATAAATTTATATATGTTGCAAATAATAAGGGTTTATTAGAATTTAATGGAGCTAAATGGGCAGTGTATCCATCAAATAACTTAACAATTACTCGTGCTGTTAAAGTTATAGATAGTCTTATTTACACAGGTAGCTACAAAGATTTTGGGTATTGGAAACGAAATAAATTTGGAAAACTAAATTACGTTTCACTATCAGAAAAACTAAATATATCTTTTCTAGAAGATGAGGAAATTTGGAATATTATAGCTCTTGATGATTGGGTATTGTTTCAAACTCTTCAAAGAATTTATTTATATAATAAAAAAGACGATTCATATTCTATAATAAATTCTGATGCTACAATATATAAACTGTTTAAGGTTGATGAAAGTGTATATTATCAAAATGAAATTGGACTTTTTGATATTTCTAATGGAACTTCAAAATTAATATCGAATAACATTATTTTAAAAGAAAACCGGCTTGTTAATATGTTTAATCATAAAGGGCAATTGTTGATTCAAACTGAAGATAATGGGTTTTATTTGATGGATAATAATGGTCTCGATAAATGGGAAATACCTGCTAATAAAACACTTTCAAACCTGAGGATTTATAGCAGTATTAAATTAAGGGATAATAGTTTTTTATTGGGTAGTATCTCAAACGGAATGATTCATTTAAGTGCTGATGGCGTCATAAAAGATCACATTAGTCAAGAAAACGGATTGAGTAATAATACGGTCCTTTCAGTCTTCGAAGATGTAGAAAATAACATATGGTTGGGTTTAGAAAACGGTATTAACTGCATTAATATAAAGTCTCCATTTAGAGTTTATAAAGATGAGAAGGGAAATATTGGAGCAGTAAATGCATCTATTCTACAAGATGAATATTTGTATCTAGGAACAAATCAAGGTTTATTTTATAAAAAATTGAAGAGTAATGGTGCCTTTAGTTTGATTGATGGTACTAAAGGTGCCGTTTGGTCATTAATAGACATAGGTGGAGATGTTTTTTGTGGACATAATTCGGGAACTTTTATAGTTAAAAAGAATAAAGTAGAAAAAGTCGCCAATGTATTGGGGACTTGGAAAATAAATTCAATAGAGAATCATAGTAATTTGTTACTTCAAGGAAACTATAATGGGTTACATATTCTTGAGCGTAAAAATGGTGTTTGGGGTTTAAGAAATAAAATAGAAGGCTTTGATGTTTCAAGTCGCTATGTCGAAATGTTTGATAATAGAGTATTTGTAAGTCACGAATATAAAGGCGTTTTTAAATTAAACATTGATGATGATTTTAAAACAGTTTTAAAAGTTGAAAAGGATACTTCGGTTGCCAAAGGGGCAAATTCAAGCCTTATAAAATATAAAGGCAAATTAGCTTATGCTAAAAATGATGGTGTTTATGGTTATAGTAATGTCACTCATAAATTTGTTAGAGACTCTGTTTTAAGTGGTTTATTTAACGAGAAGAATTACACATCAGGTAAACTCGTATTCAATTCTGAAACCAATAAACTTTGGTCGTTTTCATTATATGGGATAAGTTATTTATCCGAACGAAAGTTGAGTAATACTCCAAAAATTAATAAAATCTCTTTAACGAGTAAAAGTCGTAGTGATATTTCTGGTTACGAGAATATTATGTATTTAAAAGATAACATCTATTTATATGGCACATCCTATGGTTATATTGTAATTAATTTGGATAAAGTAAAACCTATTCCACATCAAGTAAATATTAATTCTGTTTTAAAAGGAGCCTATAAAGATGGAGAGATCATTAATGAGTTTCAAGAAAAAGATGTCGAAGGTTCTTTTAAAAATAATGAGAATAATATAACATTTAATTATTCGATTGCTGAATACGATAAATATTTGGTAACCGAATATCAATATAAATTAGATGGCATTTATAACGAATGGAGTCATTGGTCTGTTACACCATCTGTATTATTTGAAAATTTGCCCTATGGTGATTATAGGTTTAGTGTTAGAGCAAGGGTAGGTGTTGAAATTACAGATAATATAGAATCTTATACTTTTTGTATAGATAGACCTTGGTATTTATCTATTAAAATGCTAGTTGCATATGTGTTATTTATAATGCTCTTTTCATTATTTATGCACAATATCTATAAACGCCATTATAGAATAGAACGAGAACGATTGTTGCTTAAAAAGCAACGTGAATTGGAGTTGAAAGAATTAGAAAACAGACAGCAGTTAATGCGATTTAATAACGATAACCTGCGAAAAGATATTGAGAATAAAAATAGAGAACTTGGTATCTCTACCATGAGTTTAATTAAAAAGAACGAGTTTTTAAATACTTTAAAAAAGGAATTGGTGAATGCAGAAGATAATAAAAGCATTAAGCAAGTCATCAAAATTATAGACCGAAATTTAAAGAACAATGATGATTGGCATACCTTCGAAGAAGCGTTTAACAATGCAGATAAAGACTTCCTTAAAAAAATAAAAACATTGCACCCTGTATTAACATCTAACGACCTAAGACTTTGTGCATATTTAAGGTTGAATTTATCTTCAAAAGAGATTGCACCACTGCTAAATATCTCAGCAAGAAGTGTTGAGGTAAAACGTTATAGGTTACGTAAAAAAATGAATTTAGCTCACGAAGCTGGACTTTCAGACCACATTTTGGGTATTTAAAGCAAAACAAAAAGAAAAAACGACCTATACATTACCACAACATTAGTGATTTTTGATGCCTACAACTAGATTATTCTTAATAGAGGATATGTTAATAGTATCCCAATTTTATTGTGTTTCTGTTAATTTAAGTCACTTTTTTTTGTCATGTATGTTTTTTGTTGAGGTTATAATGTGAAGTCATCAATCATTTAAAATTAAGTTTATAGAATCAATTTAAACTAATTCAAACTATTAACGTAAATCAAACATTTATGAAAAACAAACTACTAAGAAAGTCGATGTTTTCAATTTTTTTTCTGATTGGAAGTATTATTTATGCACAAACTGTAAAAGGAACAGTTTCAGATGCTCTGGGACCTGTTCCAGGAGTGAACGTTTTAATTAAAGGAACGGCTACAGGAACTGTAACAGATTTTGATGGAAATTACGAGTTATCCGCTAATTCTGGTGATATTTTAATATACTCCTTTTTAGGCTTCGTTACGCAAGAAGTTAATTATACGGGGCAAGTTTCAATTAACATATTGTTAGAAGAAGATGCAGCACTACTTGATGAAGTCGTAGTAGTAGGTTATGGTAAATCTGTTAGAAAAGAAGATTTAACAGGAGCTGTTTCTGTAGTAGGTGTTAAAGATTTAGAGAAAAGTCCATTAACAAACGTAGATCAAGCCTTGCAAGGTCGAGCTTCAGGGGTTCAACTGACTCAAAGTTCTGGTGCGCCAGGAGCAGGATTAAAAATAAGAATTAGAGGAACTAACTCTATTACGGGTAGCAACTCACCGCTTGTTGTTGTGGATGGCCTTATTGATGTAGATATTAATTCTGTGAATCCAAACGATATTCAATCTATTAGTGTATTAAAGGACGCAAGTTCTTCCGCTATTTATGGTAATCGCGCAGCTAATGGTGTTATTATTATTACCACTAAAAAAGGAACTTCAGGAAAATCTATCATCGAGTTTGGTTCTTTCATTAGTTTTTCTGAGCCTTCTAACTCGATAGATTTATTAAGTGCGTCAGAATTCATAGGCTTTGCAAATGAAAAAAATATTACTGCTACAATTAGTGCTACCAATCCTACCGGAAATGCTATCCCATTGTTTAATTCAGAACAAAAAATAAATGACGCTATAGCTAATTCTGTTAAGTATCAGGACGAAGTATATAGATCGGCAGTTGCTAAAAATTATCAAATATCCTTTAGAGGCGGTGCTGAAAAGATGAATTATTATGTGTCTGGAAACTATTTGGATCAAGAAGGTGTAGCTATCAATACTAATTTTAAGAGATATGCTTTAAGATCCAATATTAATGCTGAATTAACAGATAAATTGCAACTAAGCACGTCTCTTAACCTAGTTCGTCAAGAAGGTCTAAATAATGGTAATGATAATGCGGGTAATGATTTTGGTGCTAGTTTAGCTTTGGGAGCTCTTGGTTTCGATCCAACAACGCCTATTTTTGATGCTAATGGAAATTATAACAGACAAACCTTAGTAGTAGGAGGTATTCAAGAGTCTGTTCTTACAAACCCTGTATTTCAAGCAAATGAAAGTAAAAACATTAGATCATTAAATAGAGTTCAGGCTAATGTTTCATTAAACTATAACCTTACAGATCACTTAGATTTTAATGTTAATGGAGGTATTCGTTATAGAAATACGGCATATTCTTACTTTAGCCCACCTAATAACGATGCGGCAGATATTACTTCAGGCCAATATGCGGAAAATGATAATCAATCACAATATGCCTTTAAGCTTAATTACGAGAATATCTTTAGCGAAAAGCATACCGTAACTGCAACTGCTATTTATGAAAAAAGAAAGAATCTAGCAACAGAATTTAATGCGGATGGTAGAGGCTTTTTTACGAGTAGTACAGGTTTTGATAATTTAGGTGTCGCTGACCTTCAAGTTATTGGAAGTGGTACATCTGAACGTAATTTAAGATCTCTTATTGGTAGAGCAACCTATAATTACGATTCTAAATATTTAGTAACAGCCTCTGTTCGTTTCGATGAATCGAGTGTTTTTATACAAGACCAAAGCGGTACGTTTTCATCTTTTGCTTTAGGTTGGAACATAAATAATGAAGATTTCTTCAAGTCTGAAACTATTAGTACGTTAAGATTGCGCGCTGGGTGGGGAGAAACAGGCAATGAAGATATTGACACAAACGCTACCCTTAATTTATTAAGAAATAACCCATGGATTCCTAATGGAGGTGGTACTGGAAGTACAGCTATATTGCCAGGAACAAGACTTGCTAATCCAGAATTAACGTGGGAAACAACAGTACAAACAAATATAGGTGTAGATGTAGGGATTTTAAACAATAGATTCAATTTGTCTTTAGAGTATTATTCAAAAAAGACAGAAGATTTATTGCTTACAAGACAAGTACCACGTTTTACAGGAAGAGTTGATCAGATTATAAATGCAGGGGACGTTGAAAATAAAGGATTTGATATATCTATTGAGGGAAGAATCATTCAAAATGATAATTTTAGATGGAATATGAGCGCTAACTTATCAGCTAACAAAAATAAAGTGATAAGTTTAATAGGTGACGAAACAGAGATATTCCCAGGTTTAACTGTTGGTGGTTCAATTCCTGCTCCTGCCATTGTTAAGGTAGGCGAACCAATAGGGTCGTTCTATGGGTTTATTTACGAGGGTGTAAATGCAGCTGATGGTAACGCTATTTATGCAGATGATCAGGGTCTTATTGGAGACGCAAATCCAGATTTTACTTATGGTATAAACAACAACATGTCTTATAAAGGCTTTGATTTAAATATCTTTATACAAGGTGTTTCAGGAAATGATATATTTAATCGTCAACGCGCTCTTTTAATTGGACGTGATGGTAGAATTCCATTTGGAACATCTGTAGAATTAAGAAATGCTTGGTCATCAAGTAATACGACAGGAACATTACCATCTTTAAATGCAAATAATACACAAAGTCTTTCTTCAGAATTTATTGAAGATGGATCGTTTATACGTTTAAAAAACATCTCTTTAGGGTATACCTTAAGAGATTCACAGGCTTTAAATACCATTGGGTCAGAGTCTTTAAGATTGTACGTAAGTGCACAAAATTTATTCACTATTACCGATTATTCTGGTTTAGATCCAGAAGTTAGTAATGGTGGAGAAAATGATAGGCTTGCAGGTGTTGATATTGGATCTTTGCCTACATCAAGAACATTTACTCTAGGATTAAATTTAAAATTTTAAAAAATAAGAAAATGAAAAAAGAGTTAACAAGTGTAACAAGAAAGATAGTAGTTCTGTCTTTGCTTGTAGTAAGTTTTATTTCTTGCGATGATTTACCTCCAGATACTGTTGGTGAGTTAGCTGCGGAAGAATTTTATAAAAATGTAGCAGATATCGAAACTGGTACATTGGGGGTTTATTCTGTATTATTAGATAAATTATTTGCCAATAGTGAAAACTATTGTCACTTTTGGGCTGCTGATGACAGAACTGCAGTTACAGGGTCTAATAAAACATTTTATTTAGAGTACGATCAAATGTCACCGCTTGATAATAACCCATGGCAAACTAATGGATGGAACCAATTATGGGAAATTATTGGTGCGGCTAACACCTTTTTAGACAATGAAGCGCAAATGCGTAGTTTCGTTGCAGGTGATGATCTCGTATTGTTGGAAAGGTCCCTTGGTGAAGTGCATTATTTAAGAGGGTTAATCTATTTTGAATTGGTACGTACCTGGGGAACCATACCGCTTATTACGTCTCAAAAAGACATTACGGGTTTAGAGCCTTTGGCTACTTTTGATCAGATATATGCTCAAATAATAGAAGATTTAGTTTATGCCAAAACTAATTTGGGACCTATAGCTGTAAATGGTATTTATAGAGCTAATAAATCGATGGCTCAAGCCTTATTGGCAAATGTATATTTAACAACGGCAGGGTTTCCTTTAAAAAACACGGCTAATTATGCACTGGCAGCGGCAGAAGCTAAAGCCGTAATAGATAGTGAGGTTTATGAATTAGAACCTACACTAGATGGTATAATGGGAAAATTTGCTAATAACTTAAGTGAAGAGGGCAATACTGAAGCGATTATTGCATTTCCTGCTAATGTTGCAGTAGATGGTTGGGGCGCTGGTAATTTTCAAGCGGAAGCTATTTTATTTGGAGATAAATGGGTTGAATTTGGGTTCTTTAACAATTTCCCTGAAGGAACACGTAAAGATTTTACTTTTTCAACAACATTTCTTAATGATAATGCAACTCCAGATGATGATACAGACGATTTCGAAGATGTTTTGGATAGACCACAATATTCGAAAGAAAAGTTTGGTGAGCAAGATTTTGGTAGCGTAAATAAGGATATTAATTACCTACGATATGCTGAGCTGTTATTAATTTATGCAGAGGCTCAAATTAGAGCTACTGGTAATAACACTGACGCATCTGCTTTAAGTGCTTTAAATGAGGTGAAAGTTAGAGCTGGTTTAACTCCTGTTGTTTCAGCTACTTGGGAAGATGTTGTTTGGGAAAAAGCCTGGGAAAATGCGGGTGAATGGTCAAGATGGTACGATATTATTAGAACAGAAACATTAGATGAAGTAAATGCCTTAAGAGAAGCTACTGATAATGCATTGACTCCTCTAGGGGCCACGTTAACCGAAGCAAATCCTTTTTGCCCAATTCCAGCAAATGATGTCTCTGCTAATCCTAATTTGCAAAAATAAATAAGTTTAAAAAGAGTTAGTTTAATTTAGTTTTGTTTAAACACCCTCCAACTTATTTATTAAAATAGGTTGGAGGTTTTTTATATTTATATATTAGAGCTATAAACAAATAAGCACTATAAAATATTAATAGATTATCTAAAAGTAAGCCAAGTGGCTCGATCCAATATTTAAAAGGATTAAGCAAATTTGTTAAAAAATAAATATTCATCATTGACGTAAAAATGAAACAAACACTCATAATTTTAGGAGTACTACTGTGTGTAGCCTGTAATACTTCTACAAAAGAAAACCAGTTATTTAAACTAAGACCATCAGAATTTACCGAAATAGCATTTGTAAACAAAATAGAGGAGACCGAGAAGGTAAATTATTTTAAGTATCCCTATTTATATATGGGAGGCGGATCTGCAATTGGAGATTTTAATAATGATGGACTAGAAGATGTTTTTTTTACGGGAAACCAAGTGTCTAATAAACTATATCTAAATAAAGGTAATTTTAAATTTCAAGATATAACTGAAAAAGCAGGTGTAACTGGAGACCAAAGATGGTACACAGGTGTTTCTTTAGTTGATATTAACGCTGACGGCTGGCTGGATATTTATCTATCGGTAGCGGGACGTGTTGAGCCTCATACCAATGAATTATATATTAATAATGGTGATTTAACATTTACCGAGGCTGCAGAAGTTTATGGGGTAGCCGATAAAGGGTATAGTTATCAAGGGACTTTCTTTGATTATGATGTAGATGGTGATTTAGATCTTTTAGTAATTAATTATTCGCCGACAAAGTTTAGTGCACAACCTAAGTATTATAAATACAAAATGGACAATATAAAGGATTTTGATTCAGATCATTTATATGAGAACGTCAACGGTAAATTTGTAGATAAAACAAAAGAATCAGGGCTATCTAATTTTGGGCTTACCATTAGTGCCAGTGTAACGGATTTTAATAATGATGGTTTACAAGATATCTATTTAAATAATGATTTTGGATCACCAGATTTTCTGTATTTAAATAACGGAGATAAAACATTTAGAGAAATTGCTAAACAAGCAACTGGACATACTGCTATGTATAGTATGGGTTCTGACGCGGTCGATATTAATGATGATGGTTTAATGGACTTTATACAGTTAGATATGAGTCCGCAGGATAATTATCGTTCTAAAACTAATATGGCCAGTATGAACATTCCCTTATTCTGGGCTCAAGTAAAAAATGATTTGCACTATCAATATATGCATAATGCATTACAATTAAACTCTGGTATTATTGATAGTATTCCACGTTTTAGTGATATTTCCCAAATGGCAGGCGTGTCTTCAACAGATTGGAGTTGGTCTGTACTTGCTTTAGATGTGGATAATGACGCTAAAAAAGATCTTTTTATTACCAATGGGACTAGAAGGGACATTAATAATCGTGATTTTTTCAATACTGTAAACCAAGGTCTTGCCTTTGCTTCTCCTAAATATTTGTTGGAGGAATCAAAAAAAATACCTTCGCGACCCATTGCCAATTATCTATATAAAAATAAGGGTAATTTAAAATTTGAAGATATTTCAAGTTCAGGAGGTATAGCCGAACCAAGCTTTTCTAATGGCATGGCATATGGTGATTTAGATAATGATGGCGACTTAGATATAGTCATTAATAACATAGATAAAGAAGCTTTTATATATGAAAATACCAGTTCTGAGAAAGAGAACAGGAATCATTTAAAAGTTAAACTTCATGGGCATAGCGGTAATTTAAATGGTATAGGTGCTAGACTTAAATTGGTTACTAAAACGAGTACTCAAACTTTAGATCAAATGCCAGTGAGAGGATTTCAATCAACCATATCTAACATTTTACACTTTGGATTGGGCGATGAAAAAAGTATTGACACACTAGAAGTAACGTGGCCAGATGGGAAAGTGACTTATAAAACAAATCTAGCAGGAAATCAAACCGTAATAATAGATAAAAAAGAGTCCGTTGCTTTTCATAAAACGAATGACTATTCCCGCTTTACTATGTTTGATGGAGTTAGCAATGAAGACAATAAATTAACAAATCTTATTCATAAAGAAAATAAATTTGATGATTTTGATGTGCAAATATTGTTGCCTCATAAAATGTCTCAATTTGGACCTGCTATGGTTATTGCCGATTTTAATAATGACAATAAAGATGATATTTTCTTTGGAGGTAGTTCTGGGAATCAAGCGATGCTTTATTTTCAAGATATACATGGCGAATTTGTAAAAAAAGAAAACAAATTATTAGAAGCCTATAAAATAAATGAAGATGTTGATGCTATTGCTTTAGATTTTGATAATGATGAAGATCTTGATATTTATATTGTGTCTGGTGGAAATGAATTTGAACCAGGAAACATAAATTATAAAGATCGACTTTTTGTGAATGATGGAAGTGGCAATTTTACGGACGGTACATCTTTATTGCCCGATAACATGACCAGTGGAAGTGCTGTAAAAGCGAATGATTTTGATAATGATGGTGATCTAGATCTTTTTGTTGGCACTAGGCATTTACCTCATAATTATCCGTTATCTCAGGGTAGTTTTATTTATGAAAACAAAGCAGGAACCTTTGAGGATGTTACAAAACGAATTTCAGAAGAATTACTTGATGTGGGAATGGTAACAGATGCTGTTTGGATAGATATAAATTCGGATAGTAAAACAGATTTAGTAGTTGTAGGTGAATGGATGGAACCCTGGGTGCTTTTACAAGATGATAATGGTCAATTTACTAAAGCCATTAATGAGTCATTAGGATTAGAAAACATGTTTGGCTGGTGGTTTTCTGTTGAAAAAGGAGATTTGGATAATGATGGCGATATGGATCTGGTTATAGGAAACCTAGGTGATAATTATAAATATCAAGCAACAGCAGAAAAACCATTTAAGGTGTTTTCCAAAGATTTTAATGGCTCTGGAAGTACAGATATTGTTTTAAGTTATTCGCAAGGCGATAATTATTATCCTGTTCGTGGAAAACAATGCTCATCGCAACAACTACCAGAACTAAAGGAGAAATTTAAAGACTACCAAAGTTTTGCCGTTGCAGATATTGAAGATGTATATTCAGACTTGGGTTTAAAAGATGCACTTGAATTAAATGCAAATACATTCTCATCCTATATTTTGCAAAATAATAAGGGACACTTCAATAAAATGAAACTACCAAATTACGCTCAAATTTCATCAATTAATGACATTTTTATCGACGATTTTAATCAAGACGGCATGAAAGAAGTCCTTGTGGCAGGAAACTTATATGTTTCAGAAGTTGAGACTACAAGAAATGATGCCAGCTATGGAAGTTTAATTATGTTCAATAAGGGTATAGAGAATTTAAAGGCGCTTAAACCATCAGAAAGTGGACTGTTTATAAAAGGAGATTGTAAAGGAATTAATAAAATAAAAATTGGAGAGATTAATTATTTGATTTCGGCAATTAATGATGGAGCTGTTTCATTACACCGGATATTAGATTAAGATTGATAACTATTCAATAAAAAAACACTTAGATAAGAAGCTATGGATAATATTAAAATTAGGTATCAATAAATATATATGCGTAAATATTTTCAATTTCAAGCAATAAAGAAAAATATAATATTTTTCATTATTTTTTCTACTTCTTTCTTTTCTTGCAATGATATAAAGAATAATAATTACAACTTGTCTCATGAAAATTATTCATCAAAGTCAACAGATATAATCATTTCAAGAGTAAAATACTTAGATAAATTGTATGGGTTTTGGTTAGGTGAAAGTATTGCTAATTGGACTGGCTTAGTAACAGAAATGGACAAAGTTGGAAATATCGGTGAATTTAAAACTGGAGCTTTTTACACTAGAGATGATTGGGGGAAAGCAGACCAGCCGAGTATTTGGGGACAAGGTGTTCCTAGTGATTTATCGCCTACTATTGATTTCGTTTTTAGAGATGAAGGTGGTATTTGGGGGTCAGATGACGATACCGATATTGAATATATGTATCAAGACTTATTATTTAACAATAAAACATCAATACTAACCGGTGAGCAAATTAGAGATGGTTGGCTCGCTCATATTAAATCAGAGGAAGAAAATTATTTATGGGTATCTAATGAAAAGGCCTTTGATTTAATGGAACAGGGGATGGTTCCTCCCGAAACAAGTAATCCAAAGAACAACCCTGAATACGAAATGATAGACGCGCAGTTAACCACAGAGATTTTTGGTTTATTTGCTCCAGCACGTCCAGATATTGCTTTAAAAATCGCTCACTTACCTATACAAACTACAGCAAGATATAATGCCGAATGGGTATCTGAGTTTTATGTTATTATGTATGCATTAGCATCTTATGTTGATATGAGTTTTTCAATGAAGGAAAAAATATTATGGATGACGAAAGAAGCTAGACAAAGACTTCCAAATGATTCCTATTCAGCAAAAATGTTTGATTATGTATTAAGCAGGTTTAATGAAAACATGCCTTGGGAAAAAGTAAGAGATGAACTTTATACCAAGTATCAGGTAAACCAAGAGGATGGTTACAACATAACCTCCAAGAACTTATATTGTAATGGTTGCTTCGCCTCAGGAATTAATTTTGGTTCAAGCATTATTAGCATATTATATGGTGAGGGCGATATAAAGGAAACTATTAAAATTGGTGCTTTGGCGGGTTGGGATTCTGATAATCCTACCGCAACTTGGGGAGGTTTGTTAGGTTTCATGATAGGAAAGGAAGGTGTTGAAAAAGCGTTTAATCGAAAATTTGCTAACAAATTTAATATCCATCGAACCAGAGTTGGTTTTCCTAATAATGGTATTGATAATTTTAATGATATGGCAAAAAAAGGTCTGTCTATTGTCGATCGCGTTGTTCAAGAACAAATGGGTGGACGTGTTGATTTAAAAGAGGGCTTATGGTATATCCCTAATATTAGGTTAAATATTAAACCTGCTCATAATTGATGAGAATTACAAATAAAGTTACTTCTTTACAGTTCGTATAATGCATTTTTCCATGATGCTATTTGCTTGATTTACATAAAAAGGCCATTGCAAATAGTTTCCTTGTGTAATGACAATAACGATATTTTGCTCAGGGAAAATATTGATGTAGTTACCGCCGTCGCCATCTGCAGAAAGGTACTTAACTCCAGTTAATTCTCGGTGCCAAAAATAATTACTATAATTCCCTGCAGACGTTTTTTCTTTTATAGTAAAACAATTATCAACCCAAGATTTTGGTATTACTTGTTCGTTATTCCAAACACCACCGTTTAAATAGGTGATGCCAATTTTTAGCATATCGCGTGGACGCATATACATGCGTGCAGACCCTTCAGGTAAACCATCAGGTTGCGTTTGCCACTTATAATCAGATATACCTAGTTTTTTATAAAAATTATCGTAAGCCCAAGATTTAATAGAAGAACAGCCAGTTAATGCTTTTAATGACTTTAAAAGTAAATTGGGTAAAGCGCTATTATATCGCCATTCTACATCAGTTCCCATACTGGGTTTGGATAACACAAAATCAGTGAAATCATCTGTTTTCCAAAGTGATTTTAGATCATTGCCTTGCCATTCATCCCATTCAAAACCCGCAGTCATGTTTAAACAATCTTCAAAATTAATAAGCACTTTTTTTTCATCATTAAAATGTGAAGAGTAATCAGGTAAATACGGTGATATTTTATCTTTTATAGAGACTCCTGATCTATCGAGTGCTATACCAAATAATGTGGATGTTAGTGCCTTATTAACTGAAGCTATATAATGTTTCTTGTCTCTTGACCATTGAATATGCACGGGGCTTTTATCAACAGTTACATCATTTTCGAATTGTATGGTGTCATTATTTCCATAGAAGTACTCTTCCAGTACGAGTTTATTATTTTTATAAACCAAAATACTGTGAATTTCAGAATAAACAGTATTATGAATATCATTCATTAAGTCCTGAATACTATGTGTCTCTAATTCAACACTTTCTAAAGTGCCAGTTGGGATTCCATCATTTAACTGCTCAGGTTTATTATACATATATAGCTTACCAGTGTCAAGAACCGTTTTATAGTGTCCTTTTGAATCAAAATTTTTATTTATCTCAAGAGTTTTATAATCTTTATGAATAAACTGTAAAGGAGGCTTTACTAAATGGTCAAGTTTTATATTTGTGTTATTAGTTAACAAAAACAGAAAAAGAAGAATAATTAAATGTTTTAAATATGTCATAAGGATACATTTAGGTTATCTTTATTTATTCAAAATCATGGCGTTTTTCAATTAGTCATTTATACAATCTAAACTAAAAAACACGACTAAGAACATCCCATAAGTTTAATTCGTAATTTAGTGATTAATTAATATTTAGTGCAAGTTTGACACTTCTTATTTTTTAAGTAAATTCCTTATTCAAAGCTTCATTATTCTTTTAAAAAACACCTTTGAAATCCATTTAAATAAATTGCATGTCGAAAATAAAATTTTTTAAACTGGGAATTAATAAGGGGGCTATCTTAATTGTTTTCATAGTACTTATTGTTCTAAGTGCTATTTTAATAGCTTCAATATTCTCTAAAAGAGAAAAACAAGCGTATTTAGAGAATCAATATAATATAAATTGTGGGAGTTGCCATTTAACACCTAATCCAGCTAATATTCCAAGAGCTTTATGGAAAAGTAAGGTGCTGCCAGAAATGGAAAGAAGAATGGGTTTAAAGAATTATTTAGATGGATCTTTAAGATATTCTGATATAGAAAAATATCATAGAAAATTAAATAATGCATATCCTGAAAAACCACTGTTAGATAGTTTGAAATGGCAACAAATATCTAATTATATATTAAGTATGGCACCAGAGAAGGTCCCGAATATACCTGCTAGGAAAGGACGGAATTCTTTACTAACCCAATTTAAATCTTCGTTTATAACATTAAACGATGTTAAACCAAAAGGCGGTATTGTAAATGTTAAGTTTGATGATAAAACCAATGCGTTGATGGTTGGCGATGTTTATGGTCAGTTGCATGAATTAAAAAACCAATCGGATGTTAAATTGACTTTAAAATCCCCAATTGTTTCAAGTATCGTAGTTGATAGCACACTTTATGTCACAGAAATTGGAATTATGAACCCCAGTGAAGTTGCTAAAGGTGTTATTTATGCTGTGAAATCAGATACAATAATACCGATAGCAGAAGAACTTCATAGACCCGTTTATATCGAGGTCATAGACCTTAATGATGACGGTAATAACGAAGTTATTGTTTGCGAGTTTGGTCATTTAACAGGAGCACTTTCATTACTTGTAAAAGAAGGAGAAGCTTTCAAAAAAAAGATGCTATTAAAGCTTCCTGGTAGTGCGAAGCTAGAAATTGTAGATATGAATGGTGATGGAAAGAAAGATATCGTTGTTTTGTTTGCACAAGGGAGAGAAGGTATTTACATTTTTTATCAAAAGGAGCATTTGGAATTTAATATTGAACAGGTTATAATGATGCAACCAGAGTATGGCTCAAGTTGGTTTTCTTTATTAGACTATAATAATGATGGCCACCTAGATATTCTACTTGCTAATGGAGATAATGCAGACTATTCAATATTCTTAAAACCTTATCACGGCGTAAGACTTTTTATAAATAATGGAGATAATGAATTCAATGAAGAGTGGTTTTACCCCATAAATGGAGCAACACGGGTATTGGTTGAAGATTTTGATCTTGATGGCGATTTAGATTTTGCAGTATTATCATTTTTTCCAGACTTTAATGATTGTCCAGAAGAAGGTTTTGTCTATTTAGAAAATAAGGATGCAGCCAATTATACATTCACGCCTTACATCACTAAGGTAGCTAAAAGTGGGAATTGGCTCGTTATGGAAAAAGGAGATTTTGATGAAGATGGTGATGTCGACATCGTATTAGGTAATTTTAGTGTATTTAGATCCAATGGGTTCAAAACAAAGGAAAAGCGAGACCTTTTATATCTTGAAAATGAAGCAATAAAAAAGTGATTTACAACATGACGTATATATTAAAAAATGAAAACCTAGAAATACATATTGATGCGCCCTTACAAAAATATAATCTATCAAGATTTGATTGGACAGGTAAAATAACAGCTGTAAAATATAAAAACAACTACGTGACGGGTGTTGAAGAAACTAGTGTTGAAAATCAGAATGAGATAGGAAAAGGTTTGTATAATGAGTTTGGAATAGAGGCTGCTATAGGTTTTAATGAAACTGAAGTGAGGGATCCGTTTCATAAAATAGGAGTTGGATTATTAAAAAAAGATGAAGCGCCATACCTATTCAATAAGAGTTACGAGATTCAACCTGCCGAATTTGAAGTAACAAACCAACTGAATAAAATAATTCTTGATTGTAAGTCTCAAAATATTAATGGCTATGGCTATATACTGAAAAAGGAAATTGAATTGTTTGAAAGTCGTTTTGTAATTAAATACCTCTTGCAAAACACAGGAGAGAAAACCATTGAAACAAACGAATACACGCACAATTTTTTAGCAATTAATGAAGATTTAATAGGAGCTAATTACATTTTAAAATTTCCATTTCAAATCAAATCTAAATTATTTGGAGAGACAATTAATCCCGAAGATAAAGTTGAGATTGGTTCTGATAAAATACTGTTTAACAATACTCCAAATAAACAGTTCTTCTTTAGTAACCTTTCAGGAAATGAGAAAGTAGATGCTTACTGGGAGCTCATAAATACTAAAAACAATATAGGTGTTAGTGAAACAGGAAGCTTTAAAACATCAAAAGTTAATCTTTGGGGTTGGAAGCATGTTGTAAGTCCAGAGTTGTTTTTTGAGATAAAAGTTGAGCCCAAACAGTCTATAGAATGGTCAAGAACCTATAATGTGTTTGATATAAATTAAGTAAAAATAGTAGTTTATATTTCGCTAGGGTATTTTAACCCAGTTTTGGAACGCACATCATCAACAATTTTTATTAAATCTAAACAGTTTTGATGTGACCAAAGTTTACTTTCTAGTTGATTATTATTGATGCATCGGTGGCATTCTTCAATCTCATAAGTAAAACCTTTTCCATTGGTGGGGAATTGGTAATCGACCTGTTTATTATTTTGTATTAAGGAATAGCCTTGAGTTTCATTCCACATAGGATGCAAATTTATTCTTCCTTCATTTCCACTTATTGTGGCAATCATGTTTGATGAAGAAACGAAGCTACTATGCAATACCGCTTGTGCTTTGTTATAATGCAAAATCATTGAAGTTTGTTTGTCTGCACCTGTGTCAAAAAAATTGGCAGAAGCCAAAATTTTAATTGGAATTCCTAAAATCATGTATGTTAGAAATAACGGATAAACGCCCATATCTAAAAGTGAACCTCCACCCATTGCAAAATCTGCCATTCGCCCTGAAGGGGTTCCAATATTAAAAGCGAAATCAGCATTAATATATTTAATTTCTCCTAAAAGACCTTGTTTTACTTTAAGCAATACATTTCTAAAAGAGGGGTTAAATCTGGTCCAAAAAGCTTCCATAAAAAACCTAGAATTTTTTCTAGATGCTTTTATCATTAAAGAGGCTTCAGTTAAGTTTAAAGCGACTGGTTTTTCACATAGAACATGTTTACCATGTTCTAACGCTTTAATACTCAACTCAGCATGTAAATTATGTGGGTTGCAATATAAATGATATCGATATTATAATCTTTAATGAGTTCTAAATAAGAATCATAGGCTTTAATAGCGTTGTATTTATTGGAGAATGCATTTGCTTTTTCGTAACTTCTTGAAGCTACGGCATAAAGTTTGGCATCTTGGACCAATAGCAAATCTGTAGCAAATTGATGCGCAATATTTCCTAACCCAATGATTCCCCAATTTATTTTTTTATTTTTATTCAAGACGTAGTTATTTTATAATATGGATAATGTTCGTTTAAACTTTTCTTGAAAAAAAATTAAAAACGCTCTTCAATTATTTCTTCAGTTGAGAATTTATATCTCATATTTCTGTATACACATATATCAGTAATATCAGCTGGTACGCCTAAAGGAATAGCCCTAAAATTAGAAGACACTCTATCTGCTTTTACAGGCATGACTCTATGGAAACAATGCCCATGTAAAAATATTACCGTACCTTTTTTAGGTCTAAAGACCAGTTGACCTTCAATATCCTCATGCGGTACTCCTGCAGGTAAAACACCTGCTTTATGTGCTTCTGGCATAATAACAATTTCGCCTCCCGTTTCTTCAGTAATATCGTGTGTATACACTAATCTATTTAAGTTATATAAGTTATGATTCTCTGGCGGACAATCTTGATGCCAAGCCTGGCCTTTGCTACCTGCTTTAGAGAACATCATCATACAGTATAAATTCTCCCAATTATTGTCTAAAATAGTATCCGTAATCTTATTAAATCTGGGGTTTTTATCTATACCATTAAAGTGGGGTTTGTTTTCTTGATATGGAAACCATGGAATAACTAAGAACTGAGTTAAAAAACAAATCTTTTTAAACTAATTTTGAAACAAAGTTGCTATCATAAGGTAATCTACTTTTTGCAATAGCAAATGCTTGTTTTAACAACTTATTAGCAACTGCTATTAGTGCTAACTTTTTA
>JBDWSF010000014.1:0-392786 GCA_039985655.1 Algibacter sp. | reverse complement strand
AGCATTAATTGCTGTGTGTAATAAACTACTAAAACAGGCTTTTTCCATAGTTAAAAATGGAGTGCCATATAATGACGAGTTTAGAAGTACATTACCAATAAATTAATCGTTTTAGCTTGTTTTTCACCTCAGTTCTTTGTTGTGTGTAGCTTTTTTATCTTTCTCCAACCCAATGAGGATAAATAAGAGTTTGTTTTGAAACTGTATTCAAATCATTCATTTGTTGTGCTGATAATTTCCATTCAATCGAATTTAAATTATCTATAAGTTGTATTTCGTTTCTAGCTCCAATTACAATATTTGAAACTGTTTTGTTTTGAACTAACCAATTAATTGCAATTTGCGGAATACTTTTTCCCGTTTCATTTGAAATGTTGTCTAATACATCTACTACATTATATAAAAATTCATTTTCAACAGGAGGTGAACCAATATCTCCACCAGATTTTATTCTCCCTTCTGAAATAGGTTGATTTCTTCTGATTTTACCAGTTAATCGTCCCCAACCTAAAGGGCTCCAAACCATTAATCCCATTTCTTGGTCTTTTATAAGAGGCATTAATTCTTGTTCATAATCACGACCAATAAGTGAATAATAACCTTGATAAATAACATATTTTTCTAAGCTATGTTGTTCTGAAATAGATAATGATTTCATTAATTGCCAAGAAGCAAAATTTGAGCACCCAATATATCTTACTTTTCCACTTGAAACTAAGGTATTTAATGTTCTTAGTGTTTCTTCTATAGGAGTGTTTACATCAAAACCGTGTATAAAATAAATGTCTACATAATCTGTGTTTAAACGTTTTAAACTGTCTTCACAAGCTTTAATTATGTGGGAACGAGAAGAACCTTTGTCATTTATTCCATTACCCATTTCAAATGAGCCTTTAGTTGAAATAATTGTTTTATCTCTTTTCCCTTTAATAGCTTTTCCTAAAATTTCTTCAGATGCTCCTTGAGAATAAACATTAGCTGTATCAAAAAAATTGACTCCTCTTTCTATACATATATCTATTAATCTTGATGCCTCTTTTACATCTGTCTGTCCCCAGCGTTGAAAGAATTCGTTTGTACCTCCAAACGTTCCTGTACCTAAGCTTAATAAAGGTACTTTTAATCCTGATTTTCCTAAATTTCGATATTCCATTTGTTAAAGTATTTAATACAACAAATTTGGAAGAAAAAAAGGAGGCATTAAAAGATAAACCTCACAGATAAATTGTGATAAAAGTCACACTAAGTAGTGGTTAGTCTACTTAAGGTTTCTCTTGAAACCCCAAGGTATGAGGCAATCATTGTTTTTGGTACTCGTTGAATTAGGGATGGATATTGTTTGATTAAATCTTCATAACGGTTCTTAGCATTATTACTTATCAGGCATAAAATTCTTCTTTGTAATAAGATGTGTTCTTTTGTGGTTTTTTTTCTAAAAAAAGATTCCATTTTTTGCAAACTATTACATAATTTTTCTTTGTTCTCTAATGTAATAAATAAACTATTTCCGTCTTCAAGGCATTGAATGTTTAATGTCGCTATTGTTTGATTGTTATATGCTTGAGGGTCTGTTATCCAAGAGTTTTCAGTTGCGAATTGTAAAATATATTCTTTGTTTTCGTCATTTCTATGTGAAGCTTTTAAAAGGCCGTTTAGTATAAAAAAGTCATTATTTACAGAATCTCCTTCTTGAATAAGGAATTGGTGTTTCAAAAATCTTTTCTGACTAAAATGAGATAGAACAAACTCAAATTCTTCATCTGACAAAGAGATAAATTTTTCTATATGTTCTCTAAGTATTTTACTCATTAATTATTACGTATTTTTTGTAAGTTACACACAACATGTTTGAGGATATGAAATCGTTACTAAATGTTTTATATCCGGTGTTAAACGAAGGTAGCCGAAATTTTTCACAAAGTCAAGTCATCTATAAATTTGTTTAAACCATAGATATCCTTAACGCAAGTGCCAGTCAGCAATGTCCAGTATCAATCCAAAGTTAGCGTTTACAAAAAATAAAATAAACAAAACAAGTTTTCAAAACGGTTTAAATTAACCATAATCAGTAATTTATTAATCCAACTCATGTCAATAATAAAAGCCGATGTTCTATTCTATTATAATTAGAGGGAAAACATAATTAAAATTAAAAAAATATGTAGGTTTGCGCATAAATACTTTTTTGATTCATTTTTAATGATTTTAAAGTGTTCCATTAAACTGTAAAATGTAATAAATGAAGTTCGAAATAAACGCATTAGACCCGAAAAGTAAAGCTAGAGCAGGAAAAATGACAACAGATCATGGTGTTATTGAAACGCCTATTTTTATGCCTGTTGGCACTGTTGGTACAGTTAAGGGGGTACATCAGCGTGAACTTAAAGATGATATAAATCCTGATATTATTTTAGGGAATACCTATCATTTATATTTACGTCCGCAAACAAAAATTATAGAAAAGGCAGGTGGACTTCATAAGTTTATGAATTGGGATCGAAATATTTTAACTGATTCTGGAGGATACCAAGTGTATTCACTTTCTGGTAATAACAAAATTAAAGAAGAAGGTGTTAAGTTTAAATCGCATATAGATGGAAGTTATCATATGTTTACGCCAGAAAATGTAATGGAAATTCAAAGGAGTATAGGTGCCGATATTATTATGGCTTTTGATGAATGTACACCTTACCCATGCGATTATAATTATGCCAAGCGATCGATGCATATGACGCATCGTTGGTTAGATAGATGTATCAATCATTTAGAAAAAACACCATTAAAGTACGATTATAATCAAGCTTTTTTTCCAATAGTACAAGGAAGTACCTATAAAGATTTACGTAAACAATCTGCAGAATATATAGCAAATGCAGGAGCCGTTGGTAATGCTATTGGAGGATTATCAGTAGGAGAACCAGCCGAAGAAATGTATGCGATGACCGATGTGGTTTGCAGTATTTTACCCGAAGATAAACCAAGATATTTAATGGGAGTTGGTACGCCAATCAATATTTTAGAAAATATTGCGTTAGGTGTAGATATGTTTGATTGCGTGATGCCAACAAGAAATGCTAGAAACGGTATGTTATTTACAGCGCACGGTTCAATAAACATTAAAAATTTAAAATGGGCAGACGATTTTTCGCCTGTTGATGAAATGGGAATAACTTTTGTAGACACCGAATATAGTAAGGCGTATTTAAGGCATTTGTTTACTGTAAACGAATTGTTAGGAAAGCAAATAGCAACCATTCATAATTTAGGTTTTTATTTATGGTTGACTCGCGAAGCTAGAAAACATATATTAGCAGGAGATTTTGCCACTTGGAAAGATAAAATGGTAAAACAAATGGATAATCGTCTGTAAGAGAAAAAAGATAATAGAATAAAGACGCTAGACTAAAAAGATAAACATATAAAACCCTAATTGTCCCTCTCCTTTGGAGAGGTTAGGAGAGGATGAAAATACTAGATTGGTACATATTAAAACGCTATTTATTTACATTTTTAATGATGTTATTGCTGTTTATCCCTATCGGAATAACAGTGCATCTTGCTGAGAAAATCGGTAAAATTTTGGATAAAGAAGTGCCTTTTGGAGAAGTCGCATTATATCTTCTTGACTTTACTATTTATTTTGCACATTTACTATTTCCGTTATTTTTATTCTTGTCTGTTATCTGGTTTACATCCAAATTGGCAAATAATACTGAGGTCATTGCTTTTTTAAGTTCCGGTGTTTCATATACAAGATTTTTAAGACCATATTTAATAGGTGCTACCATTACTGGATTAATGGCGTTGTTACTTGGTCTTTATTTGGCACCAAAAGCAAGTAAAGGTTTTAACGATTTTACTTATAAATATTTTAAGCCCTATAAAAAAGATTCTCAAGATCGAGATGTTTTTAGGCAAATTAATGAGTCCGACCAGATATATGTAAGTCGTTTTGATAAAAAAAACAATGTAGGACAAAATTTTACGTTTGAACATTTTGAAGGTAATAAACTGGTATATAAAATTTCAGCAGATAATATTAGATATGTTGAAAAGGATACGGTTTATAGGATGAAAAATTATGTAAAACGTACTATTGGTAGTTTACAAGATTCTTTGGAAATAGTTAAAAGTAAAGACACATTATTTGCTTTTGATATAAAAGATTTAATCCCCAAAATTTATGAGGCAGAAGTATTGCCTTATGGAGAATTAGTTGAATTTATTGATAAAGAAGAGCAAAGAGGCTCTTCTAATATAGGAAGATATAAACTCGTTAAGTATCGCAAATGGAGTTTACCAGTTTCTGTTTTTATCCTAACCATTATTGGCGTTGCCGTATCTTCTAATAAAAGGCGAGGCGGAATGGGAGTGAATTTAGCGATAGGCATATGTATAGCTATGATCTTTGTGTTTTTCGACAAAATATTTGGAGTTATGGCGCAACAATCAAACTTCGATCCCATTATAGCAGTATGGTTTCCTAATATCATTTTTGGTATTTTAGCGGCTTATCTTTTATATAATGCCAAGCGTTAAATTAAAAAACTATTTCCATTTACATTTTTTAGTCTTTATAGCTGGTTTTACAGCTATTTTAGGTGAGTTAATTTCTATTGATGCTATTTCGTTGGTTTGGTTTAGAATGGCCATGGCTTCGGTTTTAATGTATATCTATATAAAGGTTGCAAAAGTAAATATTAAAATTCCTCCAAAAGCTATTGTTAAACTGGCTCTAGCTGGGGTAATAATTGCATTGCATTGGATTACCTTTTTTGAATCTATAAATACGGCCAATATTTCTATAGCGTTGGCTATGTTTTCTACAGGTGCTTTTTTTGCATCTATTATAGAGCCTATTATTTATAAACGTCCTATTATTTGGTATGAAATTCTTTTCGGTGTTATTGTTATTATAGGCGTATTTATAATTACACAAAGTGAATTAAAATATTTGAACGGAATCATTTTAGGAATTATATCGGCTTTATTATCATCATTGTTTGCCGTTTTAAATGGTAAATTTTTGAAAAAACATACAGCAACAACTATATCCTTTTACGAGTTTTTAAGTGGCGTTGCATGCATCACTATTTATATCTTGATTTTTACGGATGACTTTTCAGTAGAATTCTTTAAACTAAATACTTCAGATTTTGGATACCTTTTCATTTTGGCATCAATATGTACAGCATATGCATTTATTGCGTCTGTATATGTTATGAAAGAAATTAGTCCCTATACCGTTATGCTCACCTATAATTTAGAACCTATATATGGTATTATAATGGCTTTGCTGCTTTTTCCCGAAAAAGAAACCATGAGTACTGAGTTTTATTATGGAGCTGTAATAATAATAGCAACCGTATTATTGAATGGAATTATAAAGAATAAGAAAAAAATTAAAAGGAGTCATTCTTAATTATGTCCTCATAATGATAATGTTAAATCAACCAAGCAAAATTATAAAGTTATTTCATTTTGATTATAAAAGGTAAACGAAATAAAATATGTAATTTTGTAGACTAACTAATATTGACTTGAAAATTCATATGGAATATTTAGAATTTGAACTTCCAATAAAAGAGCTTGAAGATCAATTACAGAAATGTAAAGTGATAGGAGAGGAAAGTGAAGTAGATGTTACAGAAACTTGTACTCAAATAGAAAAGAAGCTTGCTGCAGCAAAAAAAGATGTTTACAAGAATTTAACACCTTGGCAACGCGTACAACTCTCTCGCCATCCTAATAGACCGTATACATTAGATTATATACATGCTATTTGTGGTGATAGCTTTTTGGAAATGCACGGCGATCGTAATGTAAAGGATGATAAAGCTATGATTGGTGGCCTAGGTAAGATAGGAGATCAAAGTTTTATGTTCATTGGTCAACAAAAAGGGTATAATACAAAAACACGTCAGTATAGAAATTTCGGAATGCCAAATCCAGAGGGTTACAGAAAAGCATTACGCTTAATGAAATCTGCCGAAAAATTTGGGATTCCTGTTGTAACTTTAATTGATACACCTGGTGCATATCCTGGTTTAGAAGCTGAAGAGCGTGGACAAGGAGAAGCTATTGCTAGAAATATTTTAGAAATGACACGTTTAAAAGTTCCAATTATTGCAATTGTTATAGGAGAAGGCGCTTCAGGTGGTGCATTAGGTATTGGAGTAGGAGATAAGGTGATGATGCTGGAAAACTCTTGGTATTCTGTTATATCACCAGAAAACTGTTCTTCTATTTTATGGAGAAGTTGGGAGCATAAAGAAAAAGCAGCTAAAGCATTAAAGCTTACAGCTAGTGATGCTAAGAAAATTAAAGTCGTTGACGAAATTATTAAAGAGCCTCTTGGAGGAGCGCATAGAGATCGTGAGAAAACGTTTTTAACAGTTAGTGATACCATCGTTAAGACTTACGAGAGTCTAAAAAACTTATCACCATCAGATTTAATTTCTGAGAGAATGGAGAAATATTTAAGGATGGGAGTCTTTAAAGACTAATCCGTTTAAAATCATATCATAGTAAAATCTGAAGTGTCATGCTTCAGATTTTTTTTATGGATATTAACAATAATTCTAAGTTATTAACAGTTAAAATGTTAACTGGCAGTTAACAACGATAAATAGAATACGCTTTATCAAGAAGCATATTTAGTTACCTTTATAGTTATGAAACAACCTGACCAAGTCAAAGGATATAAAGTAGACAAAAGCACCTTAATTAGTCTAGAAAAGGGTAAGATACCTCCGCAAGCTATTGATTTAGAAGAAGTTGTGTTAGGGGCGATGATGATTGA
Organism: Algibacter sp.; assembly: GCA_039985655.1. Classification (GTDB taxonomy): domain Bacteria; phylum Bacteroidota; class Bacteroidia; order Flavobacteriales; family Flavobacteriaceae; genus Postechiella. The sequence continues at coordinate 385,984 of JBDWSF010000014.1, read as the reverse complement.
CAAAAAAGGTGTTGATGAGGTTATTGATATTTTAAGCCCCGATGCCTTTTATTTGGAAAAGCATCAACATATATTTGATGCTATTTTTCAATTGTTTGAAAACAGTGAGCCAGTCGACTTATTAACTGTTTCTACACAATTAAAAAAGAATGCGAAATTAGAATTATCTGGTGGCGATTTTTACTTAATTTCATTAACTCAAAAAGTATCTTCTTCTGCACATATCGAGTTTCATGCACGTATTATTTTACAAAAATTCATTCAACGTAGTTTAATAAAAATTTCTAGTGAAATTATTGAAGAAGCTTACGATGAAACAAAAGATGTATTCGATTTATTAGATACAGCCGAAACTAAATTATACGAAGTTACCCAAGGGAATATTAAAAAATCGAGTGAAACCGCTCAAGATTTAGTTATCCAAGCAAAGAAAAAAATTGAAGAAATTTCGAATAAAGAAGGTTTAAGTGGAATCCCTACCGGATTTAATAAACTAGATAAATTAACTTCTGGTTGGCAACCTTCAGATTTAATTATTATTGCTGCACGTCCAGGTATGGGTAAAACAGCATTAACATTGTCTATGGCAAGAAATATTGCTGTAGATCAAAATATACCTGTAGCATTCTTCTCTTTAGAGATGGCTTCAGTACAATTAATTACACGTTTAATTTCTAGTGAAACCGGCTTATCTTCAGAGAAGTTACGTACGGGTAAATTAGAAAAGCACGAATGGGAACAACTTAATGTAAAAGTAAAAGGTTTAGAAAAAGCGCCGTTATTTATTGATGATACGCCGTCACTTTCTATTTTCGATTTACGTGCAAAAGCACGTCGTTTATCGTCGCAGCACGGTATAAAACTAATCATGATTGATTACTTGCAGTTAATGACAGGTGGTAGTAATCATGGAGGAAATCGTGAGCAAGAAATCTCGATGATTTCTCGAAACTTAAAAGCCTTGGCAAAAGAATTGATGGTACCTGTAATTGCATTATCTCAGTTATCGAGAGCAGTAGAAACGCGTGGAGGGAGTAAGCGACCTTTACTGTCTGATTTACGTGAATCTGGTGCGATTGAACAAGATGCCGATATTGTAAGTTTCATTTTCCGTCCAGAATATTATAAAATTGATGAATGGGATGATGATGAACGTTCGCCTACACAAGGGCAAGCCGAATTCATTATTGCAAAGCACAGGAATGGTGGACTAGAGAATATTAGATTAAAATTCATCGGTCACTTAGGTAAATTTGATAATTTAGATGATTTCGATTCGCCGTTTGATACCGAGTTTCATTCTAAAATGAACGCTGCTGCTAACGATGACACGTTTAAAACAGACGATTTTAAAGCGAGTCCAGACCAAGCCTTTGGTAGTTCTTTTAATAATGATGATAACGATGTACCGTTTTAATTTGTCATTCCTGCGCAGGCAGGAATCTATTTCTAATGCATTCTAAAAAGAATATTTTAAGTATCTTTCAGCATAAATTAATAGGTTTTTTAGTTGTTTCGAAGAACGAATAACTGAAAAATCGCATCAAGATAATCCTCAAATTGAAAAAGATAGTTATCACCATATTATTTATATGCTTGGGTTTAAAAACCTATGCATCCTACATCCTTGTTCCTATGGATGTCGACACTCAAAAAAATCATTTAAAAGCTTACGGAATTACCTATTGGGTGCTTAATAAAGAACTAAAAGTAAAATGGCTGCTCAATTATAGAGGCGGTTCTTTTTTACTGCCAGATACCGAAAAAATTCAAAAAGAATGTCAAATTCGTGGTGTGTCTTTCGAGGTTATTTCTAATAATAATGCTGAAAGTATTCTACAGGAGATTAGCAGTCCCAGTAAAAATATGGAAGCTGTAGTTTTAGAAAAAGCACCAAAAATAGCTGTTTATACACCAAAAGGAAAATTGCCTTGGGACGATGCAGTAACTATGGTTCTGCAATACGCCGAAATACCATACGAAACTGTTTATGACGAAGAAGTTTTAAATGACGGTTTACTATTGTTCGATTGGTTGCATTTACATCATGAAGACTTTACGGGGCAATATGGCAAATTTTACGGTGCATATCGTGCCTCATCTTGGTATATAGAAGCGAAAAAAGATGCTGAAGTACTAGCAACAGAGCTAGGATATAATAAAGTCTCTGAAGAAAAAAGAGCTGTAGCTCTAAAAATTAGAGATTATGTTGTTGGTGGCGGATTCATGTTTGCCATGTGTAGCGCAACTGATAGTTTTGATATAGCGCTATCGGTCGATGGTATTGATATTTGTGAACCGATGTTTGATGGAGATGGTACAGATCCAGGCTATCAAAATAAAATGGATTTTAGTAAAACCTTTGCGTTTACTGATTATAGTTTAGAGCGAAGCCCTTTAGTTTATGAGTTTTCCTCTATCGATATGACAAGAAAAAGGCGTGTTACTAAAAACACGGATTACTTTTCTTTGATGGAATTCTCGGCGAAATGGGATCCTATTCCAACGATGTTATGCCAAAATCATACCGCATTAGTAAAAGGTTTTATGGGGCAAACCACATCATTTACACGAGAAGAGATAAAATCGAATGTATTGGTAATGGGCGAAACAAAATCTAATGGTGAAGCCAAATACATTCATGGAATTAAAGGAAAAGGTTTTTTTACCTTTTATGGAGGTCACGATCCTGAAGATTATAAACATAACGTAGGTGACCCGAAAACTGAATTAGATTTACACCCTACATCGCCTGGTTATAGACTTATCTTAAATAATGTGTTGTTTCCAGCAGCAAGAAAGAAGAAGCAAAAAACCTAATTATTAGTGATCGAGCGTTAAAAAAAAACATCACCTTGAGCATTAGTGAAAAACAAAATGTATTTTGTTTTGAAGGTAGCGAGCGAAGCTTGTCGAAAGATCTTATTAATCGATGAATTTTATAGGTTTAGACTGAGCAACCTAACAATAGAATTCAAGTTGTATGTTTTTAAATAATAACACTCACTCAGCATTATAGCAAACTTCACATTAATTGCAACGCTTCTTTTGCTTCAAGTAATTTTTCTAAAATAAGTTCAACACCAAACTCATCATTACTCTTTGTCTTAAAATTGGCAATATCTTTTACGTTTTGATGTGCATTTTCCATAGCAAAACTATAAGTAGATTGCTTTAGCATTTCAATATCATTATTATAATCACCAAAAGTCAAGGTTTCTTCAGCGGTGATATTATGGTTTTTTTGAAGTATTTTAATGGCATGTCCTTTATTTGCTAAATTATCTGAAATGTCAACCCAATTTTTTCCAGATACTTTTACACCATAAGTGCCGTCTAAATCTTTAAAATGTGGGTAAATGTGTGTTTCGGAACATTCGTTATGATACAATGCTATTTTTATAATAGTTTCATTTATTTCTTCAGTTGAGTCGATTTGTTTAAAATTTGGATAAAACTCAGTAAGCGTTTTTAATAAATCAGCATCATTAATTTTAAAATAAGCTTTATTTTGTGTGCAAAAAATAGCATTAATGGCACTTAAATCATCAAATTTAGAAACGATATGTTGTAGCTTATTTTTGTTAATAGGCGTAGAAAGTAAAACGGTTTCATTTTTAATAACAAGACCACCATTTTCTGCAACAATAGTGATATCGTTTTTTATGTCGTTAAGTTTTTCTAAAATACTATAATAAGGTCTGCCGCTGGCCGCAACAAAAAGAATGTCGTGTTGTATTAAACTTTTAAAAAGATTAAAAAAGCGATCGCTTACTTTGTGGTTGGAGTTTAATAATGTGCCGTCCATATCGGTAGCGATAAGTTTTATTTTCGATAAATCCATTCAAACGTTACTGTTAAATTAAAAGACAAAGCAACCATTCCTTTCAATAAAGAATGATTGCTTTATATATGCAAATATAGCTAACAATTATTAGCCTTTGTATATCGAATTTAAAAAGTAATTGTTAATCAATAGTGACATCTGTTGTAATAAGTTTTCTATCAAGAACATAGGTGTAAAGATCAGCAGCACTACCAGTAGATGTTTGGTTTTGATCGATAGTTATTTTATCACTAGCAGTAAAGGTAATTTGACCAAATTCGTTCCCTCCAATTACTATATAGGAGTCTCCTTCAACATCAGAGATTTCATATTGGTATGTTCCCGTAGGGAAAGCATCTTCTTTAGTATCGTCTGTATTATTATTAGTAATAGCTATGTTACCGTTTTCGGCATCAAAAATCCAAATGATAGTCTCTAAATCAAATTGATTATCAACACCTGCAAAACCACCAGAAGATTCTGTTAAATGCCACTCTTGAGTAACAATTTGTGCAGGAATAGATTCGTTATCGCTATCATTAAGAGAACAACTTGTAAAAATGATTAAACAAGCAATGATAAAAAGGAATTTGGTTTTCATAATTATTGACTTTATGTTTAATAGATGAAAAATTATTGAAATGGTTGCGTTTATAGATGAACTAAATTTGTTGAAATGAAAGTTTATAAATTTAAAATCTTTTTCTTAAATTGAATTACAATTAAACCACTTCAATATATAGGTATGGCTACAAAAGAAATCATATTAAACAAAATTCAAATATTAATAACAAATCATTTTGATACTCCAGAAGCAGCTTTCTCTTTTTTTGATAAAAATGAAAGTGGCAAATTAAGTAAAAAAGAAATTGTAACGCTTTTAAAAGAAGCAGAAATTAATGGTTTCATTAGAGGTTTAGTGTCTTCAAAGTTAATAGAAGGCTATGATAAAGATGGTGATGGTTTAATAGATTGGGATGAATTTCAAACCGCTATTACAGAAATAACAGATAAGGCCATTTAACTATTTTTATATTTTTAGATTTGAATAAAAACCTCAAAGATTTTTCAATTTTACTTTTTAGGTCTGTTGCATTCTGGATTGTAGCTTGCTTTTTCCTAATTATAATTCGTTATTATGGAATAGGAGAAGAGGAAGGCAGCGTATTACCTGAAGAATATGATGTGCCTATATCTGAATGGTTTGATGTTTTACTATATTCAGGTTGCCTTTTAGGTCTTTTTTATGCGATTGTAGAACTTTTTTTTGAAAAAATCATCAGTAATAAATACTCTTTAGGATTTGTATTACTATTAAAGTTATTTATTTACTTAATAACTTTAATTTCTGTTACTACATTTACTACCGTTTATTTTGAATATAGAATGGATATTGATTTACCAAATCAACAAGGGTGGTGGCAAACAAGTAAAGCCTTTTGGGTATCTGTACTGTATTTTTTTATTAGTTCTTTGGTGTTTTCTTTTTTGAAAATTGCGAATGATAATTTTGGACGTGGTGTTTTTGTAAACATGTTATTAGGTAAATATAGAAGGCCACAAGAAGAAGAACGCATTTTTATGTTTTTAGATCTAAAAGATTCCACAACAATAGCAGAAAACTTGGGGCATTTTTTGTACAGTCAGTTTATTCAAGACTGTTTTTTAGATTTGAACAGGATTTTAAATCAATATGACGCAGAAATATATCAATATGTAGGAGACGAAGCAGTTTTAAGCTGGAAATTTAAAAAAGGAATATCTAAACAAAACTGTGTAGCATTATTTTTTGATTTCCAAGACCGATTAAAAAATAGAGCAGCATATTACAGTAATAAATATAAGCGGGTTCCTGAGTTTAAAGCTGGATTGCATGGTGGGAAGTTGATGATTGCCGAAGTTGGTACAGTTAAAAAGGAATTGGCTTTTCATGGTGACGTTATTAATACAACTGCTAGAATTCAAGGAAAGTGCAATGCATTTAATGCGTCTTTATTAATTTCGGAAGAATTACTTATGAAACTAAGTTTAAAATCAGATTTTAAAACCGAAGAACTAGGTAGCTTGGTGTTAAGAGGTAAACAGAAAAAAATGAATGTGTTTTCAATAACCAAAGCTTAAAAATAAATGAGAGAATGAAATTTTTTCAAAAAGAATTGCAGTTAAAACCATATTCTAGAGGTTTTCATTTAATAACAGATGATGTGTTGGATGCTATCAAAGAAGTCCATCAAATTAATATTGGCCAATTACAAGTGTTTATAAAGCATACATCTGCAAGTTTAACAATAAACGAAAATGCCGATTATACAGTACGAGGCGATTTTGAAAGTCATTTTAATAAAATGGTTCCAGAAAACGCACCATACTATAAACATACCTACGAAGGTTCAGATGATATGCCTGCACATATTAAAGCTTCGTTACTTGGTACATCTGTACAAATACCGATAACTGATGGGAAACTAAATTTAGGAATTTGGCAGGGTATTTATTTATGTGAACATAGAGATTATGGCGGGACTCGTAATATTGTTGTTACAGCTTTTGGCGTATAGCCTCTAATTTATGATAAAGACTAAGCCATAGCGGGTGGTGCGTTAAGGATTGTAATGGAAAGCCTGACCCTTGTGGTAACGTCAAAAATTTAAACAAAAAAATCCGACTCTTTCGAATCGGATTTTTCTATTATTAAGCGAATAATATGTTTTACAATAGGCGAAGTGCCTTATTTTACTTTATTTACTACAGCTTTAAAAGCCTCAGGGTTGTTCATAGCTAAATCGGCTAAAACCTTACGGTTTAATTCGATATTATTAGCTTTTAATTTCCCTATAAATTGAGAATAAGATAAACCGTATTCTCTGGCTCCAGCGTTAATACGCGTAATCCATAAAGCACGGAATGTTCTTTTCTTATTTCTACGGTCTCTGTACGAGTATTGCATCGCTTTATCAACCGCATTTTTTGCTACTGTCCAAACGTTTTTACGACGTCCAAAGTAACCTTTAGCTTGTTTTAGTACCTTTTTTCTTCTGGCTCTTTTGGCTACAGAATTTACTGATCTTGGCATAATTTTAAATGTTTTTTGTAGTAGGCGGTCAATTAATCGACACTTTTTTTAATGAGCCTAACTCCAGGGTTTATAATTTATTTAACCGATTAAAATAATATTACTTTAAACGTAACATTGTTTTAATGTTATTTTCGTCTGCTTTATGTACTAATGTATCATGGCGCAGAGCTAGCTTACGTTTTTTAGACTTCTTTGTTAAGATGTGACTTTTAAACGCGTGCTTTCTTTTTAATTTACCAGTACCAGTAAGCTTAAATCGCTTTTTAGCACTAGATTTAGTTTTCATTTTAGGCATTTTCTTTTCCTAGTTTTAATTATTTCGCTTAATTACGTTTTGCTGAATGTATTTCAGCATCTTATTTTATATAAGATATATTTAATTACTTTTTTGGTGAAATAAACATCGTCATACGTTTACCTTCAAGTCTTGGCATCTGTTCTACTTTACCAAACTCTTCTAAGTCTTGTGCTAAACGTAATAATAATATTTGTCCTTGCTCTTTAAAGATAATAGAACGCCCTTTAAAGAATACAAAAGCTTTAAGCTTCGCACCCTCTTTTAAGAACTTTTCTGCATGCTTCTTTTTAAATTGATAATCGTGATCATCAGTCTGTGGACCAAAACGAATCTCTTTTACAATAACTTTAGTAGCTTTAGATTTTATGGCTTTATCACGTTTCTTTTGTTCGTAAAGAAACTTTTTATAATCCATAACCTTACAAACTGGAGGATCAGCATTAGGAGAAATCTCTACAAGATCAAATCCTTGAGCGTCAGCTATTCGCATAGCATCTCCTTTGGTATAAATACCAACCTCTACGTTGTCTCCAACAAGACGCACTTGTTGAGCTGTAATTTTAGAGTTAATTTTGTGTTTGTCCTCTTGCGAAACCCTTCTAGGTTGCTGTCTTCTACGAATTGCTATGGCCTTATCTTTTTAAGTTAAACTTATTTTAAAACGTTTTTAACGTTTTGCTTATTTCTTCTTTAATAATTTCAGAGAAGTCTTCAATTGAAATCATCCCTAAATCTTCACCGCCATGCTTACGCACAGTTATTTTGTTTTCTTTTTCTTCATTCTCGCCAATAACAATCATGAAAGGGTATTTTTGCATTTCGGCTTCCCGAATCTTTTTACCCATAGTTTCACTTCTGTTATCTACAAGGGCGCGAATTTCGTTATTTTCTAGCGAATTTAAAACTTTTTCACCGTATTTTTCATATTTCTCGCTAAGAGATAGTATAATAACTTGTTTTGGCATTAACCAAATCGGGAAATTACCTCCCGTATGTTCTATTAAAATGGCTATAAAACGTTCAATACTACCAAACGGTGCACGATGTATCATTACAGGTCTATGTTCTTCATTATCACTACCTTTATACGTTAACTCGAAACGTTCTGGTAAGTTGTAATCTACCTGTATAGTACCCAATTGCCATTTTCTACCAAGGGCATCTTTTACCATGAAATCTAACTTAGGACCATAAAATGCAGCTTCGCCAGTTTCAATAACAAAATCTAAACCTTTATCAGTAGCAGCATTAATAATCGCTTGTTCTGCTTTTTCCCAGTTTGCAACATCACCAATATATTTGTCTGGATTTTCAGGATCCCTTACAGAAACCTGTGCAGTAAAGTTTTCGAATCCTAAAGAACCAAAAACATAAAGGACTAAATCTATAACATCTTTAAACTCTTGGTCTAATTGTTCCGGCATACAAAATAAGTGCGCATCATCTTGAGTAAAACCTCTAACACGAGTTAAACCATGTAATTCGCCACTTTGTTCGTATCTATAAACTGTACCAAACTCAGCATAACGCTTAGGTAAATCTTTGTAAGACCATTGGCTGCTACTGTAAATTTCGCAGTGATGCGGACAGTTCATGGGTTTCAATAAAAATTCCTCATTATCCTTAGGAGTTTGTATAGGCTGAAAACTATCAGCACCATATTTAGCATAATGCCCAGAAGTTTCATAAAGTTCCTTTTGCCCAATATGTGGTGTAACGACCATTTCGTAACCCGCTTTTTTCTGTGCAGCTTTTAAAAAGTTCTCTAAACGTTCGCGTAAAGCAGCACCTTTAGGTAACCATAAAGGTAAACCTTGTCCCACTCTTTTCGAAAACGTAAAAAGCTCAAGCTCTTTACCCAGTTTTCTATGATCACGTTTTTTAGCCTCTTCAAGTAAAGCTAAATATTCAGTAAGTTCCTTTTGTTTAGGAAACGATACGCCGTAAACTCTAGTTAATTGTGGCTTCGTTTCATCACCTCTCCAATATGCGCCAGCTACACTTAAAATTTTAACAGCCTTAATAATACCCGTATTAGGTATATGACCACCACGACATAAATCTGTAAACGTAGAATGATCGCAAAACGTAATCGTGCCATCCTCTAAGTTTTCAATCAACTCAGTCTTAAATTGGTTATCCTTATATAAAGCCAAAGCATCAGCCTTAGAAACCGCTCTTAAATTAAACTCATGTTTACCACGAGCAATCTCTATCATTTTAGTTTCAATAGATTTAAAGTCTTTATCAGACACAACATGATCTCCAAAATCTACATCATAATAAAAACCATTTTCAATCGCCGGACCAATAGTAAGTTTTACACCACTATATAATTCCTCAATAGCCTGAGCTAAAACGTGTGCACTCGAGTGCCAAAAAGCAGTCTTTCCTTCATCATTTTTCCATGTGTATAAAACCAAAGAACCATCGGTGGTAAGTGGCGTCGTCGTTTCCACGGTTGTACCATTAAAGTTCGCCGAAATCACGTTTCTTGCAAACCCCTCACTAATGCTCTTCGCAACATCCATTGGCGTAACGTTTTCATCAAACGTTTTTACAGTGCCATCTGGTAAAGTAATATGTATCATTAAAACAAATTAAATTCAGTTTACAAAGATACTAGTATAAACAGATACATACAATATATATATAGGTATAATTTTACATTATATAAAAGGCGTAGTCATAAAGCTAATTATGGCGTTTCCCCGAAAAGGGGGCGAGCTTTCGGCAGTCGCTTTTTTGTGTTGCATAGGTGCAACAACCCAAAAAGAGCTTCAACAAATGCCTCAATCTCTAACGCACCTATCTACTGACTCTGTTTTTTAATTGAAAACCGTTTTGTTTTTGGAGGTTTTTTTTTAATGGTTCGTATAAATAGTGAGGTTTTATATGCGAGGATTTTCCGAAGGAAAATCAGAAGTTAGCAAAAGCGTACTAACCTTTGATTTAACACTAAACTAAGTGTTGTTTTTATACAACTTGTTGTAAACAGTGCTTTTTATTTCCATTTTACAATTAGTTCAGCTAATCCTTTTTCAATTCCGCTATAATAGTTTCCATTTTTTAATTCTGGAATAATAGTTTGGTCAATTACTTTCTTACAGATTTCATCAGTCAATATTTTTTCAGTTCCATGTCCAGTTGAAATTCTTATTTTTCGAAGAGATTTACTAAATAAAATTAAAAGACCGTTATCTTTTTTCGTTTTTCCAATTCCCCATTCGTTTGATAAGTCAGTGGCGTATTTAGAAATATTATCATAAGGCTCAATTGATTTTATGGAGACAATTGCAATTTCTCGTGTCGTTTTTTGTTCGTATTCTAAAATCTTGTCAGTTAAACTTTTTGTTTGATTTTCTGTAAATATATTTTCATAATCAGATACAGAGCCAATTGGAAATGGAAATCCTCCAATACTATCAAGGACGATTTTATTAAGTTTAGTTTCGACAGGTTCCTTTTGGAACTCAGTCCAATTTTTATTAGAGTTATAATACGCAAGAGGAATAGATACTATATATGGTAATGCATATGCAAGAAAAAAATATAATATTCCAATTGAACCTATAATTATTAATCCTTTTTTCATTTTTCGTATTGTGTACAACTTATTAAGAACATCAAATCGTTTCAATATTTTATATTCAAACTTAAACGAAGTACAGCATTTTTTCTGACAAAATCAAGTGATGTACTAATCTGTAACAGATTAAAAAAATCGATAAAAAATCAGAATTCATCCCTCTATAGTAAAGCCAAGAGCTGAAAAACAATAACTAGAAGAAATCCAAAATGCAGCTCAAATTTGTGAAAATCTGTGTAATCCGTGTCAAAACATTAAAACCTAAAACACCCATCCGCTAAGTTTTAATTTCCATTTTTTTCTCAGTGCATCTCTGCGAAAACTCAGCGAGCCTCTGTGTAACATTCACCCACAAAAAAAGCCTAAAAACAAATTCAGACTTTTAAATATTCGCTAAAACGAATAACTATTTTATTTCAACAAGTTCTAATTCAAAAATTAAATCATGACCTGCTAATGGATGATTACCATCAACAACAATAGAATCTTCTTTAACTTCGGCAATACGAAATTGTATTTCTTTTCCATCAGCGCCTTTAGAAGCGAGTCCCATACCTACTTCAGGAGCCATATCTTGCGGAAGTTGTTCTTTTTTCACTTCGTATAACAATTCTTGTTGCACATCGCCATAAGCCTCTGCAACAGGAATATTAATTGTTTTTTTCTCGTTTAATTCCATAGCCATGATACCTTTTTCAAAACCAGGAATAAGCATACCTTGACCTAGAGTTACCTCCAACGGCTCTCTGTCTACAGAGCTATCAAAAACTTCACCATTACCTAATTTACCTGTGTAATGAACTTTTACCGTATCATTTTCTTTTACTTGACTCATAAATATTATTTTTTAATGGCTGCAAATTTACAATTATTCATAAGATTCATCTCGATTTCAGGAGTGAAAGATCAATGAATATGGAATTTGTCAATTTAGTATTCGAAGTATTTTGGTTATTGGTTACTAGCTGTTGGTTTTTGGAGCTTAGTTTTTTGGCTTTTGGAATTTTATTTGAGACTTATGGATGCCTAACAGGAAATTCAATAACCTCAAGATTATCAATCTTTTTACCATCAATAGTAAAACGAAGCATCGTACGTACCTTATGAAACCCATGTTTACCTACAGCTCCCGGATTCATATGTAATAAATTTAACTTTTTATCAGGCATCACCTTTAAAATATGCGAATGCCCACAAATAAATAACCGTGGCGGGTTGGCTCTTATTTCTTCACGCACCCTAATATTGTAAGCCTTTGGATAACCACCAATATGCGTTATCCAAACATCAACACCTTCACACGTAAATCTATTGTTCTCAGGAAACTCTAATCTTACTTTAGAGTCGTCAATATTACCATAAACACCTTTTAAGGGTTTTAAAGCTTTAATAGCATCAGTAACCTTTAAGTCTCCAATATCTCCTGCATGCCATACTTCATCAGCTTGCTTCACATGTTTTAGAATAGCGTCGTCTATATAGCTGTGCGTATCCGAGAGTAATAATATTTTCGTCATTTAGGTTTTCTTATTTCAGAATAGATAAATTGTATGTTTCTGTTAAAATATTAATATATAATTAAGAATCCTAACTTCAGAAGCACAACAAATCTGTCTATATTTGTTCTTTAAACAAAAGTATAGAAATAGCTTGCGATATTTTATAAAACTTTCATATAATGGTGGTGCATATCACGGTTGGCAAATTCAGCCCGATGCTATTTCAGTACAAGAAGTTATAGAAAAAGCACTATCTACACTTTTAAATGAAACCGTTTCTATAATGGGAGCGGGCAGAACAGATACAGGTGTACATGCTACAGAAATGTATGCGCATTTTGATACAGCTGTAGATTTAGATGATAGTAATATCGTTTACAAGCTGAATTCTTTTTTACCAAAAGACATTGCTATTAGTCTTGTTTTTAAGGTTAACGATGAAGCGCATACCAGATTCAACGCTATAAGTCGAGAATATTTATACCGAATAGCGTTGACTAAAAATGTATTTACGTCAGATCATGTGTTTTTTGTAAAACAAAAGCTAGACATTGATAAAATGAATGAAGCTGCAAAAATTTTATTTGAATATAAAGATTTTCAATGCTTTTCGAAAACGAATACCGATGTGAAAACGTATAATTGTGATGTTATGAAAGCCGAATGGTTTTATGAAAACGATGAGCTTCATTTTGTGATAAAAGCCAATCGATTTTTACGAAATATGGTGAGAGCCATTGTAGGAACCATTATTAATATTGGAATTGGTAAAATTGAAGTTGAAGAGTTGCATCGTATTATAAAATCTAAAAATAGGAGCGAAGCGGGGTTTTCTGTACCAGCACATGCTCTTTATTTAACTAAAATTGAATATCCAAAAGATATAAAACTATAAATGAGTAATAAGAAAGAACAATTATTTGACGTCAGATTATTTAAACGTCTTTTCCAATTTATTAAACCCTATAAAATTGTTTTTTCGGGTGTATTTGCATCTGTTATTTTAATTGCAATTTTAGGCGTTACCACACCTTATTTATTGCAACAAGCCATCGATATTAATTTAACAACGAAAACGAGCGAAGGCTTTTTGTTCTTCATCATTTTAATGATTGGTATTTTGTTGGCAGAGTTTTTTTTTCAGCTTGTTTTTATTTATTATTCAGGCTGGTTGGGGCAAAACGTTGTAAAAGATATTCGAATAAAATTATTCAATCATTTGCTTCGTTTTAAAATGAAGTATTATGATAGTTCTTCCGTTGGCGTGCTTATAACCCGTTCAGTTACAGATATGGAACGTATTGCCGATATTTTTGGACAAGGCTTGTTTATGATTTTTCGCGATTTCTTAACCATGATTGTCGTATCAGGTGTTATGATTGCTATGAACTGGAAATTAAGTTTAATCGTTTTCGCTATGTTACCCGTAGTCTTGTACGCTACCAAAGTGTTTCAGAAGTATATGAAAATAGCTTTCGAAGAAGTTCGTAACGAGGTCTCTAATTTAAATTCTTTCGTGCAAGAGCGTTTAACGGGCATGAAAATATTACAGTTATTTGCTCGTGAGGATATCGAAAATGAGAATTTTAAAGCCATTAACGACCGACATAAAAAAGGATGGTTAAAAACCATTTGGTATAACTCTATCTTTTTTCCAATAGCCGAATTATCTTCATCAATAACCATAGGTTTAGTGGTTTGGTATGGTGGTTTATCTTCAGTAGTAGATGGTACAGCAACTCAAGGTGTATTATTTGCTTTCGTTATGTTTATCCCAAAATTATTTAGACCATTACGTCAAATAGCAGATAAGTTTAATGCCTTACAAATGGGTATGGTGGCAGCCAACAGAGTGTTTAAAGTTATTGATACCACATCGCAAATTGATGATACAGGAACACATATAGCCGATTCTTTTAAAGGTGATATTGATTTTAATGACGTGCACTTTAGTTATGTAGAAGACGAAACCGTTTTAAAAGGCATTTCTTTCAATGTGAAAGCAGGCGAAACAGTTGCTATTGTTGGAGCAACAGGTGCAGGGAAATCAACAATAATTAATTTATTGAATCGTTTTTATGAAATAAAATCGGGCGTTATTTCTATTGATAATGTAGATATTAAAGATGTGACATTGCATTCTTTAAGAAGTCAAATAGCAGTAGTATTACAAGATGTCTTTTTATTTGCTGATACTATTTTAAATAATATTACACTCAATAACCCAGAAATTACTGAGGCAGTCGTTGAGCAAGCCGCAAAAGATATTGGTGTCCACGATTTTATAACAAGCTTGCCAAATGGGTATTGTTACAATGTAAAAGAACGTGGTGTGATGTTATCATCAGGTCAACGTCAACTTATTTCGTTTTTAAGGGCGTATGTAACAAATCCGAGTATTTTAGTTTTAGATGAAGCCACATCTTCGGTCGATTCGTATTCCGAACAACTCATTCAAAATGCAACAGATAAAATAACAAAAGGTAGAACCTCTATTGTTATTGCTCACAGACTAGCAACCATTAAAAAAGCAGATAAGATTATTGTGATGGATACTGGTAATATTGTAGAGCAAGGGACACATCAAGAATTACTTCAAATTGAAAACGGGTATTACAAAAACCTTTACGAAGTACAGTTTTTAAAAGAAGATGTGGCTTAAGATACTTATTGTTAAAAGGGATACAATCTTTACTTAATGAATTTAAGATAAATAATAACAGCTATAACGCCTATAATAAATATTATAAGACATACTACAGCTAATGATATTAAGACTAATAAAAATCTAGAGAAAGATTCCAACATAGTATTAGAAAAAACACGTTTTAGTATATAAAAAAGATATACTAAACTTAGGCCGCTAATTACAGAAGAGATTAATAAATAACTAATATTAAAAAACAGTAGAATGATACTAATAACGGCAGTTATAATTATTACTTGAGAAGAATAATAAAGATTGATTACCGTATGTTCTGTGAAATTAAAACGTTTATCTCCAATAATTCGATAGGATATCCAAGTGGAAAATGAAATAAAAGGAATCGTTAAAATGTAAATGATATTCTGATAATTATTAAATTTTTCAAACCCTATATCTTTAAATGGGTTGTCGTTTTGATTTGGTAGGTTATTATTAAAAGCGTCAATATATGACATGCTTTCGTTTATTTGACCCTTAAAAAAAGTATTCATTAAAAATACTTGAATACCAACTAATGTTAACGATATGGCAAAATATTGAATAACACTAATATGTTTTTTTCTGGTGCCGTTAATAAAATTGGTGATTACAAATTCTGGTTTAGTAAATAGATGGATAAATGTTCTTAAGAATTTATTATCGTAATTTAAAAATGTTTCACCAATGTATTGAAATAAATTTTTTATAGTTAATCTATTTCTAATCACTTTTGCACCACAACTATTGCAAAAATCACTGCTAGAAGTTAAAAGTGTATCACAATTTTTACACGTCATTAATTTAAATCGGTTTTAATGATTGTTGCTAACTCGGTAGTGTCTTCAAATACAACAAATTCACCATCTTTAAAATAAGAAATATGTCCCGTTTCTTCACTAACAGCAAGTGCTACAGCATCGGTTTTTTCCGTAATACCAATAGCAGCCCTATGGCGTAAACCAAAACGTTGCGGAATGTTCTTTTCGTTATTTACAGGAAGAATAACACGCGTCGCTTTTACTATATTATCGCTAATAATAATGGCGCCATCGTGCAATGGACTATTTTTAAAAAAGATACTTTCTATAATAGGCTGTGTGACTTTTATATTCATTTCATCACCAGACGATGCTAAAAAATCTAGATTGTTATTACGCTCCAATACAATTAAAGCACCCGTTTTTGACATAGACATTTTATTACATGCGGAAATAATCGAAGCAATATCTGTATTGTCTTCCGTAATATCTCCTTTTAAGAAATTAAATTGCTGAAAAAACTTGCGTCGTCTATTGAAGTTGGTAGAACCTACCATCAATAAAAATTTTCTTATTTCTGGTTGAAATACGACAATTAGCGCAATAATACCCACTTTCATAAAACCACCAAAAATACCGGTTAGCAGTTCCATATTAAGAAACTCAGTAAGTTTCCAAACCAAATAGATAATAATAATTCCTATAAAAATATTAATGGCAACCGTGCCTTTTACCAATTTGTATATATAGTAAAGAAGAAGTGCCACAAGAAAAACATCAATATAATCAATGAGTTTTAAGTCTAATATGTTATTGAAAATCTCCAAAGGCGATGTGTTTTTGTAAATTTAGTGAAATATGGTTAATTAAATAAATACTCTTCAGGTGATATTGTTAAATGTTTAAAATCATTTTTTGAAAGTAAATATTTATAGTTTATATAATCTTGAAAAAGAATATCATTTGAGAAAAAGAGAATTATTCTTCCTTTAATGGAGTCAATTTGTTTTAATTCATTTAGTAATTTTTTTTTGTTTACTTCAAAATCGAATTTGATCCGATTTCTATTTGTGATTGAAATATTTTTATTCAAATCAAAATGTATAGATGTTACATTTGGTGAATAGTTTAGATCTGAAGTGTTTAAAGGAATAAATTTAGGCTTTTCTTTATGGTAATTAATTGATGTAAACTCAATAAAACCTAAATCCTTTCTACTCGTGTCATTACAAGTAAAGTAGTTTTTAGCGTCCTTATTTTTATGGCTAGAGTTTTGCTTTTTTTCTTGCAAATATTTTATATGTGGAATAACTTGTTTTAATGTTAAGCGTTTATCTACATTAATCAACCAATTGGTGGTGCTAATCAAGTTTTTTCGATTCAACTCAACACTATCTTTTTCAGTTTCATTATAAAATAAATACCCTGCTGAAACATCTTGTATTTCGGTAATCTCTGAATGATTAATTTCTGGAAGCAATACTGTTTTTTCATTTCCGCAGGAAAATAAAAAAGCAAAAACAAAGCTATATAATATGGTTTTCATAGTTTCTAACAATCTAACAATCTAACAATCTAACAATCTAACAATCTAACAATCTAACAATCTAACAATCTAACAATCTAACAATCTAACAATCTAACAATCTAACAATCTAACAATCTAACAATCTAACAATCTAACCCAACGCTTCAACTAATCTAACACATTCCATGGCTTCCTTTACATCGTGAACGCGTAAAATAGAAGCACCTTTTTGTAAAGCTACCGTATTTAAAACCGAAGTGCCATTTAGAGCTTCCTTTGCCGAAGTATTTAGTTTTTTATAAATCATAGATTTTCTTGAAACACCTGCAAGTATAGGTTTATCTAGCATTCTAAATAATTCCAATTCATTTAATAGCGTGTAATTTTGCTCTAAAGTTTTTGCGAATCCAAACCCAGGATCAATAATCATGTCAATAATACCTAGTTTTTTAGCTTGGGCAATACGTTCAGAAAAATAAAAAATAATGTCTTTGGTTAAATCATTATAATTGGTTTGTTGTTGCATGGTTTGTGGCGTTCCGCGCATATGCATCATAATATAAGGCACATGTAAACTAGCAACAGTTGGTAGCATAGTATCATCTAATTTTCCTGCCGAAATATCATTAATCAAAGCTGCACCAGCGGCAATGGTTTGTTTAGCAACCTCACCTCTAAAAGTATCTATAGAAATTAATGCTTCAGGAAATTCTTTTAAAACAGCATTCACGATAGGTAAAATACGTTTTAGCTCCGTGTCTTCACTAACATGTTCAGCATTGGGGCGCGAACTGTATGCGCCAATATCAATAAAAGTTGCCCCTGCTTTAAGCATTAAATCAACATGCTTTAAAATGTCTTTTTCATTTTTATGCGCACCGCCATCGTAAAACGAATCTGGCGTAATATTTAAGATTCCCATCACTTTTGGAGACGATAAATCAATGAGTTGTTTTTTACAATTTATGGTCATAGTTTTTTAGTCCCTAATTCACGATTATTTTGAGATAATGTCTCTGTTTTCTATTGAATATTAAGTTTTAATAGTTTTTCACAACCATTAAAATGCTGTAAAATTAATTATTTGAGTATTAGTAGCAACATTTATACATTAAATATTAAAGTTTATACATCAGGTTTTGAACTTTAAACTATTTAAGCGAAATTTACGCAAAATTCATATTGAACTCATCTTGATTTTTGTTTTTAACCGAAAATGAGATAAAATTTATTTAGATGAGACCCTTTTTGAAAAGCATAGTATAACTATGCCTAAAAAAAGCAACAAAATATGAATGAATTTTAGCCGTTTTTTAGGAAATAGAAAAATCAAAATTAGTTCATCATTTATGCAAGATACTTCAAAACAATACGATGCTGTAATAAACACATGTAAAAGCTTATTTACTAAAAAAATGTCTGATTACGGAAGTGCATGGAGAATATTACGTTTACCGTCGTTAACAGATCAAATTTTTATAAAAGCACAGCGTATTAGAGGTTTACAGCAAAATGACGTTAGAAAGGTTGATGAAGGCGAGATAAGTGAATTTATTGGTATTATAAACTATTCGGTAATGGCTTTAATCCAGTTAGAAAAAGGTGTGGTTGAACAACCTGATTTATCGACAGAAGAAGCAACAGCATTGTTTGAAAAGCAAGTGACTATCACCAAACAATTGATGGAAGATAAAAATCATGATTACGGAGAAGCTTGGAGAGATATGCGGGTAAGTAGCTTAACCGATTTAATTTTACAAAAATTATTACGTGTCAAGCAAATTGAAGATAACAAAGGGAAAACATTAGTAAGCGAAGGCATTGATGCTAATTATCAAGATATGATTAATTATGCGGTGTTTGCGATGATTCACCTTAATGAATAAAAGTCAAAAAAACAAAAACTAAACTCCAAAAATTGTTGACCGAAAAGAAAACATTTAATTTAGAACAGCGGACTTATGAGTTTGCTCGGGACTGTCGTTTTTTAGTTAAGGATTTAAAAAAAACAATTTCTAATATAGAGGATTGTTAGGTCTTCGGGTTCTGTCGGAGCCAATTATATTGAAGGAAATGAAAAGTTAGGAGATAAAGATTTAAAATATAGAATAAAAATCTCAAGAAAAGAAGCTAAAGAAAGTGAATCAGAAAGAATACAAGGCTTAATAAAAGAAGTTAATGAAATAAGAAGAATTCTTTCTGCAATAATCAATAAACTTAAATAATTTCAGAGTTGGCGTTTTTTGGAATTTAGTTTTTGTTTTTTTTTGGGAATTTTAAAGAAATAAATTTATGAAAGTACTAGTAGCATTAAGTAGAATATTTGTCGGCGTTTTATTCATTATTTCTGGATTAATAAAATTAAATGACCCATTGGGTTTTTCGTATAAACTACAAGAATATTTTAGTCCAGATGTTTTAAATATTCCGTTTTTAGAACCTTACGCTTTAATGATTTCGGTTTTAGTTGTCGTGTTCGAAGTCGTTTTAGGTGTGTTTTTACTTATTGGATATAAACCGAAATTTACAATTTTTAGCTTATTAGCAATGATTGTATTTTTTACATTTTTAACCTTTTATTCGGCATTTTTCGATAAAGTAAAAGACTGCGGTTGCTTTGGAGACGCCTTAAAACTAACACCTTGGGAAAGCTTTACTAAAGATTTAGTATTATTGGTTTTCATATTAGCCTTAGTTATTGGTTTAAAACATATAAAACCCGTATTCGGGAAATTGCAAACGACCATTTTGGCTTTATTAAGCTTTGTATTTAGTTTGTGGTTTGGCTACCATGTGTTAATGCATTTACCATCAAAAGATTTTAGGGCGTATAAAATAGGAGCAAATATTCAAGAAGGCATGAGTACTCCTGAAGATGCACAAAAACCTATTCAAGAATTTTACTGGAAGTTTAATGTAAATGGTGAAGAACAAACGATTACTACAGATGGTTCTTATCCGTCTGTTGAAGGCGATTTTGTAAGTGTAGATAGTAAGATGATTAAAGAAGGTTATCAACCTCCCATTTACGATTTCTCTATTGAAGGTGATGATGAAGATTTAACAGAATATTTTTTAAATGAAGAAAACTTAATTGTTGTTGTTTCGTATAATTTAGATAAGATTGAAAGTCAGGGCGCTTTAAAATTAAAAGGGTTACAAGATGAGGCGCAAAGAAACGGTTACAAAATTATTGGGTTAACAGCTTCTGGAGCCGAATCTAAACAACGCATTAAAGACGCTTACAATTTAGACTTTGATTTCTATTTATGTGATGAAAAAGCACTAAAAACGATAGTACGTGCTAATCCAGGGGTTTTAGAAATGGATAAAGGTACCATTAAGCAAAAAGTACATTATAATGATTTAGATCATTTAGAACTGCCTAAGGTTAAACGGAAAATCGAAGAAGTAAAAAGCGATGGTGTTTTATATTTGATGGATGGAGAATATTTAAAAGAAGAAGATATTAAGGGGCTAAAGTTCGAACGAGAAAATTTGGAGGAAGATTTTGTTTTAAAAGATCGAAGTATTTTAGATTCAATAAATAAAGTGAATAACTCAAATTATACAGGTTTTATTAAGGTTAAATTGCAAAAAGAATAACGTTTAAATTATAAAATTGTAGCTTCTAACAATCTAACAATCTAACAATCTAACAATCTAACAATCTAACAATCTAACAATCTAACAATCTAACAATCTAACAACTGATAAACTACTTACTAAATAAAATAGGTTACGCATTACTCACATTATTTGGAGTGGTAACCGTTATCTTTTTATTATTTAATGTGTTGCCTGGTGATCCTGCAAAAATGATGTTGGGACAAAACCAAACCGCCGAACAAGTGCAAACAGTTAAGCAGAAATATGGATTCGATAAGCCTTTAAAAACACAGTATTTATATTATATAAACGATTTGTTACCTATTTCGTTTCATTCAAATTCCGAAGACGATTACACCTTTTTAAGAGACGGTAAGTATAATGCCTTAAAAGTATTCACAATCGGAAATACCACTACGGTTTTAAAATTACCTTATTTACGAGAATCGTTTACTAAGCAAGGAAAAAAGGTTAGTCAGGTTTTAGCCGAAACGTTGCCAAACACTTTTGTATTAGCAATTTCGGCTATTATAATCGCCATGATTTTAGGCGTTATGTTTGGTATTGTTTCGGCATTGCATAAGGACAGGTGGATAGACAAAAGTATTCAAATATTTAGCACGTTGGGTATGAGTGTACCTTCGTTTTTTAGTGCTATTTTATTTGCTTGGTTTTTCGGGTTTGTATTGCATAAATACACAAATTTAGAAATGACAGGAAGTCTTTATGAATTAGATGATTTTGGGGAATCTATGCACATAAAATGGAAAAACTTAATACTACCAGCAGTAGTTTTAGGTATTCGTCCGTTGGCCGTAGTTATTCAATTGATGCGTAATTCGTTGTTAGAAGTTTTTAACCAAGACTATATAAGAACAGCGCGTGCAAAGGGCCTGAGTGAATTTCAAATAATAAGGAAACACGCTATAAAAAACGCGTTAAATCCTGTGGTAACAGCAATTTCTGGATGGTTTGCATCTATGTTGGCTGGTGCCGTATTTGTAGAATACATTTTTGGATGGAATGGGCTTGGAAAGGAAATAGTAAATGCTCTAAATACTTTAGATTTACCAGTAATTATGGGAGCGGTATTAGTAATTGCAACACTTTTTGTAATTATAAATATTTTTGTCGACTTAATTTATGTTTGGTTAGATCCAAAAGTAAAGTTGGAATAATTTTTTATACAGCCTCATTGTATCCGCGGAAGCGAAAACCTATAATAAAACAATAAAATCATGAATAAAATGAAATACATAATAATCCTATTAATAAGCTTTTTAAGTTGTAAAGACGATCCTAAGCAATTTTCCGCGGAAGCGTTAAATGATACGTTTCTAAACTTAGAAGGTAAGTCAGTAACCTTCCAAAGTATTTTAGATGCCCATAAAGGGAAAACTATTGTAATAGATATTTGGGCATCTTGGTGTGGCGATTGTATTCAGGGCATGCCCAAAGTAAAAGCGTTACAAGCAGAATTTAAAGAGGTATCTTATGTGTTTTTATCTTTAGATAGAGGGAAAGATGCATGGAAACGCGGTATAAAAAAGTATGATGTTGTAGGGAATCACTACTATATGCCTAATGGAAAGAAATGCGATTTTGCAGATTTTGCAAATATTAGCTGGATTCCTAGATATATGGTAATAAATAAAGCTGGCGAAATCGTTGTATTTGATGTTATTGAAGCTGATGACAATAAGTTAATAGAAGCATTAAAAAAATAACTATTTTTGCATTTCAAAGCTGAAACAATTAATTTATAAATAAATATATTCCTCTCTTTTTTAGAGGTTAAAACAACATTATGAGAAAAAATATCGTAGCCGGAAACTGGAAAATGAACAATGATTTATCAGCCTCTAAAAAGCTGGCAAAACAAGTTGCGAAATTAGTTAGAAAGAACAAAGTAAAAGGAACAAAGGTTATAATAGCTCCAACATTTGTAAATTTAGAACGTATAGCTAAATCAACTAGAAAATCTAAAGTAAAAGTAGCTGCTCAGAATATGCATTTTGCAGAAAATGGAGCGTATACAGGAGAAATATCTCCAAAAATGTTAAAATCTATAGACGTTAAAACAGTTATTTTAGGGCATTCAGAACGTAGAGAATATTTTGGTGAGGATGATGCGCTATTAACAAAAAAAGTAGATGCAGCTTTAGCAAATAAAATGGAGATTATATTCTGTTTTGGAGAAGTATTAGCCGACAGAAAATCAGAGAATCAAGAAGCTGTTGTAGAAAGTCAAATAAGTAATGCTTTATTTCATTTAGAAGCCGATGCTTTTAAAAATATAGTATTGGCATACGAGCCAGTTTGGGCAATTGGTACAGGAGAAACTGCAAGTCCAGAGCAAGCACAAGATATGCATGCATTTATTAGAAAAACATTAGCAACTAAATATGGTAGCGATGTGGCTAATAGTGTGTCTATTTTATACGGCGGAAGTTGCAAACCTGCAAATGCAAAAGAAATTTTCTCTAAGCCAGATGTAGATGGTGGTTTAATTGGAGGTGCTGCACTTAACGCAGAAGACTTTTTCGCTATAATAAATGCGTTTTAAGTAAACAATATTTTGGGCGTTACCCGAAAAGGGTCTGGCTTTCACGGAAGTTTATCCTGAGCGTAGTCGAAGGGCTCTCTGCGAGGAGCTCCAACAATCGCTCAATCCCTAACGTGGGACTAAGTACAATTATAAAAAGACCTGTTAAGTTTTAAATTTAACAGGTCTTTTTAGTTATTATATTCAAATAACCGTTTATTAAAATTGTTATTGAAAAACAATTGTTATAGCATTTACCATTATCTTTGTAGTCGAAAAAAGGACTATGTCAAACATCATATATATAGGTTACGAGTTTAAAGTACAACCATTACAACCAGCGGGCGAAATTTTAATAGCCGAACTTGGTTATGCCGGTTTCGAAAGTTTTGTAGAAACAGAACAAGGCGTTACCGCTTATATTCAAAAGGAAGAATGGAATGCTGATATTTTAAATGATATACAAATCTTAGATTCGGATGAGTTTGAGATTACTTTTGAATTCAACGAAATAGAACAAACGAACTGGAATGAAGAATGGGAGAAAAATTTTAATCCCATTATCGTTGATGATGTTTGTTCTGTACGCGCACCATTTCACGAAAAACCAAATACTAAATACGATATTATAATCGAACCAAAAATGAGTTTTGGTACAGGACATCATGAAACAACTCACATGATGATTCAACATATTTTAAAAAATGATTTTAAAGGAAAGTCGGTTTTAGATATGGGATGCGGGACTGGTGTTTTGGCTATTTTAGCAGAAATAAAAGGAGCGAAACCTCTTGATGCCGTAGATTACGATAATTGGTGCTATTTAAATAGTTTGGAAAATGTTGAACGTAATAATTCTAAACATATTTCCGTTATAGAAGGAGATGCTTCCGTTTTAAAAGATAAAAAGTATGATATTATTATTGCGAATATTAATCGTAATATTTTATTACAAGATATGAAAACCTACATATCATGTTTAAATAAAAATGGGTTACTGTTTTTAAGCGGGTTTTACAATACTGATATTCCAATTATTCAAGCTGAATGCGAAAAATATGTGTTAAAATTTGAAGAAAAATTGGAAAGAAACAATTGGGTATCATTAAAATTTTTAAATTAGTATTTAAATTAGAAAAAAATATGTTGGTTTAGAAAAAAATATGTTGGTCTAACCCCAAATTCTAACAAATTAAATTATGAGTACAAGAGAAAAAACATTAGAAGAATTACTACTACAAGAAGAGGTGTTAGCTCAAAATGAAATTGTATTGTTTAATGATGAAGTTAATACATTCGATCATGTTATAGAAACGCTAATTTATGCCTGCGAGCATACGCCAGAACAAGCAGAGCAATGTTCTATAATTGTGCATCACAACGGGAAGTGTACTGTTAAAACAGGATTGCTTGACGATTTAAAACCTAAATGCACTATGCTTTTAGAAGCTGGACTAAGTGCGGAAATTGTATAAAAGATCTTAATAATTTATTAGTGAAACTTTATTTGAAAAGTTGCGAAGCAATGTTTTCAAAATGGATAGTTGAACTAATCCCATTTTTTAGTGGGATCTTTAGGTTTAATACCTCGAAGCTTACTTGAGATTTTAAAAAAATATTCCCTATTGAATGCCTCGTATGATTGCATTGAGATCGTTTACTAGAACTTCTTTTAAAGACTATTTATTAATTCTACCAATGGCACAACTTACAAAAGATTTAGCTTTTGTGGTTAATGCATTTTTTTCTCCTATGACGGGATAGCCTATTGTTTTTAATAGAGATTTTACTTTTATAATAACATCTTCATTATCACTTTCTATGATAACAGCGCTATTATTAACATCAATAGAAACATCTATGATGTGTTCTAAATGAGATAATTTGTTAATGATGGTATTCCCACAACCTCCACATTTTAAATTCTGAATTTCTAAAATTGTTTTCATCTTTTCATTTTAAAATTAATGAATATAGCGGACAAAAATTTATATAACTTGTAATTAAAAAGATAACAGCAAGTGTTATTAATATATTGGCTAGTGTGCCTTCAATGACATTGAAATAATAAAATAATCCAAAAGCAATTACTATTATAACTTTAAATTATTTTGTAAATGATCCATGTTTTTTTTCATAATGGTATAAATTAATCTTAAAGCGTACTTGGACAAACAAAATCTGTAGTCGTTAAACCTGTTTCTTTTAAAGCCGCAAATCCTCCAGCGATATCAATTAAATTGTTAAACCCTCTAGCTTTAAGAATAGAAGCCGCAATAATAGAGCGGTATCCGCCAGCACAGTGTAAATAATAAGTATTATTACTATCTATAGCATTCATATTATCGTTAATATAATCTAAAGCAAAATGCTGTACTTGACTGCCTTCAAGGTGTTCAGATTTATATTCACCATCTTTTCTAACATCTAAAACATGAATGGTTTCGTTTGTGAGATTTTGAGCGAATGTCTCTGCGGTTATAGATGTTATGGTTTCAATATCTTTGCCCGAAGCTTTCCAAGCGTCTAAACCACCGTTTAAATAACCAAGTGTGTTATCGTAACCCACACGTGATAATCGAGTAACAGTCTCTTTCTCTTTACCTTCTGGAGTAATTAATAAGATAGGTTGTCTTAAATCGGTTATTAAAGCACCAACCCACGGAGCAAAACCACCATGAATACCAATAAATATAGAATTGGGTATATGTCCGTTTATAAAATCTTTTTCAGTTCTCACATCCAGTACTAAAGCATCTTCTAAATTTGCAATAGTTTCAAATTCTTCTGGGTTTAAAGCCACATCACCTTTCTGTAAAACATCTTCAAAAGTATCATAACCTGATTTATTCATCATGGCATTTTTAGCAAAATACTGTGGTGGTGGTGCAATACCATCTAAGACTTCTTTTATAAATTCTTCACGAGTCATATCTGCTCGTAATGCATAATTTGTTTTTTTCTGATCGCCTAAAACACCAACGGTTTCTTTACTTAAATTTTTTCCGCAAGCAGAACCAGCCCCGTGTGCAGGATATACAATAAGATCATCCGATAAATTCATGATTTTATTACGAAGCGAGTCATATAACATGCCTGCCAAATCTTCTTTAGTTAAATCGGATTTTATGGCTAAATCGGGCCTGCCAACATCGCCTAAAAACAAGGTGTCTCCGGAGAAAATAGCATGATCTTTTCCTTCTTTATCAATTAAAAGAAAGGTTGAAGATTCTAAAGTATGCCCTGGTGTATGAAGCACTTTTAGTGTGACATCGCCTAGTTTAAAGGTTTCGTTATCTGAAGCTATATATGCACTATAATCTGTTTTTGCACTAGGGCCAAAAATAATTTGAGCTCCAGTTTTTTTAGATAAATCGACATGACCTGAAACAAAATCGGCATGAAAATGCGTTTCGAAAATATACTTGATTTTGGCATTTTCTTTAGTCGCCTTATCTACATATTGTTGGGTTTCGCGAAGCGGATCGATAATAGCAACCTCTCCTTTAGATTCTATATAGTAAGCACCTTGAGCTAAACAACCAGTATATATTTGTTCTATTTTCATAACTATATTATTTTCATTTCAATGTAAGCGAAATTAATAATCTTTAATGTTTTTGCGTGTGACAATTGTAACACAACTTATTTTAATTCTCTATAGATAATATAAGTAGCCATAATTAGGGTAAATACACCAAATCCTTTTTTTAGTTTTTCTCCGCTAATAAATTTTGACAAAAAGACACCTATTATAATTCCGATAATGGATATTAAAGAGAAAACTAATAAAAACACCCATTCTATTTCTATGGTTTGCATATCGCCCGTAAAACCGATTAAAGAATTAATGGTGACGATAATTAATGATGTGCCTACGGCTTTTTTCATGGGTATATTTGCCCAGAGTACTAATGCTGGAACATATAAAAATCCACCACCTGCACCTATAAGTCCTGTTATAGTTCCTATAATTAAACCTTGAATAAAGGTTTTGTAATAGGGGTGCTTTGATATTGAGATTTGTTTTTCTTTTTTCTTCTTAATCATTGAAAATGATGAAATAAGCATGATAAAGGCAAAGAAAATCATGATCCCCATATCTTTGGTTAGGGTGAAATCGTTTATTTTAAATAGGGTAGAAGGAATATTAGGTACAAAATATCTTCTTGAGAAATAAACGGCTAAAAAAGAAGGGAACGAAAAAGCCAATCCTGTTTTTACATCTACTAATCCTTTCTTGAATTTTTGAATGGTGCCAACAAAAGATGTTGATCCAACAACAAATAATGAATAGGCGGTTGCAATTACGGGATTGTATCCTAATAAATAAACCAGTAAGGGTACAGTAAGTATAGATCCGCCACCTCCAATTAAACCTAGAATTAAGCCAACTATAAGAGCTCCTATATAACCTAATAATTGTGTAGAGTCCATTTTAGTGAGGTAGTTTGTTTTTTAAGACACCGTATAGAAATGTTCCTAAAATAGCTGCTGCTATAACTATAAGCATACTTATAACACCTGTTCCAAAAAGGATGTACATGGGCCCTGGGCAAGCTCCAATAAGTGCCCAGCCAAACCCGAAAATTGTACCGCCTAAGATGTACCGAATAAATCCGTTCTCTTTTTTGGGAACGTAAATATCTGCGCCTTTAATACTTTTTATGATTCCTTTTTTTGCTATTTGAAGAAATAGAATTCCTGATATTATGGCTGTGCCAATGATACCATACATGTGAAAGGATTGAAATCTAAACATTTCGTAAATGCGATACCATGAAACGGCTTCGGATTTTACTAAAACGATTCCGAAGAATATACCAACTAATAAAAATTTTAAATATTTCATGGTTAAAAGATTAAGGGAAGAATAAAATTAGTCATGATTAATCCGCCAATAAAAAAGCCTATTACGGCTATTAATGATGGTTTTTGTAAACTACTTAAACCTGTTATGGCGTGACCTGATGTGCAACCACCAGCATAACGCGTACCAAAACCAACTAACAAGCCTCCAATAATTAATAGGAGTAAACCTTGAGGAGAGGTTATGGCTTCGTAACTATACATTTCTTTAGGGACTAAGGCTGCGCCTGCATTTTGGAATCCCATAGTTTGTAATTCTGTTACGGTTTTTGGGTTTAAATCTGTTATTGTGTTATTGGAGAAGTGTTTTGTGGCTATAAAACCGCCTATAATAGTACCTGCAACTACTATTAAATTCCAAATTTGATCTTTCCAATTGAATTTGAAAAAATCTGAAAACTTTCCCGCTCCTCCAATAGTACACAATGTTCGAAGGTTTGATGACATTCCAAAGGTTTTACCAAAATAGAGTAGGAGTGCCATAACAAAGGCTATTAATGGGCCTGAGACATACCACGCCCATGGATTTAAAATGTATTCCATTTTTATATAGTGTTTTGTGCAAATGTATTGCTTATAGGTTTTTTGGTTTGTGATATTTGTTACGTTGGGTAAGGTGAAAAGGGGTAAGTTATGTGGGAGAAGAGAGAAGAGAGAAGAACGGAGAGTGGTTAAAGAATATGGAGAAGTTAATAAAAGACGGAAGACGGAAGACGGGTGACTGGAGACGGGGTGGAGGATTGCTGAGACAGAAAACTGCGAACTAATCGGAGCCCCAATAATTACGATAATGGTTTATAGAATGTCGATTTTGTTTCGACTGAGTTTTATTTTTCCTTGGTTTTCGAGCTGTTTTAATAGTCTTGAAATGACAACACGTGAGGTGTGTAAATCTTCGGAAATGTCTTGGTGTTTAATGGTTAGTGCTTTGGTGTTATGTAGTTTTGTTTTGTTGATGAGGTATTTTAATAGGCGCTCGTCCATTTTCATGAAGGCTATATTGTCGATGGTTTCGAGCATTTCGTTGAAGCGGTTTTGGTAACTTTCTAGGATGAAATTTCGCCAGCTGTGGTTTTCGTGAAACCAGTTTTGAATATTTATAACGGGGATGAGGATGAGGGTAGAGTCTTTTTCGGCAACGGCTCTGATTTTACTTTTGGTATCTCCCATAATACAGGTTAGTGACATAGTGCAGGTTTCACCCGCTTCGAGGAAGTATATGAGTAAATCATCTCCTTGATTATCCTCTCTAAGGATTTTGATGTTTCCGCTTAAAAGTAGCGGGATATAGTCCATAGGTTGATTTATGTCTATAACAATATCGTTTTTTAGAAACTGTTTTACGATACCAACTTGATTAATTTGGTCGATAATGGTTTCGTCTAAAATATGATTGAATTTTTGTAATAATAGTGAGTTTGGCATGTACAAAAATAATCATTTAAAATTTTGAATAAAACTTTATGATATTTTAATAAAAATACTATATTTGCACGCACAAAACGGCCTCGTGGCGCAACTGAATAGCGCACTTGATTACGGCTCAAGAGGTTACTGGTTTGAATCCAGTCGAGGTCACAATGTTAATAAAGCTTTCAAGAAATTGAAAGCTTTTTTTTATGTGTTTAATCCTTGTGATAAAGGTTAAATAATAAAGAAAATTATTCGAGTAAATGTAAGTACTCTACAAAATTAAATAATTTTGTTTGGGTGATAATTAATCTAATGCGTTTTTTGTAATATACGATCTCCAACCAATAATTACCATTTGAAGTTTAGTGGCTTTAGCTAAGTCAAGTTGTTTTTTAGAATAACTGGGTAGAATGCTTTTGTTAATCTTGGCTATAATTTTAAATAATTGCTTTTGCATTTTTATCATTCTTATATATTACAAAAATAGTAAAACTTATTCTAGACTAAGCTCTACACTTTGTAGAGCTTATAAAATAATAGTAATTATGTTAATAATAATTACAAGTTTTGCAAGTGTTATCATAGTTTTAAAGTTTAGTAAATAAGATTAAATACATCAATGTTTTATCAATATATATTTACCAATATGTCTACCTTATACTTTTATGTAAATCGATGAATTTGCATGATGAATTGTAATTAACTAAATTGTTTTAGTTTCTGTTTTTATATTATTTTCTTAATTTGTGTTTTTGTTTTAAATTGAAACAATTATATGAGGGTATAGCAGTTTTTGAAAACCTAGGGCGATTTGATTATAAAAGTGTCATTTTTTTGATATTTCATCTTTTAAATATTTTTTTGCATAAAAAAGACTCTCATTTCTGAAAGTCTTAAACTTATGGTTTTGGATGTTTTTTTAGTAAGCGTTATTTTTTTGTTATAATTTCAATAGCACCATCTCTTGCTTTTTTGCCATACTTTTCAATGGCCTCTTTTCCTTCAAGAGAAGTAATACTTTTAAAATCGTTACTTTTAATCTTTAAAGCTTCTGCTCTAGAACTTTCTTTGTCGTTAATAATATATATAGGCTCTCTACCTTCTTCAATACCTATAAAGCTTATAGGGTTTTTGCTTTCGTTTAAACTTATAAAAGTGTTAAAAGCTTTTTTAGTAGTAATTATAATAACTCCATTTTTACCTTTTCTACCGTATTTTTTTATGTTTTTTTTATTTTTAAATACCTCAATAGACTTAATGTTGTCAGGATTTATGCTTTCCAGTTTTTCATAAGGTAATTCCTCTCCATCAACAATTGTTAGAGGTTGTTTGTCTTTATCAATTTTAATTTTTATGTTCTTAATAGAGTCGGAGGTTTTACCATATCCAATTACTTTTGCAGTAGTCATTGGTTTTTCTATAATAAATTTCGTTTCCCAATTATAATTTTTAGTTATGATTTCTACAACACCATTTTTCCCTTTATCACCGTATTTTGTAGTTGCAGCACTTCCTTTAAGTACATTTATGGATTTGATGTTTTCATGATGAATACTTTCAAATGCTGTTTGTTCTACCACTTTCCCATCTACAATGTATAGTTTAGCTTTAACAATTTTAACAAAAGGGGAATTTCGAGAACCAGGAATTCTTGATGTTATTATAATAACTCCGTTTTTACCTTTTTTACCAAATTTTGTTGTTGCATGTTCTCCTTTTATTGTTGATACAGAATTTATAGTTTGCTCGTCTAATAAATCAAGTTCTTTTTTTGTGATTTCTTTTTCATCTAATATGTATAATGGTTCTTTTTTATATCCATTAACAAGCTTTTTTAAAATATTTGGTTTTTCATTAACATGTATAGTATCCTTAGTAGCATAAATAACATTATTTTTTTCTGCGCTAACTTTCCATTGACTTTTATTTTGCTTTTTGGTTGTTATAAGTATAACACCATTTTTACCTTTTTCGCCATATAACCTGATAGCATTATCATCTTTTAGTACGGTTACGTTTTCAACATTAGACTGATTTAAGTCATCTAGTTTACTTTTTTCTGATTCTTTACCATCTATTATAATCAGTGGATTGTCACTGTTTTTTAGTTTAAATGTTACTCCAGAACCATTTTTGCCTGTAATATTTAAACTATCTGTAGAATTGTTGTATCCTTTAGATACTTTCCAAGACGATACTTTATTTAGTATACTTACTCCAAAGTTTTTTTCTTTTTTAAAAAAGTAAAAGGGTTTTATTGGTTTATTATCTATATTGTGAGCATTCCATGTGGTGTAACCTTTTTCAAGTTGAAATTTAGTTGAAAGACTAATAATTTCTTTCTTTTCGTTTCTTTCTAAGTTAGTGTAAGTGAAACTTATTTTGTCTTTTTTTAGTTTGCTTTTAATTTTTTCTAAATCATTATCTGTTAAGTCTTTTTTGAAAATAATTTTTATTTCTTTAGAATTAACATCACTTAATGTTGTATTATTTTCTTTTTGAAGTTCTTTTTCAACATAAACTTCTTCAGTATTAAAACTCATTAAAAACAGGCCTAAGAGCGGCAATATGAGTAAATATTTAAGTTGATTGATTTTTTTAGATTTTGATTTGTGTAACATAACGATTCGTTTTTTGATTAATGATGTGTAAAAATTATTAGTTAAAGTCATTTGATGAGATGGCATACTTGTTTTAAGTAATGTGGTTTGATAACTTTTTTTGCAATTAAATTTACTTTGCGTTTTTTGGTCGGCAATAAACTCTAAATTTTGTTTCAAACTTTTATTGTAAAGCCATATAAACGGATTAAACCAAAGCACAATACAGGTCATTTGCGTTAATAAAATATCAATAGAATGTTTTTGATAAGCGTGAACTTTTTCATGTGTAATAATTTGATCCAGTTCTGTTTCATTAAAATTACTTGGGTTAAAAACAATCCAATTAAAAAATGAAAAAGGTGATGTGTTTTTGTTAACCTTTATAAAAGTATATAGACTATGCTTTTCTTTTTTGTTTTTATAAATAATAGCACTTAAAGAAATGAGTTGGATAATAAACCGAATTGAAAAAGATAAAACTCCTATAATATAGATAATTGGTAGATAATCTAAAATATTAAAAGGAGCTTCAGTGCTTTCTATAGTAATTGCTGTTTCAATATATTGGATCTCAACAGGAGTATATTCGATGTAGATAGGAATAACAAATAGTGGTAATAAAAAAGAGGTTATTAAACCCAATAATAGGAACCAACGATTTTGCTCAAAAAATGTGTCTCGTTGTAGGAATAATTTATAACTTAAATAAAAAATGGTAAGTATTGCGCTTACTTTTATTAAGTATTCCATGGTTAGTTGTTTTTCTCGATTAATTTAATAATCTCCTTTAGTTCGTCAACGCTAATTTTTTCTTCCTTTGCGAAAAACGAAACCATGTTTTTATAAGAATTATTAAAGTAGCTATTAATAGCCGTATTCATAAAACTTTTTCTATAAGTTTCTTTACTAACAATAGGGAAGTACTGGTGTGTTTTTCCATAGGCTTTATAAGAAACATAGCCTTTGTCTTCTAAATTTCTAATTATAGTAGAAAGCGTATTGTAATGCGGTTTATCTTCTTTAATCTCTGCTAATACATCTTTAACAAAAGCTTTTTCAAGATTCCATAAAATATGCATAATCTCTTCTTCTTTGTTTGTTAGCTTTTCCATAATGTTATTTATTATTACAATGCAAACATATAACTATTTCTATAGTTATAAAACTATTTTAATAGTTATTTAACGGAATTTATAGTTTTATGAAAACCTTTTCACTTTCAATTTTTCATTTTCATTTATATTATCTTCGCAAAAAAATATGTTTATGAGTTTACTTTGGGTTATCCTTGGCTTTGTATTATTAGTAGTAGGAGGTGAGTTTTTGGTAAGATCGTCTGTGGCTTTATCGTTTAAGTTTAATATCTCTAAGATGGTAATTGGTATGACGGTGGTTTCGTTTGCAACCTCGGCTCCCGAATTACTAGTTAGTTTACAAGCTGCGCTATCAGGTTCGCCCGCAATTGCCATTAACAATGTTGTGGGGTCTAATATTGCTAATATTGGTTTGGTTTTAGGAATTACAGCTTTAGTAGGATCTATAGCGGTAGATAAATCGTTTTACAAGCTTAATTGGCCTGTAATGATGGTGTTTTCTATTGTTTTATACTATTTCCTTAAGAATGATAATATGCTTTCTGCTATAGAAGGCGGTATTTTATTTGTTGGACTTATTGTATTTTTAGTTGTATTAATAAAAGGGGCAAAGGAAGAAACATCTTCTGATTCTGAAGAGGTTGATGATGCCTTATCTGTAGTTTCTAATTTTAAAATTGGTATTTGGTTACTTATAGGAGCTGTGGCTTTATATTTTGGAAGTGAATGGCTTGTTTTTGGAGCAAAGGACATTGCAACTGCTGTGGGTGTAAGCGAAGCAGTAATTGGCGTATCTTTAATTGCAATTGGGACCAGTGTACCCGAATTGGCTGCATCGGTTATTGCAGCGGCTAAAAAGGAGAAAGCTATTTCGTTGGGGAATTTAATAGGATCTAATATTTTTAATATCGCTTCTGTTTTGGGTATAACGGCTATGGTAAAACCTATTCCTGTTACTGAACCTCAAATTTTATCGAGCGATATTTTTTGGATGCTTGGTTTTTCTGCAATTTTAATTCCGTTGATATTTTTACCTAAACGATTACAAATAAGCAGATTTAAAGGCTTCTTTTTAGTAATAGGTTATGGTATATTTATGTTTTTAGTTTTTACTAGAGGGAAGTTTTAGATAACACAAGAATTATATATAACAGGAAGGGTTTACGTAATAGTGAATCCTTTTTTGTTTTTAGAATTTTACTTGTAATCTGGGTTTGATTAGATATACAGATGTAACATATTTAATTTTAAGAATAAAGATATTTTCATATCCTGTAAGGTCTTCTTTTGACCTTGTTGGTATTAAGGATTAACGAAATAAATAATCTACAGGATTTTTAAAACTTAAGTGTTTGGAAGTTTAAAAATCTTTATGTTTTTTATACTTTAACCCTCCTGATTTCGTTTAAATCGAAATTGTCCTCACTTTTATTTTAAAGTGAAGAACAAGCCTAATTAATCTTTTTTTGGAAAATTAAATATAATAAATCTACAAGATTTTTTATCTGTTTTTACAAATAACCTATTTGATAAATACTTATGTTGGCGGATACCTGCGGGAGTGATAGTTGTCTTTCGACTGCTCTCAAGACTGACTCGATCCTTTTGTTTTAATTTAGAATTGATATTATTTAATTGTGGATTTCTGCTTTAGCAGGAATGACAAAAAAAACAAAAGATATAGTGGGGAGTGCCTGTCGTTTTTAATATAAAAAAAGCCCGTCTAAATTATTTCTTAGACGGGCTTTTGTATGTATAACAATAAAGTTTATTTAATAGGCTTAACTGTTTTGATAATTCTTGCAGCAATCTTATATGGATCACCGTTTGAAGATGGACGACGATCTTCTAACCATCCTTTATATCCTTTTTCTACAGCGATAATTGGAATACGAATAGATGCTCCTCTATCTGAAACTCCCCAAGAGAAATCGTCGATAGATGCAGTTTCATGTAAACCAGTTAAACGTTGATCGTTATATGCTCCATAAACTTCGATGTGTTCTTTAGTCACAGGACGGAAAGCTTCACAGATCTCAGCATATTTATCAGCAGAACCACATTCTCTTAAGATTGTGTTAGAGAAGTTAGCATGCATTCCTGAACCATTCCAGTCACCTTTAATTGGTTTTGGGTGGTAATCAATGTACCATCCAAACTTTTCAGTTAAACGATCTAATAAATATCTTGCAACCCAAATTTCATCACCAGCTTTCTTAGCACCTTTTGCAAACAATTGGAATTCCCATTGTCCAGAGGCAACCTCTTGGTTAATGCCTTCAAAGTTTAATCCAGCATCGATACATAAATTAGCATGCTCTTCAACGAAGTCTCTTCCGAAAGTGTTTTTTCCACCAACAGAACAGTAATACATGCCTTGAGGTCCTGGGTAACCACCAATAGGGAACCCTAAAGGTAATTGAGTCGTTCTATCCATAATAAAGTACTCTTGTTCGAAACCGAACCAGAAATCATTATCATCATCTTCAATAGTTGAACGTCCGTTAGACTCATGTGGAGTTCCATCAGCGTTCATTACTTCTGTCATAACTAAATAACCGTTGATTCTAGCAGGATCTGGATAGATAGCAACTGGTTTTAAAATACAGTCAGATGCTCCACCTGAAGCTTGTTGCGTAGACGAACCGTCAAAAGACCACAATCCTAATTCTTCAATTGTTCCTTGAAAGTTTTCGTGCTCTTCAACCTTAGTTTTGCTTCTCAAGTTCTGAGTTGGCTTGTAACCATCTAACCAAAGGTATTCTAATTTAATTTTTGCCATAATGAATATTTTATAATGTAATAATGATATTTAATATCACAAATATAACAGAATCTATTTTACTTTGCATTTGTAAGGGGTGTTTTCGTAAATACCTAAGTTATTTTTATTTATACCCTATTATTTTTAGACTTTATTTGTAAAAAGTCTAGTTTTTTTTAAGAAAACTGAAAAATTGTTAAAAGATTCTTTTTCAATTTTCTGTTTTATTCGTCTTGATAGTTATTTTTGTGCTTAAAAAGGTAATTCTTTGATTGTTAAATTAAACTAATTGAGTATGTCTGTATTAAGATTTCACGCCATAAAAAATTCGCTTGCATATAAACCTGTCTTTTTTGAAGAGAGTGTAAGGCGGTCAGAATTATTTGGAGAAAACGTGTTTAACGAAAATACGATGCGTCAATATTTAACAAGAGATGCATTTAAAGGGGTGATGAATGCGGTACAACATGGTAAAAAAATTGACAGGAATATTGCTGATCAAGTGGCATCATCCATGCGAGATTGGGCTTTAGCAAAAGGGGTAACGCATTATACACACTGGTTTCAGCCATTAACAGGGTCAACTGCCGAAAAGCACGATGCTTTTTTTGAAACTATTGGAGATGGTATGGCTATTGAAAAATTTGGTGGAGGGCAATTGGTACAACAAGAACCAGATGCGTCTAGTTTTCCTAATGGAGGTATAAGAAATACGTTTGAAGCTCGTGGTTACACAGCTTGGGATCCTACATCGCCAGCTTTTATATACGATACAACGTTGTGTATTCCAACCATTTTTGTGGCCTACACAGGCGAAGCTTTAGATTATAAAACACCGTTGCTTAGAGCATTGCATGCTGTGGATGACGCTGCAACAGCAGTTTGTAAATATTTTGATAAGAATGTTAAAAAAGTAACATCATCTTTAGGCTGGGAACAGGAATATTTTTTGGTCGATAAAATGATGGCAGCCAGTAGACCAGATATTGCTTTAACAGGCAGAACTTTATTGGGACACTCTTCTGCAAAAGGACAACAGTTAGACGATCATTATTTTGGGTCGATTCCAAATAGAGCATTAAACTTTATGAAGGAATTAGAAAACGAATGTATGCTTCTGGGTATTCCTGTTAAAACACGTCATAATGAGGTAGCGCCCAATCAATTTGAGTTGGCACCTATTTACGAGGAAGTTAATTTAGCAGTCGACCATAATTCTTTATTAATGGATATTATGGGTCGCGTCGCATCACGTCATAATTTTAAAGTGCTATTACACGAAAAACCTTTTGAAGGTGTAAATGGATCAGGAAAACATAACAATTGGTCTTTATCTACCGATACTGGGATTAACCTTTTGGCGCCTGGAAAAACGCCAATGAGTAATCTTCAATTTTTAACCTTTTTTGTTAATACGATTAAAGCGGTTCATGATAACGAGGAATTACTACGCGCATCTACAGCATCGGCAAGTAACGACCATAGAATAGGGACAAACGAAGCGCCTCCAGCTATTATTTCTATATTTATTGGTGAGCAACTGACTAAGGTTTTAGAGGAATTAGAAGGTGTCACGAAAGGTAAATTATCGCCTAAAGAAAAAACAGATTTAAAGCTAAATGTTGTTGGTAAAATACCAGATGTTTTGCTCGATAATACAGATAGAAATAGAACATCTCCATTTGCGTTTACAGGTAATAAATTTGAGTTTAGGGCGGTGGGGTCTTTAGCAAATTGCGGTAATCCGATGATGATTTTAAATACTATTGTAGCTAAGCAATTAGCAGATTTTAAAGTTGAAGTTGATGCTTTAATTGATGAAAAAGATTTAAAGAAAGATGAAGCCGTTTTTAATGTCATTCGTGAGTATATAAAATCGTCTAGAAATATTTTATTTGAAGGAAACGGTTATGGCGAATTATGGGAAGTTGAAGCTGAAAAAAGAGGCTTAAGCAATAATAAATCGACTCCAGAGGCACTTAAAGCTAGAATTTCTAAACAGTCTATAGCGTTGTTTAAAGAAATGAAAGTGATGAGTAAAGTTGAAAGTGAAGCCCGTTACGAAATAGAAGTAGAAGCTTATATTTTACACATTCAAATAGAAAGCCGTGTATTAGGAGATATAGCACGTAATCATATCGTTCCAACGGCTGTTAAATATCAAAATATACTTATTGAAAACGTAAAAGGTTTAAAAGAAATTTTTGAAAAAGATTTTAAAACGGTTTCTAAAGAGCAGTTGAGTTTAATTCGAGAAATTTCTAGTCATATTGAAGGTATAAACTCGAATGTTACTAAAATGATTGGTGAGCGGAGAAAAGCGAATGCTATTGACGGTTTCGAAAAAAGAGCCGAAGCGTATTGCAATAAAGTAAAACCCCTATTTGAAGACATTCGTTACCATTGTGATAATTTAGAATTACTTGTAGACGACGAGATTTGGCCATTAACAAAATATAGAGAGCTCTTGTTTACACGATAGTTCTTTTTGCGTTACCACGAAAAGGAAGGAGGCTTTATTGGTGGGTTTATATTTAAAATTATAGAACTCATAAATATAAATATTTTGGCTATATCTTTCGCTTTTCTTTAACACGGTTATCTGCAGGTTTATGTTTTTTAACGGAAAGTGTTTTTTTTTTCGTTTAGTTCAGTTATTTTTTGGCAATTAATTCATTAATCAATTGTTTAGCTATTGGTTCATTACTTTGTTTTAATTCTTCAATAATTCGTTTAATCGTCTCTGGAGAATTATTTTCTTCAAGTATCGGCTGAAAACTTTCTGCTGGAGCTAATGAAAAAAACAAAAGATCAGACCATTCGTTTCTCTTTCCATCAATTACTAAATGCACGCGATCAGATTCGCCAGTATTTTTAACAGAATGCACATAGTTTACATTTGTATACCAGCATTCTCCAGGTAACATTGTTAATTCAGTACCATCTAGAATAAATTGGACATGCGAATTAGTGACAATTGGTATATGTAAACGAAAATTTCCATCCTCATAACCTAATTCATGATCTCTATGCGGTTTAATTTCAGCACCAACTCCTAATCGTAAAATACGAGCAGTCAGTATGGGACACTTAAAAGAGTCGATAACTTCTTTGAAATATTGACATTTTTTAAGTGTCGATGTTTCCGATATTATTGAATTAAGTGTTGAAAGTGCAAATATATTAGATTCTACTCCGTTAGGGGCATACAATGAAATGACTTTCCAATCTCCATTATATCCTGTAGTGTTAAAATGTGAAATCCAATTCCCATCAAGAATTAATGATAAATCATGGACCAGTTTTTCTTTATTAAACTGAAAAGGAAGCTTTAAATAAGTAGTGTTTTTTTGCATTATTAATCTTAAGATCTATAGGTGTTATTTTACTACACGTTTTTTTATTTCACGTTCAAAAGGTCAGTCGTCCGTAACAGTTGTGCTTTGCTTTGGTTAGATTATTATTAATTATTAAAATCACTTTTATGTTTTGTATCCAAAGCTAAACGAATTTATACTTTTTTTCTGACAAAGTCAAGTGAATTTAATCATCTAATTAATAGCTTAAAGTAATTAATAATGAAACTTGCTTCTTTTCAATATTAGTTTAAGTTTGCACACTTTTATTTTATACATGATACAGACTTTAGAAGCATTACAATCAGGAAAATTAATTGGAACAAAAACATTAAAACTAGCTTGTGGTTTAAAAGAATTTCCAGAAGAGATATTAGAGCTAGCAGAAACTTTAGAGGTTTTAGATTTATCAGACAATCAATTAACAGAATTGCCAGATAGTATATATCAACTAAAACACTTAAAAATCCTTTTTTTTGCACGTAATAACTTTACCGAATTCCCCGAAATATTAAAAAATTGCCCAACTTTGACTATGATTGGTTTTAAATCCAATCAAATTAAAACCGTGCCAGAAAATGCATTTCCTCCATTGTTAAATTGGTTGATTTTAACCGATAATAAAATCGAAAAATTACCAAAAAGTATTGGCGATTGTCATTTGCTTCAAAAATGTGCATTAGCAGGAAACCAAATTGAAGAATTACCTTCAGAAATGGCGAATTGCTTAAATTTAGAACTTCTAAGAATATCTGCTAACAAATTGAAGTTGATTCCAGAATGGTTATTCGATTTACCTAAATTGTCTTGGGTAGCATTTGGAGGTAACCCTACGTCACATAAAATTCAATTAAACACAGATTTAGAATCGTTTGATTGGAGCGATTTTACCATTAAAGAACTCATAGGAGAAGGCGCTTCGGGGTTGATATCGAAAGCAAATTGGATTTCAAAAAAAGATGATGTTGCCATCAAAGTTTTTAAAGGAGATGTTACCAGTGACGGATTACCAGAAGATGAAATGGGAATAGCGATCGCAGCAGGATGTCATGATAATTTAATTGATGTTTTAGGAAAAATAAAAAATCACCCAGAAGCGAAAAGTGGTTTAATATTGAAACTGATAGCTTCTAACTATATCAATTTAGGCAATCCTCCAAGTTTAGAAACCTGTACTCGAGACATGTTTGATGAAGAATCTGTTTTTAATGGAGGGGAGTTACTTAAAATAGCAAAAGGTATCGCTTCAGTCAGTGCTCAATTACACAGTAAAGGCATTAATCATGGCGACCTTTATGCACACAATATATTAATAAATAAAACATCAGAATGTCTTTTAGGCGATTTTGGTGCGGCTTCTTTTTATGATACCAACTCCGCTTTTGCTCATAATATTGAACGTGTCGAAGTGAGAGCATATGGATGTTTGTTAGAAGATGTATTAAGTCTTGTTAACAAAAACGATATTAATGATGAGCTTCATAATATATGGCGAAAATTAATTACTGATTGTACAAATACAGATGTTAAACGTCGCCTTAGTTTTTCTGAAATTTCAGAAGAATTAAATAAAATTTAATGAGACTATTATCTATCTAAATTAATTAGTATTGAAAATTATTCCTTTAAAAATCGATAATTATACAAAGTGATAATTTCGAAAATGTCAGGACTAAAAGGATGGTTTTTAATTCAAAAAAATTAAATTTGCATCACAATAAAATATTATGAGTCAAGAAGTTTCAAAACGATACGCACAACGCGGTGTTTCAGCATCAAAAGAAGATGTTCACAACGCTATTAAAAATATAGATAAAGGATTGTTTCCAAAAGCATTTTGTAAAATCGTACCAGATTATTTAACAAATGACGACGATTATTGTTTAATAATGCATGCCGATGGTGCGGGAACAAAGTCGTCTTTAGCGTATATGTATTGGAAAGAAACTGGAGATATATCTGTTTGGAAGGGTATTGCTCAGGACGCATTAATAATGAATATTGACGATTTATTATGTATTGGTGCTACTGATAATATCATGTTGTCTTCAACCATTGGACGAAACAAAAACTTGATAACAGGCGAAGTACTTTCTGCTATCATAAACGGAACAGAAGAATTACTTGAAGATTTAAAATCGTTTGGAGTAACAATTCATTCCACAGGAGGCGAAACTGCCGATGTTGGCGATTTAGTCAGAACCATAATTGTAGATTCTACAGTAACCGCTAGAATGAAACGTAGCGATGTTATAGATAATGCAAATATTAAAGTTGGCGATGTTATAGTTGGTTTAGAATCTTTTGGACAAGCCACTTACGAGAAATCGTATAATGGTGGTATGGGAAGTAACGGATTGACATCTGCAAGACACGATGTCTTTAGTAAATATTTAGCCGCTGCATATCCAGAAAGTTTTGATGCTTCAGTACCCGAAGACTTAGTCTATTCTGGTGGTGTTAAATTAACCGATGCCGTTGAAGGTTCGCCTATCGATGCTGGTAAATTAGTCTTATCACCAACAAGAACATACGCACCAATTATAAAGAAAATATTATCTCAATTTAATAGTAAAACGATTCACGGGATGGTACACTGTTCAGGTGGAGCGCAAACAAAAATTCTTCATTTTGTAGATCAGTTTCATATTGTAAAAGACAATATGTTCCCTATTCCCCCTTTATTTAAATTGATACAAGAGCAATCTAAAACAGATTGGAAAGAAATGTATCAAGTATTTAACTGCGGACATAGAATGGAATTATATGTGTCTCCAGATGTAGCTGAAGATATTATTTCAATTTCTAAATCTTTTAATGTCAATGCTAAAATAATAGGTAGAGTAGACCCATCAACAACAAAAAAGTTGACAATAAAAAGTGAGTTTGGCGAGTTTAATTATTAAAATTTATATGTTTCATCATATCGGAATGATTTTTGATAAGCTTATAAATTATAAATAATCAAACCTAACTTTAAAAATGAACACTCAAAAAAGATTACTATTCAGGAGCTTAGCGAATTGTTTTTCCTTTAAAGGTCAAGAAAGTAACATGTATAGTTCTATTAATAGTTTTTTATTCACAGCTCTTTTTTTATTTTTTTCGGTTGCTGTATTTGCACAGCCTGATTCACTTTTCATAAAAGAAAAAATAATAAAGATCCAAGGTCCAGAATGGACAGAAAAAAGCAAAGCAAGTATAGATTTAAATGAGGTTTCTTTTGTAAACTGGAATGCTGGTGGTAGTAATTCTGTTTCTACATTATTTGGGTTTAATTATGAAGCTAATTATAAAGACCAATATTCTTTTTGGAAAAATTCAGTTGCTTTTCGTTATGGTTTAAATAAGCAAGAGAAAAGAGAGTTGCGAAAAACAGACGATTTATTCGAAATCACATCTAATTTAGGCTATAAACCAGAAAATAATTCGAATTGGTTTTATTCTGCACGGTTTAATTTTAAAACACAAATGGCCAATGGATATCAATACCCAGATAAATCGCAACCAAAGTCACGTTTAATGGCGCCGGGATATTTGTTTTTTGGAGGCGGCATGGAATATGGTAAAGATATTGACGAATTGTCGTTTTATTTTTCACCAATAACATTAAAAGCCACATTTGTTTTAGACGAAGATTTAGCTAATGCAGGCGCTTTTGGAGTTACACCAGCAGTTTTTGATACCGAAGGAAACATTATTAGATCAGGAGATAAGATTAGAGGCGAAGTTGGTATTTTAATGACCAATAGCTACGAAATGGAAGTTGCCGAAAATATTGTGGCCAAAAACCTTTTAAGTTTGTATTCTGATTATGTAAATAATTTTGGAAATATTGATGTCGATTGGAAAATTGGTTTCGATTTTAAAGTGAATAGTTTTGTTCGCGCAACATTAGAATCTCATTTGAAATATGATGATGATGTGAAAACTCAAGAAACATCTGTTATTGAAGGTGAGTTTGATGAAGCTGGTGCTAAAATACAGTGGAAACAATTTCTTGGAATTGGTTTTGCTGTCGATTTTTAAATTGTATTTATTTGTTAACTTTTCTATGTTGAAAAATATATAATCGTTTCACTTTGATTGCTTTATGTTTTTGTTTTTGAAACTTGAATGACATTTATCATGTTTTAAGTTTACCAATTTGTTTTATTTTATGTTTTAGTTGTCCTAATAACTAAGCATAAAATAAAACAACCTAATGAACAAACATTTTACTGAAACGCTTCTAAATAACTACACCGAAGAAGCTGTTTTAAATTCCGCTTTGCACTATTTTAAAAATGATGATTTAGCAGCCAGAGTATGGTTGAATAAATATGCACTTAAAGATTCTTCAGGGAATATCTACGAGTTAAACCCTAACGATATGCATAGGCGTATTGCACGAGAGATAGCCAAAGTAGAATCGAAATATGCGAATCCAATATCAGAAGAGGACTTGTTTGATCTTATAAAGGATTTTAAATATATCGTACCACAAGGTAGTCCGATGGCAGGAATTGGTAACCCATTTCAAATAGGGTCGCTATCAAATTGTTTTGTAATTGGTAATTCAGGGGAGTCGGATTCATATGGAGGCATTATGAAAATCGATCAAGAGCAAGTTCAGCTCATGAAACGAAGAGGAGGTGTAGGGCACGATTTGTCGCATATTAGACCAAAGGGTTCTCCAGTAAAAAATTCAGCTTTAACGTCTACAGGTATAGTGCCATTTATGGAACGTTATTCTAATTCTACACGAGAAGTGGCACAAGACGGTCGTCGAGGCGCATTAATGCTTTCCGTTTCTATTAATCATCCCGATTCCGAAGACTTTATAAATGCGAAGTTAGAACAAGGCAAGGTTACCGGTGCAAATGTATCGGTAAGAATAGATGATGATTTTATGAAAGCGATAAAAAATGAATCTGATTATGTTCAAAAATACCCCGTGTTTAGCAAGAATCCTAAAGTTGTAAAAACGATAGAAGCAAAATCATTGTGGAAAAAAATAGTTCATAATGCATGG
This sequence comes from Algibacter sp., assembly GCA_039985655.1. Classification (GTDB taxonomy): domain Bacteria; phylum Bacteroidota; class Bacteroidia; order Flavobacteriales; family Flavobacteriaceae; genus Postechiella. The sequence goes on along the minus strand of JBDWSF010000014.1, from coordinate 341,457 downwards.
AAATCGGCAGAACCTGGTATTTTATTTTGGGATACAATAATTAACGAATCTATTCCCGATTGTTATTCCGATTTGGGATATAAAACGGTATCAACAAACCCATGCGGAGAAATACCTCTGTGTCCTTATGACTCTTGTAGGTTACTCGCTATAAACTTGTTTTCATACGTTCAAAATCCATTCACAGATAAATCCAAATTCGATTTCCCATTATTTAAAAAACATATTGCTTTGGCGCAACGTATTATGGACGATATTATCGATTTAGAACTTGATAAGATCGATAATATTTTAAAGAAAATTGATGAAGATCCAGAAATGGATGATGTAAAATCCACCGAACGTAATTTATGGCGTAATATAAAAATTAAAGCAGAAGAAGGTCGAAGAACCGGAGTTGGTATTACGGCAGAAGGCGATATGTTAGCAGGACTAGGAATTCAATATGGAAGCGAGCAAGGTAATGCGTTTGCATTGAAGATTCATAAAACTATAGCGTTAGAAGCTTATCGTGCTTCGGTTCAGTTAGCTAAAGAGCGTGGTGCGTTTTCTGTTTTTGATGCAGAACGCGAAAAAAACAATCCGTTTATTCAACGTTTGAAGCAGGCAGATAGTAAATTATATTTCGAAATGTTGGAATATGGCAGACGAAATATTGCGCTATTAACTATTGCACCTACAGGAACGACTAGTTTAATGACACAAACAACATCTGGTATCGAGCCCGTGTTTTTACCAGTTTATAAACGTAGAAGAAAGGTGAATCCGAATGATAAAAATGTCCGAATAGATTTTGTAGATGAGATAGGCGATTCTTGGGAAGAGTACGTTGTTTTTCATCATCGGTTTAAACAATGGATGGAAGTTAATGATATAGATACCTCTAAAAATTATACACAAGAAGAAATTGATGTTTTGATAAAGAAATCACCTTATTATGAAGCGACATCGAATGATGTGGACTGGTTAAGTAAAGTGAGTATGCAAGGCGCCATTCAAAAATGGGTAGATCATTCTATTAGTGTCACTATTAATTTACCAAATAATGTTACTGAAGAATTGGTAGGTGAATTGTATTTAAAAGCTTGGGAAGTCGGTTGTAAAGGCGTTACCGTTTATAGAGATGGCTCACGTTCTGGAGTATTAATTTCTAATGATGAAAAGGAAGAAAGTAAATCGACAGAATTGTTAACGACTTTTCCTAAAAAACGCCCTCAAGAATTAGTGGCTAATGTGGTGAGGTTTCAAAATAATAAAGAAAAATGGATCGCTTTTGTTGGTTTGATAGATGGAAAACCTTATGAAATATTTACTGGTCTTTTAGATGATGAAGATGGAATCTTAATACCTCGATGGGTTACTAGCGGATTGATCATTAAAAATAGAAATGAAGATGGGAGCTCACGTTACGATTTTCAATTTAAAAATAAAAGGGGGTATAAAACCACGATTGAAGGCTTGTCACATAAATTTAATCCAGAGTTTTGGAATTATGCGAAACTTATTTCCAGTACGCTACGACAAGGTATGCCTATAGATAAAATTGTTGATTTAATTAATAGTTTACAATTAGATAGTGCATCTATTAATACGTGGAAAAATGGGGTAGGTAGAGCTTTAAAGCATTATGTAGAAGATGGTACTCGAGCAAAAGGCCAAACCTGTAACAATTGCGCATCCGAGAATTTAATTTATCAAGAAGGTTGTCTTACATGTAAAGACTGTGGCTCGTCAAAATGTGGTTAGCAGCTAAGCAGCAAAGCGGCTAAAAACGGGAAATAATTTGAAACTATTTCCTGTTTTTATATTACTAATCCCAATTCTAGGTTAAAATGAGTCTAAAATAGAAAGGAAAAAAGGGTGTTTTATTAGATTTGTTTTAATTTAGAATTGGTATAAGAACCTTTCAATGTTCCAACGTTTAAATATTTGTAATCTTCCAGTTCTTTAATATCATCAATCAATTTAGAACACCCATTTTTTAACAAATAAATAATATCACTACTATCTATTATATGGCGGTACATGTGGTCTGTAATAATGATAGCTTTATTGTGCTTTTCTTCTTCAATTAATGATTTTATAGCATCGATGTGTAAAGGCGCTAAATGAGAAAAAGGTTCATCTAGTAGTGCAATTTTACTATTATTTTTTATGATTAAATACGCTTCAATCAAACGGCGTTCTCCTCCAGATAATTTTTTGAAATTTAAGTACTCATAAATTTCAAAGGGTTTAAAAAGCGTAATGAAATCATTCCAATTTACATTAAACAAACTAAATGCTTTTTTTATTTTTAGATTATTAGGTATAAAATTATGTTGAGGTAAATATGATATTAGCTTTGTTTGATAGAATGGTTTTAAAATAGGTTTGCTATCAATTCTAATCAGTTTATATTTCGGTTTTAAATCACCAAAAAGTATTTTTAATAAAGATGTTTTTCCACAACCATTACTTCTCAGTATTCCAGTAACATTACCTGTCTCAGCTTTTAAATAAATACCATTTAAAATACGTTTTTCTTTAAAGTAAAGTTCGATGTTATCAATTTCAAAAATCATATAAAACTTTGGACAATTAAAAGAAAAGAAATTAATAAAAATAAATCGATAATATAAATGCTGCCGAATAGTTTTAATGGAGAAATACCGAGGTTTTTGTAAAAAAATAATTTTTCTCGAGCTTGGGTTTTATTAATGATATTGTACAAAAAGATAAGACTTAATAGTTTTGCTATTATCATAGGTACAATACTAAAACCGCGTATAAACAAAAAAATATTTATTCCAAAAGACCATAAAACAAATGATTTGTAAAAAAAAAAAATTGCTGTTAATAGTTTCATAATAGTACTAAGAACGTGATTTATTGAATAATATTTTTAACATTCTATCATAAGTGCAATTTACCATAGGTTAAAATTCATAAATTATCGTATTTTTGATTTCCAATTAAAAAAGGCAGATGTTAGAGAAATTACAGATAGTGAAACAACGTTTCGATGAGGTTAGTGATTTAATAATTCAACCCGATATTATTACAGATCAAAAACGTTATGTTGCATTAAATAGAGAGTATAAAGACTTGCGAATCTTAATGGATAAGCGAGAAGAATATATAGAATTTACTAATAATTTAGCTGAAGCTGAAGAGATTATTGCAGATGGTAGTGATGCCGAAATGGTAGATATGGCTAAAATGCAATATGAAGAAGCCAAAGAAGGTATACCTTCTTTGGAAGAAGAAATTAGGATGCTTTTAATACCAAAAGACCCTGAAGATTCTAAAAATGCAGTAGTTGAATTGCGTGCAGGAGCTGGAGGGGATGAAGCAAGTATTTTTGCAGGCGATTTATTTAGAATGTATACTAAATATTGTGAAGGTAGAGGTTGGAAAGTAAGTACAGTCGATTTTAGTGAAGGTACCAATGGAGGATTTAAAGAAATCCAGTTTGAAGTAAATGGTGAAGATGTTTACGGAACTTTAAAGTTCGAAGCTGGTGTACACCGTGTGCAACGTGTGCCACAAACCGAAACACAAGGTCGTGTACATACAAGTGCTGCAACATGTATGGTGTTTCCTGAAGCCGAAGAATTTGATGTTGAGATTAACCCGAAGGAAGTAAGAATAGATTTTTTCTGTTCGTCTGGTCCTGGTGGGCAATCTGTAAACACAACATATTCAGCGGTACGTTTAACGCACATACCAACAGGATTGGTAGCACAATGTCAAGATCAAAAGTCTCAACATAAAAATAAAGAAAAGGCATTCAAAGTATTGCGTTCACGTTTATATGAAATGGAATTAGCCAAAAAGAATGCTGCTGATGCCGAGAAACGTGGTAGTATGGTAAGTAGTGGAGATAGAAGTGCAAAAATTAGAACATACAATTATCCGCAGGGACGTGTAACAGATCACAGAATTGGATTAACACTTTACGATTTATCTAATATTGTAAATGGTGATATTCAAAAAATATTAGACGAATTAATGCTAGCCGAAAATACTGAGAAGTTAAAGGCTAATGATAATTTAATTTAATTGTCATTCCTGCGAAGGCAGGAATCTCATGAATCGAAGTATATTATAATAATAGGTTCCTGCTTTAGTTTATCTTGATCCAAAACGAAAGACAGGAATGAGAATATATATCAAGTGACAACAAATCAACTCATACAGCAAATCAAACTTAAAAAATCTTTTCTATGTATTGGATTAGACGTTGATTTGAATAAAATTCCACAGCACCTTTTAAAAGAAGAAGATCCTATTTTTTCTTTTAATAAAGCTATTATCGATGCCACACATCATTTATGTGTAGCCTATAAGCCTAATACGGCATTTTATGAAGCTTATGGTATAAAAGGGTGGCAGTCTTTAGAAAAGACTATTAATTATTTAAATGATAAGCATCCCGAAATTTTCACAATAGCTGATGCTAAACGTGGAGACATTGGTAATACAAGCAGTATGTATGCTAAAGCCTTTTTTGAAGATTTAGCTTTCGATAGTGTAACGGTTGCTCCCTATATGGGAAAAGATTCCGTAGAGCCCTTTTTGGCTTTTGAAAATAAGCACACTATTATGTTGGCGTTAACCTCAAATCAAGGCGCATTCGATTTTCAAACAAAAACAGTTGATGGGAAAGAACTTTATAAACAAGTTTTAGAGACTTCTAAACCTTGGGAGAATTCTGAAAACTTAATGTATGTTGTTGGGGCTACTAAAGCCGAATATTTTGCAGATATAAGAAAAATTATTCCAAATAGTTTCCTTTTAGTACCAGGAGTAGGGGCACAAGGCGGAAATTTGCAAGACGTTTGTAAATACGGAATGAGCGATACTGTAGGATTGTTAATTAATTCTTCACGAGGTATTATTTATGCATCTTCTGATGAATATTATGCCCAAGCGGCAGCTTTAAAAGCTGAAGAACTTCAAAAGGAGATGGCGTTGATTTTAAGTAATCAGTCCCAATAATCAGTCTCAGTGGCGTCCGAGTAAAACTGAAAACTTTGATTGCGACTGTGAACTTTTAATATGATAGATCAAATAAACAGAACTCTTAAATTTAAAGAAACTCCAAAGCGAATCATTTCGTTAGTTCCAAGTCAAACGGAATTATTATGTGATTTGGGTTTAGAAGCTAATCTTGTTGGTCTTACTAAATTCTGTGTGCATCCACATCATATAAAAACAGATGTTACAGTAGTTGGAGGTACAAAACAAATTCATTTAGATCGAATTAAAAAGCTGAATCCGGACATTATTCTTTGTAATAAAGAAGAGAATACAAAAGCTATTGTTGAAGCTTGCGAGTTAATTTGTCCAGTTCATGTTTCCGATATTTTTACTATTGATGATAGTTTGGAATTAATTGGGCAGTATGGCAATATTTTTAATATAGAAAATAAAGCATCATTATTAATTGCTAAAATCAAAAACGAAGTAGAATGTTTTGAAGCATTCATTAGAGATAAACCAACTATAAAAGCGACCTATTTTATATGGAAAACCCCTTGGTTGGTCGCCGCTAACGATACTTTTATAAACTATTTATTAAATATAAATAAGTTTAAAAATGTATATGACTCAAAAACGCGTTATCCAGAAATAGAACTTTCAAAATTAAAGACCGATGGTCAGGTTGAGTTGGTGCTGCTTTCCTCAGAACCATTTCCTTTTACTGATTCCCATATAGTTGAGGTACAAGTATACTATCCTAATGCAAAAATAATTACTGTTGATGGTGAAATGTTTTCTTGGTATGGCTCTCGGTTATTAAAAGCTTTCAAGTATTTTAAAAACTTGCGTTTAAGTCTTCAGAATAATCAACTTTACTAACATCATCAACAAAATTTAAGATTTTATTTTCCAGCTCTTTTAAGCTAATTAGTTTCTCTAAATTTGGTTTGATTTTGCCTACTCTACAAAAATGTGGGTTCATAGTTTCTATTTTTTACTATAAAGTACGGATTTTCAGAGCTTTTGGATGTGATATAAACGTTAAAGAATTGATAAATTAACTTAATTCCTTATTTCGGTTTGTTCTCTCGAAAGATATTTTAATCTATTTAATTTGTTAAGCAGCTTGATGGATTTGTATTCAGAAATGTCGCTTAAAGCAGAATCGGTTTGTCTAAAATTATAAGCCTGTTCAACAAGTTGCTTGTAACGCTTGCTAAGTTTGCTTTGATGGTTCTTTATGTTTTCAATTCGATTCATGCTGATAAACAGGCACTTAAATGTACGATTTTTTTGTTTAATATCAAAAAATAAGTTTGACTTAGTCATTTTGTGATTACTAAAAAGGTTAATACTATAAGTTATTTGGATTTAAAGCATAAAAAAAACCGAATGCTACATTCGGTTTTTTATTATAAAATAGATTTAATTTTAGTCTTGTAATGCAAAAACTTTTTTTAATAAATCTGTAGTTCTAGAAGCTGTTTTTGTTCTAATATCTTTTTCTTCGACAGCAATCATAGTAAATACACCTTTTAAAGCTTCTCCAGTAACGTAATCTGTTAAATCTGGATTCACATCAGATGTAAAGGGAATGGTATTATATTTATTAATTAAGTTACTCCAAATTTCGTCTGCACCAACTTTGCTAAACGATTGCTTAATTACAGGGTTAAATTTAGCGTATAAGGCGGTTTGTGTTTTACTCGTTAAATATTGTGTTGCTGCATCATCACTACCAATTAAAATGTTTTTAGCATCAGCAAAAGTAATACCTTTAATTGCATCAACAAATATAGGTGTTGCTTCTTTTACAGCGTCTTCTGCAGCTCTATTAAGTACTTTTAAACCTTCATCGGCTAATTTGCTTAAACCAATATCTCTAAGTGTTTTATCTACTTTTTGAAGTTCTTCTGGTAATAATATTTTTACCAAGTCATTTTTAAAGAAACCATCTGTTTGCGTTAGTTTGGTTACCTGTTTGTCAATCCCAAAATCTAAAGCTTGTCGTAATCCAGAAGCAATTTCTGTATTCCCAATGCCGCCTCCAGCTTGTGGTAATTGATTAACAACTTGTTGTAACTCTGCACAGGCAGTAAAATTAAAAATTAAGACAAATGCTAATATTTTACGAATCATAATTTATGTTTTATATATTTAACAAAGATAAATATACTTATGAGAATTACTTAATTATTAATCCTATTATCGACGAGTGCCTTATTATGTTATACCAATTTGGAAAAAATAGAGACTAAAATAGTTAAAGACAAGGCATAGCAATATATTACTGTTCTAGGTATTGCCCAAGACGCAGGATTCCCGCAAATTAATTGCGAAAAACAATGTTGTAAATTTTTTTATAATGCAGAGGAATCTAAAAAAATAGTGTCTTGTTTGAGTTTGGTGGATTTGGAAGTAGCGCATACTATGGAATACGGGGTGTTATTGAAGCACAGCAAATGGATGAAAATGATAGAGAACATATTCTTTTACACTCTTGATACTTTAATTAAATCTGTGAAGCTTAAATCGATTGCATAAAAAAATACACTATAAATCTATAATGTGGCTTCTCTTTTTATTTTTACTCAATTACGGCACTCGTCAAAGACGAAGCGCTAGCGCATACAAGGACTAGCAGGAGAGAGTAAGGCAATGGTATTAAATTCCTTGATCTTGCCATTAGGGATGCTAATGCTAAAAAAGCTTATTCTTAAAAAGTCATAAAAAAATCCATAATTATACGATTACTCTTATTTCTCATAATACTACTTATTAGTTATACTGTTCTCGATAAAGAATGGAAGTCGCTTAACTGTTATCAAAAAAAAAACTGGAGTTTAAGGCGATTTATCAGATCCAGAAGTACGCTATTAAAACCTTGAAATCGTATTGCGAAAAGGCTTATAAATAAATCATAATTAATTAGCATATATGTTGTATATTTGCACGCAATTATAACGTAATTGCATCATGACCGCACATCAAAACAAAATAGTAGGAGAAGGTTTAACTTACGACGACGTACTTTTAGTCCCAGCCTTTTCAGAAGTCCTTCCAAGAGAAGTTAGTATTCAATCAAAATTTACACGAAATATTACGATCAATGTTCCTATTGTATCCGCAGCAATGGATACAGTTACTGAAAGCAAAATGGCAATTGCTATGGCGCAAGAAGGAGGTATTGGTGTACTTCATAAAAATATGACTATTGAGGCGCAAGCGCTTAAAGTTAGAAAAGTAAAGCGTGCAGAAAGCGGAATGATTATTGATCCTGTTACTTTACCGCTTACAGCTAAAGTTCTAGATGCAAAACGATACATGGCAGAGCATGGTATTGGTGGTATTCCAATTGTAGATAAAGACGGGACATTAAAAGGTATTGTTACCAATCGCGATTTACGTTTCGAGCACGTTCACAAAAGACCAATTACAGAAGTCATGACAAGTAAAAACTTGGTTACAGCTGCAGTGGGGACTTCACTAGACGATGCCGAATTAATTTTGCAAAATCATAAAATTGAAAAGTTACTTATTGTAGACGATAATTATAAACTTTCTGGTTTAATTACGTTTAGAGATATTACAAAATTAACTCAAAAACCAAACGCTAATAAAGACCAATACGGTCGTTTACGAGTAGCAGCAGCTTTAGGAGTAACAGCTGATGTTGTAGATAGAGCAGAAGCTTTAGTTAACGCAGGCGTTGATGCGGTTGTTATTGATACAGCTCACGGACATACAAAAACTGTTGTAGAGGCTTTAAAAGCTGTTAAGGCTAAATTTCCAGAGCTAGATGTTATTGTTGGAAATATAGCAACAGGAGCTGCAGCTAAATATTTAGTAGAAGCCGGTGCCGATGCTGTAAAAGTAGGTATTGGACCAGGTTCTATTTGTACAACACGTGTTGTTGCAGGCGTTGGGTTTCCTCAGTTTTCTGCTGTATTAGAAGTGGCTGCCGCAATTAAAGGCTCAGGCGTTCCAGTAATTGCAGATGGAGGTATTCGTTATACAGGCGATATTCCTAAAGCTATTGCTGCAGGAGCAGATACCGTAATGTTAGGATCGCTTTTAGCAGGAACAAAAGAATCTCCAGGAGAAACTATTATTTACGAAGGACGAAAATTTAAGTCTTACCGTGGCATGGGGTCTGTTGAAGCGATGAAACAAGGGAGTAAAGACCGTTATTTCCAAGATGTAGAAGACGATATTAAAAAACTAGTTCCAGAAGGTATTGTGGGACGTGTACCATACAAAGGTGAATTAAACGAAAGTATACATCAATTTGTTGGTGGTTTACGTGCAGGTATGGGCTATTGCGGAGCTAAAGATATTTATACACTTAAAGAAACAGGACAATTTGTTAAAATTACAGCGAGTGGTATTAACGAAAGTCATCCACACGATGTAACCATTACAAAAGAATCTCCTAACTATTCTAGATAGGAGTTAATTATAAAGTAAAAATGGAAAAACACAATCTTATTGGTTGTGTTTTTTTGTTTAAACTATAGAAATCCTTAAAACAAAGCGACACTCGAAACTTTTACCTTTTGCCTTTTCACTTAAAACTATAAAGCATATCTTTGCACTTTCTTAAAAACTAGAACAATGCAAGACGGTTTATACGCAAAATTTAACACTACAAAAGGCGAAATTATTGTCGCTTTAGAATACAAAAAAACACCAGGAACGGTAGGTAACTTTGTTGCTTTAGCCGAAGGGAACATGGAGAATAAAGTGAAACCTCAAGGAACACCATATTATAATGGTTTAAAATTTCATAGAGTTATTCCAGATTTCATGATTCAAGGTGGATGTCCAGATGGTTCAGGTGCAGGAAGTCCTGGTTATAAATTTCAAGACGAAATTCACCCAGATTTAAAGCATGATGCACCAGGTGTATTGTCTATGGCAAATGCAGGACCAGGAACAAACGGAAGTCAGTTTTTTATAACACATATAGAAACGCCTTGGTTAGATGGTAAACACACGGTTTTTGGTAAAGTAATAGAAGGACAAAAGATTGTTGATGCTGTTGCGCAAGGTGATACTATCGATAGTTTAGAAATAGTAAGAGTTGGTACAGATGCAGAAGCTTATAATGCAATCGAAGCATTTAGAACTTTTGAAGGATCTAGAGAAAAAGGATTAGCAGAAGCAAAAGCGAAAGCAGAAGCAGAATTAGAAAAAATCGCCACTGGATTTAAAAAAACAGATAGCGGATTACGTTACCAAATTATTCAAGAAGGTTCTGGTGTACAAGCAGAAAAAGGTAAAACAGTTTCAGTTCACTATAAAGGACAGTTAACAGATGGAACCGTTTTTGATTCATCATATAAACGTAACCAACCTATCGATTTTGCTTTAGGTGTTGGTCAAGTTATTCCAGGATGGGACGAAGGTGTTGGTTTACTTAAAGTGGGAGACAAAGCGCGTTTTGTTATTCCTAGCGATTTAGCATACGGAAGTGCTGGTGCTGGAGGTGTAATTCCACCAGATGCATCACTTATTTTCGATGTAGAATTAATGGATGTAAAGTAAGCAGAGAACAACTTTTTTTGAAAAAAAAGTTAGTGAATCACTTATGCTGAGCGTAGCCAAAGCATCTCATCATAAGTTGAGAAAAGTTTATGTTGCAAAGCAGAAGCATTACACTAATAAAGTTTCTTCAAAAAAGAACTTTAAATAAAATTTTAAAAAGCATTATCGAAAGATGATGCTTTTTTGTGTTATACCAATTCTAGGTTAAAATGAGCCTAATAAAATAACCTGTTCGAATGTCGATCGGGAATGATTTTTTTCTTTATCTAATGACTATCAATTAAGTATAACCCGTTGTGTATTTTGATTTATTTTGAGAAACTAGATGTCAGTTCGAGTAATTTTCAATAGAAAATTGTATCGAGAACAGGTTTTGAAATGAAAAACTTTATTCTCGATAGTTCTGCTGAGCTTGGCGAAGCACTAATTTTACTCATGTCTCGTTCTGAAATATGGCTATAGGTTAAGCATAGTATAACTACGGTTTATTTATATTCTGAAATAGAAAGGAGAAAAGGATGTTTTATTAGGTTTGTTTTAATTTAGAATTGGTATTATACTATTTAAGCAAATACCACTCATACTTTATAATAGGTCATTTGCCTTAAAGTTTTGTTGTTCGTTTTTTTTAAATCTAGCTTTGAGTTCAAAATGTTAGCTATGAACACAAAAACTACTTTAATTGCTTTATTTATTCTAATTACTTTTTCTGGCTTTTCTCAAGCTTGGAAAACGTATCCATACAATCCAGTAACTACACCTGCAAGTGAAATTAACTTTCCTGTAGACGAAGGTAGGCATGCTAGTGAAAGTACAGAATGGTGGTACACCTCAGGGCATATTACAACAGCATCAAATAAGGAATATAGTTTTATGATAACTTATTTTTATTACCCATATCAGGTTGCAAATCCAATATCGCCATTGCTTCCAGATATTTCTTTGGATGGTTTTAGAATTTTAAACGTTACAGACGAATCTGACGGTACATTTTATCAAGATACTCAAGCAATTTCGTCATATACAACTTTATCTGAAACAGGATTAAATCTTGTAGCCAATAAAATATTTGGAGGAACAGAATATTTCAGAAATAAAACCGCAAGTACTACTCCGACGCCTTTTGAATACGAATTAAATACAGCTAGTGCCAATATTACTTTAGATTTTGATTTAGAAACTACAAAGCGTCCATTAATAGTAGGAGGAGATGGTCTATTCGATCAAGGAGCTGCTAATTACACCTATTATTATTCTCAAACGGATAATACAGTTACAGGAAGTTTAACGGTTGGAGAAACGACTGAAACAGTTACAGGAACTGCTTGGATTGATAGACAATACGGTAGTTTTAATCCTATAACAGGTGGTGAAGATTACGAATGGTTTAGTATAAAATTAGATAATGGTACGGATTTAAATCTTTGGAATATTTTTGATTCAAATAATGAAATTCCTAATAATTTAAAATATAAAATTTTATCAGCTTATGTTGATGAAGATCAAAATACGCAGTATACCTTTTCTGATTTTGAAATAGAACGTTTAGAGTATTTCTTCACACCAGATAACCTACGTAATTATTCGAAAAAATGGCGATTAACTTCAGCTTCAAAAAATATCGATTTAGTAATTACAAGTAATTATGAAAATTCCGAAGTTAATATTACGGAATTAAACTTTCGCTTCTTCGAAGGAGCAACTGCTATCTCTGGAACTATAGACGGCAATGCAGTAACTGGTGTTGGTTTTGCTGAGTTATTACATAGTTATGAGCATCCAGATGTTAGTATATCATCTCCTAGCGCAGGTGTTTATAATACATCAACTCCTATTTCGTGGACTATAAATAACCCTGATGATGGTCGCCCATTAAAATATGATATAGAATACAGTATTAATAATAAAGTTACTTTTTTGCCAATTACTACAGCATTAACGGCCTCGTCTTATTTATGGGATGGTTCAGGGATTACAAATGGTGATGCTGTATGGTTTAAAATAAAAGCATACTCGGCAGATAATACTTTATTTAGCGAAGTTATTAGTTCTAATGCTTCAACTACAACTTTGTCATCAAATGAATTTAATAAAAATAGAATTCAGTTTTATCCAAATCCAGTAAAAGATAAGTTGATTTTGCAATTAAGTGAAGTACCATCAATGGGGACTATAGAACTTATAAATATAAAGGGTAAACTAATTAATAGAATTGCTATAAAGCAAAGTTTGGTGCAAGAAATTGGGATGCATAATTTATCTAAAGGCGTTTATTTTTTAAAGTTAAATTCAGATAAAAACCAACAAATAATAAAAATCATAAAAAAATAGCGATTTTTTATTAAATAGATAATTAAATAGGTATTTTTTTTGTAAACTATTATAGTTTATCTAAAAATTTATGGGTTTATCGAGTAAATGCAAAGTTCAATATTTGTATGTTTACTTTTGGTGAATGATTAGTATAAAAGAAACATATATATATCCCGAAGTTCTTAAAGAGCTCCACTATTCTTTCGGAACCGTTTTTATTTTTAAAGGATTTATAGTCTCCGAAATTAATAGAGGCGTATCCTTTAGTTGGAATAAACATGCAAAACAGCTTGTAGAAGATATATCTTGTTTTCTTGGTACCAATGGCCACGATTTAGTTTATATTTCAAATCGTATTAATCTATATTCTGTTATACCTTCAGATTGGTTAAAATTTGAAAAAAATAGCTATTTTTTAAAAGATTACTGTATTGTTTCTGAAACAAAAACGAGTAAACTAAGTATATTGATAGAAAACTTGTTTTTTCCTAATAAAATAAAAAGATTCAAATCCATTTATACGGCTTTAAATTGGATTCAAAACGGATTAGCAGAAGTTGCTTAATTAATATAAATGTTTATCTTTATTAATGAATATTAATAATTGTAAACATTTATATTTTGAGTCCTGAAAACCTACAAAAATTAAAATATCCTATTGGAGAATTCGATTGCCCACAGCAAATCACTTCAAACCATTTAAAAGCCTGGATATCGACTTTAGAACACTTTCCAAATAAATTAGAAAACCTAGTAAAAGATTTGTCTGATGAACAATTAGATACCGTTTATAGAGCTGATGGTTGGACTATTCGACAGGTTGTTCATCATGTGTCAGACAGTCATCACCATAGTTATACGCGTTTTAAATGGGCTTTGACTGAAGATAAACCCGTTATTAAAGCTTACTTTGAAGACCGATGGGCAGAATTATTCGATTCAAAATCGGCTCCAATAGAAATGTCTCTTAATCATGTTAAAGCGATACATTTTAAGCTGGTATACTTACTAAAAGGATTGTCTGGTGAAGATCTAAGTAAAGTATTTATACATCCAGAAACAAATAGAGAAGTGCCGTTAAAATATAATATTGGTAATTATGCTTGGCATAGTAACCACCATTATGCGCATATCGAGAATTTAATAAAACGAAAAGGTTGGCAGTAATCTAATAATATGATTAGAGATTTAGATATAAAAGACACCAAACAACTTCTAGGTATTTACAATTATTATGTTTTAAATACAATTGTAACTTTTGATATTGAACTCTTATCGATAGAAGCTTTTACTGAAAAAATAAAACGTATTAATAAAGATTACCCATTTATTGTTTTTGAAGAAAATAATGAAATTCTAGGGTATGCTTATGCTAGTAAGTGGCGGCCAAAGCCTGCTTATAAGCAAACCGTTGAGTCTACCGTTTACGTTAAAAATGGTGCTCATGGTAAACAAATAGGAACTAAATTATACGGTAAATTATTAGATTTATTAAAAGCAGAAGACTACCATGTTGTTTTAGGCGGATTAACGTTGCCAAACGAAGGAAGCGTAAAGTTGCATGAAAAGTTTGGTTTCGAGCAAGTTGCTCACTTTAAAGAAGTAGGGCGGAAATTTGATAGATGGTTAGATGTTGGTTTTTGGCAATTAAAACTGCGTTAATCGAAAAGAATTCCTTGAGGCTCAGCCTTAAATTCGTAAGTTTCTTATAAAAAACAACCGCAAAGTCTTAATAAATAAAAGGTTTGCGGTTTTTAGTGTTTTTACCTAACTTGGTGTTGCACAAAACACTAAGATGAAAGTACTAAATTCTACTCACATAAGCCCTTTTGGAGGTTTAAATTTTGTTTTACAAGAGTTTGAGAACAAAAAAATAGGTCATTTATTAAAAGAGCATTTACCATTATTACCGAATCAATGCAAATATTCGTGGAAAGATATATTGTACTCTTTTTTGTCAATATACTTCTGTGGCGGTGATTGTATAGAGGGTCTAGCAAGCAATTTCAATCACCATTAAAAAGGTAATCGTTTTCTAAAAGTTCCTAGTCCAGATAGAGTTTTAGACCGATTCAAAATACTATCAAAAGAGAAAGTTTTATTAAAAAAGCCCAAGAGGAAATCATATACATAAGTTTAGTATGAATGAAGATCTCAATACACTGAACTTAAAAACATTAATTTCTTTGTCAGAAAAAGCGCTAACACTTGATTATGATAATATTTTAATGTTTAATAGTAAAGCCGACAGTACCAACACCTACAAAAAAGCATATGGATACTACGCAGACCTAGGAATTATTGGTAATCATGTTATTTATATAGAAAATAGAAACGGTAACAGTAATCCTAGAACCTTACAAGATGAGACCTTAACTAGAATGTTTAAGCTCTTGGATGTACAGCAAATAAAAATTAAAGCATTTAGAGCAGATAGTACTTCATACTTATATAATGTATTACGTTTAGTAGAGAAAAAATCAGATTACTTTTATATAAAAGCACGTATGAATGCCGCTGTGGCTAGAGCAATTAATGATATTGAATGTTGGGAAAAAATAGAAACAGCTACAGATACTATCTATCTAGGAGAAATTCAATAAAAACCTTTTATTAAAGCTCATAAAGAGGCAAAATCTAAAGAACCTTTAAAAATACATCGTTTAGTAGTATCTAAAATAGAAAGAGCAGATAAACAAGTAAACTTATCTACTAATGAGGCCTGTATCTATTCTGCTATTATAACCAATGATCACCAAAAGAGTAATGATGATATTGTATATTTTTACACTTCACTCTCTTTCAAGGATAAAGACAAAAGAGAAGACACAATCTCTTGCTGGGTTAAGGCATCGCTACTCACAAAAAAATCTCTGAAATCTGAAGGAATCATATAATATTCATTTTAAACAAAGATAAAACATATCTATATTAGAACTTAGTCAATTTAACCTAAAGAATTCCTCGATGGACCCTGCCTCGGGGTAGTTCATTTTTTCATAATTGATTTCAATTTATTAACATTATAAAATCGTTAAAAGGCATTTTAAATAAAAATACTTAGCCAATACGTATGTGTTTCTATTAGGTTAGTTTTTGTATTTCAGTGTGTTATATGTAAAACCTGTTTTTTAACAGTTTTATTCATGTGTTAAAAAGAGGTTTCAACATGGTGTTCATCATAGAATAGAAGTAAGGCTACTTATATATTTGCTGTATAAATAAGTATTACTACTTAGAAATAATTTAAAACTATTCATATGAAATCACTAATTACTAAAACATCATTACTGTTTTCGCTCTCATTACTACTTTTTTCTTGTGGTGGAGGTGATAAAAAGAAAACAACGACAGAAGCCGTTGTAGCAGAAACTTCTAAAACAAAAACGTTGGATATTGAAAAGCCACAATTAACTTTTGGGTTTATCAAATTAACAGATATGGCACCTTTGGCAATTGCTAAAGAAAAAGGATTTTTTGAAGATGAAGGATTATTTGTTTCGGTTGAAGCACAATCTAACTGGAAAAACGTTTTAGATCGTGTTATTGACGGACAATTAGACGGATCGCATATGTTAGCAGGTCAGCCCATTGCAGCTGGGGCAGGTTTTGGAAGACAAGCCGATTTAGTGACGCCTTTTTCTATGGACTTAAACGGAAACGGTATTACGGTATCTAACGATGTTTGGTCTAAAATGAAACCAAGCGTACCAAAAGGTGCAGACGGAAAACCAGTACATCCTATTAAAGCAGATGCTTTAAAGCCTGTAATTACGGAGTATAAAAATTCTGGGAAAGCTTTTAAGATGGGTATGGTATTCCCCGTGTCTACACATAACTACGAAATTAGATATTGGTTAGCAGCAGCAGGAATTCACCCAGGAATGTACACAGCAGAAAATGTACAAGGACAAATTGATGCTGAAGTTTTACTATCTGTAACGCCTCCGCCACAAATGCCAGCAACTCTTGAAGCAGGAACTATTTTTGGATATTGTGTGGGTGAGCCATGGAATCAACAAGCGGTATTTAAAGGTATAGGTGTACCAGTAGTTACAAATTATGATATCTGGAAAAACAACCCAGAAAAAGTATTTGTAATGACAAAGAAATTTGTTGAAGACAACCCAAATACAGCAATAGCAGTCACTAAAGCTTTGATTAGAGCAGGTAAATGGTTAGATGAACCAACAAATAGAGCAGAAGCTGTAAAAATATTAGCTATGTCTCAATATGTTGGAGCACCAGAAGCGGTATTAGCAAACTCTATGACAGGTACTTTTGAATTCGAAAAAGGTGACAAGCGAGATATGCCAGATTTTAATGTATTCTATAAGTACAATGCAACATATCCGTTTTACTCTGATGGTATTTGGTTCTTAACGCAAATGCGTCGATGGGGACAAATTCCTGAAGCTAAGCCAGCAGCTTGGTATGGAAATACGATTAAAGATATTTACCGACCAGATATCTGGAAAAAAGCAGCAGATTTATTAGTTGCAGAAGGTCATATTCCAGCAAGTGATGTTCCTGCAACAGATGGTTATAAACCAGCAACAGGAGATTTTATTGACGGAACGACTTATGATGCTAAAGATCCAATTGGATACATTAACAGTTTCTCAATAGGAAATAAAGATAAATAAGAAACCCACCTATAATTATAATAACGATAAGACTGTTTAAAGAAAAACGTCATTGCGAGGTAGGACGCAATCTATTAAAAGCGAACTATCAAGTAACATATTACTTCGCAAAAGTTCGTAATGACGACAGATTCAACTTTTAAAACAGTCTTATTAAAAACATTTGACCATGAAAGCAAGTATAACATTAGGACAGGTAACCAAGTTTATGGGGTTAAGCATTTTTAAAACGCTATCAGACTTATTTACAGGGAAATTAGATAAAGCCGATTTAAAGCATTTTTTACGTAAAACTATAGTGCCATTAGTATCTATATTATTATTTATAGGCTTATGGCATACGGGATCTAAAATACTTTATAACATTGAGGCGGATTTTAAAATAGAAAAAGCTTTAGAAGAGCAGGGACAAGTTGAAGCTGATAAAGTTGCAGCTTGTATAGCATCAGGTGACTCCACTTGTCAACCTAATACGTTGCCTTCACCGTCTCAAGTTTGGGAGTCTTATAAGTCATTATTGAGAGATCATAATATTATTAGTGCAGACAAAGCAGCATTTATAGAAAAAACGGCAGCTTTAAATGCTACACGAATAGCAGATGGTAAAAAGGCTATTGTTTATACAGGCAGACCATCGTTTGTAGATCAAATTGTAATGAGTTTAAAAACGGTTTTTGCAGGGTTTTTATTAGCCTTATTAATTGCGGTGCCTATTGGCGTTTTAATAGGATTAAGTCCGACTCTAAGAAGTGCTTTTAATTGGTTTATTCAGATTTTTAAACCTGTTTCTCCAGTAGTTTGGTACTTGTTAGTTTTTATGATTGTTAAGACCCTTTTAATAGGGTCGACCGATGATAGTTCGTTTATTATTTCTTTTATAAGTGTGGGGCTATGTTCTATGTGGGCGACTTTAGTTAATACCGCTATGGGTGTATCGTCTGTAGATAAGGATTATATAAATGTTGCTAAAGTATTGAAATTAGGACCTGTTCAAAAAATATTTAAGGTGGTATTGCCATCGTCTTTACCATTAATTTTTACAGGATTAAAAATTACATTATCTGTAGCTTGGATGGTTCTTATTGCTATCGAATTATTAGCACAGAGTCCAGGTTTAGGTTTATTTGTTTGGGAAGAATTCCAAAATGGAGCGAACGATTCTAATTCAAAAATTATTGTTGCCATGTTTGTTATCGGAATTATTGGATTCCTTTTAGACCGAATTATGTTAACGATTCAGAACGCCGTGTCTTTTGATAAGAATGAGGGGATATAAAATTTGTTGAATCGTTTAATAGTTTAATCGAGAACAGTGAATTAAACAGTTAAACGAATATAAGGATTACACAATAAAGGTAAATAGCAAATAAACCCCGCGTTAGGGATTGCAGCGGAGGCACGGAGTGAGGACTTGGAACCCTTCGATTCCGCTCAGGATAAACTGCAAGTTCGACCCTTGTGGTAACGCCCAAAAAAAAGTTGATTTGTTTATGCGTGGATTCGTTTAAAAAAGCGATCGAGTAAGTATAAACATTTAAACAAATAAATGATTAAACATTTTTAAAATGGCATATTTAGAACTTAATAATATATATAAAACCTACGGACAAGGTGATACCGAAACGGAGGTGCTTTCGAATATTAATTTAACGATTGAAGAAGGCGAATTTGTTGCTATAGTTGGTTTTACTGGCAGTGGAAAAACAACATTGGTAAACTTAATTAATGGATTAATTGCACCTACAAAAGGGGAGGTTTTATTTAAAGGTGAATCTGTGGTAGATACGAGTCACGAACGTGGTGTGATTTTTCAAAACTATTCGCTACTGCCGTGGTTAACGGTTGGACAGAATGTGTTTATGGCGGTGAAGGAAGCGTTTCCGAAGAAAAGCAAATCGGAATTGAATGATATTGTTGCTAATTATGTTGACATGGTGAGTTTAACACCTGCGATAAACAAACGTCCTAAAGAATTATCGGGAGGGATGCGGCAACGTGTTGCTGTGGCGAGAGCATTAGCCATGAAACCTGAAATGATAATTATGGACGAACCTTTAGGCGCTTTAGATGCTTTAACTAGAGGGAATTTACAGGATGAAATATTAAGTATTTGGGGTAAGGATAAAAGAACAGCACTGTTGATTACAAATGATGTGGATGAAGGGATTTATATGGCAGATCGTATTATTCCGCTACGTCCAGGGCCAAATGCAACTTTAGGTCCAGAGTTTAAAATTGATTTGGAGCGCCCG
This sequence comes from Algibacter sp., assembly GCA_039985655.1. Taxonomy (GTDB): domain Bacteria; phylum Bacteroidota; class Bacteroidia; order Flavobacteriales; family Flavobacteriaceae; genus Postechiella. The sequence goes on along the minus strand of JBDWSF010000014.1, from coordinate 321,731 downwards.
AGAGATAAAACGGAAATGAATGATAATCCGAATTTTAAAAAGACAAGGAATGCCATTATAGAATATTTGATGGATATAGGAGACGAAAGAAAATCTGAATCGCAAGAAGCATTTGTGTTGCCAGATTTAAGTCCGAAAGATTTTGTTAATCAATTTAAATAAGGAGCGCTATGAATACTACATTAGAAAATATAAAAAGTAAAACCCCCTTAGAGCATGGACTTTTTCCTTCGAATGATGTGATGCTGGATTTGAAGAATCTTAAAAAAGTATATCCAACTCCAAAGGGAGATTATGTGGTTCTTGAAGATTTGAATTTACAAATACGAAAAGAAGAGTTTGTAACCATTATTGGTCATTCGGGGTGTGGAAAAACAACCATGCTTTCTATGATTGCTGGACTAAACGAAATTTCTGGAGGAAGTATTTCTGTTTTAGGAAAGCATATTAAAGGGCCAGGACCAGATAGAGGTGTTATTTTTCAATCGCCTAGTTTAATGCCTTGGATGACGTCGCTTCAAAATGTATTACTTGGTGTTAATCAAGTATTTCCGCATGCTACAAAAGCACAGCGTAATGATATCGCGAAGTACTATTTGCAAAAAGTAGGTATGGAAGATTCTTTTAATAAAAAAGCTTCAGAGCTATCTCAAGGGATGCAGCAGCGTGTTGGTATTGCCAGAGCATTTGCTATAAAACCTAAAGTGTTACTCTTAGACGAACCTTTTGGAATGCTAGATTCTTTAACGCGTGGCGAGTTGCAAGATATTCTTATAGAAATTTGGAATAAAGAAAAAATTACTGCGGTTATGATTACACATGATGTGGATGAAGCTATCTTTTTAGCAGACCGAGTCGTAATGATGACTAGTGGACCTAAAGCGAAAATTGGAGATGTTTTAGATGTTGATTTTGAAAGGCCTAGAACACGGAAATCAGTTTTAGAACACGACGATTATTATAAATATAGAAAACATTTAATTGATTTTTTAGAGCATTAAAAAAAAGTGTTGTGACAAAACTAAAAACAGATGTAAATATGAGATTTGTCATAAAGCAAATACTTTACTCCTTATATATTTGTCGTGATAAAATAAACAAAAGACTAATTACAAATAAATTATAAAATTAAAATTTAGAAAGATGAAAAAACAATATGTATTAATAGGCTTGGTTGCATTGATGGTTCAATTTGCACAAGCACAGTTTACTTTAGATGGTGAGTTTAGGCCAAGAACAGAATATAGAAACGGATTTGGAGGCCTTATAGCAGATGATGCTGATGCAGGTTTTGGAATTTCTACGCGTGTACGTTTAAATGCGGGATATAACACAGAAGCATACAAATTCTATGTAAGTTTTCAAGACATTATGGTTTGGGGAGAGAATAGACAAATTTTACCTTACGATCAAAACAATTCTTTTGCTGTATTTCAGGCATGGGCAGAACTTAGTTTAGGAGAAGGATGGTCTACTAAATTAGGTCGTCAAGTATTATCTTATGATGACCAACGTATACTTGGAGGTCTAGATTGGGCACAGCAAGGTCGTAATCATGATGCTGCTTTATTAAAGTATAAAAAAGATAAGTTCACTATGGATGTCGCTCTTGCCTTTAATCAAGATTATTCTCATCCAACAGGTTTTGTTTCTACAGGAACAGCTTATAATACTTCAGGCTTCTTTTCGTATAAAACGATGCAAATGGCACACTTAAGTCAGACTTGGGAAAGTTTCTCTGGAAGTTTATTAATAATGAATAACGGCTTTCAAGATACTGATGCAGGTTTGGGAGATGTTGCTAATTTACAAACTATAGGAGCACATTTAAATTACAAAAAAGATAAAATTGGTATAGCTGCTAATGCTTATATTCAAACAGGTGAGGCTATATATGGTACAGCTTATAAGGATGTGAAAAGCGCTTATTTATTAGGTTTAGATGTTACATATAAAGCATCAGCTAAAGTTGGCTTAGGTGCAGGACTTGAAATTATTAGTGGAAATGATGAAACTGATGCCGCTAATACTGGAGCATTCTTTCCGTTATACGGAACGAATCATAAATTCAACGGTTTTATGGATTATTTCTATGTAGGTAATCATGCTAACTCTATTGGTTTATTTGATGTACACGTCAGTGCAAACTTTAAATTAAACGATACATCTAGTCTAATGGTAAAAGCTTTAAATTTTAGTGGAGAGCAAGAATTAACTAGTGGTGAAAAATCTTTAGGAACAGAGATTGATTTGGTTTATAAAAAAGCATTTAAAGGTTATGCTTTAGTTTTAGGATATTCTCAAATGTTTGCTGCGGATGGGATGTATGATTTAATGACGGCAAGAACAAGTAATTCTGTTACTAAAGATAATACTGCAGGTTCTCAAAATTGGGGATGGGCTATGTTAGTTATTAAACCTAAGTTTTTAAACGGAACAAAATAAGAAGACATTTTATTTAGGTCATTTGTTTACTAAGTAAAATTATTGGTCAAATGTTTAGTGTTAAGGATTCCACTTCATGGGAGGGCACTGAAAAAGACCTCAATTTAGAGGATATAAAATATAAAAAGGTTGCAACGGGATATATTTCATATCATTTGTTGCAACCTTTTTTTTACTTGAAATAAGAATTTAGTTAATTTTTATTGTCTTATACGAGCTTAAAACAGTTTATTGGTCTCAAAAATAGTTAAAACTATGTGTTTTAGTGCATCTCGCTTAACGGTTCATGTAGTTTGGAGTACTAAATATCGTCATGATGTTTTAAAAGGGGGTATTCAAATACGTTGCTGTTCCCTTTTGATACAAATATATGATGCAGAAGATATTCAAATCTTAAAAGGAGTTATTTCAAAAGATCATATGTATTTAGAGTATAATCCCTCTCAAAGTGTGAGTGGTTTAGTAAAGAAATTATAAGGGCGAAGTTCACGAAATTTTCAACAAGAATTTCCAGAATTAAAGAAGAAGTATTGGGGCAGACATTTTTTTGGAATTGGATATGGGTGTTGGAGTACAGGGAATATTACGGATGAAATGGTTAATGACTATTTGGAGCATCATCGAAGACCAGACGATGGTAATGGAACAAATTTTATTATTGAGAAAAGGCCATTGCGTTGACTTTAAATCACCAGCCCAAACCTATGGACTTTCAGTCCATAGTGGTTTAGTTTTTTTAATTGAATAGAGTCTTTGTTTTTTGTAATAAACCATGTGTTTTTGTCTGATTTTTGGCCGTTAAATGTTGGGTCTATTGTAATGTGCAGAGAATCAGTATGCTTTTTTCCAAAACTATAAATGTGTTTTTTTAAAATTACTTGTGGAGAGATATATTACGCAGTATTTATTAAAAAAAATCTTTTGAGCGTCGTAATTTTTCTTAAAATTAAGTAAATAAAATTAAACATAATTCTACTTTCGCTTAATGCAAACAACAAGGAAATTTTGGTATGGTATAGCTATAGGTGTTTTAGGAATTGTTCTATTTTCTTCTAAAGCAGTTATGGTTAAAATAGCTTATAAATATAATGCAGATGCTATTAGTATTTTGTTATTACGTATGTTGTTTTCTTTTCCTTTTTATGTCGTTATCGCGTATGTATATCGTAATAAGATTAGCGAGATTTCAATACTAAAAAAAGATTATGCTTGGGTTGTTTTCTTTGGGTTTGTGGGGTATTATTTGGCAAGTTATTTCGATTTTGTTGGACTCACCTATGTTAAGGCGAGTTTAGAACGCATTATTCTATTCTTATATCCTACAATAGTTATTATTTTAAATAGACTTTTTTTAAAACAGCCCATAACCAAAGTGCAAGCAGGCGCTATTGCGTTAACTTATTTGGGGATTATTTTGGCTTTTTCAGATGAGGTTGCTGTTTCAGGGGCCGACACGTATTTAGGAGGTTTCTTTGTCTTATTAAGCGCTATAACTTATGCTTCTTATTTAGTTGGAAGCGGTTGGTTAATTCCCAAATTTGGAGTTGTTAAATTCACCGCTTATGCTATGTTAGTATCTTGTTTTTGTGTATTCATTCATTATAGTATAATTAGTGAAACCGATTTGTTTGGTTTTTCATGGGAAGTTTACGGCTTAGGAGTCTTAATAGCAGTATTTGCTACTGTAATCCCTTCCTTTTTAGTATCAGCATCCATAAAGATGATTAGTTCTTCTAATTTTGCTATCGTTGCAGGTATTGGACCCGTTTCAACCATAATTTTAGCAGCCATTTTTTTGAATGAAACGCTAACACTTTTACAATTGTTTGGCGCATTAATAGTTATTGCAGGTATTGTATTTATGTCTCTTAAAAAAGAAAAAAATTAAGAATGTAGAGTGAGTAACTGCGACTGATAACTCCTACTGTGACTTATTAATACATATTGTTAATTACTTTGCAACGCTACTATTTCTTTTTTTAATTGGTTGTGTTATATTAGCGTCTTATACCAAATTATTGTTTAAAATGATATCGTTTATTTTGAATAATTATTGGTCTTATAATTAAATCAGGCAATACTTTAATGGCAGAAGCATCTAATTATACCGAAGACAATATACGATCACTCGACTGGAAGGAACATATTCGTATGCGTCCTGGTATGTATATTGGGAAACTCGGAGATGGATCTTCGCCAGACGATGGTATTTATATTCTATTAAAAGAGGTTTTAGATAATTCTATTGACGAGTATGTCATGGGCGCTGGTAAAACCATCGAAATCTCCATTCAAGGTGCAAAAGTTATTGTACGCGATTACGGTCGTGGTATTCCTTTAGGAAAAGTGGTCGATGTGGTTTCTAAAATGAATACGGGTGGTAAATATGATTCCAAAGCCTTTAAAAAATCGGTTGGATTAAATGGAGTTGGTACAAAAGCAGTAAATGCCTTGTCATCATTTTTTAGAGTTGAATCTACACGTGATAATAAAAGCGCTTCCGCGGAATTTGAACAAGGAAACCTTATTAATCAAGATTTATTAGAAGAAACATCACGACGAAAAGGAACGAAAGTGTCTTTTATTCCAGATGAAATAATCTTTAAGAATTATAAATATAGAAGCGAATACGTTGTTAAAATGTTGAAAAACTATGTGTATCTAAACACAGGTTTAACGATCGTTTTTAATGGCGAAAAGTATTATAGCGAAAATGGTTTAAAAGATTTATTATCCGAAAAAATTAATGAAACCGATTTATTATATCCAATTATTCATTTAAAAGGAGATGATATAGAAGTCGCTTTAACACACAGTAAAACGCAGTATAGCGAAGAGTATAATAGTTTTGTAAACGGGCAAAACACAACACAAGGTGGTACGCACTTAAATGCTTTTCGTGAAGCTTTAGTGAGAACCATTCGCGAGTTTTATGGTAAAAATTATGATGCTTCTGATATTAGAAAGTCTGTAGTAAGTGCTATTGCTATCAAAGTTATGGAGCCAGTTTTTGAGAGTCAAACTAAAACCAAATTAGGTTCTACCGATATGGGAGGTAATTTACCAACCGTACGAACTTATATTAGCGATTTTCTTAAAAAGTATTTAGATAACTATCTACATAAGAATACAGATACGGCAGAACATATTCAACGTAAAATTCTGCAAGCAGAGCGAGAGCGTAAAGAATTATCGGGGATTCGTAAACTGGCAAAAGATCGTGCTAAAAAAGCAAGCCTTCACAATAAAAAATTACGCGATTGTCGTGTGCATTTTGGTGATGCTAAAAATCCAAGAAATTTAGAAAGCACTTTGTTTATTACAGAGGGAGATTCAGCTTCGGGTAGTATCACAAAATCAAGAGATGTAAACACACAAGCGGTTTTTAGTTTAAAAGGGAAACCCTTAAATTGTTATGGTTTAACAAAGAAAATTGTTTACGAAAACGAAGAGTTTAATCTCTTGCAAGCAGCTTTAAATATTGAAGAATCTTTAGCAGATTTACGTTATAATAACGTTGTTATCGCAACTGATGCCGATGTGGATGGTATGCATATACGTTTATTATTAATAACATTCTTTCTTCAGTTTTTTCCAGAAGTGATAAAAGAAGGGCATTTGTATATTTTGCAAACCCCCTTATTTAGAGTCCGAAATAAAAAGGAAACTATTTATTGTTATTCCGAAGACGAACGCCGTGACGCTATCGAAAAGTTAAAACCGAAACTAGAAATCACCCGATTTAAGGGTTTAGGTGAAATTTCACCAGATGAGTTTGTACATTTTATAGGAGAAGATATTCGTTTAGATCCAATAATGCTTGATGATAATATGTCTATTGAAGATTTGTTATCATTCTATATGGGGAAAAATACACCAACCCGGCAAGAGTTTATTATTGACAATTTAAAGGTAGAACTGGATTTGATTGAAGATAAATAGTAGTGTAAAGCTTATGTTAAAGAGGGTAAATTGGATTTTAATTTTAATAATACTAGTAAGTTGCTCTTCGGATAATGAAGAAGAATGTTTTAAAACAATAACAGTGCAAAATGTTTATTTTATAAATAATCAAACACATTATTATGAATCAATAATAGAAATACCTTGTGATTTTCCTGAACCAGAAGATATTATAGAAATTGAACCTCCCGTTCTTGAAAATTTTAGTTATGATGTGTTATTATTTGAATATATTCAAGATACAGGAAATAATACTTCTAAATTAGAGTTTCAAATTCAATTAAACAATTTAAATGATTTTAATGTAAAGGGTGTGCCTTATTTAACAATTAATTCTGATGGTTTGGAATTTACTACAAATTATGGAATTTCTAATTGTAATGAAATAGATGCAAATTCTAGTTGTATAATTAGTTTTGAGGCAGAAGATTCACATGATTTAGGGGTTTCAAACTCTATGGAATTAATAGATGTTGAATATTATTTGACAAATTAGTATTGTTTATAGCACTTGTAATAAATTAATAAGTTTTTTGCTTTCGCAGGAATTACAGAAATATGACAGAAGACCAAAACGACGATTTAGAAGATTTAACTAACGATGATAACCAAGAAGCCCAAGAAACCATTACTCGTGTTACGGGAATGTATAAAGATTGGTTTTTAGATTATGCATCGTACGTTATTTTAGAGCGTGCGGTTCCTGCAATAGAAGATGGTTTTAAACCTGTGCAGCGTCGTATTATGCATTCCATGAAAGATTTAGACGATGGGCGCTATAATAAAGTAGCTAATATCGTTGGACATACGATGCAGTACCATCCACATGGTGATGCAAGTATTGCTGATGCCATGGTGCAAATTGGTCAAAAAGATATGTTAATTGATACCCAAGGAAACTGGGGGAATATATTAACAGGAGATCGAGCAGCAGCATCACGTTATATTGAAGCACGTATTTCTAAATTTGGATTAGATGTCGTTTTTAATCCGAAAATAACCGAATGGCAAGCCTCTTACGATGGTCGTCGTAAAGAACCTGTCAATCTTCCCGTGATGTTTCCTTTGCTTTTAGCACAGGGCGGAGAAGGTATCGCAGTAGGTTTATCAACAAAAATATTACCACACAATTTTATAGAACTTATAGAGGCTTCTATAAAGCATTTACAAGGAAAACGTTTTACAATAGTTCCTGATTTTCCAACGGCGGGCGTTGCAGATGTTTCAAATTATAATGATGGATTACGAGGCGGGAAAGTCCGCGTACGTGCAAAAATCTCTCAACTCGATAAAAACACATTAGTTATTACCGAAATTCCTTTTAGTACAACGACATCTTCGTTAATAGATTCTATTTTAAAAGCGAACGATAAAGGAAAAATTAAGGTTAAAAAGATTGAAGATAATACAGCAGCCAAAGTTGAAATTTTGGTGCATTTACCATCAGGATTATCACCAGATAAAACCATAGATGCCTTATTCGCATTTACGAGTTGCGAAACGTCTATTTCTCCGCTAGGCTGTGTTATTGAAGATAATAAACCGTTGTTTGTTGGTGTTACCGAAATGCTTCGTCGCTCTACAGATAATACAGTTCAACTTTTAAAACTAGAATTAGAAATAAAATTAGGTGAATTTGAAGAACAATGGCATTTTGCGTCTTTAGAGCGTATTTTTATTGAAAACAGAATTTATCGAGACATTGAAGAAGAAGAAACTTGGGATGGTGTTATTAATGCCATAGATAGAGGACTTCAACCACACATAAAACATTTAAAACGTGCTGTAACAACAGAGGATATTGCACGTTTAACAGAAATACGAATTAAGCGTATTTCAAAATTTGATATCGATAAAGCACAGCAAAAAATTGATGCTTTAGAAGATCAAATTGCAGAAGTAAAACATCATTTAGCACATCTTATCGATTATGCTATTGCTTATTTTACTAGGCTTAAGAAAGAATACGGCGAAGGACGAGAACGCAAAACAGAAATAAGAACTTTTGATGATGTAGATGCGACAAAAGTGATTATTAGAAACACAAAACTCTATGTAAATAGAGAAGAAGGTTTTATAGGGACATCGTTAAAACGTGATGAATATATTGGAGATTGTAGTGATATTGATGATATTATTGCATTTACCAAATTAGGTAAAATGATGATTACCAAAGTAGATTCTAAAACCTTTGTAGGTAAAGATATTATACATGTAGCTGTTTTTAAAAAGAAAGACAAACGCACCATTTATAATATGATTTATAGAGATGGAAAAGGCGGTCCGTCGTACATTAAACGTTTTGCTGTTACTGCTATTACTCGCGATAAGGAATACGATTTAACGAATGGAAATAAAGGCTCTGTTTGTTTGTATTTCTCAGCAAATCCAAATGGTGAAGCCGAAGTAACTTCTATTCAACTGAGGCAAGCCGGGAGTATTAAAAAACTGAGATGGGATTTAGATTTTTCAACCATTCTAATAAAAGGGCGTGTATCCAAAGGGAACTTGGTTACAAAATATCCTATAAAAAATGTTGAATTAAAAGAGAAAGGCGTATCCACATTAAAACCTCGTAAAATTTGGTTTGATGATACCGTACAGCGTCTTAACGTTGATGGCAGAGGCGAGTTAATTGGTGAATTTAGAGGAGAAGATAAGTTATTAATTATTAAACAATCTGGAATTGTTAAAACCGTAACTCCTGAGGTAACCATGCATTTTGATAACGATATGATTGTTATGGAAAAATGGGTACCTAAAAAACCGATATCTGCAGTCTATTTTAATGGCGAAAAAGAGATGTATTATGTTAAGCGTTTTTTAATAGAACACGAAGGGAAAGAAGAATCGTTTATTTCTGAGCATCCAAATTCGCAATTAGAAATTATTTCTACAGATTGGAGACCGATGGCCGAAATTGTATTTGCTAAAGAACGTGGTAAAGACAGAAAGGATAATTTAGAGATTAATCTTGAAGAATTTATTGCTCTAAAAGGTATTAGTGCCTTAGGAAATCAGTTGACTAAAGAGAAAGTAAATCAAGTTAATTTATTAGATGCGTTGCCTTTTGAAGCTCCAGAAGAAGTTCATGCTGATGATCTTGAAGTTATTGGTGAGCAAACACTTACTGACGAAAATGGAGAGCCTTTAGATGATTCTGATTCTAATACGGATCAGACTACCTTATTTTAAAATTTAAAAAGAAATGTTCGATAATTATATGTTGAGTTATTAAGTGAGTTTATAATAGTGAATTAAAACATAAACATATCTAGTAGTTGTACCAATTTAAGAAAACACGATGAACCCAATTGAATTTAAGAAAACCTAGATGAAAGATGATTCGGAGAGATGGACTGAATTTCCGATTGAACAAGTAGAGAAGTCAAATCTAAAAAACGAAACAAAGAAATTTTTAAAAGTTGGATTTCCAGAAGATTCTGCACCATTTTTAGGATTTGGATTAAGAAGTTACGATTGGGAATTCAATAATATCAAAGATTATTATGACGATGATGAATTAGATGATAAAACTAAAGATTATTGGATATTTGGTTCTGACAATAATGGAAATCTAATTTGTATTGATTCATCAGATAATGATAAATTAGTTATACTTGACCACGAAGAAGGTTTTGAAGTCATTGAAACTATGAATAAGAATATTTCGGAATTAGCTTCTTCAATGTTACTATTTAGAAATTTCATCGAAAAAATAAATTCGGAACTTGGAGAAGATGGATTTTTTGGTTCAAAGTTTACAGAGAATAATCTGACTGAATTAGAAAATGATTTTAAAAAATTAAATCCGAATTATTACATTGAATCAAGTTTTTGGAATTCAGAAATAAATAATTTAAGAGCAGAAATTGAATAAAAACTGGTTGCAACATTATATATATAATTGCTGGTGTTTACCTTAATCAAAGATCGTTGTTTGGTTTTTTATGTCTGATTTTTCTTCTAAAAATCTTCGAATGTAAACATGTAAGTTTTTTGTATACGAGTACGTTACTGTTAGTTTTAAATGACCGTTATAAACACAATATTCACTACATCATTAAGTTTAATTTTCTTATTCACTAATTTGAATAGTGGAATCAAAACCACAGAAGTTCAAAGCGTAAATCTGATTAAAAAAAAGTATTGCAGAATTGAAAATGTGACTCTGAAAACTGAACGGATTGAAAAGAAACGGAAATTTTTATTTTGGACTTTAAGACATAGAAAAGTCATTGTTACTGATCGAATTATTGACCAAGAAGGTAATGAGGTTTTTGATAAAAAATCAGTTTTTATAAGCTCGATGGATGCTTCTGATACTAGAAAATTTAATCGAATAAAAATTATTGAAAACGAAATTTGGATTTTTAGTCATGGTAAAAATGTAAAAAAAATAAATACAATAAAACGATACGACTTTTGCGGAAATTTTCTGGGAACGAAATTATGGGAAGACGGAGATTATTATGAAATATAAAAACTAACAGTTTAGAACAAAAAACGTGTATAAAACATAACTATGATTTTAATCTGAAAAGCACCAATTTTTCTTACTCTTTAAACAACCTCAAAGGATTCCCTTTCCGCCCCAAATAACGTTCACCCATAAGTTTCGCGCCACTAGTATTCAAATGATCTGCGTTTCTGTAAACTATCGTGTTATCAATTTGAAGTTCACAACTATTGTCATCACACATAGCATCATTCAAATCAATAATTACAACCGAAGGAAACCGTGCTTTTAAAACATCAATTAAATACCCTTCTGGTCTTTCTGTTTTAGATATTAAAAGATCATCTTTTGTAAACGGTGTTGATCGTCCTATTTTAATCAGTTTTAATTTATGAAGGTTCATATCTGTTGTTTCTCGTAAACAATCAAAAAGCACCACTTTCTTATTTAATTTAACTAACTCGCTAACCGTTTTTATGGCCGATTTGTATTTTGCCGTTGTGGTATCTGAAAATTTATACCAGTTGACAGAGATGTATATGGTTTTAAATTGTTTTGCATAATTCATCCGCTCGATAGCATACGCTTTGGGATAGATGTCGTTACCATCGTTATCAATGTCATTCATAATAGGATAACCACTAGCAGCGCTATCATGAATATATAAATCAGCGTCTTTTGCTAAAACATCTAAAAAAGCAGCCGTATGGTTCGCGAACGAATCACCAATTAGAACACCATCTAACGTATCTTTTTTCACGCCTAAATAACATGCCTCGCAATTACCAACAATACGTTTGTTGAAGCAAGCCTTTCTAACTTTACTTGGAAAGTTCGTGTTTTTATCAAATTCAGAAAGGTTGGGGAAACGTTCAGGGAAACCATTTTTCGCATCAATAATTCCATAGATAGCTCCAATAATTAAAAATGAAGGAAGCATAACAACTGTCAATGTTTTTTTGAAACTGAATTTAAATTGAAACCGGAAAGGTTGTTCAATAAATCGCCAAGAGAAATAAGATAATAGAATAGTTAATGCAATGGCAAAAATCCTAAAACTACCCGTTAACTCATAGCCTAAATACGCAATAAAAACAAAAATAGGCCAGTGCCATAAATACATAGAGTAGGATAACTTTCCTAAAAACACCATGGGTTTTAGTTGGAGGATATAATTAAAAAATCCATGGGTGTTTTCTTTTCCAGTATAAATTAGAAGCATAGCACCCAAACACGGCCATAAGGCTTGGTATCCTGGAAAGAAACTACTTTTATCGAGTAATAACGCCGGTATAAAAATTAATAAAGCACCAATTATAGATAATATATGATTTTTAAAATTTGATAATTTAGGTAATCGATCCCAATACAACGCCAAACCACCACCAATAAGAAGTTCGAATATTCTAGCTGGCAATAAAAAATAAGCCATGTTTAAATCGGTTTTTGTTAGGTATATAGATAATCCTAATCCGATAAAAACGGTGATTAAAACAATGGTTAAACGTGTTTGTAGTTTGAATTTACGATGTAAGAAAAGCAACAGCGGTGGCCATAAAATATAAAACTGCTCTTCTACAGATAACGACCAAGTATGCAGCAATGGTTGGAATTCTGAGCTTTCAGAAAAATACTCGGCACTATTAGACCATAAATAAAAATTGTTTGTACTTAATAAGGTGTTTAGCGCTGCTCTAGCATAAGATTCAAAATGATTCGCTAATAAAAATAAATAGGCAGGAATTGCAATTATGGCGACTATAAAAACTAAAACAGGAATTATTCTTCTAATACGTCTTAAGTAGAACTGTTTAAAGCTAAAGCTGTTTTCTAGCATCTCTTTATTAATGGACTTTGTAATTAAGAATCCAGAAATAACAAAAAAGACGTCTACACCAATATAACCGCCCTGTATAAGATTAACGTTAGCATGAAATAGAATAACAAGTAGAACAGCAACGGTTCTTAATCCATCTATATCTGCTCTGTAGGCATGTTTAAGGCTCATTAAAAAGAATAAGGTTGGCTAAAAATAGTATTTATTTAGGTAAGTATATTTTAGGAATTGGGTTTTCAAAAGTTTCTTGTGTCCAATAAATATTAATAATCCACCAGCGGTTTCCATCATTTAATAATTGAATACTGTTAATGCCTCGCATAAAGGGATGCTTGTCCGATTCGCTATGAAAAGCTTCGTAGGTACTAAAAACGTGCTTTATATTTCCAAACGAACTTACAGTTCTATGTATTTCCTTTTCAAAAAAACCGTTTTCCTTTAACCATTTCCCTGAGCTTTTAATATAATCGTTTGGACTCATGTACTTCACTTGATAAAGACCTTTTTTGTCTTTTCCTGAAGGAATTAATTTGGCGCCAGGTTTAAATAAAAGCTTAAATTCTCCCCAATTACGTTCAATACCTTTTTCTCCCGAAATAGATTCGTATAAAGTTTTTATCGTTTTATCTAAAGTAAAAACTTTTGTAGAATCTATAGCATAAACAGTTGGGGCGTCTTTGTCTTTTTCTTTTTGGGCATTCAAATTCAAGACTAAAAAAAGAGAGAATAATAAAATAGTGACTTTTTTCATGTTATGTAAATTGGTTTTTAAGGTTTTACTCAAAACGAATAAATCACCTTTAAAATTATTTATATTCCTTTTTAATTCTATCTAAATCACGCTTGTTATCACGATCTTTAATAGTTTCACGCTTATCGTATAGCTTTTTACCTTTTGCCAAAGCTATTTCTAGTTTTGCATACCCTTTGTCGTTAATAAACAATCGCAACGGAATAATAGTAAGCCCCGTATTTTGAACTTCTTTATTCAGTTTTTTTAATTCCTTTTTATTTAAAAGCAATTTACGTTCCGCTTTTGGACGGTGGTTGTAATAATTTCCAAAAGCATATTCTTCAATAGTAGCATTAATTACAAAAAGTTCGCCAGCTTCATTAAACTCGCAAAAGCTTTCGGCTATCGACGCTTTACTACTTCGTATAGATTTTATTTCGGTTCCAGATAACACAATGCCAGCGGTGTACTTATCTAATATTTCGTATAGAAAGCGCGCTTTTTTGTTCTGTATGTTAATGTATTTTTGCATCGTCACAAAACTAAACAATTTTATAAAGTATACACCATTAGATTTTATAGAATAAATTTAAGTTAAAGAATACGTATTACAATATATTTTATTCAAAATAAAATTACCTTAGTAGGCGATATTTATTGTTTATATGAATAAGTGGTTTTTAATTTTTTGTGTTTTAATCGTTTTAACATCTTGTAAAAGTGTTGAGAATTATAATGCTAAAATAACATCTCTACATACTATAGAAGATTTACGAACGGATGTTGATAAAGTTTATAATCAGCTTAAAAAACACCACCCTAAATTATATCAATATACGCCTAAATCGGTTTTAGACTTTAAAATTGATAGTCTAAAAAAATCAATAACCACACCAATCAATTCAAGAGCCTTTTATAAAAAATTAGCTCCAGTTATTACTCATGTACGTCAAGGGCACATCTCTGTTGGTTCTGCGAATAAGCGATTCTCAAAGAAAGAATTTAAACGGTTAAAAAAGAATACGTTTGAATTTTACAATTTAGATTTCGAATATTTAAATGATAAGCTTTGGGTAACACATACAAGGGGAAAAGATTCTACATATATAGGAAGTGAAGTTGTTAAGATTAATGATGAGTTGGTTGCTGATTTGGTAAAGACTTACAAAACTAGATTTACGTCCGATGGTTATAATAAAACATTATACAATAGAGTTGTAGGGCGTCATTTTTCTACTTTTTATTATAAAGACAAAGGGGTTGTCGATAGTTTAAAAATCACATTAAAAAATAAAGATTCTTTATTTACAAAAACATTAAAGCGCATCCCAAAAAAGAAAAAACGTGTATTTAATGATTCTTTAAAAGTTGAGAAACCAAAAAAACGAACAAAAGAAGAAATTAGATTAGCAAAAATTAAGTCGAAACAACAGAAAAAGGAAAACAGAAAACGCGGTTTTTACGCAAAGCGGAAGGAATACAATAGAAATCTCGATTTTATAGGAAAAGATAGTACTGTGGCTTATATGAAAATTCGAAGTTTTACAAAAACCAATTATAAAAGGTTTTATAAAGAGAGTTTTAAGAAAATAGATTCGGCTAAAACAAAACATTTCGTATTAGATTTGAGGGATAATGGTGGAGGAAGAGTTGCAGAAATAGATTATTTATATTCCTATTTAATAGATAAAGAGTATCAGTTTATTGAAGAAAGCGAAGTGAATAGCAGAGTATTATTCTTAAAGTCTTTGATGAGCAATTCGAACCCAATGGCATTAAAAATAATTGGAGGTTTATTCACGCCTGTTATTGTAGCGGGTAGTTTATTACACACCAAAAAGAAAGATGATAAATTGTATTTTAAATTTAAACAAACCAAGGTAAGACAACCTAAGGATTTAAACTTTAAAGGAAAAATGTATGTATTAATAAACGGTAAATCGTTTTCTGCATCGTCGCTGATTTCGACACATTTAAAAGCTGAGAAGCGTGCCGTTTTTGTTGGCGAAGAAACGGGAGGCGCTTACAATGGTTGTGTCGCTGGATTTTATAAGATTTACAAATTACCAACATCTAAATTAAAAGTACGAATAGGGTTGATGCAAATAGAAGCGCCTCAAAAGCAATCGCCCGATGGCTATGGTATTAAACCCGATGTGGAAATAATACCAACGATTGAGGATCGATTGTCTAACGAGGATCCAGAATTAAATTGGGTTTTAGATGATATTTATAAAAAGGATTAATTTTAATATAATACTCTTAAATATAGACCTCTTTTAAAAGTCTTTCAGCTTTTACAGTTATAATTCCGTTTTTATAAATTATTCGAAGCATAATTGTCGGAATTATAAATCCATTTGATAAAATCGTTTTTTTATTGCCTTCCCATAAAACATTTGTATTTTTGATTTTAGGTTTGATGTGTTATGCACGTAACAATCAAAGCATTTTCTTTATTAAAATAGAATAAATAATATGAATTCATATGATGTAGCCGTAATTGGCTCAGGCCCTGGGGGGTATGTCGCAGCTATTCGTTGCGCACAATTAGGAATGAAAACTGCTATAATAGAAAAGTATTCTACACTTGGTGGTACTTGTTTAAATGTTGGATGTATACCAAGTAAAGCACTTTTAGATTCATCACATCATTACGATGACGCTATTAAGCATTTTGAAGAACATGGTATTGAAATTCCAGGAGAGATTAAGGTGAATCTTGAAAAAATGATAGCGAGAAAACAATCTGTAGTAGATCAAACTACTGGTGGCATTGATTTCTTAATGAAGAAGAATAACATTGACGTTTATCAAGGTTTGGGTAGTTTTAAAGATGCTACTCATATTTTAATTGCAGGAGAGGAATCTACTGAGATTGAAGCGAAAAACACGATTATTGCTACAGGTAGTAAACCTTCAAACTTGCCTTTTATCAATATAGATAAAGAGCGTGTTATTACATCTACTGAAGCTTTAAAACTTAAAGAGATACCAAAACATTTAATTGTTATTGGTGGTGGTGTAATAGGTTTAGAACTTGGTCAAGTATACAAGCGTTTAGGTGCTGAAGTGTCTGTTGTAGAGTTCATGGATCGTATTATTCCAACAATGGATGCAGGTTTGTCTAAAGAACTTAATAAAGTTTTAAAGAAGCAAAAATTCAAAATTAATGCGTCTCACAAAGTGAAATCTGTTGAGCGTGTTGGTGATGAAGTTATTGTGAAAGCAGATAATAAAAAAGGAGTAGAAGTTGAGTTTAGAGGCGATTACTGTTTAGTTTCTGTGGGACGTCGTCCGTATACAGACGGATTAAATGCCGAAGCTGCTGGTGTAAAATTAAACGAAAGAGGTCAAGTAGAAGTAAACGATCATTTACAAACTACGGCTTCAAATATATATGCGATTGGTGATGTCATTAAAGGTGCTATGTTAGCACACAAAGCTGAAGAAGAAGGGACTTTTGTCGCTGAAACTATAGCAGGACAGAAGCCTCATATTGATTATAATTTAATTCCAGGTGTGGTTTACACGTGGCCAGAAGTTGCTACTGTTGGTAAAACTGAAGAACAACTTAAAGAAGCGGGTGTAGAATATAAAACAGGACAATTTCCAATGCGTGCTTTAGGTAGAAGTAGAGCGAGTATGGATACAGATGGTTTTGTTAAGATTTTAGCAGATAAGACTACAGATGAAATTTTAGGTGTACACATGATTGGTGCACGTTGTGCTGATTTAATAGCCGAAGCGGTTGTTGCTATGGAGTATAGAGCGAGTGCTGAGGATATTTCTAGAATGTCTCATGCACATCCAACATATACAGAAGCTATTAAAGAAGCGGCTTTAGCCGCGACTGAGGATAGAGCATTACATATATAGTTTTATATTTAAAAAGACTAAATTAAAGCGGCTGTCTAAAAAGGAAAATGAGTAGTCATATTGAACTTGTAAAAATATATCAACTTATTAGATAGTCAATAATAAGTTTCGACAAACTCAACTTAACAAACTCAAAAATCTAGACTTTTTAGACAGCTGCTTTTATCTAATAATATTAGAAAAAATAACGATTTAGAAATTCAATTTTTAAACAAGCAAAAAGCCCTCAAAAAGAAGAGGGCTATTGACTAATTAATAATAATTAACTTCACGTTAATTATGTGATTGCTTTAAAGCATAAAATGTAACTTGCTCGTAATCACTTGAGTTTTGAACTGTTTTGTTTTGAGAATAAAGACCAGCCTTAAAATACATCCAATCATTTGCATAACCACTATTACTCATGTTATATTCTTCAGAAGCATCTGGTTCCCCATCTCTATAAATATGAACATAAAGCATATTAGCAACTACTTCTATTTTGTACGAGAATACTTCGCCTAAAGGAATACCATTTGAAGGCTGTGAAGCTCCAGTATAATCTCCAGAACCTGATCCTGTTTCTTTAGCGAAATTCCCAATAATATTTACAAAAGTTTCATCCCCATCAGAATCCTCATGCCCAAAATAGATTGCACCTTTAGAGTCTCCAGACATTTTTTTGTAGTATAGACGACAAGGTTCATTTCCGCTTGCGTGTATTTGTCCAATAACAATTCTACCTAATTGCGTATCACTATCAGAAGTTGTAGTAACTCTGTTTACAGATAGAGTTGCTGTTAATACACCATCAACACCACCAGCAGCACTTTCATTAGAAGAAGAAGAGGAACTAAATACCCAATTGTTACCATTTACACCTTTAGTGCTAATATTTGTATTTTCTCCTCTTAACATTTCTCTAAACTCTACTCTTGAGTATGTCGAATTGGTTGTAGTCCCAGCTCCTTTTGGGTAATTTTTAAATACCATTCCACCATCTGTTGTATTTGTATAAAATTGATTGTTATATGTAAAACCATCATTTAAATCAGCAACAGAAGTTTCATCACCAGAAGATAAAGTAATTTTCCATTTAGATAAATCAAAATTTTCAGAAGGCGCTTTATTAGGGTCTAAATTACCATTGGGTGGAGTAGGAGTAATAGTATCCCCATTACTACCAAAAACTTGTAAATCTAGTACGCTATTCCAATCATTTATGCTATTTCCTTGAAATTTTATACGAAAATAACGGGTATCCATATTTGCAAGATCAAATTCTTCATGATCTTCAGTATTTCCAGCAGAATTTTTACTGCCTTTATAATTCCAAGATATTCCATCACTACTAGACCAATAAGAGAATGAAGTCGTTCTTGTATTACCTTTAAAAAATGCAATATTAACATAATCGACAGTAACTATACTCCCAAAATCGATGTATACGCTTGCTGATGTACCATAACCCGACCATCTTGTACTCATATAATCACTACCACTATCATCTATATTAGATATAGGGTTAGTTGATTGTTGTGTTGAAGCTGTTAAATTATTATACGATAATTCTTTCGATTTACTCGATTTCCTCATTAAATTTGTGGAATTTTCATTTTGACTTTCACTTTCTACCTCTATGAAAGGAACTTCTTCTTCAGCGCAATTGTTAAAAATTAATAATAAAATTAATGTTGTTAGATTCAAAATTTTTTTCATAATGATTTAGTTTAAATTAGTTAATAATTAATTCGATAAATTGGTTTTCCAGATTGGTTTTTTAGTTTGGTTCTCCAAACTGGAAAACCAAATGTAATGATGTTTTATGTTATTTTTAACATATTTTTTGTGTTTTTATCATTATACAGTATAATAAATGTATTTAATCGAATTAATTATGTTAATTATTTCTTACATGTTATTTGTGTTCATGCAAAATTCACATCGTTTAGTTGTCTTAATATTTAATGAATCATTAAAAAACGAATAGTAATAAATCGAATCATAGCCTTAAAAAAATACCAGAAAGGTTAATAAAGTTTCGAATCCTTTTTTAAGATATAGGTGGAGTAGAGAACTGTGATTTTTTTAAATAATAGACTTAATGGAAATAAAAGTTAAAAAAAAGAGTTAAAAGTCATAATAGATGAGTAATTTTCCATTTTGTTTAATGAAAACTAAAAAAAGTTAATCAAATTAAAGTCGGAGAATGAATAAAATAATAGTTCTATTTCTAATGTATACAGCATTATTATCTGCTCAAGAAAATTATACTATAAGCGGTATCATTAAAGATGCCAGCAATGGAGAAACTACTTTTGGAGCATCAGTTTTCTTAAAAGGTACGACTATTGGAGGTATTACAAATGAGTATGGTTTTTATTCCATTACAGCACCAAAAGGGGCCTATACATTAATTATTTCTTATATAGGTTATGCAACAAAAAGTGAAAGTATAACTCTAAATAAAAATGAGAAAATGAATTTCGAATTATCAGAAACAACTACTGAATTAGATGCTGTTGTGGTAATTGCAGAAGAGTCGGAGCAGGTTAGTATTAAGAGTCCGCAAATGAGTGTTTCTAAAGTAAAAGTAGAAACCATAAAAAAAATGCCAGTTGTTTTAGGAGAGGTAGACTTAATTAAATCGATACAATTATTGCCAGGAGTAACGAGTGGGGCAGAAGGTACTGTTGGTTTTAATGTACGTGGTGGAGCTTCAGATCAAAATTTAGTTTTATTAGACGAAGCCATCATTTATAATACATCACATTTATTTGGTTTCTTTTCCGTTTTTAATGCCGATGCCATTAAAGATGTAAAACTTTATAAAGGCGGAATTCCTGCAAAGTTTGGAGGTCGCGTATCATCTGTTTTAGATGTACGTCAAAAAGATGGTAATAGTAAAGAATTTCATTTAACAGGAGGTGTTGGTTTTATTTCTAGCAGACTAGCAGCCGAAGGCCCTGCTTTTAAAGATAAAGGGTCCTTTTTAATAGCGGGTAGAAGTTCTTATATTCACTTGTTATTAAAAGCTGCTGGAGAAGAAAATAGTGCTCAGTTTTACGATTTAAATTTAAAGACCAATTATAACTTAAATGAAAAAAATAAGCTGTATTTATCGGCCTATTTTGGAAGAGATGAGTTTAATTTTGGAAGCAATTTTAAAAGTGGATATGGAAATGCAACAGGGAATTTAAGATGGAACCATCTTTTTAACGATCGTCTGTTTTCAAATATGTCCCTTATTTATAGCAAATATGATTACGAACTTGAATTCGATTCGTTTGAGTTCGATTGGGTATCCTCTATTAAGAATTATAACATAAAGTACGATTTAAGTTATTTTGTAAGCGATACGTTTAAACTAAATTTTGGAACAAGTGGTATTTATTACCAATTCGATCCAGGTGCTATAAATCCAACTACAGATGTCTCTGCTATTAACCCATTACAGTTAGATGAAAAACGAGCATTTGAGAGTGGTTTATATATTGATGGAGAACATAAAATAACAGCTAAGTTAACGGCTAACTATGGATTACGATTTAGTGCGTTTACAAGATTGGGCGGGCAGCCATTAACAGATTACGAAAATGATTTACCTGTTGTTTATAATGCCTCTTTAGGTATTTATGAGCGCGGAACAGAAATTGGTGAAACAGATTATGAAAAGGGAAAAAGCATAAAAGATTTTTGGAATTTAGAACCTCGTTTGGCGTTATCGTATCAATTAAACAAAAAGTCATCCGTAAAAGTAGGATATTCTAGAGTGGCACAATACATTCATTTATTATCAAATACAGTATCAGTAACGCCTTTAGATGTTTGGACGCCTAGCGGAAAGTTTATTAAACCACAATTGTCAAATCAATATGCGTTGGGTTACTTTAAAAACTTTAAGAATAAAGTGTTTTCTTTAGAAGTAGAAGGGTATTATAAAACAACTGATAATAGAATTGATTATATAGATGGATCAGATTTGATAGGACAAAATACTATTGAAACAGAAATTTTAAATGGTGAATCTAGAGCTTACGGATTAGAATTTTTATTACGAAAATCTAAAGGGGATTTTACAGGCTGGTTGGCTTACACTATTTCGAAAGCAGAGCAACGCACACTAGGAGGCTCAGCAGGAGGATTAGGGGTTAACGATGGGAACTGGTATAATTCATCACAAGATAGAACACATGATGTGTCTTTAACAGGGAGTTATAAATTAAATGAGAAATGGACTTTTGGTTCTAATTTAATATTTCAAACGGGACGTCCTGTAACCTATCCAACAGGACAGTATACTTATGAAGGTTTAACGATTGCGAGTTATTCCAATAGAAACTCTGATAGATTAACAGCATATCATCGATTGGATATTTCAGGAACTTGGACACCAAATAAAAAACCGAATAAAAAATGGAAAGGCGAATGGGTTTTTGGTATTTACAATGTCTATAATCGTAAAAATGCGGCGTCCGTATCTTTTGGTCAAAATAGAGAAACAGGTGTTAACGAAGCGACCCGAACAGCCATTTTTGGAGCTGTTCCATCATTGTCTTATAATTTTAAATTTTAAAAAATGAAAACATATATAAAAAGTTTAATTGTTATTTTAATTGTTGCGTTTTCATCGTGTTCAGATGTTATAGAAGTAGAGGTTCCAGTTGCAGCACCAAGGTTGGTTATTGAGGCCTCTATAGATTGGGAAAAAGGAACGCTAGGAAATGAGCAAATGATAAAATTAACGACATCTACGCCATATTTTGGTTCAGACATAGATAATACAGTAACTGGTGCATCGGTTAAAATCACAAATAATACTGACAATACAGAATTTGTATTTATTGATATGAATGATGGCACCTATACTATTTCTAATTTTTTACCTGAGTTGAATCAAAATTACACCCTTGAAGTTATTTATAATGGCGAAACTTATCTTGCAGAAGAAACATTAGTCCCAGTTGTAGATACCTCAGGAGTTTATCAATCTGTTGGTGGCGGATTTGATGGAGAAGCGCTCGAAGTTAATGTTGATTTTATTGATCCTGTAGATATAGAAAACTATTATTTTTTCAAATTTAAAGCGCAAGGTGATTTATTACCAGAATTATTAAATATTTCTGATGATTTTACTGATGGAAATAGAATGACCGTTTTTTATGAAAAATATGACGATGACGATATAAATCAAAAAGAATTTGTAGTGGGGGATACTGCTAATGTTGAGTTTTATGGTGTGTCCGAACAATATTTTAATTACATAAGTTTATTAATCGAGCAATACGAAAGTGTAGGAGATCCTTTTAGCACCGAACCAGTTGCTTTAAGAGGGAATTGTGTTAATCCAGAAAACCCTAATAATTATGCTTTTGGATATTTTAGATTATCGCAGGTTGTAAAAATAAATTATACATTTCAATAGGATAATGAGTCCTAATAAAAAAGACTGTTTAAAAGTTCGTTTGAGGTTTAATTGAGCCAAGTAAAAGTGCTTAATTGGATTAGTGAATTGATAAATATTTGTTAGTGAGTGTTTTATGTTGTAATTAGATTGTAGGGAATATAGGTTTGCGTAGTAAGTGCGTAGTAATAGATAATAATTACGAGTCATTGTGTAAGAAGTTTTTCCTTTATTTGTCGAAAGCATTTTTTTAAATAAAAAGATAGTTTAAGATGTGACTTATCAATAATAGGTGTGTCTTAAAAGAAAGTATAATTAAAAAATAAACCGACTTCGTTTTTGGAAACCCTTACAAAAATAAAAAAGTCTTCAGACGAGGACCTTATAAAAGCCATTGTTAAGACCAATGATACAATGCTTTTTGAAGTCCTATATGATAGACATGCCATGTTGGTTTACAATAAATGTTTAGGGTTTGCAAAAGATCAAGATGAAGCCAAAGATTTAACACAAGATATTTTTTTAAAATTATTTGTTAAATTGGCAAGCTTTAAAGGACAATCTAAATTTTCAACGTGGTTATATGCGTTCACATATAATCATTGTGTGAACTATGTAACACGAAGTACAGCGAAGAAATTTGAAAAACAATCAGTAGATTATAAAGACATTGAGAACCTTTCAGAAGATGAAGATGATGATGAAAGTTTTCTTCAAATGAAGGTCGATAAGCTTAAAGTTGCATTAGAGCTTATTTTACCAGATGAGAAAATGATACTGCTTTTAAAATACCAAGACGGTTTATCTATAAAAGATATTAAAGGCGTTTTAGGAATTGGAGAAAGTGCAGTAAAAATGAGATTAAAACGAGCAAAAGATAAACTATTAACCGTATATTCAAATAACCTAAAATAATGGAAAATCCATTTAGTCAAATAAATATGCCGCTTAAGGAAGTTCCTTTGGAACTTAAGGCAAAGGTTATGAGTGATATCGCTATGGCTAAGTTAATAATGGAAATTGCCGAATTGTTTTCATATAATTTATCACATGTTATAGAACAAACTATGAAAAATAGAAAATCTTAAGAAAAACAATCAACCCTAACTTTAATAAAATGAATTTTATAGACAAATTAAAAGAATCTCTAGAACTAGTTTGGTACGAATTGGCTTCGTCGGTTCCTAAGATATTAGGAGCGATTGCGGCAATAATAATAGCATTGTTAATTATTAAACTTCTTGTTAGTATTTTAAGGAAAACATTAAAAGTTGTAAAGGCAGACAAATTAGATGATAAGCTTAATCAAATTGAATTATTTGGAGACAAAAAAATTAATATTAACGTTATAGATATTTTAACCAAAGTTTTAAAGTGGTTACTATATGTCTTACTAATATTCATTATAACTGATATTTTGGAACTGACTATGGTTTCAGATGGATTAAAAAGTCTTTTGGGATATTTGCCTAAGTTATTTACAGGTTTAGCTATTTTTATTTTAGGATTGCTATTTGCTAACTTTGTTAAAAAATCGCTTCAATCATTTTTTGAATCGATGGATTTATCAGGATCAAAAATGATAAGTCAAGCCGTATTCATGTTATTGTTAATATTCATAGCTATAACAGCTTTGAATCAGGCAGGCGTAGATACCGAAATAATAACAAGTAACATTACATTAATTTTAGCAGGTTTGATGTTGGCTTTTGCTATAGCGTTTGGCTTAGGTGCTCATAAAGTTGTAGGCGATTTGTTAAGAACGTTTTATGCTAGAAAAATCTACGAAGTAGGTAAGACTATAAAATTTAATGGTACCAAAGGAAAAATAGAATCTATTGACGGTATTTCAGTAACATTAAAAACAAAAAAAGGAAAATTAGTAATTCCAATTAAAGATATTGTAGAGAGCCAAGTAGAAATGCAGGAATAACTTTAAGTTAGGGTTAAATTTGGTTGGTTACTTTTCTGTAGATATACCGAACTCTTTACATGACCCCTTTCATTAATTTGAAAGGGGATTTTTTTTCATATTTCAACTTATATCAATTCTAGGTTTGTTTTAATTTAGAATCGGTGTTAAAATTCATAACTTCGAATATTATTAATTACATTAATTATACTTATGCGCTTTTTATATCTGTTGCTTTTTGTATTAAATTTTGGCTTTGCCCCAATGCTATTTTCTCAGACATTAATACCAGATGGATATCAATTAATATATGCCCAAGATTTTGAATCGCCTCAGGCAATAAGAGATTTTGAAATGACTGATGATAAAGCCTGGCGCATTGTTAAAGATAAAACAGGAAAAAAAATAGAGCTTTTTGGGAAAAGCGATTATGAATCACATGTAAGATCGCCTTTTAATATCGCATTAATAAAAGATGTTTTTGTTGGGGACTTTATTCTAGAGGCTACTTTAAATCAAACAGGAAAGGAGTATGGACATCGCGATTTATGTTTGTTTTTTGGAGTTAATAGTCCAACGAATTTTTACTATGTGCATATTGCTAGTAAAACAGATAAGTATGCGAATAATATATTTATAGTTAATGATGAGCCTCGAACTAAAATATCATTAAAAACCACTGAAGGTACAAATTGGGGGGAAACAAATTCTTGGCATAAAGTAAGAATAGAAAGAAAGGTTGATGAAGGAAGTATTAAGATTTATTTTGATGATATGACGGCGCCTATTATGGAGGCAAACGATACTCATTTTATAGAAGGACAACTAGGCATCGGCTCTTTTGATGATACAGGTAAATTTGATAATATTAAAATTTGGTCAAATAAAAGTTTAGAAAAAAAGAAAAGCTTTTTTCATTGAAACTTTTCTAAAACTTTCAGAACCTCCTGTTTATAACTTCTACTTATAGGAAGCGATGTTTTATTAATAGTAATTTGTTCGTTAGTAAAAGAGGAGATATTAGATATGGAAATGATATACGAACGATGAATGCGTAAAAAATGATTTTTAGGTAATTTAGCTTCAACAGCGCTTATGGTTTCGCGTGTCACTATTGTTTTTTCTGAGAGATGTATTTTTATATAGTCGCTATAGCTTTCTATATAAATAATAGCGTCAAAGTTAATTTTAACCATAATTCTATCAGCTCTAACAAACATAAAATTACTATCTGTAGTTTGTTCAATAGTTTTGGTTTGTAACTCACTGTGAACTTCAAAATAAGTGTTTACAGCTTTTAGTAAACGTTCAAAAGAAATGGGTTTTAAAAGATAGTCTACCGCTTGTAATTCAAAGCCTTCTACCGCATAATCTCTATAAGCCGTGGTAAATATTATTTTAATGTTTTTATTAATGGATTTAGCAAAAGATATTCCAGAGATTTCAGGCATATTAATATCTAAGAACACCAAATCTATATTATGAGTGTTTATATAACTAAAAGCTTCAATAGCATTTTTACAACTCGCTACAACATGAATGTTTTTAATTTTAGATAAGTGATTATTGATGATATCTCTAGCAATAGATTCATCATCAATAACAAGACACGATATGGGTTTGCTTTGTTCCAAATTTTAATTCAAGTTCAATTCTAAATTTACAATAAAAGTTTCATTTTCATTAATTATACTTAAATCATAGTTGTTTTTGTATAGTAATTCCAAGCGCTTTTTTATGTTTTCTAATCCTATGCCTTTTTCTGAGATTTGAGATTTGGTATTTGTATTTTCTATTCGGAATTTTATTGTTTTATTTTCAGAATACAGACCTATTTTAATGTCCAATTTTCCCGCTTTAATAGTGCCATGTTTAAAACTGTTTTCAATAAATGGAATTAAAAGCATAGGCGGAATCTCTATATCTTTAATTAATTCATTGGTTGTAAAGGATATATTTAAAGTATCATTAAAACGCATTTTTTCTAATTCAATATAATCTTTAATATGATTAATTTCAGATGATAGGAGTACAAATGGCTTGTCTACCTGATATAGCAAATAGTCTAGTAAATTAGAGAGTTTCAATATCATTTCTGGAGTTTCTTCTGCTTTTTTAAGCGCAAATCCATACATGGTATTTAACGTGTTAAACAAGAAATGCGGGTGAATTTGCATCTTCAAGTAATTAAGTTCTTGCTCCTTTAATTTTAGTTGGGTTTCTAAAATTTTAGTTTCTAATTTTTTAGTTTTTTCAGTGTGTTTTAAATTTAGCTTTAGTAGTTTAAAAGCGCTTACAATAATAACGACTAGGTAAACAGCAATGGCTACAAATACCAAGTTTCGGCTTATAGGAGCCATGTTGGTGTACTTAAAGTTTGATAAATATACCAACCCGAAAAAAACAGATAACAGAATTAAGTAAGTAGAAATTATTACAGTGTATAGACTATAAAGTCCAAATTGAAAATAGCGCTTAGTTATAAGGTAATCTGGGATGAGTTTATATATTGAAACGTAAGTGGTTGCTATAGTAATAGGCATTAAGAATAAAGAAAATGACAATACGTAACTAAAATCTTTACTATCAAACCCAAAAAAGTAAGTGTAGAACAATAATACAGCACACCAAAAGATGGAATGAAGTATAATTTGAACAAATTTATTTAAGATGATTTTTTTTAGCATATACAATTATCAGCTTTACAATAATACTATATTTTTGATGGGAATTGATTTTTTGTAGACGAATGACTGTTTTAGTAATGGATTTAGCCTTTGGTTATAAAAGTTGCTAAATAGGTTATCCATCGCATTTTAGATTTTAGACTTGAAATGATGGGTAAGTTTGTTTCATGTTAAATCAAAATTATAAACACATGAAACAATTATTAGCTCTTTTTCTATTAACAAACGCATTGTGTTTTTCTCAACAAGAAAACTTTAAACAATTAGATTCGTTTTTTAAAGATTTATCAGATAACAATAAAATGATGGGAACCATAGTGGTTTCTAAAAACGGACAGGTTGTTTATGATAAGAGTATAGGTTATGCCAGTGTATCAGATGGTAAAAAAATCACCAAAGCCTCTAAATTCAGGATTGCCTCAATCACAAAAACGTATACAGCAACCATGGTTTATCAATTGGTTGACGAAGGCAAACTAAAGCTCGCAGATAAACTCTCAAACTACTTTCCTCAGATTCCAAATGCTGAAAATATTAGTATCACAAACTTACTAACTCATAGTAGTGGTTTGTTTAATATTACGGGGGATCCTGATTTTCATAGCTGGATTTTGAAGAAGTCTAGCCGAGAAGATATGCTGACTAGAATGCAAAAACATCCTAGTGTTTTTGAGCCTAATGAGAAAAACGAATACTCCAATACGAATTTTATCCTCTTAGGATATATTATTGAAAACATAGACAAGACTAGTTATGGAGAAGCACTTCAAAAACGAATAGCAAATAAGATAGACTTAAAGGATACTTACTTGGGACGTAATATAGATGCAACTCATAATGAATGTCATTCTTATTATTATTATTATTATTATTATTATAAAAAGGATTCATTAAGTATAGCAAATGAAACCGATATGAGTAATCCCATGGGAGCAGGAGGTATAGTGTCTTCACCTTATGACCTTGTTAGATTTTATGAAGCATTATTTAATGGCGAATTAATGTCACCAGAAAGTTTTTCTAAAATGATTACGATTAAAAAATTCCCATTTGGATCAGGTATTTTTAAAGGAGAAATGTATGGTCAAGTTGCTTATGGTCACGAGGGTGGTATTGACGGGTTTATAACTAAGGTAACCCATATACCGGAAGAAAAAACGACCATAGTAGTACTCACCAATGCTTTAAATTACCCCATGGATAATATAGCTAGTAATGGTTTTCTAGCAAGCCAAAATAAAGACTTGTTAAAGCCTATTAAGAATGCGAAATCTATTGAGTTAACAGAGAAACAAATGCAATTGTTCGCTGGAGAATATGAAGGTTCCACTGGTGATGATAAGTTTTCTTTTACTTTTGTTGCTGAAGGTAATGTGCTAAAAGGCGGTCCAAATCCAAACGCGTTATTTAAGTTTAAAGCTATAAAAAAGAATGAGTTTGTACATGATAAATTTGGGGTTCATTTAAAGTTTAATCTTGAGGAAAACACACTGGTTTTTTCACAAGCAGGAACGAATCCAAAAACACTAATAAAAAAACAATAAATTTATAAATTATGAGAGCATTACTATTAGTAAAGAATTCAGGCTTTTTTTCAGAATTAGCACAACGGTTTAACGAAGGTGGCCCCTTTTATATGTCGCCTATTTTAATTTGTTTAATAGCGGCAGTATTGTTTTTAGTACTCGGGTTTTTAAGACTTAAAACAAACATTGAAAAATCTAAAAAAATGACAAGTTTAGCTTCCGATGCTAGTGTTTTGGGGTTAGTATTTGGGTTTTTAGGTTCTACAATAGGTATGATTACTGCTTTTGATAGCATAGAAGCTGTAGGGGATATTAGTACAGGTGCGATGGCAGGCGGATTGAAAGTCTCTTTTTTAACTATGGTATTTGGATGTATAACGTTTATTCTTCCTAGAATTGGAATTATTATTTTAAAAGGATTGCAGAAAACATAGTTTTTAGTTCAATTGTCTTGTTTAAGAAGCCTCTTTTCATCAATCAAGAAAAGGGGCTTTTTGTTGTGATTCTTTGTCGTTTTTTATTCGATTGAATAATAGATTCCTGCCTGCGCAGGAATGACAAACTGGATGTTTTTTGTTCAGACTAAATCGCTTATTGGTTTTATCAGTGTACAAATGAATCCACAAACAGAAACCAATTTAATCATTAAAACTGTATTTGGCGGATAAATGCGTTAGGGATTGAGCTATTGTTGGAGCTCCTCGCAGAGAGCGACTAGTGAAAGCCCGACCCCCTTCGGGTAACGCCAAAAATAAAAACTAAAATGCTAAATTTTTAAAAACGAAAACTAATGCAAACTGCACCAGAATACTGTAAACTGAAATTCTACTTTTTATAGTTCTTATTCCGTCTATTATAATTCTTATCGCCTTTAGTTTTTGGCTTTTTGTACTTCGCAGCAATTTTAAATTTATAAGAACCTCCTAAATTTTCTTTAGAATTTTTTTTAGATTTTTCATGAAAAGCAGGACCAGGAGCATCTTCATCTTTTCGTTTGTGTGGATTATTGTGTTCTTTTATTTGCGGACGTTCTTCTTCAATAAGCTCAGTAGAAATTTCGATAGTTTCTGGCATTTCAATCACTGGAATCGTCATTTTCATTAAGCTTTCTATATTGTCAATCGAATCTTGATCCTTTGGAGTAGAAAATACCATGGCTTTTCCTTCGCGTTCTGCACGACCAGTTCTACCAATACGATGCATGTAGTTTTCTGGGAAATCGGGCGTATCAAAATTAATAACATGCGATACATTATCGATATCTAAACCACGCGCCATAACATCTGTAGCCACCAAAATACGGTTATCGCCATTTCTAAATTGTTCGATACTACGTAAACGGTAATTCTGTGTTTTATTAGAATGAATAACACAAAGTTCCTCCTTAAAATGAAGGTCTAATTGATCGAATAAACGATCTGCCATACGCTTAAAAGCCACAAATATTAAAACTTTATTAAACGTTTCGGTGTCGTTTAACAAATGTACTAATAGGTTTATTTTGGTATAAAAGTTAGGAACGTTATAAAGCTGCTGCGAAATATTATCGAGCGGTGTACCAGACATGGCAACAGAAACACGTGTCGGACTTTTAAAGAAATCATTAATTAATAGATCAACATCTTGTGTCATCGTAGCCGAGAACATAATATTCTGTCTTTTCTCTGGAAGAATATCAAAGATGTTAATTAATTGATGCTTAAATCCTAAATCTAACATCACATCAACTTCATCAATAATTAATTTCTGAATCGATTTAAGTTGTAAAACGCGACTTAAAGCTAAATCGTAAAGGCGACCAGGAGTAGCTACTAAAACATCTATACCTTCGGCAATAGCACGTTTTTGAGTGTTTATATTCGTTCCTCCATAAACACCTAAAACACGCGTGTTTATGTATTTAGTAAGTTTTTTTATTTCGTCTACAACCTGTACAACAAGCTCTCTTGTTGGTACTAATACCAATATACGCGGCGTTTCTTGTGTCGAATATTTAAGGGTTTTAAGTACGGGTAGCATATAGGCATAGGTTTTACCTGTACCCGTTTGTGCAATACCAACCACATCTTTTCCAGAGCTAATAACATTAAATGCTTCGGCTTGAATAGGCGTTGGTGTTGTAAACCCTAAGTCGTCTAAAGCGTTATAAAGCGGTGTGTTTAAGTTTAAGTCTTGAAAAGTTGCCATAATAAATTGATATGCATGCTAACTAAAATCGCATCTAAAAAATATAATTAGATAAAATTGTCGTCGTAAATTTAACGTGCAAAGTTACGTTTATTATTCTATTTCTTTTAGCTGACTTTCGTCTATTTCAATACTATAGCTTGCTTTACAAGTTTTACCAGCTTCTAAGGTCAAAATTCCTTCTTTGTCTTTTATGTTTTGATTGGTGTTTACGTTATCGGCAATACCTAACCAAGGTTCTATACAGACGTAATTGCCATCAGGTTTTGCCCAAATTCCTAAATAAGGAAAATCATTATATTCAAAAGAAAGTATCGTGCCGTGAGTTTTACTCTTTAAAGCAACTTTTTTAGATTTTAAATCTTTAAAAATGAGCGCATCATCATTAAACAAGTCGTGTTTGAGTTGTAAGCTATTACTGTTGCTAAAAACAGGTTTTGTTTTAGATGATATCAACCCGTTTGCCGTATTAATTAAATGAGTTTCTGAGTTTTCTTTGTGTTCAAATTCTAAAGAATAATCATCATAATTTTCGTTTTCATAAACAGGACATTTAAAAGCAGGGTGTCCGCCTAAAGAAAAATACATTGTTTTATTGTCACGATTTTTAATAGTATGTATAAGTTCGATAACATTGCCTTTTAGTACATAGCTTAAAGTGAAATCGAATTTAAATGGATAGATTTTTAATAACTCTTCGTTATAACTTAAACCAAAGGTCAGGCTATCTAACGTCTGTTCAATAAGTTTTATCGCGTCGTTATTACGAATAAATCCGTGTTTAGGAAGTGAGTAAATTACATGCTCATGTATGTAATTATTATCTTTTAGCGCACCAATTATTGGAAATAAATTAGGGGCAAAGCTTCCCCAAACATCAGGATTAGCATTCCACATAAAATCAGTTTTGTTTTTTACTGAAGAGATTTCGCATAATTCGGCTCCCGTATTTTTAACAGATATTTTAAGTTTGTCGTTTTCTATCGAATGCATTGTGAAATTTTATTTAAAGTAATACACAAATTTCATATTTTTTTAATGAATCTAACTAACTTTACCACATAATTTTTAGTATTGAGAACAAAACAAATTCATACGGTAAGTGATACCGAAAATTTTAAAAATCAGTTACTGATTTGGGCACAGCAATTTGAAGATGTTGTTTGGCTAGATTCTAATAACTACCAACAAAATCATTCTAATTACGATGCCATTTTGGCCGTTGATGCATTTACTAGTATTCAAACAGATTATATAGATGCCTTTGGAAAGTTAAAAGAATATCAAACCCTAACAAACGATTGGGTTTTTGGTTATTTAACTTACGATTTAAAAAATGATGTTGAAGATTTAAAATCTAAAAATTTTGATGGTTTAGGATTTCCAGATTTGTACTTTTTCCAACCTAAGAAGCTGTTTTTAATTAAAGGAAACCAAATTGAAATCCATTATTTAAAAGGCGTAGATGATGAAATTGAAGATGATTTGAAATCTATAAATAGTGAGACTTACGAAGCATGCACGAGTAATTGCAATGATATAAAAATAAAACTTCGCATACATAAAGATGCGTATTTCGATAAAGTAAATAATATGCTTGCTCATATATATCGAGGCGATATTTATGAGGCTAATTTTTGCCAAGAGTTTTATGCCGAAAACACGCAAATAAATCCGTTAGATACTTATTTAAAATTGAATAGCATTTCGAAACCACCATTTGCCACTTTTTTTAAGTACCAAGACAAATATTTAATGTCGGCCTCACCAGAGCGCTACCTCAAAAAAACAGATACTACAATAGTGTCGCAGCCTATAAAAGGTACAGCAAAACGCGCTCTAGATAAAAATGAAGACGAACAGTTAAAGTCTGCATTATTAAATGATGAAAAAGAGCGTAGCGAGAATATTATGATTGTTGATTTGGTACGTAACGATTTATCAAAAACGGCTTTAAAAGGTAGTGTTAAAGTTGAAGAATTATGCAAAATTTATACGTTTGATCAAGTACATCAAATGATATCTACAGTAGCATCAAAAGTAGATGTGACAACCCATCCAGTAGATATTATTAAAAGTACATTCCCCATGGGAAGCATGACGGGAGCTCCAAAAATATCAGCAATGCAAATTATTGAAGATTTGGAAGAAACCAAACGTGGATTATATTCTGGAGCAGTTGGTTATTTTTCACCCAGAGGTGATTTCGATTTCAATGTGGTTATAAGAAGTATTTTATATAATGAAACAAAAAACTACGTGTCCTATTCAGTTGGTGGTGCCATTACAGCAAAGAGTGACCCGTTAAAAGAATATGAAGAGTGTCTGGTTAAGGCGAAAGCGATGCGGACGGTTTTGGAAAATTAGTGTTTTTATGGCGCAACCCAAAAGGGTCGGGCTTTCACTACTCGCTCCCTCTCAAAAGGTCGGGGAGCTCAAACAGACCGTTCAATCCCTTGCGCACCAAATCGCAGCGTTAGTTTCTAAAAGCTATTTTTAACCAAATATCAAAAACTTTGCGTCTTTGCGCCTTTGCGCGAATAAATAAATATTAACTTTGAAAAGTGCAAGAGAGGTTCCAAAAACATATAAGTAGAAATCTTCATTTCTTAAAAGAAAGCAAACTCCTAATAGCCATTTCTGGCGGATTAGACAGTGTCGTTTTAGCACATTTGTGCCATAAGTTAAACTTAAAAATCTCGTTCGCACACTGCAATTTCAATTTAAGAGGAAATGAAAGTGATGGTGACCAAGATTTCGTTTTACAATTAGCAGAAGATTTAGATTTAGAAGTTTTTGTTGAAAGTTTCGATACAGAAAAATATGCGCAAGAAAGCAAATTATCAATCCAAATGGCAGCACGCGAGTTACGATACAATTGGTTTGAAGATTTAGCAAATCAATTAGAATTCGATTATATTTTAACAGCACATCATGCCGATGATAATTTAGAAACTTTTTTAATTAACTTATCTCGTGGTACGGGGTTAGAGGGCTTAAAAGGGATTCCAGAAATTAATGAGAATATAGTGCGACCTCTTTTATCATTTTCTAGAGAAGCTATTATCGCTTTCGCGGAAGAAAATAAAATAAGTTGGAGAGAAGATAGTAGCAACGCATCTACAAAATATATGCGGAATAAATTAAGACACGATGTCATTCCTGTTTTAAAAGAAATGAATCCGCAGTTTCTTCAGAACTTTAATAAAACACAAGGTTTTTTAAAGGATTCTAAGGCAATTATTGATGATAGTATTCAGAGTTTAATTCGTCAAGGTGTTGTTCAGCTTACTGAAAATGGAATGAAATTTAATATTTCAATGTTAAAGAAGTTTGATAACCCTAAAGCATATTTATATCAGCTAATGAATGGGTATGGATTTTTTGAATGGAATAACGTAGTTCAATTAATGGATGCTCAATCTGGAAAGCAATTATTTTCTAAAGATTGGAGATTAATTAAAGATCGAGATTATTTATTATTAACCGAAATTTCATCTGAAGAAAAAGAGATAATTACAATTTCCGAATCGGATAAGCAAATTGAAACATCATTTGGGGCTTTATGTTTTGATGAAGTAGATGCGGTTTCAACAAAACAATCAAATATTATTTATGTTGACAAATCGCTTTTAAAATTCCCTTTAACATTGAGACTATGGGAGGAAGGCGATTATTTTTATCCTTTAGGCATGTCTGGTAAAAAGAAGTTGAGTAAATATTTTAAAGACGAAAAACTATCACTTGTTGATAAAGAACATGTTTGGTTGTTGTGTTCTGAAAACGATATGGTTTGGGTGATAAATAGACGTGCCGATAATCGTTTTAGAGTAACCGAAAGCACAAAGTGTATTCTAAAAATTGAATTGAAGTAACATATGAAATTAATTATAAATTTATTTCTTCTTATTTTTATTAAAACTGTTGCTATTGGTCAAACTCAAAATAAATTTAACTTATCCGTTGATAAAAATTCTAATTTACAAGTAAAAATAGATACTATTAGCAAAGAAACTTTTAATAAGCTAGAAGTTTCAAGACCTATAGCTGATTACTATACCAAAAATTCAGATTCATTATTAAAAGTAACACTTGTAAAATATAGTAATGTTTTAACATACATAGATACGTGTCTTGTTTTTATTGTAAAGAAAGGGAAGCTAAGTCTTTGCAAATATATTCCTGAGCCATATTCGAAAAATCAGACAGATTTTAAATTAGCAGGAATAGAAAATGATTATTTAGTATTTGAACAAATCGGATACGAACAGGTGGAATATCTATCATATAATCCTAATACAAAAATGTATTTTTATACATCTAAATATCCACATTTTATTTCAAAAAACTTAGTTTTTTCTTATGGTAATTATTATGGAGAAGGACAGTTTGAAATATTTGATATAGAAGAAAATAAGCGTTTTAGCTTTGATTCTTTTAATTGGCTATTAGTTAAACTTTATATAATAAATAATGAGTTCTATATAGAATTTAGTAGTAATTTTAGTATCCGTGAAAATAAATACATTAAAATTAGTTTAGAAATTTGAAACTACAAGGAAATATAGTCGACATACAAAACAAACGCATTTTTAAAGGTGAAATAACTTTTGAAAACGGTAAAATTTTGAGTGTTGTAGAAAAGCAGCATAACGAAACAGGATATATTATGCCTGGTTTTATTGATGCGCATATTCATATAGAAAGTTCGATGCTAGTGCCGTCAGAGTTTGCAAAACTAGCCGTAAAACACGGAACAGTATCTACTGTTTCAGATCCGCACGAAATAGCCAACGTTTTAGGAGTCAAAGGTGTTGAGTTTATGATTGAAAATGGTAAAGACGTCCCATTTAAATTTAATTTCGGAGCTCCATCTTGCGTGCCAGCAACACCTTTTGAATCTGCCGGAGCCATTATCGATTCCGATGATATAAAAACACTACTCCAAAATCCAGATATTAAATATTTGGCCGAAATGATGAATTACCCAGGAGTTTTATTTGATGACGCCGAGGTGATGAAAAAAATAGAATGGGCGAAGCATTATAATAAACCTATTGATGGACATGCACCAGGTGTAATTGGCGATGATATTACGAAATATATTAGAGCAGGAATTTCGACAGACCACGAATGTTTTACCTATGCTGAAGGTTTAGAGAAACTTCAAAAAGGGATGAAAATTTTAATACGTGAAGGAAGTGCTGCCAAAAACTTTGAAGCCTTAATAGATTTGCTTCCAGAATATTTTGAAAACATAATGTTTTGTAGTGACGATAAGCATCCTGACGATTTACTTGTAAGCCATATTAATAAACTTTGTGCCAGAGCTATCGCAAAAGGCATGGATGTTTTTAAAGTTTTGCAAGTCGCTTGCATGAATGCTGTAAAACATTACAATTTGGATGTCGGTTTATTGCAAGTAGGTGATGCTGCCGATTTTATTGTTGTTGAAGATTTAAAAGATTTTAAAACGTTACAAACTTATATTGATGGCGCCTTAATTTTCGATCAAGGAAAAACGTTAATAGAGACAGTTCTTTTTGAAAACTTGAATAATTTTAATTGTGAAGAAAAAGAAGTGTCGGATTTTAGATTAGAATCATCGGCAAAAAACATACGTGTTATTGAAGCTTTAGAAGGGCAGTTAGTAACCAACGAAATTATTGAAATTGCTAAAATTGATGCTGGTAATTTGGTGTCGAATATTGAAACGGATGTGTTAAAAATGACCGTTGTTAATCGTTATAAAGATGATAAACCTGCGATTGCTTTCATTAAAAATTTCGGATTAAAGAATGGAGCAATAGCATCGTCTGTTGGACACGATTCGCATAATATTATTGCGGTTGGTGTTTCGGACGATGCGATTTGTAAAGCCGTAAATCTTATTATAAAAAATAAAGGCGGTATTTGTGCCGTGTCGGATTTTAATGAACATATTGTGCCACTTCCTATTGCAGGGATTATGAGTGATAAAACAGGTGAAACTGTTGGTAAACACTACGAAGTTTTAGATAAGATGGCGAAACAGTTAGGTAGCAAATTGAATGCGCCCTATATGACGTTATCGTTTATGGCTTTACTGGTTATTCCATCGTTAAAATTAAGTGACAAAGGGTTGTTTAATGGTCAAGATTTTAAGTTTACATCTTTAGAAGTTTAATCAAATATTAGTAGTAAAATAATGTTGTTGCAAACTATGTGTGCGGGATAACAGATGAAAGCCCACAGCGAGTTACGAGCGCGGATTTGTAATCTTTCGATTTCGCTCAAAGTAGACTTGCTAGTCGGATATCGGCCTAAGGAAGTGACGCGCCCACAAAAAAAATAAATAAAAATTTATGCCAATTATAGAATCTACTTATAAACCTTCATTCTTTTTTAAGAAGAGTTTTGTTTCGACCGTGTATTCTGGTTTAATTAGAAAAATAGAATTGAAACAAGAGCGGGAGCGGATGACATTGCGTGATGGGGATTTTTTAGACTTAGATTGGAGTTTTGCTGAGGCGAAAAGCAACAAGCTAATTATTATTTTGCACGGATTGGAAGGGAATGGGCAG
The DNA here is from genome assembly GCA_039985655.1 of Algibacter sp. Lineage (GTDB taxonomy): Bacteria > Bacteroidota > Bacteroidia > Flavobacteriales > Flavobacteriaceae > Postechiella. The sequence goes on along the minus strand of JBDWSF010000014.1, from coordinate 284,157 downwards.
CGTCCTTATATGACGGGGCCTGCGAAGTTTTTTAACAAGAATAATGTTGACGCGGTTTGCGTGAATTTTAGAGGGTGTAGTGGGGAGGATAATTTAAAATATAGGTCGTACCATTCCGGAGCTACCGATGATTTAGAAGATGTTATTCATCATATTCTTGATACAAAACACTACACAGATATTTATTTTCACGGTATTAGTTTAGGAGCCAATGTGGTGTGTAAATATTTGGGTGAACGCGATGTACTGCCAAGTGAAATAAAAGCAGCGGTTGTGGTTTCGGTACCATGTGATTTACACGGGTCTTGCATAGCATTACATACATTAAAAAACCGTTTATATGCAATTCGGTTTTTAAAACATTTGAAGAGTAAATTAAAAAATAAGGTTGAAAAATTCCCGAATGAATTACCTGCTGACTCCTATGATTCTATAAATAATTTAAAACAGTTTGATAATATTTATACCTCGAAAGCACATGGATTTACTGATGCTTTAGATTATTACACACAAAGTAGTTGTAGGCAGTTTTTACCAAATATAAAGATACCGACGTTAATGATTAACGCTTTAAACGATTCGTTTTTATCGCCCGAATGTTATCCCGTAAAAGAGGCTAAATTCAATGCCAATTTATATTTAGAAATGCCAAATTATGGTGGACATGTTGGTTTTGTAGTTAAGGGAAATGTATATTATAACGAAAAGCGAGCTTTGGAGTTTGTATCTAAAACTTTTTAAATGTAAAACTCAGATGTGTGTTTAATATCCTTTAGAACAAAGGTGCTATTTAGGACACCAATATTTTCGATTTTAGAAAGCTTGTATTTTATAAAGTTGTGATAACCTTCCAAATCTTTTGTGTTTATTTTTAAAATAAAGTCTACCTGCCCAGCCATATGGTAGCATTCTTGAACTTCTTTTAAATTTTGAATTTGCTCTTCAAATTTTTCAATAAACGCTTCATTATGATAACGCATAGAGACTTGACATATGGTTGTTACAGATCGATCTATAAGTTTCTTCTCTAATATAGCGACGTATTTTTTTATAAAGCCTTGATTTTCAAGCCTGCGGATGCGCTCATAAATAGGAGACGGTGTTAAATGTAAAATTTCAGCAATTTCTTTAGCTGTTTTTTTAGAATCGTTTTGTAGAATTCTAAGGATGGTGATATCCGTTTCGTCCAAATTTTCCATAAAAGTTGAAATAAAAATTATTGCAAAGTATATTTTATTATTTAATTTTAAGTAAATATAATGGTTTCAAATGATATTTGTAGTAATATTTACTTAATTAATAAGTGTATTTAATTTTAATAATTGTATTGTTTAATTTTGATAGTAAATAACGCTTTTAAAAATGAAAGATAGAATATTAATAACAGGAGCTAATGGGCAGTTGGGGTCAGTATTGACAGCTACGCTTCAAGATAAATATGGAGACGAAAATGTGGTAGCTTCAGATGTCACAAAACGAAGAATGCCGAGAGGCGTATTCGAGACCATTGACGCTACAAATTTAGATAGAATTCAAGAGGTCGTTACTACATACGGAATCACTCAAATTTATCATTTAGCAGCTATTTTGTCTGCAAATGGAGAAGCAAATCCATTGAGATCCTGGGATATAAATATGAAAACATTGTTAAATGTTTTTGAGGTTTCTAGAATTAATAAAATTGAAAAAGTATTTTATCCGAGCTCCATTGCCGTTTTTGGTAAAGGTGCTCCGCAAATTAACACGCCAAATAATGCGTATTTAGATCCGTCTACAGTGTATGGAATTAGTAAGGTTGATGGTGAAAATTGGGCGCAATACTATCATTTAAAATATGGATTAGATATTCGTTCTATAAGGTATCCAGGTGTTGTAGGTCACCAATCGTTACCAGGAGGAGGAACAACAGATTATGCAGTAGATATATTTCATGAAACGATTTTAAATGAAACATATAATTGTTTTTTAAATGAAGATGCGACGTTGCCTATGATATATATGGACGATGCGATTAGGGCAACTATAGAATTGATGGAAGCTCCTGCGGAGTCCATTAAAATAAGAACCTCTTATAATATTTCAGGAACTAGTTTTTCCCCAAAAGAGATCGCTGCAGAAATCAAAAAAAGAATTCCAAATTTTAAAATAACATATACTCCAGATTTTAGAGCAGATATTGCTAGAAATTGGCCAAAAACAATAGACGATTTTAATGCCAGAAACGATTGGGACTGGAAAGCCAACTTTAATTTAAGTGAGATAACAGATAGTATGCTTAGCGCTTTGAAAAATTATTATAAGTCAGCATTAATTTAAGAAATATAATAAAATAGAGACATCATGTATTCAAATATAAAAGCAGAATTACAAGAAGAATTGAACCAAATTAAAACGGCTGGTTTATATAAAGAAGAACGTATTATTACCACGCCGCAAGGTGCCGAAATAAGTACAACAACGTCAAGTGAAGTGCTTAATTTCTGTGCAAATAATTATTTAGGTTTATCATCTCATTCGGACGTTTTAGAGGCTAGTAAAAAGGCTATAGACACCCATGGTTTTGGATTGTCTTCTGTACGTTTTATTTGCGGAACTCAAGATATTCATAAAGAATTGGAACAAAAGACCGCTGAGTTTTTAGGCATGGAAGATTGTATTCTTTATGCAGCAGCTTTTGATGCTAATGGCGGTTTGTTCGAACCTATTTTAAATGCTGAAGATGCTATTATTTCTGATGCTTTAAACCATGCGTCAATAATTGATGGGATTAGACTTTGTAAAGCGCAACGTTTTAGATATAGTCATAATAATATGGAAGATTTAGAAGCGCAATTAATAAAAGCAAAAGATGCACGAAGAAAATTAATTGTTACAGATGGTTCGTTTTCTATGGATGGAACCATTGCTCAGCTTGACAAAATTTGCGACCTAGCAGATAAATATGATGCCCTTGTAATGATTGATGAATGCCATTCTACGGGATTTATTGGGGAAACAGGACGTGGTACACACGAATACAGAAATGTAATGGGGCGCATAGATATTATTACAGGTACTTATGGGAAAGCTTTGGGTGGCGCTTCTGGCGGATTTACGGCAGCAAGAAAAGAAATTGTAGATATGTTAAGACAACGCTCCAGACCCTATTTGTTTTCTAATACAGTTGCGCCATCCGTTGTAGGTGCTTCCATTAGAGTTTTAGATTTACTTAGTAATTCAACAACGTTACGTGATAAGTTAGTAGAAAACACGACCTATTTTAGATCACAAATTGTAAAGGCAGGCTTTAATATTGTAGAAGGCGATCATCCTATTGTGCCCATTATGCTACAAGAAGCTCAGTTGGCTCAAGAGTTTGCTTCTAAATTATTGTTAGAAGGTATTTATGTTATTGGATTTTTCTATCCCGTAGTTCCAAAAGGAAAGGCTAGAATTCGAGTTCAAATATCAGCAGGGCATAGTCAAAAAGATTTGGACAAAGCTATCGCTGGTTTTATAAAAGTAGGTAAAGAATTAAAAGTGATTTTATAGCAGGTTTTGAATATTATTTGTTTTAGTCAATTATTTCGAAATCAATTTTTAGTGTTTTAATGTAACCCATGTTAAATAATATTTAGCATGGGTTTTTTCTTAAAACTATGTTAAAAGAAAATATGGGGTTGTATTTTTTGTACTTTTAAACATATCGTTAGTTTTTAATGATTAAGAATTCAATAAATCTACTTCAATTCAAAAACAACATTATGCCAACTTTCAACTTAAAAATTAACAATGAAACACATACGGTTGAGGCCGATATGGATACACCCTTACTTTGGGTTTTAAGAGATAAAATAGATCTAGTAGGAACCAAATTTGGTTGTGGTATTGGCCAATGTGGAGCTTGTACAATTCATGCAGATGGTAATGCGATACGTAGTTGTTTATTACAAGTGTCGCAAGCAGAAGGGATGAACATAACAACTATTGAAGGTTTGTCGGAAGACGAAAATCATCCAGTACAAGAAGCTTGGAAAGAAATTGATGTGCCGCAATGTGGTTATTGTCAATCGGGACAAATTATGACAGCTTCAGCGTTTTTAAAAAGAAATCCGAACCCTTCCGAAGAAGAAATAAGAAATGCGATGCACGGCAATATTTGCAGATGCGCATCTTACAATAGTATAGAAGACGCTGTAAAAGTAGCAGCCGATAAATTAAGCTAACTAAAGACAATTAAAAATGACACCTTCAAATAAAATAACGTTTAGTAGAAGATCGTTCCTTAAATCGTCAGCATTAGCAAGTGGCGGTATTTTAATAGGGTTTAACCTATTTAATGCATGTAAACCAGAGGCGGAAATGCCTGTAGATATTAGTCAATTAAATTATAATGATTTTAATGCTTTTATTCAAATTTCAGATGAAGGCAAAGTGACTCTATATTCACCCAATCCAGAAATTGGCCAAGGCGTAAAAACATCTATGCCCATGTTAATTGCTGAAGAATTAGATGTGCCTTGGGAAGATGTATATGTAGTTCAAGGAAAGTTAGATACAAAAAATTATACGCGTCAAGTTGCAGGAGGAAGTCAATCTATTAGATTTGGTTGGAAACCGCTTAGAGAAACAGGAGCAACCGCAAGACAAATGTTAGTAAACGCTGCTGCAGCAAGGTGGGGTGTTGATGCTTCGGAATGTCAAACGAATAATGGTGTTATAACAAATGCTAAAGGCGAAACACTAGGGTATGGCGATGTTGTTAAAGAAGCAGCTGTTTTAGAAATTCCAGAAGAAGTCACTTTAAAAGACGTTAAAGATTTTAAAATAATAGGAAAAGGGCAAGCCAATGTCGATATTAATAAAATAGTAACAGGAAAACCTTTATTTGGCTTAGATTATAAAGAAGAAGGCATGTTGTATGCTTCGGTTTTAAGACCACCCGCTTTCGGGCAAGTTTTAGAATTTTTTGATGCTACTGCTACTAAAGCCATGCCTGGTGTTATAGATGTTATTACCATTGGCGAAAAGGCTAGAGCTTATTTAGAAGGCGGTAAAAAAAGTTGGACTGCGCAGTTAAGTAAAAGCGATAAAGTGGTTGTAATAGCTAAAACGACTTGGGGTGCTATAAAAGGAAAAAAAGCGATTAAAGCCGTTTGGAAAAATGATTCAGAACTTGAAAGTACCGAAGATCATGATAAAATATTATTTGATTTATTAGACGGAAAAACGTTTAAGACAAGACGAAAAGATGGCGATGTGAAACATGCTTTCGCTAATGCGGATAAAATTTTAGAACGGACATATGAGTCACCGTTTTTACCGCATAATTGTATGGAACCCATGAACTTTTTTGCTAATGTGACAGATGAAAAAGTGCATTTGGTTGGACCCGTTCAAACCCCAAAAGAAGCTGCTAAAGTAGTGGCTGAAATATTGGGTAGAAACCTTGAAGATATTGAACTTGACATGACCAGAATGGGAGGAGGTTTTGGAAGACGTCTTTATGGTGATTTTGTTTATGAAGCTGCCGAAATATCGAACGCAATTAAGAAGCCCATAAAGATGATATCTACCAGAGAGGATGATATGACAACAGGCATATATCGTCCAGCGATTAAGTATAGAATTGCGGCATCAATTAAAGATGGTAAGTTAACAGGCTATCATTTAAAAGAAGCTGCGATAAATGGAAATATGTATGGTTTAATTCCAAATTTCTTTCCTGCAGCTGCTATTGAGAATTATCAAGTTGATACGGCAAACTATAAAAGTAATATTTCTACAGGAGCTTGGAGAGCACCGTATACCAACTTTTTGGCTAGTGCAGAACAAACATTTTTTGACGAATTAGCTGAATTTATGGGAGTTGACCGTATTCAATTACATATGGATTTATTGGAAAATGTTAAACGTAATCCAGAACCAAAAATTGAATATAGCCCAGAACGTTTACAAGGTGTCATTAAATTAGCTATAGAAAAATCGAATTGGGGAAAAACCGAAGCAGGTGTATATCAAGGATTCTCGGTGTATTATTGTCATAATTCTCATGTTGCAGAAGTTGCAGATATTGTTATGAATAATGGATTGCCTGTGGTTAAAAAAATAACCTGTGCTGTAGATTGTGGTATTGTTGTAAATCCGTTAGGCGCTATGAATCAAATAAAAGGCGGTGTTCTTGACGGAATTGGACATACCATGTACGCCGATTTAACTTTTAAAGACGGTATACCACAGTCTAATAATTTTAATAGTTACCAATTAATACGAATGGGGCAAACTCCAAAAGTAGATGTTCATTTTATAGAGAACGATATCGATCCAACAGGTTTAGGAGAACCTACATTACCCCCAGTTGGAGCTGCAGTTGCAAATGCTATTTATGCAGCAACAGGCAAACGATTAACAAAACAACCTTATATAAATAATTTAAAATTAGATAAAATACTAGGATAATATTTTTAGCCTTAAATGTTAAAGTTGAGGCTTTCTTAAAAGTAAGTTTTAGTTTAAATGCCTTATTGACAGACTGTGTCGTAATAAAGTTAGATTATTAGTATAGTAATAATTAAATTAGTGTATGTCTTATAAAACAGGAAATCGAGATCAAATTACATTCTTACCAGACTCTATATATCAATATGTAAAAAGAAGTGGACTTGCAACAAAAAAATGGACAATTAGATAAGAGTTATGCCGCTAAATTATGATTAAACGTTTCTATTTTAAATTCTTCTATTGTTTTGTACTCCAAAGTGGAGTGTGTTCCTTTTCTGTTATACCAAGTTTCTATCCATTGAAAGATGGATAACTCGAATTTCTATGTAATTGTAAAAGAGTTTCAAAAAAAGTAATCGTAAATGTTTTTTTCTAAATATTTACCACTATGTGGATGATAGTAATAACTGTCTCCGTTAATAAAATTAAGCCGAAAAGTTTCTCTTTCAGGAAATCTAATAACCATTAATGAATCTACATGAACGCTTTCAAGATTTTTAACCGTTTGTAGGTAGTCTCTATATTTAGTATGATCAACATCGGAAATCTTTAATACTTCTCTTCCCTTATTATAAAAATCAACGTAATTATCGAGTAAAATTATCCATGATAAATGGGGAATTATCCATGTTTTAGCATGTATATAAGAAGTAATTTAATGCTTTCTTTTAGAATTGAACTGTCCTGAATAAAGGCTAAATAATTTTAAACATTATGTATAAAAATGATAATCAAAGAAAACCAATGAAGTTAATAAATACTGATATTGAAAACCCTACTCCCATTTTAATGGAAAAAATTGCCATTTACGCAAAGAAATTCAAAGACTTTGATCCTCGGATCATTGAAGGTTGCGCTTTGTGTTATAAGCATAGTCCATTATACCGAAAGCACATAGCCTCATCTAGTTTTGGAAAAACCATGGGGTGGCGCTTAACACATAGCTGGACTCAAGACCCTAAACGTTATGGTGATCTGAAGATGATAGGCCCATTAGACTTAGGCTTATTTTCTGTAAGAATCGATGCTATTTTGGGAAACAACCAGTTAACTGAATTTGTAGAACAGGCAAAACAACTACCCATCTTCAATAGCTATATTCAAGCTACTCAAAACTTCATTCTTAATCTATTAGTAAATAATGATATCCGTTGGTTGAACTTTGAAACTCGTCCTTCCTATAAAACTTTTTTAGAGGTATGCAAAAGCTACAGCCCAACTTATAGAGAGGTTGCAAAAAAAGGAAAAGATGATGGCTGGGAGTTAGTGAAAATATGGTCTGATAACCCTGAGAATATCACAGCTCTAAGAGCTGTTTTTCCTTTAGATATTGCTCTTTACTGTGTTCGTTTAGACAGCATTATTTACCATACGGATCTAACAGAGTTTACTCACGAGATTAATGCAAATAAGTATGCCTCGATACTACCAATGGAGATTATGAGGTTTGTTTCCCAAATTCAAAACGAATGGGGAGTTTCTTAAAATAGCTTTATCTATAAAAAAAATAGATGCACTCTATTATTTCTTGAATTACCAATTAGGAGTCTCGACAGTTTCAAAAAGAAGGAATTAATGCAGAACCCTTAAAAGTTATTAATCGGGCAACCCAGTGAAAAGAATTTAAATACTACCTTTTGATACTTTTAAAAGAAAAACCCAAACCGTGTTTTGTACGAGTTTGGGTTTACAATAGTAAGGCAATAAGTGGTTATTTATTATGAAACAACTTTAATTAATCTATAACACACTAATTGGATTATTGCTTAACAATTTTTTTAATAGCTATTAGCCCTTCTGTATTTTCAATTTTTAAAATATACAATCCTGTGGGTAAGTTACTTGTGTTTATTGTTGTATTGGTAGTACTTAATAGTTGTTTACCCGTTATAGTATAAACCGTGGCTTCTTTTAGCTCAAAATCGGCAGCCCCATTAATAGTTAATGCGTTAGTTACTGGGTTGGGACTTATATGTATAGTTTCATTAAGTGTTTTATTATCAATTGATAGTATTTCATCAACAATGGCCTTAAACCCTGTCCAGCTTGCACTGTTTTCATAAGCAGTTACCGAACCAGAGGGCACTAACACCGTTATACCCTCTCGATTTGAAAAAGCATCATCGGGATCCCCAGTAAGGGATGGAGGGTTCGTGGCCAGTACGCTTACAGAGGTGATCGGGTTGCCTTGAAAAGCAAAAAGCTCAATACTGGTCACGTTGCCGGGAATCGTTACACTGGTCAATTCGTTGGTTTGAAAAGCAGCATTTCTAATACTGGTCACGGTATTTGGAATGTCCACACTGGTCAAACCTTTGGCCCAAAAAGCCTTATTTCCAATACTTGTCACGGTATAGGTGGTATTCGAGTTTACGACCGTACTGGGTATTGTTATCTCTTTATCTTCTCCTGTATAGTCCGTGGCCGATACCTCATACTCACCAGATATGGTGTACACTATTCCGTTATCGGTAAAAGTATCACCAATAATTGATGTTATTTCATCAACAATGGCCTTAAACTCTGTCCAGTCTGTATGGTTTTCATAATCAGTTACCAAACCAGAGGGCACTAACACCGTTATATCCTCTCGCCTTGTAAAAGCATCATTGGGATACCCAGTAAGGGATGGAGGGGTCGTGGCCAGTACGCTTACAGAGGTGATCTTGTTGCCTTGAAAAGCCAAACCCGCAATACTGGTCACGTTGCCGGGAATCGTTACACTGGTCAAACTGTTGGTTTGAAAAGCAGAACTTCCAATACTTGTCACGGTATTTGGAATGTCCACACTGGTCAAAAATTCGGCCCAAAAAGCAGAATTTCCAATACTTGTCACGGTATAGGTGGTATTCGAGTTTACGACCGTATTGGGTATTGTTATCTCTTTATCTTCTCCTGTATAGTCCGTGACCGATACCTCATTATCATTAGATATGGTGTACACTATTCCGTTATCGGTAAAAGTAGTTTGTCCATAGGTGGTCGTGCCCAGGAGCACCATGAATAAGGTGCATAAAAGCTGTTTAGGTAATTTTTTTCTTATCATCATTTTTAAAGTGTTACCAAAGTCTTGTGCAAAAGTTGTTGTACAAGACTTTGAAAGTTAAGAGTATATGTAATATTGTTTCATCGTTTTTATTTATTGTAAATAAAACTCAACTACGCATAGTTTTAAAAAAAAAGTGCTAACTAAAGCTTAACGAGGGAGGAACTATATGTTTCTTGGGATTTTGTAATATGTGGTTTAGAGTCTTTAATCCATTAAATAGGTAGTGTTAAACTTTTTGCGTTTTGCCCTTTCTAAATAATTCAACAGAACCTAAAACCAGTAAGTAAAGTAATTTATTTTGAGGTCATTTATAGTTTTGTCAACAAATCGGCTAACAACTTGTTTTTTAAGATTGTAAATGACTGATATATAGTATATTGAAAAAGGTAGTAGGCTTCCTGTCACCCCGACGAACCTAGTAATAGGTAATAACAAAATACTGTTAATCGTATGATTAACAGTGTTTTTTTGTTTTCATACATTTTTTTTGATGCCAAATACAGGCTTTAACTCATATTTAAAAAGCCAAGAAAGTCTCTTAATTTTCGATAAGCTACTTTTTTATGATCCTTGACTGTATTGATGGATATAGATAACTCATCTGCTATCTCATTATTGGTATAGTCTTCGATACTCAATCTAATAACCTGAGCCGCTTTTTCTGGCAGCTTACTAATGGCTTTATCAATAACAGCTGTGGTTTCTATAACGACGGCTTCTGGCATATAAGAATCTTCAGTTTCAAAAGCTTCCAGATTTGTAAGCTCATAACGTTCTGTCACTTTATACTGTTTACTTTTTAAATAATTGATACATTTATTTTTAACAGCTAAATAAAAAAAACCTATGGCATGGTTTTCACTTTTAAAAGCAATGTTATCTTCCCATGACTTTAATAAAAACCTTTTGAGCGAAGTCTTTTGAGGTATCCAAATCATTGAGATATTTGTATCCAAACACACATAATTGTGGATATAAACTCTCGAAAAACTGTTTATAATTCTTATAATTAAACTCCTTTTTCTTCCCGCTCATAATTTTAAATTAAGGTGTTTTCGGGTTTATCCTCTGGGGTGTTTACAATGTTTTTTTACGTTTTCTTTAAGAGATGTTTGATTAATTAATAGCGTTAGGGAATTTGAAAGGGCATTGTGTGTTAAAATCAAAATGTCCCGTGAATAATTAACTTTGGTTTTTTTCATGGATTCGGTTTTTAGATGTTCCTTTATCCTTGTGATTGCTCATCACAAGTCCACTTTAAATAAAAAATAGCGCATAACTATTTAAAGTTATAAATGCTTGTTTTATAATGTTCTATAGAGTTCAAGTTCCTTTAAAAAGAGGTGGTCATCTCATTAAAAACCTAATGTATATATACAAAAAGGCGTGGAACTCAGCTTACTGCCTTAGAGGTACTGGTATACCGAGGAACAATAAGTGAGCCCACGCCCATAGACGTGAGCATCTTACTTATCATTTCGTTCCTTTAAAATTACCAGTTTTCTAAGACGAAATTCAAAGCGAATGCTTCAATATTTTGATTTGAAGAATCGCAAAATTACATTAATAATGTAATTCTTATTCAAATATATAAAATTAAAATAAATAATGGTATATAGTCCATTGATAAGTTGAAAAAAAATGACTGAATTTGTATATGTCGAAAGATAACTTATTAGAAATAGAGAAATATGTAATTTTCCAAGTTAGAGAAGAGAGGGAAGCTCGGAATATTACTCAAGAGGAACTATCAAATAAATTAGGTAAAAATAGTTCATATATAGCCCATATTGAAGCCCCATCAAAAAAAGCAAAATACAATATCTCCATTCTAAATGAAATTGCCAAAATATTTGATTGTTCTATAAAAGATTTTTTTCCAGAAAAAGCAATTTAATGATACTCTTGATAGTCTTTTGAAAGATGATCAAGTATAACTATAAATTAGATTATTTTTATAAATGTGGGCAAAATTAAAACCCCACTTCACAAAGCCTCCCGACTTTGAGGTCATTATAACTCCAACAATATAGATATAAAACGTTTATTTTCAATATTGATTATATTTTGTAATTGATTGATTTTATTTTAAAGCATCAGTTATACCAATTCTCATTTAGAATGGCTCAAATAAAATGCAGTTATATCCTTAGTTACGGCTACATTTTATGTTAAAGTATAAGCGAAAAAGAGCAAATTTTAATGGGTGATTTTAGGTTGAAAATGGAATAACAGGATTACCTACAATTTGAACTTCAAATAAAGAATTTCTTGAAACCAACTATCCCCGCCTTTGCCAGTTAGTTATATGATAGGTTATTATTAATTACAGGGATTTCCTAGTGGTTTAATACCTTTTATTGAAAATTGATGACCAGGGATTAAAGATTGAAAATTAAATTGTTAAAATCCCAAAAAAGATATATTTCATCCCTAGTTAAGCTTTCTTCAGCACATTTTTTTGAGGTAGTATCTATTATTTTAATCCTTTGTTTCTTAATAATATTTAAACTTTAATAAAAAACACTTTATTTATGAAACAAAAAAACTATTTAAAAAAATTAAGCATACTTCTCTTAACCTTAGTATGCATATCTGCTGTTGCTCAAAACGACAACGCTTTAAATTTTGATATGGCTCCATATATAATAGGAGAGTATTTTTCTTTACCTAAAGGGAATAATGATGAATTTACCTTAGAACTATGGGTAAAAATAAATATAACAGACCCAGATTTAGCAGATGACAGGTATTGTATAGCAAGTTCGACTGGTGGGACTGGTAATGTGTATGCGTATGAGTTTAATATTTCTAATGAACATCTTCATTACGCAGAATGGAGTGAAAACTATAGCTCTCATTCTTCTTCTGTGAACATAAATGATGATGTATGGCATCATGTTGCCTTTGTTAGGAAAGCATATCCTGGTGATGACTCAGCCGACAATAATATTTTTTTATATCTTGATGGAGTTGAAACATATAGCGGAAAGGGTTCTGATACTAGCGATTTTGAGACCGATTACTTTACCATAGGTGCATATAAAGCTAGAGGTCAAGGTGATGGTGGTGTTTATCAGCATGATTTTATAGGTACTATGGATGAGTTAAGAATTTGGAACTATGCAAAAACTCAAAATGAGATTCGAGAGCAGATGATTTCAAAATCATTAGATGGTAACGTAGATAACTTTGGTAACTTATTGGCTTACTATCCTTTTGACGAAGGTACTGGTGGTGGTACTAACACAGGAATAACTGAGGTAGTGGATGCGTCAGGGAATGGTCATGACGGTGAATTAGTGAATTTTACCTTAACTGGTGAAACTTCTAATTTTGTAAGTGCTATTGAAGATTATACTACCGTGGAACAAGGCACTTTCATTACCACTTGGACGGTTACTGATGATGCAACAGGTTTAGATATTACTATACCTATTAATAACAATAGTTTTTATGGTAATTTCACTTACAACTATACCGTAGATTGGGGAGATGGTAACAGCACCAATGAAAATGGCGACGCCGATCATGATTATTTAAATGCAGGCACCTATACCGTTACCATTAGTGGAGATTTCCCAGCCATTTCTTTTGACGATGGAAATATATTAACCGCCAACGCAAAAAAAATACGTACCGTAGAACAGTGGGGCTTTATAGAATGGGAAAGTATGGCAGATGCCTTTGAAGGGTGTGCCAATATAGACGTAGTTGCTAGCGACACCCCTAATTTGAACGCTGTAGAATTTATGTGGGGCGCGTTTCGCAGTAGCGGAGTTACTGGGCAAAACACCGATTTTAACAGTTGGGACGTGAGTAATGTGGAAGCATTTTCACTAATGTTTGAGAACTCTAATTTCGATGCAAATATTGACAGTTGGGACTTTAGTAGCGCTGCTCTTAATTCTAATGGTGATTCTCAATCTGATAATATATTCGGAAGACAAGATAATAATAATCTATCAGATTTGGCTCCTATAAGTTGTCTTAACACTAGCCTTTCTCTTATAGGTTGGGCAAATAATGCGAATACCCCATCTGGTATTAGTATCGCTGTACCTGACTATTTTAATGTTGAGAACGCATATGATAATCTGTCATGGACAATTACTAAAAAAGATGAAGGTATTTGTAGTGCTGATATTGAATCTGAATATTTTATTACCACTTGGACGGTTGATAATACAGATTTAGAAATTACTATACCTATCAACACTGGTTATAATTACGCCTATTTCGTAGATTGGGGCGACAAAATCGAGTATAATCAGACCGGAAGCGCTACCCATACCCATACCTACGAAACTGCAGGGGATAAAACCGTCTCCATTATCGGAGATTTCCCAGCCATTTCTTTTAACAATGGCGGGGACAAGGACAAGATAACAGAAGTAACACAGTGGGGTAGTATACAATGGCAAAGTATGGCTAATGCTTTTTATGGATGTACCAACCTGACCGTAACGGCTGAGGATACCCCGATTTTGGATGATGTGACTAATATGCATCACATGTTCGCTGGTGCCACTTCTTTGGAGGCAGAAGAGAATAGCGATTGGGATTGGGATGTGAGCAATGTGGAAGCTATGTACTCTCTTTTCAATGGTGCCAGTGCTTTTAACGGCGACCTTGGAAATTGGAATGTGAGCAAGGTAACTAATATGGGCCATATGTTCCATGAAGCCAATGCTTTCAACCAAGACATTCGTGGGTGGGTTGTGACGCAAGTGGAATATGTAGATAACATGTTTAAAGGAGCCGATGATTTCAACCAAAACCTGGACCTTTGGAAATTGGAGAACGTGTTGAATATAGCTGGCATGTTTACAGATACAAGCATGGATTGTAGCAACTATACCGACATTCTTACGGGGTGGGGAGATAATGAAGATACAGCATCTGGATCTGGAGACGAATTTACTCTCGACGTTGGTGATTATGATGATTCAGCTGCAGATGCAGTCCTTGATCTTGAGGCTAAAGGCTGGATCATTAATGGAACAGAAGTTACAGAATGTCCAGCACTATCTATTAATAATGAAGTTTTTAATAAATCTTTAAGCGTAAGCCCTAATCCGGTAACGAGTTTATTAACTATTAATAGTCCTGCTGGTTTTGAGTTAAAAAGTGCATCAGTTTATTCTATAATGGGTAAACAAGTATTAAGCACTACGAGTACTAATATAGATACTAACAACTTACCTTCCGGATTGTATATTTTAAAAATAGAAAATACAGAAGGACAAATAGCCATAAAAAAAATAGTTAAGCAATGATGCACTTAGTTAATATTTTGTTTTCATGAATAAATAATAGTAACATTGCTTTCTATAAAACCCAAACTAAAACACGGTTTGGGTTTTTTTATTGAAAATTATCGATAAAAACACAATTCTTAAGTCCTTTTCTATTTTAATGAAATTTGTAGGTTTCTAATGTCATAAATAACACCTAACTCTTTCCTCGTCCCAATTTTGAGGGGTTTAAGCACTTTTTTTAGTATTATTTGTGTGAAAAAACGAAACTTGTATTAATATTAATGTTATTACAATTCAATTGATTCTTAAAACAATACATATGGTATTTAACCTTAAATTGACTGGGCTTTTTAATTTGACTCAAATTAAAATTATAGCATTAGTTTTTTTTATAGCACTTGGTTTTCTTGGAAATTCTCAAATACTAATTAATGAAGCATCTAATAAAAATTTAGATCAAATATTTGATGAGGACAATGAAAATGAAGATTGGATTGAATTATTTAATCCAAGCGAAAATGCTGTAAATATTAAAGATTGGTCTATTACAGATAATAATTCTAAAGTTACCAAGTGGGTTTTTCCCGATTTAGAAATGCCACCAGAATCCCATGTATTGATATTTGCTTCAGGGAAAGATAGAGCTATAGAGCATGGATCAAAATGGGAATCGGCTATACTTCCATCAGATGATTTTAGCTATATTATTCCAGATGCAAATGTTCCAGCCGATTGGAATACATTAGACTTTGATGCTTCGTCATGGAGTACAGGTCCGGCAGGGTTTGGATATGGCGATGGTGACGATACTACAACTTTACCTGAGGGAACTTTAGTTACTTATATAAGAAAGAGTTTTACAGTTACCGATTTAGATGCATTAGTTTCAGGAATATGTCATGTAGATTATGATGACGGATTTGTTGCTTATATTAATGGGATTGAAATTTGTAGAAGCAATATAGCAGGTACACCTACTTGGAACAGTATAGCCACAGGCAATCATGAGGCAATCGCGCTAAATGGAGAAAACCCAGAAGGATTTGTAATTGATCCCAATATATTTGCCTCTGCTTTAGAAGAGGGCGAAAATGTATTCTCTATTGAAGTACATAATTTTTTAGATACATCCTCAGATTTAAGCCTTTCCCCATATCTCTCATTTTCCTTTAATGATGATAATTCTTATTTTTCGGAGTCTCCAGAATGGGTTGGTATTTATGGAGATACAGAATTACATACTAATTTTAAGATTTCTAGCGAAGGAGAAACTGTTTATTTATATAACGATTCTCAGGTATTGATTGACTCTATGGAGGTAGACATTCAAACATTAAATTTCTCCGTGGGAAGAGAAAAAGACGGTTCAACTGAACTTGCCTTTTTTGAAGATGCAACACCCGGAACTACTAACGATACTGCAATAGCTTATTTGGAGGGGTACGAAGAGACGCCTTCGTTTAGCATTCCTGCTGGGTACCATCATACTAATACAATCAACGTATCCATTACCACATCGAGTACGCTTTCTGAAGTAAGATATACATTAGATGGCTCTGAACCTACTATAACATCAACACTATACAATGGTACACCTATAATACTAACAAACTCAACAACTATTAATGCAAGGGCATTTAGTACTGGTACCGTAGCTAAATTGCCCAGTCCTGTAAATACGAATACTTATATTATTATTAATGAAAAATTTTCCGTTCCAGTTTTATCTGTAACAACCGATAACAGTAACTTATTTGATGATGATGACGGGATTTTTACCAATGTATGGGAATCATGGAACAAGCCTTGCTACATCGAGTATTTTGATGAGAATGGTAGATTGGAATTTCAGCAAAAAGCAGGCATTCAAGTAGATGGTGGCTTCGGTGGAAGTCGAAATCAACCTCAGACTTCTTTTCGTATAGAACCAGGAAACGGTATTTATGGAGATGGTGATTTAGAATATAGTTTTCACCCCAATCGACCTAATCGCGATAATTATGCATCACTTTACTTGAGAAATGGTAGCAATCGATATTTAGATTTATTATACAAGGATGCTGCCCAGGTAAGAGGCATGGGAAAAGGCACGAATAATTTTTATTCAGAATACCGCCCTATTGTTGTATTTATTAATGGGGAGTATTATGGTATGTATGAAGGACGAGAAAAAATAAACGCCGATTATTTAGAGAGTAATTATAACATGGATACAGATTCATTGGATCTGGTAGGAATTAGTGCCTTTAAGCAATCAGAAACAGTTTTGGCAACTGAAGGCTCTGTAGATCCATTTTTTGAGGATTATAACAGGTTTTTAGAAATGGATACTTCAAGTGCTACTTATTTAGAAGACGTTGGAGAATTTCTCGATTTAGATAATTACACCGATTATATGGCAGCCCAAACTTGGATGACCAATAAAGATTGGCCTTATAATAACATGAAAGCTTGGCGATGCGTAGGTTCAAATATGCGCTGGCAATTTGCCATAATAGATTTAGAATGGTCGTTTTTGCCAACTAATACTACCAATACACGTTTAGCGACCCGTCCTACCTTTGACCAAATAGAATATATGAATAACTTAGGAACTAATTGGCATGCATCAGGTTACTGGTACATGTTAATGCAAAACGATGATTATAAATACCGTTTTATTAATCGTCTGTGCGATTTAATGAATACAAGTTACGCTTATGAAGAATTAAGTAAAATAGAAACCGAAATATATGACGAAGCCTTGCTTGAAATCCCAGCTTATTATGAAAGGTGGGGGGGTAATGTATCTACTTTTACACCAAACCATGAAGATTTTAATGAAGAACTGAGTGATAGAGAAGGTTATCTTCGCCAACACTTACGAGAACATTACAGTTTAAATAATGATGTTGAGGTGAGTCTGGATGTTGTCGGTTCTGGAACCATTAAAATTAGCACTATAACACCAGAAAGCTATCCTTGGGATGGTGATTATTTTAGTGATGTTCCAATAACTATTGAGGCGATTCCAAACCCTGGTTATCAATTTGTTAAATGGCAGAATAATGATTTGATTACAGACCTGACCAAAAGTGATTTTACTGTTGATGATTTAGGGGCATCAGCCGAAGTAAGTTTTATAGCAGAATTTGATGAAATATCTTCAGAACCATTCACAGAGGTGACTATAACTGAAATAAACTATAAAGACGGTGACGGTTTTGAGACAACAGATTGGTTTGAAATATATAATGGAACGTCAAGTACAATAAGTTTAGATGACTGGTATTTTTTAGATAATGATGATGATCATCGTTATAAATTTGAACCTGAAGAAGAAGTTGAAATCCAGCCAGATAGCTATTTAGTGGTAGCCAGATACACAGATGACTTCGCTCAAATTTACGGCACATCTGTCACGAATATGGTAGGAGGTTTTGATTTTGGCTTGGGCTCCGATGACGCTATTAGATTATACAATGCCAATAATGAATTGGTAGTAGAAGTTAAATATTCAGACGATGCCCCTTGGCCATTGAATGAAGATGATACTGGACGAACATTAGAGTTACTTCAATATACGCAAGATCTTAGTGATCCATCAGCTTGGTTTAAGGGGTGTTTTAAGGGATCTCCAGGTTCTGCTTATGTTTCTAATTGCACTTTATCTGTTAATAATAAGGTGTTTAGTGATGCTGTAAGTGTAAGCCCTAATCCTGTAACCAATATATTAAATATTATTACAACATCTGGTGTAGAATTAAAACACGCCAAACTTTATAGTATAGTAGGAAAAGAATTAGTAAGTACCACTAGCAGTGAGTTAGATGCGAGCCGTTTACCTTCTGGCATGTATATTTTAAAAATAGAAAGTACCGATGGAGAAATTCAAACAAAAAAAATAATAAAAAAATAGTATCCTTTAATCTGAATAATTCCTCGATGCTCTGCGTCGGGGTTTCCGATTTCACTTCCCCTTTGGGGAGGTCGGAATTGCCGTTTCGCAATTTTGGGTGGGGCAAAATAAGAATCCAAATAGGTAGTAGTATCTATTTGGATTTTTTTGTTTAAAAAAGCTATAGAAAAATTAATGCGACAGAATCTTTTCTTTTTCAATATCCCAAAAATTCCATCTTACGTCCCATTTACATAAATATTCAGCACTTATTGTTGGGTGTTTTTTGTTTATAGTTTTATTTTAATAATAATATTTAAAAGGCTTAAAACTTGCAAATAACTAATACATCAAAGAAAATAAATCACTATAGATTTTAAATCCATAGTTTTGGGTAAGGAATGAAATTCCTTTTAACCTTAGCATAGTCTATGACCAATTGTTCATTCCTGCGGCATGTACTGAATTTGTTTCAATCCACCTATAAAAAATGGATTCCGCATCAAGTACGAGATGACAAAGTTGTTGAAAAAGGTTTCTAGAAACTAAAGTAGCTGCAATGAAATTGCAGGATTTGGATTTACGGTTAATACATCGTTAAACTCAACATTAGCATCTATGGTTATAGATAATTGGTACCATTCCTATGGTTAAATTTAATATACCAGAGAGAGGTATTACTGCTAATAGATATTCGATTAACAGAATTGGAGAAGATGCTTTTTTTAGAAAATGCCTTGGGCAAAGATTGAAAACATTGTATAAATCAAGAAAAAATAAAATCTATTTACGAAAGCATATAGGCTATATTTTTTTTAAATATGGAATCTTTTTGGATAATGTTCTTGGTCTATATTGAGATAACCAATCATGTTTTTAAACAAAAAAATAAGCGTTAATAATAGATCAAAAATTTAATCGTTACATGGTTTTTACAACAAATACTAGAATAAAATTAAGAATTTTTTAAACCATTAATAAAAAAAATGCCTAAAAACTATTTAGACGAAAATGTCTATATCGCTGCCAAAAACCGTATACTGGATATTTTTAATACGTTCCCTAAGTTGTATTTAGCCTTTAGTGGAGGAAAAGATAGCACGGTTATGTTGCATTTAGCTTTAGAAATAGCCGAATCTGAAAACCGATTACCGCTCGATGTGTTGTTTGTTGATTTGGAGGGGCAATATGATACCATCATAAACACGGTTAATTTATAAATAAATTAATGCAACTTAGTTGCGTTAGTGTGAAAAAATAATATATTTGCAAAATAATTTATTACAATTAAGTTACTAACTAACAAATTATAAAAATACTAAGTATTTCTTTTTAGAAGTTTTATATGCTATAATGAAAATAAGTCCGATTAAGAATAGTATAACCTTTGTTTTTATTGCTCTTTTCTTTACTATGAAAATGGTAGGGCTTCATATGTTGTCTCATGCAAATGATGAAGACCACGAAATTCATTGTGCTATTTGTGACTATGCCATTACGCATAACTTAACTCCTTTACTTGCACCTAATTTACAGGATTTCACAATTGAAAACAGGGAGCTAATTGTTCTAGGTGAGATAAATAAAAGCTATAATTTTATTATCACAAGTACAATTGCTATAAATCAGCTCTTTTCCCGACCTCCTCCTTTTTTACTATAAGTTTTCCTTGTACATTTTATTTAAGAGTTTGACCAAGTTTAAAGGTTTAAGTATTAAGTCGTTCTAAACGAATTAATATGTTCTGCTGCTCATTAATAAGTTTAACGTAACTACTTGTTAGTTATCTGGTTATTGAGTAAAAATAGTTCTTGAATTTAGTCTTTTATAAATTTGTGTATAGGTTTTACCATAGTCCTTTTTCTGGGACAATTGTTCAAATCTTATAGTATTTCAATTATGTTTCAAAAAATACTGAGTATATGGCTGTGTTTTAGCCTATGCTTTATGGCGTTTTCGCAAGATTCTTTTCAAATAAAAGGGTTTGTGATAGACGCCCAAACCTTACAACCTATAGAGGGAGCCAATATTATAGGCAAAGGTATATTTTCAATTTCATCGGTAACAGGTGCTTTTACAATAAAAAATTTAGTAGAAAACACTTATGCTTTTACCATATCCCATATAGGTTATGCACCCCAAAAAGTTAGCATCATTGTGCGACCAAAAATGGAAACAGTACAAGTCTTGTTAAATGAATTTTCCACGGCTCTTGAGGAAGTTAAAGTACATAGCAAATCAAAGCAAAGAATAGCTAAAGAAACACCTATAGTTTCTCATACAGTTTCTAAAGCGTTTCTGGATAAAAATAGAGAAAACAGTTTGATGCAGACCCTGAGTAAAATTCCTGGGGTAAGTACAATCAATATTGGTTCGGGGCAATCTAAGCCTGTTATTAGAGGTTTAGGATTTAATAGAGTTGTCGTTGTTCAAAATGGTATAAAACACGAAGCACAACAATGGGGCAATGACCATGGTCTAGAAATAGACCAATATGGTATTGAACATATACAAATTATAAAAGGTCCAGCGTCTTTGGTTTATGGTTCTGATGCCATTGCAGGTGTTGTAGATATTCAACCAAATAAAATACCGTCACCAAACGCTCTCCAAGGAGAAGTAAATATTCTTGGGGAAAATAATAATGATTTATTAGGTGTTTCTGCTGCTATTGAGACACGAAAAGAAAAATGGTTTTATCGAGGACGTCTAACTTATAGGGATTATGGAGATTATAAAGTGCCTACAGAAAAAATTAATTACGAGAATTACATTTTTGAATTACATAATAACAATTTAAGGAATACCGCAGGAAAAGAAGCCAATGCGAACTTTAGTATTGGTTATGTTTCAGACCATATAACATCGGAATTTTTTTTTAGTAATGTGAATGCTAAAAACGGCTTTTTTGCCAATGCCCACGGCTTGGAAGTTAGAACTTCTAACATCGATTACGATAGTTCTAATAGAGATATCGATCTGCCTTTTCATAAAGTGAACCATTTTAAAATTACCAACAATACTTCTGTAATCACGGGTAAACATACTTTGCATTTTGATTTGGGTTTTCAAAATAATCATAGAGAAGAACATTCAGAACCTGTTCCTCATGGCTATATGCCAAAACCGTTAGACAGCAAAGAGCGAGCGTTTAATAAGAATACGTACTCCCTAAATATGAGAGATACTTTTAACCCGAATGACGTGCATAACATTGTTGCTGGGATAAATATTGAATATCAAGATAATAACATTGGAGGTTGGGGATTTTTGATTCCAGAATATAATCGTTTTACTATTGGGACGTTTGTTTATGACCAATTAGAGATTCGTCCTGATTTACATTTTCTGGCAGGGATACGTTATGATTACGGATTAGTAGATACCAAATCGTATTACGATTGGTTTCCATCTATCATGGATAATAATGATGGTTCCACATCTGATGTTTATTTACAAAGAGCCCAGAATAAAACCTTGGATTTTGGAAATATCAGTGCTTCCGCAGGGCTTAGTTACATTCAAAAAAAAACGACGTATAAACTAAATATTGGTAAAAGCTTTAGAATACCATTGGCTAACGAATTGGCTTCAGATGGAGTGAATTATCATATGTATCGCTATGAAAAAGGAAATCTTAATTTAAATCCTGAAGAGTCCTATCAATTAGATATTGATATAGACCATACAACGACACAATTTTCAGTTGGTATTAGCCCATTTGTTAATTTCTTTGAAAACTATATTTATTTGAATCCCACTTCAAACTACTATGAAACCCTACAAATATATGAATATACACAAGCTAAGGTTTTTAGGTTTGGAGGAGAAATAAGAGCAAGTACTACAGTATTCAAAAATCTACAACTTGATGCGTCTGCAGAATATGTGTTTTCCAGACAAACTAGTGGGGTTAAAAAGGATTTTACATTGCCTTTTTCGCCGCCATTATCAGGATTATTTTCTGTTAGTTATCAGTTTAAAAAAATGTTCTTTTTTGATAAACCACAATGTATTGCTGACTATAGAATTGCTGCAGCGCAAAATGAAATTGTACCTCCTGAGGAAAAAACAAGAGGCTATCAAGTACTAAATATATTTCTTTTAACAGAAATGAATGTATTTAAAAATAGCCTACCTGTTGAAATGCGTGTGAAACTGAATAATGTATTCAACACCAAATATTTTGACCATACCAGTTTTTATAGGTTAATAGATGTACCTGAAGCTGGTAGAAACCTATCCATATCATTAACAATTCCTTTTATAAATAAAAACAAATGAAAACAATCACAATGAAAACAAATTTTAAATTTTTGGCGATAATCGCTTTTCTAGGACTCTTTTTACACTCTTGTAGTAGTGATGACGATACTATCGACCCTAACGCAGATAAGAATTCGGAAAGGTTTGAAAATATTGAAATTGGAAATACAGACTTTAAAGTGCCGCAGTACAATGTAGACTTACATACTGAATTTGACTATACGGGTGAAAACAAGGTTACAGAAATTTATTATGATATTAATCCAATAAATGTAAGTGAGCCTAATGATGGTGAAGCAGAATGGCTAGTATCTGGTCATTTGGTTGATGAAGGTTATTATGCAGGGCAATTAAACCCACATATACATTATCATATCTATTTTGATCCAGAAAATGAAATTTTCCCAGAAGTGAGACCTGCGGAAGGAACTTATAGTTTAAAAATCACGGTAGTAGAAGAAGATAATTCAGAAAGTATTATTACAAAGCAATTTGAAATTGTTAAGAAATTTACGGAAGTTGAAATTGGTGATGATAATCAAATAGTATATGGAAGTGATGAGCTGGATACCGAATTTGAATTTGATGCTGGAAATAACACTGTTAGTGAAATAAAATATGAGTTATGGTTCGAGGAGTGGAGAGAAGGACAAAATGTATCTGCAGGTAGTTGGGATAATATAGTAGTTGTATTGCCAGAAGACCTTTATGAGGACCAAACTAATCCTGACATTCATTATCACTTGGATATTAATCCTGAATTTCCTCTTGGAGATTATTGGCTAAATATATATGTAAAAGAATCGGGAGAAAACGAAGCGGTTAAATTATCTATTCCATTTAGTATTGTGAATTAATTACAAATTTTATAACAACATAAAAATTATGAAAACAAATTTTAAATTTTTAGCTATAATTGCTTTTCTAGGATTATTTTTAAACTCTTGTAGTAGTGACGATGATAGCCCTTTAGTTAATGCACTCGTAATCTCTGATTTTGAATATGGAGAAGGCAGTACTCATTCTACAGATTTTGTTGCCTATAAAGGATCGGATATTCATTTAGAAGCAGAAATTAATGCGGAAGCCATTGTAAGTAGTATTACGATTTCCATTCATGCGCATGATTTAACGCCAGGTGATGATGAGGTTGATTGGGATTTTGAACAGGTATTTACAGATAGTAAATATCTGGCTATTAATCCAACATTTCATGAACATATAGATGTGCCTACCAATATTCCTGCGGGCGAGTATCATATTGAGTTAACCGTAACTGATGAATCTGGAAAAAGTACTGAAGTTGAAGGACATATTGAGATTATGGATTTTATTACCCTAAGTGATATTTCTATAGACACGACTGTTGCTAGAGGAGATGATTTTCATACCGAATTTATGATAAGCGCTGTAAATGGCATCCATAATATTACCGTTGATGCACATGCTCATGACATTACTCCAGGTGATGGAGAGGTAGAATGGGATTATGAAGCCGAATTTCTTGATGGTTATCATGAAGAAACCGAAATAGAATTTCATGAACATATTGATGTTCCTGTTACTGCACCAGTAGGCGAGTACCATATCATTTTTACAGTAGAAGATGAAGATGGAAATACCAAAGAATATGAAACGCATATAGATGTTACAGCATAATAAAAAATAATTATACCGCATAGCATCATTATGTTATGCGGTTTTAAACTTTAGAAAATGAAATTTACATCAAAATATTATTTATTTATTTTATCCATACTGCTAATAACGTCATGTTCAAGTGATGATAATATAAATAAAGATGAAGAAAAACCCACCATTACTGTTAATTATAACCAAGGATTTCCACAAGGTTGTACGCAATTTACTAAAGGTGAAACGTATAATTTTAGAGCTAAGGTTACCGATAATAAAGCATTAGCTTCTTATAGTATAGATATTCACAATAATTTTGACCATCACACTCATGATGACCAAGTCACCGAGTGTGATTTAGCTCCTATAAAACAAGCTATAAACCCATTAATTTTTATAGAAAATTATTCCATTGCAAATGAATTGACGAGCTATGAAATTAATATTCCTATAACAATCCCTAATGATATAGATGCTGGAGATTATCACTGTGCCTATTCTGTAACAGATGAAACAGGTTGGCAATCTAGAACATCAATTGATATAAAAATTATTGAGTAAATGAAAATTAGAAAAGTATATGCTCTTAGCCTGCATTATTCTTCTGAATTTGTATTCATTTTTTAATGGCTGTGCCAGAAATTATGAGTTGAGATTTTTTCTTTATAGTTCACTCTAAATTAATTATTAAAACAAACTAATGCCGTAAAGTTGCATTCATACAATTAAATGATACTCACAAATCAAAAACCAGATAATATAGGAGCTGTAGCAAGTACACTTTGTCTTATACACTGTATTGCTACTCCATTTATTTTTATAGTACAAAGTTGTGCTATAACATGTTGTAGCGAGACACCTACTTGGTGGCAATTTATAGATTATTTTTTCTTAATAATTTCTTTTTTTGCCATTTATCGTTCTACACAAACAACTTCAAAAAAATGGATGAAACCTTCTTTATGGTTAAGTTGGTTTCTATTGTTATTTGTTATAATCAATGAAAAAACGGCTTGGTTTCCTTTGCCAGAATATGTAATATATTTTCCGGCATTAGCGCTAATAATATTACATCTATACAATAAAAAATATTGTCAATGTAACTTGAATAAATGTTGTACAAATGAAAGATAAAGAAGAGATTGAAATAGAAGGAGATAACCATTTTTCTGCAAATATAGAAACGCCTTTACGAACTGATGCCTTTGATAAATCGGATGATGAAAAAATCAAGAATATACAGCATCATTTTAAAATGATAATGCAAGAAATGGGGCTAGATGTAACAGATGATAGTTTATCGGGGACTCCATATCGTTTTGCTAAAATGTATGTAAAAGAGCTGTTTTATGGGCTAAACCCAGTTAATAAACCAAAATTGTCAACATTTGATAATAAGTATGGTTACAAAAAAATGCTTGTAGAACAGCATATAACTATAGATTCTACTTGTGAGCATCATTTTTTACCTATTGTTGGGTATGCACATGTAGGTTACATTCCAACAAAAAAAGTAATTGGACTGTCTAAAATTAATCGTTTGGTAGATTACTATTCGCACCGCCCACAAGTTCAAGAAAGGTTAGCGCTTCAAATTTTAAATGATTTACAAAATGTATTAGAGACAAAGGATGTGATTGTAGTAATTAATGCCAAGCATCTTTGTGTTTCTTCAAGAGGAATAAAAGACAAAAATAGCTTTACGACTACTTTAGAATATGGAGGTTGTTTTTCAAATAAATCAACCCGAAAGGAATTTTTGAATATTGTAAGTCAGCAAACGCTTTAAAGATAATATTGCTCCATATAAAGAAACAAATTTAAAGCCCTTAAAATATCAAAAAAATATGGAAGCTATTATAACTGTTGTAGGGTTTTTAGGGGCAGGTAAAACAACATTATTAAAGTATTTAATAGAAAAATTTTCTAATAATGGATGGAATCCTTTTGTTATCCTTAATGATTACGAAAATGCAAATATGGATGTTCAACAATTTGCTGAACAAATTGAATTAAATAGTATTAAACCTTTAAGTGGAAGTTGTATTTGTTGTAGTGGTATAGATGAACTAAGAAATATGGTAAACAGAATCCCAAAAAGAGAAAATGGGATTACGTTAATTGAAGCTAACGGAACATCGGATGCGTGTTCGTTAATGGAATTTTTAGGTGTTGGAATGAATGATAGATTTTTACCGCCTATTCAAATTTCTGTAATAGACGTTAAAAATTGGCAAAATCGAGGGGAACATAATGAACTTGAGGCTAACCAAATTCAGGTGTCTTCACTATTGGTTTTAACGCATCTTGAAAAGGTAAATAAAAATAGAAAAACTCAAGTTATTAATACATTAAAAAGTGTGAATCCAATAGCTAAAATAGTAACTATGGATAGTTTGGATGTTTTATTGCTCCCTGAACTGTTATCGTCTAAAAACACAGCACAAAAGTTCGACCATCAAAAAACACATTGGTCTTCATGTTCTATTGATTTACCTGTTTTACCCAATCAAAAATGCATATATAATATTTGCCAAGCACTTCCTAAAAGCATTCTTAGGGTAAAAGGTTGTACTAAAATAGGAAATGAAAAAAATTACACTTTTTTTGAGCGTACCCCTGATGGAGAAGTATTTATACGTCCATTTAATGGCGTTCCTATAACAGGTTCTAAATTGTTGACTATTGGGCCTGGTAGTAAGCCATCTTTACTTCAAAAAACACTTAAAACGATTCTCTTGATAGATTAAATTAATTAGAATTAGATAACGCACAAAAAAGAATATAATAAATGAAAAAACTACCTGTAACTGTATTAAGTGGTTTTCTAGGAGCTGGAAAAACTACATTGCTAAATCATGTATTACATAACAAAGAAGGTTTAAAAGTAGCTGTAATTGTGAATGATATGAGCGAAGTAAATGTTGATGCTCAATTTATAGAAAACGAAAATACACTTTCTAGAACCGAAGAGAAATTAGTAGAAATGTCTAACGGATGTATTTGTTGTACACTCCGTGAAGATCTTATGGTAGAGGTTGAAAAATTAGCATCTCAAAACAAATTTGATTATTTACTTATTGAAAGTTCGGGCATAAGTGAGCCAATTCCTGTAGCCCAAACTTTTACTTTTGAAAGTGAAGATGGCAATATAGATTTAAGCCGTTTTAGTTATATAGACACTATGGTAACCGTAGTGGATGCATTTAATTTCTTAAAAGATTTTTCTAGTTCAGATTATTTAACAACTAGGGAGCTTACCAATATAGAAGGAGATGATAGAACTATTGTGAATCTATTAACCGATCAAATTGAATTTGCCAATGTTATCATTATCAATAAACATGATTTGGTAACTCCAAATCATGTTAAAGAACTACATGCCATTATTCATAAATTAAATCCAGAAGCTCGCATTATTACAGCTAATGAATCTAAAGTTGAGCTAGAAAATGTACTAAATACAGGTTTGTTTGATTATGAAAAAGCTGAAGCTGCTGCAGGGTGGATAAAAGAATTAGAAAATGAACATGTTCCTGAAACCGAAGAATATGGAATAAGTTCCTTTGTTTTTAGAAGTAAAAAACCGTTTCATCCAGAACGTTTTTTAACCTATTTAAATCAACAATTCCCACAAAATATCATTAGAAGTAAAGGATTGTTTTGGTTGGCATCAAGATCTAATCAAGCACTATTGTGGAGTTCTGCAGGTGGTTCTTGTAAGGCAGACTCCGCAGGTGTTTGGTGGTCTTCTATGACTTTTGGTGAGCGAATTAATTATGCCGCTTTTAATGATAACAAAGATGATATTGAAGCTGATTGGGATGTTGTATTTGGAGACAGAAAAATAGAATTGGTCTTTATAGGGCAACAGCTAAACAAAGAAGAAATTACAATGAAATTGAATGACTGTTTACTTACAGATGCAGAAATTAAATTATGGAAAAATAAATTATTTACAGCAGTAGATCAATGGCCTATAGGAGTATAAAGAGTAATATTAAAATTAAAGATGATACAAACAGATAGCCTCACATTTCAGTATAAAAAAGAGGAACCTCTTTTTAGCTTTCCTAATATAGCATTAAAAAAAGGGGAGAACTTACTTATTCTAGGAAAATCTGGGATAGGAAAAACAACGCTCTTACATCTTTTGGCGGGTTTGTTACAACCTACTAGTGGAAAGGTAGTTATTAATGAGGTTGCTATTCATTCTGTTTCTCATTCAGAATTAGATAAATTTAGAGGGCAAAATATAGGACTAGTTTTTCAGAAAAAACATGCCATTCAGTCTTTAAACGTTATCGAGAATTTGCAAACGCGTCTTTTTCTTAGCGGAAAATCAATAAACAATACTGCCATAGATTTTTTATTAAAACAATTAGATATCAATGCATATAAAGATAGTAGCTTAAACACTCTTAGTGAAGGCCAATTACAACGTTTAGGTATTGCTATGGCAGTTATCCATAATCCGCAACTTATTTTAGCAGATGAGCCTACTTCTAGTTTAGACGATGAAAACTGTAAAGTAGTTATAGAACTCCTTTTAAAACAAACTAAGCTTACCAACGCCAATTTAATTGTTATTACACATGATCATAGAATTAAGTCAATGTTTTCAAATTCAATGACATTATGAATATTTGGAAAATTAGCTTAAAAAACATTGCATCTAAAGGCTTATACACTTTTTTAAGTATTTTAATACTAGCCCTAAGTATAGCGCTTATTCTAGGGATTAGACAATTGGAGGCTTCTTTCAATTATCAAATGGAAAATAATTTGGGAGAGATAGATTTGGTTATTGGTGCAAAAGGAAGTCCTTTACAGTTGGTGTTGGCTTCTGTATTACATATGGACAACCCAACAGGAAATATATTGTATAAAGACGCAAAAAAAATAGGGGAGAGTTCTTTTATAAAAACAGCTGTACCTATTTCGTACGGCGATAATTATAAAGGCTATAAAATTGTAGGTACTACAGCTAAATTTGCAACGCTTTATAACGCTAAATTAGAGAAAGGACGTATTGTAAACAAACCGATGGAGGTAATACTAGGTGCAACCGTAGCAAAACAATTGCAACTGAAAATAGGAGACACTTTTTTAAGCTCTCATGGGTTAGTAGAAAATGATATAGATGTACACTCTGAGCAGTTAGCTGTAGTTGGCATATACCAACCTACTAATAAAACAATAGACCGTTTAATTGTTACTAATTTAGAAAGTATATGGGATGTGCACCATCATGAAGAAGAAGAGGAAAGTGAACATCATTTAGAACAGCATGAAGAAGACGAGGAAGAAAAAGAAATAACCTCTTTATTGATTTCTTTTAGAAGCCCGTCTGCTCTTTTAACACTTCCAAGAAAAATTAATAAAAATACAAATATGCAGGCTGTATTGCCAAAATATGAGTTGGATAAATTATACCAATATACTGGTATTGGTTTTAAAACAGTTTCTTGGATAGGGTATATGATACTTGTTATTTCTTGCGTTACTATTTTTATTAATCTATATAAAATGATAAAAGAAAAGGCTTTTGATTTGGCACTTTTACGAACCTATGGCGCTAGTAATTTTCAATTGGTACTAATGATTGCTTATGAAGGGGTATTGGTAGTAGTACTTGCTTACTTGTTAGGTGTTTTACTATTGAAAGTAGGACTATATGCTATGTTTACTATAATAGAGACAGAACAGCAACGAAATATGTTACAACAGCTATCATTACAAGATTTTTTGCAAATTGGGGTATTAGTTGTGGCAATGGTTTTCCTTTCTATTGTATTGGCTATATATCCCATCATGAAAATGAATATATCAACAACGTTAAGCAATGAAAAATAATATTATAATTACACTAATTCTCCTATCGTCCTATAGCTGTTTTGGTCAAAAGGAAATCACTTGGAAAGATTTAGCACAAGTTGAGTTTACAGAAAAGTTTTTCCCTTCTTATGGAGAAATTTTTTTGTACCCAGAGTTTTCAACTGCTGTAAAGTCTTTAGAAGGGAAACAGGTAACTATTACAGGCTATTTCTTAAATATAGATCCTGCGGGAGAATTACTCATACTATCCAAAGGCCCTATGTCGTCTTGTTTTTTCTGTGGAATTGGTGGCCCAGAAACAGCTGTAGAATTACAATTTATATCCAAGAAAACTTTTAAAACAGATACCATAATAGCTGTTACAGGAATATTAAAACTCAATGCTGATGATGTAGAACATTTTAATTATATTCTAACAGAATGTAAAGCACAATTGATTAATTAAAAGAATGTAATAATCGTACTAAAATAATGCTCTGATAGGTCTTGAGATAAGAAATATAGATGGGAAAGTTTTTTTTGCGACTTAGTTGCATTATTTTTGTATTATGGGCATCATTGCTTCTCAATTACTGATTTTAGGTCATTGAGCTTGTTGTTTACATAAACTCGGTCAAATTCTTCTATGACATTCTTAATACACATTTTGGTAGAGTCCCAATTTTTTATATTCTGTACACGGAATCCTGTGTCATATCTTAAACGCTTTTCTTTTCCATAGTTGAATATAAGTAAAATAGATGTTACATTGTTTTTTGCATCCCTAAGTTTGAAAGTGAGTTTTGACATAGTGCTATTTTTTGATATGCATATTTAGAAAATAAAAGTAGCACATTTATGATTTTTGAGGCATATTTTGTGTCACTTTGTGGTTAACGTATCTTAATAGTTAGGTCTTTATTAATTAAGTGTTTGATATTGTGTTAACTTATATTTATTAGGTTTGTCAAGAAGTTTGTGTTAAATGGAGTTAATTTTATCCTTTAGAAGATTAATCTATTCGTGATACAGTCGAGGTCACAATGTTAATAAAGCTTTCAAGAAATTGGAACCTTTTTTTATGTGTTTAATTTTTGTGATTAAGGTAAATAATAAAGAAAATTATTCGAATAAATGTAAGTACTCTACAAAATCAAATAATTTTGTTTGGGTGATAATTAATCTAATGCGTTTTTTGTAATATACGATCTCCAACCTATAATTGCCATTTGAAATTTAGTGGCTTTAACTAAGTTAAGTTGTTTTTTAGAATAACTGGGTAGAATACTTTTGTTAATCTTGGCTATAATTTTAAATAATTGCTTTTTTATCATCCTTATATATTACAAAAATAGTAAAACTTATTCTAGATTAAGTTCTACACTTTGTAGAGTTTATAAGATAATAGTAATTATATTAATAATAAGGGTAATTATAAGTTTTGCAAGTGTTATCATAGTTTTAAAGTTTTAAAGGTTAGTAAATAAGATTAAATACATCAATGTTTTATCAATATATATATTTACCAATATGCCTACCTCATACTTTTATGTAAATCGATGAATTTGCATGATGAATTGTAACTAAATAAATTGTTTTAGTTTCTGTTTTTATGTGACGTTCTTATTTTGTGTTATGATTTGAAATTATATATTTGTATTTTTGTTTTAAATAGAAACAATTATAGAGGGTTTTTGTAGTGATTTTTGAAAACCTAGGACGATTTGATTATAAAAGTGGTGTTTTTTTGATATTTCATCTTTTAACGAATCTTTTTTTGCATAAAAAAAGACTCTTATTTCTGAGAGTCTTATATCGAATAAATTTCAAATACTTGAGTATTTTTCATGTATTTATACATGAGTAAAAAAATAGGTTTTGAAATAAAGGAAAGTGTTTCAGAGCTACAATCACTTCGTAAACAAATAAATAACAGCCGTCTTGAAAAGCGTTTATTATTTTTGATTTTAAAGAATGATTCGAAATTCAAAACAAGAGAAAATCTTGCTGAATATTTATCCCTTAGTGAAGCCACTCTTCGCGTATGGTTATGGTCCAAACTTTATATGAAATCAGGATTAGATGCGCTGTTAAAAATTTCTTCTGGAGGAGCAAATCATACTAAAATCACAGAGACACTTCGCAAAGCATTAGAATTAAAGCTCAATGATTCAGCCTGTCCATTATTGGGCTATAATGATGCGGTAAATTGAGTTAAGAAAGAATTTGATATAGATATAAAAAATAATACACTTCGAACTTATATGAAACGACACTTTGGTTCAAAACTAAAGGAGCCCAGAAAATCTCATTATAGAAAAGACAGCATATTTTAGAGATAAATCTAAGCATCAATATAAAATAGAAGCAAAAAAACAGTGGACTAAAGAATGTGCATGGCTATGACAGGGCATTATCATATGGATTACCAGGTATGGAAATGCAGAGCGTCTTAGCTGTTTTTGCTGTAAATATTAAATACTGAAACTCATATAAGAATCCGGAGTACTTCGTTTTAAATGTTCAAATAAACTGTTTTAAACTCGTATAAGACAATAAAAATTAACTAAATTCTTATTTCAAGTAAAAAAGAAGATTGCTACAAATGATATGAAATATATCCCGTTGCAACTTTTTTCTATTTTATATTCTCTAAATAGAGGTCTTTTTCAGTGCCCTCTTTTCAGACAGCCTCTTTTTAATAATTTTTTAAGTAGTACTAAATTCTACTTTTTCTTCCTCTACTCATAAGTTTGTACTCTTCGTAGCACTCGCTAATAGCATCAAGTATTTGTAAGTCATTAGCTGTTTGTATAAAACCTTTAGAATAGTTGCATTGGCTTACCATTTCGTCTAAATCGACTCTATCAACATTTAATAAAGCAGTTAGCATTTCGCGATCGAAACGGGATGCTAAAAGATTACGTATTTCATCATCTTGCTTCATCTTTTTAAGCTTACGTAATTCGTTAGGTTTTCTGCCAAACATACGATGTAAAAAATCAGCAGGATTAAAAATAGAGCCTAATATTTTAGTTATAGCGGTAGGTTTTCCTGCTTCGTACCCCGAACTTGGTAACCCAGAAATGCTATAACGGGCATTATTATTTATAGGTACTTGTTTTATATCTACTTCTAAATATCCAGTAAGCCTTAAGTCACTAATAACAACTGTTTCTAGAGCTAAAGCTAATTCGGTTAATTCAATTTTAGAACTTCCAAATTTTAACCAATCATTAGTAACCCTCACCTTTATGGATTTAAACCCTAAATATGAAAGATGTATAGTATCGTTAATCTTTGCTGCTATTTCGAACTCACCTTTACTATTGGTTGATGCTCCAATAACTTGATTTAAGTTTACAATATTGACACTCTCTAGTGGTTTGTCGTTCGATGAATTTACAATAACGCCTATAACCGTTTCGGCATCTTGCCCATAAGTAGCAAAGCATGCCATTAATAAAGTTAAAAGGATTAAGTGTTTCTTCATCTATTAAAAAATCAATATGTTTAATTTGATTATAAAAGTAATAAACAAAACGGCAATAAATGCCGTAATGTTTTATTTTGACTTAAAATTAACAAAAAAGTTTAACTAGCGTCTAGAACGTCTTGGTCTTGAAGCACCAGATCCTGAATCAGAATCAGAGCGTCTAGGTCTATCTGAATTAGAATCACCAGAACGTCTTGGTTTAGAATAAGAATCTCTACTACCACGTCTATCGCTTCTATTACCAGAACCTCCAAAAGAACGACGTCCGCCACCACCACCATCGCGTCTTCCGCCACCACGCCTGTCATTACGTCTTCCGCCTCCACGGTTTTCAGACACTTCAACATTTACAAAACGACCTTCGTGTTTATAATCTGTAAAGAAAGCTAATACTTTTTCTTGTTGATCTTTTTCAGTATTAAAGAAAGAGAAACTTTCTTTTACTTCAACTTTAAAGACGTCATCTCTACCAAGCTCTAAAACTTCTTTTAAGAAATCTTTAAGTTTCATCCAATCAAAACCATCTTTGCTACCTACGTTAATAAAGTAACGTGCAGAATCAGATTTTCCACCAAAATCTCTACCACCTTCACGTCCACCGTCTCTATCTCTAGAACTTTCAGAAACATTTAAATTTTTAGATTTTTGGTAATAATTATAGAAACGTGTAAACTCAACAGAGAAGAATTTTTTTATCAATTCATCCTTATCCGTATCAGCAAACAATTCGTTAATACTCGTTAAGTGTTTATCAATTTCGTGATTAATCTCTGTATTATGGATTTTATTGGCAAGCGACATCAATTGCACTTCGCAAATATTGGCACCATCCGGAATTTCCTTTTTATCAAACTGCTTTTTAATAATGCGTTCAATACTTTTTATTTTTCTAACCTCACTTTTAGATACAATAACCATCGAAACACCAGTTTTACCAGCACGACCAGTTCTTCCAGAACGGTGTGTATACGTTTCAATTTCATCAGGCAATTGGTAATTTATAACATGCGTAATATCGTCCACGTCAATACCACGAGCAGCAACGTCAGTAGCAACAAGCATTTGTATTTGTTTGTTTCTAAATGATTTCATGACCATATCCCGTTGGTTCTGGCTTAAATCGCCGTGCAAAGCACCAGCGCTATAACCATCTTCAATAAGGTTTTCAGCAACTTTTTGCGTATCACGTTTTGTTCTACAAAAAATAACAGAAAAGATATCTGGATTCGCATCAGATAAGCGTTTTAAAGCTTGGTAACGGTCTCTCGCATTCACTAAATAGTATTCGTGAGATACATTACTTGTGCTTTCGTTTTTATTACCAACAGTAATTTCCTGTGGGGTATTCATGAATTTTCTAGCTATAGTTGCTACCTCGCGAGGCATCGTTGCAGAAAATAACCATGTATTTTTGTCTTCTGGCGTGTGAGATAGAATATCTGTAATATCCTCTTTAAACCCCATGTTTAACATCTCATCGGCCTCATCTAAAACGCTGTATTGTATTTTAGAAATATCAACCAAACGTCTCTTAATCATATCTTTCATACGACCCGGAGTTGCCACAATAATCTGTGCGCCTCTTTTCACCTCTCTGGCTTGGTCTGTAATACTAGATCCTCCATAAATAGCGACAACGTTTAATCCTTTACAATACTTACCGTATTGTTTCATTTCGTTGGTAATCTGTAAACAAAGTTCACGTGTCGGACTCAAAATTAAACCTTGAGTTGTTCGACTATCAACGTCAATTTTTTCTAACATTGGGAAACCAAAAGCAGCTGTTTTACCAGTTCCTGTTTGTGCTAATGCGACTAAATCAGTTTCATTTTCTAATAAAATTGGGATTGCTTTTTCTTGTACCTCACTTGGTTTAATAAAACCTAAATCTGTAATTGCTTTCAAAAGGTCTTCATTAAGACCTAATTCTTGGAATGTGCTCATTCTTGTATAAGTATTCGATTGTGTTATGTGGTGTTACATAAAGAAGCGAATCGACATACTTAACCTTAAACTTCTAGTAACACATCCTCACTCTGAGGAATTTAACTCGATATTTCCGAGTTTCAATCGGCAAAGATAACCTTTTATTTGACTTGTCATTCCTGCGAAGGAAGGAATCTTATCTATTGAAGTTTTAAACTATTCATTTTGGGCGTTTTAACACGCTTTACTCATGGGGTAATATATTTAAATTATGGAAATCGTGAATATAAATATTTCACTACTCAATTTTTCTTGTGTTGAATTTGTTTCAGTATCTCATCACTTATATTCTCTAAATTAAAATGAGTTTTAAACTAAACATATCGTTTAACACAAAAAGGATTTCAAACATACCGTTCAATTGTTAACGCACTTGTCTGCGAATTTATAGATTGAGTTATGTGTTTTTATTTTTTTGGAGAGGTTTGTTTAAAGCTTAAGCAATGGCAAGTAGGGGAGTCGATAATCACAGACCTTTCCGTTCAGTGATTTAACCAAAGCTTTTGCATTTTGTTTTACTTTGTTTCTCCAAAAGCCAACTCAAAAGATTTGGCGGACTTAGCAACAACACCCAAGCCAATGGATTAAGTATTACCGTCCTAATTAGATATAGTCTTTGTTATCAAATGCTTGTGTCAGTTATGATGTTTTTCATAATAAAGGCTAACTATTAGGATATAAATAGTTTTAATGTTTTATATCAAACGACAAACGAATGTAGCTGAAAATTTCTACAAAGTCAAGTTTCATTCAAAACAGAGAAACCATTTTACTTTGCGTTTTAGCACCTTCGCGCGACATAAATTATGAGATTTATCCTTATGTCGAAATGACGAAGTGATTAAAACTTATTTCCTCAAGTTCCCAATCCGTTCCAACAACGTAGGATGCGAATAATGCATAAATACATACGCTTTATGCGGTGTTAAATTACTCAAACTATTTTTTGATAATTTTTTAAGTGATGTAATAAGCGGCTCTGCTTTATACGTGTTTTTAGCATAATCATCCGCTTGGTATTCAAATTTTCTAGAAAACAGATTCATAATTAATCCCGTAATTTCTGAAATAGGTGAGTAGAGCATTCCAAAAGCAATCATTCCAATATGAAAACTCGGAATTTCAACACCCAAAGCATTCGATAATAATGGATTCGATATAAACAGCGATAAAATAAACAAGGTCAATCCAGTCAATAAAATAGAGGCAAACAAATTAAAGATGATGTGCTTCTTTTTATAATGACCAACTTCATGTGCCAGAACTGCAACGATTTCATCGTCATCTAAATCGTTAATTAAAGTATCGTAAAGTGTGACACGTTTTTCGCTACCAAAACCCGAAAAATAAGCGTTTGCTTTCGTGCTTCGTTTCGATCCATCAATAACAAAAATCTTATCGAGTTTAAAACCAACCGTTTTAGCGTATTCCGATATGCTATCTCGTAAACTCCCTTCCTTTAAAGGTGTTTGCTTATTAAAAAGCGGTACAATAAGTTTAGAATAGAACATATTCATAAACAATGTAAAAACAGCAACTAAAGCCCAAGCATACAACCAAAACTGAGCACCTGTAATTTTATAAAACCAAATAATTAAAGCCAAAATACCTCCGCCAACAACAGCCATCATTAACCAACCTTTAACCTTATCAAGAAAAAATGTTTTTACAGTCGTTTTATTAAATCCGAACTTTTCTTCAATAACAAAGGTGCTGTAATACGAAAACGGAGTCGTTAAAATATCACTCCCAATCATAATGATTCCGAAGAATATTAAAGCGATAAAT
The DNA here is from genome assembly GCA_039985655.1 of Algibacter sp. Classification (GTDB taxonomy): domain Bacteria; phylum Bacteroidota; class Bacteroidia; order Flavobacteriales; family Flavobacteriaceae; genus Postechiella. The sequence goes on along the minus strand of JBDWSF010000014.1, from coordinate 246,502 downwards.
ATAGGGTTGGTGCTATAATTCCTTGCTATATTATCAACAAACTCAAAACCATCAAAAAATAAAAAACATAAGGTTAATAGAATAGAAAATGTTGAAGTTAATAACCCGAATTTATAATTTATAGCCTTATAATTTTGTGATTTTTTATATTCTGTATCATCATAAACATCTTGTAATTCCTCAGGAAGCGCATCGTTATAATGTTTTGCATTTAAAGCATCTAAAATTTTATCCTTAATAAAATTGATAATTATTATGGCAATGATGATGTAGAATAGTGTGGTTGCTGTCATGTTGTATTTTGTTGTCATTGCGAGGAGCTTTTTAGCGACGACGCAATCTGTTTAATTTTAGTTCTGATTTATGAGATTACTTCGACGTGAAAAACGCCTCGTAATGACGAAATCATTTAAAACCTCTTTGTCTCTTCGCCTCAAAAATAAGAATTCCTGCAGCAACTGACACATTCATAGAATCTATTTCACCTTGCATGGGGATTATAACATTTTTAGTCGAATTTATACGCCATGCTTCACTTAATCCAGTGGCTTCTGTGCCAACAATAATAGCGGTTGGTTTTGTGTAGTCTTGTGTGTGATATTCGACAGATTCCTGCAAAATGGCACTGTAAATATTTATGTTTTTCGATTTTAAAAATTCAATAATTTCAGAAGTTGAACCCATTGCAATTTGATTTGTAAATACGCAACCCACACTAGAGCGAATAATATTTGGATTGTATAAATCTGTTTTTGGGTTGGCAATAATAACAGCATCAATATTTGCAGCATCAGCCGTTCTTAAAATGGCACCGATGTTTCCTGGTTTTTCAGGAGCTTCTGCAATTAAAATTAAAGGGGTTTCTGTTTTAAACTTTAAATCAATGATATCGTGATTTTTGATTTTTGCAACTGCTAAAACACCTTCGGTAGTCTCTCGATAGGCTAATTTTTGATAAACCTCTTTAGATATCTCAACCGTGTTGATTTGTTGATTTGTTAATTTATTTAATTGATCTTCAGTAAATAATTCTGGATAAAATAAAATAGTATCTAATTCATAACCGCCTTTTAAAGCTAAAGAAATTTCACGAACACCTTCTATTAAAAACGTTCCTGTTTTTTTACGTTCGCGCGACTTATCTTTTAATTGAGTAAGTTGTCGAATAAATTGATTTTGTATACTGGTTATTAATGTTGTAGCCAATTATTTACTAGTTTTGTTTTGCAAATTTAATACAAATATGAAACAAAGGTTACTTTTAAGGATGTTGATTTTATTTTCGATTTCTGTTTATTCTCAGGTGCAAGGGCCACCGCCACCTTGTGGTCTTTTTCCAGCTTATGCTTGTGATGATAATGGAGATGGTTTTACTTCATTTAATTTAATTGAAGCATTTCCTTTTGAAACGTTTTGTAGAATAGACAAAGGAGATCCCGAAGATTATTACTCGATTGTTTATTATACAACAATAGAGGATATGAATAATGAAACAAATCCAATTGCAAACCCAGAAAGTTTTATTAATTCTTCCAACCCTCAAAAGATTTATTATAGAGCTAATAAAATTGTTCCTAATCAGAGTATAACTTATTTAGGTGCAGAAAATACAATTGAATTGACTAATATTTTAGCTAAATCATTAAAACTGGAAGTATATGATAATGATTCAGATGGGCTATCTGTATTCGATTTAACAAGTCTTGATTTATTTTGTGGTTCTATAAACGAAAATGATTATTCAATTACATATCATACATCCCAATCTGGAGTGGAAGATGGTACGAATACAATAAGTAATCCTTCAAGTTTTTCCAATACTAGTAACGGGCAAATTATTTCTGTTAGAGCTCTAAATAATAATACTGGAGAAGTTGAAATAACTACTATTTGGTTAAGCGTTTTGTTTGCAGAAGCTAATAATCCTGGAAATATTAATATATGTGATGATGATTATGACGGTATTTATACATTTAATTTAGCAAGTCAAGACTTTAAAATTTTAGGAAATCAAAATTCAAATAATTTTACTGTTTCTTATTTTTTGACACAAACTGATGCTGAAAATAAAATAAATCAATTAGCTTCAATTTATAATACTTCAAATTCAGTAACTATTTTTGCTAGAGTTGACGAAAACGCTTCTGGAAGTTATGAAATAACATCATTTAGTGTTTCTATTTTTATTCCACCAATAGTAAGCTCGTTAGATCCTTATGAGGTTTGTGATGATGACGGTGATGGAAAAGTAGTTTTTGATTTATATACTATAATGAATCAAATTAATAATGGAGAAAATAACTACGATATTTCATTTTACACCGATAAAGATGATGAATACGGTAGTTCTATAGTTGGTAGCTATACTAATATCGTTAACCCTCAAACCATATATGTCGATGTTGAAGATATGGAAGGTTATGGTTGTTTTACTATTCTACCTTTACAGTTAATTGTCCAAGATTGTTCTGCTAAAGGTGTAATAGAAATAAATAGTTTTTATGATGTTGATAATGATACAAGCTTTGATAATGACGAAATAAACTTTTTAAATGGTTTATTGACTTATGAGAAAAATAAAGATGGTATTCAACATAGCATGTATTCATCAAATGGTGTTTTTAACATTATAAGTGAAGATGAGAATGATACATATGATATTAGTTATGATATTTTGGATGAATATAGTTCTTGCTATAATGTTACAACTACATCTTATGAAGATATAAATGTAACAAACGGAAATACTGTTAACTATAACTTCCCCATTACTAAAATTCAAGACTGTGGAGATATTGCCGTCTACCTAGTGTCTTACGCGTCACCAAGACCAGGATTCGATTATTATAATCGTTTAGTAATTATAAATAAAGGATTAGAAACAGTGACTTCTGGCTCAATTGAATTTACTCACGACCCTATAGTGACTTTTAATAATGTTTCTTACGTTGATACTGGTGATACTGGTGATACTGGAAATTCTATAACGAATACATCAACAGGGTTTATAATAGACTTTGTTAATTTAGAACCTAACCAAAGTGAATCTGTAATTATAAGGATGAATGTTCCAATACCAACGTCTTTAGGAACATTATTAACCAATACAGCAACATACGCTGTTGCAGACTTATCTATAGAAAACAATACATCAATACTTTCTGAAACGGTTATAGGTTCCTACGACCCTAACGATATAGCTGAATCTAAAGGTCCAGAAATTTTATATGCAGAATTTAGCAGTACAGATTACTTGTATTACACGGTTAGATTCCAGAATGTAGGAACTGCAGATGCTATTAATGTATCTATTGATAATACGTTAGATTCACGTTTAGATAAATCAACAATTCAAATGCTTAGTTCAAGTCATACTAATGTGTTTACAAGAGTAGAGGATCAATTAAACTGGAAGTTTGATGATATTCATTTACCAAGTGAAGATATGGATGAGCCTAGTAGTCATGGTTATGTATATTATAAAATTAAACCTTTAGTGGGGTATAAGGTTGGTGATATTATACCAAATACTGCCGAAATTTATTTTGATTTCAACGATCCTGTAATAACTAATACTTTTGAAACAGAATTTATAACAACACTTTCTAATAGTAAATTTAATAACACAGGGTTTTCAATATATCCAAACCCAGCGAAAAATATTATAGAATTAAAGTTTAGTAGAACTATAAATAATATTATAAATACAAGTATTTACAATATTCAGGGAAAGCTAATTTTAGATTCAAAGAACAATATCCAAAATAGCGAAATTCAATTAAACGTATCGTCTTTAAAGAGTGGGATATATTTTTTAAAGGTTAATGATGGTATTTCGAAGATCACACAAAAATTAATTATTGAATAAAAAATAGAATTAACTAAAAAAAATAGGTAGTTAAAAAAGTAGGCTTTAGTTTTGAATGTCACATTGCGCATAGTCGAAATGCTTTAGTTTTTAAAATATTAAAAGTTAGACAGCGTTTAGCTAGAGAAAAACGATTTACTTTTTTGACTGTTTGTTTCTTGTAATGAGTTGTTTTATAAACGATGTTATATGTTAATTTAATAAAAATACAACTATGAAAAATATACTTTTTTTAACCATTATCATTTTATTTGTTTCTTGTAAAAATGACAAAAAAGTAGACGTTAATACTTCTGAGGAAAACCTAGAAATAGCGGCAAATATTTACCCCGAAAACATATCCAAAGTTTTTGATGCACATGGCGGTATTGCTGTTTGGAACTCTATAGAGAATTTAGTGTTTGAAATAGAACACCCAGAAGGCAATGAGAAAACGACAACAGCCTTAAAGAGTCGAAAATCGTTAATAGAAACAGATGAATTTAAAATTGGTTTTGATGGCGAAAAAGTTTGGATAAAACAAGATTCATTGGTCTATAAAGGCAATGCCAAGTTTTATTATAATTTGATGTCTTATTTTTATGCTATGCCTTTTATTTTAGGTGATTACGGTATTATTTACGAAAATGTTGAACCATTAATTTTTGAAGATAAAGCATATCCCGGAATTAAAATTTCTTATAACGCAGGCGTAGGGGAGTCACCAGAAGACGAATATATTTTATACTATGATTCTGAAACTAATAAAATGGCTTGGTTAGGGTATACAGTTACCTACTTTTCTAAAGAAAAAAGTAAGGTGTTCCGTTTTATAAAATATAGCAATTGGCAAACTATTGAAGGTTTATTACTGCCAGAAACTTTAATATGGTATAATTCTGAAGATAATAAGCCAACAACAAAGAAAGGTAAAGAATTAAAATTCACTAATGTAATTTTATCAAAAGTGAAGCCTAAAGATGCTTTGTTTGAGATGGTTGAAGGTGCAAAAGTTGTGGAATAATAAGAGCGTAAGTTTTTAAAGAAAATTCCTTTCTTTACTAGATTACAAAAAAGAGCCTTAACATGAAAATGTTAAGGCTCTTTTTTTGTTTTATACGGGAATATTAATAAGCCGTTAAAAGCTCTTTATATTCTCTTAAATCTGAGATATTAAGTTTATTGTTAAGGTTTCTTGTAAGTGCTATTAAATATTTAAGACTTTCAACAGGAGTAGATTCTACTTCTTGTGCTTCAGTTAATTCTTCTTCATCTTCAGATTCATCAGCAAGAATTGGTATAAGAAATGAGTCGTTTGCTTCAATATGCTCGTAAGTCAATCTAAGAACCTTTACCACTAAAGGCACTTGTTGTTCTAAAGCATACGTTCTTAATTCTTTAATATCGTCGATTAATGCATCTGTATTAATACCTGTGTCATCAAGGTTTTTCAGAATTTTATCGATTAATTTTATTGCTTTGTTATTTTCCAAAAGGGCGTAGTATTATATGATTAATTAACTTCTAACGAATTGCAAATTTATATTTTTATTGAATCAATAGAAATCAAAAGTTGATATTTATTTATGTTTTTGCTAATTTAAAGCTAAGTACTCTAAAATTATACTTTTTTATGCTTAAAAAAGAGAAAGATAGTTGTTTTAACGTTTTTACTTCTCTGTTAATTTAAATAACTCCTTTTCATTAAAAACGCCATTTTTAGGTTTTAGGTTACGAAGTAATTTTATTTGATCCAATTTAATCTTTTCAGAAGCTCCAGGGAAAGCGTTTTGTATGTATATTATAATATTAAATATATCCTCATCACTAAAATCAGGATTATTTCCTAAACCAGGCATCGTGGTGTTTAGTTCGTATAATTTATCGTTTACATGAATTGGTCCCGATAAGCCATGTAATATTACTAAAGCCAATCTTTCGGAAGATTGAGTAACATATTCGGAGTTTTTTAATGGTGGAGCCAAATTTGCAACACCTTCTCCTTCAATACCGTGACAGGTCGCACATAAGTTTCTAAATATTTTATAACCAACAGTTATGGCATCTGTTTTTGCTCCTTTAGTCGTATAAATATAGTTTCTTTTATTAAGCGCTATATTAGATTGTGTAGATTCTAAAACTTCAGAGAAAACAGCACCTGACGTATTTTTATTTTGATTTAAAAATAAAAGATAGTTGTCTTCTAAACCTCTTAAGCTATTTATAAGTCCTTCTTGATAAACTAAATTGTCTTTGTATTTATTAGATAGCTGCCATGCTAGCGGAAATAGTTGCTGGGTTGAAAACGTTAGCCAATCACCCAAAGAATTTAGAATATATAAGTCTATTTCGGCATTGTTTTTTAGTGATAGTTTTTGAGTTAATCTTATGAAGGAAGACATGCTGTCTTGAGTAGCAAATTGTTCTAACAAAACAAGTGCATGACTTATAGAGTTACTTTCACTATTGGAGTACAATAATTTTTCTAAAACGTTATAATCAAGTGCATTCAAACCATTTAACGTGTGTAACGCATGTATTTGAGCTATTGAATTATCTGTATTTTCTAATAGCGTTTTTAATAGAGGTATAGCTTGCGTATCCTTTTTGAAAACTAATAATTGCTGCGCTCGATCTCTTAACCAACCATTAGAATGATTAAGTAAATCGACTAATTCAAGAGTATTTAATTTCTCAATATTTATAGGTGCTTTTGAACTATTATTTTTATTTACAACCCTTAAAACCCGTCCCATTCCAATGATGGTATCTAGTTCCTTTTCAGCATAAAGCTTTTGTAAATAAGGTGTTAAATAGACTTTATCTTGAATAATACCTCGGTGCATATCTACAATGTACATATTGCCATCGGGACCATTAAATAAATTTACAGGACGAAACCCTTCGTCGGTTGAAGCAATAAACTCTTTACCTGTTATAGCTTGCCTTGCAGTTACTTTGTCTGCTGAAAAGGTTAAAACATTACGTTTAATTAAATTGGCTTCAGGGACACAAACAAAAGCGTTTTCATTATATTCTTCTGGGTATTTATTTCCTCTATAAACCAATGGACCACATGCCGAAGTGACATTTACTAAAAGGCTATCTGTATTTAAAATTCCTTTTGCATATCCTCGATTTACGGCTGTAGGATGTAACGGAAATACATTTTGATTAGCAGTAAGCATACTACTTAATGCCTCTTTTGGCTTATAAAATGAATTTTTAATAATAGTATTTGGAAGCACATAATCGCCAATTAACTGTGTGGAATTTGTGTTATAATACAATCTTCCAAAATTATCTTTACTAATACCCCATTGCCCACGAAACGAAGTCGGTTCTTTAATCCATTTTTTGTTTTTTCTTTGATATCTAAAATTAGATTTCGCATTGTAAATCCAATTATCGATATGCATCATTAATCCGTTGGGTTGATGTTCTACATTTCCGCCGTCAGCGTATAAAGAATCAACTAAAACCTTATTTTGTGGTTTATCATCTTTTATATCAACAAACCAAAGGTTTGGAGGTACGGCATATAAAAGTCCGCCATATACATGCGCAACGGCTCTTGGTAGAATAAGGCTGTCTAAAAATATTTTTGAATGATCTGTAATACCATCATCATCTAAATCTTCTAAAATAGAAATAGTTCCATTTGGCATATGGTCTCCTGTGCCTTCAAGGTTTTGCATGTAACCTTTCATTTGTACCACCCACATGCGCCCTTTATTATCAAAATCCATGGTAACAGGAGCTTCTAAAAAAGGTTCGGAAGCAGCGACTTGTAATTCAAAACCGTCTTCAATGTGATATTGTTCCAGTGAAATTATAGGTTCTTCAAAAGTTTCTGTTTTACAAGTGAATGCCGTTAGCATTACTATTAATGATAGAAATAGTTTTGAACCATTCTTTTTATGATTAGAATAGTGCTGTTTGAAGATGCTAAATTTATTAATCATGTAGATTTTGGATGCGCTTATTAATCAGAAAAGGAATTGTTTTTTACAAAGATTGAATTATAAAATGTAATGCACAAAAAAAGCCTCTCATTTCTGAGAAGCTTTTAAATATTTTAAACTTTAAATTGAATTAAAGTGCAGCAACGAATTTAGCTAAACCAGATTTAAGGTTTGCAGCTTTATTAGCGTGTATAACATTTTTCTTAGCTAATTTATCTAGCATAGAAGAAACAAATGGAAAGAAAGCTTCTGCTTCTTTCTTATCAGTTAACTCACGTAATTTCTTAATCGCATTACGAGTTGTTTTATGCTGATATTTGTTTATTACTCTTTTAGATTCGTTACTTCTAATTCTTTTTAACGCTGACTTATGATTTGCCATTTGTTTTTGTGTTCTTTCTTTTTATTAAAAAATTGTAGCCCGTAGGGGAATCGAACCCCTCTTACATGGATGAAAACCATGCGTCCTAGCCGATAGACGAACGGGCCATTTGTTTTAAGTTTGCAAATATAAATGATTAAATATTAGACTTACAATTCCTTTCAAATAACTAGCAATATCTCCATTGCGGGTGCAAATATACAACTTATTTCAAATGTTGCAACACTTAATTAATTTTTTTTCAAAAAATTTTAATTAATATGCCTTTGCAAACAAAACACGTTGTGTCGAAGGATTTCCTGTAAAAACACAAGTGCCTTCTTCTTGCTTGTTTTTCAATGGTATACAACGAATAGTGGCTTTTGTAAGGGTTTTTATTTTATCTTCAGTCTCATTTGTGCCATCCCAATGCGCAGAGATAAATCCACCTTTATTTTCTAAAATATCTTTAAATTCATCAAAAGTTTCTACCTCTGTAATATGAGAATTTCTATAATCTAATGCTTTATTATATAATGACGCTTGAATGTCTTCTAAAAGGACTTCGACCTTATCTACTAATTCGTTTAACGAAACCGTTTCTTTAGTTAATGTATCTCGTCTAGCAATTTCTACAGTGCCATTAGCTAAATCTTTTGGTCCAATAGCAATACGCAACGGTACGCCTTGTAATTCGTGCTGTGCAAATTTAGCACCCGGGCGATGTGTTGTTCTGTTATCAAACTTAACCGTTCTGTTTTTTTGACGTAAATCGGTTATAATACTATTTGCTACTTCTGTTATAGTATTTAAATCTTCTTCACTTTTATATATAGGAACAATTACCACTTGATTTGGAGCCAAACTTGGAGGCAATACCAAACCATGATCATCACTATGTGTCATTATCAAAGCTCCCATTAATCGTGTAGATACACCCCAAGAGGTTGCCCAAACATAATCTTGTTTACCTTCTTTATTTGCAAATTTGACATCAAATGCTTTTGCGAAATTCTGTCCTAAAAAATGAGACGTACCTGCCTGTAATGCTTTTCCATCTTGCATTAATGCTTCAATACAATAGGTTTCGTCTGCGCCAGCAAAACGTTCGCTTTCTGTTTTAACACCTTGTATAACAGGAATAGCCATAAAGTTTTCTGCAAAGTTAGCGTAAACACCATTCATTAATTTAGCTTCAACCAATGCTTCTGCTTTAGTCGCATGAGCTGTATGTCCTTCTTGCCATAAAAATTCTGCTGTACGTAAAAATAAACGTGTACGCATTTCCCAACGTACTACATTAGCCCATTGGTTAATTAATAAAGGTAAATCTCTATAAGATTGAACCCATCCTTTAAAGGTGTTCCAAATAATGGCTTCAGATGTTGGTCTAACCACAAGTTCTTCTTCCAGTTTAGCTTCAGGGTCTACTCGTAATTTCCCAGGTCTATCTGGATCATTTTGTAACCTATAATGTGTTACAATGGCACACTCTTTTGCAAAGCCTTCAGCATTCTTTTCTTCGGCTTCAAATAAACTTTTAGGTACAAATAATGGAAAATATGCGTTTTGATGACCGGTTTCTTTAAATTTTTTATCTAATTCTGCCTGCATTTTTTCCCAAATAGCATAGCCATATGGTTTAATTACCATACAACCCCTAACTGCCGAGTTCTCAGCTAAATCAGCCTTTACGACGAGTTCGTTGTACCATTTTGAGTAATCCTCAGTTCTACTCGTAAGTTTTTTGCTCATGTTCAGTATTTTGGCACAAAAATTGTGATTATGTTAAATATAAAAATAGTTCAGCAAAACTAACTATTTTTGTTTTGTCCAACAATAAAAATCTAGAGATATGCAATATAATAACTACTTAAAAAGCAAAATACCTTTTATAGCCTTATTAGGATTATTATTAGGTTTATCATCATGTGGGTCATACCAATATGTCGGTGTTGATAATGATGGGATTTATGGCGATTCTAATACACAGAATCCATATAAAGAAACAGTAGCCGAAACATCAAAGACTTCTGATAATTCTAATACGGATTATTATCAGAATTATTTCAAAAATAAAGCTTTGCAAAGTCAAGATATAAATTCGGAAGATGTTATTTTCACAGATATCGATTCTTATCAAGGGAATTATTATGCGGATGAAGAAGGAGCTACCGATGATTATAATGGTTATTCAGGTTGGGGGCAAACTAACGATAATGTAATTATTAATGTACATAATAACGGTTGGAATAATTGGGGTTGGAACGATTGGAATTACGGATATGGATGGAATAGATGGGGATGGAATAATTGGGGATGGAATAATGGTTGGAATAACGGAGGATGGAATAATTGGTGTTATGGAGGATTTTATGGGTATGGTTTTTATGGGAATGGCTTTTTTAATAACCCATATAGATATGGTTATAACAGATACAACAGATATAATAGAAATAACCGTTACTACGGTAACCAATATTACAGCAGTAATAGAGCGGTAGCTTATAACTCTAGCGGAAGAAGTAGCTCGTCTATAACAGGAAGAACTAACACTAGCTCATTAAGAAGTAGTACTACTACACCGACTTCAAGATATAGTACGTCTTCTAGAAGAAGTACCTTTTCTTCGGTTAGCAGTCCTACAAGTACAACAACGAGGAGAAGTACATCTTCAGGTGTTATAAATTCAAATTCTACAAGACGTAGTAGTAGCACAAGATCGTCATATCCAACAACTACATCAAGAAGTTCTACACCTGTAAGAAGAAGTTCTAGTTCATCATCATCAGGTTATTCTACAAGTAGATCGAGTAGTAGTTCGCCTTCTTATTCAACATCAAGCAGAAGCTCTTCTAGTAGTAGAAGTTCTGGATCATCAACAACATCTTCTAGATCATCTTCATCGTCATCATCTAGTAGAAGTAGCAGTGGTGGTAGTTCAAGAAGTTCTAGCTCATCAAGTGGAAGACGCTAAATCATAAAAAAAATAAAAAATTACTATATGAAAAAGTTAATCATACTATTCGTAGTAGCATTATCTATGCCTATATTAAACGCACAAGATATAACTGATGTATTACGATATTCTCAAAGTGAAATTCAAGGAACAGCACGTTTTAGAGCTTTAAGTGGCGCTTTTGGCGCATTAGGAGGCGATATGAGTGCAGTAAGTATTAACCCTGCGGGATCGGCTGTATTTAGCCAAAGTCATGCATCTATTTCTGGTAGTATCATGGATATTACAAATGATACACAGTATTTTAGTGGAAGAGGAGCTACAAACGATTCTAATTTCGATTTAAGTCAAGGTGGCGCATCATTTGTTTTTAAAAATAACAATGCAAGTTCGCCTTGGAGAAAATTTACTATTGGCGTGGCTTACGACAGAACAAGTAGTTACGATGATGATTGGTTTGCTGTTGGAGCAAACACCAATGGGAATAATAATTTTGATAACACCATTGCTAGTTATTTTTTCGATTATGCAAACGGATTGCCTTTAGGCGATATTTCTGCTCTAAATGGCGAATCTATAGCTGATGCTTACGGAGATATTGGAGCCGTTTACGGTTTTGGAAATCAGCAAGCTTTTTTAGGTTTTGAATCTTTTATTCTTGAACCTGTTGATATCAATGATGATAACAATACAGAGTATTTAATTAATCTTGAAAACGGCAATTTTGCACACGATTATTCTTATCTAGCTACGGGGTATAACGGTAAAGTAGCCTTTAATATGGCGGGGCAATATGGTGATAATTTATATTTAGGATTAAATTTAAACTCTCACTTTATAGATTACCAACGTTCTACAAGGCTATTTGAGACAAATTCTAATGGCGGTTTAATAAATGAAATAGACTTTAGAAACACGTTAACAACTACAGGAAATGGATTTTCATTTCAATTAGGAGGTATTATTAAATTAAGCAACGAATTTAGATTAGGACTAACATATGATTCTCCAACATGGTATACCATTCAAGAAGAAACGACGCAATTTTTAGATACCAGTGAATTAGTAGCACAGGGTTTAGATATAATTGATCCGCAAGTCGTTAACGTTTACCCAGATTATAAAATACAAACACCAGCTAAAGTTACAGGTAGTTTAGCTTACGTTTTTGGTAAGCAAGGTTTAATTAGCTTCGATTATTCTCATAAAGACTATAGTTCTGCTCAATTTAAACCAACAGGAGATTACACTAATGAAAATAATCAAATTAGTAACGAGTTAACAGCAGCTTCAACTTATAGGTTAGGAGGTGAGTATAAGCACGAACAATTTAGTTTTAGAGGAGGTTACCGTTTTGAAGAAAGCCCATATGTAAATGGTTTAACTGTAGGTGATTTGGATGGTTACTCTTTAGGTGTTGGGTATAATTTCGGAAATACAAAACTAGACATTACCTACGATCAGTCTAACAGGTCTTTCGAAACTCCATTATTTAATCAAGGTTTAACTAGTCCAGTTTCTATAGATAAAACAAACTCTAATATAACACTATCTTTAAGTTTCAATATTTAAAAACAGAGCATTACAATAATATATAAAGCTTGAACTTCATAGTTCAAGCTTTTTTCATTTTAATGCATATGAATTGTAATTTATAATGAAAAATTATAGACAAAGATTTTGAAATTAATTGTTTGTTAATTCAAAACATTAAGAAAAGTGAATTACTTATCTTTGCACTCTTAAAACATGATTTTTGTAGATGAAAACGGAAAATAATATTGAAGATTTTGAATCTCTAGGAGACGACCATATTAGCACGTCTGAAAGTACACCTATGAGAAGCGATGCTTTTAAACTTTCCAACGAGGAAAAAATAGATAGTATTAAAGATGATGTTCGCCATATTTTGGAAACATTAGGACTTGACTTATCTGATGATAGTTTAAACGGGACACCAAATCGTGTGGCCAAAATGTTTGTAAATGAAATTTTTGGAGGATTAAATCCTGATAAAAAACCAAAAGCATCGACGTTCGATAATAAGTACAAGTATGGAGAAATGCTTGTCGAAAAAAATATAACAGTATATTCTACTTGCGAACATCACTTATTACCTATTGTTGGTAGAGCGCATATTGCTTATATTTCTAATGGTACAGTAGTCGGTTTATCTAAAATGAATCGTGTTGTAGATTATTTCGCAAAACGACCACAAGTTCAAGAACGTTTAACCATTCAAATTGTAAAGGAATTACAAGATGTTTTAAACACCCAAGATGTTGCTTGTGTCATTGATGCTAAGCACTTATGTGTAAACTCTAGAGGTATTCGCGATATTGAAAGCAGTACAGTAACTTCAGAATTTGGAGGGAAATTTAAAGAAGGAGCAACACGCAGAGAATTTTTAGATTACATTAAACTAGATACGAAATTCTAAATTCATGTTATTTGTTTAGTTGATAATCGTTTAGCTGAAAAACCAATGTTTATGCATATATATTCGTTTGGAAAATTAGAGGTTTGGAAAGAATCTATTAAGCTTGCTGTAATTATATAAAATTATTAGATTTGAGGTTGAATCTATAACGAATTACGAAACCATTTCATAAAGCCCTAACAATTTAACAAAATTCGACTTAACACCAATGCATCTTTATAACGATCAACAAATAAAAGTATATAACACACTTTCGGGAACTAAAGAAACTTTTAAACCTATTAACGATGGTTATGTAGGCATGTATGTATGTGGCCCAACGGTATACAGCAATGTACACTTGGGGAATGTTAGAACCTTCATGTCTTTCGATATGATTTTTCGTTATTTAAAACATTTAGGATATAAAGTACGCTACGTTCGAAATATTACAGATGCAGGTCATTTAGAAAATGATGCAGATGCAGGTGAAGATAAAATCACTAAAAAAGCACGTTTAGAGCAAATTGAACCTATGGAAGTTGTACAACGTTACACTGTAGATTTTCATGATGTTCTTAAAACATTTAATTTTTTACCTCCAAGTATAGAGCCAACTGCAACAGGTCATATTATTGAGCAAATTGAATTAATAGAAACCATAATTAAAAATGGTTTTGGATACGAAGTAAATGGTTCTGTTTATTTTGATGTTCATAAGTTTAACGAAACCAAAAATTACGGCATACTTAGCAAGCGTAAACTTGAAGATTTAATACATAATACTCGAGAATTAGACGGACAAAGTGATAAAAAGAATCCGCAAGATTTTGCACTTTGGAAAAAAGCAGAACCCCAGCATATCATGCGTTGGCCTTCTCCTTGGAGCGATGGTTTCCCAGGTTGGCATTTAGAGTGTACCGCAATGAGTACAAAATACTTAGGCGAACAGTTTGATATTCACGGTGGCGGAATGGATTTAAAATTCCCGCACCACGAATGTGAAATAGCACAAAATGAAGCGGCTAAAGGAAAATCGCCTGTAAATTATTGGATGCATGCCAATATGCTTGAGTTAAACGGACAGCGTATGTCTAAATCTACAGGAAATACGGTTAATCCTGACGAATTGCTTTCGGGAAACAACACCTTCTTTAGTAAAGCCTATGCGCCAAGTGTTATTCGATTTTTTATAGCACAATCCTCTTATAGAAGTATTTTAGATCTTACAGACGATGGTTTATTGGCTAGTGAAAAAGGCTTTTATAGACTGATGGATGCTGTAAATAATTTAGAAAAGTTAAAGCCTTCAGAAACATCATCGATAGATATAAATGCATGGAAGCAGAAATGTTACGATGCTATGAATGATGATTTTAATTCACCTATTTTAATAGCGCATTTATTTGAAGCTGTTAAATATATAAATCATATTAAAGAAGGAGCAGAAACATTATCTTCTAAAGATTTAATTGCTTTTAAGGAAGCTATTGACGGATTTGTTTTTGATATTTTAGGACTTCAAAATGAAACTAAAACGGAAGCTGGCGGAGATAAACTATCTGGAGCAGTTAAGTTATTAATTAAATTAAGACAACAAGCCAGAGCTAATAAAGATTTCGCTTTATCCGATCAAATTAGGGATGAATTATTAGAAGTTGGTATTCAATTAAAAGATAGTCGAGACGGTACAACGTTTTCTGTGAATTAGGATTTACAAACTGAGTTAATCTGAACTTGTTTCAGGATTCTCATAACGTTTTTTTAAATAATGTCATTCTGAAATAAATTTATGAATGTCGAAAAATTTGCTATGAAAAAACTACTCATTGCACCGTTTTTATTTTTGATAAAAGTGTACCAAACCTTTATATCGCCATTAACACCTGCGAGTTGTAGATACAATCCAACATGTTCGCATTATAGCAAAGAAGCGTTACAAAAACATGGTTTAATAAAAGGCGGATGGCTAGCTATTAAACGCATATTTAGTTGCCATCCTTGGGGAGGTTCTGGATATGATCCTGTGCCTTGAATTATAATATTTTAATTTCGTTTTTGTTCAATAAAATTCTTTTTTTTGTGTGAAATTCATCAAAAAACAACGTTTAAAAAAAAAGAGTGTTTTCTATTTAATTTTAAGTGTGCTGACTTCTATAAAGGACACGGTATTAAAAAAATATGACAATGAGTAAAAAAGTAATTGATTTGTTTGGAAATAAGGTCGTTTCAAATACCGGAGTGAAATATTCTAAATTATTAGAAAAATTTATGACGCCATTTACCAATGAATTTATGAATATGGAATACATGGAAGATATTCTAGAATTTTCAATAAATGCATGGAATATGGCTAACATAAATATAATTATGCCAAACGACGATATCGAAAAAAACAGAGGCTCGGTATTGCAAGAAGATAGAGAAAGTATGGACTTGTTAAAGAAAATGATGAGTCATAAGGAAGAAAACTATAAAGTGTACACCAATTTTATAGTAGATTTTGAATTAAAAGAAACAAAAGCAGGTGAAGAGCCTATCCTAAGCGTTATTACTCAAGAAGAAGAGGCATATTTATCGAAAATGGTAAATGTGATAGAGGATGATATTATGCATTCTCAAGAAAATTTAGAAGAAAATTATATTGATCGAAGCGCTATTGTTATAAAACCATTACAACCTTTTATAAATTGGCACGATAACTTATATCCTGACAGTAAAATAGAACAGTCGGAGGTAAATGATGTTAATATATACTTGATTGATAATGGTATAGTAGATCTAGAAAAATTTCTTAAAAAAAAATATGATGTATTTTTCACAAGAGTATTAAATGATTGGCATACCAATAAAAAAGAATGGCCACAAAAGCGTAACTACAAAATGTTTAACCTTTGGTTTCAAGTTAATGTTTCTAATTATATTTTAGATTTAGAAAAAAGACCAATACTAAAATCAGAATAATTAGCTGTTTTAGATTTGAAACATAAACTTAAAATAGGTAGAAAATAAAAAAGCGACTTCGATATTAAATCTAAGTAGCCTTTTTATTGTTCAAAGTATTTAACTTAAGGTATTCGCTTCAAAATCTCCAAAACAAAGTTCCAATATTTTTGAACCGATGATATTTGAGCACGTTCGTCAGGTGAATGCGCACCTTTAATATTTGGACCAAAACTAATCATATCCATGTCTGGGTAATTTTGTCCAAGAATACCGCATTCTAAACCCGCATGACAAGCAGCTACATGAGGTTTTGCTCCATTTAATTCTTCGTACAACGTTTCCATAACTTTTAAAATAGGCGAATCCATATTTGGTGCCCAGCCAGGATAATCTCCAGAAGCATCAACTTCACAGCCTGTTAACTCGAATGTTGAACGCAATGTATTTACTAAATCCCATTTAGCACTCTCAACCGATGAGCGTGTTAAACAACCAATTTTAATCTTACCTTCTTTAACAATAACTCGCGCTACGTTATTAGAGGTTTCTACCAAGTCTGGAATATCGGCACTCATTCTAAAGACACCATTACAGGAGGCGTAAATAGCGCGTGTTAAACCTTCTTGAATCCCTAAATCCATTATTTTTTCTGGAGTTTCGATTTTAGAAATTTCAATTTCTAAATCGGGTTCCATCGTTTTTAGTTCTGTTTTAATAGTATCTGCTTGCAGTTTTGTTTCTAATAAAAAGGACTCTTCATGTATAACATCTAAAGCTACAATGGCATTGCTTTCTCTAGGAATGGCATTACGTAAACTACCACCATCAATTTCTGAAATTCGTAACCCGAAATTTTCAAAACCATCAAATATAACGCGATTCATAATTTTGTTAGCATTTCCTAAACCCTCGTGAATTTGCATGCCCGAATGTCCGCCTTGTAAACCTTTTACGGTTATTTTATAACCTATTTTAAATTCTGGAGTTTCTTCTTCTTCGTATGTTCTTGTTGCGGTAACATCAATGCCACCGGCACAACCTACACCAATTTCGTCATCCTCTTCAGTATCTAAATTAAGTAGAATGCCTCCAGAAAGTAACCCGCCTTTTAAGCCCATAGCACCCGTCATACCCGTTTCTTCATCTATAGTAAATAAAGCTTCTATAGCAGGATGTGGAATATCTGTGCTTTCTAAAATGGCCATAATGGTTGCAACGCCCAATCCGTTATCGGCTCCAAGTGTGGTGCCTTTTGCACGCACCCAATCACCATCAATATACATATCGATACCTTGAGTATCAAAATCGAAAACCGTATCATTATTTTTTTGATGTACCATGTCTAAATGCGATTGCATCACTACAGTGGTTCTGTTTTCCATACCCGAAGTCGCAGGCTTTTTTATAATAACATTTCCAACTTCGTCTTCAATGGTTTCTAAACCCAAATTTTTACCAAAATCTTTCATAAAAGTAATAACACGTTCTTCTTTTTTTGAAGGTCGCGGAACGGCATTTAAATCGGCAAATTTATTCCAAAGTTGTTGTGGTTCGAGTTGTCTTATATCTTGGCTCATAGTTTTTATTATAAAGTTCTGCAAAGGTAGCAAAAAGGTACAGACTTTGGCGGCTACTCCTGATTGTAGTGGCATCCTTTTTTGTGCTAAATGATATGTTTGATTTTAAACTGATTTTAAGGTATAGAAAATACTTGATGAAATATTGAAACAAGTTCGGCACAAGAAAAGATATAATGGAAAGCAGGAAGAAACCTTTATTAGTATACAATTGCCATAGGGTGCAAATTTTTATTACTTTTGATTTATGCCGAAAAAGAAGAAAACTGTTATTGCGTTACTATTAATTCCGCAATATTTTTTTGTGAAATTATTAGAGAATTATCCCGATTTTGTAGAGTTATATTATAGTAATGGCATCTATGTATTTATTTCGAAAGCCTTTAGATATACTTTGGGTTGGATACCGTTTTCGTTTGGCGATTTAGTTTATGCTTTGGGCATTATTTATGCGGTGAGATGGTTTTTTAAAAACGGCAAGCGTTTACGAAAAGATACAAAACAGTGGTTTGTTGATGTGTTTGCTGTGGTCTCGATTATTTATTTTGCGTTTCATTTATTTTGGGGTTTTAATTATTACCGATTGCCTCTGCATAAAAGTTTAAATATTAAGTCTGATTATACGACCGAGCAACTTGTGAAAGTAACGAAACGATTGATTGCGCGATCGAATGCGATTCATTTAAAAATCACGAATAATGATACTTTAAAAGTGGATGTGCCTTTCACAAAAAATGCCATTTTAAAGTTAGCACCAGCTGGTTATGTAGGATTGAAACAGCAATTTCCAGATTTGGAATATGCACCTGTAAGTGTGAAAAAGTCTTTATTTAGTTTGCCGTTAACGTATATGGGGTTTAGCGGCTATTTGAATCCGTGGACAAACGAAGCTCAGGTTAATAAAAAGATTCCAATATATAAATTTTCGACTACCACTACTCATGAAATTGCACACCAATTGGGTTTTGCCGCCGAAAATGAAGCTAATTTTATTGGGTGTTTAGCAGCTATTAATAATGATGATATTTATTTTAAATACTGCGGATATACTTTTGGTTTGCGCTATTGTTTAAATGAGATTTATAGACGCGATGCCATTTTATACAAAGACATTGTAAAAACGTTGAATAAGGGTGTTTTAAAAAATTATAAAGAAGTTCGTGAGTTTTGGGAAGCACATCAAAACCCTGTAGAGCCTTTTTTTAAAGTGTTTTACGGAGGGTATTTAAAAGCGAATAAACAAAATAAAGGCATGGAAAGTTACAGTTATGTCGTCGCCCTTTTTGTTAATTATTTTGATGAGGCATCTGTTATTTAATGTTTAAAGCATATTATAATAAAGCTGTTGTGATTTTATTTAAAATACACAATGAGGTATAATACATAATAATTAACTTAGTTTAGTGGGAAATCAAACAATAGATATTAATGTAGATGTAGGCGAGGGCATGGGCAACGAAGCTCAAATTATGCCATTTATATCGTCGTGTAATATTGCTTGCGGTGGCCATGCTGGTGATTTAGAAACTATACGAATGGTTGTTGAAATAGCAAAACAGCATCGTGTAAAAATTGGTGCGCACCCGTCATTTCCTGATAAAGAGAATTTTGGACGTGTTAAAATGGACATGTCGTGCGCTGCATTATTTACATCTATAAAACAGCAAATAGAAACCTTACAAAACGTGCTTGATCAGGAGCATAGATTGTTGCATCATATAAAACCACATGGGGCGCTTTATAATTTGGCAGCCGTAGACACGAAGGTTGCTAATGTTATTGTTGAGGTGATGAAAAGTTTGGTATTACCTATTAAACTTTATGTGCCATACAAATCTGTGGTGGCCGAAGTGGCACTTCAAAATGATATTGCAATTACATATGAAGCTTTTGCTGATAGAAACTATAATACTGATTTAACATTGGTTTCGAGAGAAGAAAAAAATGCAATAGTTACAGATGCTGACGTGATGTTTGAACATGTTTACCATATGGTTTCAAAACAAAAAGTAAAGACTATTCATAATTCAAAAATTAAAATCCTAGCCGAAACATTTTGTATTCATGGTGATAATCCCAATGCTGTTGTTTTAATAAAAAGTTTGAAAAAAAAATTAGAGTTAAACGGAATAAATATTAGATAATCTTAATGGGTTTCAAACTTTTATATAAGCGTTTTGGATCGACTTCAATTTTAATTGAATGGCCGTCTGTTATTAATGAAACTGTTTTACAAGATGTTTTAAATTTCAAAGTTAAAATTGAAAACTGGGGCATTGAGAAGGGTATTCAAATGACTAATGCCTATAATTCACTAGTAATAAATTTTGTTGATGACGAAATTGATTTTGATAAGCAAGTATTAGAGTTACAAGAAGTCTACAATTCTTCTAATGACCGAATTAAAAACAAATCGAAACTATGGCGTGTTCCTGTGTGTTACGATGCTTCTTTTGGAATAGATTTGGATGCAATTTCTTTAGAAAAAAACATGCCTAAAGACGCTATTATTAAAAAGCACTCACAAACTATTTATACTGTTTATTTTATAGGGTTTCTTCCAGGGTTTTTATATTTGGGAGGATTGGATGCTTCTATTTCAATGCCAAGAAAAGCAACACCCAGGTTAAAAATAAATAAAGGCGCAGTAGCTATTGGTGGCGATCAAACTGGTGTGTATCCAAATGCGAGTCCTGGAGGTTGGAATATTATAGGTAATTCGCCCATTAACTTTTTTGATGTTTCGAAAACGGAACCTTGTTTTGCAAAGGCTGGTGATAAAATTGAGTTTTATCAAATATCTTTAAAAGCGCATTACGATATGAAAACGTTAGTTGATGCCAATGTGTATGTCATTGAAAGTAAGTCCATATGATTAAAGTTTTAAATACCGGATTTTATTCTACTATTCAAGATTTTGGACGTGTAGGTTTTCAGCAATATGGTGTGCCGTATTCTGGGGTTATGGACAGAAAATCGGCTGCTTTAGCAAATGTGCTTTTAGGAAATAATAAAAATGAAGGGGTTATAGAAATGACTATGACAGGAGCTAGACTTCAATTTAAAACGGCAACATGCATTGTGCTTTCTGGGGCAGATATGTCTGCAAAATTGAATGACCGATTTATTAGACTCAATAAAATTATAAATGTGAACCCTAATGATGTATTAACATTTGGGAAACTAAAGAATGGATTTAGATGTTACTTAGCTGTTTTAGGTGGTTTTAACACCGAAACAATTATGGGTAGCAAGAGTATGTATCAAAACATAACGAAGCAGGTGACTTTGCTTAAAAATGATGAATTATTAGTTAATGAATCTTCAAAAATTAATTTGAATCAGCATGCCTCTATTAGAATGGATACATCTTATATGACATCCAAAATTATAGATGTTTTTAAAGGACCAGAATTTGATATGCTTACAGATTCTCAACAAAATCAATTGTTTTCAAAACCATTTACTATTTCAAAAGATAATAATAGAATGGCTTATCAATTAGAAGAATCTATTAATAATAATATAGAGTCTATAATAACATCACCTGTCCTTCCTGGAACAGTACAATTAACACCATCAGGGACATTAATTGTTTTAATGCGAGACTGTCAAACTACAGGCGGTTATCCTAGAGTGTTGCAGCTTCAAGAAACAGGTGCTAATATATTGGCACAAAAATTTATGGGACAATCATTATACTTTAAATTAACAGATGTTTAGCGAAATTTTATAAAAGTTAAAGTAAGTATTATATAGCTTTACACTCAGTTAAAAAAAGATTATGTCTAGATTTATTTGTGTTTTATTTGTTGTGATTATTGTTAGTTGTACTTCTAAAAATAAGTTAGATTCTAGTGTCATTATTAATAAATCGATTACCGTTTCTGGTGGTCATGAAATAGATTCTACTCGTATTACTTTCGATTTTAGAGGCAAGCATTATATAGCAAAACGTTATGCAGGTGATTTTTTATATGGAAGAGTTTCTGTGCTTGCTTCAGATTCTATTTTTGATATATTAACAAACGATGGGTTTGAGCGTTTTATAAACGGTGAAAAGGTTGTTGTGCATGATACCATGGCTACAAAGTATTCCAGTTCAATAAATTCGGTGCATTACTTTTCTGTTTTACCTTATGGCTTAAATAGCAAAGCCGTTAATAAAAAGTATTTGGGAAAAATTATAATAAAAGGCTTAGAGTTTTATAAAATAGAAGTCACTTTTCAAGAAAATGGAGGTGGAGAAGATTTTGACGATGTGTTCTTTTATTATGTGGATGTGAATGATTTTAAAGTGAAATACTTAGCTTATTCTTATAACGAAGATGATGGTTTAGGTTTTAGATTTCGAGAAGCTTATAATGAGCGTTTTATAGAAGGAATACGGTTTGTAGATTATAATAACTATAAACCTAAAAGCACGTATCAAAATTTAGAAGGAATAGATCAGTTGTTTGAAAATGATCTGTTAGAATTACTTTCTAAAATTGAACTTAAAAACATCAAAGTTTCTTCTAAGTAAGATGTTTTTAATAAACTTAAAACCTTTCTAAACAGCATCTAATCTTTGATTTTTAATTACCATCATTTTGAAAAGTTTTTTCTACGTCTTAAACTTTAGAGTGCTTGCACTGGTGGCTGTGAATTTTAAAAACGTATGTTAAGTCATTTCATGAAAATATACAAGACTAAATCCGTTGTGCATTTTGAATAAAATTTGTCAATTTGAGTGAATCTCATTCATTTTTTTTGAGTAAAATTAATATTTTGTCAAGCTCAACAAAACTATCGAGAATAAAATTTTTGTATTTCAAAACCTGTTCTCGATACAATTCCAACGAAAAAAGTCGAAATCATTCGAACTGACAGTTCATTTAGCCTAATAAATCAAAATACGCAACGGGTAAGTCCAACTTTTTATTTAATAATAGATGAATAAAAATGATTGATTTTCTAACCATTAAAGCGCTAATTATAATTGTTTTTATTCTATGATTTTAATCAGTTTATTAGATGTTTTTCAACTATAAATTTGTCTTAATTAAATCAAATAATTATGAGAAAAACAATTTTACTAGTATTAGTATGCTTTGCATTTACACAGGTTAATGCACAAGAAAAAGAGTCTGTAAAGAGGGAGTTTAACAAATGGCAAGTGCGTGTTAGAGCTATTGGGGTTGTGGCAAACGAATCGGCCACAATTGAAGCTATAGGTGGTGATGTGAAGATCTCTAACGCTTTTGTGCCTGAGTTAGATTTCACTTACTTTTTTACAAAAAATATTGCAGCAGAATTGATTTTAGCAACTACAAAACACGATGTTGAAGCGATTTCTACAGCAGCAGGAGATATTCCTTTAGGAGATGTTTGGTTATTACCTCCAACGTTAACATTGCAATATCATTTTGATGGACAGATGGTAAGACCTTATTTAGGAGCAGGTTTAAATTATACGTTGTTTTATAATGAAAGTGAAGGGCCAGTTGCAGACAAAGTAAGCTATGATAATAGTTTAGGCTTTGCATTTCAATTAGGTTTTGACTTCGATTTGAACGACAAATGGTTTATTAATGTGGATGCCAAATATTTATTATTAAATACAGATGTAACTGTAAATGCAACGTCTGCTTTAGGGGCGGTTGTAGGAGCAGACGTAGATATTAATCCTTTTATTGCAGGTATAGGCTTTGGTATGAGGTTTTAATCGAAAAGAATTCCTCGAGGCTCTGCCTCGGGGTTTCCGTTGAAATTGTCATTCCGTGAAAACGGGAATCTAAGTAGTGAATTTACTAAATAAAGCACGAACTGCGAAATTTCGGAGGAATTTCCCAAGTGAGCCATAACTAGCAATTAATTATACATGGTGTTAGCAAATGTTTTATTTCCAAAAGCGCCACCATTTTTTTTCTCCATTCAAAGAGTTATTATCCAAAGGGTTTGAAAAAGGGTCTTTGAGATAATTTTCATCATATATTTCTCCTTCTTCTCCCTCAACCACAGCATTTAAATCGTTAGCAATTGAAATCATTTTTTCAATAATCCAATTATCAGGATTTTTAACAGTTATTTCCCCATATTCTTCATAAAAAGTAAAAGGGACTTCACCTTTATCCGATTTCCATAATCCAGCATTTGGTGTTGAAACAGTTAAAGTTTCACTTTTATTAAGTTCAGCAGAAAACTCTTCAATTGGTTCAAATTGTGCATCAGATTTAATGTAATCCGACCATTTTTCCTTACTTATTTTTTGATTTCCCTCTTCACGTTTTATATTAAGTTCGTATCCCATTTTAATTAAGTGTCAATTTTGATTTAAGGTACATATATCAGTTTAATGTCAAAGATATATTCATTATTATCTTCTCTTATATCAGTATTAAGTACTAAGTCGCTTAAACCTTCGTCTTTAGTGTATAGGTCAATAAGAATATTCCAGTAGTTTCCATAACAAATATATACTGATGAATTCCAAGTGTCATTTGGAAGTTCAATTAATTCTTCTCCATAATCTTCAATGTATTCTTTGATTTGTTCAGCAGTTTCTTCTGAAATAGGGTTTACATTTTTTATTTCTGAGCTAAGGCTGTAATTTTTTTCTACAAAAGCGTTAACAATTGCCTTAAAAGTAGGTCTCCAAATGTGAGGTATTGGAAGCTCTTCTTCCTCATTTTTTTCAACTAAAATTTCGTTCATTGTTAATATTTGCTAACGTCAGTCTGTCTAATAACCTACCGCCATTTTATATATTTTACTAAATTACAGTTTTTGTATTAGTTGAACACTAAGATTTGATTTTTTGAATTTTGTTTGTAGACTAGTTTAAAACCTATTAGAATAGATGTTATAAACCTAATAAAGGACTTGTAAGCTTGAAAAGCAGATGTGTTAGTTTTTCTAATGATATTCCAAATTCGTATTAAGTTATAGGCAATAAACATAAACCCTACATCAGCACTAGCCCTTTACATCGTTTTCTTAGTCATGATATGATCAAAACTCCACTGGCGTTTTATTGCTCCGTAAGGATGTTCAACAATAGCTTGTCGTTTTTTATAAGCATCAGGATTTTGCAATACTCTTTGTGCATTGGCTTCAATGTATTGATGGAATTCACTCCGCTGTATGACCTTTCCATTTACCTTAGAAGTGGTGCATAATGCTCTTGCTGGGCAGGTTTTACATCTGTTTGTTTTATATTGTTTGAAGCGATAATTACGAGATTTATAGGTACTACCATTACTTTTAAGTATGTTTCCCTCTGGGCAAGTATACGTGTCGTCTTCTTTATTATATTTAAAATGTTCCGAGTTATAACTTGGATCTGGAGCTTGTGATGCTCTCCCTATTCCAGGGATAGCAACAAGGGTTTCAATGTTTAGGTCATTTGCCGTTTTAAATTCACTACCCGTATGATATCCTTTGTCATAAAGCGCAGTAAATGTGTTTGTGCCTAAAATGGTTTTAGCTCTCTGCAACATTTGTCCCATGGCCTTGGAGTCATTCTTATTGGTCACCAAGTAATCAAACGGAATATTATGATCTGCATCGACAGTAGATTGTACACAATAAGCAACCTCAGTAATATTGTTACGTAGAATCAAATGCTTGCTATCAGGGTCTGAGGTAGATATCTGTGGTTCTCCAAATGCGATTAGCTGCGCATTTAATTTTTCATATTCATTTCTGCGACCTTGATGTTTATCAATATCTTTATTGATTTCCTCTTTCTCATTTTCACTGTCACTCAGTTCAAGAGCTTTATTGTACTGCTCTAGTTTGTTGTCAATGTAATCTAGGTGACGCTGTATTTTCTTCTGATTAAAATTGTTCTTTTTGCTATTCTGAGCTCTAAACTTAGTACTGTCACCTGCTATAAGTGTAGCTCCTATAAGCCCAAAATTACGTGCAATCTGTACGGTAGCAAAAAATACTTTTTTAATGGCTTTAGCATTATCTTTTCTAAAATTACTGATGGTGTTGTGGTCTGGAGATAGCGATTCAAGAAGCCACATCACTTCAATGTTACGTCTGCATTCTTTTTCTAATTGTCGAGAAGAACGAATGCGGTTCATGTAACCGTAGATGTAAAGTTTGAGTAGAACAGATGGATTGTAGGCGGGCGGACCGTTTTCTATGAAGTCTGAACGGAATCCAAGTTCTGCTAGGTTAAGAGAATCTACAAATTGATCTATAGATCTTACGCTGTTATCAGATTCTATTGAATTTTCAAGAGAAACAGGAAAAAGGCAGGTCTGTTTTCGGTCTTTTCCAAGGATAAATTTCATAACTAAAAAGATACTAAAATTACCTGAAAAACACTTGATAACTGATTCTAAATATCACTAAAAACGTAAATAGTTATTAGACAGTCTGACGGTTTTGTATATGAAAAGTAGTGGATTTTTATGCACTAGCTTTTCAGTTTTACATTACCATAAATTTATAAAATTCATTTTCGTTTAAGCTCTTAAACCATTTTTTTTTATATGCCGTGTTGGGCGTAGTTATTTTTCTTCTTTTTTGTCAGTCAGCGTAATAGTCAGTTTATTTTTTTGTTGCTTAATTTCAATTTCTTTTCCAATTTCAAACCCAAGTTCTTTTAACCATCTTCCCTCAAGTCGGATTTCAGGAATAGCAATATATTTCCATTCACGTGGTTGGAATTTTTTATAAACTTTTAATTTCCTGAATTTACTCAATCGTCATATTTTTATATGACAAACATAATGTTTAAAATCGAATTGTCAAATTTTAATATGACAAAATTGTCGTATAATTAGCTGACATTTGCTTTGTGAATAAAGAACAACTTAAAAAGAAAATAGGTCAGCGTATTGTTGAACTAAGAAGTCAGAAGGGTTGGAGTCAATCTGATTTAGCTCGTGCTTGTAATAAAGATAGACAGGCTATTGAAAAGCTAGAAAACGGGAAAGTCAACCCTACGCTTTATACGCTTTTTGAAATTTCTGAGGCATTGGATATTAAACTTAACGAACTTTTAGATTTGCACATAAAATGAAGACATTTTACTTTAGGTCTTTCTTTTCGTTTTTGTAAATATATACCCAAGAAAGCTCCCTAATTTCCTTAGAAACTCTTTTTTCTAATTCATCTTTTAGAGATTTATTTAGTCCTTCGTAATTTTCACAAATCTCAAAAAGTCGAACAATGCCCATAATGAGATGTTGTTTTAGCCAATCTATTGGAGTATCTATATCCGACACACTTTGATGCATAAGACTTTGAATAAATGCTACATGCATTCCATCGGAATTTCGTTTACGCTTAGGAACAATTGTATTCCACAACCCTAATGAAATGGCTTTTTCAATCGATTCTTCAAGTCTTTTGGCGTTCTGTTTCAATGATATGTAAATATATGGGTCAACATCATATTTGTTTACATTTGCATTCATTAGTATTTGAATTTGTTCCCAAAACAAAATAGCTTGACTTGCAATGATCTGCATTTGTTGATCCTGATTTTCCTTAAGCTTTACGGAATGTCTGCTTTTTCTATAAACATAAAAAGCAAATAAAAATGATAAACTAGCGATTGCAGTAGATATGATCGAGATAACTATTTCTATTTTCATAATCTA
Organism: Algibacter sp.; assembly: GCA_039985655.1. GTDB lineage: Bacteria > Bacteroidota > Bacteroidia > Flavobacteriales > Flavobacteriaceae > Postechiella. Next base: position 218,823 of record JBDWSF010000014.1, on the reverse strand, counting down.
ATAAATATCATTTGTATTAATAATGCTGATGATTAATTACGCCCAACTCGTTATATAGTAATTTTTATTACCGATATCCCGTAAATAAGTCAGGATATAGTCAGTTTTTCGTCACTGTTATCCCGTAAAGATAATTAATTTTTCCTACGATAAAACAAACTTCAATTGAAAACTGTCAGGGTTTAATTTTATGACGTTTTTTCAGTTTAAAAAGATTACTTGGTCCTTATGTCATAACAATGATGTTGAACTTATTTATAATATCTGTCATTGCGAATCACGCTTTTTTGTGTGATGTGGCAATCTGTTTATTGTTTAACTGTACAGCTTCAATTTGAGAGATTACTTCGTCGTAAAAACGCCTCGTAATGACGGTAAGATTTGAAGGATTACTTCGTTATAAAAAACATAGTGGTAGTTATCGCCTTTACTTTTCGAGTACACAGTTTTGAGTGAGAAGTGAATACTGTTAACCGTAGACTAACCCGCGTTAAGGATTGCAGAGGAAAGCCCACAGCGGAGGAACGAAGCGAGGACTTGTAACGTAAAGCCTGACCCTTGTGGTAACGCCCAAAATAATTAATTGAAAAATCAGATTATAATTTACCCTCTACGCTTCTGTGCTCTTAAAGAACCGCCTGCACCGTAATGTTGATTTGGAGCCTGTGCACGTTTCATATTAGCTTTCATCTCTTTAATTTGTTCTGTAAGCATGCCTTGCTTATCTAATTTTTGAGCTTCTGATAATAATTTTTGAGCTTCTAATTTTCTGCGTTTAGAAAATGCAATACCCGATAAGTTTAGTTTAGCCATGGCTAAATCGTTATCCATAGAAAGTCCTAAAGAAATCGCTTTCTTGAAATATTTTTCGGCTTCGTTTATATTACTTTGCGATACCATAATACCGTGTAAGTAATTGAAATAACCTTGCTGCTTCTTTACTAAAGCAGCTTCGGGGTTTTTAATTTTGTTTAACCACGCTTTAGCACCATCAAAATCTTGTTTACGTAATTTTAGAAAAGCTAATAATATAAATTCGTTTTTAAAATATAAAAACACAAAAATTAGAGATAATAGAATAAGCATGATGCCATTACCTATATAACCTTCTGTGAATTGATAAACAGCGAAAGCTATAATTCCTGCTGCTATAATAAGTTTTATAATTTTATTGTACATTTTAAGGTGTATTATGTGTTGATTTTGATGCTTATGATTAATGTAATAAGCGTCTTTATTTTATTTAGACTACAAAGAAACTAATTTTTTATTAAAATCTTGTAAAAGACATTTAACAAAATACCTTTGTAACCCTAAATAAATAGTAGATTTGTGAGGTTCTGAAATTAAAATATTGAAATAAAAAATATTTTTCGAATAACGTTTGTCAAAGTGAAAACTCTTCGTATATTTGCCGTCAGTTTTGGGTAAGCACCAAATAGTAAATTAGAATTCAGATTTAAAGATATAAGATAATGAGTAAAAGAACGTTTCAACCGTCAAAGAGAAAAAGAAGAAACAAACACGGTTTCAGAGAAAGAATGGCATCTGCCAATGGTAGAAAAGTACTTGCTCGTAGAAGAGCTAAAGGGAGAAAGAAAATATCTGTTTCATCTGAAACAAGACATAAAAAATAATGATTAACAATTGTTGATAATAAAAAGGTGTTGCTTAATAGCAACGCCTTTTTTTATATCTGCTAATGTCTATTTTTGTAACGATTTATAATAAAACACAATACAGTAAAAATGCCAAAAAATTCTAAACTTAAATCTATATTAATTATTGGATCTGGGCCAATTGTTATTGGACAAGCATGTGAGTTTGATTATTCAGGAACCCAAGCTTTAAGATCGCTTAGAGAAGATGGAATAGAAACCATCTTGATAAACTCTAATCCTGCAACTATAATGACTGATCCATCTATGGCTGATCATGTATACTTGCTTCCTTTAAATACAAAATCGATCCTTCAAATTTTGAAGGATCATCCTCAAATTGATGCAGTTTTGCCAACAATGGGAGGACAAACAGCGTTGAACCTTGCTATTGAAGCTGATGAAAAAGGGATTTGGAAAGATTTTGATGTAGAAATTATAGGTGTTAATATTGATGCTATAAATATTACTGAAGATAGAGAGCAGTTTAGAGAGTTGATGCTTAAAATTGGTGTTCCAATGGCACCTCAAGCTACAGCGACATCTTTTTTAAAGGGTAAAGAAATTGCTCAGGAATTTGGATTCCCTTTAATTATTAGAGCTTCGTTTACATTAGGTGGTGCAGGCGCTTCATTTGTATATAAAGAAGAAGATTTTGATGAGTTATTAACACGCGGATTAGAGATTTCTCCAATTCATGAAGTGATGATTGATAAGGCCTTAATTGGTTGGAAAGAATATGAACTAGAGTTACTTAGAGATTCTAATGATAACGTAGTTATTATTTGTTCTATCGAAAATATGGATCCAATTGGAATTCATACAGGAGATTCTATTACTGTTGCTCCGGCAATGACTTTAAGTGATAAAACGTATCAAAAAATGCGTGATATGGCAATCCATATGATGCGTAATATTGGTGACTTTGCTGGTGGATGTAATGTACAGTTTGCCATCTCTCCAGATGAAAATGAAGATATTATTGCTATTGAAATAAACCCGCGTGTATCGCGTTCTTCGGCATTAGCGAGTAAAGCAACAGGGTATCCTATTGCAAAAATTGCTGCTAAATTAGCGTTGGGGTATCATTTAGATGAATTAAATAATCAAATTACAAAATCGACATCGGCTTTATTCGAACCGACTTTAGATTATGTGATTGTGAAAATTCCACGTTGGAATTTTGATAAGTTTGAAGGTTCTGATAGAAGACTAGGACTTCAAATGAAATCTGTAGGCGAGGTTATGGGTATTGGACGTTCGTTCCAAGAAGCGCTTCATAAAGCAACCCAGTCTCTTGAAATTAAGCGTAATGGTTTAGGAGCAGATGGGAAAGGCTATAAAAACTATGATCAAATCATTGAGAAACTAACTAATGCAAGTTGGGATCGTGTGTTTGCTATTTATGATGCGATTGAAATTGGAATTCCTTTAAGTCGTATTTACGAAATCACTAAAATTGATATGTGGTTTTTAAAGCAGTATGAAGAATTACATGTACTTAAGAATGAGATTTCTACATTTACAATTGATAGTATAGAAAAAGATTTGTTACTTGAAGCCAAACAAAAAGGGTATGGCGATAGACAAATAGCACATATGCTTGGTTGTTTAGAAAGTCAAGTGTATAATAAACGTGAAGAACTTGGTGTTAATCGGGTTTATAAATTGGTTGATACCTGTGCCGCAGAGTTTGAAGCTAAAACACCTTATTACTACTCAACATTTGAGAGTGATATGGAAACTCCTGACGGTAACCGATATGCAGATAACGAAAGTGTCGTTTCTGATAAGAAAAAAGTGATTGTATTAGGTTCTGGACCTAATAGAATTGGACAAGGTATTGAGTTTGATTACTGTTGTGTTCATGGAGTTTTAGCGGCTGCTGAGTGTGGTTACGAAACGATTATGATTAACTGTAACCCTGAAACGGTTTCTACAGATTTTGATACTGCTGATAAATTATATTTCGAACCTGTTTTTTGGGAACACATTTACGATATTATCAAGCATGAAAAACCAGAAGGTGTTATTGTTCAGTTAGGAGGTCAAACGGCTTTAAAGCTTGCTGAAAAATTAACAAAATACGGTGTTAAAATATTAGGAACTAGTTTTGAAGCTCTAGATTTAGCAGAAGATAGAGGCTTATTCTCTAACATGTTAAAGGAAAATAATATTCCTTATCCAGAGTTTGATATTGCTACTACGGCAGATGAAGCTTCTGCAATTGCAGATGTGTTAGACTTCCCTATTTTAGTTCGTCCATCTTATGTTCTTGGTGGGCAAGGGATGAAAATTGTTATTAATAAAGAAGAATTAGAAAAACATGTTGTTGATTTATTGGGCAGAATGCCAGGAAATCAATTACTATTAGATCATTATTTAGATGGTGCTATTGAAGCTGAAGCAGATGCGATTTGCGATGGTGAAAATGTATACATTATTGGTATCATGGAGCATATTGAACCTTGTGGAATTCATTCTGGAGATAGTAACTCGTTATTACCGCCATTTAACCTTGGTGATTTAGTGATGCAGCAAATTATAGATCATACTAATAAGATTGCATTAGCGCTTAATACCGTTGGTTTAATAAATATTCAATTCGCTATTAAAGACGATACGGTTTATATTATTGAAGCAAACCCTAGAGCGTCTAGAACGGTACCATTTATAGCAAAAGCCTACGGAGAGCCGTATGTAAATTATGCAACTAAAGTGATGCTGGGCGAAAAGAAAGTTACAGATTTTAACTTCAATCCTAAATTAGATGGATACGCCATTAAGCAACCCGTATTTTCCTTTGATAAATTCCATAATGTAAATAAGAAACTAGGTCCGGAAATGAAGAGTACTGGAGAAAGTATCTTATTCATTGATGGCTTAAAAGATGATGCGTTTTACGATTTATATTCAAGACGTAAAATGTATTTAAGTAAATAGAATATATTTGATAAAAAAAAGAGAGACTGTATAAAAAGTCTCTCTTTTTTTTTGTCATTCCTGCCTTCGCAGGAATCCATAATTAAGTTTACCTATAAAATCGTTTTTATCATTAATCAAAAACAAAAGGTTAAGAATATCAGCAGTTATTCGAACAGCTGCAATTCCTAACACACTAACCCGCCATTCAGTTTCTATTTTTCTCTGTGTGTCTTCGCGAAAATTCAGAGAATCTCTGCGTAATAATCACACTTTTTCAACACAAAACAATTCACACATCCAAAACAATATGTTACTTCAATTTTCGCCCAATAACATTCGTAGCAATCGTTGTAAAAACAACAATACTAATAGAGCTTAAAGGCATTAAAATGGCTGCAATTACTGGTGATAGATTGCCCGTAACCGCAAAATAAAGTCCAATCGCATTGTATATAAACGACAACACAAAACTCCATTTAATAATTTTTATAGCCGATTTCGACGCATTTATAAAATCGAATAATTCATTAAATTTCGATGCATCCAATATGGCATCACAAGCAGGTGAAAACACATTCACATTTTCCGAAATAGCAATACCAACATTACTCTGCGCTAACGCACCAGCATCATTCAAACCATCACCAATCATTAACACTTTAGCTCCTTCAGTTTGATGATATTTTATATACTCTAATTTGTCCTCTGGTTTCTGATTAAAAAGCAATTTCGTTTTAGTAGGAAGCAGTTTTGTTAAATTATCTTTTTCACCTGCATTATCGCCCGAAAGAATAACTAAATCATAATTGGTTTTTAGCCTATTAAATAATTGTGCTAGTCCTTTTCTATATGCATTATAAAAAGTGAATTTTCCTTTATAAGTGTTATTAGTGCTAACATGTACAGCCGTATTCAAAGTCGTCGTTTCGGCAGTATGTCCAACAAAAGGCGCAGAACCAATTTTAATAGAATCGTGTTCGTATTGGGCTTCAATACCTTTACCAATATGTTCTTGATAATCGTTCAGAGGTACGATATTATGAGTGCTCAGCATATCATATAACGACCGACTTAACGGGTGATTAGAATGCCGCAGTGTATTTTTTAGTAACGCTTCTTCTTCATGAGAAAGCGTCATGCCATCGTAGTTTATTTGTGCTTTTTTATTAGACGTTATGGTGCCTGTTTTATCAAAAATAATAGTGTCTATACTTGCTAATTGTTCAATAACCGAAGCGTTTTTTACATAAAACTTTAACTTTCCAAAAATGCGAAGCAAATTACCAAATGTAAAAGGAGCCGATAATGCAATAGCACACGGACACGCAATTATAAGTACCGATGTAAATACATTTATGGCTTTTGTAGTATCAATAAATAGCCAGAATAATGTGGCTGTAAAAGCGATGCTTAAAATCGCAATGGTAAATCGTTTACTAATCGTATTGGTTAAAGTTGTAAAGCCGTCGGTTTTATTTTTGTCAAAAATAGTATTACTCCATAATTGAGTTAAATAACTTTGCTCTACAGATTTTAAAACATCAACTTCAACACTACCGTTTAGTTGTTTTCCGCCAGCAAAAAGTTTATCGCCAGATTGTTTTGAAACCGCTTCCGATTCTCCAGTCACAAAACTATAATCAATACGAGCAGTTCCGTTTATTAGTATACAATCAACAGGGATTAATTCTTCATTTCTAATAAGTAACCGATCGCCTTTTTTAATATCATAAACTTGGATAGATTCTTCTTTTCCATCAGATTCTATTTTGGTAATCCCAATAGGGAAATACGATTTGTAATCGCGTTCAAAAGATAAAAAGGCGTACGTTTTCTGTTGGAAAAATTTACCTAATAATAGAAAGAAAATTAATCCAGATAAACTATCGAAGAAGCCTGTTCCGAAATCGAATATAATATCAACAGTACTTCTAATAAATAAAACGACAATCCCTAAAGCAATGGGAACATCGATATTTAATAATTTAGCCCGTAACCCTTTATAAGCCGAAATAAAATAATCTTGACCAGAATAGAAAACTACAGGCAACGAAAAGGCGAACATAAGCCACCTAAAAATGGGCGCGTAGGTCTCAATCCAAAAACCAGTGACTTGAAAATATTCTGGAAACGATAGAAACATAATATTTCCAAAGGCAAAACCAGCAACGCCTAATTTGTAAATTATAGACCTGTTTATTTGTTTTTTGTCAGGACTATAATCATCTAAACTAATAAAAGGTTCATAACCTATACTGCTTAGCATTTTTACTAAATTTTTAAGCGAAAACGATTCACAATTATAATTTACTCGCACCGTTTTCTTTCCAAAGTTTACAATAGATGCCGTAATAGAAGGATGAAGTTTGCTAAGATTTTCGAGTATCCAAATGCAAGAACTACAGTGTATATGCGGAATGTAAAGTGTCGCAATTTGAGTTTTTTCGTCATTAAACTCTAACAGTTGCTCAATAATTTTTGGGTTGTCTAAAAAGTTGTATTTACCTTCTATTTCTTTGGGTGTAGCTCCAGGTGCATTTTGTAAATCGTAATAACATGTTAAGTCGTTTATAGAAAATATCTCGTAAACGGTTTTACAACCATTACAACAAAACGATTTGTTATCGAATAGAATCTCTGTCGAGCTAGAATCTAACCCACAGTGGAAACACGTTTTATGCCCCATAATATTTGCTCATTTATACCTGAGACAAAAGTCATAAATCAACACCCTTTATAATATGATATTCGTCATGTTTTATTTATTTTTACAAGGTTTCAATGAGTAAGTATATAGAAGATGAAAGGAAAATGAGACTAATCGATTTGATTGGCGCTAATTTTATAAAAAGAAGGTTGTTCATTATCTTTTAATAATTAAAAAATCTAATAAATTTATGTTTCAAAGCGATAAGGATATTTTTAATGTACTTTTTGAGGCTGTATCAGAAGGGGTTATTGTTGTTAATAAATCTCAAAAAATTGTATCAACAAATAAATCTGCAGAAACGATGTTTGGCTATAGCAAAGCTGAGCTTGCTAATCAAGGACTTAATGTTTTAATTCCAAGAGAACATCATGCCGGTCATGGAGCTCATTTCGATAGTTTTATGGCGCATAAAGAAAGCCGACCAATGGGAAGAGGCCGCGATTTGTATGGCGCTCATAAAGATGGAAGATCATTCCCAGTAGAAGCGGGTTTAAACCCGTTAGAAATTAATGGTGAAATTTTTATAATGGCTTTAGTTATAGATATTTCTATCCGTAAACAGCAAGAGCTTGAATTATTAGAGTTAAATACGGAATTAGAGAAAAAGGTTAATGACCGAACTAAGGAGCTAATTATTACTGTTGATGAATTAAAAAAAGTAAATAATGAGCGTGATGCCGAAATAGAAAAACGTAAAGAAGCTCAAGACAAAATAAGTGATGCTCTTAAAAAAGAAAAGGAATTGAATGAATTAAAAACAAAATTTTTATCATTAGTTTCTCATGAGTTTAAGACGCCATTAAGTGGTATTTTAACTTCAGCCATGTTGCTTGGTAAATATAAATTAACAGAACAACAAGAAAAACGCGATAAGCACGTAAAAACAATTTCGGATAAAGTGCATTACCTTAATAACATTTTGAATGACTTTTTATCAATTGAAAAATTAGAAACAGGTAAGATTAATTATAAGTTTAGTACTTTTAAGTTAAGTAAAGTTGTTAATGAAGTGGTTTATAATGCCAATATGCTTCTAAAAGAAGGTCAAAAAATAAATTATCCTGAGAATATTGATGATATGTCATTGTATCAAGATGAAAAAATTGTAGAATTGGCGCTTTCAAATTTGGTGCATAATGCCATTAAATATTCATCAGAAAACACCTTGGTAGATATTAAAGTAGAGCAGGATGATAAAAACACCATTTTAAAGATTGAAGACAATGGCATAGGTATTCCTTTAGAAGATCAAAAGCGTATTTTTGATCGTTACTTTAGAGCCGAAAACGCATTACTATCTCAAGGAACAGGTATTGGATTAAACATAGTACAAAGTCATTTAGGAAATTTAGGAGGAACTATAAATTTTGTAAGTGAAGAAAATAAAGGAAGTATATTTTCCATTACATTACCAAATAAAGCTATATAAATGAATAAAGTATTGTTGATAGAAGATGATGTTGTTTTAAGAGAGAACACAGCAGAATTATTAGAACTGTCTAATTATGAGGTTATAACAGCTCCAAATGGTAGGGTAGGCGTTGAGATGGCAGCGCATAACATGCCAAATATTATTGTTTGCGATATTATGATGCCAGAACTAGATGGTTATGGGGTTTTGGAAGCGCTTGCAAAAAATGAACATACAAGGCATATCCCTTTTATATTCCTATCGGCGAAAACAGAACGGAAGGATGTTAGGAAAGGAATGGATTTAGGAGCAGATGATTATATTACTAAACCTTTTGAAGAAGAAGAGCTTATAAGTGCTATTGAAAGTCGTTTAGCAAAAGCAGCTATATTAAACGATATAAATGAAAAAGATGAAGAAGGCGCTCAGGACGAGGATGAGATTAGAACATTAAATGATCTTAAAAATTTCTTTGATGATAATGGCGATGTCATGACTTTTAAACATGGAGAGATCATTTATCAAGAAGGAAATCATTCCAATAATATATATCTAATAACAAAGGGTTTAGTTAAATGTCATAAGCTTGATGAACTGGGAAAAGAGTTAACAACAGCGCTTTTTAAAGAAGATGATTTGTTTGGATATACCTCATTTATTCAAAATACAGCCTATCAAGAAACAGCAACTGCTATTCAGGATACTGAATTAGTTGGTCTTTCCAAACACGAACTAAAAAATGTGCTTACAAGTAACCATAAAGTGACTTTAGAATTGATACAGTTACTTACGGATGATTTATCTGGAGTTAAAGATCAATTACTTCAAATGGCATATAGTTCCGTTAAAAAAAGAACGGCCACTACGATATTAAAATTTGCAGATAAACTTAATCGTAAACCTCAAGATTTTATTAGGATTTCACGAAACGATCTTGCTAGTGTAGCAGGAATAGCAACCGAAAGTTTAATCCGAACATTATCTACTTTTAAGGATAAGGGGATTATTGAAATAGAAGGCCGGAACATCAAAATCTTGGATGTAAATAAACTACAAGAAATAAGTTAATTTTATTAAAATTCGACCGAATTATGATATTGGTCATATTTCAATAAGCTTGAGGCTTCTATTTTTGTTTTTTTGAATAAGAAAAGACATGAAGCACATTTTAATACCCACTGATTTTTCTGAAAATGCATGGAATGCCATAGAATATGCACTTCATTTTTTTAGTAAATCTGCATGTTCTTTTTACTTGTTACATGTTGAAACTCCTGCTTCTTTGCAAGATCAAGACGATGTAAATACAAGTATAGCTTCCAAAACGAAAATAGAGTCTCCAAAAATACGTTTACAAGACACGCTGTCGAGAATTAATGAACGTTTTTCATTAAATGTTAATCATAAATTTTTTCCAATTGTCGATAATAATTTCATCATTGATTCAATTAGAACCCAAGTAGCCGAAAAGAAGATTGATTTTATTGTTATGGGGACAAAAGGCGCTTCTGGTTTAAAAAAAATAACCATTGGCAATAATGCTGGAAATGTAATAACCAAAGTAAAATGTACAACACTGGTGGTTCCCGAAAATGCTAAATTTGAAAATTTAAAAGAAATAGCCTTTCCAACCGATTTTTCATTGTTCTATCCTACTCAAACTTTACAACCCATTATAGATATTGTTGAAGAAAATATGTCGGCGGTAAGAGTGGCCTATCTTAATAAAAATGGAGTAGGACTAAACGAAGATCAAAAAAAGAATAAAGAGTTTTTAGATGATTATTTTATAGGTAAACAACATAGTTTTCATTCTCTAACCGATGCACATGTCGAAGATGCTATGCAAAATTTTGTTGAAAGTCAAGGGGTGAATTTAATTACGATGTTGGCTAAAAATTTAAACTATTTTCAGAAGATATTATTTCATCCATCAATTCCCAAAATAAGTTATTATACAGACATTCCGTTTTTAGTTTTACACTAAATAGGGCATATTGATTTTTATAAAGTTTAAATATAATTCTTCAGAGATATTATAATAATTCAAAAAGGTATGAGTAAGTGTGAACAATGTATTATCAAGCAATTTAATTCTCTTAAGTCTCTAACTAAAGATGAATTAGTACGTATTTCAAGTTGTAAAACATCCATGAAAATAAAAAAAGGAGATGTTATTTTTGAAGAAGGCGATATTTTAAATGGTGTTTATTGTGTAAGAGATGGTATTTGTAAACTATCGAAATTAAGTGCTAACGGTAAAGATCAGATTGTGAAAATGGTTGTTAAAGGAGATTTATTAGGGCAGCGTTCTCTAATAAATAACGAAAGTTCTAATTTACAAGCTACCGCATTAAATGATATGGAAGTTTGCTTTATACCAAAAAGCGAGATTATAAAAGATCTTAAAAACAACACTAATTTTTCTTTTGATATTCTTAAAAGTATGGCGAATGATTTAAAAGAAGCCGATGATGTTATTGTTAATATGGCCCAAAAGTCTGTGAGACAGAGACTAGCTGAGGCCTTGATTTATATTTATAGTAGTTTCGGAACAAATTCAGATGGAACCATTAGTGTTTTATTATCCCGTGAAGATTTTGCAAACATAGTGGGTACAGCTACAGAGTCGGCCATTAGAGTCCTTTCCCAATTTAAGAAAGAAGGGCTAATTTCTACAATAGGCAAACAAATTAGAATTGAAGATTTACAAGGGTTAAAACGTGTTGAGTAAATCATAATTAAAGTTTTTTTCTATCCATAGATATTTCTGATTACCACTTGCTGTTTTTTGTTTTAGAAAACAGTATTTTTATAGTGCTATGAATGAAAAAAAAATAAGGAAAGGATTTGTTTTTAAAAACTATGAAGCGCCTTTTCAATCGCCTTTCGATAAACTTTTCGGAATTTTTAAAGAACTGATTACCCATACTTCTGGTGATTTTGATGAAGCTATAGACTGGCTTCGCGAATTAGATAAAGAATATAAACTTACGACGGCAGAATATACTATTGATGATTTTATTGAAGATTTAAAAGACAAAGGATATTTGCGCGAAGAAATAGATCCAGATGGGAATGGTTCTCTTTCTATTACTGCCAAAACTGAACGCGCTATCAGGCAACAAGCTTTAGATAATATTTTTGGTAAGATTAAGCGTAGCGGACAAGGAAATCATAAAAGTAAAGGTCAAGGCATAGGAGACGAACACACAGGAGATTTTAGGAACTATCAATTTGGTGATGCTTTAGATAAAGTATCAATGACCGAGAGTTTGAAAAACGCTCAGATAAACCACGGAATCTCAGATTTTACATTATCGGAAGACGATTTAGTAGTTGAAGAAACACTACATAAATCACAAATGAGTACCGTGTTAATGATAGATATTAGCCATAGTATGATTTTGTATGGTGAAGATCGAATTACCCCAGCGAAGAAAGTAGCCATGGCGTTGGCAGAATTGATTACGACTCGGTATCCAAAAGATACACTCGACATTTTAGTATTTGGAAATGATGCTTGGCAAATAGAAATTAAAGATTTACCATATTTAAAAGTAGGGCCTTATCATACCAATACAGTTGCTGGGTTACAATTGGCAATGGATTTACTCCGAAGAAAACGAAATACCAACAAGCAAATTTTTATGATTACAGATGGAAAGCCGAGTTGTTTACGATTACCAGACGGACAGTATTATAAAAACAGTAATGGCTTAGATACTCATATTGTAAATAAGTGTTATATGATGGCACAACAAGCGAGAAAATTGCACATTCCGATAACCACATTTATGATCGCTCAGGATAATTATTTGATGCAGTTTGTTCGGGAGTTCACAAAAGCTAATCAAGGCAAAGCGTTTTATACAGGATTAAAAGGTTTAGGAGAAATGATTTTTGAAGATTATGAAACCAATAGGAAGAAAAGAATTAGAGGATAGGATTAGCTTTTGGCCTTTAGCGGTTAGCTATTGGCATCAAAAGAAAAGAATTAAAGGGTGATTATATAAAACACCTCTTTCTTCTGATTAAAAAAATAAGAATTCATCTCCTCTTAAATTTAAGAGGAGAGCAAGTAAAAATAAAAATTGCGACTAAAAATTTAAACAGAATTAAGAGTATAAATAAAACTTGTTCCTCCTTTATTTTTAAGGGAGGTGGATTCCGATGATAATCGGAATCCGGAGGGTTAAAATATAGAATATGAACATAGAAAATATAAAAACATTAGGCGAACTTAAAAATTCGGGTTACAAAAGCAAATCCATAAAAGACGAATTACGAGATAATTTAATTCAGAAAATAAAAAATAAGGAAACCACATTTGAAGGGGTTCATGGTTATGAAAATACTGTGATTCCTGAGTTAGAACGTGCTATTTTATCAAGGCATAATATTAATTTATTAGGATTAAGAGGTCAAGCGAAAACACGTTTAGCGCGTTTAATGTTAAATCTTTTGGATGAATACATTCCGTTTGTTGAAGGTTCCGAAATTAATGACGATCCGCTACAGCCCATTTCAAGATTTGCTGTTGAATTGGTTAAAGAAAAGGGAGATGATACACCAATCTCATGGTTACATCGAAGTGACCGATTTGCAGAGAAATTAGCAACACCAGATGTAACTGTAGCCGATATTATAGGGGATGTAGATCCTATAAAAGCAGCTAATTTAAAATTAAGTTATGCCGATGATCGCGTCATTCATTATGGGATGATTCCGAGAGCGAATCGTTGTATTTTCGTTATTAACGAGTTGCCCGATTTACAAGCAAGAATACAAGTCGCTTTATTTAACATTCTACAAGAAGGTGATATTCAAATAAGAGGATTCAAGCTGAGATTGCCTTTAGATATTCAATTCTTATTCACAGCAAATCCAGAAGATTATACCAATAGAGGTAGTATTGTAACGCCGTTGAAAGATAGAATTGGTTCTCAGATTTTAACGCATTATCCAGAGGATATTGAAACAGCTAGATTAATTACAGAGCAAGAATCTAATTTGGTAGAAGGACAAAGCAAAACGGTTAGTGTTCCTGATTTCGCAAAAGACTTGTTAGAACAGATTGTATTCGAAGCTAGAGATAGTGAGTATATAGATGCTAAAAGTGGTGTGAGTGCAAGATTGAGTATTACGGCATTCGAGAATTTATTAAGTACAGCAGAACGACGCGCATTAGTTTGTGGAGATAATAATACTAGAATTCGTTTAAGTGATTTTGTTGGTATTATTCCATCAATTACAGGTAAGGTCGAGTTAGTTTACGAAGGTGAGCAAGAAGGTGCAGCAGTAGTGGCTCAAAATCTGATAGGGGAAGCTGTTAAAAGTCTGTTTGAAGAGTTCTTTCCTAAGATAGGTAAGCTGCAAAAGCAAGATGAAGAAAGCCCGTATGATGATGTTGTATCATGGTTTTTTAATCAGAAAGAAGGTTTCGAATTACTTGATGATTTACGAAACAAAGATTATAATAGTTTGTTAGATGCGATTTCTCCTTTAGATGATTTATTAGGAGAGTACCAACCCAATCTAATAAAAGAAGATACTTATTTTATGAAAGAATTTGTACTTTGGGCATTGGTTGAGTTTAAATTATTAAGCAAGCAACGGTTCTCTGAAGGGACACAATTTAAAGACCCCTATGGTAGTTTTATAAGTGGTATTTAACTACCACCCTGAGCTCTGTTAATATTCAAAATGTAAAAGATTGAATATCAAAAATAACTAGCTGTTAATTAGTAGCTTATTAATCGATATCAGGTTACCAAGTATCTCTACTTTTAATATTATCAGCGCATAATCGAATGATTTCGGTTATGCGTTTTTTTATTGTGGCATCTCGTTTGGCTTGATTTAACCAATACAGGTAATGCTTTCTGTATGAAGGTGCAAAATTTTGATAGTTTTTAAAAGCAATCTCGTTTTTATTAAATTCAATTTGTAATGCTTCAGGAATAATACCCTTTTCAACATCATCTAAAGCAGTCCAAGAACCATTTTGTTTTCCGATTTTAATAATTTCTAATCCACTTTTGTGCATTAAATTATTAGCAGTAAGGACCTTAATGTATTTTTTATTTAACGCACTCCAAACACTTTTATCATTTCTAGGAGAAAAGCGTTGCCTGCGTTTTCCGTTACCCATACTTTTTACTGTAGAATCGATCCAACCATAACAAAGGGCAACTTTTACGGCTTCCTCCCAACGCATAGAAGGTTCTTTGTTTTCAACTTTATAAAAAATGAGATAAATCCCATTGGAATTTTCATAGTTTTCACCTAACCATGTTCGCCACTCTGTGTCTGTTTTAAAATAAAGTTCAGGAATTTCCAACAGTTATATTTTTTTTACTTCAACATAAAAATCAGAATTTATTTTAAAGGAAGTACTTTTAGATTCTAAAGGTATTGTTTTCCATTCTGCATTTGGGAACAACCATGCTTCTTTTTCATTAATGATAACTTGAATAGGCATATCAAATTTATCAACAATGTTAATCCATCTATATTTTAATACTTTCTTTTCAATAGTATATTCTAAAGTTGGAATTTTAATAGATCTTAAATACTGATTGAAAAACGCTGTTAAATCAATGCCTGTTTCTTTAGATAAATAATTTTCAATTTGTTGAGTAGTTACTGTCTGATGATAAAACTCTACATTCATTTTACGTAAAATTTGACGCCATTTTTCATCATCTTCAAGAAGTTGCCTTAAAGTGTGGAGCATGTTAGAACCTTTATAATACATGTCTCCTGAGCCTTCTTTGTTAACATTGTAATGACCAATTATGGGGCTTTTATTAGCAATGTTTTTTCTTGTTCCTATAACATATTCAGATGAAGCTTCTTTACCATAATAATAGTCCAAAAATAGATTTTCAGAATACGAAGTAAAACTTTCATGTATCCACATGTCGGCAACATCTTTGTTTGTAATATTATTTGCAAACCATTCGTGTCCAGATTCGTGAACAATAATGAAATCGAACTTTAAACCCCAACCGCTTCCTGATAAATCTTTACCTAAGTAACCCTTTTTATATTGATTACCATAGGTTACAGAACTTTGGTGTTCCATACCTAAATAAGGCACTTCAACCAATTTAAAACTATCTACATAAAATGGATATTGTCCGAACCAATGTTCAAAAGCTTTCATCATTTTAGGAACCTCTTTAAAATGTGTTTTGGCCTTTTCTAAGTTCTCTTTTAAGACATAATAATTAAGGTCTAAATTTCCGCCTTGTCCATCATAAACTTCAGAGAAATTTGCGTAATCTCCAATATTGATGTTAACACCATAATTATTTATTGGGTTTTTTACAAACCAGTGAAACGTTTTCGTGTCACCAAATCGTTCTATAAGTCTTAATCTGCCATTAGAGACATTTATTAATTTGCTTGGGACATTAACGCTAATAAGCATGCTGTCTACTTCGTCATACATATGGTCTTTGTTTGGCCACCATGCACTAGCTCCTAATCCTTGACAAGAGGAGGCTATAAAATGATTATCATTCGCGTCTTTTTTCCAAGAAATGCCACCATCCCAAGGGGCATTAACGGCTGCTCTTGGATGACCTTCGTAATAAACATCTAAGCTATTTATTTCTCCTATGTTTTGATTGTCAGCAAGGGAAATGAAATGTGCATTACCATCATGTTTAATTTCTAATTCTTTTTCATTTTGAATAACCTTTAGCATCTTCATTGGGGATTGCAAATCAATTTGCATCACCGAGTTCGCATTCAAAACTTTATATTGTATGGTGTTTTTTCCAGAAATGAATTTATTATCTGGATCAACTTTTATATCTAAATGATAATAAGTTAAATCCCACCATTTTCGTTCAGGAGTAATGCTACCTCTTAAAGTGTCTTGTCTCGTAAAGTTGCTTTTTTTAGATAATAAGCCTTGCCCGTATGAGGTGCTCATTAAAAAAAATGTAAAAATGTAAATGGCGTTTTTCATTGTTAAAAATATGTGCTAAATTAAGAATTTATTAAGTGTTTGCTAATGTCTTTTAGTCTTTAAAAACCGTGTTTGGAAAAACAACGACACTTTCAAAGCCATCATCATTTACTGATGCAATTCCAAAAAAGTAATTATCAATAACAATACCATCCAGAGTGAATTCTGAAATATTACCAACATATCTACTATGGTCCCAAGTAGGAGAGGTAGTATCGCGCCAATAAATTTTATAACCTTTTGCTCCATTCACTTTATCCCATTTAAATTTAACATTAGGCTCTACTATCCCTCCAATGGCTACATGTTTTGGAGGTGGTGGAGCAGAGGCTAAACTAGCTAAATTTATAGCGTTTACAGCAGTTAGTTTTTTAGCATACTCAAAGTTAACATGCTCTATGACATCTCCATATTTTATGCCGTTTTCTTCACGTATATCTTGATGTTGTTGGGTGTAGTTTTCATGAGTTTCCATAATACGAATCCCCGAAAAACCTAAATCATTAAATGGGCGATGATGACCGCCACGGCCAAATCGATCTAACCTATATATCATTATTGGGTTCATTTCTGGCATATAAGTTTTAGTCGTTTTATATACGTACCTCGCTAATTGGCGCGAGATTCCATCAACTTCACCTCCATAAAAACGTCTGTTTAGTCTTTCACGTTCTGTTTCATTAGGAGCAGTCGGTTCTGAAAAGATGCGAAAGCTTCGATTGTCAATAACACCATCTACACCTTTTATATTTCCAATCATATCATTGTTAAAAAGGCCTATAATATTCCATCCTTTTTCTTTAGCATAAGCTGCAAGTCCAGCACCTCCAAAAAGCCCTTGTTCTTCGCCAGATAATCCAACATAAATAATGCTGTTTTCGAATTGATATTTTGAAAGGACACGAGCTGCTTCAATAGTTCCTGCCATGCCAGAAGCATTATCATTAGCTCCTGGTGCATTAATTGTAAAATCCATAGTATTGCTAGCACGAGAATCTATATCCCCACTCATTATGATATATCTTTCTGGGTATTTAGTACCTTTTTGGATAGCAACAACATTGACAATCCAAGCATCATGTGGAATTCGATTATTATCTTCTGTTGTAACATAATCTTTTTGATAAAAAACATCAATGCAATTGTTACACTCTATAGAAATAGTTTCAAATTCTTGTTTAATCCAACGTCTAGCTGCGCCTATACCTCTTGTTTGTGAAACAGTATCACTAAACGTATTTCTTGTACCAAAATTCACTAAAGCTTGAATGTCTTTTTGAATTCTTTCTGCTGAAACAGTATTGATAATATCATATAATTGTTTGTCCTTTTGCGCAGTAATTATATACGTTGAAAATAGAAATATTGCTAGGATTAATGCTCTCATTCTTTTTAATTTTAAACCTGTTGTGCATTTTGATTTACTTGGCTAAATTAACTGTAAGTTCGAGTGATTTCGACTTTTTTTGTCGGAATTGTATCGAGAACAGGTTTTATAATAGAAAAATTTTATTCTCGATAGTTTTGTTGAGTTTGACGAAATACTAATTTCACTCAAAAAAATGAATGAAATTCACTCGAATTGACAAATTTTATCCAAAATGCGCAACGGATATTTTAATTATAAATATACAGAAAATAAAAAAGCGTTTCAAAATACTATTTTGAAACGCTTTTTAGGATTGAATTAGTCACTCGATATGTATGCTAAAAGCAATACTTATTTTCTTTTGTTACTTTATCTGAGATAATGTTTCTTAATTCTATAATGTTAGGCATGTTTACATATTTTATATAACGTTTTAATCCCATAAGCATCATGCGTTGTTCATCTCCTTCTGAGAATGATATAATAGAATGTTTACCTGCCGTTTCTATAACATCTATAGCGTGGAATAAGTTTAATTTTGCCATGGCGATGTGTTCTTTAACATTATCTTCACCTTGTTTTTTTGCCATTTTCTCAGCTCTTAAAATAGCAGATTCTGCGATATATATTTGGATTAAAATATTTGAAGCCGCTAACATAAGTTGTTGGTGCTTCTCGATTTTCTCTCCGTATTTTTGCAAAGCAGCTCCAGCGACCATTAAAAATAACTTTTTAAGGTTTTTGATAATACTTTTTTCTTCAGAAAATAATTCTGAAAAATCAGGAGTTTCAAATGAAGGAATACCCGTTAATTCATTGGCAACAGCAGTTGCAGGGCCTAATAAATCGACATGACCTTTCATGGCCTTTTTAATAAGCATGCCAATACTAAGCATTCTATTAATTTCATTTGTTCCTTCATAGATACGAGCAATACGCGCGTCTCTCCAAGCAGACTCTATCGGAGTTTCTTCTGAAAAGCCCATACCTCCAAAAATTTGGATACCTTCATCTGTACAATTTTGTACATGTTCTGATACGGCAACTTTAAGAATAGAACACTCAATAGCATATTCTTCAACACCTTTTAATTCTGCTTCTTGGTGTGTGTCTTTTCCATTATTTTGACGCATTGTAATGCGATCTTCTATATTTTTTGAAGCTCTGTAAGTGGCAGCTTCACCAACCCAACAATTGGTAGCCATTTCAGCAATCTTTTGACGAATGGCACCAAAAGAAGAAATAGGTGTTTTAAATTGAATACGCTCATTGGCATATTTGATAGATTCTGTAATAACGCGACGTTGCGCATCTAAACATGCAGCAGCCAATTTAATTCTACCAACGTTTAAAGCATTCATCGCTATTTTAAAACCGTTACCTCTTGTAGAAAGCATATTCTCTACAGGTACAACTGTATCACTAAAAAAGACTTGTCTGGTAGATGAGGCACGAATACCTAACTTGTGTTCTTCTTCACCCATGGTAATACCATTTGGGTTTTCAGAATCATATTCTACAATAAAGCCAGTAATGTTTTTATCATCCTCAATACGTGCAAAAACAATCATGACACTGCAAAAACCAGCATTTGAAATCCACATTTTCTGACCAGTAATGCTGTATGTTTTTCCATCCTCAGATAAAACGGCTTTGGTTTTTCCTGAATTGGCATCACTACCCGCACTTGGTTCTGTTAAACAATAGGAACCAAACCATTCTCCAGAAGCCAATTTAGGAACGTATTTTTGTTTTTGTTCTTCATTGCCATACAGTGTAATTGGCATGGTACCAATACCTGTATGTGCACCAAAAGCTGTACTAAAAGACCCTGTTGCTCCAGAAATAAAGTCGCAAACTAGTACTGTGTCTACAAAGCCCATACCCATACCTCCGTACTCTTCAGGTACAGAAACACTTAAGAAGCCTAGCGCTCCTGCTTTTCGCATACACGATTCTGTTAAGGCATAATCCTTTTTTTCGAATTGTGCTTTATTAGACCAAATTTCTCTATCAACAAACTCGGTAACAGCTTCTTTCATCATAAGCTGATCTTCATTAAAATCTTCAGGGGTGAATATGTCTTCACATTTACTTTCTTTTACAAGAAATTGTCCACCTCTTAATATGTCTTTTTCTGTTGCTTCCATTTTTTCTTTTAGATTAAAGAAGATAGAGAATAGATAGTAGACTCTAGCTGAGACTATTTTGAAATCCCATTGTCATTCTCTGGAATTTCTCTATTTTTTCTTCAAGTATTTTTAAATCGTTTTCGTTTATATAATTTCTATGTTTTGCTACTAATAGCTGAGTTCCTAATTCAAAAGAAGAACCTAAGGCGATATCTAAAAAATGACGAAATGATTTATCTGTTCTTGATGAACCTTCTGCAGTATTACTTGGCATTGAAACGGAACATCTGCTTATTTGAGAACTCAAATCGAATCTTTCATGTTTTGGGAAACTTAATAATAAGTCAGAAACTTGATTGGTAATCTCTAAACCAAGTTTCCAAATTTTTAAATTCTTATAATTATGTCTCTGCTTAGCACACATCGTCTTTTATCTTTTCTCTCTCTTCTTTTGTCTTATTAATTTAAAAATTCAAAAATCCCACATGCGCCTTGACCAGTACCTACGCACATGGTTACAGCTCCATACTTTCCTTGCATGTTACGTTTACGCATTTCATCAAATAATTGTACTGATAATTTGGCTCCTGTACAACCAAGAGGATGCCCTAACGCAATAGCACCACCATTAACATTGATGATATCTGGATTTAGGTCTAATTCTCTTATAACGGCTAATGATTGTGAAGCAAAGGCTTCATTCAATTCAATTAAATCTAAATCTTCTTGTTTCAATCCTGCTTGCTTTAAGGCTTTTGGAATCGCTTTTACAGGTCCAATTCCCATAATGCGAGGTTCTACACCTGCAGCAGCATAATTTACTAAACGTGCTATAGGTTCTAGGTTTAATTCTTTAACCATATCTTCACTCATTACCATAACAAAAGCAGCGCCATCACTCATTTGAGATGAGTTTCCAGCGGTTACACTTCCACCTTGAGCGAAAACAGCACGTAATTTAGCTAAAGCTTCTTTACTTGTTCCTGCTCGTGGTCCTTCATCTTTAGTTACTGTATACGATTTTGATGCTTTTTTTCCGTTAGCATCAATATAAACTTGATCGACATTTATGGGAACGATTTGATCTTGAAAACGATTTTCAGCTTGTGCTTTTAAGGCTTTCATATGGGAGTTAAATGCAAAGGCATCTTGATCTTCTCGAGATACTTTAAATTGATTAGCGACTGCTTCAGCAGTGTTTCCCATACCCCAGTAATAATCTTCGTGTCCAGCTTTTACAACATCGTAATTAAGCTCTGGTTTATAACCTGTCATAGGAACCGCACTCATACTTTCTGCTCCGCCAGCAATAATACACTCCGCCATTCCAGATTGAATTTTAGCAGTTGCAATACCAATAGTTTCAATTCCTGAAGAGCAAAACCTATTTACTGTTACACCAGGAACATCAACAGAATTTAATCCCATTAAAGAAATTAAACGTGCCATGTTTAAGCCTTGTGACCCTTCTGGCATCGCATTACCAACAATAACATCGTCTATACGTGTTTTGTCTAATTGTGGTAATTCTTTCATCATGTATTGAATCGTTTCTGCAGCCAATTCATCCGATCTTTTAAAACGGAATATACCTTTTGGAGCTTTTCCTACTGCAGTTCTATACGCTTTTACTATATATGCGGTCTTCATAGTTTTATTGTTTATTATGGAAAGAGAGCAAAGAAAATAGAGTAGAGAAAAAAGGCTTTTCAAATCTGTCTCTAAGTATTATCGTTTAGGTTCTCTTTTCTAATCTCTTTATTCTTTTTTCTAATTACGTAGCGGTTTTCCTGTTTTTAGCATGTGCTGGATACGTTCTAATGTTTTTCGTTCTGTACATAAACTTAAGAAGGCTTCGCGCTCTAGATCCAGTAAATATTGTTCGTTTACTAAGGTTGGTTCAGATAAATCACCACCTGCCATAACATAGGCTAATTTGTTAGCGATTTTCATATCGTGATCTGATATATAATTACTATCATTCATAGAATCTGTTCCTACCAAGAACATACCTAGAGCTTGTTTTCCAAGCACTCTGACATCTATACGTTTTATAGGTTGTGTGTAACCAGCTTCTGCCATGAGTTTAGCATGTGCTTTGGCTGTTGCAATTTGTCTGTCTTTATTAACAACGACCACATCTTTTCCTTTTTGAAGTAATCCTAAATCAAAAGCTTCGTAGGCTGAGGTTGATACTTTTGCCATTCCAATAGTTAAGAAGTATTCTTGTAATGTATTTAATTCTACATCGCCTTTTCTTAAAATGTCCGACGCTCTTAGAGCCATTTCTTTAGAACCAGCGCCACCAGGAATGACACCAACTCCAAATTCGACTAATCCCATATAGGTTTCAGCGGCAGCAACAACTTTATCGGCGTGCATAGACAATTCGCAAGCACCACCCAAAGACATGCCGTGAGGTGCAGATACCGTTGGAATTGAAGAATAACGCATACGCATCATAGTATCTTGAAAATACTTGATAGCACCGTTAAGTTCATCATACTCTTGTTCTACAGCCATCATGAAAATCATTCCAATGTTGGCGCCAACTGAGAAATTGGCACCTTGGTTTCCAATAATTAATCCCTGATAATTTTTTTCTGCTAAATCAATAGCTTTATTTATTCCTGCTAAAACATCGCCACCAATGGTGTTCATTTTAGATTGAAATTCACAATTTAAAATACCATCACCTAAATCTTCTATAACAACACCTGAGTTTTTAAAGACTTCTTTAGATGTTCTAATATTATCTAAAATGATAAAGGCGTCTTGACCTGGAATCTTTTCTTGTGTTTTCTTTGGAATATCGTAAGCATACGTTGCTCCATTTTTAATAGAGTAGAATGATTTACTACCCGATGCTAGCATATCATTTACCCAAGCGTTAGGTTCTAAACCTTCTGCTTTCATTATTTCGATACCTTTTTCTACTCCAATAGCATCCCAAATTTGAAAAGGACCGTGTTCCCATCCAAATCCCGCTTTCATGGCATCATCTATCTTATATAATTCGTCTGTAATTTCTGGAATTCGATTGGTGACATAAGCAAAAAGAGCAGCGAAACTTTTTCTGTAAAACGCTCCTGCTTTGTCTTTACCTGCGACTAGAACCTTAAAACGATCAATAACTTTATCAATAGATTTTGTTAATTCTAATGTTGCAAATGATGCGCGTTTTTTAGAACGATATTCTAAAGTATTTAAGTCTAATGATAAAATTTCTTTTTTACCATCAGCTGATATATTCTTTTTATAAAAACCTTGTTTTGTCTTACTACCTAACCATTTATTTCTCATCATGGTATTGACGAAATCTGGTAATTGGAATAAATCTAATTGCTCATCATCTTTACAGTTATCTGCAATGCCATTTGCGACATGCACCAGTGTATCTAAACCAACAACATCTACAGTTCTGAAAGTTGCGGATTTTGGACGACCAATTACAGGTCCCGTTAATTTATCAACCTCTTCAATAGTTAAATCCATACCTTTAACTGTATGGAAAAGACTCATGATGCTAAATATTCCAATTCTATTTCCGATAAATGCCGGAGTGTCTTTAGCAACTACTGATGTTTTTCCTAAATATTGTTCGCCATATCCATTTAAAAATTCTAATACTGAAGCATCCGTTTTTGGGCCAGGGATAATTTCAAATAATTTTAAGTAACGTGCAGGATTGAAAAAGTGCGTACCGCAGAAATGTTTCTGAAAATCTTCACTTCGTCCTTCACTCATAAATTTAATAGGAATACCAGAGGTGTTCGAAGTTATTAAAGTACCAGGTGTTCTGTGTTTTTCAAGTGTTTCGAAAACTTGTTTTTTAATGTCAAGTCGTTCAACAACAACTTCAATAATCCAATCGACATCTTTTACTTTTTGTATATCGTCTTCTAAATTGCCTGTTGTAATTCTATTAGCAAATTTTTGATGATAAATAGGAGATGGTTTAGATTTTAATGCTGCTTTAAGCGAATCGTTTACTAAACGGTTTCTAACAATTTTGTCATCTAAAGCGAATCCTTTTTTCTGCTCAATAGCATTAAGTGCTCTTGGCACGATATCTAATAACAATACATCGACACCTATATTAGCGAAATGACATGCAATGCCGCTTCCCATTATACCCGAGCCAATAACTGCTATTTTTTTAATTATACGTTTACTCATAATGATTTCACTAAAATTACTTTTGATTAAATATTTTTTTATTGATAACCATATTATTAATTAATTCGGCTACGTCGTAGAAGTTATTTAATTGTTCTTCAGAAATATTTTCTCTAATGGCTTCGTTAAATGTTAATACTTTCTCTTTAGAATAATCTCTTTTTTCTTTACCAAAGTCCGTAAGATGAATTAATACGCCTCGACCATCTTGAGGATTTGGACGCCTTTCTATTAAATTCTTCTTTTCCATGGTTTTTAAAATCCTTGACAAACTTGTAGCTTCCATGCCCATTTTAGGACCTAATGCCGTAGATGGTGTGCCTTTTTCGGGGTCTATACTTAATAGAGTAAACCCCGTAGCCATTGTGCTGTCGAATTTTGAAGCTTCTTCGTTATACATTTTGTTTACGGTTAGCCAAGTGGTTCTTAAAACGTAATCAATTGTTTTATCTTTCATGTTGAGAGGGTTGGTTCCTCAAATATATAAAAAATATATTATGCGTGCATAGTAAATAGTAAACAATTTATAAGAAAGATTAGATTACGTGTATATGGTAAGCTTTATAAACTTGATTCTATTGACTTTATTCTATTTTAAATTTACTAAGAAAGAGAATAATAATTAATTTATTGATGGTTGTTGTATGTTCGTATGTATTAAGAAAAATATGTCTTATCTCTGAATAGTGGTAAGTACTTTTTGTCTCTTACAATACAAGAAACTTAATGTTTTCTAAGTTGTTATTTAAAACTAAAGATGCGATCTATATTCTAAAGATTCATAGCTTCCTTTCTAGATTTAATTTTAAGTTTTGAGTATATACTACTTACATGAGTTTTTACTGTGCTCAAACCTATATTATATTCTTCAGAAATCTCTTTGTTAGATTCTCCTTGTTGAATTAGTTTGAAAATTTTTCTCTCTTGAACACTTAGTGTTTTTAGTAACCTTGTCTTTCTATTTCTTTTTATTTTAAAAAAAGAGTTTAATAAAAAACCTAATAAAAAAGAGGTTATGCAAAGTATTAATGTCGTAATTAAATTATTATTTATTTTTCTTTTAGGAGGTATTTTTGCTCTAAAATCTTTAAAATATGATGTGTTTTCGTTTTTCCATTTATTAGAAAAGGTATTGTAAAAGTCAATATTATTAGAAATATCCATTTCAAACTTACTTTTATGTAAAGCATATAATGACGCTAAAGGGTGTGAACAAGTATCCGCAATTTTTCTAAGTTGTTCGTTAAATGCAGTAGCAACAAATTCACTTTTTACTCGGGACTCATTAAAGTTTGTGCTATCTATATATTTAACAATATTATCAATGTTTCTAATGATTTTGTTTTGAGGGTCACTATCAACTAAAACAGAATTAATTTTATTGTTCTTATTTATAATTTTGATAGTAGATTTGCTATTAGCAATAATAAAAAAATGATTCTCATCATTGCCTCCAATTATTAATGAAGCTGGAGAAGATTTTTTTTTAGATATATGAATTCGATACAAATTATCTTCTTTAGGTAGGTAATCTGTATCGAATTTGAAATGACCTGAACCACCAATATTTGTTTCAGCAATTATCATACTTTTAGACATGGTATGCATTTTACTAAATGATGGTATATAAGATAAATAAACTTTAGGACTCCAAGTACTATCTAATATAATAGAACCAGTAATTACACCATGTGTATTTGTCGAATCATTTTGAGTATAACCATTAATGGTTATACTCAAAAAAGATAAAAGAAAAAAAAGCCTGAATGATATGTTTTTATAATAGTGAAGGATGATCAATTTACTTTTATTAATTGTTTGAAATAATAATAGAGTGAAGTTTTACATTGCCAACAACACCGTCTGAATCTATTTCTATAAGCCATTTCCCTATTGTTGGATTATTAAATACCTTTTGAATTTTTCCTGAAACGATTTCTTTAATGTTATTACTGTTTTTGTTTTTTGAATTTGCATGGATACTTTCTATTGAAAACTCTCCAACAATTTCATTTTTAGGGTTTAATATTTTAATTGTTAGACTACCATATTTAATTTCAGAAAAAATTTCTAAATGTATATTAGAAGTGTTTTTTTCAATACTTAGATTAATATTTCTAATTTCAGAATCTGGCTCAGTCATACTAATTTCTCTGTGTAATTCAAAGTTACTTGACGATTGACTATAGCTTGATAATGTAAAAGTGAATAATAGAATAAATAAAGTTAATGATTTAATGAAGGTTGTTTTGTTTTTCATTTTAAAAGTTTTTAGATTAATGATAGTACAAAACTATGCGTCATGGGGTATTCAAAAAAAAATGTGTGCTCTAAAAAAGAATGAAAAAGGGTTTAAAAACGTTTTTCATGAAGCTTTCTACTAGAAAACTATTCTAAAATTTAAAACTTAGTTAAATTAAGGTCTATAAATTTTTTCGATAAGATCGAAATATTTTTCTTTTATAATTTTTCTTTTCATTTTCATGGTAGGAGTAAGGTGACCTGCATCTATAGACCAAATGTCAGATGTGAGTTCAAATCTTTTTATTTGCTCCCATTTACCAAAGTTAGCATTGCATTGCGTTACTTCTTCTTGAATACGCTCTATTAATGTCTCGTTTTTAATGATTTCTGGTAATGAAGTGCATTCAATTTGATGGCGTTTAGCCCATTCTTTTACAAATTCAAAATTAACTTGTATTAGCGCTGCAGGCATTTTTTCGCCTTCACCAATAACCATAATTTGTTCTATAAATCGAGATTGTTTTAATTGATTTTCAATAAGTGCAGGTGCAACATATTTACCACCCGAAGTTTTAAACATTTCTTTTTTACGATCTGTAATTTTAAGAAAACCTTCTTTACAAACCTCCCCAATATCTCCTGTATGGAAATAATCGCCTGTCATGACTTCTTTTGTTTTTTCTGGATCTTTAAAGTAACCAAGCATAACATTGGGACCTTTGACTAGTATTTCGCCGTCCTCAGCAATTTTAACTTCTACATTATCTATAATTTTCCCCACAGTACCAACTCTAAAACCACCATCTCTAAGGTCGTTTACGGAGACTACGGGAGATGTTTCTGTTAAGCCATAACCTTCCATAATAGGTAAGCCTGCTGCAGCAAAAACACGAGTTAGCCTTGGTTGTAAAGCGGCACTTCCAGAAACCATTAAATTTAAATTACCTCCTAAACCTTCTTGCCATTTGCTGAAAATTAATTTTCTGGCTAATTTTAATTGAAGTTCGTACCACCACCCGTTTTGCTCATAGGGTTCGAATCTTAAACCTAAATTTACAGCCCAAAAGAATAGCGATTTTTTTATACCACTTAAATCGGCTCCTTTTGCTACAATCTTATCAAAAACTTTTTCGTAAAGTCTAGGAACCGCAGTCATAACAGTAGGTTTTATTTCTTTTAAGTTATCACTCATTTTTTCGATAGATTCAGCGAAATAAACTTCTACACCACAATATTGATATAGATAAAGGATCATCCGTTCAAAAACATGACATACAGGAAGGAAGCTTAGTGATTTAGATTCTCCATACTTAAAAGGAACTCTTTGTTCACTACTAAGTACATTCGACACTAAATTATTGTGAGATATCATAACGCCTTTAGGCTTTCCAGTAGTTCCAGATGTGTAAATTAACGTAGCTAGATCGTTGGGTGTCACGTTATTTTTTCTGCCTTCAACGTCGTTTTGATTTGAAGGGTCTTCTCCTAACGCTAGTATATCTTTCCAACTATTTTCATTAGAGATGTCATCAAAAGTATAAACGTTTTTTAATTTTGTGTTTCCTTTAATGGTATTTAGCTTTTCTAATACCTCAATATCAGAAACAAAGCAATAAACCGATTCAGAATGATTTAAAATATATTCATAGTCTTCGGCACATATAGTTGGATAAATAGGAACGTTTTGCGCTCCAGTTTGTAAAACACCAATATCTATAATATTCCATTCTGTTCTATTCGTGCTAGAAATTACCGCAATTTTATCGTTTGGTTTTACTCCGAGTTTTAATAAACCTCTACTTATAGCATTGGCTTGATCTATATATTCTTGCGATGAAATAGATTTCCATTCCCCATCATATTTAGTTGTGAAAGCTTTTTTTAGATTATATGTTTCACGCATATAATATGGAAAATCGAAAATTCTTGTAACTTCTGTCATTTGCTATTAATAGTGTTTTAAAGTATGGAGTTAAATAATATTTGTAAATAATACGAAAAAAAAACGATTTATGTTTATGAAATACTCACATTTTTTGTTAATTCAACAAAATTACTTTTTTACAACTTTTATAGTATATACTTTTTCTTTTTTAAATATTTTAAGAATATACAAGCCAGGTTCTAACCTTGAGAAATCTAATTGATTATTATTTGAAACGCCTTCTTTTACTAATTTAGATTCGAAATTGAAAATAGAATAATTATCAAAATCAATGTTTTTTACAGAGACTATGTTTTCTGCAGGATTAGGGAAAACATATGGAGCGTTTAACTCATTAGAGATTTCAGTCGTTTTAATAGCTTCTTTACGTGATGTCATCAATGTGTATTTGCAAGAAGATTCTAAGATTTTTTTTAAATCATATCTGTCATGAATTTTTTCGTAACCAAGGTTTTTAGCTTTTTTTAATAACTCACAAGCTTTATTGTAATTACTAAGTTCATAATAAATTACGCCTAGGTTTCTGTATGCAAAAGAATTGTTGCTATTTATATTTAAGGCTTCTTCTAAATCGGCTATGCCTTTATCTGATTCTCCTAGTTTGTGATACAAAAAACCTCTGATGGTTCTTAAGTCTCTTTCGGAAGTTCCAGAGCCAAGTTTGTAGAGGTTCTTTTCGTTTTTAAAAGCAATATTTACACAAGTCATCGCTTTTTTGTAATCTTCTAAATCTGAATACGCTACCGCAAGCGCCCAATTTGCAAACGAGTGATTTGGCACCATAGCTATTGCTTTGTCAAGAAAAGCGATACCTAATCGATAGGATTTAATACGAACTAAATACGATCCTAAATTATTAAATAATCTACTTTCTTTAGGAGATGCATTTATTGCTTTTAATTTATAATGAATGGTATAATTTTCCATTTCATATTTTTCATAAATATTAGAAAGATGATCATAAATACCACCTAATAATTTTTCAGGAACTGGTTTCGTTTTCTGAATTATTAAGGTTTGTTTTTCAATTTTTTTGAAATCATTTTTTGCTAAAACATTGTTATTGAGGTGACTTCTTATTCTAGCGCGTTTATAATTTAATTTTAAACTATTTGGATCATTTTTGAGTTGCTTGTTTAATTCTTTTAAATCGAGATGATATTTTTTTATTTTCTCTTCTGTCTTTTTATTGAATTCGACCTTGTGATCGGTTCGTTTAATTAGCTTATTGTTTTTAAACTCCCACGTGGTTAATTTTTCTCCTTTTTTATTGAATTTAAATGATAAACCATTGTAACGGCTGTTTTTATAATAAAAAACTTCATCTAACTCTCCTGTTTTATAATAGGTTTTTAGGCTGTCTAATTTGTTTTTAGAATTGTACCATCTTACAATAGCTGGTACATTATCATTATAATAAATGGTTTTTACCTTATTATCTTCGGCTTGTGCACATAGATAAAATGGAATTAAAAAAAGGGATATTAAAATATAGTTTTTCACGTCAGATTTCGTTTCAAATAAAAAAGCTTCTACCAAGGTAAAAGCTTTTTTTGAAAAATCGAATATTTTGTAAGATTTATTTCTCCAACCAAACTCTAGCGTTAACAAAAGCTTCTAACCAAGGTGATACTTCATCTTTGCGACCTTCTGGATAATTTGCCCAGTTCCATTGGAACGTAGAACGCTCAATATGTGGCATAGTCACTAAATGTCTTCCTGTTGTATCACATAGCATAGCGGTGTTAAAATCAGAACCATTAGGATTATTAGGATACCCTTCATAACCATATTTAGCAACAATCTGGTATTTATCTTCACCGTAAGGTAAGCTAAATTTCCCTTCACCATGAGAAATCCAAACGCCTAAAGTGCTTCCTGCAAGCGTAGAAAGCATAATAGAATT
Organism: Algibacter sp.; assembly: GCA_039985655.1. Classification (GTDB taxonomy): domain Bacteria; phylum Bacteroidota; class Bacteroidia; order Flavobacteriales; family Flavobacteriaceae; genus Postechiella. Next base: position 188,360 of record JBDWSF010000014.1, on the reverse strand, counting down.
GTTCTCTTGTATGTTTACAGAAGTAAATGAGCTTTCATGTTTATTTGAATCATTATGCAACATTTTTCCGTGAACCTCATGGTCTGGATTAATTAAATCCAATTCCATCCAAAGCTGACATCCATTACAAATACCAACAGATAATGTATCTTCTCTAGCAAAGAAATTTTTAATCACTTTATTAGCTTTTTCGTTGTATTTAATAGCACCTGCCCAACCTTTGGCAGATCCTAAAACATCCGAGTTAGAAAAACCGCCTACAGCGCCTAGAAACTGAATATCTTCAAGGTTTTCACGACCAGAAATTAAATCGGTCATATGCACATCTTTCACATCAAAACCAGCTAAATACATCGCGTTAGCCATTTCACGTTCAGAGTTAGATCCCTTTTCACGAAGAATAGCTGCCTTTGGACGCTGACCGTCATTGCGAGGCGTTTTCGACGTGGCAATCTTTTTCTTAGGAGCAGATTGCTTCACTGCGTTCGCAATGACGTCTTCTAGTTTCCCAGTAAACTGTTTTGGGAATGTATATTGTAAAGGTTGATTTTTATAATTATCAAATCTATCCGTAGCTAAATCGTTAGCCGTTTGTTTTTGATCTAATAAATAAGACGTCTTATACCAAACATCTCTTAGTGCAGTAATATCAAAAGAGAAGTTGTCTTCGTTATTTTTAATAGTTAACGTAGCCGAATCATTTACGGTTCCTATTTTAAAGCACTCAATATTGTTTTCGGTTAACGTTGCTTCAATAGATGCATCACCTTGAAAAACAATCCCTGAATTTTCAGCAAATAATACTTTTAAAGAATCTTCTTCATTTAAAGCAGAAATATCAAAATCAGCACCTAAATTAACATCAGCAAAACATAATTCTAATAAAGTTGTAATTAAACCACCAGAAGCCACATCATGTCCAGCAGAAATTTTATCCGCTTTAATTAAATCTTGAATCGTATTAAATGTGTTTTTTACAAAAGCAGAATTTGTAACATCAGGCGCTTCATTACCTATCGTATTTAACACTTGGTTAAAAGAACTTCCTCCCAATTTAAAAGTATCTTGAGATACATTAATATAATAGATGCTTTCTCCGTTTTGTTTTAAAACAGGTTCCACAACTTTAGAAATTTCATTACAGTTTCCAGCAGCCGAAATAATAACAGTACCTGGGGAAATAACATCACCATCTGCATATTTCTGTTTCATTGATAACGAATCTTTTCCAGTAGGCACATTAATGCCTAAATCAATCGAAAATTCCGAAATCGCTTTTACCGCTTTATATAAACGTGCATCTTCACCTTCGTTTTTACAAGGCCACATCCAGTTAGCCGATAACGACACAGACGCCAAATTATCTTTTAAAGGAGCCCAAATAAGATTGGTTAAAGATTCCGTAATAGAGTTTCTACTTCCTGCTTCAGGATGAATTAACCCCGAAATAGGCGAATGGCCAATAGATGTAGCAATACCTTCCTTACCATTAAAATCTAGCGCCATAACACCAACATTATTTAATGGAATTTGTAAAGGGCCAACACATTGTTGTTTAGCAACTTTACCACCAACACAACGGTCTACTTTGTTTGTTAGCCAATCTTTACACGCTACAGCCTCAAGTTGTAATACTTGCTCTAAATAGATTTGTAAGTTCTTAGTTTTATATCTTGAATTTTTATAATTTCTTTTAACCGTTTTATCAGTTAGAATGGTTTTTGGCGAACTCCCAAACATATCCTCAAGAGCTAAATCCATAGGCTTATCACCTTTAGTTTTAGACTCAAAAGTAAAACGATTGTCTGTAGTCACATCACCAACCGTATACATTGGCGAACGTTCACGATCCGCTATTTTGTTAAGCGTTTCAATATGCTCTTCAGCAATCACAAGACCCATACGTTCTTGAGATTCGTTTCCTATAATTTCTTTAGCAGATAGAGTAGGGTCTCCAACAGGCAACGCATCTAAATCAATTTTACCACCAGTATCTTCTACTAATTCAGATAAACAATTTAAATGTCCACCAGCACCATGATCGTGAATAGAAACAATAAAGTTTTCTTCACTCTCTACCATACCACGAACCGCATTAGCAGCACGTTTTTGCATTTCTGGATTAGAACGTTGAACCGCGTTTAGCTCGATACCAGAATCTAAAGCGCCAGTATCTGCAGACGATACTGCAGCACCACCCATGCCAATTCTATAATTATCACCACCAAGAATAACAATTTTGTCACCCTTTTTTGGTGTGTCTTTTAAAGCCTGATCTATTTTACCATAACCAATACCACCAGCTTGCATAATCACTTTATCGAAACCTAGTTTTCTTGGAGCCGATTCACTTGAAGCCGAATTCTCTTCATGTTCGAACGTTAATACCGAACCACAAATTAAAGGCTGTCCAAATTTATTACCAAAGTCAGACGCACCGTTAGATGCTTTTATCAAAATATCCATTGGCGTTTGGTATAACCAATCTCTAGCTTCAAATTTTTGTTCCCAATGTCTGTTTTCTTCCAAACGGGAATAACTTGTCATGTAAACTGCCGTTCCTGCTAATGGCAACGATCCTTTTCCACCAGCAAGCCGATCTCTAATCTCTCCACCAGCACCTGTTGCTGCACCATTAAAAGGCTCAACCGTAGTAGGGAAGTTATGCGTTTCCGCTTTAAGCGAAATAACAGATTCGTACTCTTCTGTTGTGTAATAATCAGGAATATCCGCATGTTTAGGTGCAAATTGTTCCACTTTTGGACCTTTTACAAAAGCCACATTATCTTTATAAGCCGAAACAATTCCGTTTGGATTTTCTTCGGATGTTTTTCTAATCATTTTGAAAAGGGACACAGGTTGTTCTTCTCCATCAATAACAAAAGTGCCGTTAAAAATTTTATGACGACAGTGCTCACTATTCACTTGCGAAAATCCAAAAACCTCAGAGTCGGTTAACGGTCTTCCTATTTTCTTTGCAACACCATCCAAATACGTAACCTCTTCATCGCTTAACGATAAACCTTCCTGTGTATTGTAAGCTGCAATATCTTCAATATTTAAGATGGCTTCTGGTTGAATATCAATCGAAAAAGACGCTTGATTCAATCCATTAAACCTCTCAGAAATCATCGGGTCAAAATCACTAAAATTTTCAGCCTTAGTCTCAAACTCTTCAATTCTGATGATATCAGAAATCCCCATATTTTGAGTAATTTCAACAGCATTAGTACTCCAAGGTGTTATCATAGCTGCTCTCGGACCAATAAAAAAAGCATCTAAAGATGCTTGCTCTATTTTTGGTTGATCGCCAAAAAGCCATGTTAACTTTGAAGTCGTTTCGGTTGATAATTCTTTTGTTGTTTGAACAGCAAATACCTTGCTGGTTATGTTTCCAAAGAAATGAATCATTATATGTTGGTTTTGTTACGTTTATTAAAAGTGCAAATTTAGCTTTTTTTGCCGTATTTTAAACTAAATATAATGCCGAAAATGAAGAGTTATTCACGAGGTTTTAAACACCCTTTTTTAGGGGTTGGGCGTAACCCCGAAAAAGGGTAAGAATATCAACAGCTATTCGAAAGGTTGCAATACATAACGTAATCATTCGCCAACGTCATTGCGGAACGAAGCAATCTGTTTCGTGTAAACGATATCTTCATTTTTTAATAAAGCCACACTGCCCATAAATTTATTATTCAAATCTAAAGATTCGAAATAGTTATTCAGTTTTAAAATATCAATAGTTTGAGAAACACCAATTTGAATGGATAATAAAGTTATAGTTAAAATTAGAATGTTTTTTGTTATTAGGGTGCGTTTCAAGTTAATTAGGAGTTGTTTTTAGTTTCGATTTGTCTTAACTTTTTCTTTAATGCTGATTCTGTTTCAAAAATCATTAGTGCAGATAAAATCACAATCAGCCCTATTCCTAAAAACATATTAAGCAAAGAAACAGGTAAAAGATTAAAGAATCCTACTAAGGATAATAGAGTCTGAACTAAACCGTATTTCATCATTTTTTTAGAAGAAAATTTCTGAGCATAATCCCAAATATCTTGGTTTTTCATTGATGTAGATGTTCTATATCCATAAAGATGATTAATCGATTTAGGAGGGTATTTGGACATCAAAAAGCCGCCGATAATAAAGATCGTTCCAATCGATATTAAAATAATAAAAAATGGATTTTCAAAATTCATTTAGGTTTGATTCAATTTTATAATGTCTTAAATCTCCAACTTCTTTAATTCCTTATAATTACGATTTAATCGTTTTAAAAGAAATCCGTAAATAAGTCTGTAAAACAACCAGATAACTAGAATGAATACAATAGTAAAAAAGATAGCAAAAGCGGTGAATAAAACGATACCGTTTTTATCTAAATTGTCAATGATTTTTACTGCTTCGGGGTCGTGATGTAGAGCAAAATATAGGCCAATTAAAAGAGAAATACCTGCCATTATTAAGTTATAAAGCACGTAGTATTTGATGATTTTTCGTGTCTTTAAAATACTTTCCATTAATTTTTTGGAGTTATCAGTAACCGAAATGGATTTGTAAGACTTATAAAGTAAATAGATGAAAATTAAAATAACGGCATAACTAAACACAGTAATACCTGTGAAAATATAATCGTTTGTGTATACAGCATCTAATTGAGCCTTGAAGGTGTCCGATGTAAAATAAGGAATGGTGTTAATCAAAATCCAAAATAGAAGCTCGGCAATACTAATGTAAAAAAGAGTCTTGACTATAGAAGACGATTTTTTATGCAGCATTGTATATATATCCTTTATGGACACTTTGTTTTGATCGGAAGGTTGTTTGTTCCAGTCCTTTTTTAATATATCTAATTCATCCATAGGGTTACGGATTTAAAATGGTTCTTAACTTCGTTTTAATTCTATTCATTTTCACACGTGCATTCACTTCGCTAATCCCCAAAGTTTCACTAATTTCTCTATAGTCTTTGTCTTCTAAATATAAGAAAACAAGCGCTTTTTCAATGTCATTTAATTGGTGTACGGCTTTGTATAATGTTTTTAATTGTACATCTTTAGTGTCGTCATAATCTTCCGCTTTTATCTTAAAAGAAACTCCTTCAAAATCTTGAGTTTTTATCGTTCTTTTAGATTTTCTGTAAAGTGTTATTGCGGTATTTAAGCCTACCCGATACATCCAAGTACTAAATTTAGCATCGCCTCGAAATTTTGGATATGCCTTCCATAACTGGATGGTTATTTCTTGAAATAAATCGTTATGTGCATCATAATTATTAGTATACAAACGGCATACCTTATGCACGATATTTTGGTGCTTTTCTAGCAATTCTACAAAACTATGTTCTAGCTCTTTATTCAATGGTTTGGTTTAGGTACTCTATAAGTAGCTTTAATATTAAAAATGTTACAGTAGGCGTGAAGTAATTTTGAAAACGAATATAGTTTTTAATTTTTATACGATGATTATTTAACTTTTATGCCAGTCAAATTGGTGTTTTTGAATAATTTTAAATGTGTTAAACTATATATTTGAATGATTCCTGCAAAATATTGATTATTAAAACATTAAACATGTGTTATAGGTAAAATCTATAGTAGCCTTTTAGAAGAAAAAGAAGTGTTTGTATCTGTTTGGTACAACTAATATATAAAAAAATATATTTAGTAGCGGTTTTTGAGTTTATTTTTAAAAAAGATCTTCTTGATATTAACAAAATTATAAAATATAATCGTGTTTTGTTAATACGATACCGACTTAAAAATAAGCCCGTTTTTAACGAAATTTTCAATTCATCATCAAAATTTTACAGTTCGGTAATTAGCAATTTATAGTCGTGTTTTTTTGTCTGAAGTTTGTAGTATCAATACAAATATAAATTCATCAAAAGAAACGAACAATCAAAAAAATCATGCAAAAATTACTAACCATTTTTATCGTATTATTTAGTCTTCAGTTTTCTGCACAACAAACAATAAGTGGTAAAGTTGTCAATCAAAAAAATATGCCATTAGTTGGTGTTAATATTTATTTAAATGGGACTTACAACGGAAGTACAACTGACGAAAAAGGACGGTTTAATTTTTTAACTTCAGAGACAGGAACACAAACGTTAATGGCTTCTTATTTATCTTATGAAACGTTTACTATGGTAGGCGATATTTCTTTTATGAAAAATTTAGAAATTAAACTTCTTGAGGATGTCAGTGCATTAGATGCGGTGGTGTTATCTGCAGGTAAATTTAATGCTGGAGATAATAGTAAAGTAAACGTATTAAAACCTTTGGATGTTGTTACAACAGCGAGTGCTTTGGGCGATTTTGTTGGAGCGTTGCAAACGTTGCCAGGTACAACTACGGTAGCTGAAGATGGTCGTTTGTTTGTTAGAGGTGGCGATGCCAACGAAACACAAATATTTATTGACGGCATTCGTGTATTTACACCCTATACACCCACGACAAATAATGCCCCAACACGCGGACGTTATTCTCCATTTTTATTTGATGGCATTACGTTTTCAACAGGTGGGTATTCGGCTGAATACGGGCAAGCGCTATCAAGTGTGTTGTTGTTAAATACGATTGATGAACCGGATCAAGAAAAAACGGATGTTGGAATTATGAGCGTAGGAGCAACGCTTGGGAATACTCAAAAATGGGACAAAAGTTCGCTGAGTTTTAACGCATCGTACATCAATTTAGAGCCATATAACGCGGTGTTTTCTAACAGGAACGATTGGATTAGTCCTTATGAAGCCATTTCTGGTGAAACGGTATTTAGAAAGAAAACCAATTCGGGACTAATAAAACTGTATGGTGCTTTTGATGCTACTAATTTTGAATTGATTCAAGACGATATTAATGATGTTGAGGGTCTTCATTTTAAATTAAATAATAAAAATTTGTATGTCAACGGATCTTACCAAGGCGTTATAAACGATACCTGGTCTATGTTTGGAGGTTTTAGTTATACCTATGGAACAAACGATTTAGGTATCGTAAATAATACAATTGATGGAGTAGAAAATTCTTTGCATACCAAGTTGAAATTTAAAGGACGTTTTAGCAACCGATTTAAACTTTATTTTGGGACTGAGTACTTCGTTACGAATTATAAGGAAAGATTCACAGAAGGTGTTTTAGATGTTTTTAATTATGGTTACGATAATAATATTGCAGCAACTTATATTGAAGCTGATGTGTTTTTATCAAAAAAGCTAGCTTTTAAAACAGGATTAAGAGGGGAGTACAGTCAGATTTTTGAAGATTTTACTTTAGCACCTCGGTTGTCTTTAGCTTACAAAACATCAAAAAACAGTCAATTATCGATGGCTTATGGTAATTTTTACCAAAACCCATCGCGGGCTATTTTAAAGTTTAATCAAAATTTGAAAGCGCAAAGCACATCGCATTATATTTTTAATTATCAATTTAATGTCGATAGAAAAATATTTAGAGCAGAAGCCTATTATAAAAAATATGACGATTTAGTAAAGTACGATACTGAGTTCGCTACCAACGATAGTCACTTTGATAATACAGGTTCGGGTTTTGCAAAGGGGATCGATTTCTTTTGGCGCGATAGTAAAAGCATTAAGAATTTCGATTACTGGGCAAGCTATTCGTTTCTAGATACAGCTCGAGATTATAATAATTATCAAACCAAAGCACAGCCAAATTTCGCAAATAAACATAACCTATCGTTAGTCGGGAAGTATTGGATTGAAGGTTGGAGAAGTCAAGTTGGTTTTAGCTATGCATTAGCCTCGGGGCGAACGTATACCAATCCAAATGAGATAGGTTTCTTAAACCAAAAAACAAAACCGTATAATAATTTAAGTATCAATTGGGCATATTTAATCAGTCCACAAAAAATACTATATGCGTCTGTAAATAATGTTTTAGGATTTAAAAATATTAACGGTTACCAGTATGCCAATACACCAAACGTTAATGGAGATTTTAATAGGCGTGCTTTATTACCTGCAGCCGATCAATTCTTTTTCGTAGGTTTCTTTTGGACCATTAGCGAGGATAAGAAAAGTAATCAGTTGGATAATTTATAGATTAATGATTTAAGATGACGTTTTAAGCTTGAAATTTAATTGAGCGCAGCCGAAGTTTTTATGTTTTGTAAATCAATGTATTTCGACTGCACTTAATATGTCATTCAAACTAAAAACCTACTTTTTGATTTTTTTTATAATCACATGATTATTATTCGCTAATAAAGGCTTCTACATCTAAGAATGCTTTATCTCTGTACGCTATAAGTTCTTTATATTCGTTTCCGTCAAAAACATGGTTTAAAGATTCCATGTTTGAAAACTCCATAATTGAAACTAAACTCGGTGTACGTTTACCAATTAACGGTTTAGAAATTTTATATTTCCCTACAGATTTAGCTTCAACTTGTTTGTATAAGTTCCCTACTTTATCAAGGTAATGTGATAATGCTTCAGATTCGTCGTGATTAATTTTTGCGACAATAATTAAATTTACTTTACTCATTTTTATTATTTTTTTTGATTAAATTCCTTTGCCCAATCTCTAGCCCATGTTTCTAACGGATAGAGTAATTGGAATATTTCTGCTCCTTTTTCTGTTAAAGAATAGCCTTCAACAGTTCGTTCTATTAAAAACGATTGTGTTAATTCTTTCAGCCTTTTATTAAGAGTTGTTGGTGATATGGATTCGCATCGTTCTTGCAGCGCCCTAAAATTACAAGGTCCTTCATTTAATTTCCAAATAATTCCCATAGCCCAACTTCGACCTAATAAGTCGAATAAAGCCATCAAATGATTTCCTGATTTTGATCCTCTTACTGGTTTTCCTGGTGTTGGTAGTGTCATATTGATTTAATTGCTACATGTTTGGTAGCAAAGCTACATAAAATGTAGCAGCTTGTAAATGTTTTTTTGATAAAATATTTTAAATCATAATTTATATTATGAAGAATATGTTTTATTTTTTTTGATTTTTAAATACTTATTGTGATTGAAGTCTCTAATTTGTTTTTCTAAGGGCAGACCAACGAATATTTTTTTATTGTAAATTTTGTAAAATAAAGCTTACTAATCAGTAAAAAAAATAATTTAGAATTGGTATAACTTGATTTTTATGTGAATATGATAATTGTCATAATTATTTTGGAGTAATTCCAATAATTTTAATGTATAAAATATTAGAGTTATGAAACCAAAAAAGAATCCAGAATTAGAGATTGGAAGGAATAGCAGTCTCTATTTCGCAATAGGTTTAAATGTCATGCTTTTTTTATCTTGGCAAGCTTTAGAATATAAAACTTACGAAAACAGTGATGTTGTATTGGATCTGGTGAGTCTTGACGAAGAAGTTGAAGAGGAAATTCCGCTTTTAACTTTAAATACTCCGCCACCGCCACCACCGCCAGCTGTAATAACAGAAAAAATTCAAGTTGTTGAAGATTTAGATGAAGTTGAAGAAACTGTAATTGAGAGTACAGAAACGAGTCAAGAAGATGTTATTGAAGAGCGTGTTATTAGTGTTTCGGATGTAGAAGTTGCTGAGGTTGATGAATATGCCGAAGTACCATTTGCAGTAATTCAAGATGTACCTATCTATCCAGGTTGTGAAAAGGTTAAAAAATCTCAACGAAGAGCATGCTTCCAAAAAAAGATAATGGAGCATGTACGTAAAAACTTTGAGTACCCTCAGGTAGCTTTAGATATGGAAATAAGCGGTAAAGTATTCGTTATTTTCACAATAAGTAAAGACGGAACAATAAAAAAAATAAAAACCAGAGGACCAGACACATCATTAGAAAAAGAAGCACATCGTATAGTCGATCTTTTGCCAAGAATGATTCCTGGTAAACAAAGAGGAAAACCCGTTGGTGTACCATTTAGCCTACCCATAAGTTTTAAGATGGATTAATTATAATTAATTTGCTTTTTTAAACAGGTCATATAAATGTTATTTAGCATTTGTATGGCCTGTTTTTTTGTTAACTACTTTTATCTTGTAAGGTTTTAGACCTGTAAATAACTTTAAGTCTTAATTGTTTTTAATAGTTAATACTCTACATTTTGCAACATTTTTTTTAGAATTTAGAATGATTTATTTTTAGAACTCAAGACCTCAAAGATTTGTTTCAATCTCCTTTATACAATTCAGTCATATTTATTTACAGTTCGGTCATTCATTTTTTTTAAATAGATGTTGCTGTAAGATATTTGCCTTGTAATTAAAAACGAATCGTAATGAAAGTACTTGTGAAAATTTTATGTCTTTTAGCTTTAAATCTAACAGCAATTTATGCTCAAGAGCAAAACGAACAAGATGTTGTGGTTAACATTTCAAACTTAAATAATAATAAAGGAAAAGTATTCATTGCCCTTTTTAATTCCGAAACAAGCTTTTTAAATAAAGGGATTAAATCAGAACAAATAAAAATCGAAAACAAATCGTGCCATGTCACTTTTAAAAATATTCCGAAAGGTGTTTATGCTATTTCTATGTATCACGACGAAAATGATAATAATGTTTTGGATAAAAATATATTTGGTATTCCAAAAGAAACTTACGGATGTTCAAATAACGCTACAGGTTTTTTGGGACCACCAAAATGGGAAGATGCTAAATTCGAAATTAAAGAAGAAACCATCACACAACATATAGAATTATAAACGAATAGATATAGCCAAACGACATGTCAGTTCGAGTGATTCCGACTTTTTCGTCGGGATTGTATCGAGAATAATTATAAAATTTAAAAGTTGATTCTCGATAGTAATTTCATCCATAAAAATGAATAAAATTCACTCGAATTGAAAAGCTTCATTCAAAATAAACAAATTCATAACAATCAAAAATCAATTAAAAAACGAACAAATGAAACACTTACTAATCATTGCAACATTACTAATTTCTAACTTTATTAGCGCACAAACAAATTATGAAAAAGGTATGCAAAAAGCATTCGAACTTTGGGGAGCAAATAAAACGAGCGAAGCATCAAGTCTATTCGAACGTATTGCCAGTGCTGAACCTGATAATTGGTTACCAGTATATTATGCGGCGCAAGTAAACATTACGAAAAGTTTTGGCGAAAGTGACGAAAAAGTATTAACTGCACAACTTAAAAAAGCACAAGATTTACTAAATGATGTTAAAGCAATATCAGAAGAAAACGTTGAAATTTTAGTGATGCAAGCGTTATTACATACTGCTTGGGTAGCGTTTGATGGTGCGACATACGGGATGAGATTATCAGGGAAAGTAGTTGCATTATATGAAACAGCCGAAAAACTAGCGCCAAAAAACCCACGAGTAGTATATTGTAAGGCAGAATGGGGTATAGGCGGAGCCAAATTTTTTGGACAAGACACCAAGCCTTTTTGTAAAGATTTAGAACGGGCTTTAGAACTTTTTACTAACTTTAAACCAGAAACACCTTTTCATCCTAAGTGGGGAAAAGAAAGAGTAGAAATGTTATTAAAAAACTGCGCAGAGTAATTCAATTAAAAGCAAATCATGACAAAGTCAGTTAGAAATATTTTTGTAACCATAATTATTGGGTGTTTAATTTTTGTGTTAAGCAGCTATTTTTTTAAAGGGTTTTCATATAATAGTGTTAACGACTTCTTGGTTCATTTCGGATTTAATCAACTATATGCTTTTGTTTTAGGCTATTCAAATATGTTCTTTTTCGATTACATGGAACGCCGTCAATGGAAAAAAACAGATGCTATAAAACGTGTCATAATTGGCATTTTAGGATCAACCATAATTACATTAATAGGTTTGTTTTTTTTAAGAATGCTAACGGCTATAGCTGTTGAAAGGCTACCGTTTAAAGCATTTATAGAGAATGAGAGGTGGCAAAATTACATTTTTGGACTTTGTGTAACCTTAATCATAGTTGTTGTATTTCACGTTATATATTTTTATAACAGGTATCAGCAAAACAGAATAAAAGAGCAAAAAGTAATTGCAGGCACAGCAAGCGCTAAGTTCGATGCTTTAAAAAACCAATTAGACCCGCATTTTTTATTCAATAGTTTAAATGTGTTAACCAGTTTAATTGAAGAGAACCCAGAAAATGCGCAAAATTTCACAACTGCATTATCAAAAGTGTACCGCTATGTTTTAGAACAAAAAAATAAAGAATTAGTAACTGTAGACGAAGAACTTCGGTTTGCTAAAACGTATATGTCTTTGCTGAAAATGAGATTCGAAGATAGCATTGTTTTCGAAATGCCCGAACATGCATCAAACCCCGAAAGTAAAGTCGTGCCATTATCATTACAATTACTTTTAGAAAATGCAGTAAAACATAATATAGTTACCGCAAGTAAACCGTTGCATATTAAAATTTATGAAGAAGGAGATAGTTTGGTGGTAGAAAATAATCTGCAGTCAAAACAAATTGTAAAGAAAAGTAGCGGTGTTGGTTTGAGTAATATTAAACAACGTTATGATTTATTAACAAACAAAAAAGTATATATAAATAAAGAAGCTAAAAGGTTTGCAGTGGCTATACCTATGCTTACAAAACAAATATCAGTTATGACAACAGAATCAAGACCAGACATAGACGATAGCTACGTACGAGCACGCAACCATGTCGAAGAACTTAAAGGTTTTTATTATAGCCTAATATCCTATTGTTTAGTTATTCCTTTTTTAATATTTATAAATTATAGGACATCTTGGGATTTCCAATGGTTTTGGTTTCCTATGTTTGGTTGGGGGTTAGGTTTAACCATTCAAGCATTTAGGGTATTTGTAAATTATGGCGCCTTTGGCAGACAATGGGAAGAACGCAAAATAAAAGAGTTTATGCAAGAAGAAGAAGATGTGCGCTGGAAATAAAAATACAGAAATCATGGAAAGATTGTCAGACGAGCAAACAGATAAAAAATATTTAAGAGCACGTAAAAAAGTAGAAGATTTAAAAGGGTTTTATTATAACTTAATAACCTATTGTTTAGTCATTCCTTTTTTAATATTTATAAATTATAAAACTTATTGGAGCTATAAATGGTTTTGGTTTCCATTAGCAGGTTGGGGTTTAGGGTTATCCATCCATGCGTATCATGTATTTATAAACAATGATGTTTTTGGACGCGAATGGGAAGAACGTAAATTACAAGAGTTTATAAAGCAGGAAGAAAAGCAACGTTGGAATTAAATTAAGAAATCATGCAAAAACTAGATTATAATAATAAATCAAAGTATCATAATGAGAGTGCTTATATAAGAGCTCAAAAAAGGCTTAAAGAAATCAAAGGTTTTTATTGGCATGCCTTCTGGTACGTTGTTGTAAATGTTTTTATCGTGGTTATGATTATTTCAAATTCCGATGGTAATATATGGCATTTTGGTACATTTTCTACACCATTATTTTGGGGTATTGGTTTAGCGTTTCATGCTACAATGTTATTTGGTAGAAACTTGTTTTTTAGCAAATCATGGGAAAATAAAAAAATTCAAGAGTTTATGGAAAAGGATGCCGAAGCGCGCAGCAAAAATAGATTGTAATACCTATGGAAGCGACACAAGAAAAAAATATAGACTTATAAGAAATAAGAGCATTTTAATTTATAACTTTTTAGAGGCAAGAGGCAAGAGGCAAGAGACAAAAGATAAAAATCACCAACTAATGAATGTAATAATAATAGAAGACGAAAAACCATCAGCAAGACGTTTACAGCGGATGCTTGAAAATTTAGATTTAAGTGCTGAAACTATGCTACATTCCGTTGAAGAATCTATAGAATGGTTCCAAAATAACGAACATCCCGATTTAATATTTTTAGACATTCAATTAAGCGATGGATTGTCGTTTGAAATCTTCGAAACCATAAAAATAAAGTCTGCCATAATTTTCACTACAGCTTACGACGAATATGCGTTGCAAGCTTTTAAATTAAATAGTATCGATTATCTATTAAAACCGATAGATGTAGACGATTTAGAAGTTGCTGTAAAAAAATACAAAGAACGCGTACCGCAAAAACAAGCTGTAACCTTAGATTTTAACGATATTAAAAAACTACTTGTAAATCCTATAGACCGCGAATACAAAAAGCGTTTTTCGGTAAAAGTAGGGCAACATTTAAAGCTTATAAATATAGACGATATCGAATGCTTTTACAGCGAAAATAAAGGTACGTATCTATACACAGCCGAAGGTCGAAACTACCTTTTAGATACCACATTGGAGTATCTAGAAAATGAATTAGAACCACAAACTTTTTTCCGTATAAACCGAAAATTCTTTGTCAACATAAACGCCATAAAAGACATGGTAAGTTATACCAATTCCCGTTTGCAAATAAAACTAAAAACCTATAACGAAAATGATGTTATCGTAGCTCGCGAGCGTGTAAAAGATTTTAAGGGGTGGTTGGAATAATAGTTTTTTTGAGTTTCGTTTAATATGATAATATGAAATCATTTTAATGTTTTATTTTTATCTATTGTCCGCTTAATGAATATGGAATATCTTCTAATTGACTTCCCCATTTTTTATTTGGTTTGTCAATCATCTTAAATATTAATTCACCCCCATTTTGGATCGCATCATAGGTTATATAATTATGATTGTAACTCTTATTATTTAATGTTGTAGAATCAATAAAATAATTTTTGTTAGAATTATTTATAGCTGAAATTGAAAATACTTTTCCGTTTTCCAAATTTAAAGTCGTTTTTTTAAATAACGGGCTTCCAATTACATATTGATCTACTCCAGGTGTTACAGGATAAAAGCCCAAAGCACTAAAGACATACCAAGCAGATGTTTGTCCGTTGTCTTCATCTCCACAATAACCATCTGGTGTTGCTGAATATAATTTAGTTAAAACAGTTCTAACTTTTTTTTGTGTTTTGTATGGAACCCCTGCGTAATTGTATAAATAAATCATATGCTGTATGGGTTGGTTACCGTGTGCATAATTACCCATGTTTACAATTTGCATTTCTCTAATTTCGTGAATAGTTTGTCCGTAATAAGAAGCGTCAAAAGTTGGTGGCATTGTAAAAACAGTATCCAGCTGTTTAGTGAAATTTTCGTTTCCTCCCATTAAATCTATTAGCCCTTGTACATCATGAAAAACGGACCACGTATAATGCAAACTATTTCCTTCGGTAAAGGCATCTCCCCATTTTAAAGGATTAAATGGAGATTGAAAACTGCCATCTTCATTTTTTCCCCGCATTAAGTTTGTTGAAGGATCGAAAACATTTTTATAATTTAAAGATTGTTTGAAATATTTTTCGGCAATAGCTTTTTTACCCAGTTTTTCGGCCATTTTGGCAATAGTAAAATCGGCATAGGCATATTCTAAAGTTCTTGCGGCATTTTCATTAATACCGACGTCATAAGGAATATATCCTAGTTTATTATAATAATTCAAACCAGCTCTTCCCACAGAATTTGCTGGTCTTCCTTCTGCGACCTCCGCATTTTTTAAGATGGCTTCAAATAAAACTGCTGTATCATTAGTAATATTCCCTTTTAAAAAGGCATCTACAATAATTGGAGCAGAATTAGATCCAATCATACAATCTCTATGCCCTGGACTTGCCCATTCTGGTAACCAACCAGATTCTTTATACGTATTTGCTAAGCCTTCCATAATATGACTGTTTAGCTCAGGATACATCATATTAAAAAAAGGATAAACAGCTCTAAATGTATCCCAAAAGCCATTGTCAGTAAACATATAGCCAGGTAAAACTTTTCCGTTATACGGACTGTAATGTACGACGTTGTTGTCTTTGTCAAACTCATAAAATTTTCTTGGGAACAATAAAACACGATATAAGCACGAGTAAAATGTTCTAATATGATCTATGTTGTCATCTTCGATCTGAATTTTATTCAGCTCAACCTCCCAAGCTTTTTTTGCTTTTTCTTTAGTTGTTTCAAAGGAATCATTACCAACTTCTCTATCTAAATTTAATTGAGCTTGTTCAGGGCTAATAAATGACGATGCGACTTTAACATGAACCGTTTCTCCTTTTTTAGTTTTAAACCCAATAATAGCACCAACATGTTTGCCTTCACTATTTAGTGTGTTTTCTTGTAATTTCCAATCGTCTTTCCAAGTGTGTTGTATTTCAAAATCTTTGTCGAATTCGGCAACAAAATAATTATGGAAATTATCAGGAACGCCGCCTGTATTATTTCTGCAATAGCCAATGATTTTTCGTTCTTCAGGAATTATTCTCACCATCGACCCTTTAAAAAAAGCATCTAGCATAATATAAGATGAATCAGACTCTGGAAACGTGAATTTAAAATGAGCGGCTCTTTCTGTAGGAGTTACTTCGGCAATAACATCATAATCGGCTAAGTATACTTTATAGTGATAAGGTTTTACTGTTTCTGCTTTGTGTGAAAACCAAGATTGTCTTTCTTCTTCTTTGTATTTCAATTTTCCAGTTATAGCCATAAGGGAAAACGCCGCATAATCATTAATCCAAGGACTTGGTTGGTGTGTTTGTTTGATTCCTCGAATCTTATTTTCATTATATTTATAAGTCCAACCATCACCCATTTTGGATGTCATGGGTGTCCAGAAATTCATTCCCCATGGTTTGGCAATTGCTGGATACGTATTTCCGTTTGATAAACTATGTTTTGAATCAGTTCCCATTAAAGGGTTTACATAATCAACTAAAAGATGATCTTGATGCGCTTCCTGTTTTTTATGGTTCTCTGTCTTATTACATGATTGAAAGATGAAAAATAATAAACTAAAGACTATAACTTTGTGTTTTTGATTAATTGGTGAAAGCATAGTTAACTCTGTTTTAATAATGTTTAAGGATTTCAATAATGGAAATAACGGTCTTGTAATAACCTTTGGTTAAGCCTGAAATAAATCAGTTATGTTTATACATTTGTTATCATTTCGTTGTTTTTTAGCGTTCAAATTATTCTCCTAAACTCCGTTTTCACTTTTTAGTAAATTTAGTCAGTTAATGCTGCTTTTATAGGTCATAAGTTTTTTTTAACTGAGAAATGATTTCTTTAACAGCCTTTTCTTTTGTAATGTTTTCTTTGTAATAATCAATTTTCAATAATGGATTTTTTCTAAGCTCATTTGCGCTATATGAGTACTCCAATTTGTCAAGAATAGTACTTAGTTGTTTATTATTAAAACTAATGGCAACATCTTGTAATTCGTCATTTGAGCTACTAGAGTAAGAGAAATGTGAACCAAATTTTGTGATTTCAAACTTGTTTTTTGTTACGGACGTACCATTAGAAGATATTTCTATTTCTTCAATTATAAATTTTTCTTTATCAGAACTACAGCTAAAAAGTATCAAAGCAAAACATACTAAAAGATAATAATTTCGGTTTTTTTCTAAATTTTTCATGAAGCAATCTTATTTTATGTTATATTAAAAATCTTTAATTTAATTCACAACTCATGTAGTTGAATTTTAGTTTGAGTTAATTCAGTAGTCTATTTTTGTAAGTAGGTGAGCACTAGCAATGAATTATACACGGTTGTGTGTATTTTTTTTATTTACTTTTCAATTTTACCATAATTTTTCAAGGTCTTTAACGTCCATAATGTTTGTATGCCAGCCCATTCTAATTTTGTTCCTTCACTAATGCCATACCAAGTATCCCAACGTCCATCATTTTTCTGTTTATTGATTAGTTCTTTCAAGTCAGATTCGATAGTCTCTTTGGTGAATAACGTATATAGAATGCTTTCGGAAGATGTTGTATAATTTAAGCTATGCGGTTTTCCGTAAAGCCCCCAACCGTCATCTGATTTATCTTCGCAAATTATTCCTTTATTCGATATCCAGTTTTTTAAGTCATGGATTATTTTTTTAGCTTTCTCTTGACTTTTAGTAAACCTTAAAAAAGTTAACCATCTTGGAACACATAAACAGCAAAAAACGTGTTTGTCTTTTATTCTCTCAAATTCACTCCAAACAAACTGTTCCGCTTTTTTCATCCAAGGAATATCAATCTCATATTTTTCCAAAATTCCAAGTAGTGGTGCAGTAGTGCTTAAAGCACTAAACTCTTTAACTGTTTTAAAATGTTCTTCACAAGGATAGGTGCTTTTGGGTCTAAACATCCACGGAATTCCACCTTTTTCTGTTGTTATGCTTTCAAAATATGGCATAAAGTCTTTTAGAATTATTTCTTTGGTCAGATAACCAACTTCATCGAGCGTTTCAAGTGCCATAATGCTAAAGAGAGGTTGACTTTCTGGTGATGCTGTATCTGGTTCCATTCCGTGTCCAAATCCACCATCTGGATTTCGGTAAGCATATACTGCGTGAAAAACACCATTCATATCTCCGTTTGCAAAATGAAATTCAAATAAACGTCTCTCAATCATTCTTGCATTTGTCAATATAAAATCTCTTGCTTTTAAATATTTATTCTTCGGTAAAATCATTTTGTTTTCAAGGATGGCTTAAATTACACACAATATGTTATATAATAACTTTTATAACTCATCTCCCGTAAATATATCAGGATGTCATTAGTTTCTTATTACTGTGACTTTGTAAATGTTTTTTATCACACATATATCTTAAAACCTTCATCTAAGTCAGATAGAATCTTCATTGTTTTCAATATCACTAATATGGTGCTCCAAAGCTTTTACCGAGATTTGTATTTCTAGAATTAAAAAAGATAAAGAAATAATAAGTAAAAGTAAAGCTAAGCCAAAGGTGTAAATAGCAATAGTATTTTGTTCAATATAAATTAAAAACATCGTTATTACACAAAGCAATAAGCTGCTAATACCAAATATTTGCATGGAGCGCGTCAAGTAAAGACGTTGTTTAATGTTTTTAATCTGCTTTATTAAAACGGAGTTTTTGTTTTGCACATATTTATCGTGTAAACTTCTAATAACTGCGGAATAAGCCAAAAACCTATTGGTGTAGGCTAACATAATTAAAGATATAGCCGAAAACAATAGAGCAGGCGTTGTAAGAGTGAGTTCTTTCATAAATTAGAATTATCAGTTAAATGTAAACAAAAATGAGTTTCTCTTTCTGAAAATTAAATAAATTCTACTTGTTTTCTGAGATTTAATAATGATTTTTAGAACGATTTTTCATACTTTCGAAACATGCAAGAAGATTTTTTACATTATATATGGCAATATAAAAAGTTTGATATTGCTGTAATTAAAACATCGAATAACGAAGCTATTTCGATTCTATCTGCTGGTCAGCATAATTTAAATTCGGGTCCCGATTTTTTTAATGCACAATTAAAAATAGAACATCAAACTTGGGCGGGCAATGTCGAGATTCATATAAAATCATCTGATTGGTATGTGCATAATCACGAAAAAGATAAAGCCTACGATAATGTTATTTTACATGTGGTCTGGGAACACGATACCGATGTTTTTAGAAAAGACAATGCCGTTATTCCAACATTAGAATTGAAACACTTTATTAATAAAAAGGCATTAACTAATTACGAAACTTTGTTTTCTAAATCGAAAGCATGGATTAATTGTGAAAACGATTTCTCTAGTATTGACGATTTTACTATTCAGAGTTGGCTCGAACGCTTATATTTTGAGCGTTTAGAACGAAAAGCTTTAGATCTAAGTGTTTTATTGAAAAAATCTAAAAATGATTGGGAGGCAGTTTTGTTTAAGATGTTAACCAAAAGTTTTGGGTCTAAAGTTAATGGCGAAGCGTTTTTAAGTCTTGCAAATTCAATAGATTTTTTAATCATTAGAAAACTTCAAAGTAATCAAACTCAGTTAGAATCGTTACTTTTTGGGCAAGCCAATTTATTAGATCATGATGTTGAAGATGCTTATAGCATGGAGTTAATAAAGGAATACAATTTTTTAAATCAGAAATTTAAACTATCAAATAAAGGCGTGTCTCAAATTCAGTTTTTTAGATTACGACCACCAAATTTTCCAACCGTTAGATTGTCTCAATTAGCGAGTTTGTACCAAAGTCAGCAAAATATATTTTCAAAAATTATAGAAACCAATACATTAACCGATTTTTATAATTTGTTTGCAGTATCAACATCAACCTTTTGGGAAGCACATTATACGTTCAATAAAGTATCAAAACGAAGTAAAAAGGTGTTGACAAAATCATTTGTAGATTTGTTATTAATCAATACCATCATCCCATTAAAATTTAGTTATGCGAAATCTCAAGGGAAACAAATTGACGACAGCATTATCAAATTAATAAGTGAAATAAAATCAGAAAAGAACAGCATTATAGATAAGTTTAATTCGTTAAAAAAAGTCTCGACTTCAGCTTTAGGGTCACAAGGCCTTATTCAACTTAAAAATGAATACTGTTCTAAAAACAAATGTTTAGAATGTGCTATAGGTAGTAAACTTTTAAACAAATAAGTTTTTAAACAAATAAACTAAGTAGTAACTTGCAGCATGAGTATTTTTTACAAGCCTTTACTATATTTTCAAAAGCATGGTTACTATGTTTGTCAGCGTATTGCAGATCGATTTGGTATTCGAGCCAAAGTGGTGCGTACGTCTTTTATGTATGTAACCTTTGTAACTGTTGGTTTTGGTTTTGCGCTCTATTTATTTATGGCTTTCTGGATGCGAATAAAAGATTTAGTGTATACCAAACGCTCATCTGTTTTCGATTTATAATCCTAAATTAAAAGGTGGAATTATTTATAGAAAAGAAAAGTTGCTTTTTTAACTTTATATTGATGTTAGTGAATATATGAACCCACTTATAAAATTCTTTAGAACCAAAATATACACGGCCATATTTTTATTGGTAATTATGCTACTAATAGGTGTTTCTGGGTATATGATTATTTCGGGATATTCATGGATCGATGCACTTTACATGACGGTTATAACCATGACAACCGTTGGTTTTGGAGAAGTCGTTCCGTTAGATAATCAATCAAAAATTTTCACCATTTTTTTAATTTTAGCCAGTGTCGTTATTGTAGGTTATGCGCTTTCTATTATTACAGAGTATATTTTAAGTAAAGATCATATTGAAGAATTAAAACATAAAAAGATGCAAAAGAAAATTGAAAGTTTTAAGAATCATGTTGTTGTTTGTGGTTACGGAAGAAATGGGAAGCAGACGGTAAGGAAATTGTCAGCTCACAATCAATCGTTTGTCGTTATAGAAAAGAATAAGGAGCTTGAGGAGCGTTTGCAATTTGATAATGTGCCTTATGTTATTGGAAATGCTAATGAAGATGAAGTTCTTTTACAAGCGGGTATAGAACGCGCATCAAGTTTTATTTCTGCCCTGCCAAGTGATGCCGATAATTTATTCGTTGTGCTATCAACACGGCAAATAAATAAAAACATAAATATTATTAGTAGAGCATCTCATGAGTCGTCTTACGAGAAACTCAAATTTGCAGGAGCCAATAATGTTATTTTACCAGATAAAATTGGTGGAGACCATATGGCATCTTTAGTAGTTGTTCCTGGTTTAATGGAATTTATTGATAATTTATCTATTGTAGGTAAATCTAATATTAATATTGAAGAAGTTGCTGTCGAAAAATTATACAGTACAAATGATACCATCAAAACCATTAAAGATTTAGATTTACGTAAAAAGACAGGGTGCACAGTTATTGGTTATAAAGATGAAAAAGGAGATTATGTTGTAAACCCTGAAGCAGAATTAGAACTGGCTCCAAATTCTAAAATTATTGTTTTAGGTAGACCAGAGCAGATTGACGCTTTAAATTCTGAATACGATATCGTCTAAGTATTTTGCTTTTTTAATGGGTTTCGTTTTAAAAAACCGATTTTTTTTAGCATCTTGCTAGCTTTTAATAAGAATCTTTCAATAAAAGACTAATTAATTCACAATTCCTATGAAGAAATATCTTCTTTCAATACTCACTTTAATTTTACCAATATTAACATTTGCACAAGAAACTTCTATAGAAGAAGATATAGAAGCCAAATTTGGACCATTTTCGCAAGGCGTCAGTAGCTTTGTTTTTTATCCGATTCAGATTGCAGGTAAAGATGTCCCTATTGTATTGATTGTTCTTTTATTAGGCGCTTTATTTTTTACATTATATTTTAAGTTTGCTAATGTCAGATTACTTAGTGTAGCCATAAAAGCAGCTAAAGGAAAGTATGATGATGTTGATCATCATAGTGTAGATGTTGCAGCGGGTGATTCAACACCTGGAGGCGATGTTTTTGAAAGTCCTCAAGCCGAGGGTGTTGTTGGTGAAGTGACTCATTTTCAAGCGTTAACAGCTGCGCTTTCCGCAACTGTTGGATTGGGAAATATAGCAGGTGTTGCTGTAGCAATTGCCATTGGTGGTCCTGGAGCAACGTTTTGGATGATTTTAGCAGGGTTTTTAGGAATGTCGACTAAATTGGTTGAAGCGACTTTAGGAGTAAAATATAGAGAAGTTGGTGAAGATGGTAAGATCTATGGTGGTCCCATGTACTATCTTAAAAAAGGATTAAAAGAAAAAAACCTTGGTGCTTTAGGAAAAGTTTTAGCTGTTCTTTACGCCATTTTTGTTGTTGGTGGTTCCTTTGGAGGAGGAAACATGTTTCAAGCAAACCAAGCAGCAGCACAATTTAATTTATTATTTGGTATAGATGAAGGTTTTTTCGTTGGACTTATCATGGCTGCTTTAGTAGCAGTTGTTATTATAGGCGGTATAAAAAGAATAGGACGTGTTACTGAAAAAATAGTGCCATTTATGGGGATTATGTATGTAGGCGCTGCTTTGGTCATTATTTTTATGAATGTTACTGCTATTCCAGCGGCTTTTGGACAAATATGGACAGGAGTATTTGAAAGCAATTCCTTATTAGGAGGTGTTATAGGCGTTATGATTGTTGGGTTTCAACGTGCTGCTTTTTCTAATGAAGCAGGAGTTGGATCGGCATCAATTGCTCACGCAGCCGTAAAAACTAGGTTTCCTGCTAGTGAAGGTATCGTAGCATCTATTGGTCCTTTTGTTGATACTGTAGTGATTTGTACAATGACTGCTTTAGTCATTATTATAACAAATATAAAAAGTAACCTATTTAACTACGCGAATTTAGAAGGCAGCAATGTTATTATGAATGGTACAGGAGATCGTTTAGGTGGGGTTGATTTAACCTCGGTAGCATTTGATTCTGCCATTCCTAATTTTTCAATTCTATTAACCATAGCAGTTATCTTATTTGCATTTTCAACAATGCTTTCTTGGTCATATTATGGTATTCAAGGGTGGAAATATTTATTTGGAAAAGGTAAAATAGCAGATTTAGTTTATAAGTTTTTGTTTTTAGGTTTTGTAATCGTTGGGGCATCTTCCAGTTTAAACTCTGTTATAGATTTTTCAGATGCCATGATTTTTGCCATGGTATTTCCAAATATTATAGGACTGATATTATTAGCGCCTAAAGTACGTGCAGAGCTAAAAAGATATTTAGCGGCAATAGGGCATAAGTCGGCAAGTTAACTATAGATATAAAATTTTTATAATATGCAATCCCATTTCACTTTTTCTAAAGATCAGCGAAATGGGATTTTTTTATTAGTAATCATTATTATCATATTACAATGCGTTTACTTTTTTGCCGATTTCTCTTCCGAAGACATAGAGGTTAATAAAACCGAACTAGCAAAATTCACCAAAGAGATCGATTCATTACGATTGGTTCAACATGAGGCACAGAAACCTAAAGTATATCCGTTTAATCCAAATTATATAACAGATTATAAAGGATCAACTTTAGGAATGAGTAACGAAGAAATCGATAGATTACTCGCATTTAGAAAACAAAACAAATGGATTAATTCTGTAAAACAATTTCAAGACGTTACAAAAGTATCAGATTCATTATTAAAAAAAATAACACCACTTTTTAAATTTCCTGAATGGGTTACAAAGCCTAAAGCTAAACAAGCAACAATAAACTATACTGCCAAAACTAAAACGGTTGCTCAAAAACAAGATTTGAATACCGCTACGGGGCAACAACTTCAAAAAGTGTATGGTATTGGCGAAACATTTTCAAAAAGAATTATAGAATACAGAGATAAATTTAAAGGTGGTTTTATTGCAAATGTGCAACTACAAGAAATTTATGGTTTAACGCCAGAAATCATAGCAAATATTTTAAATGATTTTACAGTGAAAACACCACGTAAAATTAATAAAATAAAATTGAATAGTGCTACTGTTGATGAGTTGGTAACCATACAATATATAGACTACGATGTGGCGCATTATATCGTAGAATACAGACAATTAAGAGAAGGTTATAATTCTTTAGATGAATTAATAAAAGTAAAGGACTTTCCCGTAAATAAAATCGATATAATTCAATTATATTTGCTCATAGATTAAAACCCACAGGTATGAATAATATGTACTTCACAGAAGAACATAATCTCTTTAGAGAAAGCTTAACAGATTTTTTAAAAAAAGAAGTTGTCCCTCACATAGATAAATGGGAGAAAACAGGAACTATAGATCGGTTTATTTGGAAAAAATTCGGAGATATGGGCTTTTTTGGAATTAATTATCCAGAAGCTTATGGTGGGTTAAATTTAGATCTTTTCTATACGGTTATACTTCAAGAAGAACTTCAAAAAATAAATTCTGGTGGCTTTGCAGCGGCCATATGGGCACATGTCTATTTAGCCATGACGCATCTTAATGCCGAAGGCGATGAAACGATTAAGCAAAATTATTTAGCACCGAGTATTGCTGGAGATAAAATTGGTTGTTTATGCATTACAGAACCATCTGGAGGTAGTGATGTCGCAGGGATGCGTACAACAGCTATTAAAAATGGTGACCATTATCTACTAAACGGATCGAAAACATTTATTACCAATGGTGTTTATAGCGATTATTTAGTTATTGCTGCAAAAAGTAATCCCGAATTAGGAAATAAAGGGATGAGCATTTTTGTGGTAGACAGAGATACCGTAGGAATTACTGCTACAAAATTAGATAAGTTAGGATGGCGCGCATCCGATACTGCCGAAATTGCTTTTGATAATGTTAAAATCCCTGCCGCTAATCTTTTGGGAGAAGAAAATCAAGGCTTTTCATATATCATGCAGCACTTCGCTTTAGAGCGTTTAGTAATGGGGATTAATGCACATGCCAGAGCAGAATTTGCTTTAAAATATGCTACAAATTATATGTCCGAACGTGTTGCATTCGGAAAATCATTAGACAAATATCAAGCTTTAAGACATAAGTTGGTCGATTTATATTCTGATATGGAAATTTGTAAACAGTATAACTACACTGTGGCCTATCAATTAAATCAAGGGAAATACGTTGTTAAAGAAGCGACAATATCTAAACTGAAGTCAACAGAAATGGCCGACAAAGTCATTTACGAATGCATGCAGTTTTTAGGAGGATACGGTTATATGGAAGATTACCCAATGGCTAGACTGTTAAGAGATAGCAGAATAGGTCCTATAGGAGGAGGAACTTCCGAGATTCTTCGAGAAATTCTTTCTAAAATGATTATTGATAAAAAAGAATACAAGCCAGCAACTTAATTGTTGTCACTTCGAGCAGTTTAGATATTTTATAAAAGTTATGTCGAAAAGTTGGGCGTTACCGCAAGGGGCGGGCTTGAAGTTTATCTTGAACGCAGTCGAAGGACTCCCAATTTTTTAAAGCGTCATCGCGAGGAGTAAGCGACGTGGCGATTTGTTAAAACCTAGTTCTAAATTAAACTCAAGGCTTGTCAAGTTTTAAAAAGTATGCCGCATCAATCGCTTTTGCGGTGTGTAATTGCTAGATTTAGTATTTATCGAAATCGTTGGTACTCATTAGGGAAATCATGAAAAAGAAAAACAAAGTATTTATAGCAACAAGTTTAGACGGCTATATTGCAGACAAAAATGGAGGAATTGATTGGTTGCATTCCATTGCTAATCCTGATAATATTGATATGGGATATAGCGAATTCATTTCTCAGATTGATGCACTTGTTATGGGACGTAAAACTTTCGAGACGGTATGTGGATTTGATATAGATTGGCCTTACCAAAAACCTGTTTTTGTATTAAGCAATAGTTTGACTCGTGTTCCTGATAAATATAAAGATAAGGTTGTGCTTATAAAAGGAACTTTAACAGGAATTCTTGATCAGATTCATGAAAAAGGATACTATAGCCTGTATATCGATGGCGGTAAAACAATTCAAAGTTTCTTGAAAGAAGATTTAATAGACGAAATGACCATAACAATAATCCCTTATTTGTTAGGGAGAGGTATTCCGTTATTTGCTGAACTTCCAAACAGGTTAGATTTTGAATGTGTTAATTCAAAAGTTTATCTAGATAAGATTGTTCAAAATTATTTTGCTAGAAAAGGTAAACGAATACAAGTCAAGAACATAAAATAATTATCAATTTTTAATTGTTAATTAACAATTGTTTTTATCTTTGCCGCCACAAAAATATTAAAAGAGAGGAGGTTAAGGCACTATGCTAATAATACAAGTTAAAGAAGGAGAAAATATAGAAAGACCGTTAAAACGTTTTAAACAAAAGTTTATGAAAACGGGAGCGAAGCGTCAATTACATACACGCAAGCAGTTTAACAAACCTTCAGTTACACGTAGAGTTCAAGTTCAAAAAGCACAATACGTTCAAGGATTAAGAGATGCAGAAAATTTATAATAGCTTTTAAATCAAAATAAAACTCAATTCCCGCTATCGCGGGAATTTTTTTGCTCAAAATTTAAGGAATAACTAAGAACACGTATTTTGAAAAAAGGTTACTACTCATATTTTAACCAGCCCTAAAAACATGAATAATACTTGCTTCTCCCTTATTTTTTAAGGGAGGACAATTTCGATTTATTCGAAATTAGGAGGGTTTATATAGAGCCTATGTTCGTGTTTGCTTTACTTGCGTTAAGGATTTCTATAGTTTAAACATAAATACAATCCTTTTTTTGATTATTTTAATCTCCTATAAATTAAAATACCACTTGACTTTGTAAAAAAAATCGTCTACCTTCGTTTAACTCTGGATATTAAACATTAAAACGATTTCATACCTTTTTTTTAAAACTTACACATAAAAAAAACAAAAGAGCCGTTTTTATCAACGCTAAATCGAACATAATATTTACATTTTACACACAGTTTTTTGAGATAAATAAAATAACTTATTTAAATTAGCGGAATAAAATAACGTCTGAAATGAACCGAATTAAGGAAGTGTTGGAACAAAAAGGAATAAAGCAAACTTGGTTAGCTGAAAAACTCGGAAAAAGTTACAATATGGTAAATGCTTATTCACAAAACAGGCAACAACCAAGAATAGAAGTGCTATATAAAATCGCAGAGATACTCAATGTTGATGCAAGAGATTTATTAACTGAGAGTGATTATAAAAATGATTAAAGACAAATTGAAATTTATAGACTTGTTTGCAGGATTAGGTGGATTTCATGTCGCTCTTGAAAAGCTTGGACATGAATGTGTATTTGCTAGTGAAAAGAAAGAACATTTAGCAAAATTATACGAAAAAAACTTTAATATTCTTGTAAATAGGGATATCACTAAAATTGAAGTAGAAAAGATTCCCCCGTTTAATGTTTTATGTGCAGGTTTTCCTTGTCAACCTTTTTCTAAAGCAGGAGATCAGCTAGGGCTTCATGATAAAAAAAATGGTAATCTTTTTGATAAATTAGTAGATATTATTGATTATCACAAGCCTGAATATTTCATTTTAGAAAATGTTAGAAACCTTGAAAGCCATGATAATTTTAATACTTGGAGGTATATAAAAAATAAATTAGAAAATGTATTAGGTTACTCAATTGATAAAAAAATACTGTCACCTCATAACCTTGGAATACCACAGCATAGAGAACGAATTTTTATAGTTGGTAAAAGGACTAATTTAGATCATTTTACTTGGCCTGAAGAAAGAAATTCAACAGAATCAATTTTTGATTTTTTAGATAAAACACCATCTGACGCAACAAAACTTGAGAAAGAAAAAATAAATGTTGTTAAGTTATGGCAAGAGTTCATTAATACAATTCCTAAAGATGATAAATTACCAAGTTTTCCTATATGGGCGATGGAATTTGGTGCAACTTACCCATTTGAAGATGAAATACCATTTAGGTCATCAAATCAATTATTAGGTAGAAGAAAAGGGTCTTTCGGAATTCCACTTAGAGGGATGTCTTTTAACGATAAACTTGAAAGGTTACCAAATTATGCTAAAAAAAATCAATTAGATAAAGAAACAGATAAACAAATTCCTTTTCCTAATTGGAAAAAACATTACATAAGAAGTAATAGAGCATTCTATCTACAATATGAAAATGAACTTAAACCAATTGTAGAAAAAATAAGAGATTTAGGTGTGTCTAGTTGGCAAAAATTTGAATGGAATGTTCAGGGAGGAGAAAGAGATCTATCAAAATATATAATACAGTTCAGAGGCTCAGGAGTAAGGATTAAAAAAACTGATTTCTTCCCTTCATTAGTTACTGTTAGTACTCAAATACCTATCATTGGTTGGGAAAACAGATATATTACGCCAAGTGAAGGAGCAAGAATACAATCTTTAAATGGAATTAAATTACCAGAAAATTTAGGTAGCTGTTTTGGAGCTCTTGGGAATGCTGTTAATGCTCATGTTGTTGAATTAATTGCTGAAAAATTAATCCATGTAAAACCAGGAGAAAAAAATATTCTTAAAAATATAAAGGAAGCAAGTGAGCATAAAATAAATGATATTAACAAAAGTAAATTAGATTATGAAAGAATTGAATAATGTAAACATCCGTCCGGGTGTAACAATTCTTTCCGTTTTAAAACACCTCAATTATAAACCCTATTATGCATTAGCGGAATTTATTGACAACGCAATTGATAGCTTTTTAAAAAATGAAAAGGAGTTAATAAAAATTGAAGGAGATGATTTCAAATTAAGAGTGGATATTGAATTCGATACAAATAACAAGAAAATAACTATAAAAGATAATGCTGCTGGTATTCATTATAATGATTACCAAAGAGCATTTAGAACAGCTGAATTACCTCCTGATAATACTCGTTTATCAGAATTTGGAATGGGTATGAAATCGGCAGCTTGTTGGTTTTCTAATAAATGGCAAGCAAAAACAACGGCAATCAATGAAAATGTAGAACGTAAAGTTAATTTTGACATTTCAAAAATAGTAAAAGACAAAATACAGGAACTTCAAATTGAAACTAAAGAAGCAAATTCAAACTCTCATTATACCTTAATTACACTATTTGATATTGAGGAAAAAATGCCTATTCGTAGAGGACTCGGGAAAGTAAAAAGGCATTTAGCTAGTATTTACAGAGATTTCTTCAAAAGAGAAATTTTAGATTTATACATAAATGGTGAAAAACTAGAACATGAAACTCCCAAAATTTTAAATACAGCATATTTTGAAACTCCAAGTGCAGAAAAAATCAATTGGAAACAAGAAGTCGAATTTGATTTTGGAAATGACCATAAAGGAGACAAATTGAAAGCCAAAGGCTTTATTGCCATTATGGAAACAATGTCTGTTAGAGATAGTGGTTTCGCTCTATTTAGAAGAGGGAGAGTAATCGAGGGAAGTGCTGACAATGATGAAGGATTTCGACCTCCTAGATTATCAGGCTCTTTAGGAAGTCATAGATATAAAAGGTTGTTTGGCGAATTACATTTGGAAGGGTTTAATGTAAGTCACACAAAAGATGGGTTTCAATGGGATGATAATATGGAAGCATTTTTAGAACTATTAAAAGATGAACTTGAAAGCGAAAATTCAATACCTATTTTAAAACAAGCTGATAAGTATAGAGTTCGAGAAAGTGCTAAGAATTATGAAAAAGTATCTCAAAAAGTAGTTGATAATACAACTGATAAAATCCAAGATAATATAGCAAAGGACGTTCAAGCTGTTGTTTCAAAACCAACTTCAAATATTGTTGAGGAATCTTCATTAGAGGAAGTTGCAAAATCTTATCACAAAAAATTCCCGTTAAATATTTCTAACATTGATTATATGGTTCATATTGAATTATCATATGATGAAACAATTAATGAGTTAATTCAAGTTGGCGACCATTTAATATTAGAGAAAGACGCAAACTATAAAAATATAGGTGTCCGACTATCACTTATTCATCCGTTTATGGTTGAATTTGCTGGTGATGACCATAAAGTAATTGAACCAGTTTTACGTTTAGTAGTTGCATTAGGTCTTTCAGAAATAATTGTAAAAAAATCAGGAGCTCCCGTAACAGAATTAAGAAACAATATGAATGACCTTTTACTTGGTTCTCTTTCAAAATTATAGCTATGTCTAAAATTGAAAATATAAACATTATGTCAAATCTTTTAAATGGTGATAATTGGACACCAGAATATGGTGAAGAATCTGAAAAATTATTAACTAAAATTTTTGGTGATGATGCAGGTGCCAAAGAAAAAGTAAAAGAAGAAACTTATCACATTATGAAATTATGTGGTAATCCTAATGAAGAAACGAACAATGATACTGGTTTAGTTTTTGGCTACGTACAAAGTGGAAAAACCCTTTCTTTTACAACATTAACGGCTTTAGCGAGAGACAATAACTATCAAATAGTAATAGTGTTAGCAGGCATTTCAACAAATCTAGTTAATCAATCTTTTAATAGATTGCAAAATGATTTAGATATAAATCAAGGTTTTCATAGAAAATGGGTGATGCTTAACAATCCAAAAGACCCAATTAGAAATCCACAGGACAAAAACACTATTCAAAGAGAACTTCAAAATTGGAAAAAAGCTAATACACCTGATGATTTTAAAAAAACATTACTGATTACAGTAATGAAAAATACAAGTCATTTAAAAAACTTACTTTCTGTCCTTAAAAAACTTGATTTATCAAACGTCCCAACATTGATAATAGATGATGAAGGTGACCAAGCAAGTATGAATACGAGAGCTAGCTCAAATACAAGAAGAGAACGAAAAGGAGAAGTACTTACCGAAATTCAAATGAGTACTATTTATCGTAGAATTAGAGATTTAAAAAGTATTTTGCCACATCACACTTTTATTCAATATACTGCTACTCCACAAGCTCCCTTGTTTATTAATATTTTAGATAACCTTTCTCCTAACTTTATTCAGCTTTTAACTCCTGGTGAAAAATATACTGGTGGTCGAGCTTTCTGTCAAGAGAATCATTTTATAGTTAGAAATATTCCATATTCTGAAATTTACAATGATGATAATGTATTTGAAGAAGCTCCAGAAACTTTAAAAGAAGCAATGCGAGTTTTCTTTTTGAGTGTTACATCTGGTCGCTTACTGGGAACTAAAAAAGGAAATCCTAAAAATCGTTCTATGATGGTTCATCCGTCTAGATTAGTGGAAGAACACAATACTTACTATGATTGGGTAATGCATATTAAAAGTCTTTGGGAAAAGGTGTTATTGGAACGTAATGACAATGATGAAACTAAACAGCAAATAATTTCAGAATTTAGGGAAGCTTATAAAGATTTAAAAGCAAATGCACCTGAAATACAATCTTTTGAGATGCTTTTAGAAACTTTAGGTCATAATATTAGCAATACAGCTGTTGAACAATTAAATTCGAGAGCGGGAAGTTCAGTTGATTGGAATAGTAATTATTCTTTCATTCTTGTTGGTGGTCAAGCTATGGATAGAGGCTTTACAGTTGAGGGTTTAACAATAACCTATATGCCAAGAAGTATGGGTGTTGGAAATGCGGATACCATTCAGCAACGAGCTCGCTTCTTTGGCTATAAAAAAGACTTTTTAGGTCATTGCCGTGTATATCTAGATGCAGAAAATATTCATCTATTTAGTGAGTATGTAAATCACGAAGAGGATATCCGAAAAAAGCTATTTGAACATAAACTTTCAGGTCAGCATCTAAACGAAATGGAAAGAAGATTTGTACTAAATGAAATGTTTAGGTTGACAAGAACAAACGTGCTTTCTGAAGACTTAACAAGGACAGCTTTTGGTAATAAATGGGTCAGAATTAAAGCTCCACACGATAGTGAAATTATTATTGAAAGTAATAGGAAAGTATTTAATGCTTTTATTGAAAAATATAAATCAAATTTTTCAGAAGATGATGGACATAAAGACAGAACTGCTGAACAAAAGCATCTCATAGCTAAAATTCCTTTAAAAGATTTATTTAAAGATTTTTTGAATGAGTTAAAATTTACAAGACAGACAGATTCAACAACATACACTAATTTAAAGTCCGTTATAGACTTATATACTGATGAATTTCCTCCGGAGGATAGTTTTGTTTATTTAATAGCGAAAGGTAACGCAAGAACAAGACGTTTAAAGAAAGATGAAATTCAACAATTGTTTCAAGGTAAAAATCCAAGAACAGGAGAAGTTGTATATCCAGGAGACGAAAAAATAAAATCTGAGGATTCCCTAACAGTTCAAGTACATAACCTTGACTTTAGGGACACTGAGCACGAAAATATAATAACTATTGCTGTATGGGTTCCTGCTCGTCTTTCCCAATCATTAATCTCTAAAATTAATGATTGATTTAAAAGAAATATATGATAAACTGTTATTGCCTAAGAATCAGAATTCAAACTCTTATTCTGCAAAGGCCATTAAAGATTATGAAAACCATAGAATAGCAAAAAATTGTGCAGATAACCCAAGTCTTTTAATATTTATTTCAGAACAGAATCAAGATTTTTTTGTTGCAAATCAAAATTTATTTAACATTAAAGTTTCCCACAATCTTAGATGTGAAATAGAATCAGACAAAAAATTAACACATAACAACTTTTCTGTTGTTTCATATATTGGTCAAAATGATGATGTAAAAGGCATTTTTCTAAGCACTTGCCAAGTTTTGATAAAATCACTCGGTCAAACCCCTTCTAATAAAAAAATAAAACATATTGTTGGAAAATTTATTGAGCTATTCAAAGCCTTAAAAGAGACACCAAGAAAATCTTTACAAGGTCTTTGGGCTGAATTATTTTTAATCGAACAATCAGATTTTCCAGAAAACCTAATTAATGGTTGGCATAGTATTCCAGAAGAAAAATTTGATTTTAGTTTTGGGAAATTACGATTAGAAGTAAAGAGTTCCTCAACAAATGTAAGAACACATCATTTTAGTTCAGATCAACTGAACCCAATAATCGATACAGATATTGTCATTGTTTCTATTCTCATAAATATTAATGCCGGAGGTGTTAGTATAATTGATTTGTTGAACAGAATAAACAATAAAATCAATGACTTCCCCAAACAAAAAGAAAAACTACATCTTTTAGTTTATTCGATTTTAGGCGTTGATGTTGAAAAAATTAATCAAATCAAATTCGACTACGAATTAGCCAAAGAATCATTAAAACTCTATAAGTCAGTTGAAATTCCTAAGATTGAAAGTGTTAATATTTCAAAAGAAATTTCTAATGTTAAGTTTGTTAGTAACCTAATGAATTCTAAGTATTCTAATTTTAAAATTGATGAACTAATAGAATTCTATATTAATAATTAATCCGAAACAAAAGTGCTTATCATCTGCGATACGTTTCTTATATTAACCGCTAAACAAACCTCTCCAAAAACAAACCAACTTTCAGTTTAAAAATAAAGTAAGCGGATAAATGCGTTAGGGATTGCAGCGACATCCTTTTTTAAAATAGAGTGCTACTAAGTTTGATAAGAACTAATATTTAACGGATTGCCACGTCCTTTCGTCCTCGCAATGACGTTTAAAAAAGATACAGCGGAAAGCCCGACCCTTGTGGTAACGCCCTAAAAAAAGTTCTCGAAACAACTCCAACAAAAAAGTCGAAATCACTCGAAATCGTTAGATATAAAGAATCAAATTGAATAACAGGCTAATCGTATCATTATATAATGTCTTTAAAGTTGCACCATAAACTTTTAACTTTTATATTTAACCAACAAGAACAACCAACATTAATTATGACCTTTAAATCGTTTACAGATTATTTATTGCTCGAAAAAAACTATTCGGCATTAACGGTAAAGGCGTATCAAAGTGATTTAGATTCTTTTTCAGAATTCATATTAAAAGAATACGATTCTGAATCAATCAATGAAGTTAACTACCCACAAATAAGAAGTTGGATTGTTTTACTTGTAGAAAGTGAAATTTCAAATCGAAGTATCAACAGAAAAGTATCTGCATTAAATACCTACTATAAGTTTCTTTTAAAGGTGGGTGATATTCAAGAAAACCCTTTAGCAAAACACAAAGCACTTAAAACAAGCAAAAAAATACAAATTCCGTTTTCGCAAGTAGAAATAGAAACGGTTTTAGACGCACTTAATTTTCAGGATGATTTCGAAGGTTTTCGTAATAAGTTAATTATAGAATTATTTTATTCAACAGGAATACGTCGTATAGAATTAGTCGAGCTAAAGCTAGAAAGTATTAGTAGTAATAATAAAATGTTAAAAGTGTTAGGGAAGAGGAATAAAGAAAGATTACTTCCGTTATTACCATCTGTAGTAAAAACGATAAAAGAATATTTAGAAGTGCGAGGCCGTTTACCGAATATAGATGATGCCGAAATTTTGTTTTTAACAAAAAAAGGCGTTAAAATATATGAAACACTTGTTTATAGAGTAATAAATGATTATTTTGGAAAGGCATCTGCAAAAGTGAAAAGAAGTCCACATATATTAAGACATTCTTTTGCAACACATTTGCTTAATCAAGGTGCTAATTTAAATGCTGTAAAAGAACTTCTAGGACATTCCAGTTTAGCTGCTACTCAAATTTATACACATAACAGTATAGCCGAATTAAAAAAAGTGCAATTAAAAGCACACCCAAGAAGTAAAAAGTAATACAGTAACAAATTATTGTCTAACCAAATATATAGAGTATGAAAGTGAACACGCAATCAGTTAATTTTAATGCAGATCAAAAATTGATAGATTTTATCCAAAAACGCATGGATAAGTTAGATATGTTTTATGATAAAGTCATAAAGTCAGACGTTTTTTTGAAATTAGGAAATGCAAGTGATAAAGAAAACAAAATATTTGAAGCAAGAGTAAGTGTGCCAGGAGATAGTTTTATCGTTAAAAAGCAATGTAAAAGTTTTGAAGAAGGGGTTGATAGTGCTGTTTCTTCGTTAGAAAGACAATTAAAAAAGCGAAAAGAAAAATTAAGAGCACATTTATAGAAAAATTATCAAAAAAATGTTTTGAATAATTAAATAAATATATACATTTGCAGTCCGTTAGAAATAGCGGACTTTTTTTTATGTTAAAAAAAGAGAAAAAGCCGATGTAGCTCAGCTGGCTAGAGCAGCTGATTTGTAATCAGCAGGTCGTGGGTTCGAGTCCCTCCATCGGCTCTGAAATATTGAATAGCGCAAAGGAATCGATATACTTATGAAAGTAGATTGATTTAGGACGAAAGTCCATCTGAGGGCTTAAGTTCTTTAAAATATTGAAATAAGTTTAATTGGGGAGATACTCAAGCGGCCAACGAGGGCAGACTGTAAATCTGCTGACTACGTCTTCGCAGGTTCGAATCCTGCTCTCCCCACTTTTTTTAAATCGCCAGCAGTTTTAAAAAAGGGATTAAACTTAAATAATGCGAGAGTAGCTCAGTTGGTAGAGCGTCAGCCTTCCAAGCTGAATGTCGCCGGTTCGAACCCGGTCTCTCGCTCAAAACCCCTGCGAAGGCAGGAATCTCTTCTTTTAATTAGAATCTTTATTATAAGATGTGTTGAAAGAATAGGAAATTAAAAACTTTACGCCGGTGTAGCTCAGGGGTAGAGCGTTTCCTTGGTAAGGAAGAGGTCACGAGTTCAATTCTCGTCATTGGCTCTATTGTAGTGCTAGAAAAAAAGAGTACATAAAATTATTATTATATAACTAAGATTAAATTATTAAAACATGGCAAAGGCAACTTTCGATCGTTCAAAACCACACTTAAACATTGGTACAATTGGACACGTAGATCACGGTAAAACAACTTTAACTGCTGCTATTACTAAAGTATTAGCTGATGCAGGTTTATCAGAAGCAAAAGATTTCGATCAAATTGATAATGCTCCAGAGGAGAAAGAAAGGGGTATAACAATTAATACATCTCACGTTGAATATGCAACAGCAAATCGTCACTACGCTCACGTTGACTGTCCAGGTCACGCGGATTACGTAAAGAACATGGTTACTGGTGCTGCTCAAATGGATGGTGCTATTTTAGTAGTTGCTGCTACAGATGGTCCTATGCCACAAACTCGTGAGCACATCTTATTAGGACGTCAAGTAGGTATTCCTCGTATGGTTGTATTCATGAATAAAGTGGATATGGTTGATGATGAAGAATTACTTGAATTAGTAGATATGGAAATCAGAGATTTATTATCTTTCTATGAGTACGATGGAGATAATGGTCCTGTAATTGCTGGTTCTGCTTTAGGTGCACTTAACGGTGAACAAAAGTGGGTTGATTCAGTAATGGAATTAATGGCAGCT
The DNA here is from genome assembly GCA_039985655.1 of Algibacter sp. Classification (GTDB taxonomy): domain Bacteria; phylum Bacteroidota; class Bacteroidia; order Flavobacteriales; family Flavobacteriaceae; genus Postechiella. The sequence goes on along the minus strand of JBDWSF010000014.1, from coordinate 151,832 downwards.
GTAGATGCATGGATTGAAGAGCCTTTAAGAGAGGTTGATAAAGATTTCTTAATGCCTATTGAAGATGTATTCTCTATTACAGGTCGTGGTACAGTAGCAACTGGTCGTATTGAGACTGGTATTGCTAATACTGGAGATCCTGTAGAGATTATTGGTATGGGTGCTGAAAAATTAACATCTACTATTACAGGTATTGAAATGTTTCGTCAAATATTAGATAGAGGTGAAGCTGGAGATAACGCAGGTATCTTATTAAGAGGTATTGAGAAATCAATGATTTCTAGAGGTATGGTAATTTGTAAGCCAGGTTCTGTAACTCCTCACTCTAAATTTAAAGCTGAGGTTTATATCCTTAAGAAAGAAGAAGGTGGTCGTCATACACCATTCCATAACAATTACCGTCCACAGTTCTACGTACGTACAACTGATGTTACTGGTAACATTGCACTTCCTGATGGAGTTGAAATGGTTATGCCTGGAGATAACTTAACGATACATGTTGAGTTGATTCAACCAATAGCAATGAATGTAGGTTTACGTTTCGCTATCCGTGAAGGTGGTAGAACTGTAGGTGCAGGTCAGGTAACTGAAATTATAGAATAACATTCTAAATAAATAATAAGCTAAGGTATTTCGTTTTTACGGAATACCTTGACTTATGTTTACGGGCGTAGCTCAGTTGGTAGAGCACTGGTCTCCAAAACCAGGTGTCGGGAGTTCGAGTCTCTCCGCCCGTGCATTATAAATGAAAATTACTTTTAAAGTGTTTTCGATTGAATTACAAAGAATAAAAAGCCTCCTTATAAGTTGAGCTTTTTATTCGGTTTAAAACAAAATATAAATGGCTGGAATAGTAAATTATATAAAAGAATCGTTTGGAGAACTAAAAAATAACGTGACGTGGCCTGTATGGGAAGAAGCACAGCGTTTAACCATTTTAGTTGCTGTATTTTCAATTATATTTTCCCTTGCAATATGGGGAATAGATACTGTTTTCAGTAAAGTTATTACAACTTACTTTGAGTGGATTAACGGTTAAAACGAAAAACTATGTCAGAGGTAAGTGAAAAGAAATGGTATGTTGTTAGAGCCGTAAGTGGTCAAGAAAACAAAATCAAAACATATATCGAGAATGAAATTGCTCGTTTAGGTTTAACAGATTATGTTGATCAAGTATTAGTTCCAACAGAAAAAGTAATTCAAATCCGTAATGGAAAAAAAATCCAAAAAGAAAAAGTATTCTTTCCTGGATATATAATGGTTCAAGCAAATTTAACTGGAGAAGTTCCCCATATAATAAGGTCGGTTACTAACGTTATTGGTTTTTTAGGTGAAACTAAAGGTGGAGATCCTGTGCCATTAAGACAATCTGAAGTAAACAGAATGTTAGGTAAGGTTGATGAATTAGCTGTTGATGAAAATGTAAATGTATCAATACCATTTACAAAAGGAGAAACAGTAAAAGTTATAGATGGTCCATTTAATGGATTTGATGGAACTGTTGAAAATATTAATGAAGAAAAACGCAAGCTTGAAGTAATGGTTAAGATTTTTGGAAGAAAAACACCATTAGAGTTAAGTTATATGCAAGTAGAAAAAGTATAATAGTGTTACAATTAAGACCGATGAGTCTTTCGCTTCCAAAAGAAAGATAACATCAAAAATTAAATTATTAAAAATGGCAAAAGAATTAGGTAAAGTAGTTAAGTTACAAGTTCGGGGAGGTGCTGCGAATCCATCGCCACCGGTTGGACCCGCTTTAGGAGCCGCTGGTGTTAACATCATGGAGTTCTGTAAGCAATTCAATGCTAGAACCCAAGATAAAGCTGGTAAAGTATTACCAGTTGTTATATCTGTTTACAAAGACAAATCATTTGATTTTGTAATTAAAACTCCACCGGCAGCTGTCCAGTTAATGGAAGCAGCAAAAGTGAAGAAGGGATCTGGAGAGCCAAACCGAAAAAAAGTAGCTAAAGTTTCTTGGGATCAAGTTAAAACAATCGCTGAAGACAAAATGGTAGATTTAAATGCATTTACAATCGAGTCGGCAATGAGAATGATAGCTGGTACCGCAAGATCAATGGGTATAACCGTAACAGGGCAATTCCCTTCTTAATCTATTAAAGACATTAAAAAATGGCAAGATTAACAAAAAAGCAAAAAGAAGCTGCAGCTAAAATAGAAAAAGGAAGAATTTATTCTGTTGAAGAAGCGTCAGCGCTAATAAAAGAAATTACCAATACAAAGTTTGATGCATCTATTGATTTAGCTGTACGTTTAGGAGTTGATCCTAGAAAAGCAAACCAAATGGTAAGAGGTGTAGTGTCTCTTCCACATGGTACTGGTAAAGATATAAAAGTACTAGCATTAGTTACTCCAGACAAAGAAGCGGAAGCTAAAGAAGCAGGAGCAGATTACGTTGGTTTAGACGAGTACCTTGATAAAATCAAGAGTGGTTGGACAGATGTTGACGTTATTATTACTATGCCTAGTGTAATGGGTAAATTAGGTCCTTTAGGACGTGTATTAGGTCCTCGTGGTTTAATGCCTAACCCAAAAACAGGAACTGTAACTATGGATGTTGCTAAAGCTGTAACAGAGGTGAAAGCTGGTAAAATTGACTTTAAAGTTGATAAAACAGGTATCGTTCACGCTGCAGTAGGTAAAGCATCATTTAGTGCAGATAAGATTGCAGATAATGCAAACGAATTATTAACAACATTAATGAAACTAAAGCCAACAGCGGCAAAAGGTGTTTATGTAAAAAGCATCTTTATGTCTTCTACAATGAGCCCTAGTTTAGCTGTTGATCCTAAAATTGGTTAATTAGTTAAAAACTTTTATTATGACTAGAGAAGAAAAATCACAAGTAATTAAAGAATTAACTACACAATTAGCCGATAATGCAAATATCTATTTAACGGATATTTCGGGATTAAACGCGGTTGCAACGTCTAACTTACGTCGTGCTTGTTTTAAAGCAGATATACAGTTAGCTGTAGTTAAAAATACATTGTTAGAAAAAGCAATGGAAGCTTCAGATAGAGAATTCGGAGACCTTCCTTCAATATTGAAAGGAAACACTTCGGTTATGTATTCTGAAACAGGAAACGCTCCTGCTAAAGTAATTAAAGCATTCAGAAAAAAATCTGAAAAACCTTTATTAAAAGGTGCTTTTATTGAAGAGTCAGTTTACTTAGGAGACGACCAATTGGATATGTTAGTCGATATCAAATCTAAAGAAGAATTGATTGGAGAGATTGTTGGATTATTACAATCTCCTGCTAAAAACGTTATTTCTGCACTTAAATCAAGTGGAGGAACAATTGCAGGTATCCTTAAAACACTATCTGAGAAGTCAGAATAGTATTTAAATAGTACGCACTTAATTACAATTATATTATTAAAATTTATTAAAACGATAGAAAAATGGCAGATTTAAAAGATTTCGCAGAACAATTAGTTAACCTTACTGTAAAAGAAGTAAATGAGTTAGCAACTATATTAAAAGATGAGTATGGTATCGAGCCTGCTGCTGCTGCTGCAGTTGCTGTTGCTGGTCCTGCTGGAGGTGGTGATGAAGCTGAAGCTCAAACTGAATTTGATGTTATCTTAAAAGCCGCTGGTGGTTCTAAATTAGCAGTTGTAAAATTAGTTAAAGAATTAACTGGTTTAGGTTTAAAAGAAGCTAAAGGTTTAGTTGATGATGCACCAAGTGCAATCAAAGAAGCTGTAACTAAAGATGAAGCTGAAGCTTTAAAAGCATCTTTAGAAGAAGCAGGAGCTGAGGTAGAAGTTAAGTAAGCTTAACAACTCAACAATACAAGGGTTTAGGTCTGAAGCATGTGCTTCAAGACCTAAACCATTTTGTGTATATAATAGTTTATATATACTATTAATTTTTTTTTAATCATAATTCCGTCCATTGATGTTATCAAAACAAGCTGAAAGATTAAATTTCTCATCTATTGTAAATAAAACTGAATATCCAGATTTCTTGGATATCCAGATCAAATCCTTTCAGGATTTTTTCCAATTAGAGACAAAATCTGAAGAAAGAGGAGATGAAGGTTTATACAATACCTTCATGGAGAACTTTCCAATAACTGATTCACGTAATCAATTTGTTTTAGAATTTTTAGATTACTTTGTAGACCCACCAAGATATGCTATTGATGAGTGTATTGAAAGAGGACTTACTTATAGCGTTCCGCTAAAGGCAAGGTTAAAGTTATATTGTACAGACCCTGAACATGAGGATTTCGAAACCATTGTTCAAGATGTGTACTTAGGGACTATACCTTACATGACACCTTCTGGTACATTTTGTATCAATGGTGCAGAACGTGTAGTAGTATCTCAATTACACCGTTCACCAGGGGTTTTCTTTGGTCAGTCTTTCCATGCAAATGGGACAAAGTTATATTCAGCTAGGGTTATACCATTTAAAGGATCTTGGATTGAGTTTGCTACAGACATCAACCAAGTGATGTACGCTTACATTGATAGAAAGAAAAAATTACCAGTTACAACGCTTTTCCGTGCTATCGGTTTTGAGCGTGATAAAGATATTTTAGAGATTTTTGATTTAGCAGAAGAAGCTAAAGTTTCAAAATCTGGATTAAAAAAGTACTTAGGAAGAAAATTAGCAGCACGTGTTTTAAATACATGGCATGAGGATTTTGTTGATGAAGATACTGGTGAAGTTGTATCAATCGAGCGTAACGAGATTGTGCTTGATCGTGATACCATTTTAGATAAAGAAAATATTGAAGAAATTCTTGATGCAGAAGTAAAGACAATTCTTTTACATAAAGAAACTGCAGAACAAGGTGATTATGCAATTATACATAACACACTTCAAAAAGATCCAACAAACTCTGAAAAAGAGGCTGTTGAGCATATCTATAGACAATTACGTAATGCTGAGCCGCCAGATGAGGAAACAGCACGTGGTATTATAGATAAATTATTCTTTTCTGACCAACGTTACTCTTTAGGAGAAGTAGGTCGTTATAGAATGAACAAGAAATTACAGTTAGATATTGGAATGGATAAGTTAGTGCTTACCAGAGAAGATATCATTACTATTATTAAATACTTAATCGAGCTTATTAACTCTAAAGCAGAGATTGATGATATTGATCACTTATCTAACCGTCGTGTACGTACAGTTGGTGAGCAATTATCTTCTCAATTTGGTGTTGGTTTAGCGCGTATGGCACGTACGATTCGTGAGCGTATGAACGTTCGTGATAACGAGGTGTTTACACCTATAGATTTAATTAATGCTAAGACATTATCGTCTGTAATTAATTCTTTCTTTGGAACAAACCAGTTATCTCAGTTTATGGATCAAACGAATCCATTAGCAGAGATTACGCATAAGCGTCGTTTATCAGCTCTTGGACCTGGAGGTTTATCTAGAGAAAGAGCAGGTTTCGAGGTTCGTGATGTTCACTATACACACTACGGGCGTTTATGTCCTATTGAAACACCAGAGGGACCAAATATTGGTTTAATTTCTTCACTTTCAGTATTTGCTAAAGTGAACTCTATGGGATTCATTGAAACACCATATAGAAAAGTAACTGAAGGTGTTGTAGATATTAAAAATGAACCGACCTATTTAAGTGCAGAAGAAGAAGAAGATAAATTAATCGCTCAAGCAACTGTTAAAGTTGACGAAGACGGTAAAATTTTACATGATAAGGTAATTGCTAGAATGGAAGGTGACTTCCCTGTAATTGATCCTTCTGGATTACATTATACAGATGTAGCACCAAACCAAATATCATCTATATCTGCTTCATTAATTCCGTTCTTAGAACATGATGATGCGAATAGAGCCTTGATGGGATCTAATATGATGCGTCAAGCCGTTCCATTATTAAGAGTAGATGCACCAATTGTAGGTACAGGTTTAGAGCGTCAAGTCGCTTCGGATTCTAGAGTATTAATTAATGCTGAAGGAACAGGAGAAGTACTTTATGTTGATGCAAACGAAATAAAAATTAGATACGACCGTACAGAAGATCAAGCTGCTGTAAGTTTTGATAGTGATATTAAATCATATCAATTAGTAAAATTCAGAAAAACAAATCAAGGAACTTCTATCAACCTTAAACCAATTGTAGTTAAAGGTGATAAAGTAACTAAAGGACAAGTTTTATGTGAAGGTTACGCCACTCAAAAAGGAGAGTTAGCACTTGGTAGAAATATGAAAGTAGCCTTTATGCCTTGGAAAGGGTATAATTTTGAGGATGCGATTGTAATTTCTGAAAAAGTAGTACGCGAAGATATATTCACATCTATTCATATTGATGAGTATTCTTTAGAGGTTAGAGATACTAAATTAGGTAATGAAGAATTAACTAATGATATCCCTAACGTTTCTGAAGAAGCTACTAAAGATTTAGATGAAAACGGGATGATTCGTATTGGTGCCGAGGTTAAGCCTGGCGATATTCTTATTGGTAAAATTACACCAAAAGGAGAATCAGATCCAACACCAGAAGAAAAATTATTACGTGCTATCTTTGGTGATAAAGCTGGTGATGTAAAAGATGCTTCATTAAAAGCGTCTCCATCATTACATGGTGTTGTTATTGAGAAAAAATTATTCGCAAGAGCAGTAAAAGATAAGCGTAAAAGAGCGCAAGATAAAGATGATATTTTAGCTTTAGAAGCGCAATACGATAGAAGATTTGACGATTTAAAAGATATTTTAATCGAAAAATTATTCAACATTGTAAACGGTAAAACCGCTCAAGGTATTTTTAACGATTTAGGTGAAGAAGTATTACCAAAAGGTAAAAAATTCACACTTAAAATGTTAAATGCTGTTGATGATTATGCGCATTTAGTGTCTGGAAAATGGACGACTGATGACCATACTAACAAGTTAGTTGCAGATTTAATTCATAACTACAAAATTAAAGAAAACGACTTACAAGGTTCTTTACGTCGTGAGAAGTTTACAATTTCAGTAGGAGATGAGTTACCAGCAGGTATCATCAAATTAGCGAAAGTATATATTGCTAAAAAACGTAAATTAAAAGTAGGTGATAAAATGGCAGGACGTCACGGTAACAAAGGTATTGTTGCACGTATCGTTCGTCAAGAAGATATGCCTTTCTTAGATGACGGAACACCTGTAGATATTGTATTAAATCCGCTTGGTGTACCATCTCGTATGAATATTGGTCAGATTTATGAAACTGTTCTTGGATGGGCAGGCCAAAAATTAGATCGTAAATATGCGACTCCTATATTTGATGGAGCAACTATCGAACAAATTAATGGATTTACTGATGAAGCTGGAATTCCACGTTACGGACATACATATCTTTATGATGGTGGATCTGGAAAACGTTTCGATCAGCCAGCAACGGTAGGTGTTATCTATATGTTGAAATTAGGACATATGGTTGATGATAAGATGCATGCGCGTTCTATAGGACCATATTCATTAATTACGCAACAACCTCTTGGTGGTAAAGCACAATTTGGTGGACAGCGTTTTGGAGAGATGGAAGTTTGGGCACTTGAGGCTTATGGAGCATCAAGTACTTTACGTGAGATTTTAACAGTAAAATCTGATGATGTAATTGGTAGAGCTAAAACTTACGAAGCAATCGTGAAAGGAGAGCCAATGCCAGATCCTGGACTACCAGAATCTTTCAACGTACTTATGCACGAATTGAAAGGTTTAGGACTAGATATTAGATTAGAAGAATAAAAATAGTATACAGTCGCAGTATTCAGTTTCCAATAGGAGGAACTGAATACTGAGACTGAGACTGAATACTAAAGAACATGGCAAGAAAACAAGATAAGCATCCAGTAAAGAGATTTAATAAAATCTCAATTGGTTTAGCATCACCAGAATCTATTTTAGCAGAGTCTAAAGGGGAAGTGTTAAAACCAGAAACTATCAATTATCGAACACACAAACCAGAAAGAGATGGTTTGTTCTGTGAGCGTATTTTTGGTCCTGTAAAGGATTATGAGTGTGCTTGTGGTAAATATAAAAGAATTCGCTATAAAGGTATTGTTTGTGACCGTTGTGGTGTAGAAGTAACAGAAAAGAAAGTACGTAGAGATAGAGTAGGGCACATTAATTTAGTGGTTCCTGTTGCTCATATCTGGTACTTCCGTTCGTTACCAAATAAAATAGGTTATTTATTAGGATTACCATCTAAGAAATTAGATATGATTATTTACTACGAACGTTATGTAGTAATTCAACCAGGTACTGCTAAAAATGAAGAAGGAGAGCCATTACAAAAAATGGATTTCTTAACAGAAGAAGAATACTTAAATGTTCTTGAAGCACTTCCTCAAGATAACCAATATTTAGACGATACAGACCCTAACAAGTTTCTTGCTAAAATGGGTGCTGAATGTTTAATTGAATTATTATCTAGAATTGATTTAGAGAAATTGTCATATGAATTGCGTCATAAGGCAAACACAGAAACATCTAAACAGCGTAAAACTGAAGCGTTAAAACGTTTACAGGTTGTTGGATCTTTACGTGATTCTAATAAGAACAGAGAAAATCTTCCAGAGTGGATGATTATGAAAGTTGTTCCAATCATTCCACCAGAATTACGTCCTTTAGTACCACTAGATGGAGGTCGTTTTGCAACGTCTGATTTAAATGACTTATATCGTCGTGTAATTATCCGTAACAACCGTCTTAAAAGATTAGTTGAGATAAAAGCACCAGAAGTTATTTTACGTAATGAGAAACGTATGTTACAAGAATCTGTAGATTCTTTATTTGATAACACGCGTAAATCTTCTGCAGTAAAAACAGATTCTAACAGACCATTAAAATCATTATCAGATTCACTTAAAGGTAAGCAAGGACGTTTCCGTCAAAACTTACTTGGTAAGCGTGTTGATTATTCTGCACGTTCGGTAATTGTTGTTGGACCAGAATTAAGATTATTTGAATGCGGTATTCCAAAGAATATGGCAGCAGAATTGTACAAGCCTTTCGTAATTAGAAAACTAATTGAAAGAGGGATTGTAAAAACAGTAAAATCTGCAAAGAAAATTATAGATAAAAGAGAGCCTGTGGTTTGGGATATCTTGGAAAACGTTCTTAAAGGACATCCAGTATTATTAAACCGTGCGCCTACTTTACACAGATTGGGTATTCAAGCCTTCCAACCAAAATTAATTGAAGGGAAAGCAATCCAATTACACCCATTAGTATGTACAGCATTTAATGCCGATTTTGATGGAGATCAAATGGCAGTACATTTACCATTAGGACCAGAAGCTATTTTAGAATGTCAATTGTTAATGTTGGCGTCTCATAATATTTTAAATCCTGCAAATGGTTCACCAGTAACAGTACCTTCTCAAGATATGGTACTTGGTCTTTACTATATGACCAAGTTACGTAAGTCTACTCCAGAAGTACCAATTAAAGGTGAAGGGTTAACATTCTATTCTCCAGAAGAAGTTGAAATTGCTTTTAATGAAGGGCAAGTTGACTTAAATGCTGGTATTAAAGTTAGAACTATCGACATTAATGAAGATGGTAAACTTGATAGAATGATTGTTGATACTACGGTTGGTCGTGTATTGTTTAATCAAAACGTACCACAAGCAGCTGGATATATTAATGAAGTACTTACTAAAAAGTCTTTAAGAGATATTATTGGCGAAATTTTAAAGAAAACGTCTGTTCCTGAAACAGCAGATTTCTTAGATAAAATTAGAAGTTTAGGATTTAAATTCGCTTTCCAAGGTGGATTATCATTTAGTTTAGGAGATATTATCATTCCACCAGAAAAACAAGGAATGATTGATAAGGCTAATGGTTTAGTTGACGGTATTACCGGAAATTATAACATGGGACTTATTACTAATAACGAACGTTACAATCAAGTTATTGATATATGGACTTCTACGAATGCTGAGTTGACAGAATTGTCAATGAAACGTATTAGAGAAGATCAACAAGGATTTAACTCGGTGTTTATGATGCTTGATTCTGGAGCAAGGGGATCTAAAGAACAGATTCGTCAGCTTACAGGTATGCGTGGATTAATGGCTAAGCCTAAAAAATCTACTGCAGGAGGAGGATCGATTATTGAAAATCCAATTCTTTCTAACTTTAAGGAAGGGCTTTCAATTTTAGAATACTTTATATCTACTCACGGTGCACGTAAAGGTCTTGCTGATACGGCTCTTAAAACAGCCGATGCAGGTTATTTAACACGTCGTCTAGTAGATGTATCTCAAGATGTTATTGTTAATACAGAAGATTGTGGAACATTAAGAGGTGTAGAAGTTGAAGCATTAAAGAAAAACGATGAAGTTGTTGAAACTTTAGAAGAAAGAATCGTTGGTCGTGTATCTTTAAATGATGTGTTTAACCCATTAACTGAAGAGTTATTGGTTGCTGCGGGTCAATTAATTAATGATGATGTTGCTAAAACAATTCAAGCATCACCAATTGAAGCTTTAGAAGTACGTTCTGCTTTAAGTTGTGAAGCTTTAAAAGGAATTTGTGCTAAATGTTACGGTCGTAATCTTGCGACTGGTAAAATGGTGCAACGTGGTGAAGCCGTAGGTGTCGTTGCGGCACAATCTATTGGAGAACCAGGTACACAGTTAACGCTTCGTACATTCCACGTAGGTGGTATTGCAGGTAACATTTCTGAGGATAACAAATTAGCTGTAAAATTTGATGGTATTGCTGAAATTGAAGATTTAAAAACAGTTAAAGGTCAAGATAGTGAAGGAAACGATATTGATATCGTTATCTCAAGAACATCTGAACTTAAACTTATAGATAAGAAAATTGGTGTTGTTTTAAGTACTAATAATATTCCTTACGGTTCAACTATTCTTATTAAGGATGGTGATGCATTAAAGAAAGAAGATGTTGTTTGTACTTGGGATCCATATAACGGTGTTATTATTTCAGAATTTGCTGGTAAAGTGAAGTATGAAAACATCGAACAAGGTGTTACTTATCAAGTTGAAATTGATGAGCAAACAGGTTTCCAAGAAAAAGTAATTTCTGAATCTAGAAACAAAAAGCTTATTCCAACGCTTCATATTACTGATGCTAAAGGGGAAATAATACGTTCTTACAACTTACCAGTTGGAGCGCATTTAATGATTGACGATGCAGATAAGGTTATTGTTGGTAAAATATTAGTTAAGATTCCTCGTAAATCTGCTAAGGCAGGAGATATTACAGGTGGTCTACCTCGTGTAACAGAATTATTTGAAGCGCGTAACCCATCTAACCCAGCGGTTGTTAGTGCAATTGATGGTGTGGTATCTTTCGGGAAAATTAAAAGAGGTAACCGTGAGATTATTATCGAATCTAAAACAGGTGATATTAAGAAATACCTAGTGAAGTTATCAAGTCAAATTCTTGTACAAGAAAATGATTTCGTAAAAGCTGGTATGCCATTATCTGATGGTTCTATAACACCTAACGATATATTAAATATTAAAGGTCCATCTGCGGTTCAACAATATTTAGTAAACGAAGTACAAGAAGTTTACCGATTACAAGGGGTGAAAATTAATGATAAACACTTCGAAGTTGTTGTTAGACAAATGATGCGTAAAGTTAGAATTGTAGATTCTGGTGATACAATCTTCTTAGAAGATCAATTGGCTCATAAAGCAGATTTCATTAAAGAAAATGATGATATCTTTGGAATGAAAGTTATTGAAGACGCTGGAGATTCTACAACACTTAATGCTGGGCAAATTATTTCGCCTCGTGATTTAAGAGATGAAAATTCTATTCTGCGTAGAGAAGATAAGAAACTTGTTGAAGCTAGAGACGCTAGACCGGCTACAGCTACACCTATCTTACAAGGTATTACTAGAGCATCGCTACAAACGAAATCGTTTATTTCGGCAGCGTCGTTCCAGGAAACTACTAAAGTACTTAACGAAGCAGCAGTAGCTGGTAAAGTAGATTCTTTAGAAGGCTTGAAAGAGAATGTAATTGTTGGACATAGAATACCAGCAGGTACAGGGATGAGAACTTACAAAGACATTATTGTTGGCTCTAAAGAAGAGTTTGACGAAATGATGCAAGTAAAACAAGAATTAAATTATAATTAAATGAGATCCCAATTCCATTTTTGTGGAATTGGGTAATCGAATTTATCCCAACGCAGGTTGGGATCTATTCAAAAGACAACAAAAAAAGTCCTGCTAAATCTATAGTCAGGACTTTTTTACTTATAAAAACGATTAATAATAAGATTTCCACCTTTGTGGAAGTGAAAAAATAATTTTAAATGGCAGAAGAAAAAGAAAAACCAAAACAAGGGCAGATAAATATTGAATTGGATCAAGAGGTTGCAGAAGGAACCTATTCTAACTTAGCAATTATAAATCACTCGGTTTCAGAATTTGTAGTTGACTTTGTTAATATTATGCCAGGAGTTCCTAAAAGTAAGGTGAAATCTAGAATTATATTAACGCCTCAGCATGCAAAACGTTTACTTAAGGCATTAGCCGATAATGTGAAAAGATTTGAAAATGCTCATGGAGAAATAAAAGATTACGAGCAGCCACCAATGCCATTAAATTTTGGTCCAACGGGACAAGCTTAAAACAATAAAAAAGCTGTCTAAAAAGTAAAATGAGTAATCATATATTGAACTTGTCGAAATATATCAACTTACTATAATTAAGGATAGGTTTCGACATACTCAACTTGATAAACTCAAAAATCGAAACTTTTTAGACGGCCTCTTTTATAATTATTATTTTGTGATATATATTAGTCGAATTCAGATGTCAAATGAAACTTTATATTCGGGTATTTTTGCTGCGTCATTTGTAAGCTAAAAGGAGAATCTGCCAAAAAGACCAATTGATTTTGTTTATCCTTGGCTAAATAACGTTGCTTAACTCTCACAAACTCTTTATATTCATCACTTTTTTCATCATCAGGATCTACCCAACATGCTTTATGTACATTCAAATTTTCATAGATACATTTTGCGCCATATTCGTGCTCTAAACGGTATTGAATAACTTCATATTGAAGCGCACCAACTGTTCCAATTACTTTTCTACCATTTAATTCTAATGTAAACAATTGAGCAACACCTTCGTCCATTAACTGGTCTATGCCTTTAAAAAGTTGTTTCGATTTTAAAGGATCTGCATTATTTATATATCTAAAATGTTCTGGTGAAAAACTTGGTATACCTTTATAATTTAAGACTTCACCTTCAGTAAGTGTATCTCCAATTTTAAAACTTCCCGTATCTTGTAAACCAACAATGTCTCCAGGATACGATATATCTACGATTTCTTTTTTCTCAGCAAAAAATGCATTCGGACTTGAAAATTTTACCTTTTTATTATTTCTAACATGTAAATACGGTGCGTTTCTTTTAAACTCTCCGGAAACAATTTTAACAAAAGCTAATCTATTTCTATGGTTAGGATCCATATTTGCATGAATCTTAAATACAAATCCACTAAATTTTGATTCGTCGGGTTCAACCAAACGCTCTTCACTTTGTTTAGGTCTTGGTTTAGGTGCTATATCTACAAAGCAGTCTAATAACTCTCTTACTCCAAAATTATTCAAGGCAGAGCCAAAAAATACGGGTTGTAGATTACCTTCAAGATATTTTTCTTTATCAAATTTTGGATAAATTCCCTCAACAAGTTCAATTTCTTCTCTAAGTGTACTTGCCGCAGTATCACCAATTAAAGAATCTAATTCAGGAGAAGATAAATTAGATACCTCTATAGTTTCTTCAATATCCTTTCTGCTATCACCACTGAAAAGGTTTACGTTTTTTTCCCAAATGTTATAAATACCTTTAAAATCGTATCCCATTCCAATTGGGAAGCTTAAAGGCGTTACTTTTAATCCTAGCTTTTGTTCAACTTCATCTAATAAATCAAAAGCATCTTTTCCTTCTCTATCCATTTTATTAATGAATACAATCATAGGAATGTTTCGCATTCTACAAACTTCTACAAGTTTTTCAGTTTGTTCCTCAACCCCTTTGGCAACATCAATAACAACAATAACACTGTCAACAGCAGTAAGTGTTCTAAAGGTGTCTTCAGCAAAGTCTTTGTGACCAGGTGTATCAAGGATATTAATTTTTATCCCGTTATATTCAAAAGCTAAAACAGAAGTTGCTACAGAAATTCCACGTTGACGCTCAATTTCCATGAAGTCACTCGTCGCTCCCTTTTTTATTTTATTACTTTTTACAGCACCAGCTTCTTGAATGGCTCCACCAAATAATAATAATTTTTCTGTTAAGGTTGTTTTTCCCGCATCGGGATGCGAAATAATACCAAAAGTACGTCTACGCTTAATTTCTTCTAAAAAACTCATAAATATTAATGCAAATGGGTTGCAAATATACTATTATAAGCGCAATAAGAATTATTGATTACTTGTCTTTTTAAATTTTTCATAAAATAATACGATTTACATATTTAGTTGGTATTTTTGTTTTACTATGAAAGAAGAACAAGTTATTCTTGTAAACGAGAAAAACGAACAAATTGGATTAATGTCTAAAATGGAAGCTCATGAGAAAGCAATACTCCATCGTGCATTTTCAGTATTTATTTTTAACAGTGATAAGGAATTAATGCTACAACAGCGCGCATTAGACAAGTATCACTCTCCAGGATTATGGACCAATACATGCTGTAGCCATCAACGTGATGGTGAGACAAACATAGAGGCTGGGAAAAGACGCCTTCAGGAAGAAATGGGGTTTGTTGTAGATTTGGAAGAATCTGTTTCATTTATCTATAAAGCACCTTTTGATAATGGATTGACCGAGCATGAATATGATCACGTATTAATTGGGAATTATAACAATGAACCATTAATTAATTTAGATGAAGTAGCCAGTTGGAAATGGATGCCTATAGAAGCGGTTAAAGTTGATATAACATTGAATCCTGATATTTATACAGCATGGTTTAAAATTATTTTTGATAAATTTTACGCACACATTAATATAATAGATAATGAAAGCAACGGTAAGTAGAAAAGCACATTTTAATGCAGCACACCGTTTGTTTAGGGCAGATTGGAGTGATGAAAAGAATAACGACGTATTTGGAAAATGTAATAACCCCAATTATCACGGGCATAATTATGAGCTCATTGTAAGTGTTACAGGAGATATAAACCCAGAAACTGGCTTTGTAATAGATATTAAGATTTTAAGAGATATTATAAAAAGAGAAGTTGAAGATGAATTCGATCATAAAAATTTAAACCTCGATTTAGAAGTGTTTAAAGATTTAAATCCAACAGCAGAAAATATTTCTGTGGTAATATATAATAAAATGAAGCCCTTAATACCTTCAAATTTAGACTTAGAAATTACACTTTACGAAACACCACGGAATTTTGTTACTTATTCTGGTCATTAAGATTAAATAATTAATACTATTCTTCTTAAAGAGGGAATTGTAATCGCAATTATTTACTTACTTTTGCAGCAATATAAAAAATAGAAGTTATGGCAAATGTTAGAAACCTAAAAAAAGACATTAATTATGTTTTAGGTGATATTATAGAAGCTGTTTATGTTTGGGAATTTGCAAACACAGACAAGGATACAAAGAAGAGTGAAGCGATTATTGATGAAGCAATTTTAACTTTTGATGAGTTAATTGCAAAAGTTAACGATAGAAATGTGGAGAATAAAAAATCACATTTTAAAGCAGTTACTGCAGAGCTTGAAGAGAAAGGAAGAGCGTTGATTGAAAAAATCAATAAATTAAGTTAAAATAATACTGCTAAGAGTTTGTAGATTTAATAGTAACAATTATATTTGCCAACTCTTAAAAAAGCCGATGTAGCTCAGCTGGCTAGAGCAGCTGATTTGTAATCAGCAGGTCGTGGGTTCGAGTCCCTCCATCGGCTCTTAAAAACAAAAAAACCTTTCATTCGAAAGGTTTTTTTGTTTTATATAATATAAGGTTTCTTTACTCTGGTTTTATTTCGTCAATAAAAGACTGTAGCTCTTTACCATATTTAGATGCTTTTACTTTTGGAGTTAACATTTTATTAATGGTGTCTAATAAACTAAATTTAGCATTGTAAATTTCAGTAAGTGCAAGAAACGGAGCAACTTCGCTATCATTATTATTAAGTGCAAAATTTACAGTGTATAAGTATTTACGCTTTAGAGTATTATCGTATTCATTCTTTAATGATTTTAATTTTGCAGTATCGTTTATTATTTGAGCTTCAAAATTTTCTTTAATCAATTCTAGATTTCTATTTGAAAACCTAGACATCATTAGTTTGTAATCTTCCAAAGTTTTTTGTTGAGAAGATCCGTTTATTTTAGCATCAAAAACAAAGTTTTTTAAAGTGGTATTGATTTCTGTAACACCTTTATCTGCAAAAAACGTAATTCTATCTTCTTCTTTAGAGTTTTTGTCTAAATCTAAATAAAAAACTTCTGGAGATTCTAATTTACTGTGCAATTCAAAAACAGCGTTTCCATTAACGACTAAAGAGTCTACAGTAACTAAAACAGTGTCTTCAACCTTTTTAAGGTAAAGTGTGCCCTTTTGCAAACCTTTAATAGTTGTTTTTACAGTTAAGTCGTGTGTTTCTTTTCCGCATGAAATAAAAATGAGTATAAAAAGTAAACTTATAATAGAAATGTTTCTCATAAATGAAATTATTTTTTTGAATCACAAATATCCTATTAATTAATGTATAAATACGAATTGTAAAATTATTTTTCTAGTTTTTCTAGCGCTGTGATGTGTTATGACCATTTTTTTTAAATAAAACATAAAATAAATACTTGTATTTTTAGTTTGGCACGATGATTGTGTTATGTTTAATAACGTTCAAAGTATGGTTTATTGAGTGGTTACTTTAAACTTTTGAATGTTTAATCATATTTTTGGTTAGTTAGTTAAATTAGTTAGTTAGTAAAAAAAGCATCCTATATAGGATGCTTTTTTTGTGGGTTAGTTTTAAAATATAAGATATCAATTTGATTTTTAAAGTTACTTTCATCGATGAAATACATTATTTCATCTGTAAATGTTAAAAAAAAGAGCATTTCATCGATTTAATATGTTTTTAATCGTGTTGATTGAAAAAGAATTATATATTTGAAGTGTACTAAATAACATACTTTTTAGTTCAATGGATTAATTAATTAATATTTGCATTATGTTGTTGAAACGGTAACCCGAATCTAACTTCGTAATATAAAAAGCAAATTAAGAGAAAACCGAGTTTGAGGGAACTCGGTTTTTTTGTGCTTTAAATTTAACAAGTATTATTTTTTGATATAACTTAGCTAATAAGTTTATTTCATGAAAAATTATATCACTCTATTTATTTTATGTCTTGGTTTTATTTCATTTGGACAATTGCCAAAGGGTTTTGTTTATGTAAAAGACAGTATTCCTACTTTGGACATTGAATTAAGATATTTTACTTCCAATAACTTTGTTGGGACGCTTATAGATGGCTATCAGTCTAATCGATTAATTTTAACAGCGGAAGCGACACAAGCCTTAAAAAATGTTCAAACCGAATTAGAAGATCATAATTTATGTTTAAAAGTGTATGATGGTTATAGACCTCAAAAAGCTGTAAATCATTTTATGCGTTGGGCTAACGATTTAAACGATACAATAAATAAACTTGTTTTTTATCCAGATGTAGATAAAAAGAATTTATTTAAGGAAGAATATATTGCATCTAGGTCTGGCCACAGTAAAGGAAGTACGTTAGATTTAACCATAATTGATGGTGAAACAGGAAAGCCTATAGATATGGGGAGCGATTATGACTTTTTCGGACAAGAGTCTTGGGTTAATTCTCAAAAAATAACTGATAAACAAAAATCTAATAGACAGTTACTTCAATCTATAATGATTAAACATGGTTTTAAGAATTATCCAAAAGAGTGGTGGCATTTTACTTTAAATGACGAACCTTTTCCAACAACTTATTTTAACTTTGATATTAAATAAAAAACGACCTCTGATTAAAAGGTCGTTTAATAGTTTGATTGATGGTTGTAATTGTTATTCCTTATCTAAATTCTTAGTCATATTAAAACCAATAAATAAGCCAACGCCTGCCATAAAAAATATAATTGATGGATATAAGGCATCTTCATCTAAAGTCGTGTAATTCTCAACTAATGAAGCGATAAAAGTACCTATGCCAATACCCATTAATAATAAAGAAAAATTTAATATTAATACTTTCCAAATAGGAGCTGTTTGACCTTTTCCTTTCATAAAGATACTCGCATCTGCACCTTTTTCAATAAGCGCAAGCCGTTCTTTATTACGTGTAGAAAAGTATAAATAAAACACTCCGAAAATTGCACCAAATATGATTGGTATGATAATTAATTCTGATCCCATAATTGTTCGTTTTTAATTGATTAATTTTAATGTATTTATAACTTATGACGATAGCTTTCTAGTTTTGGTTACACTTTTTTAAAAGTATTTTTATTTTTTTGTAACCGTAATATAAATTTGGTCGTCTTATTTATTAAATGACCACTAACAACGACCAATATTATATTGACCAAATTATAAATGGAAACAGCAATGCTTTTTCGGTACTTGTTGATCGGTATAAAGATTTGGTGTTTACTTTAACCATTAGAATGTTGAAGAATAGGGAAGAGGCCGAAGAAGTTTCGCAAGATACTTTTATTAAAGTCTATAAATCTTTAAGTAAATTTAAAGGTGATTCTAAATTTTCAACTTGGATTTATAAAGTAGCGTATAATACCAGTCTAGATAGAATAAAAAAGAATAAAAAACACTTTAATGATGTTGAGATAAACGAATTTACGGAGCATCATTTAAAAACGATTGATAATGTGTTATCTAATTTAGAGCAACAAGAATATAATAAAGCTATTAAAGATTGTATAGCATTATTATCTAGTGAAGATAGTTTTTTGCTAACCTTATATTATTTTGAAGAATTATCTTTAGACGAAATTTCTAAAATTGTTGACTTAACTAATAATAATGTGAAAGTTAAAATTTTTAGAAGCCGAAAAAAGTTGGCAACTATTTTAAAAAAGCGGTTAGAACCAGAAATAATAGAGTATTATGAAAGAGAGCGAAAATAAATATGTAGACAATTTATCAAAAAAAATTATAAAAGAAGCCGCTGTAGAAAGTCCTTCGTTTAATTTTACAGATACTGTAATGTCTCAGATTGAAACTTTAAGTGTAAGAAGCAGTGTAACGGCTTACAAGCCTTTAATTTCTATAAAAGGTTGGTTGGTAATAGCAATAGTGTTCATCGCTTTATTGATCATTATGATAATGACTAGTGAAGGTTATTCTTTGGATCTGTTAAATAAAATAAATTTCAGTATTATTTCTAATAATAAAATGGGAGAAGCTTTATCGAATATTAAAATTTCTAAAACATTAACTTATACTATTGCACTTTTTGGTTTAATGTTAAGTATTCAAATACCTTGGCTTAAACATTATTTTGATAAACGATTAGAGGTTTAATTTTTAAATAGAAGATCAAAAAATGATGTTGAACACAGCCAAACTATTCTAGTTGATAGATTCCGACTGTGATGAGTTTGAAGGTTACGTTACATTTAATACCAACGCTTCTTTTTCTTTTTTGAAGCTTCGCTTTTTCTACCTTTTTTGTATTTACTTTTATTCGGAGTCTTATGAACTTCTTTTTTTGCTTTTAGATCTAACGGGTAAGGATGATCGTCAATAACATCCAATTGAATTTGAATTAGTTGTTGAATGGCTATTAAATATGGTTTTTCGTCTGTACCACATAACGAATATGCTATTCCCGATTTTCCTGCACGTGCCGTTCTACCAATTCTGTGCACATATGTTTCTGGAATGTTGGGTAAGTCGAAATTTACAACAGCATCCAAATCATTTATATCAATACCTCTAGCCGCAACATCTGTAGCTATTAAAATATTGACTTTATCGGTTTTAAAATTGTTTAAAGCCTCTTGTCTTAATGTTTGACTCTTATCACCGTGAATACTATCCACTTTATAACCATTTTTCAATAAGGTTTTTTCGAGCTTATCCACGCCAAATTTAGTACGTCTAAAAATAATAATATTACCATTAATCGTATTTCGTAATAAATGTAAACACAGTTCAATTTTATTTTTTTTAGGAACAAAATATAAAACCTGATTTACATTTTTTGATGTCGACGCATTTTGAGAAACCTCAATACGTTTTGGTTCGTTTAAAATAGAATTGGCTAACTGTTCTACTTTATAAGGGATGGTTGCCGAAAATAAAAGAGATTGTTTACCTTCTGGGCATAAACGTTCTATCTTTTTTACGTCATCAATAAACCCCATGTCTAGCATTAAATCGGCTTCATCTAAAACTAAGGTTTCAACATAATCTAAATTAAGAGTATCTTGTTTGTGTAAATCTAATAAACGCCCTGGTGTGGCAATTAAAATATCGACACCCTTTTTTAAAACTTCTTTTTGAGGTTCGATAGATATACCTCCAAAAACCACACTAGTTGTTAGATTTGTATATGTACTATAAGTCTTAAAATTTTCAGCAATTTGAGTCGCCAATTCTCTTGTTGGACTTATTATAAGTGCTCTTATTTTTTTTCCTTTTTTAGATGCATCTTGTTTATCATACAGTAATTTTAAAATAGGCAAAGCAAAGGCAGCTGTTTTTCCAGTACCCGTTTGTGCAGATACAATAACATCTTTTTTGTCAAGTATAAACGGAATGGTTTTTTCTTGAACAAGTGTTGGGTTATCGTAACCGGCTTCTGCAACGGCTCTTAAAATGGGTCTGTTTAATTGTAAGTCTTTAAAGGACATGTATTTGTGTTAGTAATGAGTTGCAAAGATAATGTAAAGCAAATCAAATAGATTTTAGAAATGCTTTTAATTTATTCCTTTTACGTTCTGGTAATGCATCATTATTAATAGCTAATTTAAGAAGGTGTTCATCTTTATGTTTTGCATATAATAAGTTGAAAAACTGATAGGTTGTTAAGCTATTTTCTGCACGGTCTATAAGCTCAAAAATATCGCCGTTTTTTACAAAACCAGGCTTTAAAATACGAATATACGTTCCAGGAAAGCCGTGATCAATAAATTGCTTTAAAGCATCCATCGACCCGAATTTAACGCCGAATTTAAAGCAAGGTTCTCGGGGTTGTGTCACTTGTACTAAAGCATCCCCAACTTTAAATATGTCACCAATGTATATTTGATTTTCATCTAAATTCGATACGGTTAAATTTTCTCCAAACATGCCCCAGTTCCAATCTAAGTCGGGATATAATGCTTTCCAATATTTATAATGTGTTTCAGAAAAAAGGTAGCACGCTTTAAATTCTCCGCCGTGTACTTTTCTATCTGATACTTCATCATCACGAACACCTTCTTCGTCTAAGTAAATAGGGGTGTTGATTGGTATTTTGTAAATGCCAGTTGTTACTTCTTTGTCGTTCCAAGTAATAGTTGTTGATTTGGCGAGATTGGTAGATGTTATTTTCAATTGATTTTTATTTGATATTGATATTCAATTCCCAACCTAAAATTAAACAAAAAATAGAAGAAATGAGGCTTCAATATTTTTATTTAGTAGATTAGTTAAATAAAAAAACCACTTTGAATAAATAAAGTGGTTTCGTTTATAAATTATTTAAATGATTTTTTAATCTACAGAAATCAGATTTACATCAAAAATAAGCACAGAGCCAGCAGGGATATCTGCTATTTCATTATTTCCATAAGCTAAATGAGAAGGAATTAGTAAAGTGCCGCTCCCACCCTCATTAAAATAAGTAATGCCTTCCGTCCAACCAGAAATAACTTCCTGAAGGTTAAATGAAACACCATTAGTACTACTTTCGTCAAAAATATCACCATTTGTAAGATAGCCTTTGTAAGCTACAGTAACATCATCGGTTTGTGTAGGTTGTTCTCCATCACCTTGGTTATTAATTATGTAATATAATCCTGTGTCACTTTTTTCTGCAACCAAATCATTGTCATTTAAATACGTTTGAATTTGCTCATCGTTTTCGGTTTCATAATTCACATAAATAAGTTCGATATCAAAAATAAGAACAGAACCACCAGGAATTCCTCTATATTCATTGCTTCCATAGGCCAAATGCGAAGGAATTAATAATTGCCCGCTACCACCTTCGTTAAAATAAGTAATGCCTTCTGTCCAACCGATAATTACATCTTGTAGATTAAATGAAACACCTGCTTCAGTACTTTCGTCAAAAACGGTTCCGTTTGTATAATAGCCTTTATATACAACTTTAACTCTATCTGTTGCTACAGGATTATCTCCAGTGCCTTGCTCGTCAATTACATAATATAAACCCGAGCTGCTTTGTTGTGCGTTTAAATTGTTTGCTGTAATGTAAGTTTGAATTTCTTCATCGTTTTCTGCCGTATAATCTATTTGGGTATCGTCGGAACTACAAGCCGTAAATAAAATTAAAGCAAAAGCAATTAATGTGTTTTTCATAATCTTAATTTTTTCTAACAAATATAATAGAATAAATTGGGTTAGATTATGTTATTTATCTTCATAAGGACAAGATTGAAAATAACGCTGTAAATCGAATTTTCTATCTTCAAAAGTTTCGGGTAGTATTTTAAAATGCTGAATGCGATCTATTCTAAAAGCACGATACTCATTTCGTAAATGACACCAAGCAATTAAAATCCATTTGTAATTGGTGGAATAAAAGGCGTAAGGTTCAATTTTTCTAAATGAAATATTAGTATCGTTGGCTTTTTGATAATTAATTTCAACAAAATTAAAATGGGTTATAGCAAGTTGAATTTCTGAAAGCGCATTGCTAGAAATATTCTCGTAATTGTTATTAAATACGTGAATTTTACTATTTAGAAGCTCACTTTTTTCTTGAATAGACGTTCTAAATACCGATTTAATTTTAGTCAAAGCGTCTTGAAAATCGGAAACAAAAGAAGCGTCTTTGGTCTGACTCACTAAATGCTGAGCCGTAATTAAAGCATTGGCTTGTTTTTCGGTAAATTGTACAGGTGCGACTTGATAGCCTTCCATTAATGAATAGCCTCTGCCCTCGATTGTGGTAACGGGCACACCCGCTTCTTCCAGTTTTCTTATGTCCCTATATATGGTTCTGATGCTGACATCAAACTTTTTAGAAAGTTCGCTAGCCGTTAAAAGTCGTTTCGATTTTAACAGGGTGAGTATAGATATAAGCCTCGATAATTGTGACATAGAAACAAAGATAGCGAACCATATTAAAATTCGCTATCTGTTCGTTTTTTGATTGATTAATTTAAAATTACATCCAAGAATGTAGTGCTATTCTATTGCCTTCTGTATCTGTAAACTGAGCCATAAAACCATTTTCGCCGATGCTGGTTTTTGGCATAATTATTTTACCACCAGAAGCTTCTACTTTAGCTAGTCCAACACTTAAATCTTCACCGCCGTTTAGATAAATAGTAGGACCGTCGGTTGTTGGTTTTTGACCTTCGGATTCAATAAGACCTCCACCAACACCATTGTTATCCTTATCATAAGGAAACATGCCGTATTTCATTTTTTGTTCTGGCATATGATGATCGGTAATTTCGATGTTTAATATGTTGTTGTAAAACCCTTTTGCTCTTTCGTAATTTGTTACTGGTATTTCGAACCAGTTGATTGCATTTTTCATTTTTATAATTGATTTATTTGTTAAACTGAATTGCAAATTTATTCGCCTTTGTGTCGAAATATGTCAGGGGTGGTTTTTTAGTTTGAAATTTTTTAGGGTTACTGATAACTTTTCTTAAACTCCAACGGTGTAACTTCTGTTTTTTGTTTAAAAACCCGAGAGAAATAGGCATAATCTTGATAACCTAAAGTTTCCGAAATATGTTGCAAAGAATTTTTAGAATGCACCATTAAACGTTTCGATTCTAAAATAACACGCTCGGTAATTAAATCGGTTGTCGTTTTTCCTAAAGTGGTTTTTATAATTCTATTTAAGTGTTTTGGTGTAATGTGTAATGCGTTTGCGTAAAAGGTTGCCGATTTTTCTGTTTTAAAATGTGCTTCAATAGCTTTTTCTAGAGCTCGTAATGTGTCTATATAAGTAACAGATGTTGTGTTTTTCGATGTTGTAACCACACTGTAGTATCTCCCCAAATCTATATAAGTTGTATTTATAAGACTTGCTATTTTTTGTTTTTTATAAGGAAGTACTTTATAATATTCGTCATTAATGTCTTTAAATTTTAATTCTAAGGATTGAATGGTATCGGTTTTTAAAGTTAATGCTGGTGTGTTTTTATGAGAGGCATAAAATGGAAACTGTTCTAATTTACTTTTTGAAAAATGAAGCTCGTAAAAATCTTGAGTATGGAAAAAAATGTAACCTGCTGGATTGCTATCAAATGCCCAATAATGCGTTTGTCCTGGTTTTAAAAAGAAAATAGAGCCTGCGTTTACAGGGTATGTGTCAAAATCTATTTCATGAGTACCCGAGCCTTTTGTGAATATTACACAAAGGAAAAAATCGTGACTATGGGGTTTATGAAAAAAGTCTTCATTCTTCTTTAAATGACTTTTTAAGTCGTTGCTATAAAAATCAGACCAAGGAATATCTTGTTCAAATTGTTGAATATTTAAAATAGGAATGATTTTCATAATATTTAATTATGTCCTAAAAGTACAAAAAATAGCGTATAATGTATGAGATGCTTTTTTCTAGATTGATTTAATTTTGTATCATAAATTGCAAAAGTAAACTCATGAGATTAATATCGCTTTTAAAAGGTAAATGTCCTCAATGTGAAAAGAATAATATTTTCAAATCGAAGGGTAATTTGTTTAAGTTTCAAATTCCAGAAATGCATGATACCTGTGAAAGTTGTAATTTTAAATTTGAAAAAGAGCCTGGTTTTTTCTTCGGAGCCATGTTTGTAAGTTACGCCGTTACAGCTGC
Organism: Algibacter sp.; assembly: GCA_039985655.1. Classification (GTDB taxonomy): domain Bacteria; phylum Bacteroidota; class Bacteroidia; order Flavobacteriales; family Flavobacteriaceae; genus Postechiella. The sequence continues at coordinate 126,814 of JBDWSF010000014.1, read as the reverse complement.
AGAGTTTATAGCTGCTTTTATAACCTCCCATTTTATTTTTGGCTTGTCATTATTAACGGCTTTTATTATAGTCGTTGTTATTGCTATTTTACTAAGTGCTTTTAATTTTAGATTATCGCGTACTATTTGGATTTATCTTTTTGCAGGCTCTAAAATTGAGGTTTAAAATAGCGTTGTGCATTTTGATTTTTTATACTTTGCGAAATGTCAATTCGAATGGATTTTGCTCATTTTTATGAGTGAAATTAGCACTTCGTCAAGCTCAGTAGAACTATCGAGAATCAAAGTTTAAATTCGTAGATTGTTCTCGATACAATTCCGATGAAAAATCGGAATCGAACTGACTGTCTGTTTAACTATTCAACTTTCGTTCGTTATTCAAAATCATACTCACCGCATTTTTATATTTAAAAGGATTAGTAGCCTTTTTTATCGCCTTGTATGTTTTCTGTGGATTAGAACACGACTGCGAAAAGAATTCCCAGAAGCCTAACATTTTCATTTTAATAGGGGTAGGTCCCGAAAGGTAATCGTCGTATTGCGTGTAAATGGTATTGTGGAATTCCTCAAAAATGTCCCAGCGGTCTTTAGGGTATTCCGTCGTGTCGTTTTTAATCATTTGTGGTAAAAATGGATCGGTAATTAAACCGCGACCAATCATAAAATGATCCAAACTCGGAAAACGCGCTTGCATACTTTTAAAAGCAGCCACACTTGTAATGTCTCCGTTATAATATAATTTGTGTTTCGTGCTTGTAATGCAACGATCAAAAGCATCCAAATCTACAGGGCCTTTATAAAGTTGTTTTCCTATTCGGGCATGTATCGCAATATTTTTTAGAGGGTATTGATCTAAAATGGGGAAGACGTCTAATATTTCTTCGGCATTCTCGTAACCCATGCGCATTTTCATAGATACTAAAATATCGGTTTCCTTATGTGCGCGTTCTAAAATATTATCGATTTTTGATGGATTACAAATTAAACCTGAACCCATTCCAGATTTAGCAACCATAGGGTATGGGCAACCTAAATTCCAATTTAATTCTTTGTAGCCTAAGCTTTGCACATATTTAGCAACAAACAAAAACTCCTCTGCATCGTTGGTTATAATTTGTGGTATAACCTCTAATGTGGTATTGTTTACTTGTAATAAATCGTTTTGATACGAAGCTTTTATTTTAAACTTCCCATTTAACCTGATATAGGGTGAATAAAACGTGTCAACACCACCAAAATAATGATGGAAAGCATTCCGAAATCTAAAATCTGTAAACCCTTGTAAAGGTGAAGAAAGTAATGTAAACCCCATGTATTATTTATGTGGCGCAAAGATAGGGATATCTTTTTTTGTTTTTTTGGCGTTTAACAGGCTTTCACTATTCGCTTTCTTCGAAGAGTTCAAACATTTGGTTTGTGATGAGCGCTGTCGAACGATTCAATTGTTAACACAAGTAGTAACTAAAGTTATTTTATAACGAAATATAAATGGATTAATTTGTTATGTGGTTGTGAAAAAAAGGTAGATTTTGGATGTATGTTTAACAGTTGGTATATGAAGCGGAATGAGCTATGCTTTATTCGAAAAATTTAACAAGTATCTCTTTTTTTAGATGAAATTAATTGATTTTGAATACCATTACCATCAATTAAAGCCCAATGCGCTACAATCTTTTTATTCTCAAGTTTATAACATCTATACCCATCAATTGTAATATCTAAATCTGTAGGAGCAATACCTCTCCAAATACCAATGTGTTTAAGTTTCATTTTTATCTTTAGAATAACATTATTTTTTTCACATACTATCGTATCTATAATGGTTTTATGCTCAAACGATTTACCCGTTCCAATAATCCAATTTTTCATTCCTTCTTTATTAGCAGTTAATGTTGATGGTAATGAATGGTCAATAAAATTGTTAGAAATATAATTGTCAATTTTTTCGAAGTGGTTTAGGTTCCATATCTGTTCTATAAAATCAATCACAATAGATTTATTTGTAATATTCATATTAGATTATTCTTTAAGAATTTCTTGTATTATTTTTTGTTCTATTTTTTCCTTATGTATTGTATTCAATAAGAAATGACCTGCGTTTTGAAAAGTAATTACTTCAACACTTTTGTTCAATTGTTTTACTTTATTGCTAAAATCTACGATAGTTGAATAATCTATATATTTATCATTTGTTCCTATAAAAAAGTAAAGTCTCGTCCTTAAATTTTGAATATGATCAAGAGGTGATATTTCTATTTTGTCGCTAATAGACATCGTAGAATTTTTTAGCAATTCATCTTCAATTAGGGATACAGGAGAAGCAATGGTGAAAATTTTATTAGCTACAGGTATTGATTTGTCTTTGCTAAGTTGAGACATTAGGGCTAAATGACCTCCTGCCGAGTAACCTACCAAAAATAGCTTAGACATATCTAAGTTTAATTTGTCCTTGTTTTTATTTAAGTACTTTAAAGCATCTTTTGAGTCGTCTAAACAGTCTTTAGGTGTTGTTATTTTAAAATTGGCTAATCTATATTGAACACAAATGATATTATAACCTAATAATGAAAACTCTTGAGCTTTTTGATAAAAGAAAGATGGAGATCCGGTAACCCATCCACCAGGATGAAAAAAAACAATCACAGGTTTTTTATCTTTTTCTCCTGTAGCAAAATGATGTAGTTTTAAGACAGTATCACCTAGTTTTTTATAGATGATACTGTCTTTGATTAATTGTTTATTGATATCTTTTTTTTGTGATCCACAAGTAAAAAACGATGAAATAATTACAATTAATAATATGGGTGATCTCATGACATTAAAAAATTAATGTTACATAATCTTGAGCTACTAACCATTTACCTTTGATTTTTACAAGAGAATAAAAATTCTTTAATGTAGGTTTTCCAGGGCTGGTAAGCGTTATTTTCACAGAAGCCATATGATCGCCAATAAATTGAATATCTTCATAATGAGCACTTCTTTTATAGCCCCCAAACTTTTTAGTTTTTATAAACGAGATATAAGTTGATTTATCTAGAATAGAGGTATTGTCTTTTTTGCTATCATATAATACAACTCTAAAATCATTATGTAAATATGGCTTTAATTGTCCCACATCATTTATATCTCCAGCATTTATATATGCTGCTAACATTGATTTTATATTACCTGTATTACTATTTTGAGCTTTTGATTGGCTAGAGAATAATACAGCGATTGTTAATAAGGCTAAAATTTTTGTTTTCATAATTTTTAATTTAAAGTGTTTAATATATTTAAAGTTAGCTAGACAACTAATATTGTAAAAAATTAGTCGCTTAGATTGTTTCGAATTTTATTTAAAATAGTTTCAATACTTTCGTTTTCGTTTTTTGATAATTGACTTAAACCTGTAAGGCGTATTTGTTCAATAATAGGAAATAAGTCATTAATTAACGCTTCTCCTTTCTTAGATATAGATAATTCAACTTTTCTCGAATCTGTAGAAGAAGAGGTTTTTGTGATAAACCCTTTTTTTTCTAATTGATTTACCATCCTAGAAATAGTAGGTTTATCTTTTACCAATTTTTCTCCAATAGAAATTTGACTAATAGCCTTATTGTCACTTATTACATTTAACACTAACCATTGTTCTATAGTAATGTCAATACCGTGAGATTTAAGTACATTTTGACCATATTGCCTAATTCTTCGGGCAGTAAGTTCTATCTGAAAATAAAGATTCTTATTAATCATATTGCAAATATATAAAAAATAGTTAGCTAAGCAACTATTTCATATATATTAAATAAAAGTGTCCTATCGATAACTATTCTCAGGATGAAATCGTTTTATATGGCACGTTAAATGAAATGAGTTATTTTTTTATAAAGTCAAGTTTTCTTAAAGGACTAATAATCCACTCTCCTTTAAAATAGTTATAGATTTAAAAAAACATAACAACTCAAAATCATTGAACTGTGTTTCAAAATCTGTTTTTAATTGTAAATGATTGCGGTTTTTCGTTATACAGATTTAACGATGATTTTTAAGAGTTAAAAAAATGATTAATTTATTGGAATCAATGTTGTAGCTGTTGTTTGTAAAAAGTTACTGTAATAGCTTAAAGCTGTGAGCTATTTTTAAACCGGCTTCTGTGTTTAGATTGTAGCAGTATACTGTTATTTCGTATGCAATAGATAGCGCGTTATTTATTACATATAAAACGTACACAGGGATTTTGTCATTATACTCAATAAGGCTTGCTTTAACGGAATATGAAGTTTCAATAAATGGAGCTTTTGAGATATTTACTATGTTTGTTAATCCGAGGCCTTTAGCTAATTGATTCGCTTCAAATTTTAAGTCAGTTGTAGGTTTTAGAGATGCGTTTTTGATGGATGTAATTTCAATATCAACAGCATAATTGTCATTGTCATAACCCAAAACTAGTTCTGATTCAGTTTCATAACTTTCCAAAATTTCAGGCGATTCAAAAGAAATTTTAAATTTTTCTGATTTTGTTAAATTTTGAGAATAGTTTGAATAAGGGATTAGTAAAAAAAAGAAGATTAGGTGTGATATTCTCATGATATTAAAATTGTTTATTATGTCTAGTGCTACGAATATAGCTGAAAAAATGTTATGAAATCAAGCTTCCTATAAAACCAACAATCCATTTTTCCTCAAAACCAAAATAGGTTTCGAAAACCAAAACAACTCAAAATCATCAAAGTGCGTTTCAAAATCTGTTTTTAATTGTGAAAACGATTGTTGTTTATCGTTATATGGACTTAAAGACGATTCTAAATGATCTAAAAACCAGTTGCCTTGGTCTTTATCGGTAACAATGCTAAAGCTATTGTTTGTATTATGAAACGTTAATTCTAAAACCTGTTTGGTTTGCTTCTTTTTAGTTTTAGAATATTCGTTTACTAAAGGGATATTACCCAACCACACTATTTTGGCAGTGGGTTTAATATTGAAGTTAACAGATGTTTCTAAGCTATTATAAATAAAATCTGGATGAATACTGGTTTCTGGTATTTTAAAATCGAACCAATCTTGTAGCGGTAATTCGAAACCAATACCGTGCATATAATTAAATAGCGATTTTTTTAATCCGAAACTAAATTGATTGTGGTCTATGCCTGTGGTATCGGTAAATTCAATGTCGTTATTCGCAAATTTAATGTCTTTGTAATTCGGAATAATATTGTAATCTTCTGGTTTTAATCCAACAGGGCTGTGTGCGGTTAATGCAAATTGATGCCAGAACCCCGATTGTAAAACACCAACTTCGAAAAGTTGACGTACCATTTCTAAACTATCAATGGTTTCTTTAACGGTTTGTGTGGGGTAACCATACATTAAATAGGCGTGTACCATAATGTTGGCTTCGGTAAAATTGCGGGTAACTTGCGCAACTTGCTCTACAGTAACACCTTTATCAATCAATTTTAATAAACGATCTGAAGCCACTTCGAGTCCGCCAGAAACCGCAATACAACCTGATGCTTTTAATAGCAAACATAAATCTTGGGTAAAGTTTTTTTCAAACCTGATGTTGGCCCACCACGTTACGGTAAGTTTTCGTTTTATAATTTCTAGAGCCAAGGCTTTCATTAAAGATGGAGGAGCTGCTTCGTCTACAAAATGAAACCCCGTTTCTTGGGTTTGTTCTATAAGTTGCTCCATGCGGTCTACCAATAGTTTGGCAGCCACAGGTTCGTAAATTTTTATATAGTCTAACGAAATATCGCAAAAGGTACATTTCCCCCAATAGCAACCGTGTGCCATGGTGAGTTTGTTCCACCGGCCATCGCTCCAAAGGCTATGCATGGGGTTTGCAATTTCTATAACCGAGACATAACGATCTAAAAGTAAATCGGAATAATCGGGTGTGCCCACATCATGTTGTTTGTAATCTGGTTTCGAGGTGGTGTTTTTATAAACGACTTCTCCCTTTTCTAAAAGAAAGGTGCGTTTAAATTCATTGATTTCACTTCCATTGAAGGCAGTACGACAAACATGTTTATGTAATAACTCAATAGGCAATTCGCCATCGTCAAGTGTTATAAAATCGAAAAATTCAAAAACCCGAACATCGGAAACGGATCGTAATTCGGTATTTGGAAAACCGCCACCCATGGCAATTTTTATATCGGGATAGTTCGTTTTTATATATTGTGCACAACGAAACGCAGAGTATAAATTTCCAGGAAACGGCACCGAAAAACAAACCAGTTTTGGTTGTACTGCTTTTAGTTTGTCCTCTAGAATGTTTAGCGAGATGTTGTCTATATAGGTGATCTCTTCTTGAAGATTGGTATATAACTCATCAAACGAATTGGCACTTAAACCTAAACGTTCGGCATAACGACTAAAGCCAAAATTAGAATCTATACATTCAATGATGAAATCGGATAAATCTTCAAGATATAAGGTTGCTAAATGTTTAGCCTTGTCTTGTAAACCCATTGAGCCAAAAGCCCAATCTAGATCATCTAATTGTTCGAAACGTGAGGCTTGTGGTAAAAAATTCTCTGTACAAATTTGCCGTGCAAAGCTTGGTTTTTTGCCTTGTAAAAAAGCAATAATATCATCTAACGGTTGTAAATAGCTTTCTTTTAACGTGTAGATTCTTTGTGTGTTTTCTGTTTTAATTTTATCGGAATCAAAGGCTAAATCAAAAAGCGCTGTAAATGTTTTTTTAGAAAATAAATTTAGAATCACCTCAATACCCAAATCCATTTGAAATGCACCAATGTTTTTGGTGCTTAAAAAACCTTTTAAATAGGTAGTTCCGGGATACGGTGTATTTAATTGTGTAAACGGTGGCGTTATGAGTAAAAGGTCTTTCTTCAAAATTATCAATGAATATGGATGGCAAATATAGTTGAAAAGATGAAGTGTGTAAACTAATCTCGTTGTGTTTGCAATAGTTTTATGATTGGCTAATTAAAAGATGCTCTAAATTTAGATGGCGACGTATTTGTTTTAGACTTAAATAATTTACTAAACGATTGTGAATGTTCAAAACCCAATTCGAACGCAATTTCGCTAACCGATAAACTTGTGGTTGATAATCTTTCTTTTGCTTTTTCAATTAACTTTTCGTGAATATGTTGTTGCGTATTTTGTCCAGTTAGGTTTTTAAGTAAACCACTTAAATAATTAGGAGATAAATTTAAACTATTTGCAATGTGTTGAACCGTTGGTAAACCTGTATCTGTTAGGTTGTTTTTATTAAAATACGCGTTCAATGTGTTTTCTAGTTGATCTAAAATTTTGTGATTGTTCTTTTTTCTAGTAATAAACTGACGTTGGTAAAATCGCTCGGCATAATTGAGTAATAATTCAATTTGAGCAATGATTATATTTTGACTAAAATTATCAATGTTGTTTTCAATTTCTTGTTTTATATTTTGCAAAATACCTTCTATAACATTCTCTTCTATTTTGGACATAAAAAGCGCTTCGTTTATAGCATAATCGAAAAAATCGTATTGCTTTATATTTTTAACAAGTGAAGTGTTCCAAATAAAATCTGGATGAATAAGAAGTAACCAGCCAGAAGGCTTTAAGTTGTCTTTTGTGTTGGGTTTAATACTTAATAATTGACCTGGAGAAATAAAGGACATAATGCCTTCATCAAAATCGTACTTTTTTTGACCATATCTTAAAGTACCAACATTTTTTTTAACTCCAATAGAGTAAAAATTGAAATGCCATTGTTCGCCTAAATGTTCTGGAATTATTTTAGTACTTCCGTAATCTATTAAGCTAACTAAAGGGTGTAAGGGGCTGGGCAATCCTCTTAATTTATGAAAATCGCTAATGGTTTCAATTTTACGAATCTTATTTTTCATGATTTTTGTTTGTCATTATAATAACATACCGCCAGAAACTTCAATGCGTTGCCCGTTAATCCAACTGGCGTCTTTTGTGCAAAGAAAAGCGACAATACCACCAACATCTTCGGATTCACCAACTTTACCTAAAGCTGTTATATTAGAAATTGTTTGTCTTTTTTCTTGATTGTCCCTGTTCGTTCCTCCTGCAAAATCTGTTGCTATAGCTCCAGGTGCAACAACGTTGGATGTGATTTTTCTATTTCCTAATTCTTTAGCCAAATATCGAGAAAATATTTCAATCGCGCCTTTCATACAAGCATATGTAGACATGCCAGGAAAAGAAAAACGCGTTAAACCAGATGAAATATTTATGATGCCGCCGTGGTTATTTATAAAAGGCAGTGCTTTTTGAGTTAGGAAATAGACACCTTTAAAATGAATGTTTAACATCGTGTCGAATTGTTCTTCACTGGTTTCTACAATAGATTGGCTAATTCCAGTTCCAGCATTATTGATTAAAAAGTCAAAATTAGGATTTCCGTATGTGTTGTTGAGGTAAGATGATAGTTGATTAAAAAAATCTTCGAACACTTTAGTGTTACTAACATCTAATTGAAATGCTTTTGCTTTTTGTCCATTGTTTTGAATCGTTGTAACGACGTCATTTGCTAATTGTTCGTTAGTGAGATAGGTAATCATAACATCGATACCTTTTTTTGCTAATTTAATAGCCATGTCTTTGCCTAGCCCTCGACTTCCTCCTGTTACTAATGCAATTTTATTGTTTTTCATTTTTACTAAATTTTGTTTTCACAAAGGTCAGTAGAATATGAAATACAGATGTAGTCGAATCTATGGTTGTTGTAGTTGAATTTATTATGTAGTCGCGTTTTATTATATAAAAACCACCTTGTTTTCACAAAGTGGTTTTTGGTTTATAATATATCCGCGGAAGCGAAAAGAGTTCTTAATTTCTAATTGTATTTAATTCGGTTTGAAGCGTTTCTTTAGCTAGAGTTTCGCTATTGGTTAATGTGTTTTCTAGTAAATTATTGGTTTCGTTAGGATCTGTAATTAAATCAAACATTTTTTCTATTCCAGATGCGTTGGCGATTATCTTGTAGTTTGTATTACGAATGGTCCAACTGCTATTCCCTTTGTTATCCATTTCGGTGTATATGTAATCTCGATGCGATTTTGATGTGCTTAGTAACGGTTTAAAACTTTTGCTATCATTAATTTCGGAAGTACTAGAACCTGTGATTTCAGATATGGTTGCAAACAAATCGGTGTTATTTATTAGACTGTTATCTATTCCTTTTCTTGTAACACCATAACCTGAAACAAACATGGGTGTGTTAACACCGCCTTGGTATAATGTGCCTTTAGCTTTGTTTTTATATGGGGTTTGTGCTACTCTGCGTGGTGTACCATTGTCTCCGATAAAAATAATAATGGTATTCTCTCTTTCTTTAGGTGATAGGTTTTTTAGTAATCGTCCTATTTGATAATCCATAGCCTCGATAGCTGCCATATAATATGGTATGGCATCTGTTCCTCTACTGTAACTCGGTAAGTCACCTTGTGAATGCATATGTGCAGGTGGGGCATGAAACGGGGTGTGTGGCGCGGTATATGCTAACCATAAAAACCAAGGTTTGTCTTGTTTGTTCACCCAATTGATCGCTAAATCTGTGAATTTTTCGGTAATATATTGATCTTGAGTTGTTGTTTCTCCATCTTCAAAAAGGGACCATGAGTTGTAATCTTTAGTGCCGCCTTTCATAATTCCAGAAAAATAATCGATACCCATATCTTCTGGATTAAATGAGGAATTATTTCCAGATAAATGCCATTTACCTATTAAAGCTGTTGCGTATGTATTATTGGTTTCTGTAGTGATATGCTTTTGTAATGTGGTTTCTGTAGTCGCGAGTTTGTCGCCTGCCCATTGTACGCCAGTTCTAAATCCATACTTACCTGTTATTATTGCTGCTCGTGTTGGTGAACATGTTGGATTTACCCAAAAGTTATTAAAAGAGAGTCCACTACTTTTTATACCATCTAAATTTGGTGTATTGGGTTTTATTGTGCCTTCCAAAAACCCATTCATGGCATCTTTACCTATATCGTCGGCTATAATAAATAAGATATTGGGCATTGTAGTTCTTGCGTTTACTATGCTGTTTTGTTTGGGTAAACAGGATAATATGGATAACGCGAATATGGCTAAAAATAGGATATGCTTCATGGGGGTTTCTTTATTGTGTTTAGACTGTGATTGATGAGGAAGGTTTAATTTGGTTCTGTAAGACGAAAAAAAACCACCTTGCTTTCACAAAGTGGTTTTGAATCAATATTTATATCCGCGAAAGCGAAAGTAAGTTATATGAGATACTGAAACAAGTTCAGCATGGCGAAAACTTATTTTAAAATCTCGTAACTACGTTTAATAAAGTTTGTTAACTCTTCACCTTTTAATAGGCCTTGAGATAAACGCGCTAAATCTAAACTTTGGGTAATTAAACGTTCTTTATCTTCTTTAGTTTCGGTAGCTAAAATATCGCTAACTAATTGAGAGTTTGTGTTAACAACAAGGTTGTGCATTTCTGGCATACTACCAAACATGTTCATACCGCCACCACCGCCAGTCGCTTGCATTTCTTTCATTCTACGCATAAATTCTGGTTGCGTAATAATAAAAGGAGAAGCATCGCTATCCATAGGTTCAAGTTGTACCATGAATTTCTCAGAAGGAATAATTTCTTTTAATAATTCATCTAAAACTTTAGTTTGATCTTCATCTAATTTAGAAATCGTTGTTTCGTCCTTCTTAATTAAATTATTGATATGATCGCCATCTACACGTGCAAACGTAATGTTTTCTTTAGAGCTTTCTAGTTTCTGAATTAAGTGTGATATTATCGGAGAATCTAATAATAAAACCTCGTAACCTTTACCTTTTGCAGACTCGATATAACTGTGTTGTTCGTCTTTATTAGACGCATAAAGCACAACTAATTTACCATCTTTATCGGTTTGGTTAGCCTTAATCTTATTGAATAACTCTTCGTAAGTGTAATGCGCTCCATCTACTGTTGGGTATAAAGCAAATGCATCTGCTTTTTCGAAGAATTTGTCTTCAGAAAGCATACCATATTCAATCACAATTTTAATGTCTTTCCATTTCGCTTCAAAATCTTCACGGTTATTGTTAAATAACGATTTTAATTTATCGGCTACTTTACGTGTAATGTAAGATGAAATCTTTTTTACGGCACCATCGGCTTGTAAATAAGAACGCGATACGTTTAATGGAATATCTGGAGAATCGATAACACCACGAAGCATCGTTAAAAATTCAGGAACAATACCTTCAACATTATCTGTTACATAAACTTGGTTTTGATACAGTTGAATTTTGTCTTTTTGAATTTGCATATCGTTCGACATTTTAGGGAAATATAAAATCCCTGTTAAGTTGAACGGATAATCTACGTTTAAGTGAATGTTGAATAAAGGCTCTTCAAATTGCGTTGGATATAATTCGCGATAAAAGTCTTTATAATTTTGATCTTCTAATTCTGCTGGTTGTTTTGTCCAGGCAGGGTTAGGGTTATTAATAATATTATCTACAGTAATTTGTTTGTGTGGTTCAGTCGTTTCTTTACCATCTTTATCTGTAGTTGTTTCTGGTGTAAAATCTGGATCGTTTACTTCTTTAGTTCCAAATTTAATTGACACTGGCATAAACTTGTTATACTTAGACAATAATTCGGTAATTCTAGCTTCTTCTAAAAACTCAGTAGAATCTTCTGCGATATGAAGGATGATTTCTGTTCCTCTATCTGTTTTGTCTGAAGCTTCTAAAGTGAATTCTGGAGACCCGTCGCATGTCCAATGTGCAGCAGGTTCGTCTTTATGAGATTTAGTAATAAGTTCTACTTTTTCTGCTACCATAAATGCAGAATAGAAACCTAAACCAAAGTGTCCAATAATACCAGAATCTTTTGCAGAGTCTTTATATTTATCTAAAAACTCTTCAGCACCAGAAAATGCCACTTGGTTAATGTATTTTTCAACTTCATCAGAAGTCATTCCTAAACCTTGATCGATAATATGAAGTTTTTTACCTTCCTTATCAATTTTAACCTCAATTTGTGGGTTACCATATTCAGATTTAGATTCTCCAATACTAGTAAGATGCTTTAGTTTTAAAGTTGCATCCGTACCGTTACTAATAAGTTCACGTAAAAAGATTTCGTGATCGCTATACAAGAATTTTTTAATGAGTGGGAAAATATTTTCTACCGAAACATTAATACTTCCTTTTGCCATGATATATGTGTTTTTATGTTGTTTATAATTATGAAGAGTGAAAGGCAACAAAAATGCCAATTCGTAAAATGTGACAAACTGACACGCTTTTAAAGGGCATTGACCTAAAAGTTTGGAAATTCAATTTTTAATTTTGTATTTTGTTATTAAATTAAGCAATAAGATATGTATAATTCGAAAATAACAGGTTTAGGGAAATATGTTCCAGAGAACGTGGTGACAAATGATGACTTGTCTAAGTTAATGGATACTAATGATGCATGGATACAGGAACGAACAGGTATAAAAGAACGCCGTTGGATTAAGGAAGGCACCGAAGATACATCGGCAGTAATGGGAGCAAAGGCTGCTAGAATAGCCATAGATCGCGCTGGTTTAATAAAAGATGATATCGATTTTATTGTGTTTGCAACCTTAAGTCCAGATTATTATTTTCCGGGGTGTGGCGTGCAAATTCAAGATATGTTGGATATGCCAACTATTGGAGCGTTAGATGTTAGAAATCAATGTTCTGGTTTTGTTTATGCCATTTCTGTAGCAGATCAATTTATTAAAACGGGGATGTATAAAAACATTCTGGTTATTGGGGCAGAGTACCATTCTAACGGATTAGATAAAACAACACGAGGACGGAATGTGAGTGTTATTTTTGGTGATGGAGCAGGAGCTTGTGTATTGTCTAGAGAAGAAGATAACTCTAGAGGTATTTTGTCTACCCATTTGCATTCTCAGGGCAAGTATGCCGATAAGTTAATTGTAGAGTCTCCAAGTATTGGGCATTGGGTTCCAGAAATAATAGGAGCAGAAGAAGAAGATTTATCCTATTTCCCATATATGGATGGGCAATTTGTATTTAAAAATGCTGTAGTTCGCTTTAGTGAAGTGATTATGGAAGGTTTGATGAAAAATGGATTGAAAAAAGAGGATATCGATATGTTAATTCCGCATCAAGCGAATTTACGTATTGCACAGTTTATACAAAAGAAGTTTGGTTTGAGTGACGACCAAGTATTTAATAATATTATGAAATATGGAAATACGACAGCTGCATCTGTAATTATTGCATTAACTGAAGCATGGGAAGAAGGAAAAATAAAAGAAGGAGATCATGTTGTTTTAGCTGCTTTTGGTAGTGGATTTACTTGGGCAAGTGCAATTATTAGATGGTAGTGATTTTTGTTGATGAATTTGAAAAATCAAAAAACCCAAAACGTGTTAGTTTTGGGTTTTTTTAGCTATAAACCAATTTCGAATTAACACTAAATCTAAGCTTGCTGGTTCAAAACAGACTTAAATTTCAACGAATTTTTTATGAAAAGCGACTAACTCAAATAATTAGAAATTCGGTGTTCTGTTTAATGGGAACGTAAACGAATCGTTATTATTGTGTTGGATGTTATTTTTTTTAATAAATAACAAATTTTAACACTTCATTATGTTTTTTGATAGTCATTTGTAGTAGAAAATAACAAAACCTCAAAATTTGTGTTAAACTTTGAGGTTTCTTATTTAATAGACAAGCTATAATACTAACCATTAACTATTAAGCTTACTATTAAATATTTGTTATCAAATTACTGGCTAAAACCTTGCCACTTTATCGCCGTTACTTTGATTTCTATAATGATGTTTCAACTTTGTCATTCTTGTGAAGACAGTAATCCGTTTTTGGATTTTTTATAGATTCCTATCTTCACAGGAATGACAAAAGTCAAATCTATAGTGGTTTGTTAAAGGAAACCACCGTTACCGCCAGCTTCATTATTATCTCTATTTTTTCTACGAAGTGCCTTGTTTTTTCCACCCCCAAAACGATAATTAAAACCAAGATATGCTGTTCTGCTTTCCCAGTTAAACTGTCCTTCTGCAGGGTATGGGTTAACGGCATCAAATTTAAATCGCATGCCTCTAAAAATATCGTTTACTCTAAAACTTATAGTGCCTTTGCTCTTTAATACGTTTAAGCTTGTGCCTAGATTAAGCATAGACATAGCGCGTGTTTCAAATTGGATGCCTTTTCCTCCACCTTGAAACATATAGAATAATTGGAATCGTAAATTTTTAGAAGCAGTAAAGTTGTTGTTTATTCTAACATTAAACACATTATTTGTTACTTCTAATTGATCTCCGTTAGCAATACCTGTTTCTTTTTGGAGATATAAATCTGTACTTGCATTGGTGTTCCACCATTTAGCAAATTTATAACTAGCAGACGCTTCTACACCATAGCGATTACTGCTTTCGTAATTTTCAAAAGATAATAGGACATTGTCTTCATTTAGTGGGTCTACATTAACAATTCGACTTATATTATCACTTACTCTTCTGTAGAATGTTCCAAAAGAGAAAGAGCCTTTTTCTATTTGTCGTGTATAATTAAATTCAAAAGAATTGGTGAACTGTGGACGTAAATCTGGGTTTCCAACATTAGTAATTCTAGGGGTGCTCCATTGTCTTATTGGATTTACTTGTTCAATGCTCGGTCTATCAACACGTCTACTATAGCTTAATTGAAATTGATTTTTTTCGCTTGGATTAAAAGTCAAAAAAGCTGAAGGGTAAATAGTGAAAATATCATCTGTAACTTTTATTGTTTCTGTTCCTTTATTAAAGATGCCTTCTATTTCGTATTGTTCTAATCTTGCGCCAACTTGTAAAGCTATTTTGTTGAATTTTTGGTTGTAATTGGCGTAAGCAGAATAAATATCACGATCATATGTAAAAGCGATATCTGGAGTATCTCTTATAATAAAGTCGTTTCCATCAGGAAAAAATTCACCTTGACTACTGTCCGAATCATTTTCAGCTTTATTCGTTCTATATTCAAGACCCAATTCAAGTTTCGAATTTTCTGAAATCGGGTTTGTGTAGTCTAGATTCAATAAGGTCGTCTTTCTTACGTTAACTAAATCTATAATGTAATTGTTGAAAGTCGATTCATTATCTAAAGCATCTAACGGGTTTTCTAAATCTTCGTTAGTGGTATATTCTGGAGCCTTGGCTTTAGAATAATTGGCTTCGAATTCTAAGGCTTCTCCTTTTTTATCAAATTCTAATTTATAATGAAAATTGTAAGTTTCGTTGTCTCTTTCATTATCAACTTCAGCATATGAATCTACAACAAGTAAGTCATCTTCACTAATTTTTACTGAGCTTGTGTTAAAACCATCAAATCGATTCTGAACCGTATATGCAGATAACGTATTTTTATCATTAATATAAACATCAGCACCAAATTTTAATAGATGAGATTCGTTGTCTTCATTAAATAAAAACCGTTGTGCGGAATTATTATCGAACCTGTTTATTTTTCCTTTATTATCGCTTTGTCCTGTATTATAACCATAATTAGTGAAGAAGTTTACTTTTCCTGTTTTATAGTTCATGTCAATAGAACCATTAAAACGGGTATTTATACCTCTTGTAAGACCCGTATTAACACTACCATTAAATCCTTGATTTGCATTTTTGTGTAATATAATATTAATCATACCACTCATGCCTTCTGGGTTATATTTAGCCGATGGATTAGTAATCAATTCTATTTGTTTTATTGAAGAAGAAGGGATTTGCTTAAGTAATTGTGCCGTACTAATGCTACTTGGTTTCCCGTCTATTAGTACACGTACATTTTCGTTTCCTCTTAAACTAATATTTCCCGTTTGAGAGTCTACGTTAACAGACTGTATATTGTTTAGCATCTCTGAAGCTGTAGTGCCTGCAGACGTTAAATCTTTTCCAACATTAATAATCTTACGGTCTATTTTTTGAACAACACTAGAGGTTTCTGCAATTACGAGAACTGCATCTAAATCTTCTGTTGATTCTTCAAGCTTAATATCTCCAAGGTTTATGTTATAGCTGCCAGAACCAATGGTTATTTGTTTAATATATGTTTTATAACCGATGTATTGAATATGTACAGATACTTTACCTTCAGCTATTTTATCAATTTTAAAAGTGCCATCATCAAGAGTAATGCCTCCAGTGAGTGTTTTGTTATCAGTATCCTTAATGATTATATTTACATAAGGTAAGGGTTGATTTGATTTTGCGTCTAAAACTTTACCGCTAATGGATCCATTTTTATCGGCATTGGTGTGAGTTGTTTTTGTATTTGCATGTATTGAAATAGATAACAATAACGTGCACAAAAAGAAAAGTCTTTTCATTGTTTGATTTGATTTTTTGATTGATTTATAACAAAGAGACGCATATCTTATAATTATGTTACATATATTATAAAATTTTTAACATATAGAAATATTGGGTGTATGGGGTTTCATTAGTATTTGATTGTATATTAATGTATTATGAATTTAAAAATATGATAAAAAAAACTTTGGTTTTTGGGGCTTCGTTGAAGCCTAATAGATATTCTAATTATGCTATACAGCGTTTAGTTGCCAATAACATAAAAACGGTTGCTTTTGGTTTAAAAAAAGGTGAAGTTTCTGGAGTTAAAATTGATGATGAGCTTTTAAATTATGAAGGAATTCATACAGTTACTTTATATTTAAATCCGAAACGTCAAGAAGCCTATTATAATTATATAGTTGGTTTAAAACCAGAACGTGTTATTTTTAATCCAGGAACAGAAAATCAAGAGTTCTATAAGATTTTAAAGCAAAATAATATTCCTTTTGAAGCTGCTTGTACTTTAGTGTTGCTTTCTACGAATCAATATTAAACCTAAGAAAGTTAGTAATCCGTTTACAATTAGAATTTCAAAACCTATTTGGTAGCCATTTAATAAATCAACAGAATTGGCATTAATTATATAAGATAGTATTGGGGCTATAATAGCAACAATCCAAACGTATTTGTCTTTTAATTGATTTTTTGTAAAAATACCAAAAGCAAACAAGCCTAATAGCGGACCGTAAGTATATCCAGCGGCTTTAAATAATTCCCAAATAACAGATACATCTTTAAAAATAGCATCAAATAAAACGATAACAATCACCAAAATAAAGCTAATAAAAATATGTACTTGCTTTCTAACTTTTTTCTGATTTTCTTTTGGTTTTTTGTCTAATTCAATAATATCAATACAAAAGGAAGTTGTTAAAGATGTTAAAGCTGAATCGGCGCTAGAATATGCTGCAGCAATAAGTCCCAATAAGAAAAAAGCAGAGGTTACTATTCCTATTTCAGGAAGCATAGCTATAGTAGGGAATAGGTCATCTTTCTTTGCTGTAATGCCATGTTGGTTCGCGTATTGGGTTAACATTAAACCTAAAGCTAAAAATAAAATATTCACAAAAACTAAAACCACGCTAAACGAGACCATGTTTTTTTGAGCTTCTTTTAAGTTTTTACAAGTTAAGTTTTTCTGCATCATATCTTGGTCTAAACCAGTCATAGTAATGGTAATAAAGATACCCGCAAGAAAACTTTTAATAAAATATTGTGCATTGTTAATATCGTCAAAGAAAAAGACTTTACTCATGGCATTGTCTTTTACATTGGTGTAAACTTCAGAAATACTGTTTAAATCTAAAGCGGAAGCTAGAAAAACAATAGTTACAACTACAGAAATGAGCATGAATAACGTTTGTAATGTATCCGTAAATATGATTGTTTTTATGCCACCTTTAAAGGTGTAAAGCCAAATTAATGCAATGGTTATTATGACTGTAACCGAAAAAGGGATTTGGTATTGGTCGAATATTAAAAGCTGTAAAACTTTAGCAACTAAAAAGAGTCTGAATGCTGCGCCAATGGTTCTAGAAATTAAAAAAGCTATAGATCCTGTTTTGTAACTAACATTTCCAAAACGATCTCTTAAATAGGTGTAAATAGAAGTTAAATTAAGCTTGTAATATATAGGAAGTAACACATAAGCAATCACTAAATACCCGAAAAAGTATCCAAAAACGACTTGTAAATATCCAAATTGTTTTGCTTCTACGGCACCAGGAACAGATATAAAAGTAACTCCGGATAACGAAGCGCCAATCATCCCAAAAGCGACTAAATACCATGGAGCCGATTTGTTGGCTTTAAAAAAAGCGTCGTTAGAATCTTCTTTTCCAGTGAAATAGGAAATTAAAATAAGAACACCAAAATAGGCAGCAATAAGCAATAGAATTTGTGTAGGACTCATATAATAGTATGAAATTAAGATTTTGAAAATACAAAGAATAAATTTTAAACTCCAATAGATATATGGGTTATTTAAAAGAGTCTTGTAAAATTAGCGAAATTCAAGTCGAAATAGTAATTTCGCATCATGGAGTTTTCTTCTAAATTATTAGAACGCGCAGTAAACGAAATGGCACAACTTCCTGGTATTGGGAAGCGTACTGCTTTACGTTTGGTTCTGCATATGTTAAGGCAGCCAAAGGAACAAACTTTGGCATTGTCTGAAGCCTTGCAGTTTATGCGTAAGGATGTTAAATTCTGTAAATCGTGCAATAATATTAGCGATGTCGATATTTGCGAAATATGTTCTAATCCGAATAGAAATGAAAGCATTATTTGTGTTGTTGAAGATATTAGAGATGTTATGGCAATAGAGGGCACAAGCTCTTTTAAAGGTTTGTATCATGTTTTAGGTGGAAAAATTTCTCCGATGGATGGTATAGGTCCTCACGATTTAAATATAGAGTCGTTAGTAGATAAAGTAAAACAGGGTACAATAAAAGAACTTATCTTTGCGTTAAGCTCGACAATGGAAGGGGATACCACAAATTTTTATATATATAAACAAATTCAAGATTATGAGGTTTTAACATCCACTATAGCTCGAGGGATTTCGGTAGGAGACGAATTGGAGTATGCTGATGAGGTTACTTTAGGACGTAGTATTGTTAACCGAATTCCGTTTGAATCCGCATTAAAATTATAAGTATCGTTTGAAACTCTCAATAATCATTTTAAATTATAACGTACGTTACTTTTTAGAGCTTTGCCTAAAGAGTGTGCAAGAGGCTATATCAGATATTGATGCTGAAATTATTGTAATCGATAATAATTCTGAAGACGCTAGTTGTACCATGGTGAAAACGTTGTTTCCAGATGTTACGCTTATTGAAAATAAAACAAATTTCGGGTTTTCTAAAGGAAATAATATTGGTGTTAAAATAGCAAAAGGCGAATATCTTTGTATTCTAAACCCAGATACGGTTGTTGCGGAAGATACATTTACAAAACTTTTGCAATTTGCAGACAATAAAGCTAATTTAGGTATTGTTGGTTGTAGACTTATAGATGGGGTTGGTGCTTTTTTACCAGAAAGCAAGCGTAATATTCCATTTGTTAAGGCTGCATTATTAAAACTTATTGGGAACTCTAAAGATTATTATGCAAATCATTTAAAAGCGGATGAAACAGGAAAAGTAGATATTCTTGTTGGTGCTTTTATGTTGATGAAAAGAGAGATCTATTTGCAGATGGACGGGTTTGATGAAGATTATTTTATGTATGGCGAAGACATAGATTTGTCGTACAAAGTATTAAAAGCAGGTTATGATAACTTTTATTTTTCTGATACCACGGTTATACATTATAAAGGAGAAAGTACATTAAGAGATAAAAATTATGCGAGACGTTTTTACGGCGCTATGCAAATATTTTATAAAAAACATTTTAAGAAAAATGTTATTTTCGATTTATTGGTCTGGTTTGGTGTAAAAATGGTTTATGTGTTAAGAATAAAGCCTGTTGCTGATCAAAAAAATGTTGCTAAATATATTTTTGTTTCAGATCAAAGAAATAAAAATTTGGAAGCCGTTTTAACAAAAGAGGTTGTTTTAGATTTAGAATTAAATCAAGTAAAATTAAATGATGAGATTATTTTAGATGCTGAACATCTGGGGTATAAAAAAATAATTTTGATCGTTGAAGCTTTGAGAAAAGCACATTCTGTAACTTTTAAAATTTTACCAAAACAGTCTAAATTTATACTTGGTAGCGATAATTCGATTACTCGAGGAGAGATTATTGAGTGGAAATAGGTTTTTATTGAAAATAATTTAAAATAAACGACGATTTTTTGTTAATTTTGCATTTGATTTAAAAAACAGAAGGATTACATTATAGATATGGCAAAGTTTGAACTTACATTACCAAAAATGGGAGAAAGTGTTGCAGAAGCAACAATCACCTCTTGGTTAAAAGAAGTTGGAGATACTATAGAATTAGATGAAGCGGTTTTAGAAATAGCTACAGATAAGGTTGACAGTGAAGTGCCAAGTGAGGTTGAAGGTATTTTAATTGAGAAATTATTTAATTTAGATGATGTTGTTCAAGTTGGACAAGTGTTGGCTGTGATTGAAACAGAATCTGAAGTATCCACAAAAGTTACTGAGACTATTATTCCAGTAAAAGAAACTTCAAGTATTAAAGAGATTGCGGATCAAGTAACCGAAACGATTCAAATTGTAAAAGAGTCTATAGCTCCAGTTGTTTCTACAGATGGACGTTTTTATTCTCCGTTAGTTAAAAATATAGCAAAGCAAGAGGGTATTTCTCAAGATGAATTAGATAAGATTTTAGGAACAGGCAAAGATGGTCGTGTTACTAAAAACGATATTATAAATTATATTGAAAATAGAGGTGAGAGGCCTCAAACTTCAGAGGTAATAGAGGCTGTTGTAAAAACACCAGTTGCTGCTCCTAAAAAAGTTGAAAAGATAAAAGTGGAATCTGCTCCAGTTATTTCTAATGGTGAAGATGAAATTATAGAGATGACCAGAATGGGGAAGCTTGTTTCTTCTCATATGGTAGCATCTGTTCAAACAGCGGCACATGTTCAAAGTTTTATTGAAGCCGATGTTACTAATATTTGGAATTGGAGAAAAAAAGTTAAAGATGGTTTTATGAAACGTGAAGGTGAGAACCTAACGTTTACACCTATATTTTTTGAGGTAATAGCTAAATCTTTACGCGATTATCCAATGATGAATATTTCGCTTCAAGGCGATAAAATTATAAAGAAGAAAAATATTAATATTGGTATGGCTGCGGCTTTACCCGATGGTAATTTAATAGTGCCTGTTATAAAAAATGCGGATCAACTAAATTTAGTTGGTATGACAAAACAGGTTAACGATTTGGCTAATAGAGCACGATTAAATCAATTAAAACCAGACGATATTCAAGAAGGAACTTATACCGTTACTAACGTAGGCTCTTTTGGGAGTATTATGGGGACCCCAATTATTAATCAACCACAAGTTGGTATTCTAGCTTTAGGTGCTATTAGAAAGGTGCCAGCAGTTATTGAAACCTCTGAAGGTGATTTTATCGGCATTCGTTATAAGATGTTTTTATCACATTCTTACGATCATCGTGTTGTAAATGGAGCTTTGGGAGGCATGTTTGTTAAAGCCGTGAAAGATTATTTGGAAGCTTGGGATATTGAAAGAGAAATGTAAATTATAATAAATATATTGTAAAACCAACCCTTAAAACGGTTGGTTTTTTTGTTTTTTAGAGCTATGTAATTTATTATCTTTACTCACTTATAAAAATTATTAGATGCAATTAAACCTTACTAAACCCATTTGTTTTTTCGATTTAGAAACGACTGGAATCAATATCACTCACGATCGGATTGTCGAAATTTCAATATTAAAAGTTTTTCCTGATGGGAAGGAAGATAGTAAGACTTGGTTGGTGAACCCAGAAATGGTAATTCCTCAAGAGGTTATTGATATTCATGGTATTAGTAATGAAGATATTGCTGATAAGCCAACGTTTAAAGAATTAGCAAAAGAGGTTTATAATATGATTAAAGATTCAGATTTAGGAGGCTTTAATTCAAACCGATTTGATATTCCGCTTTTGGCAGAAGAAATGTTACGTGCCGATATCGATTTTGATATGAAAGGCAGACAAGCAATTGATGTGCAAACTATTTTTCATAAAATGGAACAGCGTACATTAACGGCTGCATATAAGTTTTACTGCGATAAAAATTTAGAAGGTGCACATAGTGCTGCGGCTGATACTAATGCGACATACGAAGTCTTAAAAGCTCAGATTGCTAGGTATGATGAAGTGGAAAATAATACTAATTTTTTAGCCGAGTTTAGCTCTAGAAAGAAGTTTGCCGATTTTGCAGGTTTTTTAGTTTTTAATAAAGAAGGCGTAGAATGTTTTTCTTTTGGTAAACACAAAGGGAAATTAGTAACTGAGGTTTTAGAAAAAGAACCAGGCTATTTTGGATGGTTGTTAAATGCCGATTTTCCGTTGTATACTAAAAAGGTGTTAACGGCTATTAAATTGCGTAGTTTTAATAATAAGTTTTAGAGACAAGAAGCAAGAGGCAAGAAAAGAGATGATAGAAGTTAGAGGTTCGAAAAAAAAGGAGATGGAAGTTAGTAAGTTTACGGGTAAGTTTCAGACTGAATACTGCGACTGTTAACTGAGGACTGAATACTCCCGACAGAAAACCGCGTTAGGGATTGCAGTGAAAAGCCCACAGCGAGGCACGAGTGAGGACTTGTAACGTAAAGCCCGACCCTTGTGGTAACGCCCAAATAACATGACAAATCTAGCCTTTGCGAGATAAAAAAATATAAAAGAGATGAAGTTAATTTGTATTGGTAGGAATTATACCGAACATATTAAAGAGTTGGAGAATGAAAGGCCTACAGATCCGGTGATTTTTTTAAAGCCAGATACAGCTATATTGTTGAAGAAACAACCGTTTTTTATTCCTGATTTTTCTGATGATATACACCATGAGGTTGAGGTTTTAGTTAAAATTAACCGCGTTGGTAAACATATTGATAGAAAATTTGCTCATAAATACTATGAAGAAATTGGTTTAGGAATTGATTTTACGGCACGCGATTTACAGAGCCAGTTAAAAGCTAAAGGGTTACCGTGGGAAAAAGCAAAGGCTTTTGATGGATCTGCAGTAATTGGTAATTGGATGTCCGTTAATGATGTGGCCGACGTAAATGTTATTGAGTTTTCTTTAAAAAAGAACGATAATATCGTTCAAAAGGGAAATACAAGTCATATGCTTTGGAAAATTGATGAATTAATAGAATATGTATCAAAATATTTTACTTTAAAGATTGGAGATATTATCTTTACAGGCACACCAGCAGGAGTTGACAAAGTATTTGCAAATGATAAACTTAAAGGATATATAGGAAACACCGAGGTGTTTTCGATAATAGTAAAATAAATGGAAGAACATTACAAATTATTTAGAGTACGCGAACTCGCAGATAACGACGAAGATTTTATAGGAACATTAGCGGAAGCTTTTTTAGAGGAAGTTCCAGAAGATGCCGATAGATTAAAAAAAGCGGTTGCTGAAGGCGATTTCTATAATGCTTACCAAGCGGCTCATAAAATGAAACCAACAGTTGATTTATTTGAACTGGGGGTACTTGATACATTAATAGAAGTGCAAGATTGGGGTAAGTTTGAAAAAGAAGGTTTAGATGTAACATCTCAATTAGAAATAGTTATTACTGCAGTTGATAATGCTGTTGCAGAAATGAAGTCTGATTTTAATTTGTAATGCTAGCCGAAATAATTACCATTGGCGACGAACTGCTAATTGGTCAAGTTTTAGATACAAACTCTGCTTTTATAGCTAAAGAACTTAATAAAATAGGCGTTTCGGTCTACCAGATAACGTCGATTCAGGACGACAAAAGCCACATTCTTCAAGCATTTAAAGAGGCCGAAAATCGCGTAGATGTCATTATTATTACAGGCGGGTTAGGACCAACGAAAGACGACATCACCAAAAAAACTATTGCGGAATATTTTAATGATACTTTAGTTAGAAATCCAGACGTTTTAAAAAATATAGAAACGTTGTGGAAACGTTATGTACGCCAAACACTTTTACAAGTAAATAAAGATCAATCCTTTGTGCCATCAAAAGCCAAAGTGTTAATGAATACTTTAGGTACCGCACCTGGTATGTGGATGGAAAAAGAGGATAAAACTTTTATTTCGCTTCCAGGAGTGCCTTTCGAAATGCGTAATTTGATAATCACAGAAGTGGTTCCTAAAATAAAAGAAAAGTACCGTTGCCCGTTTATTTTACACAGAACCTTACTCATTTATGGCTTGGGCGAAAGCACATTAGCAGATAGAATAGAGGCTTGGGAAGATAACTTACCAGAACATATTAAACTGGCTTATTTGCCAAGTATTGGTAAAATGCGACTGCGTTTATCGTCAAAAGGATTTAACGAACAGCAAATTATAGACGATGTACAAAAGCAAATAGATGCCGTATTACCTTTGGTAAAAGAGGAATTTGTTGGTTTTGAGGAAGACGAGCAATCTTTAGAAGCGTTTATAGGCGAAAAATTAGCCAAATTAAATAAAACCTTGTCAGTAGCCGAAAGTTGTACGGGAGGTAAATTAGCAGAACAGTTTACATCAAATTCTGGAGCATCTGCTTATTTTAAAGGCGGCATTGTTAGTTACGCAACAGAAGTAAAAGCAAACGTTTTAGGAGTCGAAAAAAGTATAATTGACACCTATTCTGTAGTCAGTTCTCAAGTTGCTGAGGACATGGCGCAAAAAGCAATGCAATTATTTAATACCGATTATGCAATAGCAACGACAGGCAACGCTGGACCCACAAAAGGGGATGCTGATGCCGAAGTGGGAACCGTATTTATTGCAATAGCTTCTAAATCAGGTGTTCTTTCGGAAGAATTTATGTTTGGTCAACCGCGCGAAAGGGCTGTAAATAAAGCCATCGGAAAGGCTTTAGAAATGCTTCAAAAAGAAATTTTAAAAAATTGATAAAATTAGGTTGCTATAACTGAAACATTTAATATATTTGCACCTCGTTTTTAAACAACAAAAAATTAAAAGTAGATATAATGTCAAGAGTTTGTGAACTTACAGGAAAGAAGGCTATGGTTGGGAACAACGTGTCTCATGCATTAAATAGAACTAAACGCAAATTTAATGCGAACTTAATAAAGAAACGTTTTTATATTCCAGAAGAAGATAATTGGGTAACTTTAAAAGTTTCTACATCTGCTTTAAAAACTATCAATAAAATTGGAATATCTGCAGCAATTAAAGATGCAAAATCTAAAGGGATTTTAAAATAATTAGCAGCATTTAATAAGTAAAGAAATGGCAAAAAGAGGTAACAGAATACAGGTGATTTTAGAATGTACAGAGCATAAAGCAACAGGTCTTGCTGGAACGTCTAGATACATTACAACTAAAAACAAAAAGAATACGCCAGATAGAATGGAGATTAAAAAATTCAACTCTATCCTTAAGCGTATGACAGTTCACAAAGAAATTAAATAATTAGAGATTTTTACTTTTAAGTATAAATGTCAAATAATATATAAGTCATGGCAAAGAAAACCGTAGCATCATTACAAACATCTTCTAAGAGATTATCAAAAGCAATCAAAATGGTAAAGTCACCAAAAACAGGTGCTTACATGTTTGTAGAGTCTATTATGGCTCCAGAATTAGTAAACGATTTCTTGAACAAGAAATAAGAATTACTATTATAAAATATTTTAAAGCAGCTTTCTTCACAGAGAGCTGCTTTTTTATATTTATATTTGAGTTGAAAAGAAACTTTATAAAGCGAAGCTTTTAAATTCCTTTGAAATTGTCATTCCCGAGAAGTCGGAAATCTACTGCCATAATAGCAGTCGTTTTAAAAAGGCAAGGTAGTTGTATCTTAATTTTGGCGTTACCACGCAAAAAAACGTGGTCAGGCTTTCCGCTATATCTTTTGCAAAAAAGCAAAAGGATGTCGCTGCAATCCTTAACGCAGAAGTAATTAAGGCTTCAACAAATAATCAACAAACGAATAAACACTTTTTAAATGAGTTTTTTTAAAAAAATATTTTCCTCAGAAAAAAAGGAAACATTAGATAAAGGGTTAGAGAAAACAAAATCGAGCTTTTTAGGAAAGTTAAGTAAAGCTGTAGCCGGAAAATCTAAAGTAGACGACGAGGTTTTAGATAATCTAGAAGAAGTCTTAGTATCTAGCGATGTTGGTGTAAATACAACGCTTAAAGTGATTGAGCGTATAGAAGAGCGTGTATCTAAAGATAAATATTTAGGAACAGACGAGCTTAACAAAATACTTCGCGAAGAAATAGCAGGTTTATTAAGTGAAACCAATTCGGGTGAAGATACCGAATATGTTATTCCGACTTTACCAAAACAAGCCGACGGCACAAAAATACCATATGTTTTAATGGTCGTTGGTGTAAACGGTGTTGGTAAAACAACAACGATAGGTAAGTTAGCATATCAATTTAAAAAACAAGGCTTAAAAGTGGTACTTGGCGCAGCCGATACGTTTAGAGCTGCAGCTATCGATCAACTTCAAGTTTGGGCAGATCGTGTTGATGTGCCTATGGTACGTCAAGATATGGGCAGTGATCCTGCTTCTGTTGCATTTGATGCTTTAGAATCTGGCGTAAATCAAGAAGCCGATGTTATCATTATAGATACCGCAGGACGTTTACATAATAAAGTAAACCTAATGAACGAGCTTACTAAAGTAAAGCGCGTGATGCAAAAAGTGGTTGGCGATGCGCCACACGATGTATTATTGGTTTTAGATGGCTCAACAGGTCAAAACGCATTCGAGCAAGCTAAACAGTTTACAGCTGCAACAGAAGTAACATCATTAGCCGTTACCAAACTAGACGGAACAGCAAAAGGTGGTGTTGTCATTGGTATCTCAGATCAATTTCAAATACCAGTAAAATATATAGGCGTAGGCGAAGGTATTGAAGATTTGCAAGTGTTCAATAAGTTTGAGTTTGTGGATTCTTTTTTTAAGTAAACTATAATATTATTATTTAAAGTTCCACTTATGAAAAATATTTTTTATTATTTATGTTTAAGTTTTTTTATTCTTGCTTGCGAAGATATTCAAGAACAAAACGAACTCGAAAGTAATTTTTACGCTTTAACTGTTGGTAATTCTTGGGTTTATAGGAATTATAGATATAACAGCACTTCGGATACATATACAGACTCAGGTATTGTTGATTCTGTTAGTATTGTAGGTGCAGAGAAAATTAATGAAAATATATTTTACAAATTCAGGCGTTTAACAACTGGAAATGATAATAACAATCAAATTTTCAAGAAAAACGGAGAATATTTTGAGTTTTTAAGAGATTCATCAGGTGTTTTAGTTAATGAATTGGGACAAATAATTCACACGTCCATTGACTACCAAGAACGACTGTTAAGAGAAAATGATTGGGGTGATCTTTACGAAAAATTATCGATTGAAACAGAAGAACTTCATTTAGAATCAGGCACATTTAATTGTGTCGTTACAGAGCGTTATGCTAAAAGTAAGGAGGGGGAAAAATATCCTTCAACAGATTATATTTATTATTCAGATGGTTTCGGTTTTATTTATGAGACAATATCTTTTATTTCTAGCGATACACTAACTGCATTGAGACGCTTAGATTCTTACGAAATTAACTAATCAACCAACAAATTAATCTTCCCCCACAATTCATTATCAAAACTCGATAACGCAAAAGTAGAATCATCTGCTGCATCTCCCATTCGTATAACCACTATTTTTTTACTAGGCACCACATAAATTTTTTGGTCATTTTTACCTAAAGCGGTATAAGTATCAGCGGGAGCATTTGGAATGAGTTCTCCATCAAACTCGAATTGTACTGACGGCAAATGATATGAAGATTTTCCGTTTAACCACCATAAATAACCATAAGATTGATTTATGCTTTGTGATGTATTAATAGCTTCATTTAAAAAACTTTCAGAAATAATTTGTGTGTTTTCCCATTTGCCTTTCGCGTAAGCAAGTAAGCCAAAACGCGCCATACTTCTTGTGTCACTCCAATAGACACTTAAGTCATTTAAATCTAGCCAACCACCAGTAGTGGTAGACATACCAATTTTATCTCTTAGTTTCGTGTTAAAATAACTATCCCAAGTTTGGTTACTGGCTGTAGCAACGACATCTTGCATTTTTACATAGGTATTATGATAGGCCCAACGTGTGCCTGCATCAGCTATATATTGCAGGTTTTCAGGAGATACGTTATCGCCTAAACTATCATCTAAACCAGAAGTCATAGATAATAAGTGTTTGCAAGTAATTAAGTTTTCTTTATCGATAGTAGCACTTGTCCAACCAGTTCCTAAATAATCGGATACTTTATTATTAAGATCTAATAAATCTTCATCTTGTGCAATTCCAGCCATGGTCGATGTTAATGTTTTTCCGGCACTTGCCCAATACCATAAAGATGTATCATCATGATCGTTCATATAGCTTTCAACTACAATTTTACCTTCGTGTAGAATCATAAAACTTTTTGAATCGTTGATTTCCAAGAAATCTAATAAAGGCTGTAATTGACTCTCATTCCAGCCTAAATCTGATATAGATTTTGTTTCCCAAGTATCAGAATTTATAGGTGGAAAATATATGGTTTCTGTGTCTGTTTCAGGTATTGTTTCTGTATCATCAGAAGAACATCCCCAAAAGGATATCATTAAAAAAACAGCAAAGTAAGTGGTGTGTTTCATGTTGGTAGATTTTCTATAGGACTTTCAAATATATAAAAGGTTTAGTAAATTAGAAAAACTATAAAAGATTCCCATTGTAAAGTCTTAATCAAAAGTCGTAAATCAGTATGCATTCCGTATCTTTGCACACTTAAATTTTGGTATGAGAACGAAATCACTAAAAAAGAACAAAATCAATGTAGTAACTCTTGGTTGTAGTAAGAATGTTTACGACAGCGAGGTGTTAATGGGGCAGCTTAAAGCCAATGACAAAGATGTTGTACATGAAGAAGAAGGTAATATTGTAGTGATAAATACTTGTGGTTTTATTAATAATGCCAAAGAAGAAAGTGTAAATACTATTTTAGAGTATGTACAAAAAAAGCAGGATGGTGATGTCGATAAAGTTTTTGTTACAGGCTGTTTAAGTGAACGTTACAAACCCGATTTATTAAAGGAAATCCCTGATGTCGATCAATATTTTGGAACTACAGAATTACCAGGTTTATTAAAAGCATTGGGTGCAGATTATAAGCACGAACTTATTGGAGAGCGTTTAACGACTACACCAAAAAATTATGCCTATTTAAAGATTGCTGAAGGTTGCGACAGACCTTGTAGTTTTTGTGCCATTCCTTTAATGCGTGGAAAACATAAATCGACTCCAATTGAGGAGATTGTTATTGAAGCGGAAAAATTAGCAGCAAAAGGTGTTAAAGAACTAATTCTAATAGCTCAAGATTTAACCTATTACGGACTCGATATATACAAAAAAAGAAACTTAGCAGAATTACTTGAAGCGTTAGTTAAAGTTGACGGTGTAGAATGGATTCGTTTGCATTATGCATTTCCTACGGGCTTCCCAATGGATGTGTTAGAAGTGATGAACAGAGAACCAAAAGTTTGTAATTATATAGATATTCCGCTACAGCATATTTCAGATTCTATTTTGAAAAGTATGCGTCGCGGAACGACTAAAGAAAAAACAACGAAGCTTTTAAAAGACTTTAGAGTAGCGGTTCCTGAAATGACGATTAGAACAACGCTTATTGTTGGGTATCCTGGAGAAACCGAAGAAGATTACCAAACGCTTAAGCAATGGGTAAAAGACATGCGTTTTGAACGTTTAGGTTGTTTTACTTATAGTCATGAAGAAAATACACATGCTTTTAATTTAGAGGATGATGTACCACAAGAGGTGAAGCAACAACGTGCTAATGAGATTATGGAAATACAATCTCAAATTTCTTGGGAACTTAATCAAGCTAAAATTGGTAATGAATATAAAGTAGTTATCGACAGAAAAGAAGGAAACTATTTTATTGGACGTACTGAATTCGATTCGCCAGATGTGGATAACGAAGTTTTAATTGATGCCACAAAAACCTATTTAAAAACAGGTGAATTTGCAACAGTAAAAGTTATTGAAGCAGAAGATTTTGATTTGTATGCAGAGGTTGTGAGTTAGATTAGTTTTTGTTACTGAAGATTCTTTAGCTTTTTTGTGTGAAGAATTTTCTCAGGTAAATGAGACGTAATAAACTTGTAGTTATCTTTGGTTAAGCTCTAGATTTAGTAGTTATTTTATTTTTCTTCCGTTATTGTATTCTTTTTTTGTTTCAATTCCGTCTTTATTAAGACAATATTCAGTTCCGTTTTTCTTTCCGTTTATATACTTACAACGAAAAGTTATTTTTTCTCCGCCACCTCTATAACCCAGTTCAAGGCCGTGTTTCTTTTTTCCTAAATATTGACAGCTATAAGTGATTTTGCCATTTGTAAACTGCTCGTAAAGTATTTTTATTCCATTATCGTTATAAGTAGTAATTTCGAAAATCTCACTTTTTAGGTTATAGCTATACTCTTTAGAAAGAGCTAATGGTTTGTTCTCATTATATATGGTCTTATTTGAAACTCTTTTTTCTTTTCCATTATAGTATAAATAACTAGATAAAATAATTCCATTTTCGTATTCCTCTTCATAAACTAAATGTCCATTTTTTCGTTTGCTCTGAGCAATTCCAGTAAAAAGTTCATCGTCAGTACTTTTGTAAACTAAATTATTGTCAATGTAAGCTTCTTTCATTCCAATTATTTCTTGCGAAATAAGTTTATTGAAAGTGAAAAACATTAATAAAATTAGAATGGTCCTCATTTAGGTTTTAATTATTGCAAACTAAGATATAAAAAGAATCCCCATTCCAAAATAAATTCAGAAAGGGGATTTTATTAATTTATAATAAGTTGTGTTTAAATAATAGCATCGTGACCGCGAGCACCCGTACTAAGGCGAATAGCATCCTGTACATCGTAAATAAATATTTTTCCGTCGCCTACTTGGTTTTCGGAGGCATTGTCTTTAATAACATTGATGCATTTTTCTAAATGAATGTCGCTAACAACACAAACAATCATAACTTTACTTTGCAGTATCATAGATTGTTCGGTACCACGATAGCGTTCAGAAAAACTATTTTGCAATCCTGTTCCTTTTACAGGAACAACAGTAATACATGGTATTTCTGCCTCTTTTAATCCAAGTTGTACAGCTTTTAATTTAGAGGGTCTTATAATGGCTTCTACTTTTTTCATAGTATTAAGTTTTAATTTAAAATTGAATTAATTATTCGAAAGTGGTATAAGCTTCTACACCAAACGAAACCGCATCGATACCTGCGCGTTCTTCTCTTTTAGTAACACGAATACCGATAGTCTTTTTCATAATCGTCATAATTGCGAAGGTAAGCACGAATGAAAAGGCTGCAATGACGAGTACACCAATAGCTTGTGTCACTAATAAAGCAGATCCGCCTCCGAAAAATAATCCGCCATCAGCAGCAAATAATCCCACGGCTATAGTTCCGAATAATCCATTAACCCCATGAACAGCAATGGCGCCTACAGGATCATCAATTTTTATTTTATCAATGTATAATACGGCAATATCAACTAATATACCTGCAATTAATCCAATGATTATAGCAGAACCTGGTTCAATAACATTACAGCCTGCGGTAACAGCAACTAAACCAGCAAGTACACCATTAATAGTCATGGTAATATCTATTTGGCCGTATCTAAAATAGGTGTAAAACATGGTAGATATACCACCAGCAGCCGAAGCCAAAAACGTATTAGTGGCAACAGTTCCTATTAATTCCCAGTTTCCTACAGCTCCAAGTGTAGAACCTGGATTGAAGCCAAACCAGCCGAACCATAGTATAAAACCGCCCACTGCTGCTAAAGGTAAATTATGTCCAGGAATAGCAACTGCTTTTCCTTCTTTATCGTATTTTCCAAGTCTTGGGCCTAAAACAATGGCTGCGGCTAGAGCTGCAAAACCGCCCATAGCGTGCACAGCGCCAGATCCAGCAAAGTCGTTAAAGCCTCTTAAAGCTAACCATCCATTTGGATTCCATACCCAATTGGCTGCTAAAGGATACATTATAGCACAAAAAATGACAACAAATACGGCGTATGCCCATACTTTCATACGTTCTGCAACGGCACCAGATACAATAGAAATGGCAGCAATAGCAAAGCCCAGTTGTATAAACCAAAATAATTTGTTCGACACTGTAAGTCCCAATCCTAAATCGGTGCCCATAATTCCAGTATCGAAAGCAAACCAACCGTTAGAGTTGCCATAAGCAATTCCAAAACCTACAGCATAAAAAGCAAGGCCTCCAAAAATAATATCTATCATGACTTTGGCTATGATACTCATACTGTTTTTGGCTCTAACAAAGCCAGCTTCAAGAAGTGCAAATCCGCCTTCCATTAAAAAAATAATTGCTGCGCATATGGATACCCAAACGGTATCGATAGCGGAAATAAGTTCTGATTGTTCTATGGCAGCTGCCGCGATGTCTTGCATTAAATTGGTGGTTTTAGTTAGTTTGGTAAAGTTGTAATTCTATCGAATTTTTATTAAAAGTGCCTAATATAAGGAAAATTGATGTTTGGTTTTTATGAATTTGATAAAAACCAAAGTGGTATTTTGAGAATTATGTTTTTTTAAGGGTAGGACGCTTTTTTGTGAGAATACCATAAAAAATACCGACATATCTTTAAAAAAATTATGTCGGTATTGGAGGGTGATTTAATTAATTTTGAAACTTTTTTAAGTGCGTTTCAACTGTCTTTTAATTTTTGCTATAGCAGATTCTATAGATTTCTCGGGTTCAATAATATTATATTCACCCCAAAATTCTGGGTCTGAAAATCCTGAAGCTTTATCGGTTAAAATAGTTGTAGGACGTAGCATAGTATTTTTAATGCGCGCATATTTATCAGTGTTATGTTTCCAATCTGTTATTGCCATTTCACTGTTTAGAGTATATGTACTGTTAAAGAGTTTACCTTTCCAATTTACTTTAAACGATAGTAAAATATTGCTGTAAGCGTAATGCCATTTTCCGTTTTGTGTTCTGTAGTTTACACGGTATGTCGCTTGTGTTGGATATACGTCTACCTTTTTTGGTTTCTTTCGTACGTACATTTTACTAGATAACTCTTTATTGCTAACATTTAAATGAAACAGGGCACTTGTAAGGGCCAATGTTTCGGCGTCTACATATAGTTTTCCAAAATACAGGGGTGTGTTTATAAAACTGTTTTGTTTAAAATTTATAACATAAACGAGGCTATTATTTATTTGGGTAGATTTATCAAAACTAAATTTATATAAATCTAAATTATCTTCATTAAAAATGTACTCTGTGTATTTAACGACATCGGTATAAAGGTTACTAAAAGGACCGCCTTGTAACTTTATAGCAAGTGTGTCTAATTTAGTATAGTCTGTGCTTTTTCTAGCTTTTATAAGATCTATGCCATCACGTTTTAAGCTATTTGTTGGTTGCTTGTGGATTTGAACAACAGCCTCTGAAAGTGATGCGTTTTTACGACGTTTTTTTATCGTTTCTCTATAAAACGCTGTCATGATTTTACTATCTGTGCTGTGTGCATAACTTTTGTTCTTTAAAACTTCCAAAACCATTAATTTAGCATTGCCTTTTAGTGTTGAGATGCTAACTTCAGTCAGTTCTGTAACAGCAGGAATTAACGTTATTTTTTCATAATTGGAAAATAAAGAAATCTTTATTTCTTGCTTTTCATATCCCAGATGCGATATCACTAATGTCTTATCTAAAAGATTTGCCGATATTTTTAGAAGAAACTCTCCGTCGGTATTTGTAATTGTACTAATGTTTGATTCGCTTACAGCTAAATCTGTAAATGATAAGGGCTTTTTGGTATCCGCATCAATTATTTTTCCTTTTAATTCTTTGTAAGTAGAATTTGTTTGCGCATCTGTTTTATTTGAAATAAACATAAAAAGAACACACAATGCAATGCAGATTGTTGAAATTTTTGTTCTCATGGCTTTTGGTTTAGTTAGAAATTATAGCAATAAGTTACAAAATTTAATTGTAATATGCTCGTTATTAGGTGTTTTTAACATATTGGTGATTTAATGATATTTAAAGTAATCTGTTCATGTTTTTTTTTAAATGAGACTAAATCGGATTGTTCACTTTTAAATTTATAATGTTTTTAAGTTAAAAAAGGATGTTCTACTAATAGGTGTCATTAACCGTTTCGGTTAGACTTTTCATAAAAGCGACCAATGCGCTTTGTTCTTTCGTTGTTAAATTTAGTTCATCAAAAGGTAAGGTTTGATGCTCTAGGTCGAAACCTAAACCATTACCGCCACCTAGGTTGTAAAATGCTACAACTTGCTCTAAAGTATTGTAAATACCATTGTGCATGTAAGGTGCTGTTGTAGCTACATTTCTAATAGTTGGGGTTTTAAACATGCCTTTGTGTAAGTCTTCTTTATAACGCCAATAGAATCCTAAATCATTATCTAATTGTTTGTTTTCTGCGGTTTCAGGTACACCAATAACTTCTTTTTCAGTTTCATTAAAAAATGGAGGCACAGTACCATTTGTAAGTGGCATAAAATGACAAGTAGCACACAAAGCTTTACCCATAAATAGGTTGTAACCTAGTTTTTCTTCTTCTGAAAAATTGTTTTCTTCACCTCTAATATTTTTATCAAATTTTGAATTGAACCCATTTAACGTTGATATATAAGAGGAAATGGCTTTTATAACATCGATATTATTTGAAGCTATTCTTCCAAAAGCATCTTTAAAAAGGGGCGTGTAAGTGGAATCTTTTAAAATAGTATCAGAGAATTTATGCACATGGGTATTAAACTCTTTGTCGTTTGTGAAAACAGAAGAAATTTGATCTAACAATGTATTCGATCGACCATCTAAAAAGAAACTTTTCTGAAACGCTGTATTTATTAAAGTAGGCGTGTTACGCTTTAAAATATGGCCTTTATTGTCTAAATTTAACGATAAATGATCAGCATAACCTTTATTTGGTAAATGGCAAGTAATGCAAGCCATTTGTCCGTTTTTAGAAAGCTTAGGATCTGAGAATAATTTTTTACCTAAAGTGATTTGTTTTTCCGTTGGATTTTTATTGATAGCAGGCGTAAAATAATTTAAGTTAAAACTGTTGTTTTCGAAAAATGTTGGAGCATCAAAATTAAACGGGGTGGTATCTATGGGATCCCATAAGGCGCTCGTTTTTCTAATAGTTACCCAATTCCGAGTAATCGGATTCATGAAATCTCTTGTAAACGTAAACCGATCGAACGTGTCAAAATCTTTGTTGGTCTTAATAAAAGCAATAGCTTTTGTAATATTATCTAAAAACACATTATTTAATGTTTCGTTTTTTCCTTTAATGACACTTTGTATCGTATTGGTATAAACGATTTGTAAGCTTTCTAAAGAAATGATAGTTTCATCAATACCTAAATGACTCACGGGAGTATCAAAACCAGAAATAGCTAAACTTACAATTCTAAGTAATTGTTGGTGTGTGGCAATAAAGAAACGTTGCGGATTTAACGGACGTTTATCAATGCCTTTTTTAAGACGAGAAAGCATGCCTTTTTGCACGTATAATTCTTGTTTAAAATCAGCTACCGAAGTTTCGTTGTCAAAAACACTTTCTTCTATTTTTTGATAACCAACAGGTTTTATTATTTTGCCAGTATCTTCTTTGTAAATAGGCAGGGCTGGGCCATTTGCTCGGTGTCCAACTTCTGGGTTTAAATACGAGGCATAAGGTTCTGCTTTTTTAAAAGCGGCTCGAGATAAAGTAAAATAGGCTTTAGATTTTTCACCATGCATACCTTGTGCTTCTAAACTATCTATGTAAGTTATAGCAATACTAATATGTTTGGAATAATACTGTTGTGCAAAAGACCAATTTACTACTGAAATGGTTTCTTTTTTTTTCAGATTACAGGCAGTTAATAGTATGCAAATTAATAATGAAAGTGGTGTTTTAATACGTAGAAACATGATTGGAAGTTGTGAAAGTGAAAGAATCTCCATTACAAAAATGAAGATTCTTAATATTAAAAAATATAGGTTGTTCTATCTTGGTAAGCCTTGTAATAAAATGATTTGTCCACCTTGGTTATGAGGTAAGCTACTTGTGATAAAAGCATCACTTTCCCAGTAATGTGGTTGCAGATTTAAAATAAAAGTATCTGGTACACCTACTTTATCCGAAATATCTGTTAACGCACCAAACTCTCCAGAATAGCCAGAAGTCCCTGTTGGGTCTAGGTTGTTTTCTATTTTTAACTCTAAAAGAACCATTGCACCATTTCCGTCTAAATCTGTTTGATAGATTTGTGCAGCATGGTTTCTAGAGAAAGAATTTGGGTCTTCTTGTATGTAAACAAAGTTTTCTGTAACACAAATATTATCTGGACTTTGTAGCTCAGCAAGATTACCATCTAAGTTATTCGTATCTGTATTTCCGCTAACAATTTGAGTTAATTTACCTTCCAATGGATTAGTTGCATCAAGTTCTATTTTGTAAACGGTACCCCAGTCGTTATAAGTGCCTCTTCCAGGACCTCTTCCAGTAACGGCAAAAAACACATCTCTTGCATTTTCGTCGCTTCCTTTTTTATAATCTACATCTTCAACGCGCATAAACTGAGAAGCAAATACATTTGTACAAGCTGTTTCCATTTCTGTTTTAGTTAAGCTTGCTCCATCTACGATTTCAACAAATTCAATATCGTATGTTTTTTGAAAATCTAAACTTCCTTCATTATAAACAGTATCTGGAGTAACAGCTATAATTCCTCCAGCACCATCAGAAACTTGCTTATATCTTAAAACATAAATTTTGCCATTTTCTAAATCCGCATCACCATTTTCAGATACATACATCGTAACTTGACCTTCCGATCCGCTAGAATCATCATCACCACCAATAATCACTGTTTTTCCAGAATAAGCTCCTTTAGGTAATGGTACAGCGTTTTCCCATGAAAATTCACCTAGAGCATCTAAACCAAAGTCAGCAGTTGGTGTTGGTGTTTCAATCCAAGGATCAATACCTTTTACGTCGTATGCATAACTTTCTGAAGCAGATAAAAAGATATCTTTATCACCACCATGAACTGCTGCTTCCCACATAGTTCCAGAACATTGTCTAGCATAATCAGCAACACCGCTATTTAATAACCAATCACCTTTTATAGGTTTTAAGTTTTCATCAAAACGAATTCTTGATACAGCATAATCGTCTTCGGCGTTAACCACATAAATGTACTCATCGCCATCTTTTAAAAATCCAGCACCATCTTGGGCACCAACTAAGCGAAATCCGTTTGAAAGTATATCATTAGAACTTATTAAAGAGTAAGCAGACACCTCACCGAAATTGGAATGTATAGAAACTAAAGGGGTTAAAAGTGATTTGTTTGTAAACATAGTTGATGCAGGTGTGAAATCTTCTCCGTCTTCTCCATTTTTCCCATCTTGTCCGTCTACGCCATTTATGCCGTCTTCTCCATCTTCGTATTCGCAACTGGTTGATAATATTGTTGTTGCTGTAAGAGTAAATAATAATAAAAATAATTGTAATGTGTTTTTCATGTCAATAGTTATTAGATTAATAATTTTTTCCAAAACTATCTTAAGGTCATTTATAAGGGGTTAAGCTATTGATGTTGTTTTATTACTATAAAGTTACACTAAGGTTATCAAGGTTTCCTAGCTGTTAATTGGTAGGAGTAACGAGCTAAGATATGTGACGTATATTTTAACAATATGTTCAAAAAACAGTGAATGTGATAAAACGCCTCTGCTGTATATGGACAAAAGAAGGACATGGTCGGATTTTTTTTATTTATAATTTATATATCGATAGATTAGCCTAACCGTAACTAAAAAATGATAACTAACTGCTTCTCAAATATAATTGTGATGTTAGAGCTGTTTATTTTTGAAAATTTCAAGAAACAGATTTTAATAAACAATGAAACTTCTTTCTACCTATTTATCAATTCAATTATTTTCTTTAAAGCTGAAAGTAAGGAGCTGCTTTGTCAATCTAAATCATTTTAATTTTTTAAATTATTTCCACTATTTATATGAAGAAAAAATTACTACTAAGCTTTATTGTATTAATAAGCCTGCCGGGTTTTAGCCAACAATTATACATGGAGTATGGTTCTACAATTTCGTCTTTTGATTATGAGAATTCTCGTGGCGAATCTTTAGATAATCTTTTATCCCGTTCAAAATCATATATCGCGATGGGTTATAGAAAAGATATTAATAATGCAAAAACGATGTTTCTTAATCTAGGAGCGTCCTATAATAATTATGGTGCCATTGGTAGTTATAATGCTTTAGATAATTATTTTGAATGGGACATTAGTTATTTAGGTGTAAATGCAGGAATCGATATTAGATTGTTTCAATTAAGAGATTTGTCTTTTTATTTTAAAGCCGCTCTAACCTCTGAGTTTTTAATTAGAGGCAATCAAACTATAAATAATGATGTATATAACTTGGTTGGTGCAGATGAATTTAATGGTAATATTCTTTTTGCCAGAGGAGGCGTTATGATGCATTACCCTGTAACAAGCAATACCGCTATTTATATGAATTATACTTATGGCAAAACGGCATTAATTAATAGTGGTGAAAATGCTGAAAAACTAAAATTAAACGCACATCAATTTGGTATTGGTTTTATCATCAATTTACCAAATTGCTATTGCGATAATTAAACACAAAAAAATATGAAAACACATATACTTGTATTGTTTTTACTCTGTTTTGTAGTTTCTACCCAGGCTCAAGAAGGCGATTCTGATTCAGATAATTCTAAATCTTATAAAATATTGAATTCGAATGTTGGTGTTAGCGGTTCGTCCAATAGAATAACAACCAACAAAGGCACGTATTACGTTAGCCAAAGTATTGGTCAAGGTAGCGTCATTGGTACATCTTATAATAAAGGATATTATTTATTACAAGGTTATCAGCAAGTTGTAAATAAAATTAAAGTCGTTAAAGATTTTAAAAACATTAACGACTTGTCAGCGACCGTTTATCCAAACCCTTTCGAGCAATCGGTTTCAATTTCATTTAGTCAAACTGTAGAAAAAGATATTTCTGTTAACGTTTTTGATGTTGCAGGAAAGCTTATGTATTCTAAAATATTTTCACCAGCACAAAGTGTTAAACTTAATTTAGATGCGCTTTCTAACGGAACGTATCTTTTAAAAGCAACATCTAATAACAAATTATTTAATGCTAAGATTTTAAAAATCTAGTATTAAAATCATATTAAAATAAAAAATAGTAGCTATTAAAATCAACCAAAAATGAGAAATTTACTAACCTTAGCCTTATCCTTTTTCATATCTATTAAATTGTTTGCACAGACAGATGGTATAACCTATCAAGCCGTAATTATTGGACCAGACGCCCTTGAATTGCCTGGTTTCAATTCTGAAGGAAATATTTTTCCTTTAGAAACAGTAACTATTCGGTTTACTATTTTTGATCAGAATGATGTTGAAGAATTTCAAGAAATACAAATTACAGAAACCGATGAGTTTGGTCGTGTTAATTTATTAATTGGTGATGTAAATCACGATGAGTTTACACAAATTAGTTGGGACGGTACTAATAAAGATTTAAAGGTAGAAATAGATTTTGAAGGTGGTTCTAGTTTTGTAGATATGAGCAGGGAACACCTCACTTTTTTACCTTATGCCTACCATAGAAACATTACAGCTACAGGCACATTAAGTGTTGATGATGATACTTTTTTAAATGGCGAATTAACGGTAGAATTACCAACACATCTTAATAGTACGTTAGAGGTTAATAATCAAAATGCAACAACGTTAACAGGAGATTTAACTGTTGATGGTGTTACGAATCTTAATAATTCTTTAGATGTAAATAATAAAAGCGCTACAAATTTAACAGGATCTTTAAATGTTGGAGAAGTAACTGGACTTGAAGATGTTGATGCGCCTACCGTTTTAAACGGAACTTTAGATGTAGTAGGTAAAACAACGGTAACCGATTTTGAAGCTACAGGTCAGGCTGCTTTTAACGAATTAACGGCTAGAACTTTGGAGGTTTTAGAATCTTCTACTTTAAACGGAATTAGTTCTATAGAAGGTGTTAACGCTATAACAGGTGTTAATACTATAACAGGAGAGAATAATATAGGAAATCTGGTAGATGAAACTTTTATTAAAGGAAAGTTAGATATTGAGTCTAATGAGCAAATTATTATAAAATCTAATTTAAATGGTTCCGATAAAGACATTACTAAATATCCTGTTAAAATTGAAGGCGGTCAACAAGGATTAGCAATTGTTGTTAATCAAAGTAGAACTAATGCTAATAATTTTGTTTCATTTTGGGATACAACAACTTATACAGGTGCAACAACAATTTCGGGTGAAGTACTTACTACAAAAACACCAACGATGTGGGGGCGTATTGAAGGAGAAATAGAAAGTGAATTTGGTAATAATGCTGATTATTTGTTTGACCAAAGTTCTTTAGATTATGATATCTATGATGGTGAGATTGATCGTGGTTTTGCTATTGCAAGTGCTGCAATTGGTGCATTGCAACTCATTAAATCTTTAGCAGATTATAGAGCATGTGCAGGTTTTGGAGCTTGCGTTGCCGCACCTGGTCCTGCGGACATTATATTTTCTGGTGCTCAAGTCGTTTCTGATGGTATACAGGTAGGTTTTGCACAAGATGCTCTTAATAGAGCTAGAGAGAATTTAGTTACATATGATGAGAATAAACTTAAATATGAAGGGGTAACATATGCGTCTGGAGCTGGTGATTATGCAGAATATTTATTAAGAGCCGATGTTAACGAAACGATGACTTATGGTGATATTGTAGGTGTAGTTGGTGGAGAAATTTCAAAACGCACTGTTGGTGCTAGTAAAATGATGGTGGTTTCTTTAAAACCCATAGTACTTGGTAATATGCCACAAAAAAATAAAGAAAGTAGATACGAAAAAGTGGCGTTTATGGGACAGGTGCCTGTGAAAGTTTACGGAAAAGTAAATGTTGGAGATTATATTATACCTAGCGGAAAAAACGATGGTATTGGTTTAGGTATTTCTCCGTCTCAGATTACCGCGAAAGATATTAAAAATATAGTAGGTGTTGCATGGTCTAAATCTGATAATTTATTAGGTTTTAATATGATAAATGTTGCTGTTGGAATTAACAATAACGATGATAGTCCAGTATTAGAAGAACTAGAAAAGAAGGTAAACACGCAAGCCATAGAAATTGATAACTTAAAAAATCAAATAGCAGAAATTTTTAGTTCACTTGAAAAACTAGAAGATAAATCTTTAACATTATCAAAAAAATCAAGCGAAAAAGAACCCATTGAAGAAAGTGTTGAGGTTAAAACATACGATGATAGAAAATATGAGGTTGTAGAGACAGCAACAGGAGAAGTTGTTTACTGGGAGCTTAAGCGTGAAGATTTCGAAAAAGGACTTGCTCTTGCCGAAGAACAAATGCGAGAAGGCGGCGTAGATATTGAAAATAACTATTATTGGAAAAAACTTAAGGAAGATCCAACTTTTAAAGATGACCTAATAGATTCTCTTATGGATAAAATTGGTAATCAATTACATTATCATAAGGATATAGATAAACACGGCGGACATTAAGCTGATTTTTAAATCCATAAAAATTTAAGTATAATGAAAAACCAATTACTATTTTATTTTTTATTTGTATTGTTTGCAGGCTCTTTTTTACAAGCACAACCAACAAGTATTCCTGACGCGAATTTTGAGAAGTATCTTGAAACGCATACCGCAAATGGAGAGGTCGTGGCTATAGGAAACGATACAAGTATGGGGGATGGAGTTGATAACAATCAGTTCGTTTTAACTTCTAGAATTCAAGATGTTATATCTCTTAATGTTGGTGGTCTAGAAATAGAAGATTTAACTGGTATTGCTGGGTTTGTAAGTTTGGAGTCTTTAATTTGTAGCGGAAACAAATTAACAAATATTGATCTTTCAAGTAATTTAGCATTAAAATCCATTTTATGTGGAGATAACCTTCTTACTAATTTAAATTTAGAAAGTAATTCTAATTTAGAGTCAATTAATTGTTCAAATAATAGGCTACAAAGTTTAGAGCTAATAAACCCTATTACTTTAGGTGTATATCATCCTTTATTAAAAAGTCTGTCTTGTTCTGCTAATCAAATATCGGATATTAATGTTACTCAAAACACAGACCTTACTTTGTTAAGTATATCAAATAATAACTTTTCTAATACAATAGATTTAAGTAATAATTTACTGTTAGAAAATCTCTTTTGTGCATCGAATAAAATCACAAATCTTGATGTCTCTTTAAATGTAGCATTAATAAATTTTGATGCTTCAGCAAATAAATTAACGACATTAAATATAAGTAATGGTGCAAATGCTAATTTGGTATCCTTTAATTCAGAAGACAATTCGGAGCTTAATTGCATACAAATAGATAATGGCTTTACGCCTTCGGCAGCTTGGCAAAAAGATGAATGGTCTTATTATAGTGATAATGCCTGTGCCGATGCCTATACGTATGTACCAGATGATAACTTTGAAGATGCTTTAATAGCACTTGGACACGATTCTGGAACACCAGATAATTTTGTGTTAACATCAACTATAAGTGTCTTAACAGATTTGCCTATTAACGGCGAAGGTATTTTAGATTTAACAGGAATTGAAGACTTTGTAGCATTAACAACTTTAGATTGTAGCAATAACGATTTAACAGTTTTAGATTTAAGTGATAATATTAATTTAACAACCATTAATTGCTCGGCTAATATTTTACCAAGTTTAGATGTTTCGGCAAATATAGTATTAGAAAATTTAGATTGTTCGTTTCAACAGCCTTATGACGATATAGATGATACTAAAGATTATACGTTTGATAGTTTGAACGTTAATAGTAATACGGCTTTATTAGCCCTTAATTGTTCTAATAATAATCTAACAACATTAGATATAAGTAATAATACACTTTTAACTAATTTAGATTGTTCATTTAATAGCATTGAAGCTTTAAATATTAGTGTCAATGGAGTTTTAACAGCTTTTTCGTGTAATGATAATGAGTTGCTAACGCTAAATTTAAAGAATGGAAATAATGGGGCTATAAATCCATTTAATGCAGATGTTAATCCTAATTTATCTTGTATTGAAGTTGATGCAATACCCGTTCCAGCTACAGGCTGGACTATAGATGCGAATTCAAATTACAGTTTAGGTTGCGGGACGTATGTGCCCGACGATAATTTTGAAACCTATCTTGAAACTCACGATGTTGCAGGAGGGATAGTTCCTATTGGAGATGCCGCTAGTATGGGTGATGGTTTTATAAATAATTTTGTACCTACTGCTAGTATAAGTACAGTTACTTCTCTTAATGTTGCCAATCTAACTATTAGTGATCTTACGGGAATTGAAGATTTTTTAGGTTTATTAGATTTAAATTGTAGTGCCAATGCATTAACGTCTTTAGATCTATCAAATAATACAGCTTTAACCACGGTTGATTGTTCTTCAAATACAATAACAGATTTAGATTTTAGCCTCAATACCGCTTTAACAACTTTAGATTGTAATGATAATAATTTATTCTCTTTAAATATTAAAAACGTACCTATTGCTTCATTCAATCAGTTTGATGTTACAATGAATTCAAATTTATATTGTATTGAGGTTGATGATGAAGCTGCCGCAAATGCAAAGCCAATAATAGATTGGATAAAAGATGATATAGCAGATTATAGTATGGATTGTCAAGGGCGATTTACAGCAATTCTTGATGATAATTTTGAGCAAGCATTAATCGATTTAGGTATAGATTCTGGGGCGTTAGACGATCAAGTATTAACATCAAACATAGAACATCTTTTAAATCTAGATGTTAGTGATTATAATATCGAAGACCTTGAGGGTATTAAAGCATTTGCATCTTTAAACGTGTTAAACTGTAGCGAG
Organism: Algibacter sp.; assembly: GCA_039985655.1. Lineage (GTDB taxonomy): Bacteria > Bacteroidota > Bacteroidia > Flavobacteriales > Flavobacteriaceae > Postechiella. The sequence continues at coordinate 82,708 of JBDWSF010000014.1, read as the reverse complement.
AATAGTTTAAGTAAGCTAGATGTGAGTAATATGATTAATTTAGAAAGGCTTGACTGTGGTTCTAATTATTTACTTGCCAATAATAACACGAATAATAACGGGGTTCTTAATTTAGATGGTGTTACAAATCTTGAAAAATTATATTGTGCAGGTAATATTTTAGCGAATTTAGATGTGTCTCAGTTTTTAAATCTTGATGAGTTAAACTGTTCAGGGAATGAAATAGAGGCGTTAGATGTTTCAGTTAATACACAATTAAAAGAACTGATTTGTTCAAATAATAATATTGCTAGTTTAGATATTAGTGCAAATACTATTTTGGAAGAGGTTGATTGTGATAATAATCAAATATCAAGTTTTACTTCTGTAGGCGTGAACAATTCTACTTTAATAAAACTGAATTGTGCATATAATAATATCACTAATTTAGATGTTGATAATTACTTAGCATTAGAAACTTTTAATTGCCGAAATAATCAATTGCCTCAATTAGATTTAACTCTAAATACGGCTTTAGTTAGTTTAGATTTTACAAGTAATGCTATAGTTGATATAGATTTAGCAAGTAACATTAATTTGGTTTCTATTTTAGCATCTCAAAACAATTTAACCGAACTCGATTTATCGACCAATACTGTTTTGAAAACTTTAAATTGTGATAATAATCAAATTAGCAATTTAACTACCGATGGAGCTGCAGCAATTAAATACATGTCATGCTCAGGGAATCAATTAACAGATTTAGATTTAAGTAATAATACCAATTTAATAGATATAAATGTTAGCTTTAATCTGTTATCTGATATAACTTTAGGGGTTAACCTTAGTAATTTAAAAACATTTAATTGTAGTAATAACAATATTTCTAATTTAGATTTAAGTACCATGGGTACGGCTGCATGTCCGCCAGTTTCAACAGACCCTAACAATCCACAAGATTTTTGTCCGCCTACTATAACTATTAATGTTTCAAGTAATTTGCTATCAATATTAAATATTCAGAATACGGTAAATAGTGATATTTCAAGTTTTATTGCTACTAATAATCCCGATTTAGATTGTATACAAGTAGATGATGCTAGTGCTATAGGTTTAAGTTGGTTAAAAGATGCTAATGCAGAATATAATGTGTCTTGTCGTTTTGGCGAAACTTACGTGTCAGATGATAATTTTGAAACAAGATTGATCGCTTTGGGATATGATACACTGCCTTTAGATGACTATGTTTTAACCTCAAATATTGATGCACTCACAATATTAGATGTTAGTGGACAGGGGATTGCCGATCTAACAGGAATAGAAGATTTTATAGCATTAGAAGTTTTAGATTGTTCGGACAACATATTGAGTGATTTAAATATAAATAAGAACGTTGCACTAACCAATATCAATTGTTCAAATAACGATTTTTTGAATATTGATTTTAGCAAAAACATAGCTTTGACAACTATAGATTGTTCAAATAATTCTTTAATAGCATTAGATTTAATAGCAAATAGTAATCTTCTAAATTTGAATATTTCTAACAATAATTTCTCAACGTTTTTGCCAAGTGCAATACCATCACTCGAAGATTTTAATTGTGATAATAATCAATTAACCGATTTAGATTTAAGTTCGAATTCAGGGTTAACAGCGTTAAGTTGTGAGTCTAATTCATTAGAAATTTTAAATATTAAAAACGGACAGAACCCCAGTTTGAGTAATTTAAATGCACAAAGCAATATAGATTTAACGTGTATTGTAACCGATTCAGGAAATGCACCAGGAAGCGTTACTTGGTTGAAAGATGCTACTACAGAATACGAAATTGAATGTCATTATGGAGAAACCTATGTTCCCGATGATAGTTTCGAACAGGCTTTAATAACAAAAGGATTAGATTCAGGAGTATTGGACGATTATGTGTTAACATCCAACATTGATAATATTTCAAATTTAGATATAAGTAATAATACGATTCAAGATTTAACGGGATTAGAAGACTTTATTGGTTTGAAAAGTTTATATTTTTCAAATAATGATATACTAGATGTCGATTTAAGTAAAAATGTGCTTTTAGAAGAATTGAACGCATCAAATAATGCGCTTACTGAGATTGATTTGTCTTTCAACCTTAATTTAGAAATTCTAAATATTTCGGAAAATAGTTTTTCTGAAGTTGATTTAAATTCTAATACAAACCTGTTAGAATTAAATGTTTCTGGCAACCAATTAACGGTTTTAAATGTAGATGTATTAGTAGGATTACAGGAGTTAGATTGTTCATCAAATGAGTTAGAAGGTCTGAGCGTTGAATTAAACACTCAATTGGTAAATCTATATTGTCAATCTAATAGTTTTATTAGCGACCAGTTAAATCTGCAAAATGGAGCCAATCCAAATTTAGCGAATTTTAATGCGACAGATAATGGCGATTTAAAATGTATTTTAGTTGACGATCCGTTTACAGTAATAACAAATGCTGGTGGTGTTTACGATGATTGGTTTAAAGATTTTACATCAAACTACCAATCCGTTTGTATAGATGCCGATAATGATGGCGTTAATAATGAAGACGATCTTTGTCCTAACTCTGTATTTGGGCAACCCGTAAATTTATTTGGTTGCGAATATTTAGAGTTGCCAAACAATAATTTTACTGTTTTAATAACTGGAGAAACTTGTTTAAATAGTAATAATGGTAAAATTAATATAACAGCGACCGAGATTTTTAATTATACCGCTACAGTTACAAGTGACGATTTTGATGACTATTTTTCGACAGAATTTAAGTTTACAAACGATGTAGAAATTAGAAATTTATTAGCAGGCACCTATCAAATGTGTATTACAATAGAAGAATGGCCAGATTATATAAGTTGCTATGATGTTGTCATTAATCATCCCGAAGAGTTGGCAGTATTAACCAATAAAAGTAACGGTAGTAAAGAGTTGTCTTTAGATTTGTCTGGGAGTGCTAATTATAATATAGATCTAAATGGTTTAACATTTACCACGAACACAAATGCGCTAACATTAAATCTAAACGAAGGCGAGAATACGATTAAAGTGAGTACAGATTTAGAATGCCAAGGTGTTTATGAAGAACATATTTTTGTGTCTAACCAGTTATTTGTACATCCCAATCCATTTAGCAACATAATAAATATTTATTTAGGGGACATTGAAGACGATGCAACGGTACATATTCATTCTTACTTAGGTCAATTAGTATATTCTAAAACCTTTGTAAAACAAGATAGTCAAAATTTAAATATTGATACAAGCGCTTTTTCAATAGGACTTTACTCAATATCAATACAAACAAAAGCATCATTATCAACTTTTAAAATTGTGAAAAAATGAGACAAGTATTTTATATGATGTGCTTAGCTTTTTTATTTTTTGGATGCTCTAATTCAGATGATGATGGCGGAAGTATTTTAGATCCAGATGTCGAAGGTCAAAATCCTAATGATGAAACAATCGATGCAACTATTGCCGTAAAATTGGTGTTTCCATATGAAGACTCTTTATGTAATGAAGGTATTAATTTAAGCGAAACAGAAAGCACAGTGTTTTTTGAATGGGAAGCCAATGACGCTGCTGATGGCTATACTTTAATTATTGAAAATTTATCGACAGCCGAAACTATTACAACCAATACAACAGAAATTAAAATAGCTACAGTAATAAAACGGTCCACACCATACAGTTGGTATGTCGTGTCTAATTCTAATGATGCGTTAATTGAAGATGAAAAAAGCGAAACGTGGCAATTTTATAATGCAGCACCTGGCGTAGAATTTTATGCACCGTTTCCAGCAGCAATAAATGCGCCTGCTATGGCAGCATCTATTCCTACGGCTACCAATGTAACATTAAATTGGACAGGCAGCGATGTCGATAACGATATAGCATCGTACGATGTGTATTTTGGCATCAATAGTTCACCAGCGCTTAATACGAGCGATGTAATGGCAACTGAGTTAAATGTTTCAGTACTAGCAGATACTATTTATTATTGGAAAGTAATAACAAAAGACGAAGCAGGTAATAGTTCAGATTCTGGGGTGTATCAGTTTAAAGTTCAGTAAAAAGTAGAACAGCAGTTGTTTTAAGTTTTGTTTTTATTGTACGGCTTTGTTTTATAAAACTCTTAACTTATTTTTTAGATTTATAAAATTTGAATAGCCTTATATTTACATGATTTTATAAATTGAAGTATGCAACACCATCATATTCCGTTTCGTAATACGGGTTATTTTTCTCAATTAATGTGTGATTATCTTGATGAAAAACAAGATGTAAAACCATTTTACAATCGTTTTCCGAATATAGAAAACTTCAAAAATCAAATTGAAGAAAAGCGACAGGCATTTACGTTGCAATCAAGAATAACATTAGCTTCCGTATTAACAAAGCAATATCAAAATATAGAAGCATCAGCGTTAACACTTCAGAATATAGAACAGTTAAAATCCGAAAACACTTTTACGGTTACAACTGGACATCAGCTTAATTTGTTTACAGGACCGTTATATTTTTTATACAAAATAACATCAGCAATAAATTTAGCAGCAACATTAAAACAAAAATATCCCGAATCTAATTTCGTCCCTGTCTATTGGATGGCAACGGAAGATCATGATTTTGAAGAAATCAATTATTTCAATTTCAAAGGGAAAAAAGTACAATGGAATAGAAATTCTAGTGGAGCAGTAGGCGAATTGTCTACCGAAGGGTTAAATGACGTATTTGAAGCGTTTTCTAATGAATTAGGATCAACTAAAAATGCTGAGGTTTTAAAAGCACTCTTTAAAACTAGTTATTTAGAACACGATAATTTAGCCGATGCCACACGTTTTTTAGCGAACGAATTATTTGCAGCTTACGGATTGGTTATCGTCGATGCTAACGATAAAGAACTCAAAAAAGAGTTTATACCCATTATTAAAGATGAATTATTAAATCAAACCTCATATAAATCGGTTTCAAAAACCAATGAGAGACTTTCAGAAACCTATAATATTCAAGTTAACCCCCGCGAAATCAATCTGTTTTATATCCATGAAAATTTAAGAGAACGTATTGTTTTTGAAGATGCTAGTTATAAAGTATTAAACACAGATATAGTTTGGAGCAAGGGTGAGATACAAAAAGTGCTCTTAGAGCATCCGGAACAGTTTTCTCCAAATGTCATTATGCGTCCATTGTATCAAGAGGTTGTTTTGCCGAATCTTTGTTACATTGGCGGCGGCGGAGAAATAGCGTATTGGTTTCAATTGAAAGATTATTTTAATGCTGTGAACATTCCGTTTCCTGTGTTATTACTTCGTAATTCCGTACTAATTCAAACAGAAAGTCAACAAAAGAAACTGGAACAGTTAAATATTTCAAAAGAAGATATCTTTTTAAAACGGAATTCTTTCATTAATAAAAAAGTTAGAGAAATATCAAATATAGATATCGATTTTTCAGCACAAAAAAAGCATTTAGAACAACAATTTAAAGCGTTATATAAGTTAGCAGAACAGACCGACAAATCGTTTTTAGGAGCCGTGAAATCCCAAGAAATAAAACAATTAAAAGGTTTAAGTAACCTTGAAAAACGTTTGTTAAAAGCACAAAAAAAGAAACTTTCGGAACAAGTTTCAAGAATGACGGACATTCAAAATGAGTTGTTTCCAAGTCAAAGTCTTCAAGAACGGAATACCAATTTTTCTGAATTTTATTTAGAGCATGGCGATCAATTAATTCCTAACTTAATAAACGCTTTAGAACCTTTAAAAGGTGAATTTTTAATTTTAAGCCTGTAACTATGCAAAGCATGCACAAAGTTGATATGGATTTGGTAGAAATGACACTAGATGTCATGAAATATGCTATCGATAGAATATCATCATCAAAAGAAATAAAAATTGGAAAACCTAAAAAGGCTGAAGAATTAAGAGCTTTAGTTGGAGAAACGGTTACACAAAAAGGTATTGGTGGCGAGTATGCTTTTAATTTATGGAAGGAATATTTATCGAAAGCCAATGTACCTGTCGACCACCCAAGAAATTTAGCTTTTGTGCCCGCAGCACCTACTAGAACAGCTATTATGTTCGATTTGGTGACTTCGGCGTCTAGTATTCATGGCGCCTATTGGATGGAAGGTGCAGGTGGTATTTTTTGTGAAAATGAAGCTATGCGATGGATTGTGTCTTTAACTGGGTTACCAGAAGGTGCTTTTGGAGTCTTTACAAGTGGCGGAACAGCGGCTAACCTTTCTGCTATGGTTACAGCCAGAGAGCATTGGAGAGAAAACGAGACGTTTAAAAGAGAAAAAGGGCTTATTATTACTTCAATTGGAGCGCATTCGTCAATAAAAGCGATGGCTAAGGTTATTGATGTCGATGTGCATTTAGTAGATACTGAAGACAAATTACACGGTGCCGAATTACAAAATGCTATAGATCATTTAACCAAAGACGAGCGTAATAGATTGTTTGCGGTGGTGGCAACAGGAGGAACAACCAATGCAGGGATTATTGATGATTTAGACGATATCGCTAATATATGCGAACAAGAAAAATTATGGTTTCATGTGGATGCTGCATATGGTGGAGGCGCTTTGGCAGCCGACTCGGTAAGACATTTGTTTAATGGCATAGAAAAAGCAGATAGCATTACTATAGATCCCCATAAATGGATGTTTTCCCCTTACGATTGTGGAGCGGTTATTTATAAAGAACCGCAATTAGCAAAAAATGCGCATTCTCAACAAGGATCTTATTTAGATATCTTTAAAGATGAAGGCGCGCACGGATTTAATCCAACCGATTACCAAATACAATTAACACGTCGAGTTAGAGGTTTGCCACTTTGGTTTTCTTTGGCTGCTAATGGAACAGATAAGTATAAAAAAGCAGTAGAACGCGGGTTAGAATTGGCACAAATTGCGGGTCGATTAATTGAAGAAGATCCAAATGTAGAGCTCGTTAGAGCACCAAGTTTATCTTGTGTTCTATACCGAAGAATAGGGTGGAAGCCTGAAGATTATACCCATTGGACATATGAAAATCATAAAAAAGGATTTGCTTTAGTAACACCAACAAAATGGAAAAATGGTGATGCTTACGAAACCGTATCGCGTTTTTGTTTTATTAATCCAGATACCACAGAAAATGACGTCAAAGCGATTTTAAAAACTATGGTATAAAAAAAGAAAAAAAAGAGGATTCCTAATTCGTCATTATAAAATCAATTGTTATTTTTGCGCATGCAACATGACAAGGTATTAATTTTAGACTTCGGATCGCAATACACACAACTTATTGCCCGTAGAGTTAGAGAACTCAACATTTACTCCGAAATACACCCATTCAATAAAATTCCAACAAACGTAGAAGATTACAAGGCTGTAATTCTTTCTGGAAGTCCAAACTCTGTTAGAGGAGAGGAGGCTTTACATCCAGATTTATCTAAAATACGCGGTTTAAAACCCATGTTGGCCGTTTGTTATGGCGCACAATATTTAGCACATTTTTCAGGAGGAGAAGTTGCACCGTCTAATACGAGAGAATATGGACGCGCAAATTTATCATTCATTAAAAAGGATGAAGATTTTTTCAAAAATATAAATGAAGGCAGTCAAGTTTGGATGAGTCATTCAGATACCATTAAAGGCTTACCAACAGATGGTGTATTATTAGCAAGTACAAACGACGTTAAAAATGCAGCATATAAAATTGAAGGCGAAAATACTTTTGCTATTCAATTTCACCCAGAAGTATATCATTCTACTGATGGGAAACAACTACTAGAAAACTTTTTAGTTCGTATAGCTGGACTTCATCAAGATTGGACGCCAGATTCTTTTGTTGAAGAAACGGTAGCTGCCATTCAAGAAAAAGTAGGAAGCGATAAAGTGGTTTTAGGACTTTCTGGAGGTGTAGATTCTACAGTCGCTGCAGTGTTATTAAACAAAGCAGTCGGTGAGAATTTATATTGCATTTTCGTTAATAACGGATTACTACGTAAAAACGAATTCGAAAGTGTCCTTAAACAATACGAAGGTATGGGGCTTAACGTTAAAGGCGTTGATGCTTCCAAACGATTTTTAGATGCTTTAGCAGGAATTGAAGACCCAGAGAAAAAACGTAAAGCCATTGGTAATGCGTTTATCGAAGTTTTTGATGATGAAGCTAATAAGTTAGAAGATGTAAAGTGGTTGGCTCAAGGTACTATTTATCCAGATGTTATTGAGAGTGTGTCTGCTACTGGAGGACCATCGGCAACGATAAAAAGTCATCATAATGTTGGAGGATTACCCGACTTTATGAAACTTAAAATTGTAGAGCCTTTACGTGCTATTTTTAAAGATGAAGTAAGGCGTGTTGGAGCCACTTTAGGTATCGATCCAGAATTATTAGGACGTCACCCGTTTCCAGGACCAGGATTAGGGATCCGTATTTTAGGCGATATTACGGCCGAAAAAGTACAAATGCTTCAAGAAGTAGATGCTATTTTTATTAACGGATTAAAAGAATGGGGACTGTACGATAAAGTATGGCAAGCAGGTGCCATGTTATTACCAGTTAATAGCGTAGGTGTTATGGGAGACGAACGGACTTACGAAAAATGCGTAGCGCTTAGAGCTGTCGAGAGCACCGATGGCATGACTGCAGATTGGGTAAACTTACCTTATGAGTTTCTACAAAAAACATCAAACGATATAATAAATAAAGTTAAAGGCGTTAATAGAGTAGTATACGATATTAGTTCTAAACCGCCCGCAACAATAGAATGGGAATAAAGTGACTCGACGCTTCATTTTGTGTCATATACAAAGCGATTCAAAATGAAGTGTTCAGTTTATAATATTGCTAATTACAAGCTAAATTATTTTATTTAGAAGCATCCTTTTTATGTGCGTTATGCGTATATAAAGGAATGGTTACAAAATGCATTAAATTTATGTTTTGTATTTTGGCATGCTATATGTATAAATAAAAAAAGAGACTTTAGGTTATGATAGACATTAACAATAAAGACTCTTATTTAAAAACAAATTACATGATAAAATTCTTTTCCGTTTTAAGTTTATTGCTTGTGCTTAGCTTTAATACGCTGCAAGCCCAGCATTTTGATAAACCTCATGCGCATCAAGTAAAAAAGGGAGAGACCATAGAATCTATTGCAAAACGGTATTATGTAACTCCTTTCGATATTTACAGTTTAAATCCCGATGCCAAATCAGGATTAACACCAAATACGGTTTTAGTCATTCCTAAATCTAAGTTGCCAGAGCAAAAAGTAATCCAAGTAAAAGAATTACAAGGCTTTAAAACACACAAAACAAAGCGTAAAGAAACCCTATACAGTTTAACTAAAAAGTATAACGTTTTAGAAGAAGACATAAAAAAATACAACACCTTTTTATATGCGAATCCGCTTCGTAAAAATGATAAACTTCAAATACCCATTTTCAAAATAACTGAAACTGTAGAAGCTGTAGAAACGAACAAAATGTACACGGTTTTACCTAAAGAAGGTAAATGGCGTGTCGCTTATAAGTTTGGAATAACGGTTAAAGAATTGGAAGCACTTAATCCAGAAATGGGAGAGGTGTTACAGTCAGGTCAAAAAATTAACGTTCCTAATATTGATACGGATAAAGAAAAGATAGTTGACGAAAAGTATAGCTACTACAAAGTTTTACCAAAAGAAGGCTTTTACCGTTTAAAATTAAAATTAGAGTTAGAACAAGCTGAATTAGAAACTTTAAATCCAGAATTAAAAGAAAGTGGATTAAAAGTAGGCATGATTTTAAAAATCCCTTTTAATGAAGCTGTTAGAGATGTGAGCGAAAGTTCAGATCATATTAATTTAGCCGATAGCATTTCAGATTTTTCTAGAAAGCACATTGCGATTATGCTACCCTTTCGATTAAATCGTATAGATTTCGATTCCATATCAGGTACAAAACAAAGTATTAATAAAGATCCATATCTAAGAGCATCGTTAGACTTTCATTCGGGAGTTTTAATGGCTGTAAATCGTTTAAAAGACCTTGGTATTTCTTTAAAAGTAGATGTTTACGATACTAAAAATCAAGTGAGCGAAGTTGCTCAAATTATAAAAGATAACGATTTTGAAACCGTTGATGCTGTTATAGGTCCATTAATTGCAAAGACTTTCCAAAGAGCAGCAGCAGATTTAAGAGCTCTTAATGTGCCTGTAATTTCTCCAATAGGTAATAACTTAAAGTTGCATGATAATGTTTTTCAATCTAAACCGTCTGACGGATTATTAAAAAGTAGAATCATCAATTTTGTGAAATCAGATTCGCTAGTTAGCAACATTATTATAATTTCTGATGTCAAGCATATCGCAATTGCAAATGAGTTAAAGCGTGAGTTTAATTACGGAACTATAGTGTATTCTCGAAAAAATAAAGAAGGTAAAGACGAAAATTACGTATTGGTCGATGATATTAAAAATGTATTGAAACCCGGAAAAAATATTGTTTTTCTTGAAACTAAAAATGAAGGGTTTGCATCAAACGTAACCAGTATTTTAAATTCTTTAATTCAAGCAGAAAATATTAAAGAAAAGAAAAAAGAAATTGCTATTGTTTTAACAACAACGAATAAAAATGCCGCTTTTGAAGGCGATGAGATTTCGAATAAGCATTTGTCAAATCTTCAATTTCATTTTGCTACAGCGTCCAAAATGTATAACGAAAATGATGATAACTCTTTTATAAAAAAATACACTGAGACTTATAAAGTGACGCCGCATAGTCGAGCCGTTTTAGGTTACGATTTAACGATGGATACCGTTTTAAGATTGGTAACATCATCAGATTTGTATATGTCTGTAAACGAAGCGCCTTTAACCGAATATGTTGAAAATAAATTTGCATATAAAAAGAAACTTTTTGGAGGTTATTATAACGATACCGTGTATTTAGTGAAGTATGATGATTTGAATATTGTTGAGGTCGAATAATAAATAAATTAAAAACGGCGTTTAATATGTACAACAACTTCTAAAAATATGAAGGTGTTTTACATTGCGATTTATTAGTGAAACTCTATTTTGAAAAGTTGCGAAGCAATATTTTCAAAATTGGTAGTTGAACTAATCCCGCTTTTTTAGCAGGATCTTTAGGTTTAATACCTCGAAGCTTGTACCGAGAACAGGTTTTGAAATATAAAACTTTTATTCTCGATCGTTCTGATGAGCTTAGCAAAGCACCAATGTAACTCATAAAAAGGAGTGACATTCAATCAAATTGACAAATTTTCATTAAAAAGTAAAACAGCTTCTAAACTATAACTACTTTGATTAAATTTTTCTTAGCCATATGTTGTTTTTTATGCGTCCCTAAAGACAGCTCTGTAATGTCTTGGACAGAATCTTATAAATTGACTTGGGAAGATTTTAAAGGCGAACCAAATTATAATTTTAATTCGGTCGCTATAACCGCTTCAGGTATTTCGTTTAGCTATTCTATTAAAGAAAATAACAACAGCGTTGTCGATTTTAAGACTGAAGTTTACGCTAATTTTTTTCCTGAAAAATCGTGGTATAAAAAAGAATTAGCAAATCCTCATATTCTCAATCATGAGCAGTTACATTACGATATAACAGAATTATTTGCTCGAAAATTCAGAAAAGAATTAGAAGGGCTTAGTCCTAATAATGGTATTAAAAAGACATTCAATAAAATTAATAATACTATTAATAAAGAATTAGGTGCGCTGCAAGATTTGTACGATACGGAAACGAATCACTCTATAAATGTTGAAGCACAAACAAAGTGGCAGCTTTATATTACTGAAGAATTAGAGAAACTATCCCAATATAAATCGGTAGATTCGCAACCATGACCCCTGATAAAGACTTCTTAATAACCTTAGCACATACCAGAATGCCTTTTGGTAAATACAAAGACCGATATTTAATAGATTTGCCCGAATATTATGTGGTTTGGTATCATAATAAAGGCTTTCCTAAAGGTAAACTGGGCGATATGCTTAAACAGGTTTACGAACTTAAATTAAATGGCCTGGAAGATTTAATACGGAATATTCAAAGGAGGTATCCTAAGTGATGTTTTGTTTAACTTCGCCTAACGTTCTGTATAAGATGTCGTAGGCATCCCGCAGGGTGGCTATGCATTTTATTATACCTTGTTGTAGTGCGTTTTATTCTTTTCTAAGCAAATGACGCAATAATTGCAATACAAAATCCAGTAAAACAAATTATCGTTCTTACGTGATGAAGGTTGTTCCATTTTCTGATGTATTTCGTAAGCCCAATGTTGGTTGAAGAATCTAGTAGTACGTTATTCGTCTTAGTTAAGAAGAATATAGTGTACGGCAGAATAATTAAGAGTGTAAACGAGCATATGATCCACAGAAGGTTTGAAGTCAGAAACCAAACTACTAGTGTAAGAATACAAGTTATTAGTCCTGTTATTTTAGACAATTTATGTGCTTTTTCGAATATCAGCTTCCAATTTTTTACCTGCTCGTCTTCTGTTAATTGTTGACGAACAGGTATTTCAACCAATGAGGAATATAAGGTGCTGCCGCAAAGAAAACCGGTAAGAAGTAAACATATTCCTTTTAAAGATACTAACAACATAGCTTAGGTTATTCTGGAAAATTCGTTGGATTTACATCCTTAATTTTATTAGCGAAAAGCAGTATCGAGATGCCTCCAATTATTGTTACAGCTCCTGCAATCATTAACCCTGTTAATGGATTATCTACGGAGTTTAGAAGTAATACAATTGCTGAAATAAATGATATCATAGCTGCAATGAACCGAGAAATAATCATATTCCAATTGAAGTTTTTGATTTTAGCATTTAATACTTGATAGGCAAAAGTAAATTCAAGGAAACCTAATAGAAGAACAAAATAAGCTATATACATCAGGAAATCCTCTAAAGAATTAGGAAGCATAGCAACCAATAAACCACAAATGGTTAATCCGATCCCTTGCAGAAGATGGTACTGCTTGGCTATACGAAAATGACTGTTTTTTGTGCTGAATAAAAAGGAAAAAAGACCAGCCGCAATAATCAATACTGGTACTAATACTTTGGCAGTAGGAACTCCAATATTGTCTGATAATATCATACTAAGCCCTGATAGTGCTAAGGCTATCCCACTAATTCTTAAATAGTTTAATTTTTTCATATATCTGAATTTTATTTTTGTTTTATAATTCTCCTTTTTCTCCATTTACCCATCTGTTCATCATCACCATTTGTGCAGGTGTGGTTTGAGTTCCTCCTGCCAAAATATCCAATATGCGATCCCAAAGGTTTTTCTTTTGACTTGCTTGCTTTTTTAGTTCATCATAAGATTCCAAGTATTCTTTCTCATACTGCGCTGCTTCATCAATAGAGTAACTAATAGGGAGATGCTTCAAGAGTGTTTCCGTAAATTCATCTATTTCTTCTGGGGCGCATGACTCAATTAAAGCAAGTCTGATCTTACAACCATCTGAAATTACTGCTATCTTATTATAACTATCAAATACTTCTTTCCACTGTTCAATCCAACTTTGCTTAGAAGTACTCTGAATTTGATTTAAACCTAATTGATACATGGTATTTAGGCACGATTTCACCTCATTTGAATAAATGATATTCTTGCCCCAGGTTGAAGTCAAGTTCTTAGATTCTCGTTTATTTATTAAGCCAATTGTTGAGTTCAAAATGGACTTAAGTTCTAGAACCGATTTTCTGTATCTACCAACTGTTTCTAAGTACAACTCATAAAATTCTTCACTTGACTGATCCATAAAAAGTCTAAATAGGTTGTCTATTTTACTATCTATTTCTTCACCAGTTTCTCTCATTTGGCTTGACTGATCAGCAATTCCTTTTACAGCATTTCTAATAGTAATGACTGCTTTGATCTTGGGATTAATTAATTCTTGTGACATATTTAGTTATTTTATCTAAATGCAAACTCTTCATCATAAATGTGAACATCTTTTACACCTTCTTTTTTTAGCTGTTTTATCAGGTTGGTCTTTAGAGCATCAGGTCCACAGATCAAATAACCTTTGTTTAAATAATTGTCAAGGTTCAATTTGTTTGCACTCAGGTGCCCTTCACTTTTTGATGCCCATATTTTATAATCGAATTTTGGATTATTTGCTTTGATCTCTTCAAGCTCACCTTTATATATTGCTTCTTCCTCCTCATTTACACACCAATAGAGCATTACATTGTTAGTGTAAACATCATGGCCTAATGAAAGAAATGGAGTGAGACCAATACCCCCAGCAATCCATATTTGTTCTCTTTCTTTAATATATGCTGAAGAGAAGTGTCCATAAGGGCCTTCAACAGTAGCTTTATCACCTACTTCTAGTTTTGAAAATTTACTGGTGTAATCTCCAAGGTTTTTTACTGTTATTCTCAAGTGGTCGTGATAGGGATGGCTACTGATCGTAAATGGATGTTGTTCTTTAGCATTAATTTTAGGAAAGGTGAAAAAAGCAAACTGACCTGCCAAGTACTGAAGTCTATTATCAAGCTGTTTAAGTGTAACTTCAATAATACTGTCCGATTTTTCATTAACCTCAATAACCTCATAAGGTAGTTTCTTATTGAACAGCCTAAATAAAAAAGCTCTATAAAACCATGCGAAAACACCGATAAAGGCCATTCCAAAAACATACATTCTAACGATTGGAAGTTCTTGTATGAGGCTATGAACAGTAAATGCATGAACTACACCCAATACATAAAAAACTCCCATTAGCTTATGGATATTTACCCATTTGTGATATGGAATTTTTCTTTTGAAAAATGGGGATGCCATAAAACTACTCCAATCAATATCAGCCACAAAGCCATAATGCCTAATGGTTGACCAATTCCAATATTAGTCTGATCACGTGGAACTACTAAAAAGTGAGCTAATAATAGTGTTACAGCTATTACACCAGATCTTCTATGAATTAGGTACATTTTATCTAAGCCTCCAAAGATGCGCTCTACCCATGAAAGGCGAGATGCCATCAAAAAATTAAAGGCGAAAACGGTAACTACCCATGATGAAAATATTTCTCCAATGATTCGGTGAGCATTTTGCCAAGATACCCCTTTCAATTCTCCAAAAAACAATGTGCTAGAATTGATTTCAGAAAATGAACCTTGGTAGTTATACAAGTCTATAATCCAAAAAATCAAATGGATACCAACAACTATTGGAAAGTAATGTTCTTGTTTAAGTATTCTCATCTTTAAAGAATATTTTGATTTGGGTCAAAAGTATGTCTTCAAAGAATTTTAAAATTGTATAAAATGGTCTTTTTTGATTTAGCTATAATTCAGAGGAGCTAAGATTTTGCAACTTTACTTTTGACTTTTTCTAATGTGTCTAAATATATCCTCTTCATTTTTGAAGATCTCTTTTGGAGAAGCTCCAGTATGTTCCTTAACCTCTCTGATGTAGTGAGATTGATCGTAATATTTCTCTGTTGGGGAGAAGTCACCTTCACGGATTTTGAAATATGCCGAATATGACCTTTGAATTTTCAGGTAGGTCTTTAAGTTAACCCCAAGGTATTTGTTAAAGTATCTACTGATTTGTCTCGTAGACCAAAATGTTTGTTCTCCTACTTCTTTCACTGTCATTCCTCCTTCTGTCTGATAGAGAAACTGAGAAAGTCTAATTTTATGATCTTCAATCTCATTATTAACAAATTCTGTAAGCAAGCTGTTTTCCAAGGTTCTAATTGCTTTTTCCGCATCATTATAATCGATAAATCTTGCATTGAGATAATCGAGAGGCAATGTTTCTTCGCTATCTACTAAATGACTAATACTTCTTTTTAATAGGTATTCAGGAGCCAATACTTTGAATCGGCAACCGATACTTTCGGTTTTAGGAGGTACTATAAATTCATGAGGTTTTGTCCATATGCCTGCCAAGAAATATCTAATGACCTTTTTGTCGTTTAAGATTAAGATGATCTTGAAGAAGCTATCTGGTACAATAATCATTTTTTCACTTTCTTCTTTTGTGTTCTTCGCCCACCAAAAAGAGTCTATGTATTCTGATAATATTGGGGATGGTTTAAAATGTTTATACATGTTAATTCAATTTCTAACTCTATTTTCCTGATTGAGTCATAAACTCTGTTTTTTTTTGGACAATGCACAATGCACTACAATGTATTTGAGTATATGAATCCGTTTTAATGATTTATATACACCGTTAGGAGAAGTTAGGTGAAATTTTTACAAAGTCAAGTATGTAGCTGTATTGAATCTGCTAATAATCTAATACATTACAATAAAAAATCTTTGGTGTTTACAGCGCTAATAATATTATTCTCAGAAAGGGTTTTAGTAGATTTTACTTTTATAATTTCATCCTTTCATTTATTAAATTGACATATCTATCTGTATCCTCAAGTTCTGGAAAATGTCCACAATTATCGAATTCAATTATTTCACAATTTGGGAGATGTTTTGTTATAGAGAGTTTGTTGGTGTTCTTATGGGTAAAGTCTTTACTTCCCCATACAAGTGTTGCAGGAGTTTCTAAAACTTTAAGTGTTGAATTTGTTTCTTTTTTTAATCCTTGTACCAAACTAGATAAGCAAAAACACCCGCCGTTACCTAAAGCCTTTAGAGCTTTATTTTGGTATTTTGATATGTCAGTATGTTTTGGAAGGGCGTATTTATACCAGATTTTAGCAAACTTTTTCTCAGAAAATATATTTGCAATTTGCCCAATAATAGGAATCTTTAATAGTTTAGGAATTGCACTTTCTGTCCACTTATTCATTGCTTGTAATGAAGGGGTTTGAGAAAGAAATAATCTATTAACCCTTAGGGGAAATAACTCTGCTGTTTTAATCGCATAAAATCCATTTGAACAAGAAAAAGCAAGTGCCGCTTTTTCTATTTTCAAAATATCCATTAGGTTAATGATCAACTTTGACGCATTAGGAAATGAGTAATCATAATTTGAATTTGGATAAGAAAAACCAATCCCTGGAAATTCAAAGCAAATAACTCTGAAATTGTTAGATAATTTTGTGATTAGTTCTTTATGATGTTCTATAACGTTTGGTCCATCTGGAACATTTATAATTATGGGCTTGTCTCCTAAAGAGTCTAAAACTCTAATGTTACCAAATTCAGTTGAAATTAGACAGATATTATCTTTCCAGTTTGTTCGTTTTTTTTTAAGTTTAAATCGATATGTATCTATAAAATTACCTGTCATTTTCTTTAATACGTGCTACAATTTAAACGAATTTAGATGAAATTTTTACAAAGTCAAATATGTTAATGTATTAATAATCCAAAATATCACAATAAAAACCTCTCGTTTTTATAGCGCTAATTAATTCATGTTCAGATAAGTTCTCCGTGAATTTCACTTTTAATACATTGTCAATATCTTCAAGGTCTATAGACCATTTTATAATATTAGAGTGACTATTTAAAAAGGGTTTTATGGACTCCACCTTTTTTTTAGTCTTGATGTCGGTTCGAAATATAAATAGATTCATTGTTAATGATTGATTATAAAAATTAAGATGATTTGACATTTTCGGTGTGCTTGCCTTCAAGGTAGGCTTCATAGGCGCGGTTTCCTTCTTCTTTCCAAAACTTATCGTAATGCTTCCATTTAGAGAATTCTCCTTTTATATCTTTATCGCATTCATGTTTTTTTGAGGACTTTTTACTTCCAAAGCCACCACAACCACCAAGTAAAACTTTAAAGAGTATAAAAAGACCAACGGCTTGCCAGTATGTAAGTGTCGTTAAGCCGAAAATTTCTGGCATGAGCCAATTCCATAACCACATAATTCCGAAGCCAAATAAAATGGCTAAACCAGCTATTGCAAGGATTCCAAAAATGATCATTCCTATAATTTCTCCTATAGACTTTGTTCTAAATTTATGTTTAAAGTAGTTCGACATGGTCTTTTGTTTTAATTAATAATTCTTGTTTAGGTTTTAATGTTTTATATAATAAAGAAATAGCACGATGACGTCTAGACATTAATGTGCCTATAGGTACGCCAGTTTCGGCTGCAATTTCTTTATAGGTGTAATTTTCAAAATCTATAGCTATAATAATATCTCGGTAATTGGGCTTAAGATTTAAAATGGCTTTTTTTAATTCAGTTTTTATGTGTTCAGGATAAACGTTGTTAGACAAATCGTTAAATGTACTTGCAAATTCTAATAGTTTAGCCTCGTTTTCATGATGTATCAGTTGTCCATTACGGGCTCTCATAATATCGATAATTCGATTTCTAACAGCTCGGTATACAAATCCTGCGACATTGTTTATTGGTGAATATCGGTCTGCTCCAGAAAACAATTTTAAAGCCACATCTTGGATAATATCCTCGGCATCTCGATTTGCATTGGCTCTTATTTTAGAATTGGCATAAGCTTTAAGCGCATGGTATTCTTGACCAAAAAAATCTTTGAGTTTTTTATTGTTTTCTGATTCTGAGTTCATTTAAAAGCCTATTTGAATAGCTCTACAATTATAAAGACGAATCTTTTTTAATCTATTGCATTTTTTTTGAGCAAATTCTAAATATGCGACGAATCAATAAGGAAAGTGTATCATAGCATCACCAAAAAGTTTGAATATTGTTTTGGTGAAAACCAAAAAGAGGCTGTCTAAAAAGTAAAACGAGCAGTCATATTGAGCTTGTCGAAATATATAAAATTACTGATAATCAATAATAGGTTTCGACAAACTCAACTTGATAAACTCAACAATCTAGACTTTTTAGACAGCCTCTTTTTTATCATCTATTATTTTTAAGCGTTTAATCGCTAAAAACCATTCTTTATGGATTGGTAGACCATAAAGAAGCGCCTTTTAACATAGCGCGTCTAGGTAGTTTTAAACCTGCTACAATTAATTCGGCAAAGTCTTCAGGTTGTAATACTTTATCTTCGTTACCATCTGTTATGCCTAATTCTAAAGCCATATCTGTGGCAATAGTACTTGGTGTTAACGTGCATACTCTAATATTGTTTTTACGCACTTCTTTCATTAAAGATTCCGATAAACCAATAACCGCAAACTTAGACGCAGAATACGCAGAAATATTTGCGTTTCCACTTAAACCAGCAGTAGAGGCTACGTTAATAATATCGCCTTTATTTTTTTCTAATAAATAAGGAAGCACCTCTTTAGTTACATAATATAAGCCCATGAGGTTGGTTTGAATTATTTGAGACCACTCGTTAACGGGCATCTCGTTAAACGATCCAAATGTTGCGATTCCTGCATTATTTACTAGAATATCTACAGAGCCTAACGTTGAAATGATACTTTTAATTCCCGTTTTAACGTCTTCATAATTGCTAACATCAAACTTAGCATAAGTTGCATTAACTCCTAAAGCCTTTAATTCGGCAACAGTTTCTTTTAATGTGTTTTCGTTTCTTCCAGTAATACCAACGTCAACGCCTTCTTTGGCAAGTGCAATTGCAGTTGCTTTTCCTAAACCTCTGCTACCTCCAGTAATTATTGCTTTTGTTCCTTTTATGTTTTCCATTTTATGTTTTATGTAATAAATATAATATTCGATATTTTAGACCAAATTAATGACAATCAAACACTTTATTCATATCAAGATTGTTATTTTATTCTTAATATTTTGATAAGGAATTCATTCCGTAATTATGGTTGTATTTATCTAGATCTGAACTTTTGAATAAAAGCCGCTAATGATATTCCCATGGTTGGATAATTTGGATACGGATGTGGATTTCCGGTTTGAACGGCAATCTTCTCTTTCCCCGAATATTCAGCATAAGGCAGGGTATAAGTCGAATCTTTAAGGAATTTCGATCCATCCAAATTATCAATGGCTATTCCTGCATCTATTATATAGATGTTTTCGGCTGTCCTATGATCAAACATGTCAATAATATTTTTGCGAAGTTCCCACATACATGCATTTTGCTTGGTGGTAAAATCGCCTGCTTTATTGTCTAAAATTCCGCAAGTAGAAGAAGGGATCATTAAAACAAATTTTCCAGATGGAACTGTCTTTAAATAAGACCTAATGACTTGCTCCATTTGCGAATTCCATGCTGTGAAATCTATACTTGAAGGATTGGGAGCATCTCTGAAATCATTTAATCCAAGAAATTCTGCTAGAATCATTGGATGTTCTAAATTCCACATTGAAAGGTATTTGCTATAATTAAAACCCCAATCAAAGTCTTGATAATTAACCTTTTTCCATTTAGCCCCATTAAACTTCACATAAGACTCAAGTGTATTATCATACATGATGTCATTTTTTTTCGGGTTTAATTTATATCCGTTTTTATCATCAAAAAGTGTAGATTTTGAAACGAACCGTCCAGCATTATATTTTTCATTGAACGTCCATTTATTTTTTGGGTTTGCATGAATTTCTTTAGCCAGTTTCCAAAAATCTGTTGATCCCCAATATTTGTATTCCATAGTTGGTTGCCAAAACCCATTATAAGGTTGGGTTCTTTTATTTGTAACAGTAAAGTAACTTTTTAATGTCCAGCCGCCACGCCCTTCGTCAAACTGATCTGAATGACCTACGACATCTCTTAATCCGATCATTTTGATATTTGGTACATAACCTTTTTCCAACAGAGCATCTTTGAAAAAAGCGCCATTTGTAAAGCTATCTCCAATGATTGAAATAGTGATGGGATTCTTGCCAACTCCTGGTTTTCCAACCTCAATAGTAGCCGAGAGCGTCTTAATTGTATTGAATTCATCTTGATTAACTAAATCTAAGGTAATAGATGCGCCGTCTATCGGTTTATTGATACTTGCAACCCTTTGAAGTCTTCTTGAATATTCTGACGTTCCAGAAAACCTGACAACATCATCAAACGGCTTCCATCTTTTAATTAGAGGTTCGATAAATATGTTGTTTTGGGTGTTCTCCAACATATATAAAGTACTCGGCAAGCAAATATCATTTTGAAATATTTTTTGCGCTTTGACTATATCACTAGCTATTTGACTGAAAGATTGACTATGGTATAAAAGAATAATAAGCGTTAAGAGAACAGTCTTGATTTGTGATTTTTTTGAGCACATAATATTATAAATCGTTTTTAATTTGTTTTTCATTCGTTAAGAATTATGATCTGTAGTCTGTTTTTTGTTGATTATTCTATGAATCCAAATGAATTCTTTTTGACTATCCAAAACTAGTTAAAATCAATATAAGTTCATATATAAACCTGAGATTGATTAATAGATTATTGATTACTAGTTAGTTATTTTGGTCCTGCAAGGTTTCAAAAACCTTGCAGGGCATATAAACAACTCTTTATTTCTGAAATTCAACATTTTACATTTTGAATATTAATCAAACTTGGGTTACAAGTTTAAGTCTAATAAAAAATAGAGTAAATGACTTAAATTGAAAAGTTAAGATTAAAATGGGATTAATTATTTTAGTAGCAATTGGGGTTATTCCATTGTAATGTTCTTGCGAATTCAGCTTTTTTTTCTATTCCAACTAAATTGAAAAGTGGGTCTTGATCAATGGATTTCTTGTTTTTTATCAAAAGATAACTTTCAGACTTTTTTGTGTCGAAATGATTAATTTCTGGAGACATTTTTAGCGTTTTGACAGATTCTAGAATTAAGTCATAATTATCTACCACATCTTTTACTGTTTTAAATTCCATGTTAATTAATTCACCAAGTTCTCCATGCTGACCTATATCAATACTTTGTCCAATGCTCATTCTACCATTACAAAAAAATGAAGTAAAGGTATATCCTCCAATTTCTGTCATAATAACTTTTTTAGGATAGTTGAATGAGTCTTTACTTAGTCCATATAAAACAATTTCCCCTTTGTTCTCTATCTTTAGTCTTACTGAAATTTGTGTCATAGTCATATCTTCATGCCCCCAAATATTAACGACTTCTATATTTTCAAGTTGGTTTAACTCCTTTTTAATTTGATTTAATTCCTTTACATAGAAAGTGTTTTGATAAATTATGAAAGCTATAATCACGAAGGCAACTAGTCCGACTAGTGTCATAATCGTCCATTTTAAAATTTTTATAATTAGTTTCATAGTGCTTCAAATGATAGTTAAATTTATAATGAGATCTAATTGTTTTAATGTTCTATACCATAAGCTAAACGAGGCGTGTTAACATTTATTACATATTTAAGTCTTTATAAACATTGATATAATACCAAATAATCATCCAAATTTTCAATAAAAAAATCAATCTGAAATAACTAAAAAACAATTCACAAATAACTATTTAAATTTCGTAAATTTGCCTGCGTTTATAAGCGCAACATGACAAGTCAGACAAAATACATATTTGTAACCGGTGGGGTTACATCTTCTTTAGGAAAAGGAATAATAGCAGCATCTCTTGCTAAGCTATTACAAGGACAGGGTTACCGAGTAACCATTCAAAAATTAGATCCCTATATCAATGTCGATCCAGGAACACTAAATCCGTACGAACATGGTGAATGTTACGTGACAGAGGATGGTGCTGAAACCGATTTAGATTTAGGACACTACGAACGTTTTTTAAACGTACCAACAAGTCAAGCTAACAATGTTACGACGGGTCGTATATACCAAAGCGTTATACAGAAAGAACGTCGTGGTGAGTTTTTAGGGAAAACGGTACAAGTGGTTCCTCATATTACAGACGAAATTAAAAGACGTGTTCAATTGCTTGGACAATCTGGAGATTACGATATTGTAATTACAGAAATTGGTGGTACAGTTGGAGATATTGAGTCGTTACCATATATTGAAGCTGTGCGTCAATTACGTTGGGATTTAGGAGAAAATAACGGACTTGTTATTCATTTAACTTTAGTGCCTTATTTATCTGCCGCAGGCGAATTAAAAACAAAACCAACGCAACATAGTGTTAAAACATTAATGGAAAGTGGGGTACAAGCCGATATTTTGGTTTGTAGAACAGAGCATAATTTACCAAAAGATTTACGTAGAAAATTAGCATTATTCTGTAATGTAAAAGAAGAAGCCGTTATTCAATCTATTGATGCTTCAACCATTTACGATGTGCCTAATTTAATGTTAGAAGAAGGTTTAGACAAGGTGGTACTTAGTAAATTAGGACTAAAAAGTTCTGTTCCAGACATTTCAATTTGGAATAAGTTTGTACACCGTCATAAAAACCCAAAATCTGAAGTTACTATTGGGTTAATCGGTAAATACGTAGAATTACAAGATTCATATAAATCTATTTTAGAAGCCTTTATTCATGCAGGAGCAGAAAATGAAGTTAAGATAAAAGTAGAATCAATTCATTCAGAATATTTAAATAAAGAGAATGTCAAACTAAAACTAGGACATTTAGATGGTGTTTTAGTCGCTCCTGGTTTTGGAGAACGTGGTATTGAAGGTAAAATTAATGCTGTTAGATTTGTTAGAGAAAACAACATTCCATTTTTAGGTATTTGTTTAGGTATGCAAATGGCAGTTATAGAATTTGCAAGAAATGTAATTGGTATTACCAATGCAAATTCTACCGAGATGGATCCAGATACACCAAACCCAGTTATCGATTTAATGGAAGAGCAAAAAACCATTACAGATAAAGGAGGTACTATGCGATTAGGTGCTTGGTCTTGCGAATTAAAACAAGATAGCATTTCTGGTAAAGTTTATAACTCTGATATTATAAAAGAACGTCACAGACACCGTTACGAATTTAATAGTAACTACAAACCGCAAATGGAAGCCGCAGGTATGGAGGCAACAGGTTTAAACCCAGATACAGGTTTAGTAGAGATTGTTGAGATTCCATCGCATCCTTGGTTTGTTGGCGTACAATATCACCCAGAATATAAGAGTACAGTAGCAAATCCACACCCATTATTTGTGGCGTTTGTAAAAGCAGCTTTAAAGAACAAAAAGAAATAAAAGTGTGTCAGTATGACACAAAGTATAATTTGGATAGCTTTTTGACTAAAGCTATAACATCGTAAAAGACCAGATCGATTTCTAAAATCTATCAAGTCTAAAATTAGAATTACATGGAAGAAAAAAAATTAGATATTAATTCGATTATAGGGTTTGTGCTTATTTTCGGAATATTAGCATACATGCTTTGGCAAAATCAACCAACGCCAGAAGAATTAGCTGAACAAGAAAAGGCTAAACAAGAACAGGTTGAAGCTGCTAAAAAAGAAAAAGAAGATAGTCAAACGATTGTGACTACGGCTGAAGATTATGCTGTTGGTAATCTTAGCGATTCACTTCAACTAATTCAACATAAAAATAAGTTAGGAGCATTAGCATATTCAGAAACTTTAGCTACAGGAGAAAACGAAACTCTTGTTGAAACGGATTTATTCGAATTAAAATTTAATGGTAGAGGTGGGTATTTATCTGAAGTAAAACTTAAAAAGTTTGTGGATTTTAATGATGAACCAATTTATATTATTAAAGATAAGAATGCCGCTTTTAATATTAACCTTGGAACAACAGAAGGTAGAACGGTAAATACGAAAGATAGATATTTTCAACCCTCAGTTACTAAAAATGGTGAAAACACAATAGTTTCGATGAAGCTTAAAGTGTCTGAGTCTAAATTTTTAGAATACCGTTACGAGTTGAAACCTAACGATTATATGATTGATTTCAGTATTCGTTCTCAAGGTTTAAGTGCTTTTATTAATAGTTCTCAAGCTATTAATTTAGATTGGAAACTGAAAACATACCGTCATGCAAAAAGTATTAGCTATGAAAATAGATATACTGAGGTTGTGTTTGAGTATGAAGGAGGTAAAGATGATTATTTAGGACAACAAGAATTATCTGATGATACTGCCGAAGATGTGACTTACGTAGCATTTAAGCAACATTTTTTCACATCTATTTTATTAACAGATACACCGTTTAAAACGGCTGAATTAAAATCTCAGAATTTAGTTCAAGACGAAGAAATAGATACGGTTTACACAAAAACATTTGAAGCTAAATTACCATTAGAACTTACAGGCGGGGAGATTAATAAATCTATGGATTGGTATTACGGTCCAAGTGATTATAAAGTTTTAGATGCTTACGGTAAAAATTTAGATGAAATTGTACCATTGGGTTGGGGGATTTTTGGATGGATTAACCGTTTCTTATTTATTCCTTTATTTACCTTTTTAGGAGGATTCTTACCTTACGGGATCGCAATTATTGTCATGACGGTTTTAATAAAGCTTATTATGTCGTTTGTGCAATACAAGCAGTTCTTGTCTCAGGCGAAAATGAAAATTCTTAAGCCGGAATTAGATGCGATTCGCGAGAAGCATAAGGATAATAAAATGAAAGCGCAACAAGAAACAATGGCGTTGCAAACTAAGGCAGGTGCCAGTCCTATGGCGGGGTGTTTACCAGCATTGGTTCAATTACCCGTATTTTATGCGTTGTTCCAGTTTTTCCCTTCAGCGTTCGATTTACGTCAAAAAAGTTTCCTTTGGGTAAAAGATTTATCATCGTATGATACGATTTATGAATTCCCAACAGGTTTTAGTATTCCTTTTTATGGTAACCACGTCAGTTTGTTTCCAATATTGGCATCTGTTGCTATTTTCTTTTATATGCGTTTAACTACGGGGCAAAATATGCAAGCACAACCGCAGCAAGAAGGTATGCCAGATATGGCAAAAATGATGAAATACATGATGTATTTTTCGCCTTTAATGATGTTGTTTTTCTTTAATAATTATGCGTCAGGTTTAAGTTTATATTACTTTATATCGAACTTAATTAGTATTGGAATTATATTAGTTATTAAGAATTTTATTCTTGATGAAGATAAAATTCATGCACAAATGCAAGAGAATAAAAAGAAGCCTAAGAAAGAAAGTAAATTTCAAAAGAAAATGAAATCTATGATGGAGCAGGCAGAAGAGCAGAAACAAGCACAAAAGAAAAAGAAAAAATAAGAAAGATTTTATCCTGCAAGTTTCAAAAACAGTGTAGTGTTAGATATAAAAAGCTGTCAAAAAATATTTTGGCAGCTTTTTTGTTATATTCAAATGTCTAAGACATACAATTTGAAAATAATATTTTCGTTTTAATTTAGAATTACTAATGCCAGCTTGAACGTAGTAGATAGCTTTTTAATATTAAGAAATTCATTTATGAGATTTTTTTACATCACTTTAATTTTATTGATAACATTTACTGTTTCTGCACAAGACATCAACCAATTTGATGCCCATGGAAAACGTCATGGCATTTGGAAGAAAACCTTTGATAAAACCGAGATTTTAAGATACGAAGGTGCGTTTAATCACGGTAAAGAAATTGGTGAGTTTAAGTTTTATAAAAACAGTGATAGAAAAGCCGTATTAGCGGTGAGTAAGATTTTTAACGATTCTAATACAGTTGCCAACGTAAAATTTTACACGCCCAGAGGAAAGCTAATTAGCGAAGGGCAAATGGATGGTAAATTATATATTGGCGCATGGAAATATTATCAAAAAAATGCTGATGGATTAATCATATTAGAGCATTATAATAATGTTGGAAACTTAGAAGGCAGCCGAACGGTTTATTATAAAAATGGACAAATTGCAGAGAAGCAAAATTATAAAAGCGGTAAGTTAGAAGGCGAGTCGATTTGGTATTCTGAAAATGCCGTTGTACTCAAACATTTTATTTATGAAAAAGGGGAGTTGCATGGTATTTCAAAATACTATAATCCCAAAGCAGAATTAATTACCGAAGGCCGTTATAAAAACGGTAAAAAACACGGTATTTGGAAATTTTATCAAGACGGAAAACTTACGGAAGAAAAAGATTTTACGTATAAAAACAAAAAGAAAGCTCCTTAATTTAAGGAGCTCCTTTTTTCATAGACAATTTTTGTGGGGACTTTAATTGTCTACGATCAACAAACCAACTAAATTTGTTTTACCCATTGTGCATTTTGATTTATTTTGACAAACTAGATGTCAGTTCTAGTAATTTTCAACAGAAAATTGTATCGATAACAGGTTTTGAAATGAAAAACTTTATTCTCGATACTAATTTCACTCATAAAAACGAGTAAAATTCACTCGAATTGACAAATTTTATTCAAAATGCATAACGAGTTGTTTTATTAATTTGAAGGTAATAATACGTTGTCAATAACATGTACGACACCATTAGTTGCATGTACATTTAATAAGTCACCTATTAAACCTGCAGGAGGAGTTGTTCCAGCTGCATCTTGAATAGTTAAATCACCTAAGTTAATTGTAACATTCTGACTGTTTAGCATAGGTATTGACACGCCATCTGTTAAATCAGTTGAGAATACGTATACATTAGGTTCTGCAACATGATGCGTTAATATTGCTGCTACTGCAGCTACAGGCGCAGCGTTAATAGCGGCTGCATCAGCAAAACCAGCAGCTACAAAAGCAGCATCTGTTGGTGCAAATACGGTATAAGGACCTGCTCCATCAAAGAAAGTGGTTAAGCCTGCTCTTCCCAAGGCCGCTGCTAATAATGTGAATTCACCTGGGGTACCAGAAGCGAAACTACCAACGATTTCATTTATGGTATTAGTTGGTGGAATTAAAGTCCTATCAATTAAATGCACAACACCATTTGATCCTATAATATCTGTTACTGTAACGGTAGTTGTCCCATTTATTGAAACGGCTCCACCAGCATTAGTTATATATATGTTACCTCCTTTTGTTAGTACTTCTGCAGCAGCAATTCCAGATGCGGGCAAATCAGCTGCTATAATTGTGTCATCAATAACATGATAAGCTAAAATGGCATCTGTGCCATTAACATCAGTAATACCAGCAGCTGCAAAAGCGTCATTGTTAGGAGCAAAAAGAGTTAAACCATTTCCGTCAGTACCACTACTTAAAAGTAATTCTAATATACTTGGGTCTGCAGCTAAAACAGCAGCAATAAGCGTTGTATAATCTTTATTAAAATAAGCAGGAGCTACTATAGTACCCACAATTGGTAATACAGAAGGTGGTACTATAACATTATCAATAACATGTACTATACCATTTGTTCCTTGAACATTGGCTAAAATAACTTGAGCACTTTGAACAGATATACCATTGCTATCAGATACTAAATCTGCTTCTTCTCCATTGGCCATGGTTATAGGTCCAGTAGTAACAGCACTAGCTTCTACTGCAGCTGCAGTAAACACGTGGTATTGTAAAACATTTTTCAAAACATCTTCTGGAATATCATCTATAGAATTTTGGCCTATTGCAGCTAAAAATCCATCAAAAGCTGTATTTGTTGGAGCAAAAACAGTAAAAGTCCCGTCGTTACTTAATAAAGTAATTAAATCTGGATATTTTGTTAAAGCATCAACTAAATCTGATAATTCTGGAGTTGCATCTGCAAGCTCTACAATACTACTTGTTGGTACAAATACTATTAGTTCGTCATCGTCACTACACGATGTAATCAATAACAATCCGAAGAAAAGGATTGTAATAGTTTTTAAAAATTTTAAATTTTTCATTTTTTAACGGGTTTATTTATTTTGTTTAACAAATATATACAAACATTAAACATAAAAACAAATTTTGTTTAACTTTTTTTATAAAAAAATAAACAAAATAGATTTAGAGTGTGATGCGATAGATAAATGGAATGCATATTTTCTGTAAATATGTGTATCTTTGTGGGCTAATTTTAAAACAATGAAACGCGTCATAATAGGACTTTCAGGAGGTGTAGATTCTAGTATTGCTGCCTATCTTTTAAAAGAGCAGGGGTACGAGGTTATTGGCTTGTTTATGAAAAACTGGCATGATGATTCAGTTACCATTTCTAACGAATGCCCTTGGTTAGACGATAGTAATGATGCTATGCTTGTTGCAGATAAATTAGGAATACCGTTTCAAACAGTCGATTTAAGCGAACAATACAAAGAACGTATTGTCGATTATATGTTTCACGAATACGAAAAAGGAAGAACACCAAACCCAGATGTACTTTGTAATCGTGAAATTAAGTTTGATGTCTTTATGAAAATTGCTTTAGAACTAGGTGCAGATTATGTCGCTACAGGACATTATTGCCGAAAAGGAACAATAGAAAAAGATGGAGAATCAGTTTACCAGTTATTGGCTGGTGTTGATGGTAATAAAGATCAATCGTATTTTTTATGTCAATTATCACAAGACCAATTGGCAAAATCCTTATTTCCAATTGGAGAATTAACAAAACCAGAAGTACGAGAAATTGCAACAAAATTAGATTTGGTTACCGCAGATAAAAAAGATTCTCAGGGGCTTTGTTTTATCGGGAAAGTAAAATTACCAGATTTTTTACAGCAACAATTAAAACCAAAAGAAGGTGTTATTGTTGAAGTGCCTAAAGAGCATTCTAAATTTGAGAAAGAAGCACTAGAATTCAAATCAAAAGAAGAAGAACTTCAATATTTAAGTCGGAAAATGAATTTTACTGTTCAAGATGGTAAAGTTGTTGGAAAACACCAAGGCGCACATTATTTTACAAAGGGACAACGAAAAGGATTAGGCGTTGGTGGTACAATAGAACCTCTTTTTGTTATAGATACTAATGTAGACGATAATGTTATATACACGGGACAAGGTAAAGCGCATCCAGGAATTTATAAAACAACCTTATTTGTAACCAATGAAGAATTACATTGGGTAAGGCAAGATTTAAAACTTAAAATAGACGAAACTATGACTGTTTTGGCTAGAATTAGATACCGCCAAACACTTGAAAAGGCTACGTTATATAAAGTTGATTCTGGTTTGTATGTAGAGTTCGAAAATCCGCAATCGGCAATTACCGAAGGTCAATTTGTAGCTTGGTATTTAAACGATGAATTAGTTGGTTCTGGAGTTATTTCGTAACTTGTAATACCAAATTTATTATCAACCATTTTGAAATTTATTTGGTGTAATATGCCCAATAAATCGAATTATGAAAAAATGGACTCTGTTTTTTAGTTTACTCTGCTTTCAACTTTATACCTACGCACAACAAGATGCATGGGTTTATTTGCTTGATAAGCAAAATGTTTCGCAATCCATAGCGAATCCAATAAATATACTTACTCAAAAGGCAATCGATAGAAAAACACGTCACAATGTTGCTATAGATGATCGGGACGTTCCTGTAAACGAAAATTACATTACCGAGCTTAAAGCACAAACGGGTATTAGCGTTTTAGCTAAATCTAAATGGTTTAATGCGGTGCATGTTCGAGGATTAGAATCTGATATCGTGGCGTTATTAAGTTTAGCATCAGTAGTCAGTATAGATTTCGCAGATAAAAGTTTAAACGACTCGAATAAAAGCTTTAATAAAAAGCTTGAATCTAAATTGGAAGATGCAAGTACAATTTTTAATTATGGCAATGCATTAAATCAAATCGAGATGTTTAATGGCGATGCATTGCATACTGCAAATTACACAGGAACAGGTATGACTATAGCTGTTTTAGATGCAGGTTTTCCGAATGTAAATACCATGACATCTTTTCAACGATTAAGAGATGCCGGACATCTTTTAGACGATTATGATTTTGTAAATCGAGATGATGACGTTTATACAAACACCGTTAGTAATCATGGTACTTTAGTATTAAGTGATATGGCTGGTTATATAGAAAATCAATTTGTTGGTACAGCACCAGATGCGTCTTACTATTTGTTTATTACAGAAGATGGAGATTCGGAAAATCCTGTAGAAGAAAGTTATTGGGTTGAAGCTGCCGAACGTGCCGATAGTTTAGGTGTAGACATTATAAATACGTCGTTAGGCTATAAAGATTATTCACCAACTTACTCGAGTTACAGTTATTCAGATTCTGATTTAGATGGAAATACAGCCTACATTACAAAAGGGGCAAATATAGCTTTCGAAAAAGGGATGTTGTTGGTCACATCGGCAGGGAATTCTGGAAATGGAGGCGTTGGAGCACCGGCCGATTCTCAATATGTATTATCTGTTGGAGCCGTAGACGCTTTAGGAGATTATGCTACGTTTAGTTCGGTTGGTAGCGTATTTCAACCTGCGCAAAAACCAGATATTGTTGCACAAGGCCAAGCGAGTTATGTCATAACAGAAAACGATGTTATTACTACAGCAAATGGAACATCTTTTAGTTCGCCAATTTTAGCAGGAGGCGTCGCTTGCTTATGGCAAGCGCTTCCAAATAAAACGAATGCTGAGATTACTCAATTAATTAGAGAATCGGGATCTTTATACGCGACACCAAATAATCAATTAGGATATGGTATTCCTGATTTAGATCATGCGCTTCTAACAGCATTGTCTAACGCCGAAAATGAAGATGAAATGCGTAATATTAAATTATTTCCTAATCCGTCAAAAGCATCTGTTTTTATTAATTTACCAGATTTAACAAATGAAACTTCAATTGGTTTTTACGATGTTTTAGGAAAACGCGTTTTAGATTTTAAAACGAATGAAAAAGAAAATCAAATCAATGTTTTATCATTATCAACAGGATTGTATATTGTAAAAGTAGAATCGAATACAAACTCAAAAACCTTAAAGTTTATAAAAGAATAATGGCGAATAGAATTATTAAATTATTCAATATCAAGTATCCAATTATTCAAGCAGGAATGATTTGGAATAGTGGTTGGCGTTTAGCTTCAGCAGCAAGTAACGCAGGTGCTTTGGGTTTAATAGGAGCAGGTTCTATGTATCCAGAGGTGTTGCGCGAACATATTCAGAAATGTAAAAAAGCGACCAGTAAACCTTTTGGTGTTAATGTACCTATGCTGTATCCAAATATTCAAGAAATAATGAATATTATAGTTGAAGAAGGTGTGGAGATTGTATTTACTTCAGCTGGCAACCCCAAAACTTGGACCACTTGGTTAAAAGAAAAAGGGATTATAGTAGTGCATGTTGTGAGCAGCTTAAAATTTGCATTAAAAGCTCAAGAAGCTGGTGTTGATGCTATTGTTGCTGAAGGATTTGAAGCCGGCGGTCATAATGGAAGAGACGAAACGACAACGCTAGCATTAATCCCGATTGTAAAAGAGCATATTAATATTCCGTTAATAGCAGCAGGCGGTATTGCAACAGGAAAAGCGATGTTGGCGACTATGATTTTAGGTGCTGATGGCGTGCAAGTAGGAAGTCGGTTTGTAGCAAGCATAGAAAGCTCGGCGCACACAGCTTTTAAGCAAGTTGTGGTTGATGCTAAAGAAGGCGATACGCAATTAACCTTAAAAGAATTGGCGCCAGTAAGATTGATAAAAAATAAGTTTTACAACGACATTCAAGCGCTTTATAAAACGTCACCATCTGTTGAAGACTTAAAAATATTATTAGGAAGAGCACGTTCAAAAAAAGGTATGTTTGAAGGCGATTTAGATGATGGTGAATTAGAAATTGGACAAGTTTCTGGTTTAATTCATGATATAAAATCTGCAGCTCAAATTATTGAAGATATTATGACAGAGTTTGAAGATGCCAAATTGAACGTTTCCAATTTATAATAATTCACTATAAATTTGTAGTTTTTGTTTTTATACTTAGCTGAGATGTTCGTTCGAGTGATTCCTGTTTTTTTTTTTTTTCGGAATTGTATCGATAAGATACTTTGAAATTGAATGGGAAAATTTTAATTAAAATATAGAATAGAATAATATAAATGAATAAAGAAAATTTTAGACACACCGTACTTTTTTGGTTGAAAGAACCTAAAAATGAATCACATAGAAATACCTTTGAAATAGCGTTAAATCGTTTTATTAATAATTCCGAATATGTTCAAAATAAACATTTAGGCACAGCTCCCGTTTCAACTCGAGATGTAGTAGATTCTAGTTTTACCTATTGTTTAGCAGTAAGTTTTCTTTCTAAAGAAGATCAAGATAAATATCAAGAAGAATCAGTCCACTTAAAGTTCATTGAAGAAGCAAGTCATTTATGGGATAAGGTGGTGGTTTACAATTCTGTTTTAATCTGATAAAAAAAAGGGAAAAATTAATTTCCCTTTTTTAATATCGAAACTTAAGCATTAATTATTCAATCCCTTAAAAAATGTTTAGCTAAATGTTTCTTAAAATGCTATAATGTCTTAAATAGTTGTTTTTTATCGATGCAAATGTAGGTTTAATCTATATTCAATAATTCGAAAGTTATATGAACTTATTAACATTTATTAATTTCATTTGTATGGTTAAAAGAAAATTTTAATATCTATAAAAAGTTGCGACTATATATTACTTTTGCCTAATGCAATTAAGCGACTACACAAAAGAATTTAAATACAATTGGCAATTGGCTTCTCCAGTAATGTTGGGGATGTTAGGTCATACTTTTGTGAGTTTTGTAGATAATATTATGGTTGGTCAATTGGGTACAGCACAATTAGCAGCCGTATCTTTGGGTAATAGTTTTATGTTTATTGCGATGTCGTTAGGGATTGGTTTTTCTACAGCTATTACACCTTTAGTAGCAGAAGCCGATACAGCCGAAGATTTTACAAAAGGAAAATCCATATTTAAACACGGTTTGTTTTTATGTACGGTTTTAGGTGTTTTATTGTTTTTGATGATATGGCTAGCCAAGCCACTTATGTATTTAATGAAACAACCTGAAGAGGTTGTTGAGTTAGCAATTCCTTACTTAGATTTGGTTGCTGTTTCGTTAATTCCGTTGGTCATTTTTCAAGGCATTAAGCAGTTTAGTGATGGCATGTCGATGACAAAATCACCTATGTATGCAACAATATTTGCTAACCTTATAAATGTTGTATTAAATTATGTTTTGATTTTCGGAAAGTTTGGTTTTCCTGAAATGGGAATTGTTGGAGCGGCATATGGCACATTAGTTTCACGTGTTTTTATGGTTTGGCATTTATGGTATTTATTAAAAGGAAAAGAAAAGTCGAAAGCTTTTGTTGCCAATATAAAAATATTTGTTTTAGATAAATTGATGCTAAAAAAAATCATCAACTTAGGGTTTCCTAGTGCGATGCAAATGTTTTTTGAAGTGGCTATTTTTACGTCTGCTATATGGCTAAGTGGACTCTTGGGGAAAAATGCACAAGCGGCCAATCAAATAGCGCTTAATTTAAGCTCTATGACGTTTATGGTTGCCATAGGACTAAGCGTTGCTGCTATGGTTAGAGTTGGGAACCAGAAGGGATTAAAACACTATTTTGAGCTACGTAGAATTGCATTTTCAATATTTTTATTTGGTGTGATTTTAGCCGTTGGATTTGCTATTTTGTTTTTTGTTTTCCATACAGAACTACCAAAGCTTTATTTAGATTCAGATGATGTGAAAAATGCAATAGATAATGAAGAAGTTATAGCTATAGCATCGAAGTTATTACTGATCGCAGCTGTTTTTCAAATAAGTGATAGTATTCAAGTACTTGTTTTAGGGGCTTTACGCGGACTTCAAGATGTTAAAACCCCCATGATTTTAGTCTTTATATCGTATTGGATCGTTGGTTTTCCTGTGAGCTGGTTTTTAGGAAAAGAAGAAGTATACGGTAGTTTTGGTATTTGGTTAGGTTTATTTGCCGGATTAACAACAGCTTCAATTTTATTATATATTCGGTTTAATTATTTAACAAAAAAACTTATACTAAAAAAAGATTAATATAGTTGTAATTTGAAATGAATATTTTAAGAGAAATAGACAAGGTTTTAGCTGCTTTTGGAAATATGAGAGCTATGGAAAGAACTCA
The DNA here is from genome assembly GCA_039985655.1 of Algibacter sp. Lineage (GTDB taxonomy): Bacteria > Bacteroidota > Bacteroidia > Flavobacteriales > Flavobacteriaceae > Postechiella. Next base: position 47,984 of record JBDWSF010000014.1, on the reverse strand, counting down.
TGTTGATACTTTTACAGAAGGGTTAATTGAAGATATAGATGGAGATAAAATAGCAGAATCTACGGATGGACAAATTTATGTCTCATTTCAGGATTTAGCAGCATATGAATTTTTAAATATTTCGATTTTAAGCAGAAACAATATTAAAACATTTAAAGGAGGCGATTTATTATTTATCAATAGTGATAATCAAGAATTTGTTATTGAATCTGATACAAAAGAAATTGAATCAGATTATTCAAATATTTCCAATAGGTGGTTGACAAAAGTTAGTTTTATAATTACTAAGAATGAAAAAGAAATGATTGTAAATCGTAAATTTGAAAAATTATATTTTAAGCATAAGAGTAAATCATTACTAGTATACCAAATTAAATAAACTTTACAGTTATTATAAATAACCAAAAAAAATAAACAATGAGCCTTCCAAAATTTATATTAGGAGATAATACAAAATACCCAAAAGCAATTTATGTGATACATACAGAGTTCCCTAGATTTATTATTAATTTGGAGAATGATGAGGTAGAATGGTTTGAGGATTTTGATAAAGATGATGAAAAAGAATTGGAAGAAGAAACAGAATTTGCTATTAAAGAAGCAACCGATTTTTATGATAACGAAATAGCAGAATACGATGCGTAAATTGCATTAGGGATAGAAATGGTATCCTTTTTAGACTATTGTATGTAAACCGTTATTACGAGGAGTTTTTTACGACGAAGTAATTATTATAATTGGATATTTATAACTTAATAGAAGGTGGTTTTGTGTTTGTCGTTAATAAGAACAGATTACTTTGTTCCTCAATGACGTAAATATTAATACTACCGTCATTACGAGGAGGTAGGACGAAGCAATCTCTTTAAATTTAAAAGATTGCCATAGGAAAAAAAATGGCTTCACAATGACGTTTAAAAAATCACAGTATTCCAATTCTAATAACACTAAAATAAAGGGTAACGCTCAAAACACTAGATATGATTGAACAACTTTTAAAATACGACACTGAGTTATTTTTATTTTTGAATAATTTAGGATCTACGCCTTGGGATAATTTGTGGTTAATAATAACAGATAGATTAACGTTTATACCATTATATGCGGTTTTGTTGTTTTTGCTTTATAAAAAATTTGGTGCAAAATCGTTGTTAGTTTTTGTGATTGTTGTGGCGTTAATGATAACATTTACAGACCAAATTACTAACGTTTTTAAACGTGGATTTGAACGCCCGAGACCTTGCGGGGAAGACGGTTTAATTAATCAGATGCGATTTATAGCGGTGCGTTGTGGTAAGTATGGGTTCTTTTCGGGGCACTCATCAAACTCTATGGCAGCAGCTGTTTTTGCAGGATTGATGTTAAAGCCATATTACAAAAATTTGATTTTTATATTGTTACTTTGGAGCGCTATTGTTGCGTATAGTAGAATATATGTTGGTGTGCATTATCCGCTTGATATTGTATGCGGATTGACCTTTGGAGCACTTTCAGGGTTTCTGTTTTATAAAATAGCAACCTTAGCTGTTAAGCGTTTTGTTAAAGATTAATTATAAACCTGAGTTCGACCTAAGAAAAACGAGAATTTATTCATAAAATGCTTTTTATCAGTTACTTGAATTAATAAAATATGTTTCAGGCTCTTTATAATATGTGAGGCTTTACTAATTTCAAGCTAAAAACCACTAAACATACCATCTTCTTCCTTAAATTAACATAAACTAGCCAACTAGTCTATGTTAATTATAAGTCGAATCTAGCATATTTATTGACTTTTATCTACGATTCTTACATCGAACTCAGGTTATAAAGTATTTACGGCTTTAAACCCAATAAATAATCAGCAGCAGCAAAAGCAGTTGTTTGATTATCTTCAATACGCTGTAGTTGTTTTTTGAGTTCTTTTTTGATGTCTTTTTGATTGAAAAAATCTGATTTTAATTGGTTTTCTATAGTTTGAATTAACCAAAACTTATTTTGTTCATTTCTCTTTTTATTGAAGAAAGTATTGGATGTTGTAATTTCTATATACTCTAAAATAAGTGCCCAAACAGCATCAATCCCTTTGTTTTGTAGTGCGCTACATAGGGTTACTTTAGGTTGCCAATTAGACTTTTCGGGGTAGAGGTGAAGTGCTCTATTGAATTCTATTTTTGCAAGTTTTGCGCGTTTTAGGTTGTCGCCATCGGCTTTATTAATTACAATAGCATCGGCCATTTCTATAATGCCGCGCTTAATGCCTTGTAACTCATCACCTGCACCAGCAAGTTTTAAAAGTAAAAAGAAATCGACCATACTGTGTACGGTGGTTTCACTTTGGCCAACACCAACAGTTTCAATAAGAATAACATTAAAACCAGCGGCTTCACATAAAATAATGCTTTCACGTGTTTTTCGGGCTACACCACCCAAAGAATCTCCAGATGCCGATGGACGAATAAAAACATTTTCATCTTTTACCAAATCTTCCATTCGGGTTTTATCGCCTAAAATACTCCCTTTTGTAATCGAGCTGCTTGGGTCTATAGCAAGCACGGCAATGTGTTTGCCTTGGGCAGTTAGATGTTTTCCAAAAGTTTCTATAAACGTACTTTTTCCAACGCCAGGAACACCTGTTATGCCAATGCGTATCGATTTATTAGCATGTGGTAAGCATTGTTTTATTATGCTGTTTGCAGTGTCTTGATGTTTTGGGTTTTTACTTTCAACAAACGTAATAGCCCTACTTAAAGCAGCTATGTTTTTATCTAAAAGTGAGGCAACTAATGCATTAACATCAACCTCTTTTTTACGCTTTTTTTTAATGGTTTTAATAGAAGCTGTGTTGGTGATTTCGGAAATTGAAACACCTTCTTTTTCGGTTAAAGCTGATTTGTTTTTGTTTGCCACGAATTTTATAATGATACTCTAAAATACAACTTTAATTTTTTCTTTTGAAACAAACGAAGTGACTGATTACTGAATATTGTTGACTGAGGACTAATTTACTACCAACTTATTTCAACGGAACCGCAATTTTTATATCGTCCCAAGCCATGGTTAGGCTTAAATTATCTGTAGAATTATCGAAAGCAATCGTAAATTGTTCTACAGTACTTTTAATTTGCTCAACCGGAACGGTGCAATTAATGACATCAAATTCAGGTTGGCGCATGGGGTTCATTTCTAAATCAACACCCCAAGAATATTGTTTTTTGTTAAAAATAACATTCCAAACCGTATCGTTAGGAATAGTCCAAAGTGTATATTTTCCAGCTTGTAAAGAATCGTTTCCAATTTTTAAAGCTTTATTGGTTTCGAATGTTGTGGCTTCGTTGGCACCCGTTCGCCATACTTGGTTAAATGGTACTAAAGCACCAAACACATCACGTCCTTTTTTAGATGGTCTGTTATAAAAGACTTCCAATTTTAAATCATTTAATTTAAATTCTACGGTGTCTTTCGGACTCAGTCTTTTATTGAAAAGGTTATTACCAAAATAAGAATAAGCAAATGTACCAACGGCAACAACCAATAGGATAGTTATAATCCGCTTTAAAAAAGTGTTCATAAGGAGAGTTTATTTAACGATATAAAGATACTTCAATTCATAATAATTTATAAGATTGAAACGCATATTTCTTTAGCTTTGTTATAGAAGTGGTTTAAACTTTTTTCAATTGGCTACAAAATGCTCTTTTTTACTCAATTTTTGCCTTTTTATTGCTTCATAGAGCTGCTATGAATCGCGAAAAATGCTTCAATTGACCATAAAATAGTTATTTCTCGCTTCAATCAAAAAAGTTTAAAACCACTTCATTTATATAAAAAAAATAAATTTTCTGTCACACTATTATTTTTTTGTCGTCTTTTAAATGAACTAACAATAACCAAAAGTACAATCAGCATGTTTCAAGTTGACATTATTGAAAAATGTAAACAAAATAATCGTAAAGCACAATTGCAGTTATACAACCAGTACTGCGACGGGATGTATATTGTTGCCAAACGATTTTTGAAAGATGCAGCCGATGCTGAAGATGTGGTACAAGAAGCGTTTATAAAAGCGTTTACTAAACTACATCAATATAAGGCAGAAGTCACTTTTGGGGCTTGGTTAAAACGTATTGTTGTTAATAAAAGTATCGATTTCTTAAAGTCTAAAAAACATGAACTTGTTGCGTTAGACGAGGTGCACCTAAAAGTGATTGATACCGATTATGATGACAAATGGTTAGTAGACGATGCGTTGACATTAAAGAATGTGAAAAATGCAATTAATAAATTACCCGAAAAATATCAATATGTGGTGATGCTGTATTTAATTGAAGGTTATGATCATCAAGAGATCTCTGAAATTTTAAATATTTCACAAGTAGCGTCACGGACACAATTGTCTAGAGGGAAAAATAAATTACAAGAACTATTAATACTAGAGCAAAATGGCACAGGATATTAGAGAGTTATTTAAAAATGACGATATAACGAATGAGAAGATGCCTAAAAATCATCAAGATCGTTTTCTTGATAAGATAAATGAGGCTTTACCAGAGCAAAAACAATCTAAGTTTGGTTGGTTGCAAATGGCAGCTACGGTTACTTTATTTATTGGTTTAAGTTTTGGAGCTTACAAGTATTTTCAACCACAAGTAGATTTACCAATCCAGGTAGCAACGACTAATGTTATAGAAACAAAAACATTGGGAGATGTGTCTCCAGGGTTAAAAAAAGTGGAAGATTATTATTTAGCGAGTATCAATTTAGAACTTTCTAAAATGAAGCCTACTGCGGAAACTAAAGATCTTTTCGATGGCTATTTAGAGCAATTGAATGGACTTAATGAAGAGTACGAACGTTTATCTGTGGAGTTGGCAGAATCTGGCCCTAGTGAGCTTATGGTGAATGCCTTAATTGATAATTTAAAAATGCGTTTAAACTTATTGTATCGTTTACGAGAACAAGCATCTTCTTTGAAATCTGATGCTGAAATTTCATCAAAAACAAGTTAAAAAATCAAAAAATGAACAAATCAATTATATTAAAAGTGAAATTATTGGCACTAAGCCTGTTTATTACAACAGGTTTGGTTGCACAAGAAAAATTAACCAAAGTATCTCAATCTATTAAGGTGGATAAAGATGTTACTATTGACTTAAATACGAGTCATTGCAACATTATTTTTGATACATGGAATAAAGGTGAAGTGCAAATTGAAGCCTTTGTTGAAGGTGATGGAGTAAGTCAAGAAGCACTTCAAGATGCCATAAAAGATTGGGGTGTAGATATTGACGGTTCTGAGGACCATGTTTCAATAAAGACAACAGGAAGCCATGCTAAAACGTGGGTATATAAAACAGATGACGATGAGGATGTTGTTGCGATTGTTCTTAATGAATTAATGCATGAATTAGCTGATTTACCTGTTGTTATTATGGAAGACTTTGATGTTAATTTTGAGGCTCCAGAACCATCTGAAATGCCTGAGCTTCCTGAATTGCCTGAAGGTATAGGAAATATGCATTTTGATTACGATGCTTATCAAAAAGATGGTGAAAAGTATATTGAAAAATATACCAAAAAGTTTGAGTCGAAATTCGGAAAAGATTTTGAAAAGAAAATGGAAGCATGGGGAGAAAGCTTTGGTGAAAAAATGGAAGCTTGGGGTGAAAAATTCGAGAAGAACTTTAATACTGAAGAGTTTGAAGAAAAAATGGAAGCTTGGGGCGAACGGTTTGCTGAACAAATGGAAAGACAAGCTGATAAGGTGGAAGCTAAAGCTGAAAGAATAGAAGCTATACAAGAACGCGTAGAAGCAAAACGAGAGCGTGTTGAAGTTAATAAGGAACGTGCTGAACAAGCTAGAGAGCGTGGAGAGCATGCTAAAGAGCGTGCAAAATTAGAAGCAAAACGTCGGGTTAAGATTGAACAATATATGGGAGGCAAATCGGATTCTAAAATCAAGAAAACGATTATTATTAAAATGCCCAAGGACGCGAAGTTAAAGATTAATGTTAGGCATGGCGAACTTAAATTAGCTTCTAATGTTGATAATTTAGAGGCTGATTTATCGCACACTAAATTTATAGCACACAGTATTAGTGGAAGTTTTACTTCCATTAATGCTTCTTATTCTCCAGTTACAGTTACACACTGGAATTTAGGAGAATTAAACTTAAACTATGTTGAAAGGGCTGAACTTACTAATGTAAAACGATTGGTATTAAATTCGAATGCATCGAATGTTGAAATTCAAAATTTAACAGATAATGCTATGGTAAATGGTAGTATTGGTAAGTTGAAAATTATAAATATTGATAATACATTTAATAATTTAAGTGTTATTCTTCAAAATAGTGATGCTGTTATTAGTTTACCAAAAGTAGATTATAATTTACAGTACAGTGGTAACCGTACACGTTTTAGTCATCCTGAAAACACTAAAGACGATTCGGCTTCATCATTTTCTAAACATGCATCCAATACCAATAAAACGATTGTTGTAAACGCTAAGTATAGCCATGTTGTTATGAAATAGGTCTATACTATTTTATAAACTCTTTATTAAAAAGTTTAATTTTAAAAAATTAAACGATCTCCAACAGTAATTCCCCAAGTATCAACCTTTCCTGCATTGACTTCTAAAACATATTTTGCTGGCACGTTTGATGGTAAAGATGTTTCATCAAAAGGTTTTGCGTTTTTTTGAAAACTAACAATAGTTTTGTTTTCATCAATAAAAATAAGATCTAAAGCAATACGCGTATTCTTCATATAAAAATGACGCGGTGTTACATCATCAAAAACAAACAACATCCCTCGGTTAGATTTCATAGTGTTTCGATACATTAAACCTGTTTGTGTATCGTAATCGGTATCGGCAATTTCAATCTCTAATTTTACTAAAACAGAATCTGTAGCTTGTTTTAAAACCGATAATACCCCTTCTCTATTAAAAGAGATTTCGGTTTGTTTAACGACTTTTTTTTCGTCTTTACAGGAAACAGTACTAAAAGAAAACACCAATAGTATTAAATATAAAAACAGATAAACCCGATTGTTTTTCATGCTATTTTACTGCTGTTTTTGGTTTGTAGAAAAACATGAAGTATAAACCAATAATTACAAACGGTATGCTTAGCCATTGCCCGGTGTTAAGTGCCCAGTCTGCGCGTTCTAAATTTTGTGCCTCTTTTACAAATTCTACAAAGAAACGTACAGTCCAGAGTAAAACTAAAAATAAACCGAATAAAAAACCAGACTGATCTTTTTTAACTGTTTTTGTATAGAAATACCATAAAATTAAAAACACAAAAATATAGCAAAACGATTCATACAATTGTGCAGGGTGTCTGTATGGTACTTCGTTTAATAAATTGGCAAATTGCGGTGTTTCTGCTATGGCATTATAAGCTTTCTGCAAATCTTTAATTCCAGTGACACGGACCGCTTCGTATTTGTTGTAGTGGTCTTGAATAAAACGAACACCTAAAGAGAAATCTCCCGATTCTTTTCCTATTATTTCAGAGTTTATAAAGTTTCCTAGTCTAATAAAAACAGCTCCTGATGCTACGGTAATGACTACGCGATCTAGAATCCAAAGCACCGATTTGTAGTTGTATTTTTTTCGATATAAATACATACCTATAATAATACCAATAGCAGCGCCATGACTCGCAAGACCTTGAAAACCTGTGAACTGAAATCCGCCTTTAAATTTAAAGGGTAGAAAAATACTAAAAAAGTCTTCTGATATTAATTCAGATTGATAAAATAAAACATGACCTAATCTAGCTCCTAACATGGTGGCTAAAACGGTGTAAATGAATAAGGGATCTAAATATTCTAACGATACTTTTTCTTTAGTGAAAATACGTTTCATTATTTGCCAGCCTAAAACAAAAGCTACGACCCACATAAGGCTGTAAAAATGCAGTTTAAAGTTACCAATAATGTCAATACCTGTAACAGGATTCCAATCAAATTTTAATACGTGCATAAGTTTTATTTTAAAATTTCAAGAATTTCTACTTCAAAAATAATATTGGATTTACCAGGGATCCCTCGGTTTCCAGCTTCACCATAAGCTAAATGATATGGAATAAATAAAGTCGCTTTATCTCCAACACTTAATTGTTGCAAACCTTCCTTAAATCCAGCGATCATACCTGCATCAGGGCCAATATCGGCCTCTATAGGTTCGTATTTACCAGCTAATTTACGTTTTTCGTTAACCACATCTAATGCTTCAGCAATTTCTAATTTACTAGTTTCTAACAGTTTTCCACTTTCAAAATAAACGGCATAATGTGTAGAAACGGTAGCATTTTCAGTAAGCTTTTCGCCTGAACCTTTTTCTGTGACGATGTATTGTAAACCAGAAGGTAATGTAATGGCGTTTTCTTTTTGCTGTTTAAACTTTTTAATTGAAGCTTCAAGTATTGCTTTTGCTTTAACTTCTTTTTCTTTTTTGAGACGTTCTATTTCTCCAAAGTGATTTACAAAAATATTAGGCGCATCAAATTTTTTGGCTGCTTTTCCTTTTCTAATAATATTTAATTCTTCGATAATAACATCTTCAATAGGTTTATCTCTTGGGTTTGTTTTTACATTAGAAATAGAATCTTGAATGTCTATGCCTTGAATTAATTTCCCAAATACATTGTAGTCGTTATCTAAAAAAGGTTTAGGAACTTCCATAATAAAAAATTGACTTCCGTTGGTGTTTGGACCAGAATTGGCCATAGATAGAATCCCTGGTCCATCGTGTTTTAAATCTGGATGGAATTCACCATTAAATTTATAACCAGGATTTCCAGAACCTGTACCCGTTGGATCACCACTTTGAATCATAAATTTATCGATGACACGATGAAATATATGACCGTTATAATATTTTTTCTTTTTATAATCATCTTTAACCATTGTATTTGTTCCTTCGGCTAAAGACACAAAATTCGCAACAGTAATAGGTGCTTTGTCGTAGTTTAATTTAGCAAGCATAACACCTTTAGTGGTTATGAATTCGGCGTAAATACCGTCTTCTAAATCGGGATATTGTGCTTTGCAAGAACATAAATTTGCAACTATTAAAATGATAAAGAATCCTTTTAAAGGACGTTTTAAGGTATACATGCTACTATTAATTTGTTTGATTTTGGGTAATTGAGTTCACTGTAACTTGACAGATTAAAGGGGTATTACTTCCTATTTTATTTTCATCACCGTAGTAACCATAGGCTTTTTGTGAAGGGAATAAAAAGGTAACTGTTTCACCAGTTTTCATCAGTTTTAAGCCTTCTCGAAGCCCTGTGAAAATTTCTTCTTTATCCATGGCATAGTTTTGAGTTTTTAATTCTTCTTTCGAATAAATTAAAGAACCATCCAAGGCTTTTATATTATAGTTGTAATTAACAATGTCTCCGAAGGTTGGCATATTTAAAGAATCTGCCTCAATTTTAGTATTGTAATAGTACCAAAAACCACTTTTAGACGCGATGTACTCATTATCCTTTTTATCGGTCATAAGTTTTTCAATATGGACTTGTTCTAAGGCGTATAATTTTTTATTTCGCTCTACCGAAGCATCTATAAATGAACCTGTTTTTACAGAAATAGGTTTTCTAGCTTCGGGCGTTTTACAACTCAAAAAAAGAAGTATTATAGCCAAACAGGTATATAATTTAGTCATTATTTAGGGCTTTATTATAACTAGGTAATATACTAATAAAATTTTCAATGGTTTTGTTTAGTGATAATTCACTTCGTCCTCCTGCCGCATTATTATGGCCACCACCATTAAAATGTGCTCTAGAAAAAGCGTTTACAGAAAACTCACCTTTGGATCGTAACGATATTTTAATAATACCTTCTTGTCTATCTTCAATAAAAATAGCAGCAAAAATAATATTGTTTAGGGATAGCGCATAATTAACCACGGCTTCGGTATCTCCTTTTTTATAGTCGAATTTATTCAATTCGTTTTGAGATAACGTAATGTAAGCCGTTCTAGATTCTGGAATGACTTTTAAGTTACTTAAAGCACAGCCTAAAAGTTGTAATCTGTTATAACTATTGGTGTCGTAAACATTGTTATGAATCTCATTATTATCTGCGCCTTTATCAATCAATTCGGCAATAATACGGTGTGTCGTGCTTGTTGTAGATCTAAACCTAAAAGAACCGGTATCAGTCATAATTCCAACATATAAATTAGTCGCAATATCTTTATCAATACAATTGGTTTCTCCTAGCATATCTATAAAATGATATATCATTTCACAGGTGGAACTCATCGTAACATCAGAAAATGTATAAGCTGCATAATCATCAGGTTCTTGATGATGATCTATCATGATCTTTAGCGCTTTACTGTTTGTTAGAACTGTTTCCATATTGCCTGTTCTATGAAAGGCATTAAAGTCCAATGTGAAAATAATGTCTGCATTATCAATTAATTGGTTGCAATTCTTCGTGTTGGTATCGTGTTTTAGAATGGTATTTTCACCAGGCATCCATTTTAAAAAAGTGGGATAGTCGTTTGGTACAATAACCTGTACATCGTGCGAAGTTTTTAAAAGGAAATGATATAAGCCTAAAGTGGATCCAATAGCGTCCCCGTCAGGGTTTTTATGAGGCACAATTACAATCTTTTTTTTAGTTGAAAGTAACTGTTTTATACTTGAAATATCTTGTTTTGTCATAGAAAGCGAAGATACAATTTTTTTAAATTTGATTAAAAGAAAGTATATGATATCCTACGTTAAAACTATTATAAAATATAAGCTTAAGTAGGACTCTATTTACTGTAAATTTAAATGATTGTTATTCATTACATTTACGATTGACTTTAATTCGTGATTATGATTGCTTTAACTTGTTTTTTAATAGAAATGCACTACTTTTGCCACGAAATTTAGAAAATAGTTATGTGTCATGCATAACGATTATAGACGTTTAAAATAATTATAACAGAATAAATTTAATTACAAGATGGCAACAAACAGAACATTTACAATGCTTAAGCCAGATGCTGTTGAAAAAGGGCATATTGGAGCAATATTAGAAAAAATTTCTGCTTCAGGATTTAGAATTGTAGCAATGAAATTAACACAAATGACAAAGGCTGATGCAGAAGCATTTTATGCAATACATAACGAACGTCCATTTTTTGGAGAGTTAGTAGAGTATATGACCCGTGGACCAATTGTTGCTGCTGTTTTAGAAAAAGATAATGCGGTAAGCGATTTTAGAACTTTAATTGGAGCTACAAATCCTGCTGATGCTGCTGAAGGAACTATTCGTAAAATGTTTGCAGATTCTATAAGTGAGAATGCTGTACATGGAAGTGATAGTGATGAAAATGCTGCTATAGAAGGTGCTTTTCATTTCTCAGGAAGAGAAATGTTTTAAGTTACACTAGATAATACGATACATATATCAATAAAAAATCCTGCTATAAGCAGGATTTTTTGTTTCTAAAAGTGATATTTTATATTAAATAACTTTTACGTTTACGGCGTTTAATCCTTTTCTGCCTTCCTGTAAATCGAATTCTACTAAATCGCCTTCGCGAATTTCGTCAATCAATCCAGAAATGTGAACAAAATGTTCATCGTTTGAACCTTCTTCTACAACGAATCCAAACCCTTTCGAATCGTTGAAAAATTTTACTGTTCCTTTACTCATACTATAATAAATATTTAAATTAATACTTTGATAAATACAAAGATGATGCCAAGAAAGTTTAATAATCAAAAAAGCCTATCAAAATAAATTGATAGGCTTCCCTTGTAAATTTTAGAATCTATATATAAATTAGATTACTTTTACGTTTACGGCGTTTAATCCTTTTCTACCTTCTTGTAAATCGAATTCTACTGCATCACCTTCACGAATTTCATCGATTAATCCAGAAATGTGTACGAAATGTTCTTTGTTGTTGTCATCTTCAGTGATGAATCCAAATCCTTTAGAGTCATTGAAGAATTTTACGGTACCTTTACTCATTGTATTGTGTTATAAAAAATTAAGTGACAAATATATAATAAAAAATAATACAAAAGTTAAATGTGTAATTAAATTTTAATTTTTATTGCTAAGCTTAATTATCGAAGTATCAGTTTTTTAATAACCGTTTTACCCAATTCTTCGTTAAGCATATCAATAATTTTTTGTTTCCCATAACTTAATTCTTCACGAAGTACACTCGAACTTAATTGGATATATAAGGTGTCGCGTTCTAATTGAACAGCAGTCGTATAATTGTTTACGCCATTACCCATAAGTTTAGCCCAAGCATCGGCAACATTGACTTTGTCTAGCCCTTTTTCAAGTTTGTTGGTTGAGACAAATTCTTTTAATGCATCAGATATACTTAGGTTTTCGTTTGTTCGTTTTGCCATGATTGTTCTATTTAAATATTGATAGTATCAATTTTTCCGATATCGTCAATAGTATTGTTGTTTTCTCTCTGAGCTATTTTATTAACCTTTGGTTGAATATACCACACACCAAAGAAGTAAAACCATAGGGCGAAGAAATAACCAATAAAATCCCCAAATTTAGCTTCTTTTTGCAGTTCTACTGTTTTTAATGTTTTTGCAGTAAAGTAGATAATATATAACATACAGAATATGGATAGCAAGTGTAAAGGTAAGATTATTGCAATCATGTTTTCCATAAAACCGAGACTCATATTGTTTTCCGGGCTCACATTTAGTAGGCTAATACTCATTAAAATTAAGAGTAGATTTATATAACATAATGGAATAAAAAAGAGAATTTTGAATTTTTTCACTTTCATTTTAATGCTTTCAGGCATTCTTTTTTGCAAACCTATTGAAATTGACCAAAACCAACCAAATAGTAAACCAGTGAATAGGATCATCATAATTGGAAATAGAATGAAAAAATCGCGCATAAAATTAAATTGCTGTCCAGGTCCTAGGTTGGTGTCAGAAAGAATTAAATATGTGATTATGATTTGAAATATAATAGGAATACCTATCATCAATAGAAAAATATGCCAATGTTTTGCTTTTAAGAATTTATCAATCATATAGTAGTATTTCTATCTATTACAAGTTAAACATCTCATAAGATTGATGCACTTGTTTTATTACATTTTCGGTACGTTCGGCATGTGTATCACTAATAAATAACTGTCCGAAGTTTTCATCATCAACTAATTTAATAATTTGTGCGACACGGTTTTCGTCTAGCTTATCAAAAATATCATCTAGTAATAAAATAGGGTTTACACCGTTTTGTGCTTTTATAAAATCGAATTGTGCTAGCTTTAAAGCAATTAAAAATGATTTTTGCTGTCCTTGGCTTCCAAATTTTTTGATTGGATGATTTTCTATATTAAACGATAAATCGTCTTTATGTATACCCACCGATGTATAGTGTAAGGCTTTGTCTTTATTAATGCTTGCTTTTAAAAGGGTATTTAAATCATTTTCAAATAAATGACTTTCATATACCAATTCTACAGTTTCTTCAGCATTACTAATAGCCTCGTAGCGTGATTTAAATATCGGTATAAATGCTTTTAAAAAAGCATCTCTTTTTTCAAAAATTTTAGTCCCGTAATCTGTTAGCTGTATGTTGTAAACATCTACAGTGTCCGCGTTAAACGTGTGGTTTAAAGCAAAATATTTCATTAAAGCATTACGCTGTGCCAATACCTTATTATACTTTATTAGATCCGATAAATAGGTCTTGTCACTTTGTGAAATAACACTGTCTATAAATTTTCTACGGGTTGTGCTGCCTTCAATAATTAAATCTCTATCGGCTGGCGATATAATAACCAGAGGTAAAAAACCAATGTGCTCGCTAAATTTCTCGTAAGCCTTACCATTACGTTTAATGACTTTCTTTTGTCCGCGTTTTAAACTAATAATTACTTTTTCGTTTTTGTCGTGTTTTGTGTAATCGCCGTTAACCACAAAAAAGTCTTCGTTGTGCTTTATATTTTGAGTGGCTACTGGATTAAAATAACTTTTACCGAACGATAAATGGTAAATAGCATCTAACACATTTGTTTTTCCAATGCCGTTATTCCCCACAATACAGTTTATTTTATCATTAAAAACAAACGATTTGCTATCAAAATTTTTATAATTAAGTAAAGAAAGCGATTTTAAAATCATATAAATAACAACTAAAAGGGCGTATATAAGCGAAACTGTGAAAAAGAAGTGCAAATTATTGAAAAATATCAAATAAATACCCTTTTAGTTATGAAGAAAAATTATATTTTTGCGCCACATTAATTTAGACAGATAGCATGGCAACTTATAATAAAAGAGGATACAAACCGAAAACAAAGGTTGATAAGCAGGTAGAGGAAGAAGTAGACTCAACAACTGCAGAAGTTTTTAATACACTTGACGAAACGGCTTCGAAGACGGAAGACTTCGTTGCAAAGAATCAAAAGTATATATTTATTATTATTGGTGTCGTTGCTGCCGTGGTTTTAGGATCTTTAGCTTATAAAGAATATGTAGCTAAACCAAAGCAAATGGAAGCGATGAACGATATGTTCCAAGCTCAAAAATATTTTGATCAAGCAGTTACAGGTGTAGCAAAAGATTCATTATATAATTTAGCCTTAAATGGAGGTGAAGGTAAATTTGGAATGTTAGATATCATTTCTGAATACAGCGGTACGCCATCGGCTAATTTAGCAAGCTATTATGCTGGTACAGCATATTTACGTTTAAAAGATTATGAAAAAGCTATCGAGCATTTGGGTAACTTTTCTAGTGAAGATGAAGTTTTATCGCCTTTAGCAAAAGGAAATATTGGTGATGCATTTGTGCAATTAAACCAAAAAGAAGATGCTTTAGGGTATTATGAAGAAGCTGCTAAAATGCGGAACAATGCCTATACAACACCAATGTATTTAAATAAAGCTGGAGCAGTTGCTTTAGATTTAGGTCAAGTAGATAAGGCATTAGCTTATTTTAAAAGAATAAAAGAAGAGTTTGCTAACTCTACAGAAGCAGCTACTGTTGATGTGTTTATTGGTAAAGCTCAAGTTTTAGCGAATAAATAATATGGCTACGGTAAATAAAAATTTATCCGATTACGATAAAAACACAATCCCAAACGCGGAAGGCTTCCGGTTTGGGATTGTTGTTTCAGAATGGAATGATACGATTACCGACGGCTTATTTCAAGGGGCTTACGATGCTTTAATTGAAAATGGGGTATTGCCAAAAAACATTATCCGTTGGGATGTGCCAGGAAGTTTCGAACTTATTTATGGCGCAAAAAAAATGCAAGAGCAAATGGTAAATGCCGTTATTGCTATTGGATGTGTTATTCAAGGTGAAACCAAACATTTCGATTTTGTTTGCGAAGGTGTTACTCAAGGCATTAAAGATTTGAATATATTACGCGACACACCAGTTATCTTTTGTGTGTTAACCGATAATACCATGCAACAGTCTATAGATCGTTCTGGGGGTAAGCATGGTAACAAAGGAACTGAAGCTGCTATTGCTGCCATAAAAATGGCAGAACTACGTGAAAAGAGCTAATCACTTTCTAAGTTATTCATATTAATAAATCATAAGTTTATTTCCGTTCGTCAACCTGAACTTGTTTCAGGTTTGCATAATATGTGTTTTTGTAAATATGATGAGATTCTAAAATTAATTTGGGCATTCCCCTGCAGGTCGGGCTTTCACTACTCGCTCCCTCCTAAAAAGTCGGGGAGCTCAAACATGCCGTTCAATCCCTAATGCACTTACTTGCTAATTTATGTTTTAAACCAAAAATTGTTTTGTGTTTGGGAAAGGTTCGTTTAACGTTTATGTTCTTGGAAAGTTGCGTGTTTGTGTGCGAGGATTTTCCGAAGGAAAATCAGAAGCTAGCAAACAAAGCAACTCACATTGGTTAAGCACAAAATAGCAATTTTTTATATACTTTGTTGTAAGCTGTTTTTTAATTATACGCAAACAATATTCTTCGTCCATTATTTTCCGTTTGTTTCAATTAGAATTAATTTCTCTTTTTTGATTTTTTTTTCAATTTTTAAAGTGATTTTTGTATCATTATTTCAGTTCTGTTTTTTGCTACCCGAACATTAAATTTTTCAAGATTTTCATAGTTTTTGAATTTTAAATCTTGATTTAGTAGATCAACCGAGTAGGTGAGTGATTCTTCCGAAAGATAAGTCCAGAATTCTTTTAGATTTCCATTATTATCAATCATATATTTTTTTTCAATATGAAATTCGTAATTTCCAATTGATAAGGGACAATCATTTTTTTGCAATTTTAAAAAGGGAACACTTTTGTCTGAACAATTTTAACTTTTCTTAAAAAAAATAAAACTTTTTAAAGCTTAATAGTCACTGGTGTTTGAAATTAAATACCTTTCAACTATGTGTTTTTGGGAGAAATGATGAAGTTTTTGCTGTATGAAAAAAATATATAGAAGAAGGAAAAGCACTTTAATTGATTGAATTGAAAACTTAATGTTTGTTCTTTGTAAGAAAAATATTTTAAATTTGTTTCTCAATAGATTTCATGAAGCCAATTATTCCAAACGTTGTTTTTATTGTATTAATAGTTTTGTCAACTCTATATTTGACATTCTTAACTTCTAAAGGAGGATTAACAAACAATAAGTATAAAGGATTTTTAAAAAGAATTACCTATAGAGGGAAATTAGTTTTTGTTGTGTCATTATCTATGTCATTGATATTAATTGTTCAAGATTACAATAATTCTAATTTAAACAGAAATGGAGAGTTATTACTTCATGAAGAACAATTTCAAAGAGATTCTTTAATAACAGATGGAATTAAAAAAGGGGTTGATGATTCTAGAAAAAAATTGTTTAAAGATGTATCTGAAGCATTTGCAAATCAAGGGTTAAGAATTGACACATTAAATAAACGTATAGAGAATATAGTAACTACAACAAATATTCTTCCCGTTGAAAAAGACCCTATTCTTCATTTACATATGGGAGGTAAAGGGATTCATATAATTATGTATGAAAATGATCCTTATTTTAGGGTAGATTTTAGGTGTGATGATGCTGGTTCGACAAATTTCAATATTAAAAGTTACGTTTTAATTCAATTTGAAAATGGCAATTATATTCTGCAAAAGCCAAATCTATTTTATAAATCCTTAAAATTATCTAAAACTTCAACAGCTAGTATGCCTTTAAGTAAAACTGTTGAGAATGTTAAAGAATTGTATTTATATATTTCGGGGACATATACCAATTTAAGTCAATCCAAAAGTTATAATATAGACGATGTTTACCGTTATGAATCTATGACAAAGAATACTAGGGGAATGGTTTTTTCTGATAAGCAAAGAGTTATAAATTTAATAAATCAAGGATTAAAAAAAGATAAATAAAAAATTATCAATTAATAGAATACGTTATTTTCGAAAAATGATTATTGAATCGATTAAAAATTTTATTTAAAATCCACTTATAATGAAATTTTATATTTTATGTTATACGGACTTGTTTTTTTCCAAAACTCTATATTTTATAGATATTTTTGAAGATTTAGGTAGTTCAGTTTTGTTTACTGAACTACCAATATTTAAACCCAAAATCAATATTAATATCAGAAATTAATTCATTTAATCTTGGTATTTTCAAATGGCTTACAACTTATTTAGGATATGAAATCGTTTTAATGTTTTATATCCGACGTTAAACGACATTTTTTTTAACAAAGTCAAGTCAAGTTTTAATTTGTTAAAATTAAAATAATCGATAAAAAAGATGAATATTTACTTGTTTAAACCACGGAAAACCTTAAAATACCATCCACCAAAGTCATTATAAAGCTCCAATATCAAAAAATATTTTCATAAATAAAACCCCGATTTTATAATGTTTTATTTTTCATCGTTTTATCAAAAATTTATCCCTTTGTTAACAAATTTTGGCACTTCTACCCTTCATTTCTCTCTATTTTTAAGTATTTTTGATAGATAAGGATTTACTATATTTTGTTTAATCAAAGGAAAAATAAAACGTTTAATTATAAGCCTAGACTTTCTAAGGACAGTTTGGAGCAATCGAAGTTGGACGAAGAATCGAGCAACAAAGATTTTATCTCAAAATGGCGTAGAGAAACAGGTCATAAAGTCCGCATGGGAAGTTTTATGCCAGCAAGAACCTTAATTTTACTTTTGGTATTATTATTGATTTGTATGTATGCATTAGAAAAAAATTATTTGTAATCTTTAAAACATTCAAATTATGGGACGTGCAAATTTACCGAAAAACAAAAAATACAGTTACACACCACGTTATTATGATGATAAAGGTGAGGGAAGTCCGTTTCAAATGAAACATAAGTTCGATGAATTTAGGACAACCGTTGGAGCTAGTAAAGACTTAAAAACAAAAATTAATAATGCTTTAGAAGATCTAAAAGTAAATCCAGATATAGAAGCAAACAGACGCACATTAATAATTGTTGCAGTACTTGTTTTAGTGTTTCTTTTTATTATTGATTTCGATTTATCTATATTCTTTTCTTAAAATAATACATGGCAGACATTATACAGCTCTTACCAGATCATGTTGCAAATCAAATAGCTGCTGGAGAAGTTGTACAGCGACCAGCCTCTGTGGTTAAAGAACTGCTAGAGAATGCTATTGATGCAGGATCATCAACCATTAAACTCATTATAAAAGAAGCCGGTAAAACTCTTGTTCAGGTTATTGACGACGGAAAAGGGATGAGTGTTACCGATGCGCGTTTAAGTTTTGAGCGTCATGCCACTTCAAAAATTAGAAGTGCCGACGATTTATTTCAGTTAAACACCAAAGGGTTTCGTGGTGAAGCTCTCGCAAGTATTGCTGCGATTGCTCATGTGGAGTTAAAAACAAAACAGGAGCAGGACGAAGTAGGTACAAGCATTGTTATAGAAGGTAGCGATATTACGTCTCAAGATGTCGTAGTGACTCCAAAAGGAACCTCTATTTCTGTAAAGAATTTATTTTTTAATATTCCTGCCCGACGTAATTTTTTAAAATCGAATACCGTAGAATTAAGACATATTGTAGACGAATTTCATCGTGTCGCTTTAGCGCATCCAAATATTGGATTTGCGATGTACAATAATGGCAGTGAGACGTTTAATTTACCGGTTAGCAACTATAGACAACGTATTGTGAATATCTTCGGAAATAAAACCAATGAAAAATTGGTGCCTGTAGAAGAGGATACGGAAGTATTAAAAATATCTGGTTTTGTTGGTAAACCCGAATATGCAAAAAAGACAAGAGGCGAACAATATTTTTTTGTAAACGATCGTTTTATAAAATCAGCATATTTGAATCATGCGATTGCATCGGCCTTTGATGGATTACTTAAAAACGGAACACATGCCAGTTACTTTTTAAACTTAACGGTAAACCCGCAAACTATAGATATCAATATTCATCCCACTAAAACAGAAATTAAGTTTGATGACGAACATACCTTGTACGCTTTATTGAGATCGGCGGTAAAACATAGCTTGGGGCAATTTAATATAGCACCAGTTTTAGATTTTGAACGCGATGCTAATTTAGATACGCCTTACAATTCGAATCAAGTCAAACCAAGTACACCTTCGGTTGAGGTGGATAGAAGTTTTAATCCGTTTAAAGCCGAAACTAGTTTTAAATCGATTGGGTCTTCGCAACCAAAACAAACATCATATAAAAAAGAATCAACGGCAAATTGGGAAGGTTTGTATGTGGGTTTAGAGTCTAAAAGTAATAGTAGTCAGCAAGATTTTTCTGAAGTTCAATTTGAAAGTGAAGAAACAACAGCTTCTATTTTTAGTGACGATAATCAAGTAGAGCAAGCACATACAACGTATCAACTTCATAATAAATATATAGTAAGCACCATTAAGTCGGGGATGTTGGTTATGGATCAACATCGTGCACATCAACGTGTGTTGTACGAAGATTTTTTGAAGAATATGACTATAAAAGAGTCGGTAAGTCAGCAATTATTATTTCCATTAGAATTGCATTTCACAACTCAAGAAGTTGCTATAATTAAAGAGTTAAAAGACGATTTAGAGAGTACAGGATTTATATTTTCTAATTTTTCAGACGAATCGTTAGAAATTATGGGTGTACCAGTAAGCGTTCCAGAAAGTGAGGTGTCTATTATTTTAGAGCAATTAATAAGTGATGTCGAAAACGAAGTACCCGATAGTCATTTTAGTGCGACTGATTTGTTAGCAAAATCGATGGCAAAAAGTTTAGCTATTAAAACAGGGCAATCGTTGCAAAAAGATGAACAAGAACATTTGGTAAATAAGTTATTTGCTTGTAAAGAACCCAACGTTTCGCCTACTAATAAAACCACATTTATTACGATGAGTGTGGATGAATTAGATAAAAAATTTATATAGTATGATGCGAATTTCAGATACCGTTAAACATTTAATAATCATTAATGTGATTATGTTTGTTGGAACCATGTTTATTGGTGAGGGTAGGATGTTCTACGATTTGTTTTCCATGTATTATGTTGAGAATAGTGCTTTTAAACCATGGCAAATATTAACGCATATGTTTATGCATGGTAATTTTCAACATCTTTTTTTTAATATGCTGCTTTTATTTTTTTGGGGTTCAGATTTGGAATTTGTAATAGGAAGGAATAAATTTTTATTTATTTATTTATCAGCTGGTTTAGGGGCTGTTTTAATACCTTTATTAATAGATTATGTTAATTTTAATATGACTTTACAAGCGTTAATTGATGGGGGCTTTCAAGAAAGTAAAATATTAGAAACACTTAATTCGGGAATGTATAATACAGGATGGGAACTTGTAACAAATGAAGCTAAAGTAAATCGGTTTTCAAGAATTTTTGGAACAGCAAGCTTTGGAGCTTCTGGAGCAGTAATGGGAGTTATGGCCGCATATGCATTTCTATTTCCGAATAGAGAAGTCGTATTGTTATTTTTTCCAATGCCTATTAAAATTAAATATTTAGTTGGAGGAATGATAGGGGCTGATTTTGTTAGTTCGCTATTAACGGGAACACCATTATTATCAAGTAGTAATGTAGGATATTCTGCTCACGTTGGAGGAGCATTAACCGGTTTCCTAATTATATGGTATTGGAAAAAAACACAGTTTAATAAAAATCGTATGGATTAAATAATATGTGGAACGAATTAAAATTTAAATATAATCAAGCTCAAATATCTGAAAAATTAATATTTGTTAATGTTGGTATTTTTGCAATTTTGTCAATTATAACTACGGTTTGTTATTTGTTAACAGATTCTCATATTGAATTTTTTAAAGATAATTTAGCGCTACCAGCCAATTTAAAATCTTTATTATTTAAACCTTGGACTTTAATAACTTTTTTCTTTACGCATTTTCATTTTTGGCACTTATTGGGGAATATGATTGCGCTTTACTTTTTTGGGAGATTTTTTTCTACTTTTTTTAATGCACGACTTTTTTTAAATTATTTTATATTAGGAGGCTTGTTTTCTGGTTTAATTTTTGTTGTCTCGTACAATGTTTTTCCCGCTTTAATAGGGGCAAATACAAGTTTAGTTGGAGCATCTGGTGCTGTTTTTGCTATTCTTTTTGGCGCTACAGCAAAAGCTCCAAATTATATATTTAATTTTTTCGGGGTTCTAAGAATACCACTTTGGGTGTTATCTTCTTTATATACTATTATGTTTATTTCTTCGATACCGTACGCTAACGCAGGAGGGGAGCTGGCTCATTTAGGTGGTGCCTTTTTAGGCTATTTTTATACTAAGCAATTAGATAGTGGTAAAAATATTGGTGCTTTTTTAGAGCGAATTATGGAAGCTGTAAGAAATATGTTTAAAGCTGCTAAAAAAGGACCTTTAAAAACAGTACATAAAAACAAAAGTAAAGTAGGCGGTTATACTAAGTCTGATTTTAAAAAGTTTAATAATCAGAAAAGAATAGATGTTATTCTCGATAAAATAAGTAAAAGTGGTTATGATAGCCTTACGGCAGATGAAAAAGAATTACTTTTTAGAGCTGGGAAATAAAATATACACATGAAGAAGCTAAGTTTTATTGATCAAATTTTGTATTTAATCAATGCTGTCTTAGTTGCTGCTTTATTGTTTTCCTATGTGCTACCTTTTTTACCTCCTAAAACATTTTCAGTGCTTTCGGTACTAAGTTTAGGCGTTGCTCTTTTAATTCTGGTTAATGTTTTGTTCTTTTTATATTGGTTTATAAAGCTTAAAAAACATTTTATGATATCCCTTTTCGTTCTTGTTTTAGGGTATCTTTCTTTTGGGTCGCTATATAAATTTTCATCCTCAAAGCATATTGAAAGCGCCAATAATTTTAAGGTGATGAACTATAATGTGCGTTTATTTAATTTATACGATTGGATTCCTGAAAAAGGCATAGAGACTAAAATTATAGATTTTATTAAAGATGAATCGCCAGATATTTTAAGTTTTCAAGAATATCATCCTCATAAAAATATAGACCTGTCTTTTTTTAAATATAAATATGAAAAACTTTCTGGAAAGAAAACAAAATACGGACAAGCCATTTTTTCACAATTCCCTATTGTAAATTCGGGTTCTATAGAATTTCCAAAAACGGGGAACAATGCTATTTTTGCTGATGTTGTGAAAGATACTGATACAATTAGGGTATACAATATTCATTTAGAATCGATGCATATTGATACGAATGTCGAAAACTTGAAAAAAGAAGATTCTGAGCGTTTATTTAAGCGCATTGGGACGACATTTAAAATGCAACAATTTCAAACCGAATTGTTTTTAATGCACAAAAAGAAATGCCATTATAAAATGATTATTTGTGGCGATTTTAATAATACCGCTTTTTCATATGTTTATAGAAAAATTAAAGGTGATTTAAATGATACTTTTAAAGAAGCTGGAAACGGTTTTGGAAGAAGCTATGATTTTAAATTCTTTCCTATTAGAATCGACTTTATTTTAGCTGATGATGCATTTGCTGTAAATGGATTTAAAGCGTTTGACGCTCATTATTCCGATCATTATCCAATCATGTCTTCTTTGAGCTTAGGAGAGGAATAATAATGATTTTAATTTGTTTTACAAGACCTGACAGGGTTTTAAAACCTGTCAGGTCTGATTATGTCGTTATTTACATAAAAGCACAATCCACAGTGTCAGCAAGGATATGAATAACCAATCCAATGCCTATTAAACGTGTTTTCTTTGGAAATAAAAGTAGTATGTATACTGCAAGTGCATAATAGGTATGTAATGGATGAAAGTTGATGCTACATCTATTCGGATCGAAAATGGGATTAGCTAAAAGATGGTCTAAATCGATTAACATACCCGATATCATAATAAGAGCAGCATACTTCCAATTCGATTTATAAAATAGGAGTGCTACGATAAGTGGAAGTCCAAAATGACAACCATAATGTGCAAAGGTTTGCATAATTATAAGGTTGTTATAGTTTGAGATTCTAAATAATTTAAAGCATTTGGACCCTCATTACATAGTAAATCAAGAATACTTAAATTATCGATAAAACCATGTTTGCTGTTAAAAACCTGTGTGTATGGATCAAAATTCTGAGACTGTTCTTTTTTAGCATTCACTAAATATCTGTAGTCTGCTTTGTCTTCAGTTGTTTTAGCAAATGTTTCTGTTTTAGAACTGTTAACTTCTAATTGTAAACACTCGCAAATTGTTTCAAAACATTTAAAATTATAGTCTAAAATATAATCTGCCTTTTGATGAAATAAGGGGTGTAAGTCATCTTCGTAATATTCAAAAAACGGTGATGTTTTATAAGCTGATAATAAAGATTTCCAATGTAAACTTTGCCATTTTTCTTCATTAAAAACTTTAACGTCTCTGTATTTTTGACGATTTTTTTGACTATGGACAACAGGAATGTTTAAAGTTAATTTTCCATTTGCGCCATAAATGTAAGCCCGATTTCTATAGGTTTGTTTTAAAAAATTATCATCTACTTCAAACGTAACATGTTTCGCTTGAGACATAGCAACAAAATGTGCAATGTTGGGAAAATATGTTGGATGTATAATAATGTCCATTATTTAGAAATAAAACTACCTAACCAAGTATAACCAATAAACATAAAACCTATAGTAGTTCCAATAGAAGCCATAGGGTATTCTATTAAACTACCAATTATAGCAATTAATAACATAGTAGAGCCGTAAACTAAATTGATAATTTTAGAATTCCTTTTATTACTCATCACCCCTCGGGTTAAAGGTAAAATTGCGGCTAAACATGTTAGACTTAATATGATGAAATAACTGTTATTAGTTATAATAGATATAACGAACATTAATAAAGAAGACAACAAAAGGCCAAAAAATATTTGACCACTTAATCTTTCGTCTTTATCTAAAAGATATCTCCCATATTTATCAAATAAAAGTATCATGTTAGATAGTGGTTCCATAATCCAACTACCTAGAGCAAATAATAGATAGAGGATGATAAGTGGTATGGCAAGGTATGTTAATCCTGTAGTAGAAAGTATTTTAACGGCTACTCTATAAGCAATATATAAACCTATAATAAAAACCCATTGGTTTTTTTCTGATTTTTTACTTATCCAAAATGCGTATCTTAAATATAAGTTGTAAATTTTATTTTTTGACTTGATAGTCGTAGACATCCCAGATCTCGCATATTCTAAATTAGGATTAAGGATTAAGGCTTCTTTAAAATGATTTAAAGCTTTTTTTGTGTCGTTATGTTCAAGATAGCTCCAACCTGCATTGGCATGAGAAAGTGCGTCTTCGGGATCGTCTTGAAGTAAAAAATCGATAGAAGATTTGGCTTCTTCTTTTCTATTTAATTTAGTTAAGGCTGTTGTTCTTGCGTTTAAACAAAATGAACTTTTAGCGTCTATTTTTAAACCTTCGTTGGCATAATTCAATGCGCCTTCAAAATCTTTTTTTGATAATAATATATATGCTTTTTGGCCAAAAAAAACATCATGATAAGGTTGTATATGTATCGCTTGATCTATATTTCGTTCTGCTTCTAAGGTGTTCTCTAAGTGCAGATATATTTGAGATAATAAGAAATATACTTGAGCCTCATTAGGTTCTAAAACACGAAGTTCTAATGCTAAATTCAGTGCTTTGTTTATCTCATCCGTTTGAAATAAACAACTAGCTAAATAAAATTTAGTTGTAAAATCATCTACATTTTCAGATAATGCTGTCTTAAAATAAGAAATAGCTTGTTTATACCGTCCATTTTCAAAAAGCTGAATGCCTCTTTCAAGGTTTGGACTCTCCATTATTTTTTAATATTTAAATAGGTTAATATATCATCATACAAACCAGAATCATTAGAGTATAAAGCATAATTTTTAGCAGAACTAAACCATTCTTTTGTAGAGGCTTTCATTTTTCCAAAAGCTTTTAAAATATCTTTTGTAGATAAAGGTTTAGGAATGCCATCTTTAAAAGATTCTAATAACTTTTGTTCTATTGCAATATCTATGCTAGATTTAATATCTGCTCCAGAATATTCTTTGCTTTTTTTAGCTAAATCTTGTAAATTAATATTCTCTGTAGGTTTGTCTTTTAATTGAATATTGAAAATAGATTTTCTAGCTTCTATATCTGGGGGCGCTACAAAAATAATTCGATCAAAACGACCAGGGCGTCTAAACGCAGGATCTATATACCATGGAGCATTAGTTGCCCCTAAAACTAAAATACCTTCATTATCTGAGTCAATGCCATCTAATTCAGATAAAAATTGATTTATTACTGTTCTACCAGCTGTTTTATTAATGTCATTTCTATTTGCTCCAAGAGCATCTATTTCATCAATAAATATAACACAAGGTGTATTGGCTCTCGCAGCTTCAAAAATTTCATGTAAATTCTTTTCAGAACTTCCAAGCCACATGTCTAGAATATCATTAATTCCAATATTAATAAAGTTGGCATTTATTTCTCCTGCTGTTGCACGAGCAATATGAGTTTTTCCACATCCTGGAGGGCCGTATAGTAAAATACCTCCTCCAATTTTCTTTCCGTAAGCTTTGTATAAATCTTTATGTAAAAGCGGTTTTATTATTTTTAAATCAATTTCCTCTTTTACTTTTTCCATACCACCAACGTTTTCAAAATTAATAGTTGGCTTTTTTAAGAAGGTAATAGCATCAGTATCTGTAAATTCTTCTTGTCGACTTGAATTAGGAACCTTAAAAAGATTTTCAAAACCTTCATTCTTATAAGACTTATCTATATCTAGTATGCTTTTATATGTGTTAAGTGCATCTTCTACACTACCTTGTTCTATAAGGCAAGAACAATACAGTTCTAAATATTCAATAGAATTATCTTTTTCTATGAGTTCCTCAAGAATGACTTCTGTTAAATTAAATTTAGACTGTTTAAAATAACATTTAGCTAAAAGAAATTTATAGTCATTTTTAGGCGATTTTTCAAGAATGAAGACTAGATGTTTTTCGGCTTCTATATAATTTAATTGATCGGTATAAATTTTAGCGATCTGAAATCTAAGTTCAATATTTTCCGGTGAAAATTCTAGAGCCTTTAAAAGGCTGCCAAGTAAAGAGTTGTCCATAGTTATTTGTTAATCCTCCGCATTTCTACGTGCTCTCCATTTATTAAATCCAATAAGTCCAAATAAAATAACTAAGAAAGGAATGAAAAATGAGGTTGCTTTTCCGCTTCCTCCAACGGTTGTAAATAATCGTTCCCAGCGTATTTTATCCATGAATCCTTTGCCATGCGTATTCCAACTCATCCAAATAAATACAGGCTTCCCAACAACATGATCGAAAGGCACAAGTCCCCAAGCTCTTGCATCTAAAGAGTTATGACGGTTATCTCCCATCATCCAATAGTAATCTTGTTTAAAGGTGTAGCTTGTTGCAACTTCTCCATTAATTTTAATTTGATTGCCTTCAATATGAAGTGTATTGCCTTCGTATTCAGTAATAGCACGTTTGTAAAGCGGTAAAACATCTAAATTAAGATCAATTGAAGCGCCTTGTTTTGGAATATATAAAGGGCCGAAAAAATCGACATTCCAATTGTAATTTGGATTATGAGGAAAAATATTAGAATCTCTTTTTCCTTTTTTAGATCTTATAGGCGTAATGCTCGCAACATTAGGATGGTTTTTAAGCTTATCTCTAGCTTCATCTGAAATTGCAGAGAAATGATATGTATTGTTTTTATTTTTAATACCAAACCAATCTGTGATATCATATCTATTAGCCATGATTTGTGGGCTAAACGTATTTGTTTTTGGTTGTACATCGTAGCTAAATTGCAAATGTGCACGATCTGGTAATTCGTTTTGTTTTCCGTTTATATATACATAACCATTACGGACTTCCATAGTATCTCCAGCAATAGCAACACAACGTTTTACAAGGTTCGTTTTCTTATCGATAGGCTTGTAATAGTTTCTATCGGGATGAAAATTATTCATATCCAACAGGGTATCTGCTGGCTGATTGAATACTACAATATCATTTCTTTCAATTTTTTCGAAACCAGGGATTCTTAAATAAGGCAATTGTAATTTGTTAATCCAAGATGTTTTGCGTTCTTCAAAATGATCATTAAATAAGTATGATTTTTTATTTAAACCAGGAATGGTGTCGTGAACCATAGGTGCTCCAATTGTTGTCATTGGGACTCTTGCTCCATAATGAAATTTGCTAACGAATAGGAAATCGCCAACTAATAAAGATTTTTCTAATGATGACGATGGAATAGTAAATGGTTGTAAAAAGTACGTATGTACCACAGTAGCCGCAACAATAGCAAAAAGAATAGAACTCGTCCATTCTCCAGAACCCGATTTTGGGTTTAAGCTTCTGTCGTTAACATAGTCTACATCAGCAATATAATTTAAATAGAAATTATAAAAACCAAATGTTATTACAGCTAAAAAAGTATCTAAATAGCTGTTTTTACCAAAACTCCTTGCAGTTTCTACCCAAACAACAACTAGCATAATTATATTTACAACAGGTAAGAAGAGTAAAACAATCCACCAAGTAGGTCTGTTAATTATTTTCATTAAAACAACACCGTTATAAACCGGGACAAAGGCTTCCCATGCTTGTCTACCTGCTTTTATATATAATTTCCAAGTTCCTAAACCATGAATAACTTGAATAATCAAGATAAATATAAACCATTGTATTAATGTCATAATCGTAATTTTTTAATTCTTTTTGTTAGTGGCTAATTGTTGTGATTCTGTTACAGTAATTTATTTAATTAACCAATATTTAACACATCATTCATTGTGAAAACACCCGTTTTTCCAACAATCCATTCGGCAGCAATAACAGCGCCCAAAGCAAAACCTTGCCTGTTGTGTGCTACGTGTTCAATATGTATGGTGTCTACTTCACTTTCATAATCAACGGTATGCGTCCCTGGAACATCTTCAATACGTTTTGCTACTATAGGAATACTGTTGTCGTCATTAGCTTTATCTAATTCCCATTTATTATAACTTGTATGTTCAGCAATCAAATCATTAGCCAAAGAAATAGCTGTACCACTAGGTGCATCTAATTTTTTAGTATGATGAATTTCTTCCATAGTCACATTATACTGCTTTAGGTTGCTCATCATTTTTGCTAACGTTTTATTAAGCTCAAAAAAGATGTTAACACCTAAGCTGTAGTTCGATGCATAAATAAAAGCACCGTTGTTTTCTTTACAAAGCTCTATCGCTTCATCGTAATGATCTAACCAACCAGTCGTCCCAGATATAACAGGAACATTGTTTTTTAAACAGTTAGAAATATTATTAAATGCAACATCTGGAATACTAAAATCTATAGCAACATCTGCTTTTGTAATATCATAATCTGTATCGCCTTTATCTACTTTTAAAACAATGTTATGTCCGCGTTTTAAAGCAATTTTCTCTATGGTTTGACCCATTCTGCCATATCCTAATAAAGCAATATTCATGTGTTATTATTTTTTATAATTGTATCAAACTCGTAATTATTTTTTTACGATTGATATTAAAATTTAAAATTTAATGATAAGCCAACATTATTAGTTGCCTTTACATCGTTGAATTTATAGTGTGGTGTTAATGATAAATTTTCATCGACATTATATTGTAGTAAATGCGCATCTACATTGGCATCAATAATATTTAAAGCGTAAAACCCTAAGGTTACCAATAGTGATATTTCTTTGTTTTTTCTATAAAATTCTTGTGCGCTTTCTAATCCGTCAGTAGTTACTCTTGGAGATTCTAGTTTCGTGCCAGCAGAGTCAAAATAAAATTCGTCGGTTTCATAACCTGCTAACCTACTTTTGTAAGCATCTCTATATCTATTGTATTGGTCGGTATTGGTTATGTAAAAATAAACACCTGTTCCTAAAGCAGCGTAAACAAAAGGGATTTTCCAGTATTTTTTATTGTAGGCTTGACCTAGACCAGGAAGTATGGCGGAATAAAAAGCAGCTTTAGCAGGAGTTAAAGCATCAAAGGTCGTACTTACTTTTAGAGTGTCTTCAATAATAACATTATCAAGGAATTCGGACTTATCTTTTTTGTTCTTCTTTTGAGCTGTTATAGATAAGCAGCATAAAACAGAGAGTACTACAGATATTAAAAATTTATTTAGCACGTTGAACTAATTTTTTAATGCGGTTAAAATCTTCTTCAGAATGAAAAGGTATGGTAATCTTTCCTTTTCCGTTTTTAGAGATTTTAACGTCAATTTTATGTCCAAAGTATTCAGAAAACTCTTTTATGCCTTTTTTTATGTGTTTTGGTACATCTTCTTCCGTTTCAGTTTCAGAAACTGGTTTTTCGTCTTCATTAGTATTATAGTTGCGAACTAAACCTTCCGTTTCTCTAACTGATAGTTTTTTAGATAAAATATGTTCGTAAATATCTAATTGAATGGATTGATCTTCTATAGCGATTAGTGCACGACCGTGTCCCATAGAAATAAAGCCGTCACGCATGCCTGTTTGAATAATTGGATCTAATTTTAATAAACGTAAATAATTCGCAATAGTAGAACGTTTTTTCCCAACACGCTCGCTCATTTGTTCTTGCGTTAAATTAATTTCATCAATTAATCGTTGGTATGATAATGCGATTTCAATAGGATCTAAATCTTGACGTTGAATGTTTTCAACCAAAGCCATTTCTAACGATTCTTGGTCGTTAGCAATACGTACATAAGCGGTAATGGTTTTTAAACCAATAAGTTTTGATGCTCTAAAACGACGTTCTCCTGATACTAATTGATATTTATCAAAATCTAATTTTCTAACCGTAATGGGTTGGATAATACCTAATTCTTTTATAGATGATGCTAATTCGCGTAGCGATTCTTCACTAAAATTTGTACGAGGTTGAAACGGGTTAACTTCAATAGAATTGATATCTAACTCAATAATATTTCCTATAACCTTATCGGCATTTTTATCTTGAATAGATTGAATGTCGTTACTTGGGTCTTTTAAAAGCGCAGATAAACCTCTACCTAAAGCTTGTTTTTTAGTCGCTTTAGCCATAATTTAAGAGTTTTTATTGATAATTTCTTTTGCCAAACTTAAGTAATTACTAGCACCTTTACTACTGGCATCATAATTAATTATACTCTCACCGTAACTTGGCGCTTCACTTAAACGCACATTACGTTGTATAATGGTTTGAAATACCATATTGTTAAAATGTGTTTGTACTTCTTCTACAACTTGGTTTGATAAACGTAAACGTGAATCGTACATAGTAAGTAGTAATCCTTCGATATCTAATTCTGGATTGTGAATTTTTTGAACACTTTTAATTGTGTTTAGTAATTTCCCTAAACCTTCCAGAGCAAAATACTCACATTGAATAGGAATAATTACCGCATCGGCAGCCGTTAGCGCATTCAAGGTTAAAAGACCTAAAGACGGCGCACAATCGATTAAAATAAAATCGTAATCGTCTTTAACTTCAGTTAACGCCTTTTTTAACATATACTCACGAGCTTCTTTATCAACAAGTTCTATTTCTATAGCAACTAAGTCGATATGCGCAGGTATAATATCTAGATTAGGCGTTTCCGTTTTTAAAATAGCTGCTTTAGCAGAATTAGAATGTTCTAAAACTTGATAGGTTCCTATTTCAATAGTTTCTATATCTATACCAATTCCAGAACTTGCATTTGCTTGAGGGTCAGCGTCTATAAGTAGTACTTTTTTTTCTAGAACACCCAAGGATGCCGCTAAATTTATTGATGTTGTGGTTTTTCCAACACCCCCTTTTTGATTAGCAATAGCAATGATTTTACCCATTAAATGATTTGGTTTTATTAATCGTAAAAATACAATTATTTATGAGGAATAAAAAACCTTAATTGTTAACAATATCTGAATATCGATTAAGTGCATTTTATATTAAATAACATTGTTTTTTTAGTTTGCTCTCCGTCTTTCTTCTTCATTTCCAAAATTCCGTCTTTTTTCATTTATTTTTTTGTTTCCGAAACTATAACTGGCTGAAAGTCTGATAAAACGATTGTTGTTATTTTGACCATAGACTTGCTTTACACCATTTACAGTAGATTCTAATTGGTTTAGACTAGAGGTGTTAAAAACATCTTTCACCAATATTCCAATCTGTAAATTTTTATCTAAAAACTGTTTGCTTACACCTAAATCGAGGCTGTAAGTTTTTCCTAAGCTGAATAGACCGGCTTTAAAAGGGGAGTCGTAAGACGCGTCTATTTGTAATTTTGTAGATTCACTTAAAACAATTTTATTATTAGAATTGGCACTAAACATGATGCCATTTAGAGGTTGAGCTCCAATGTTTTTAGTGAATTCTGTTTTCGAGCCAATAACATTCATACTATTTTGACTTTGCCACCAGGAGCATTTATTAAAGAGAAAGCTTTCACCTATACCATACATATATTGTTTGAAAAAATTTGATCGGGTTACAATTTGAGTACTATTTTCAACATCCGAAGTAAAAATAATACTAGATCCATCATTTCTAATACTTAAAAAAACGTTGGTTGTGTATTTGTTTTTGTAAGTGTGTTTAAATTCAAAACTATCTACAAATGAGGGTTTTAAAAACGGATTACCAATGCTAAAAGTATTGCTGCTAATAACTATTCTAAACGGGTTTAAATCTCTAAAGCGAGGTCTTTCAATACGTTTTCCGTAACTTAAAGACAAACTATTATTTTTATTTTTTTTATAGCTCGCAAAGAATGAAGGGAATAGTTTTGTGTAGTTATTAGTATTGGTTTCATTTAGTTCTACAGAGAAGCCTTTAGTTTTTGTGTTTTCTAATCTTAAACCTAATTGTATGTCCCATTTTTCATTTATTTTTTTTAATCCACTAACATAAATGGCTTGATTGTTTTCTTCATATTTAAACGTGTTGGATATATTCAAGTCTAAAACAGAGGTTCCTGTTATGGTATTAAAAAACTGAATATCGCTATCGTTTTTAATATGACTAATTTTCGCACCATAGGACAAATTAATGAATTCTGTAGGATGCTCTATATCTGTTTTTATGCTAAAATTTTCTATACTTTGATTTGAAAATGTGTTTGCAGCGGCATTTATTCCTAATAAATCATTATTTGGAGAAAAGCTATTGGTTATAAAATCTCTATTTTGGTTAGAATTATAAGTGAAATAATCTACATCAAAAGAAATGCTTTTTCCTAAGCTATCCAATTTGGTATTTGTATGTAAGTTGATTAAATGACTGCTTATTTTTATATTATTATTTCCGTTATTAATGAGTAAAGAATCTAAGGTGTTTATCTGATTAAATATTCTTGAGGTGCTTTTATCAATAAGGTCAGGCGTTTTTGTATTTCCTAAATATTGAACACCAATAGTTGTTTTATCACTAATATCATAATCTAATAATAACTGTGCAGACAGGTTATCTTTTCTATCCTTAGAGTCTATGTCTATATTCCAAGTGCTATTTGGATAGTAAACCTGAAAATCTTCAATATTTCTTGAGTTCCCTTTTGTACCATTTGTATTAAAAGAAAGGCTTAATTTATTCTTATTATATAATAGGCTGTTTCTAAATGTTATAAAATTATACGTATTAATGTTATCAACTAAAGAAATCGTGTTTTTCCAAGAGTTTAGTTGCCCTTTCTTTAAAATGATATTGATAAGTCCGCCGTTTCCTGCAGCTTCATATTTTGCTGGAGGTGTTGTGATAACTTCAATTTTTTTAATATCGCTAGCAGATACCGAATTTAAATAACTGATTAAATCTTCGCCAGAAAGTTGTAATAAACGACCATTAATCATAACCCTAGATTCACCTCTGCCAAGTAAATTGATACTGTTGTTTTGGACTCTTAAACCTGGAGCTATGTTTAGTGCATCTAAAGCATCACCACCAATAGCTGTTAAGCTATTTTCAACATTAAAAATGATACGATCTGGTTTTTGTTCAATTATTTTTCTTTGACTAGTTATTACTATTTCGTCTAAGGTATTGTCTGCTTTTAATACGATTGTATCTAAGTCTAAATTATCTTTTAAGATTATTTCTTTTTCAAAATTATTATAACCTATAAAGCTAATCATCAATTTGTAGCTATCAGGCGTAGCTTTTAAATTAAAGTTTCCATTATCATCTGTGATACTTCCAGTGATAATATCACCATTTAAGTTTGTCAAAGCTACATTTGCCCAAACGATAGGTTCATTTACATCAGTAACATGTCCTTTTATTTCAATTTGAGATAATAATATTGATGGAATAATTAAGAGTACTAAGCTGATTAAATGTTTCATGGTTTTGTTTGATTATTTTGATTGATATTTTATAATTTAATGTCTTTTACATCTGTAGTAGTAACTAGTTTTTTAGAAGCGTCTCTAAAAAATGTTAGACCTTGAAGTTGATTGTTTGTATCTAGATTGAATTGAATGTAATTAGGGTAGTCAATAATTTTAAAAGTGTTATGACCTAAATAAACCATTTCGCTTTGTTCTTTTCCTATAAAAAATTTAAAGATCAAAGATTTTAAATAGAGCTTATTATCTTTTGCAATGATTGTAGATGTAATGCCTTGTTCTCCATAAAGAAAATCAATGTAATCTCCTTTTATACTTTCTATGAGTACTGATGGTATGTCTTTTATTTCTTTTTCGGGAATAGCATTCTCCCAATTCATTAGTCCAATAATCTTATTTTTTGCATATGATAATACAGGGAATCTATTTGGTTTTTCGCCATTCGCAAAAATCACAAAACCATTTCCTAGTGTCATAGAACTCATCATATCGCCACCAACACCTGTATTAGATCCGTTATGGCTAAACCAGTCAGCATTACCAAACCCAAAAGCTCTTGCCCAGCCCATGCTAGCACCTCCAGATGTTTTTATTGAAATAATATCGGTTATCCTTTTTGCAACTTTATTCGAGATTACTGTATTGTTTTTATTTTGAAGTGCATTTTGTATTTCTATACATAATATTGCCATATCACTTGGAGTTGACCACATTCCAGAAGCTGATACTTGAGGGGTAATAGGAAGACCAGTTCTAATTACAAGCCCATCCTTATCATGTACTTTAGCAACATTAGATAAGAATCCATGTTCATGAGGCTGAACCATCGTTGTATTTTCAAGTTTTAAAGGGGTGAAAATATAGTCTTTAGCTAATTGTGAGATCGATTTTTTAAAGTGATCTTCTAATGCTAATTGTATAATTACATAACCACCTCCACTATATTTCCAATCGGTTCCCGGTGTGAATAAAATCTCAATCTCTTTATCGTATCTAGGTAATTTTCCTTGTAAGCTTTCTATAATTGAAGGGATGGTGTCGCCTTCATAAAAATCTGCAAAACCATGCTGGCTAGTTCCTGCTGTATGCGATAAAAGGTCTTTCCAAGATATTTTCCTGTTTGTCGTAAATTTACTTTCTGGAAGTATCCAGTTTTTTAAATATTGACTAATTGGTGCTTCTAAATCTATTAATCTTTTTTCTTCAAGAAGCGCACAAAGTAATGCCGTTATAGGTTTTGAAATAGAAGCTGTATTAAAAGCCGTATTTGTATCAATTAATTCATTTGTATCATTAGCCTTAATTCCTAGTACTTCTTTATGAATGATTTTATAATTTTCGAAAACAGCATAACTAAGTCCGTTTAGTTTACGCTGATTCATTTGCTTTTCAAGGTTTGTTTTTAATTCATTAAATAGAATTTTGCGATTAGTTTCTTTTTGAATCGTGTTTTTTTGAGCTGAAGCATTTAAGTTTATTAATAGTGTAATTAATAAGAATAGTGTTTTTAAAGATTTCATATGGTTATAGATTATTTGTTCTAGGCAAATATCTAGCAGAAAGAAACCTTGTGCGACCGAATAAAAAAAGTCGAACCATTTTTCTTAAAGAAATGCGTTCGACTTTTATTTTTGAAACGTTCGACTTTTTTCAAGTCGTTTATTTATAATGCTTTACGGTATGCTGTTGGTGTTGTGTTTGTGTGTTTTTTAAAAGCAGTATTAAATGAAGATTTTGAATTAAAACCAACTTCGTATAAAATTTCGAGTACGGTTTGTTTCTTTTTTGAAGAATCTTTTAAAATAGACATGGCTTTTTCAATGCGATATTTATTTATGAAGTCGAAAAAGTGTTGACCAAGTTCTTGGTTTATTAAAATTGATAATTCACGATGTGGAATATTTGTTTTTTCTGAAAGACTTTTTACCGTTAGTGATGGTTCCAAAAAAGGTTCTTCATTTATCATGAAATTTTTAATATGTTGAATCTGCTCATTGTGTTCTGCTTCGTCATTAGAATTATCTAACATGCCCATTTCTTTAGATAAACGCAGATTAACAGCAATACCTCTAAATAATTTGGGTGATATAAGTGCTTTAAAAACTAACCAAAAGGTAAAGAACAAGCCAAATGATAATAAAATGATTCTAAAAATATTCACATAATTCTCGTCATAATCTCCTGAATCTCTTATAATACCTTTAATAAAAGTTAAGGTTTGACCTACTAGTATAAAAATAATAAGTTGTTTTAGCCAGTGGTAATAATAAAAGGCTTCTTTGTTTGTGTAATTTTCTAAAAGAAGTTTACGGTATCGAATTAAATAATAAGTTTCTGCGATGATGTAAATAACCTCAGTAATACGATTCATTCCAATTATAAATTGACCTTCAAAAGTTTCAGAATAATTTAATAAAAACGGGAGTTGTTCTTCTTTGGATCCTAAAAAGAAATTAGGAAGTAATATTATAATACTAACAATCCAAGGTAATAGATGTATTAAATGTTTTGTCTTTAGTTTAAAATCAGAATATATTACTGATAGAATATAAAGGAATAATAACGGGTCTTTAAAGCTAGAAATTTGTATTCTAAACATTTCAATTGAAGGCGGAAGTTCAATAAAGCTATGATAAAAAAATACACTAATATCTATTGCGGTAATAATTAGAAAACTAGCTAGTAATTTATTGCTGAGTTTTTTTGTGGTTTTTACAGTTAATAAAAAAGCGCCTAAAAGCAGAAATAGCACGACAATTATAAAACTAATAATACCGATTATTGACGTGTTCTCCATAACTAAGCGACTAGTTGTTTTTTTCTTTTTCTGTATAAAGTAGGCGTAGTACCAGTGTGTTTTTTAAACGCTGTATTGAAAGACGATTTAGAATTGAAACCAACGTCGTACAAAATTTCTAATACAGTTAATTTATTCTGAGATGGATTTTCTAAAATTCGCATTGCTTTTTCAATCCGGTATTCATTTACAAAATCAAAAAAATGCCTACCAATAGTATGATTAATTAATATAGACGTTTCTTTAGCATTTAAATGTATTTTATTTGCTAAATCTTGTATGGTTAAGGATGAGTCTAGAAAAGGTTCTTCTTTATTCATATAATCTAGTAAAGTCTCTACTTTGCTATTTTTAGTAGATTCTTCTTGAATAGCGTCTTCATCTTTTTCAACTATAAGATTACTTGTTAATTTTAATTTAGAATCCACACTCTTAAAAAGGTTTGGAGCATTTAACGCCTTTAAAACATACCAACAAAAAACAGTTAATTGTATCGTAACAAGCAATACTTTAGACCAATAATAAAAGGTTTCGTAATCTGAAAATTTATAAATGTTTTTTAATATGGCAAAAGCGTGAAGTATAGAAATAAGTACAGCCAATTGAAATAGCCATTTATAGAATGAAATAGTATTACTGGAATAGTTTTCTAAATGTATCTTTTTTGCTCTTTTTAAAACTAAAAAGACCGCAACTAAATAGCAAATGACTTGAAGATGTATAAATATATGAACAAAACTATGTTTAAATGTTTCTGAAACATTTGGAAAAAAAATAATTATTGAATCTGAACTGACACCATAAAAGTTAGTTAATAGGAATAGATTTACCGTGATAAATGGTATACTATGAAATAAATGTTTGGTTTTTAATTTAAAACCTGAATAGCACACAGATACAACATAGAGATAAAAGAGAGGTAATTGTAAGAATACTGTAAGCGATATAATTTTATTAAGATTATACGTGTTTTCGCTTAAAATTTGAGATAAGAAAATATTATCTATAGCAGATAAAACTAAAAATACACCAAAAATTTTATTACTCTGTTTATTTTTTGTTTTTGCGGTAAATAAGAATGCGGCAAAAAGGAGACCAATAAATAAAGATAAAATACTAATTATATTAAGTAGGTTAAAATTAACCATTACATGTTTTGTTTATAAATTAATCAATCAAAATCTCTAAAATCTTAATAGCAGCATCACTAATTTTTGTTCCAGGTCCAAAAATGGCAATAGCACCAGCATCAAATAAATATTGATAGTCTTGTTTGGGTATTACGCCACCAACAATAACCATAATATCATCACGGCCGTAAGCTTTAAGGGCATCGATAACTTGTGGA
Organism: Algibacter sp.; assembly: GCA_039985655.1. Classification (GTDB taxonomy): domain Bacteria; phylum Bacteroidota; class Bacteroidia; order Flavobacteriales; family Flavobacteriaceae; genus Postechiella. The sequence continues at coordinate 10,003 of JBDWSF010000014.1, read as the reverse complement.
ACTAAGGTTTTATGCCCTGCTGCTAAGGATGAAACGCCTAAAACATGCACATCATTTTCAACGGCTTGTTTGGCAGCTTCTTTTGGTGTTTGGAATAATGGACCAATATCGACATCAAAACCAACATCGGCATAACCTGTTGCAACTACTTTAGCCCCACGATCATGTCCGTCTTGTCCCATCTTTGCTATCATAATTCGAGGGCGTCTGCCATCTTGTTCTGCAAAAATGTCGGCTAATTCTTGAGCTTTTTTAAAGGATTTGTCGTCTTTTATTTCTTTACTATACACGCCGGAAAATGATTTAATTTGTGCTTTATGTCTACTAAAAACCTCTTCTAAAGCATCGCTTATTTCTCCAAGTGTTGCGCGTTCACGAGCGGCTTTAATAGCTAAAGCTAATAAATTATAATCCTCACGGATGTGGGGATTTTTTGATCTCAGTTCTTTATTATTTTCTAAATTAGAATTATCCGAATTTAACGAATATTTTGCTGCTTCCGTTAATTTTGATAAAGTAGCTTTAACTTTCTCAGAATTTCTTTCAGATTTAATTCTGTTTAATCGTTCAATTTGAGAATGACGTACTGTTTGATTATCAACTTCTAAAGTTTGAATAGGATCTTCTTTATCAAGTTGATATTTGTTAACGCCAATAATAATATCTTGATTCGAGTCTATTCGAGCTTGTTTTCGAGCTGCCGCTTCTTCTATACGTATTTTGGGAATACCAGCTTCAATAGCTTTTGTCATCCCACCTATAGCTTCAACTTCTTCGATTAAAGTCCAGGCCTTTTGACTGATATCACTGGTTAGTTTTTCAACATAAAAACTTCCTGCCCACGGGTCTACGGTTTTTGTTATATGAGTTTCTTCTTGTAAATATATTTGTGTGTTTCTGGCTATTCTTGCAGAAAAATCTGTTGGTAAAGCAATGGCTTCGTCTAATGCATTGGTATGTAAACTCTGCGTGCCACCAAAGGCAGCAGCCGTGGCTTCAATAGTTGTTCTTGCTACATTATTAAAAGGATCTTGTTCGGTTAAACTCCATCCTGATGTTTGACAATGGGTACGTAATGCTAAAGATTTTGGGTTTTTAGGGTTGAATTGTTTCACCAATTTGGCCCATAATAGTCTTGCGGCTCGCATTTTTGCAATTTCCATAAAATGATTCATGCCAATGCCCCAAAAGAAAGATAGGCGAGGAGCGAAGGTGTCAATATCCATACCTGCGTCTAGGCCTTTTCTTATATATTCTAAACCATCGGCTAATGTATAAGCGAGTTCGATATCGCAAGTGGCACCAGCTTCTTGCATGTGGTAACCCGAAATGCTAATACTATTGAATTTTGGCATTTTTTTACTCGTAAATTCAAAAATATCAGAGATGATTTTCATCGAAGGCGTCGGTGGGTAGATATAAGTATTACGCACCATAAACTCTTTTAAAATATCATTTTGAATGGTGCCAACCAATTGTTCTAATTTTACGCCTTGTTCTTCGGCGGCCACAATGTAAAATGCCATGATTGGTAAAACGGCTCCATTCATAGTCATGGAAACACTCATTTTATCTAAAGGAATTTGATCGAAGAGTATTTTCATATCTTCAACGCTGTCAATGGCAACACCTGCTTTTCCAACATCGCCAACGACACGTTCGTGGTCTGAATCGTAACCTCTATGTGTCGCTAAATCAAACGCTACAGAAAGTCCTTTTTGTCCTGCTTTTAAGTTGCGTCTATAAAACGCATTACTATCTTCGGCTGTGCTAAACCCTGCATATTGTCTAATAGTCCATGGTCTACGAACGTACATGGTACTATATGGTCCACGCAAGTGCGGAGCAATTCCAGCAGCAAAATTAAGGTGCTCTAAACCTTCAACATCATCTTTAGAGTATGTTGATTTTATATCTATATCTTCAGCTGTTTGAAACGAAGAAGTTTCCAACTTCTGGCTTCCAACTTCTGGCTCTATCTTAATATGTTGAAGATTTTTGCGCATTATTTTACAATGATCTTTTCTATAAATTTATTATAGTCTTTATTGTTATTAGAAAATATATTTATTGAAAATGTTTTATGATTTGAAGTTACTAAATATATAGTGTTATAAGCTTTGTAAGTGTCTTTTTTTGAAAGCTCGTAAACAACTTTAAAGACCTTTGTTTTAATGTTTCCAGAATATCCTGCGGTTATCTTTTTACAATTAGCCTGTAGTATAGATGCATATTTACTACAGGAATTTGAAAGTATACCTAATAAATATGATGACTCTTTTTTTGAAAAATCCATAAATTTTGTCATTTTTACATTTATTAAAGTTGAAGATGCTATGTCCCTAAAATAATATGTATTTCCTTTTGAGAATTTCAAATAATTGAATCGATTTTTTTCAATTGTCTTTTCCTTAGAATCAGGAAGCATATCTATTAATTCTTTATAGCTTTCTTTCGAAAATTCTTGAAAATAAACAGGTAAAAAAAGTTTTATATTGTCTTTTTTTAATTCAAAATAAGTCCCTGGTAATTGATCTTTAGCAATTTCTAATTGAGATTTCTCTTGTTTACATGAAAGAAAACATAATAAGATGACTACAAAATAGAAATATTGTGAATTCATACTGAAATTAATTGTTTTAGAAACTTCATTTTTAATTTTTGAATTTACCTTACTATGCTAGAGATTTTTTCTCAATACGTTTAGCGATTAGGTTCTACGCGTTAGTTTGCTTTTGGAGTTTCAGGTAGGCTATTAAAATCTACTTTTTCTTCTTTTTGAGTGATTTTACTTGTGTCAACATCAAATAGTTTGGCGTAAAATAAATCTAAGGCCATATATGCCGATAGGTATTTGTCAGAAATTGCCGATCTGTATCCTGAAATTAATGCAGGGCCAAAAAGTTTTGTAGTCATACTATTTGTCGATATCAAAGCCTTTAATGTTGTTTTTAAATCTTTTGATTGTAAGTTTTCTGAAATGCATTTAAAAACAGGGCTGTTGTAATTTAATTTACTGTTGGTGTTGTTTAAATCCCATAATTCACTTTTACTTTTTAAGACTTCAAAAACGGCAAGGGTGTGTGGTGATACAATATCTTCGTATTTGGCTCTGCCAGAAACCGCATTTCTTACAAATTGAGCATAAGCTTGCGTTAAGTTCTTTTTATCTTTGGAATACGCATTTGTAATGTCGTTTTCGAAAGTAAATAAGGCTTCGTTTAATAGTTTTAAATCGAATTTATCACAGTTTAAAACAATACCTTTTTCGGCATATTTATATTCTGATAATGCGACTTCTTTTTTACAGCTTGTACAAGTTATTGCTAATGCGATTACTAAAAGTTTTAAAAATGGTGTTTTCATTTTTTTAAATAAAGTTTAAGGTTATTCTTGTTTTAATCGATTTTGTTCTAATGTTTCAGCTAAGCGCCTTTCTATAATAGGTTCTATTAACGTTTTTCTTCGATTTATTTTTACAAACGGAAAAAGTTCCAACTCATGTTTCATTTTATCATTAGGGTTTGGATATTTGTTGCTGCCTAATAAAACTGTTTCTCCAGTATCAAATTGAAGCTGCTTTTTTTTTGCACTTTCTTTAATTTTTCGTTGAATAGTTCCAACTTTAAGTTGATTTAAAAAACCACCGTTGGTTTCTATATCTTTGAATAAAATAAGTGCTTTTTCTGCTAATTGTTGCGTTAGATTTTCAATATAATATGCGCCATCCGAAGGATTATTCACTTTATCAAAATAGCTTTCGTGTTTTAATACTAATAATTGATTTCGCGCAATACGTTCACCAAAAACATTGCTTTTATGGTAAATAGCATCGTAAGCTAAATTACAAATGGTGTTTGCGCCACCAAGAATTGCACTCATGCATTCGGTAGTTGTACGCAGCATGTTTGTATTATAATCGTAAAGTGTTTTATTTCGTTTCGTTGGTGTTGCTATAATTTGGCAATCGTCATTAAAATGATATTCAAGTGCTACTGTTTTCCACAGTATGCGTAACGCTTTAAGTTTTGCGATTTCGAAAAAATAATTGGTGCCGATTGAAACATTAAATATAATATTGAATGATTTTTTTTCTTCTTTTGAAAGGGGACCATCTAAATTATTTAAATATTCGTTCGCGTGAGCTAATCCATAAGCTAACTGTTGCACCATGTTTGCGCCTGCATTTTGATATAAAGAGACGTCAACATTAAACGTGATTGATTTTTTTATAATAGATTGAAATTGTTTAAAATCGACATTTAAATTAGAATCCCAGTTACCTGTTTTTGCAAGCTTACCTATAATATCTGTATTTATTTTTGCTAACGGAAAAACGTTTAACAGTTTAGCGACAAAGAATTCAGATAAGAATTCCAATTCAAAATAAATTAGAGTAACAGGATCAATATTAGTTAAAAGTTTTTCTAAAGAAATACTTTCTGAAGGCACAATAAATTTTATAGATTCTGCTCCTTTCTGAAGGGCTTCAATGGCATTTAAATTCGATTTTTCAACATCAAAAACATAAATGGTTTGGCAGATTTTCCACTGTGTCGCTTTTGTATTTGAAATTTCTGGAACACTCGAAAACTCATCAGCATGGTAAAACGGTTTTACAGCAATGTCTTCGTTGGTTTTCCAAATAAGCATATCGTTGTAGTCTGCTCCTTTTAGGTCAAACTGTATTTTTTGTTTCCATTGTTTGGAAGAAACAGGTGTAAATGCATCAAATAATTTATTGGGCATTCTTTTTAGTTTTTAAACTGTCTTCGTACTCGATAATAAATATGTCTTCGTTTTCACGCTTCATATAATATGCTTCGCGAGCAAATTTTTCTAAACCATCTTTTGTACTTAGCTTTTTTATGGCTTTATTATCTTTTTCTATTTCTTTTTGATAATATTCTTTTTCGTCTTCAAGAGATTCAATTTCATTGTTTAATTCATGATGAATAAACCATGAATTATTATCGATAAATAGCATCCATACGCTAAATAGGACCAATGTAATTATAAACCCATTTTTAAAAGGTTTAAGCCATTTGTTTTTACTTTTGCTTTTTGCCATTTATAGTTTGTCGTTTATAATGGTTTTAACAATATCTACCGCAACCGTATTGTATTTGTTATTTGGTATAATTATATCTGCATATTCTTTCATCGGCTCGATAAACTGGTCGTGCATGGGTTTAAGCGTATTTAAGTATCTAGAAAGGACCTCGTCTAAATCTCTACCACGTTCTGATATATCTCGCTTTAATCGTCTTATTAAGCGTTCGTCAGTATCTGCATGTACAAATATTTTAATATCGAACATATCTCTTAATTCGGGATTTGTAAGTATTAAAATCCCCTCAACAATTATTACTTTTCTTGGGTGCGTTAAAATAGTATCGCCTGTTCTATTATGTTTTACAAACGAATAAACAGGTTGGTGTATAGGTGTGTTGTTTTTTAATTCTTTTAAATGAACAGCTAAAAGATCGAAATCTATAGACCTTGGATGATCGAAATTTATGTTAACACGCTCGTCGTAACTTAAATGTGTCGTATCTTTATAATAAGAATCTTGCGATATTACACCAACTTCGCCTTCGGGAAGTTCTTTTAATATCTGATTTACAACCGTAGTTTTACCACAGCCTGTACCACCTGCAATTCCTATAATGAGCATGAATTTTTTGTTTAGTTAACTTTTACAAAGTTAGTTAAAACCAAAATCAAAAAAAGAGAACTCGGTTTTATTTTTTTAGTTTGGCAACTTCCTCAATAGTAATCATTTTATCATTTTTATTACCCCAACTGTTTGTTATATAGTTCATAACATCGGCAACTTCATCATTACTTAAACCAAGCGGGGCCATAACACTATTATAGGTTTTTCCATTTACCATAAGCTCGCCTTCTTGCCCAAATTTAACGGCTTTAATACTACCCGATCTTTTAAGCATTAAATAATCAGATTTCGCCAAAGGCGGAAAGGTGCCATCAACACCTTCTCCCGATGCCATATGACAGTTAATGCAAAAATCTGTGTAAATTTCGCTTCCGCGGACTATACTTTCTTGTAAAGGATCTGTTTGAATATACTTGTTTTGATTTGATTGAATGGATACTAACGATGTGATTGCTATAAAGCAAATTAAGATTAATTTCATAGGTAGATTATTTTTGTGGGACAATTTTAAAAATTCCTTTGCCTTCAATGGCTATATAAATATGGCCATCTGGCGCTTGAATTATATTTCTAACACGACCAATATCTTCGAAAAGTTTTTCGCGTTTTACAACTTGATTGTTTTCTAATATTAAGCGTTCTAAATATTTGAATTTTAACGAGCCAACAAGGATGTTATCTTTCCAATCTGGATATTTATTCGATGTCACATAAGTCATTCCGCTAGGCGCAATAGATGGTACCCAATAAAACAAAGGTTGCTCCATACCTTCTTTTTCTGTGATTTCTGTAAAGGACGTGCCGCTATAATTTACACCATAAGAGATAATTGGCCATCCAAAATTTTTGCCTTTTTCAATAATATTAATCTCATCACCACCCTTTGGTCCATGTTCGTTTACCCAAATAGCTCCAGTTACTGGATGTTTCATCATGCCTTGAGGATTTCTGTGTCCGTAGCTATAAATAGCCGTTTTTGCGTTAGTACTATTTACAAACGGATTATCAACAGGAATACTTCCATCATCATGGAGTCTATAAATTTTTCCGCCATCTCTAGTAATATCTTGTGGATTCTCATCTCGATTACCGCGTTCTCCAATCGAAAAATAGAGATAGCCGTCATTATCAAATGCTATACGAGATCCCCAATGTTGTCCTTTTTTTGTATTTGGTCCAGCCTTGTAAAGCAATTGTTTTTCAACTAATGTATTGTTGTTGATTTTTGCTCTTGTTAATGCTGTGTGTCCACCTTCTTCATCACCTTCTGGTGATGCATAAGTAAAATAAATCCATCCATTTTCTGCGAAATCAGGATGTAATTTTATGTCTAATAAACCGCCTTGACCACGTACATAAATTTCGGGTAAACCTTCAATCGTTGTTTTTATATCATCTTTAAAATGAATAATCTCACCAGATTTTTCTGTAATAAGCATACTGCCATCAGGTAATAAAGCCATCCCCCAAGGAATACTTAAATCTGAAACAACAAGTTCTGTAGTATAATTTATTTGTGCAGGAATTTCTGCTTTTACTTCCGAATCTGACTGTTGTGCGCATGCCGAAATTGTTATTAATAAGATGCTTAATAAGCAATGTAGCTGTTTCATTTCTGGGTTTTGATATAAAATTACACTAAAAAACGTAATTTATGTTTATTCCTGTATAATAATTTACAGGAAGTCCTGGATAATAATATCTAGGTGCGCTTCCGCCAAAGCCAGATGCATTTATCAAAATTTGAGATGCGTAGGCTTCATCAAAGATATTGTTTATACCTAAAAACACATTTAATTTTAGGTTTTTATTAAGATTTGTTTTGTAACCAATTTTTAAGTTTGTTAGATCATAACGGTCAGAATATAAGCCGTTAGAATCAGTTATAGGCATGCTGCTAACATGTTGGAAATTGATGTTTCCGTAAATCCCGAAAACTGAATCTATATCAATTCCAACGTTGAAAACACTAGAAGGAACACCTGTTAAATCGTTCCCCGAAAAATCATAAATATCATCTATAAATTCTTTAAAAGTGAACTTATTAAGCGTATAATTTATAAACGAACTTATTGATATATCTTCTTTTTGTAACCACTTATAGTTTAGGTTTAATTCTAATCCGTCATGTTGTGTTTTACCTGCATTAATTCCAATAAATTGATCTTCGGCCGTTCTTCTAGCAACTAATAAGTTTTTAATATCTAAACGAAAAATAGCAGCATCAAATTGTAAACGATTATTTAAAAGAGAGCCTCTTGTACCAATTTCAAAATTCCAACCTGTTTCTGGATTAAGGTCGGTATTTATTTGTCCGTTAGGTAAAAGGGTTTCTTCTAAAGTAACGGGCGAAAAACCATGACTAGCATTAGTGTATAAATGGATTGATTCAGACAGTTCTTGTGCAATTCCAAATTTAGGGGAAACAATGCCATCAAATTTAAATTCACCAGATTGATCGGGATTAGTATCTGTAATTTCAAATTTGTCTTCTAAATCATAAGACGTTTGATTGTAATTTAAACCCACAGAAAATGTTGTGGTTTTGGTGATTTTGTAATTAGATTCTAGAAAAATATTGAAGTAATTTCTTTTTTCTTTGAAATCTGACAATTTATAGCCTTTAACACTACCGTTTCCAGCTGGAAAGTCTTCATACAAGTTTTGAAAAGTTCCCGATTTATAGTTGTCTTTAAACGTTTCTCCACCAAAAGTCCAACTTAAATTTTTATCGAATAATTTAGTCTGCCCAATTAATCGTGTTCTAAAGCCAATAGCAAATGTTTTTTCTGTTAGTATATTAAAAGGGCGTGGTTCGTAACCATTTCTAAAAGATGTAAATACACTTGTAGATTGCTTTAGTTTATCGTTATAATCATGTTGCCAGGATACCCCTAATAATCCACGTTCTGAGTCTTCAAAACCTTTTGCTTGATTCCAAGTAAATGCTGCGGATGTTGGATCGTTTATATAATCATCTTCATTAATAGAACTGGGTATAAATGCTTTTAGGTCGACATAACTCGCTAAAATGGATAGTTCGTCTTTTTCACTTATAAAATGATTGGTGTTTATGGTAAAAGTTTGTCTGTTGTATTCATTATTATCTCGATAACCATCACTGCGTGTGTTGCTATAAATGGCTTTGAATCCATTTTTGTTATTACCATAATTAAGTTTTGAAATACTTTTTGTTAGCCCAAAAGACCCTAAAGAAAACTCATTCTGAATATTCTTTTGATTTAAATAAATATTTTGAGGCGTTAATTGTATGGTGCCTCCAAGTCCAGCACCATAAATACTAGAAGCGCCTTTAATAATTTCTAAACGCGATAAAGCTCCCAATTCAAAATCTTCAATGTTAGTTGCGCCGCTTCCGTTTGTAAGCGGAATGTCTTTAAAATAAGCTCGGATTTTTGCTGTACCAAATAGGTTTCTAGCACCAATACCTCGAATAGATATTCTGTTCGTATTTAGCGCTCCACTTTGCATAAACACTCCTGGAACTTTATTTAAAACACTAGACATGTCAGTATTATTTCCACGTTCAATATCTATAGCGGTAATAATGTGTATTGACGATGTTGATTCTTTTAATGTTTTGGGAAGGTGATTTGCATGTATTATAATTTCATTTAATTCAGAAGGATTAACGGTTAATTGTATGATGTTGTATGTGTTGTTTTTTATTTCGACGATAGATTCAAAATAACCCTCTTTTTTAAAGGAATATGTTCCCGTACTATTGACTTCGAAGGTTCCGTTTATGGTTGAATGTGATTCAATCTTATTTTTAATATGTGTTATAATGACACGAGATAAAGTGGTGCTGTTTTCGCTATCTATAATTTTACCTTTAACTATGTTTTGTGAATAATTTGAATAACAAACTAAAAAAGTAGAGAGTAAAAACGCAATTTTTAAATTTAAATTCACAAGGTTTTGATAAAAGTTTGACAAAGCTAAATTACATGTTTTTAAGAATTATTCTCAATTGATAATTAAAATGATCTTTTTATTAAAAAACAATTGATAAATGAATAAAAAAAGTATATTTGCATTCCTTTAAAACAGGATAACCAATTCGGGGTGTAGCGTAGCCCGGTTATCGCGCCGCGTTTGGGACGCGGAGGTCGCAGGTTCGAATCCTGCCACCCCGACAAAAAAGGTATCAAATGATACCAAAAAATAGCTAATCTTATGATAATCAATGATTTTAATTTTTATTGAAATCATAAGATTAGTTTTAATATCAAATGAAAGGTGACCTATTCGGTTACCTGTATAGTTACCAAATTTTTTACTACATTGGTAAACCATTAA
>JBDWSF010000013.1:0-118125 GCA_039985655.1 Algibacter sp. | reverse complement strand
ATTTCGAAACTGTTGCGGCGGATTGACTTTTTTTACGGATAATTATTTGTGTAATAAAAATCATAAAAAAATAATAACGGCCGCTAACAATATGTATAAAAAATGCTTATTTTAGTCATTAATCAAATGGTACGTCTCTGTTTATTAGCAGATGATTTTCCTTAGGAAAATCCTCGCACACAAACACGCACATTCCATACATGCAACGTTAGCTAACATTTGAAAATGAACAAACCGACAATAATTTTACTTCTGATTTTAACGGTGTTTAGTTGTCAAAAAAGCGCTGAGCGGATTGACATTGCGAATGAATTGCGAGGAAATACTTTTGATATGACCTCAATTGGAGAAAAAGACACTTTGACTATCGAATTTAAAGATTCGACATATACTGTATTTGAGTACAGCGACAGAAATTTACCTTGGAGAATTTCATCTTTTGACAATAACGACATTCTAGTTTTTGACAGACAGGTAATTGCAATAAAACAAACGGACAAAAATATATTTAAAGGATTATTCATTTCTGAAAAGGATTATGAAGTGACTCTTGAGAAAAGAAAAACTCATTGGAATAAAGAGCTACTAAATGGAATTTGGATTGAGGAAAAAAACTATGATTTATACTTGAATGATAGTTTACCAAAACCGCCACCACCACCTGAGCCACCAGGAATTTCTGAAAGTGATTTTCAATATCCACCATTTTACGAAATTAGAGGAGATAGTATTTCTGCTACTTATTTTTATCAAGTTTCTAAATCAAACATTGATATAAGTAATTCAGCTGAATTCATAACTATGAAATTGCGGAGTAATTTCGACAAAGTTGAGAAATTGTGGAAAATCAAAAAACTGAACGACAGCATAATGATTATCGACAGAACAATAGAGAAAGAAAACAAGAAGTTTAGTTTCTTGACAACGACAGAAGAAAATATTAAACTGATAAAAAAACGTTAGCTAACAAAGTATAAAATTAATGGCTAGTTTTAGCCTACTTGGAAAATTCCTGCGGAATTTTCCGCTGGCAAGTATTTGTTTACTAAATTAGGTGCTTAAACGCGCCACTAATCTTATACGTTGTAAGCTTCCCTTAATTAGTACTGTTAGTTTTTCTAATTATTATCAAATTTACAATTAATTTCTGCATACTTAACAGGAGCTAATTTAAAACCTCACATAGTTCAATAGCTGATTTCCTATAGGTTTCTCTAATTAGCAGTATGCGATTTTTCCAAAGCATAAAAAGTAGCTTGCACATAATCATCATCATCTCCAGTATTATTTTGATTATAAACACCTGCTTTAAAGTACATATATTGTCCACCTATATCGAAACCACTATTCACCATAGATACGGTTTTAACAACATCATCTTTTCCCTCCCTAGAAATTGTTACTGTTAATTGATTGCTTACGACTTTAATAGTATAAGTGAGTTTTTCATTTAAGGCAATACCATCACTAGGGTTTGATGCGCTACTGCTTCTAGAACCAATCATTTCATACCATTGCTCGCTGCCATTACCATCTGTAGGTTCGTGAGCAAAATAGATAGAACCTAAACTATTGTTTTTTAACTTCCTGTAATAAATACGAACAGGCTCATCATCGTTTGCATGTATTTGACCAACAATAACGCGTCCTACTTGATTATTATCTCCCGTAGTTGTTACATAATTTACAGCAACTGTCGCGGTCATTTCTCCATCAAAACTAGCTGCAGCATTTTTATCTGTTGTTGGCGCAGAACCAAAAACCCAATTATTTTTATTGACGCCTTGAGTTTTGATACTGGTATTTGTGCCTCGTAACATTTCACGAAATTCTGTTCTTGTATAACTTGTACCTGTTGACGTTTTAAAACCAGCTATAGGACATTTAAATACCATGCCGCCATCATCTGCCGTATAAAAATAGTTAGCATTTTCATAACCATTATTAAGCTGAGAGACACTAATATCTGTTGATGTTCCATCACCTTCATTAACTGGTATATTTAAATTCCAAGTAGATAAATCAAAATTTTCTGAAGGAGCAACATTTGAAGGGTCAACAACTTCCTCTTCAATAACTTCTTCCTCAACTTCTTCTTCAACAACGTCCTCTTCGATAACAGTATCACTAGAAGAACAATTAAATAAAAAAGCAAATATTAAGAGCGAGATAAATAAATTTAATTGTTTCATAACCATTATTTTTCTGCTAAAATAATTGGTTAACCAATATGATTTTAAAAAAAATTGTTAATATTTAATAAACTATTAAATATTAGGTCATTATTTCATTTATAAAAAATATTAAAAAAGCTCTCTATTTAACCCAAAGCCTGTTCTAAATCAGCTATAATATCATCTATATGTTCTAATCCTACAGAACACCTCACCATACCATCTGTAATACCTACTGCAGCTTTTACTTCTGCTTCTACTTTAGCATGTGTTGTACTCGCAGGATGCGTTACAATAGTTCTTGTATCGCCCAAATTTGCAGATAATGAACACATCTTTATAGCATCAAAAAAGGCGCGACCTCCTTCAATACCACCTTCTACTTCAAAAGCAACAATATTGCCTCCCATTTTCATCTGTTTTTTTGCAACGTCATATTTAGGGTGCGACTTTAAAAAAGGATATTTCACCCATTTTACTTTTGGATGCGCTTCTAAAAAGGTTGCTAATTTTAAGGCATTTTCACAATGTTTCTCTACTCTAACAGCTAGGGTTTCTAAAGATTTTGATAATACCCAAGCGTTAAAAGGACTCATTGCTGGACCAGTAAGCCTAGAGAATAAATAAATCTCTCTAATCAATTCCTTTTTACCAACTGTAACACCTCCCAAAACACGCCCTTGCCCATCCATTAATTTGGTAGCGGAATGAATAACTAAATCGGCACCATGTTTTATGGGGGTTTGTAAATAAGGCGTTGCAAAGCAATTATCTACAACCAACAGCAAGTTGTGTTTTTTACAAATAGCACTCAAATACTCTAAATCCAACACATCAACCCCAGGATTAGTTGGTGTTTCTGCATAAATAAATTTAGTATTCGGTTGAATTAAACTTTCAACACGTTCAACTTCATTTATATTAAAATAAGAACATTCAATATTCCATTTTGGAAAATACTTCGTAAATAAACCATGTGTTGCGCCAAAAACAGAACTACAAGACACCACATGATCTCCTGCATCCAACAGCGTAGCAAACGTAGAAAACACAGCAGCCATTCCACTAGCAAAGGCAAAACCTGCCTCAGCACCTTCCATTAAGCACACTTTATCTACAAATTCGTTAACGTTAGGATTACTATAACGGCTATATAAATCCCGTTGTTTTTCTTCGGCAAACGACGCTCTCATTTCCTCAGCATCATCAAATACAAATCCAGAGGTTAAATATAAAGGTACAGAATGTTCTGAAAATTGTGTCGTTTCAGACTGTGTACGAATTGCTTCAGTTTCAAATTTTTTATTGCTCACTTTTATTCTTTTTAATAATTTTTATTTGGACATTTCCCTATCGGGTCGGGCTTTCACTACTCACTCCCTCCAAAAAAATCGGGGAGTTCAAACACGCCGTTCAATCCCTAATGTACCTATCCGCTAAAGTCAGTTTCAAACCTAAACTTTTTATTTCTTTACGAGTTAACCTGCGAGATTTCTAAAACCTTGTAGGTCTACTTTTTATTTATACAGATTCCTGCCTACGCAGGAATGACAAATCTAATTAATATGCTTTGATAATCTCAATATATCTCCAAAGACACCTCGTGCCGTCACTTCTGCTCCGGCACCTGCACCTTGTATTACAATAGGTTGCTCGCCATAAGATTCAGTAAATATTTCAAAAATAGCATCAGAACCTTTTATATGACCTAATGTACTATCTTCTGGAATAGACACTAATTTCACTTCCAAGTTTCCTTTGTCTTGAGATAAATCGCCTGATAAATCACCAACATATCTTAATACATAGCCAGCTTCTTGGTTTTCTTTTATCTTCTGAAATTCATCATCTAAAACATTTAATTGCTTTAAAAATGATTCTACAGGAATATTTTGATAGGCTTCTGGAATTAAATTCTGAACGGCAACATCTTCAAATTCATTCTGCAAATCTAATTCTCTTGCAAGGATTAACAGTTTTCTAGCCACATCATTTCCAGAAAAGTCTTCTCTAGGGTCGGGCTCTGTAAAACCTTTATCAATTGTTTCTTGAATGATTTCGCTAAACGGTTTGTCTTCAACTGAAAAATTATTGAATAAATAACTTAGCGTTCCTGAAAACACACCACGAATTCTTGTAATGTTTTCGCCAGATTCATGTAATAATTTAATCGTATCAATTAAAGGTAAACCGGCACCAACAGTAGTTTCGTATAAATATTGCTTATTGTTTTCTTTAAGCTGAATTCTTAAATCCTTATAAAAATCATGTGAAATGGTATTCGCTATTTTATTTGATGATACCAAATCGAACCCTGCTTCTACAAACGGAATGTAGTTTTTATAAAACTCTGAACTTGCTGTATTATCAACTGCAATTAAATTTTCTAAATGATGATTTTTCGCATAGATGATAATATCTTCAACGGCAAACTCCCCACCATCTTTAATAGATTCTGCCCAATGCGTATCGGCACCATTTTTATTTAAAAGCACTTTCTTAGAATTCGCAATGGCAAACACATTTAAGCTGATGCCTTTACGTTTTTCTATATCATCTTTAGACTTTAAAATCTGATTAATTAAAGCACCACCAACACCACCGTGACCAAAAATGGCAATGTTTATCTTTTTAGAAATTCCAAAAATTTCACCATGAATAACATTAACCGCTTTATGTAATTGTTCTTTTTTAACAACTAAACTTACATTTCTTCCTGTAACGGTATTATTAAATAAAATGGGCGTAATTTGATTTTTAATAAGCGCATTAAACGGTTTATGAAATGAACTTAATTCGATACCTACAATAGATATTACAGCGACATCATCATTCACTCCTATTTTATTGACATCTTGCGAATAAAAATCACTTTCGAATTCGCGCTCTAAAGCTATAACGGCTTGTGTAGCTTGATCGGCATTAATAATTAATCCGATGCCTCTTTCTGAAGAGCCTTGTGATACAATACTAACACTAATATTATAACTACTTAAGGCTTTAAAAATTCTAGCATCGACACCTATTTTACCTAACAAACCGCGGCCTTCTAAATTTAATAACGCCACATCGTCTAAAACGGATAAAGATGTGACTTCTTTTGTGCTTGGTTTTGCCGTAATTAACGTGCCTTCATCATCTGGATTAAAGACATTTAAAATCCGAAGGTTGATGTTTTTTTCAACTAAAGGAATAATGGTTTTTGCGTGTAAAACGGTAGTTCCAAAATTTGCTAATTCATTTGCTTCACTAAACGATAATTCTCTGATTTTTACAGCATCGGCCACTAAATCTGGATTTGCGGTATAAATACCATTTACATGTGTATAGTTTTGAAGCTCTTCGGCATCTAAATAATTAGCAATTAATGCTGCTGTATAATTACTGCCGTTTCGCCCTAAAGTGGTTGTTTCGTTTTTTAAATTAGACGCGATAAATCCTGTTATAATATTTACAACGTTCCCCTTAGATTTAAAATGTGCGTTTACGTTATCCTTAGATAATTTAGCAATAGGCTGTGCATTACCAAAGGCATCATTCGTTTTTATTAACTGTCTAGAATCGGTTGCTACAGCTTCAATATTTCTATCGTTAAGTAATTGCGACACTAGTTTTATGGATAATAATTCACCTTGTGCTAAAATATTATCTTTTGTTTTCTGACTGTAATCACGAAGTAAACTAACCCCCTCAAAAAGCTTATCTAAAATTGAAAATTCTTCAGAAAAATCAATTGTTTTTGATGGTTCTTTTTGATAAAGCTTGAAAGCTTCAAGTTTATCTTTATAATCACCTCCTTTTAAAGCGGTATTAAGAATATCTTCTAAATCGTCAGTTGCAGATCCTCTAGCCGAAACTACAACACTAATACGATCGCCATTATTTACTTTATTTTCTATAATGGAAAGCACTCGCTTTAATCCATCTCCATTTCCTAAAGATTTACCTCCAAACTTTAATACTTTCATTCTTCTCTTTTTAGAATCTGGCACAAAAATGCCTTCTATTATTTTTTCTAGTTGCTCATACTCCATTAAAAACGCATCGTGACCATGAACGGAATGGATCTCGTTATACGTCACATTAGGATGTGTAACTGCTAATTGTTTATGTGTTTGTCTGTTTTCTTCGGCTGTAAAAAACAAATCGGAATCGACTCCAACAATATGAATATTAGCTTCAATGTTTTCTAAAACATTAAAATCGTCTGCTCTGTTTTTTGTAACATCAATTGTTTTAAGCAACTGATTCATCAATTTATACGCTGATAATTGAAAACGCTCTTGCAATTTTTTACCGTGATGCAACAACCAACTTTCTACATTAAAAATCTCTAAATCGTCATTTTTAGAACGCTGAAAACGCTCTTTAAAAGATTCTGGTGTACGGTAACACAACATCGCATGCATTCTAGCATCATGCACTGGATGCTTAGAGTTTAATAAAAATTGCTCTTGTATTTGACAGTTAGCAATTAACCAATCGGTAGATTTCCAATCGGTTGCTACTACGACTAAATGCTCTGAGAAATCTGGTTTTAACACCGCCATTTCCCAGGCAATTCCACCACCTAAAGACCCGCCAATGGTTGCGAATAGTTTTCCTGTTTCCAAACGTTCAAGTCCAATTAAAAATAGACTTGCGACATCTCTCGCAATAAAATCTTTATAATTATCTATTACAAAACCATCAAAACTATTACCTGGAATATTGAATGCTAAAACAGTATAAAGTTTCGTATCGATAACTTTGTCGTCTCCAACCAGATCTTTCCACCAGCCATTTTCTCCTGCGACTTCACTACTTCCTGTTAAAGCATGATTTACTAAAACAATAGGAGCGCTTCCTAATGCTTTTCCAAAGACTTGGTAACTCAGCTTTATTTCTGAATTAAGCACGTTACTTTGCGTAACGAAATCTTTAATTATTATATGTTGTAAAGGATGTTTCAATTGGTTTGTTTTAAACCTACAAGGTTTTTGAAACCTTGCAGGTTATTATGCTCTTCAAGACCTGTCAGGTTTTTGAAACTTGACAGATCTAAAATTTATTTTAATTATATCGTTTCAAAAGCCGCTTTTAAGTCTGCTTTTAAGTCGTCTATATCTTCAATACCAACTGACAAACGAATTAAATCACTAGATACACCAGCAGATTCTTGTTCGGCTTCATCTAATTGTTGATGCGTTGTACTTCCTGGGTGAATGATTAAAGATTTCGTATCTCCAATATTTGCTAATAATGAAAACAATTTCGTGTTATCTGCAATTTTCTTAGCTGCATCAAAACCACCTTTATGACCAAATGTTACAATACCACTTTGTCCTTTTGGTAAATATTTATCTGCTAATGTTTTGTACTTACTACTTTCTAATCCTGGATAATTTACCCAAGCAATTTCTTCTTGAGCTTCTAACCATTTTGCGATTTCAAGTGCATTTGCACTATGTTGCTTAATTCTAACAGGAAGTGTTTCTAAACCTTGAATAATATTAAAAGCATTTGTTGGACTTAAAGCACCTCCAAAATCTCTTAATCCTTCTAAAATTAATTTAAAAACATATGACGCTGCTCCTAAAGTTTCATGATAAACTAAACCATGATATCCTGCTGATGGTTCTGTAAATTCAGGAAATTTTCCGTTTGCCCAATTAAAAGTTCCTCCATCAACAATAGCTCCACCTAAAGAAGTTCCTTGACCGCCAATATATTTCGTTAACGAATGAATTACAATATCCGCTCCGTGCTTTAAAGGATTTAACAATACTGGAGTTGCTACTGTATTATCAACAATAAAAGGTACTCCTGCTGCTTTTGAATGCACAGAAATAGATTCTAAATCTAATACATCTAATTTTGGATTCCCTAAAGACTCTACAAAAAATGCTCTTGTATTATCCTGTACAGCAGCAGCAAAATTTTCTGGGTTAGAAGCATCTACAAATGTTGTTGTAATACCCAATCTTGGTAAGGTTACACTTAATAAATTATATGTTCCGCCATAAAGACTGCTTGAAGCTACAATATGGTCTCCTGATTTTAACAGTGTTAACAAGCCTGTTGCAATAGCTGCTGTTCCTGATGCAAATACAACGGCTCCAATTCCACCTTCTACTGCTGCTAAACGATCTTGTAATATTTGATTTGTTGGATTATTAAGTCGTGTATAAATAAATCCAAGTTCTTTTAACGAAAAGAGGTTTGCTGCATGATCTGAGTTATTAAAAACATACGATGTTGTTTGATAAATAGGCACAGCTCTTGTGCCTCCGTTTGTGGTTACGTCATGCCCTGCATGTAATGCGTTTGTTGCTAATTTTTGATCGCTCATTTTTCTAATGTTTTTAATTAACTGGTTACCGCGTAATTTAATGATTCTTCTTCAAATTAATGAATCTTCGATTTCGCGCTTAAATAAAAAGCCAAATGCACTTAAAAAGTGTACTTAATAGAAAAATGTTATAAAGAGTTTTACAAATTACGGAAAGTAATTTTGTTGGGTTATCTATCCAAATACCGATAAATGAATCGGTAATTTAAGTAGAATTTAGCACCTTCTTTACTAAGTGTAAAGGGTTGCTAAGGTTTCAACGGGTCTATCCCTCCACCTTTCTTGATAACATTTCAATATGTGTTCTTTGAACTTTGTGAATGCAAATATTCGTTCAGAAAAAGTTAATATCCAAATTTTTTGATGGATATTTTTGTTTTTTATGAATTCTCACTTCTCTTAGCATCTAAAATGCTATTAAAAACACATTCAACCCTGACAAAAACTCTTAACTTAGCTTGAAAAAGTTTTCATTATATTTAAAGTCGAAATAAAAAAGACTTCTCCCATTCAGGTAAAACAATACTTAATAATGATAAAACTAGCAGATATTTACGAATATAAAAATGGACGAAAAAAAATCACATTCTTTGAAAAGGGGATTTATGACTGCTTAAAAAAATTAGGATACCGGTATTCAAAAATTAATAATAAAGGATATTATTTAATAGAAAAAAATGAAGTTTTCGAAATAGCATACTTTCACCATTTAGGAGCCGATTTTATAAAACATATTGAACAAGAGTTTACAAATCTTGATATCTCAAAAAAACTTAATCTTGAAGATTTCATGAATGAGTTTTATAAAAAAAGACCTATTCGAAATGGAAATTACGCAAGAGATTATTTAGGAGAAAACTTTCAATTATCTGATTCCAACTTAGACCTTATACTAAAACAAATTAATCAATAATCACTGGCTCCGCGTTAGGGGTTGATGCGGCATCCTTTTTAAAAATCAGAAAGTTTTGAACTTTGTTTGTAACATAAGTTTTAACAAATAGCCACGTCCTTCGTCCTCGCTACGACGGTTTAAAAAGATATAGCGGAAAACCCGACCCTTTTCGGGTAACGCCCAAAACTTATTTTTTATCTCGATTTGCGTGAAACTTATTTCTTATCACCAATCCTATTGGGCGGTTTTGAATCTTGGATTCTAACCACGAGATAATATCTAAATAGAGGAAGGCGCGACTTTGATAGGGATCGTTTTCGAACTCTTTTAGTTTCGTGTGTAATTTTTTGAATTCGTTTTTGACTTCGTGCGGATAAATATCGCCTAAACCACGTAAGAATTTGATAAATTCTTTTTGTACGTCGTGCAAATCTTCCATTTTAATTAAAAACTTATAGGTGCTTTTAATTAAAACTTCTAAATTATAATCGAGACCTGCTTCGTAATGGGCTACCAGATTCAAAATTCTAGAAAAACACAGTAAATCTTCGCGCATTTGCAATGATTTGTTACTAATGATTTTATCTAAAAATTCGATACATTTTTTATTCTCACCAGCACCAAAATACATACTGGCAATCTTGTAATAAAACACCATAACGTGATGCTCGTCTATTCTATTTTTATAATTTTTTAGTTGCTCTAAAACATCATCGATTAAAGGTAAACCTTCGTCAAAACTACCTTCTATAAAATGAAGATTAAATTTATTATTATATATAAACAGGAAAGTTAAACTTTCGTTATTATCGTTAAGCGGAAACCATGCTTCTTGTGTTACGTCTTCGAATTTTTTTAAGGATGATTTAAACTTATCGTACTGTCTTAAATAATACAAAGACTCTAATAAATAATGATTTCCTCTTAAAAAAAAGACAGGATTTAAAATAATCATATTTTTATTCTTATAGAATAAATCCACCCATTTTGAGGCATACTTATAACAGGATAAAAAATCTACGGTTAAAAAACTATACCATAATCTGGCTTTATAAAGCCAAAGTTTCTCTCTAAACTCTAATTTATTAATATCGTATTTTGGGAGTCTGTCGTTAAAATATTTTGTTACAATTTGATAATCTTCATCATTCTTTATATAACCTGTTTTTAAAAACAAACCATATAATTGCAACGATAAATTAGATAATTTACTCGCCAATACATTTTGTAAACTCAACGCTTTAGCTTGAATAGAAAGTTCGTCGGCTCTCGTACTCAGACTACGTGTAATATATTGAGATTCAATAACTTTTTCGAGATCAACAATTTCGTAAGCTACATTTTTTTCTTCGTTAGCAATAGCTAAAGTTTTCGCTTTATCAAGAATTTTTAGACTTTGTTTATAAAGTCCTTTATGATATAAAATGGTTGCAAAATCTAATTGCTCTCGAATTTGAACTCTAATATCTTGATGTGAAGGGTTTAATCGTAAACTAATTAAAATTTGCTTGTATAAATGCGCTTTTAAATTAGATAGTTGTTGTTTTTTAACAATCCCTTTTTTTAAAATAACGCCTTCGTCATAATTAGTAAGCTTGTCTAAAATATTAAAAAGTGTCAAAAATTTTGAATCTTCATTAACACCCAGGCGTCCTACATAAAGCTTAAATTGCCTCTTTTCGGACTTAGATAGTGACTTCACTAATATAAACAAATTATCTTTTTGTTCCTTTGTCATAGTTATAAAAACAACCGTATAATACTATTAATCAATAATTTAACTAAACAACAAGCTAGTTAAACATCGTAAAAAGAATAAGTCTAATCCTCTTTTTACGAAACCAAAATATAACTTCGTAGAACAATACAAAAATATATTTTAATAAATGTCTGATACTAACGTCCAAATTTTTGACACAACGCTTCGCGATGGCGAGCAAGTCCCTGGCTGTAAATTAAACACCGAACAAAAAGTAATCATTGCTGAACAGCTTGATTTTTTAGGTGTTGATATTATTGAAGCTGGTTTCCCTGTGTCTAGCCCAGGCGATTTCAAATCGGTTGAAGCCATTTCAAAAATAGTAAAAAGTGCAACGGTTTGTGGTTTAACACGATCTGTTGAAAACGATATAAAGGTGGCTGCCGAAGCATTGAAATATGCTAAGACACCAAGAATACATACAGGAATAGGTACTTCTGATTCTCATATAAAATTTAAATTCAAATCTAATCAAGATGCTATTATAGAGCGTGCAGTAAAAGCGGTTAGCTACGCTAAATCTTTTGTAGAGGATGTTGAATTTTATGCTGAAGATGCTGGCAGAACGGATAACGCATATTTAGCACGTGTTTGCGAAGCTGTTATTAAAGCAGGTGCAACGGTATTAAACATTCCTGATACTACAGGATACTGTTTACCAAGTGAATATGGTGCAAAAATTAAATACTTAAAAGAAAACGTAAAAGGGATTGATAAAGCAATTTTATCTTGTCACTGCCACAACGATTTAGGTTTAGCTACAGCAAACTCTATAGAAGGTGTTATTAATGGTGCACGCCAAATTGAGTGTACTATTAATGGTATTGGAGAGCGTGCTGGAAATACAGCTTTAGAAGAAGTGGTCATGATTTTAAAACAACACCCACACTTAAATTTAGATACTAGAATTCAAACCGAAATGCTTTACGGCATTAGTCAATTAGTATCTGACAGTATGGGGATATACACGCAACCAAATAAAGCGATTGTCGGCGCTAACGCTTTTGCACACAGTTCAGGAATTCATCAAGATGGCGTTATTAAAAATCGTGAAACTTACGAAATTATAGACCCTAAAGATGTTGGTGTAACAGAATCTGCCATTGTATTAACTGCAAGAAGTGGACGTGCAGCATTAGCATATAGAGCAAAAAATATTGGATACGAATTAACAAAACTTCAGCTTGACGAAATCTATACTAGCTTTTTAGATTTTGCTGATAAAAAGAAAGAAGTTGTAGATTCTGATATTCATCAAATAATAGAAAGCAGTAAAGTTTATAGTGAAATTACGTCTGCTTAAATTGAAAAGATTATGAAATTAAATATTGCCGTTTTACCTGGCGATGGTGTTGGACCAGAAGTAACTGCTGAAGCCGTAAAGGTTTTAAAAGCTATTGCGATGGAATTTAACCACATATTTACTTTTCAAAACGGTTTGGTTGGTGCTGCGGCAATCGATAAAACGGGAAGTCCTTTACCAGAAGAATCTCTTAATATTTGTAAAAACACTGATGCGCTTTTATTTGGGGCCATCGGAACTCCAAAATACGATAACAACCCAGATGCTAAAGTAAGACCAGAACAAGGTTTGCTTAAGCTTAGAAAATCGCTTGGCTTGTTTGCAAATATAAGACCCGTAATTGCTTACGATAGTCTTTTAAACAAATCGCCATTAAAAAAGGAAAATATAATTGGTACCGATATTTCTATTTATAGAGAACTTACTGGTGGTATTTATTTTGGTGAAAAAAAATTAAGTGCAGACGGCAATGTCGCATCAGATTTATGCCAATATTCTCGCGAAGAAATAGAGCGCATTGCACATTTAGCCTTTCAAGCAGCACAAACTAGAAGACGTAAATTAACATTGGTAGACAAAGCCAATGTATTAGAAAGCTCTAGACTTTGGCGTAAAGTGGTTAAGGAATTAGCACCAAAATATGCCGATGTTACTCTAGATTTTCAATTTATAGATAATGCAGCCATGCAGCTTATTTTAAACCCAAGACAATTTGATGTTATTTTAACAGAGAATATGTTTGGTGATATCATATCTGACGAAGCAAGTGTTATTGGAGGATCTATTGGTTTATTAGCATCAGCCTCTATAGGCGATAAACACGCTATGTTCGAGCCCATTCACGGCTCTTATACGCAAGCAACTAACAAAGGCATAGCTAACCCAATTGCATCCATTTTATCGGCAGCATTATTGCTAGAACATTTTGATATGTTCGAAGAAGCTGCGCTTGTTAGAGAAGCCGTAAACAAATCGTTAAAACTTCACATCACCACACCCGATTTAAATACCAAATACGATAATATTTCAACCAGTAAAGTTGGAGACTTTATTGAAGATTTTATAAACAACCCAGAAGAAACAAATTTAAACTTTACCAACATCCATTTAGGACAGTCCACAATTATTTAATTATTTGAGTTAGTCACCATACCAATTAAACCAAAGACGTCCAATTAAGAGAGCATTGTTTAATCGGTGCTCTTTTTTATTGCTGCACTATATTTCTAGGCGTATACAACGAAGTAATCTGTTAATTTTTGAATCTTAAATTTATTTGGGCTGTCTGAAGAAACTAAAAGCCTTTTAAAAGTAAAGTCACCAGAAATTTTTTCATTTTATTCGCCATTAAATTTTATAAAATAACGCTCACTATTATTCGTTTCAAAATTAATAACATCTAAACCTTCTGTAACATAAGATATTGTTTCTCCAGAATCCGATTTTAAAATAGCATTGCCAATAGCAGGATATTTTATACGACATACGCCGCCTTTATTAGATTTTATTTCAAATGAAATCGCTTTTCCATTCTTCCAAACCGTTGATATTTCAAAATTCCCTCTCGCCACCAAACCTTTGTACTCACCATCTTTCCATGCGACAGGAAGTGCTGCAAGAGGCTCTATATACCCTTCATGACTTTGAAGAAGCATTTCGGCAACGCCTGCCATACACCCAAAATTACCATCTATTTGAAAAGGCGGATGTGTTGTCCAAAGGTTTGGCAGCGTACGTTCTTTTATAAATTTTGTATATACTTCGTGGGCTTGCTCACCATCTTTTGTTCTAGCTCGTAAATTCATTCTATGTGCCATTGCCCAGCCCGTTGTGTTATTCCCTCTTAAATCTAAGGTTACAATAGAAGCATCCATCCATTTTTTTGTGGTTGAGTTTATTAATGTGCCAGGGTATAAAGCGCAAAGATGTGATATATGGCGGTGATTTTTTTGTCCAATTTCGCCATAAAATTGTTCTTCACGAAATTCTTTCACCTGTCCTGACTTACCAACAATAATAGGATCTAGCTTAGTAATTTGATCTTTCACAACTTCTAAAAAGGCGTCATTTGAATTAAGAATCTTTGATGCTTTAAGTAAATCGTTATGGTTTTCCCAAACGAGTTCTTGATCAAAAGTTGTACCAGCTGTAATATAATTTCCGCCATCATGCTTTTGTTCGGGAGAAGCAGACGGATTTACAAGTAATAAATCATCACTAACAGGAATCAACGTTTTAGAAAGAAACTTACTCATCCCCAAAAGCGCAGGATATGCTTTTTTTCGTAAAAAAGTCGTATCCATAGTAAACTCATAATAATCCCAAAACATTTTACTTGTTAACGCTCCCGTCCCTGGACCAGAATGCCCTCCTGGACCAACAATTTTATGAGGCGTCGTTCCCGTTCCTATAGTCCAACCGTTATCTATACTATCCTTAACTAATGCTTGTGGATTATTTTTCTTAAGATATTCTGTAGCCAAACTATTTGCTTTAGGGCGGTATGCTTCATGAAATTCTACATAAGGTGTAAAAGTTTCTGCTAAATTGGTATTAAAAGCACCCCAATAATTCATCTGTACATTAATATTATGCCAAAAACCTCCTGTAAAAGGTGTGACTTCATATTGACTCCAAACACCTTGCAATCCACATGGCAAAGCACCTTTTCTTGATGTAGAAATAAGTAGATAACGCCCATAATGAAACATTAATTCTTCAAGATAATGGCTTGTAACTTCTGACTTATAGCTTTCTAACAATGCGTTAGTAGTACCTTCTGGCACTTTATTATTAAAATTAAGCTGTACTCTGGAAAATAAATTTTGATAATCGGCTAGATGACTTTCTTTTAATTTCTCAAAGCCTTTAATGGTTGCCGAATTAATAAGTTCAGTTATTTTATCATGTGGATAAATACTTGGGTTTAATTTTCTATTATTAATGTCTTCATTAAAAACAGCTTCATCCAATTTATAATTCGTCCCAACAGCAATTAACAAAACGACACTATCTGCATTTTTTATAATAACCTCTGATGTATCATCGTTTTGAATCGTTGATAATTCCCCACCTTCATTTATAACTTTAATTTGTCCTTCATAATTAACACTAAAATGATTAATAAAACCAGACATGGTAATTAAATCATTTTGGGCTACCATTTTCCCACTTCTTGTATTTATTTCTGTTGAATCTCTCAAGTATGGTATTTTGGGCCTCAATATAAAAGACACTTTCCCTTTTTTATTAGCCTTTATTTTTATCACTAATACATTGTCTGGATAACTAATAAAATGCTCTCTTGTATATTCGACACCTTTATAACTATAGTTTACATAAGCTATGGCTTCATTTATATTTACCGACCTCTTATAATTTTCTGGATTTTCATGTCCAAAATCTAGATTAATTTCCGCAAAACTAGTTAAGCCTCCTATACCATAAAGCCCCTCGTTAGCCAATGTTTTTTCCGTTAGTTGGATGCGTTCAGTATCGGTTCTTCCAAATAGGTTTGCTCCCATATATCCATTACCTATAGGATACGATTTTAATTCCCAATCTTCATCATAAGGATAACCTCTTGCTTTTTTAATAGCATAATCACCACCTCTATTTGGGGCAGGCTTATCATCCCAAATTTCATAAACTCTAGGTGTTTCATTTGTTTGAGAAAATACATTTCCTATACAAAAGAGGAAAAAAGTGTATGCAAAAATTGTTTTCATAGGACAGACTTAAAAATAAATAGAACACACTTATATAAAAACTAGTGTTTCTTTATAACCTATGCTAATATAATAATATGAATGCAGCCTTATGTTTAATTTCTTTCACTGAAAGAAATTCATTCATCATAAAACCAAAGGATACTACAATTTAGTTTTCATTCTTTTAAGATGTTTTAAAAATAAAAACGTAAAACAACTTACACCTTCTTAACATGCTCAAAGAGAGATATTAAGAAGATATAATTATATAATGAAAAGTTGTTTTTGTTAAATTCTAACTTGGAAACTTAGCTCTAATCTCTTCCAAACACAAATTATGAATACTACCCGCATGTGTATGATGCTTCGATGTATCTGGAACATAAGTACCATCTTGAACTTGTCCACCTATTTTTTGGTAAGCTTCTCTAAACGATTGCCCTTCTACAACTAGCGTATTAATATTATCTACTGTAAATAAGTATTTATACAAATCACTATTTACATCGACATCTTTAACGATGATTTGTTGAATAGAGTAATTAAAAATATCAAGAATATCTTTTATCTCTTCGAAAGCAGCAATAATATTTTCTTTTAATAACTGATAATCTCTGTGGTAACCACTAGGTAAATTATTAGTAATTAAAACCATTTCGGTTTGTAACGCTTGGATTTTATTACACTTTCCTCGAATTAATTCAAACACATCTGGATTCTTTTTATGTGGCATGATACTACTTCCCGTCGTTAATTCATCTGGAAAAGAAATAAAGTCAAAATTCTGACTCATATACAAACAAGTATCCATAGCAAAACGTGCAAGTGTATTTGCTAGGCCTCCTAAAGCTGCTGCAATAGTACGTTCGTTTTTACCACGTCCCATTTGCGCTGCAACCACATTATATTTTAAGGTTGCAAAGTCCATTTCTTTAGTCGTTAATTCTCTGTCAATAGGAAAAGAACTTCCGTAACCTGCCGCTGAACCTAATGGATTTTGATCTACCGTTTTAATGGCAGCGTTTAATAAAAACACATCATCAATCATTAATTCTGCATAGGCAGAAAACCATAGTCCAAATGATGATGGCATGGCCACTTGTAAATGTGTATAGCCTGGCAATACTTTATCTTTATATCTATCGGCTAAATCTAAAAGTGTATTAAAAAGCGTATTCGTTTTTTCTTTTACAATGCCTAAATGGTCTTTATAATATAAATGACAAGCCACTAAAACTTGATCGTTTCTTGAACGTGCCGTATGGATTTTTTTTCCAACTTCGCCTAAGCTTTTAGTCAGTTCAAACTCTATTTTAGAATGCACATCTTCAAATTGGGCATCGATAACAAAAGTACCTTCCTCTATTTGATCTTCTAAAACTTTTAAACCACCTAACAATTCAACCAATTCGTCAACAGTAATAATGCCAATTTTTTGAAGCATTTTTGCATGTGCTTTGGATGCTATAACATCGTACTTTGCTATATGAATATCGATTTCTCTATCGTTTCCAACTGTAAATTGTTCTATTTTTTTATCTATTGATATACCTTTGTCCCAGAGTTTCATTTTAATAAATTTTAATTCTTAAAATTTAGAACCAAGATAGAAGACCGCTTCGCCTTTAGAAAAAAGATTATTAGCTAACTACTTTTAAGTCTTGTCTCTTGATTCTATATTCTTGTTTCTTTTTAATGTTTATTTGTTGATTTATTGAACTGTTTAAACGATTACGCGGTTTAACAATTCAACTTATATTTTAATTCTTAAAATTTTGAGTCAAGAGAAGATACCGCTTCGCTTTTAGAAAAAAGACTATTAGCTAACTACTTTTAAGTCTTGTCTCTTGATTCTATATTCTTGTTTCTTTTACAATACTTTTTCTAACAATTCAACATATATTTTAATGCCTTCTTCTATTTCATTTACATAAATAAACTCATCTGCAGAATGTGAGCGTGTGCTATCTCCTGGTCCTAATTTTAAACTTGGACAAGACAATACGGCTTGATCTGATAATGTTGGTGACCCGTAGCTCGTTCTTCCCATTGCCAAACCTGCTTTAACCAAAGCGTGGTCTGTTGGAATTGATGACGAATTTAATCGTAAACTACGTGGTTTAATACTTGTAACTGGTGCTTTTTCTTGTAAAACTTCAGCGATTTCGGCATTACTATATGCATCATTTACACGAACATCGATTACCAAATCTACATGAGCTGGCACCACATTATGCTGTGATCCAGCACTTATTTGTGTAACTGTTAGTTTCACGTCGCCTAAAGCTATAGAACCTTTTTCGAACTTAAAATCTTTAAACCACTGTAAAGCTTCTATTGAATTATAAATCGCATTATTAGTGTTTGGATGGGCTGCATGACTTGGTGTCCCTTCGACAACAACATCAAACACAACTAAACCTTTTTCTGCAACAGCTAAATTCATCAATGTTGGTTCTCCTACAATGGCGACATCCACTTTTGGGATTATTGATAGCATACTATTTAGTCCGTTTGGACCGCTGTTTTCTTCTTCCGCGGAAGCGACAATAACTAAATTATAATTTAAATTTTCGTGATTGTAATAATGTGTAAATGTTGCAATTAACGACACTAAGCAGCCTCCAGCATCATTACTTCCTAAACCATATAATTTGCCATCTTCTACAATAGCTTTTAATGGATCTTTAGTGTAAGCACTGTTTGGTTTTACCGTATCATGATGTGAGTTAAGCAACAGTGTTGGCTTACTTTCATCAAAATGTTTATTTACCGCCCAAACATTATTTTTTGTACGCTTAAAATCAATAGCGTATCGAGTAAACCAATCTTCTATATGTACTGCTGTAACATCTTCTTCTGTAGAAAAAGATTGTGTTTCAATCAGCGTTTTTAAAAGCGCAATGGCATCACTTGTTAATTTCTCTAGTCCCATTTATAAGGTTATTTTGGTGAAATTATCATTTTCTTGTGTTAACATAGATGTATTTCCCATATTTATATTATTAACACCGTTACGTAAAGCATCGAAACAATTTTCTAGTTTTGGAAGCATACCATCTGCAATAATACCTTTTTCTAATAAATCTTTATAAATATTAGAATCGATATGTTTTACTACCGAACTTTTATCGTTGATATCTTCTAAAACTCCATTTAATTCAAAACAATAGTAAATCGATGTCTCGTATAATGCACTCATACCAACGGCAACTTGCGATGTGATGGTATCTGCATTGGTGTTTAATAATTGCCCATTACCATCATGTGTGATAGCACAAAATACAGGTGTAAAATCAGCTTGAATTAATTTATCTATAGAATTATGAGCGACTTGTTTAACATCACCTACAAACCCATAATCAATATCTTTTACAGGACGTTTATCAGATGTAATACTATTAATATCTGCGCCAGTTAATCCGATTGCATCGATATTTAAAGCTTGCAATTTTGCAACGACATTTTTATTTACTAAACCACCGTAAACCATCGTAATGACTTCTAAAGTATCGGCATCAGTTATGCGTCGGCCGTTTATCATTTTAGATTCAATCCCTAGTTTAGAAGCGATGTGTGTTGCTCTTTTTCCGCCACCATGCACTAAAATCTTCTTGCCTTCTAAATTAGAAAACAATTTTAAGAACGCACTTAAAGACGCTTCGTCTTCTATAATGTTCCCTCCTATTTTTACTATGGATAATTTTTCCATTTTTTTCTTTAAATTAAGTTTCGACTACGCTCAACCTAGCAATATATTATTTTATCATTACGAAGAGTGTTTTTTATGATGAAGTAATCTCTTTCTAGTGAAGAGATTACTTCAATCGTGCTTCTTTCGCAATGACGGTTACCTTTTAACTGTTGAGTAAACAAGACCTGTCAGATTTTAAAAACCTGTCAGGTCTAATAAACTAATTATCTAATTCTTCTAATATCTTTTTAAGCACCAATTGTGCTGCATAGGTTCTATTATTTGCCTGTTCGATTACTAAAGAACTATCGGTATCTAAAACAGCATCTTCGACCACCACATTTCGTCTTACAGGTAAGCAGTGCATAAATTTAGCATCGCCTATTTTATCTTTTGTTATCATCCAATTAGGGTCTGTACTATTGACCTTCCCATAGTCTTCGAAAGAACTCCAGTTTTTTGTGTATACAAAATCCGCATCTTTAAAAGCGTCTTCTTGATCGTTATAAATTGGAGTATCTCCAGTAATTTCTGGATTTAGGTTATAACCTTCTGGATTTGCAATAACAAATTCTACATCCATTTTTTGCATCGCTTGAACAAAACTATTTGCAACAGCGTGCGGTAGTGCTTTAACGTGTGGCGCCCAACTTAACACCACTTTTGGTCGTGTTACTTTTGCATTTTCCGAAATAGTAATGGCATCTGTTAATCCTTGCAAAGGATGTCCTGTAGCACTTTCCATACTTACAATAGGCACTGAAGCATACTTTTTAAAAGAACTCATAACATGCTCGCTTTCGTCTTTTTCTTTATCTGTTAACGATGGAAATGCTCGTACTGCAATAATATCACAATATTGAGATACGACTGCTGCAGCTTCTTTTATATGCTCTGCAGTATTTCCATCCATGACCGCTCCATCTCCAAACTCGATACCCCAAGCATCTCCAGAAACATTCATTACAATAGGATCCATTCCCAAATTTAAAGCCGCTTTTTGCGTACTTAAACGCGTACGTAAACTCGAATTAAAAAATAATAAACCAATGGTTTTATTTTTTCCCAGTTCGATGTGTTTTAACGGATTTGCTTTTAATGCTTTCGCATCTTCAATCCAAGAATTGATATCGTCTATATCGTTTATGGAGGTGTAATGTTTCATTCTAAATCTATTTAATAATCAATTTCATTTTCTGATGAATAACTTGTGTTTTCTGCGACGGATATTTATTTCCGAAAGCAACAAAACCAAATTTTTCATAAAATGTTAATGCGGTTTCTCGCGCACTAAGCTCTATATCTATGATCTTATTTTCTTTACTTTTCTTAATCAACGCTTTTAAAATAGTTGCGTCTATTCCTCTTTTTTGATGACTTTCTTTTATTGCCATTTGAGAAATCACACCTACTTCATTTTCAATATTTAAACGTCCTGTTCCAACAACCTCATCATCATTTAAACACACTAAATGAATGCCTTTTGATTCAAAATCATCTTGAATTAAATCCCTACTATTTTTCATGTTTTTGAAAAACAGAGATTTTCTTAACCGCACAGCTTCTTCATAAAAAGCACTTTTCGTATCGATATATTTTAACTCAAAACTAGACAGTGTTGTTTCTTTTATTAGAATCTACAAGATTTTTGAAACCTTGCAGATTCATTTATTTCAATAGACCTGTCAGGTTTTAAAAACCTGACAGATCTAACTTTCTTATTTTATTTTAGTAAACGGCACATTATCATCAAAAGCATTTAAAATAAAATTATCTTCCAGTCCATTTACAATCCAGGTTTCGATATTTGCTGCTTTTGTAACTGAAACGGCTTCAATCTTAGATTCCATACCACCGCTACCATGCGATGATTTAGAACTTACAACTTGCTTTCTTAATTCATCAAAATCGACAACCTCAGCAATTGTTTTTGGGTGACCGTTTTCAATAGATTCTTTCGTATAAATGCCATTTGTATTCGTTGCTATAATAAACAAATCGACTTCTAAAAGTGATGCTGTTAAAGCACCTAATTTATCGTTATCACCAAATTTAATTTCATCCGTGGCAACGGTATCATTTTCATTAATAATAGGAATATAATTATTGTTGACTAATACATTAATTGTATTTACAATATTTGTTTTACTCTGTTCCTTTTCAAAGTCTGAATAAGACAATAAGCATTGTGATGTTAGCAAACCAAGCTCTCTAAAAATCTCTTGATAAATACGAATAAGATGCGGCTGACCAATAGATGCTAATGCTTGTTTTACAAAAAGTTCTTTACGTTTACTTTCTAATTTAACAAACTGTTTTGCCACTGCAATAGCACCAGAACTTACAATAATAAACTCGCAAGTGTCTTGAAGTTTTGCAATTTGATTCGCGATATCTTCAATCTTACCTCTAGAGATATTATCGGTTTCTTTAGTAAGCGTATTAGAACCTATTTTTAATAATATGCGTTTTTTCTTCATTATTTAAAACTTCACCTACTTATTTTTCAAATACCCATTATGGGCTGCATGCTTATCGTATTTGTCCGTTTCCATGAACATACCATTTATTAGTAACCAAATGCTGTAAACCAATTGGCCCGCGTTGGTGTAATTTATCTGTACCTATAGCCAGTTCTCCACCTAAACCAAATTCAAACCCATCTGTAAAACGCGTCGATGCATTATGATATACCGCAGCACAATCTACAGTTGCCATAAAATTATCTGCTGCAGCTTCTGCCACAGTGACTATGGTTGCAGAATGACCTCCGCTATATTTATTTATCATCTCAATAGCTGCTTGTGTATTTGCAATACTACCTAAAACAATTTTATAATCTAAAAACTCTTCATACCAAACAGCATCACTTGTTATTGGTGTTACTTCTGTACAATTACTAAAACTCGCATCGCCTAAGACTTCTACTTTATGAGATTCTAAACGCGCTAATAATTCTTTTATAAATTGTTCCCTATTTGGTAAATCGGCATCAATCAAAACTTTATCAACAGCATTACAGGCCGATATTTTAGCCGTTTTAGCATTCACAATAATGTCTAAAGCCATTGCTGGATTTGCATGTTTATGAACATAAACAAAATTGTTACCCCGTCCACTTATTATAACAGGACATTTCGCGTTTAACTTCACAAATTCGATTAAACGTTCGCCGCCTCGTGGGACAATTAAATCTAAACGCTGCGTTGGATTTTCTAAAAAAGCCTGCGTTTCTGTACGGTTATAATTTAAATACTCGACCCAGTCTGTACTCACATCGTTATCCTCTAAAGCCTTATGCCACAAAGCAACAATAGCCAAATTAGAGTTTAAAGATTCTTTACCACCTTTAAGTAAAATTTTATTACCTGATTTAAATGCTATACCTCCAGCTTCAATAGTGACGTCTGGTCTAGATTCATAAATAATCATAACTGTACCAAAAGATGCTGTACGATTGTAAACCTGCATACCATTGTCGTGCGTAAAGCGAAAACGTTCTACACCAACAGGATCTACAAGCTCTGATAATTGACGTAAAGATTCTATCATGCCGTCAATTTTATCATCATTTACTTTTAAACGATCACGCATGGCTAAATCACCACCATCATAACTATCCATGTCAATTTTATTGGCATCAAGGATTGTTTTTGCATGGGTTTTCACTAATTCCTGCATGGAATTTAATACCGCGTTACGTTTGTCTATGCTAAGTATTTTGTTCATTTTTTTAATCTTCTACTACTCTATTAAAAGAGTTATTATTTACAGTCATTTATATAATAGTTAACTATTTTATAAATGTCATCTTTTTTGAATTCTTTCTTTTTTATTTTTTCTAATAAAATTGGACAACCCTCAAATAAATATAATTTTCCTTTTTTAATTTTACTCCCAATTCTGACAGTAGTTTCCCATTTCTCAATATAATATATATTTCCACTCGAAATAGGGAGTTCCTCTATCATGGTTTTTTTTTTAATGAAACCTTGATCTTTTACTTCATTGGAAACAAAAACACTATATAAATTAATTTTACCTAACCTTACAACCTTCATCATCTTATGAAAATCACCAACTTTTTTATATCTAAACTTGACACGTCCATGCTCTGTAACGTCATACCCTTTCATCTGAATAAAATCAAAAGATTGAGCTTCCGAAGCTTCATTCTCTTTATATTTTATACCTCCAAATTTTTTTAGTTTAATTAAGCCTTCATAAGTATTCCCATCCTTTAAATAAATCACACCTTTCTTAAACTGTGCATTTGTCATTAAAAAAGAAAATATAGCCAAAAGAGTGATATATTTTTTCATTTTAAATCTTAATTAGTTCGATATTAAAGCCTTTTTCAAAGCTTCAAAAAATTGACCAATATGTTCTTTCTCTATATTTAATGGTGGTAAAATTCTCAACAGCTTTTTATTTGCTGCACCACCAGTAAACATGTGGTAATTATAAATTAAATCTTTGCGTAGATCGCCAACTTCAAAATCGAATTCTAGACCAAGCATTAAACCTCTTCCTTTAATCTTTTTTATCTGCGGAATCGTTTTAGCAATAGACATGAAATACGCTGACATCTCATTTATATTTGCTAGTAATTGCTCTTCTTCAATCGTATCTAAAACCGCTATACCCGCAGCACATGCCAAATGATTACCTCCAAAGGTTGTCCCTAACATACCATATTTAGATTCAATACTTGGGTGAATTAAAATTCCTCCAATAGGAAAACCATTCCCCATACCTTTAGCTAACGAAATAATATCTGGTGTTACATTATAATACTGAAATGCAAAGAATTTACCAGAACGTGCATAACCACACTGAATTTCATCAGCAATAAACATGGTATTATTAGCTTTACACAGTTTATCTACTGCCTCAAAAAACGCGGTAGTTCCTTGATCCAATCCGCCAATACCTTGAATAAACTCAACAATTACAGCGCAAACATCACCTTTTTCCAATTCTGTTTTAACACCTTCAATATCATTTAAAGGTAAAATAGTTACGGCTTGTTGTGCATTAATTGGCGCAATAATATTTTTGTTATCGGTTGCTGCAACAGCTGCCGATGTCCGTCCATGAAACCCATTACTAAAGGCCACAACACGTTTTTTTCCTGTTTTAAACGATGCTAATTTTAAAGCATTTTCATTAGCTTCTGCACCAGAACTACATAAAAATAATTCGTAGTCTTTACATCCAGAAAGCACTTCAAGCTTATCTGCTAATTGTTTTTGTAACGGATTCTGAATCGCATTCGAGTAAAACCCTAAAGTTTCCACTTGATTGGTAATCGCTTTCACATAATTAGGATGTGAATGCCCAATAGACATTACAGCATGTCCGCCGTAAAGATCTAAATATTCAGTCCCCTTATCATCGTAAACATGAATACCTTTTCCAGAAACTGGAGTTACATTATATAATGGATAAACGTCAAATAATGGCATTTTAATTCTTTTTTAATTGATTAATCTTTTCAAACGAAGCTACAATACCTTGAATTAAAGCCGAACTTAATCCTTGGTGCTCCATTTCGTTTAAACCTTCAATAGTACAACCACTTGGTGTTGTAACGCGATCAATTTCTTGTTCAGGATGCCTTCCAGATTCTATTAACAAACTAGCAGAACCAAAACAGGTTTGTACCGCCAATTCATGAGCCTCTTTAGCTTCAAAACCTAATTGAATAGCACCTTGTGTAGTTGCACGCACCAAGCGCATCCAAAACGCAATCCCACTGGCACAAATTACAGTGGCCGCTTGTATCAAATCTTCAGGAATCACCATAGTTGTTCCTAATTGATTAAAGATTTCTTCAGCCAAAGGCACTTTATCTTGTCCTGTACCATTCGCAGCAATACATGTCATAGATTTCCCAATAGAAATAGCCGTATTTGGCATCACTCTAATAATGTTTTTATCGGCTCCTAAAATATTTTCAATTCTAGCTAACTCAACACCTGCCGCGACAGACATAACAATATGACTATTTGTAATCTTAGATTTCACACTTTCCAACACCCCATCAATATGCTTAGGCTGTAATGCAAAAATTACGATATCCGAATTCTCAACCGCCAACACATTATCACTAGTTACAGTAACATTTTCCAACGTATCAAAACTAATTACCGCCTTCGTATTTCTATCACTTAAATACAACGTTGTAAACGATTTATTACCAATAAGCCCTTTTGCAATCGAGCTTCCTAAATTTCCAGTTCCTATAATTGCTATTTTCATAGTTCTATTATTTTATTTTTTTTGGCGTTACCACAAGGGTCGCGCTTTCACTACTCTCTCCCTCCCAAAAGGTCGGGGAGCTCAAACAGGCCGTTCAATCACTAACGCGCCACTGTTATGTTTCAGACCTGTCAGGTTTCTAAAACCTGACAGGTCTAAACACAATCTATTCCTCCTCCTCGGGAAGGCTAGGCGGGGATTAAAAATAAGTCGCTTTCAACCCCAATCCAGTCGTTTCTTCCAAACCAAACATCAAGTTCATATTTTGAACCGCTTGACCAGAAGCACCTTTCAATAAATTATCAATAACACTTGTAATTAATAATTTACCATTATGTTTATGTAAATGTACCAAACACTTATTAGTATTCACAACTTGTTTCATGTGTAAAAATTCGTCTGATACAAACGTGAATTTAGCATCTTTATAAAACGAGGTGTAAATGTCTTTTGCTTCCTCAACACTACCTTCAAAATCAGTATAAATTGTTGCAAAAATCCCTCTAGAAAAATTACCTCTATTTGGCATAAAAATAATTTCCGAAGAAAAATCGTTTTGTAATTGATTTACTGACTGATTTATTTCTCCTAAATGCTGATGCGTAAACGGTTTGTAATACGAAAAATTATTATCTCGCCACGTATAATGTGTCGTTGCAGATAACGATGTTCCTGCTCCAGTTGCACCAGTTACGGCATTAACATGCACATCTTTACTTAGCAATCCTTTATCTGCCAAAGGCAATAACCCCAACTGAATGGCTGTTGCAAAACATCCTGGATTCGCAATATACTTGGCAGATTTTATATCCTCTTTTTGTAATTCTGGCAAACCATAAACAAACGTTTTACCTTCAAAAACCTTATCAGCTTCTAATCTAAAATCATTTCCTAAATCGATAATTTTTGTGTTATCCGAAAACGCATTTGCAGATAAAAACTTAACCGAATTACCATGACCTAAACATAAAAATAACACATCTACATCAGGATTTACAGTTTCTGTAAACTTCAAGTCTAAAGACCCCACTAAATCTTGATGTACCTTACTAATCTTGTTTCCTGCATTAGATGTACTAAACACAAAATCAATCTCAGTTTCAGGATGATTAATTAATAATCTAATTAATTCACCAGCAGTATAACCTGCTCCACCTATAATTCCTGCTTTTATTTTATTCATTTTAATACTAATTAAGATTCCCAGACCTGTCAGGTTTTTAAAACCTGACAGGTCTCCATACAACTATTAAGAATTTACTTGTCTATATATTTTATTTTGATTTCCTAGAATTTTGATAAATCCTTTAGCATCATCTGCCGTCCAAGCTTTATTTTCTTCACCATACGTACTAAATTTACTAGACATTAAATCGTGATCAGAAACAATGCCATCTAAAGAAAAATGATACGGTTTTAAAGTAACAACAACATCTCCAGAAACCATTTTTTGAGAACTCTGTAAAAAAGCTTCCGTGTCTCGCATTACAGGATCTAAATACTGACCTTCATGTAAATGCATGCCGTAGAAACTAGATAAATATTCTTTGTGTTGTAATTGCCATTTTGTTAATGTATGCTTCTCTAACAAATGATGTGCTTTTACCGTTATTAAAGCAGCAGCAGCTTCAAAACCAACGCGTCCTTTAGTACCAACAATGGTATCACCAACATGAATATCTCTACCAATAGCATACTTAGAAGCTCTATCATTTAGGGTTTCAATATTTATTTGGGGGTCATTTTCTTCGCCATTTAAAGCAGTAAATTCACCATTTTTAAAAGTCAATGTTACTTTTTCTTCACCTTCCTTTTCTAATTGAGATGGGTAGGCTTCACTTGGTAATGGTTTTTCAGATTCTAAAGTTTCAACACCTCCAACACTGGTTCCCCAAAGTCCTTTGTTTACAGAATATTTTGATTTTTCCCAAGGCATATCAATACCTTCAGATTTTAAATACTCTATTTCTTCTTGTCTTGTTAATTTCTCGTCTCTAATTGGTGTAATAATTTTAATACCTGGAGCCAATGTTTGAAAAATCATATCAAATCTTACTTGGTCATTTCCTGCACCTGTACTACCATGAGCAATATATTCTGCACCTATACTTTTTGCATATTCAACAATTTCTATAGCTTGTATAATACGTTCTGCACTTACAGAAAGTGGATACGTACTATTTTTTAACACATTTCCATATATTAAATACTTCACTACTTTTTGGTAAAATGTAGCAACCGCATCAATATTTTTATAAGTAGAAACCCCCATTTTATAGGCATTACTTTCTATATGTTTAATTTCTTCATCTGTAAACCCACCTGTATTTACACTTACGGCGTGTACATCATATTCTTTTGATAAACTTACTGCACAATACGACGTATCTAATCCGCCACTATATGCTATCACTAATTTTTTCATTGTATTCTATTTATATAGCTTATTTTCTTCTTTATTTTAATTGTCTTATTTCAGACTCAAAACACGGATTAACATAATATCTAAAATTAAGTTCGTCTCGTAGTTTTCCTATTTTTTCAAGTTCTTCAACCAAAATAGCAGACATTTCAGATAAAGTAACATGTGTCATGCTTAACAATTCGTTATAATGATGAACTTTGGCCGTTTGCGCAATCGAAATAAGAAAAGCATCCGTGTATAACTCAGTCATTCGAGACATCAATAACAAACCAAGGTTATAATTACGACACTCGCGATCTACCCATAACGATGAGCGTTCGTATACAGAATGCCCTTTAACAAGATGCTCATGAGCAAAAATATGGCCAAGAATCTGATCTCCTTTTTTCAATAAAAAGCACCCGTTTCCAATTCGACTTTTTAGCATCTCAACACTTACAAAATTTAGTGTAGGGAGTTCTTTTGATCTTTCTGAAATAACGTCTAATATTCTATTAGAAAGTTTATAAACAAGCTCGACTTCTATTCCTGCTAATGTACAATAGACCTCGGCTCTTTCTATAACGCTTTTAATTTCTACGTTCAATATAGTATCCATTTTAAATTTATGTCTTTTAAGACATATTTATATTTTAATCAATAACTTAAAAATCAATGATTAGACTCTTAAATTAAATTAGTCATTAAAGCCGTTTTAACTTTAACAACGATTAATTTACACTCATAAAAAATAACGAAAATCGAAAGTAATTTACTTTCTTAAGAAATAGCCCCTTAGGGGCGATTTTGAGGAATACGCACAACAGCCGTTTTAGTATTTGCTACTAAAACAATAGAGATAAGAGATATGTGGTTTCCTGTTTTCACTGAATAACTTCTCAAACTATTAACTCTAAATCGTCGGCGTGAGCCCCTTTCGTTAATATTAAGCGGCAAAATTACAACTTATTATGGATTTAACAACGGTTTAAATAGAAAAAATGCGATATCTTTTCTATTTAAACCGTTGTTATATTATTTAGAATAAAGAATTTACCGAAACCAACGAACCTCAAAAAGCGGCTTCATAGACACATCGTTGGCTTCATTTTAACCTAAAAAAAATGATAAAGTCAAGATGTAATGTTTATAATTCTCGCAGCCAAATATTACGATAACTTACTCGACTATCATCCCTATGATCTTGCAATTTAATTGGAGCTTTACCATGTTTAGTATATTTTGGATAGCCAATAAATTCCGTAGGTCCAATAATTTTAAAATGGTCTTGAACCAAAACACCATTCAGCAATACAGTTATTGTTGCTTGTTTGGCTATGTTTCCGCCTAAATCAAACTCAGGAGCATGATAAATAATATCATACATATTCCATTCCCCAGTTTTAACTGCTGCGTGAACCAACGGTGCAGATTGTTTATAAATAGATGCTACTTGACCGTTTACATAGGTATCATTATTATTGTTGTCTAAAACTTGTAGTTCATATCTACTCTGAATGAAAATGCCACTATTTGCTCTACTTTGACTTTTCCCTTGAACTTCAGAAGGCGATTTCCATTCTATATGAAGTTGAATACTTCCAAAATTTTGTTTTGTAGCAATATCTCCTGCTTTATTTTTCACAGTCATACTGCCATCTTTATTAAGATGCCAATTTGCAACTGTTGAGTCTTTCACTTTTACCCATTGGCTTAAATCTGTTCCATCAAAAAGCACAATAGCATCGCTTGGAGCAGAATTATTTTCTCCAGGTTTTACCACAGTCACTTTAGGTTCCCAGGTCTCAGTTTCCTGAGGTTTCATTTTCTTCTTATTTTCTTGAGAAAAAGAACATAATGAACCAAAGATTAAAACGAGTGCTATTATTTTCCGCATTGAATTTGAAGATTTAAATTCCTAAAATACTTTTTAAATGATTTTTATCGACTTCACCGCCAGCAAAATCATCAAAACTACGTCCTACAGCTTCAATAATATGTTTTTGGATAAACGGCGCACCTTCTCTTGCGCCTTGCTCAGACGATTTTATACAGCATTCCCATTCCATTACCGCCCAAACATCACAATCGTATTTAGTTAGTTTTGAGAAAATACTTTTAAAATCGACTTGTCCATCACCTAAAGAACGGAAACGCCCTGCGCGATCTTTCCAATCTGAATAGCCTCCATAAACACCTTGTTTTCCTGTTGGATTAAACTCAGCATCTTTGACATGAAACGCTTTGATACGCTCGTGATAAAAATCTATAAATGCTAAATAATCTAAATGTTGCAATACAAAATGACTTGGATCGTATAATATATTACAGCGTTTATGATTTCCTGTTGCTTCTAAGAAACGTTCAAAAGAAATACCGTCGTGTAAATCTTCACCAGGGTGAATTTCATAACACACATCTACACCTTGTTCATCAAAATGATTTAAAATCGGCTTCCATCGTTTTGCTAATT
Source organism: Algibacter sp. (assembly GCA_039985655.1). GTDB lineage: Bacteria > Bacteroidota > Bacteroidia > Flavobacteriales > Flavobacteriaceae > Postechiella. The sequence goes on along the minus strand of JBDWSF010000013.1, from coordinate 87,118 downwards.
CTTCAAAACCCATTTCTACCAATCCGTTGGGACGTTGTGGCCACGGATACACGGTATGCCACATTAACGCTCCAGAAAATGTTGCGTGCGACTTCAAACCTAATCGTCCACTTGCTGTTCCTGATTTTTTAACAAAATCGATAGCCCACTCTGTTCTTGCTTTTGGGTTATTTTGAACTTCTGGTGGTGCAAAACCATCAAACATTGTATCGTAAGCTGGGTTTACAGCAACTAACTGCCCCTGCAAATGCGTTGACAATTCTGTGATTTCTAAACCGTATGAATTTACTTTTCCTTTTAATTCGTCACAATAGGTTTGACTTTCGGCTGCTTTTTCTATATCAATTAAACTAGACTCCCAAGTTGGGATTTGAATGCCTTTATAACCTAAATCTGCTGCCCATTTACACATCCCATCTAAGGAATTAAATGGCGCTTCACTTCCTGCAAATTGTGCTAAAAAAACTGCAGGTCCTTTTATTGTTTTCATATTTTATTTTATCCTTTTTATAAATCTAACCAAACATTACCAGACTTGTGAGACGCGACACATTTTTCAATAAACTTCATGCCTCGTACACCATCATTAATATTAGGATACTCGCCACTATCATGCGCTTGACCTCTAATTGCTTTAGCAACGCCATAGTAAATATTCCCCATAGAATCGAATATACCTTCTGGATGTCCTGGAGGTAATTTGGTTCCATCTAATGACACTTCTCCATTATAAGCGTGTCCTGGTTTTAAAATTTGTACTGGTTTATCATCTGTTAAATGATATAAAAAATTAGGGTTTTCCTGTTCCCAAGTAAATCCACCTTTAGATCCGTATATTTTTACTGCAAGTCCATTTTCTTCGCCTGTAGCAATTTGACTAGAGCGAATAACACCTTTTACATAGTCAGAAAAACGAATTAATATCGTTCCGTCAACATCTAATTGATTGTCTTCATAGCGTGTATTTAAATCTGCTAAAACACATTTAACTTCTTGCCCTGTTAAATACTCAGCCATATTAAAAGCGTGTGTTCCAATATCGCCAACACAACTACTAATACCTGCTTTTTTAGGATCTAATCGCCAAATGGTTTTTCTTAATTCCTTATCTTGAAGTATTGGGTTTATCCAACCTTGATAATATTGGATATCGACTTTATGAACTTCTCCAATAACTCCAGATTGAATCATCTCACGCATCTGGCGCACTATTGGATATCCTGTATAGGTATAGGTTACTGCAAAAATTGTTTTTGCTTTTTCAAGTGCACTTTCTAAAATTTCAGCTTCGGCTAATGTTGTCGTTAAAGGTTTTTCACAAATAACATGAAACCCAGAATCTACCAACTTTTTTGCCATTGGAAAATGCAGAAAATTAGGTGTTAACACAGAAACAACTTCAATTCTCTCTGAAACTGGAAGTTTCGATTCTTCTTCAACAAACGTATCAAAGTCTTTATAAATCCGATCTGTACGCAATCCTATTTTTTCCGCGAAAGCGATATTCTCATTAATATCTGGATTAAACACACCACCAACAATTTCATATTGATCATGCATTGCTGATGCCACTCTATGTAACACACCTATAAGCGAATCGCCACCGCCACCTAGTATCCCTAGCTTAATTTTTTTTGCCATTACTCTATTTAAAATTTTTAATTATGTATTGAACTCATCTTAACGTTTTCTATTTCATTGAATAAAAAACTTAGACTTGTTCTGTTTTATTTCTTTTCTTCATATATATATTCAACCCAAAAAAGGCAACTATTAAAATTGCTGGTAAAATAGACATGGTGCGTAATGCTTCTCCTGCACCACTTGCGCCATCCATTAAACGCCCCATAAATGGCAATACTAATGATACTGAAAACATACCTGCACCTCCCATTATAGACAAACCTAAAGCGCCTGTTTCTGGCAAATATTCTGCCACAAAACCTAACATGGTTGGCCAGAAAAACGTAACGCCTACTGCAAAAACTGCCGCTGCGACAAAAATCATTCCACCACTAGTAACTGTTAACAACCATAAACCTATAAATGTAAATATTGCAGAATACAACAGCATGCCCGATGGTTTTAATTTATGAACGACTTGACCTGCAGACAAGCGTCCAAGTGCCATAATACCATTTATAAAGGCAAGCACTAATAAGGGTGCTGCCACCGATTCTTTTAACAACGACTCAATACGCTGTGTTGTTCCTAACTCTGATGCTGCTGTTAAAAACATACAAAGCACCATAAATATGAACAGTGGATTTAACACACTAGAAAACATTTTCTTATTACTAATACCTAATTGCACACGCTCTGTAAGTGGAATTTTTTGTCCCAAAAACATGATACCATAAGCTATCAATGGAATAAATAAAGTAGCCACCATAACTTCCCAGCTTTGTCCTAAAACATCCATAACGAACCACCCTACAAGAGAACCAATTACAATGCCGCCAGGAAACCAAACATGAAATCTATTAAGCATTTTTGTTTTCTGATCTGGATACATAGACGCGATCATTGGATTAAGCGCGGCTTCAACAAATCCATTACCAATACCTATAAATAAGGTAGCGACAAATAAAGATGTCATAGAATCTGCCATAAGCGTTAATATAATACCAATAGCATGTGTTATAAATGCTATCCAAGTGATTTTTTTAATCCCTAGTAGATCTACCAAAGGGCCACCAATAATCATAGCTATAGTGAATCCAAAAAACGCAGGAGTAAATGCATACCCTATTTGCTCAAGAGTAAGCCCAATACCTTCTGGTCCAAAAACGGTTTCTAGTCTTGCACGAATTGCAAAGGTCATTGCTGTAGTAATTAAAGCAAGGCAACTTGCTAAAAAAAGTCTATTCTTATTGATATTTTCCATTTTATAATTTTGATTTAGTTAGTTTTTATTTTAAGATAATTTATGTCCTACTTTTATTAATAAATCCCTGGTGAGTTCGATTCCTTTTTCTTCGGATACACCATGACCTTCAAACTCGATACCTACAAAACCATTATACCCTACATCTTTCACCATTTCCATCACTTTATAGAAATCGATAGTCGTTTCGTTTCCGCTCGCGTCAAACGCGTAAGATTTTGCACTTACTGCTTTAGCATAAGGCAACAATTCTTCCATGCCTTTATACCGATCATATGCTTCAAGGCAATTTCTGTCTTTATCTTTTGTAATACAGAAATTCCCAAAATCTGGAAGTGTACCACAATTTTCATTTTTTATTTGAGAAAACACATCGGTCATCCATACTCCATTTGACGAAAATCCACCATGATTTTCAACCAAAACATTAATATTCGAACCTTTTGCGAATTCCGAAAGCTTTGATAAAGAATCCACACCTGCTTTAACGGCTTCGGCTTTATCTTTTCCGCCAGCTAAATTCACACGAATGGCATGGCATCCTAAAACATGTGCCGCTTCAACCCATTTATAATGGTTTTCAATAGCTTTCAATCTTCCTTTTTCATTTGCATCTGCTAAAGCGCCTTCGCCATCAACCATAATCAACACATTTTGCTGACCTTCAGAATTAGCACGCGATTTCATTTCTTTTAAATAAGACATATCTTCTGCCTTATTCTTAAAAAATCCGTTTACATATTCTATACCCTCGCAACCCAAACTTCTAGATTTTGCTGCAAAATCTAAATGATCCATTTTACCTTTTTGTAACGCTCTATGGAAAGACCATTCTGCCAAAGAAATTTTAAAAAACAACTCTGGGTTTTTAGCAATTTCTTCTACTATTTTTTTCTCTTCTTTTGAATTTTTACACGCATACAATCCCATAAGAGATAATGCAGCGGTAGTTTGAGAAGTTCTAGAAATAAAGTCTCTTCGATTCATTTTTTTATGTATTGAAATTGAATGTTATTGTGAAAATCGCATGAAAATTTCGATAACCACGTGAAAATATAGAATTATTTTCTAATCACTGTTTATTTTTATTCAGTGAAAGAATTTAAACAGATCTATCAAACTTTAAGAATAAGCTGAAACTTTATCACTCATAAAAAAGCGCGTTCTATACTCATTAGGAGCACACTTTTCATGCTTTTTAAATACCGTAGAAAAATATTGACTTGTAGTAAAACCACACATGTAAGCGACTTCACTTATGGTAAGGTGTTCATTTTCGCGAAGTATCTTCTTAGACAGTTCTAAGCGCTTCATAACCAAGTAACGCATTGGTGTTAAGTTTGTTAACTTCTTGCAATGGTGTGTAAATCGTGTTAAGCCTACACCTGCAGATTGCGACATTAACTCGATGGTCCAATCGTCAGAAAGGTTTTTTTCTAGCTCGTTTAAAAAGAATTGAACGCTTCTAGAACTATCGGTTAACGATTCATTTAAAACAATATCCTCTGTATTTAATAAATCCAAAAGCAGTATCAACAAATAATTAACTAATAAGCGAATTTTTGACGCATTACTCCCTTTAACATCTGTGTTAACCGCATTATTTATACGTTTAAAACAATCTCCCACACGTCTATCTGTTTTCCAAATAGATCTTTCATTCTGTCTTAAAATAGTTGTCAATCGAGATAAATCGCCTGACGTCAAGGTTATCCAATCTGGCCAAACCCATTCTTGATGCGGCCTCCGAACTCCCAAATCTATAATAACCCAATAAAGCTTCCCCATGCCTATGTTAGGATTTCCAACTTTATGAGCCTCCCAAGGTCGTGTAATAGTTAAATGATTTGGTGTTAGTGTCACTTCTTTATTTTCTTGGCTATACGGCATCGTTCCAGATTCTAAAAAATGAAATTCAATACCTTCATTTCTGTGCCAATCTAAACCCCAATCTTGCGGTTCGTCAGCATCCCAATACCCAATACTATTTAAACCCAACGTGTTTTCATCCAGTCTATCACCAGGATAGGTGTGCCTTGCCAAGGCTTTAAACTTCAGTTTATTACGCTTTACAGCATCAATTAAAGGCAAACAGGTATCGGCATGATACACGACACCATCCGCTTCATAAGGCTGAATATTTTGTATATTTATTTTCACTGAAATAATTTGAACACTAATATGCTGCAAATTAACTAATTTTCGGATAAATAGAAATTTAATTGTTAATCTCTGCTTATTTAACAAAATATAACTATTATTTTTATCATATTCGACACACTTAAAGGTTTATACAATAATGACTAAAGACTCTATTTCAACACACCCAGAAACTTATGACGCTATCGTTATAGGAACAGGAATTAGCGGTGGATGGGCAACAAAAGAACTTTGCGAAAACGGATTAAAAACGCTTGTTTTAGATCGCGGACGAAACGTAAAACATATTGAAGACTACCCTACTATGCATATGGATGCGTGGGATTTTGAACATAGAGGTGCTCAAAGTGAAGCGACTCAGAAAAACCAACCTATTCAAAGTAAATTATGGGGAGGCACATTAACAGGTCCAGCTACTAGACATTGGTTTGTTGATGATTTAAAACACCCATATAACGAAACAAAAGAATATTTGTGGCTACGCGGCTACCACGTTGGCGGACGCTCGATTATGTGGGGAAAACAAACTTACCGCTGGAGCGAAATGGATTTTGAAGCCAATAAACTAGATGGTCATGGCGTAGATTGGCCTATTCGTTATAAAGACATTGCGCCTTGGTACGATAAAGTTGAAGAATACATTGGCGTTTCTGGTAAAAATTTAGGATTAGAACAATTACCCGATGGAAAATTCTCTGAACCTATGGAACTTAATTGTGCTGAACAAGATTTACAAGAACATATAGAAGATAAATTTGAAGATGGACGTTTACTAACTATTGGACGTGTCGCGCATTTAACAGGGAATGCGACTCATGAAGGACGTTCGAACTGTCAATACAGAAACAGATGCATTCGCGGATGTCCTTTTGGAGGCTACTTTAGCAGTAACTCATCTACATTGCCAGCAGCAGAACGCACAGGAAACATGCATTTACGTGCAAATTCCATTGCTTACGAAATTGTTTATGATGACAAAACAAAACGAGCTACTGGCGTAAAAATTATTGACGCTGTGACTAAAGAAAAAATATTTTTTAAAGCATCTATTATTTTTGGTTGCGCATCAACCATAGCGACTTCAAGCATCTTATTACAATCAAAATCAAAACGTTTTCCTAACGGACTAGGTAATGACAGCGGAGAACTTGGCCATAATCTTATGGATCATCATTATGCTGTTGGCGCTTCCGCGGATATTGACGGGTTTGAAGATCAATATTATAAAGGAAGACGACCAAACGGGTTTTACATTCCACGTTTTAGAAATTTAGGAAACGACAAAACAAAAGCCAAAGATTACGTTCGAGGTTATGGCTACCAAGGCGGAGCAAGCAGAACCAATTGGAAACGCTCAGTTGCAGAATTAAGTTTTGGTAAAGAATTAAAAGACGAACTTCTTACACCTGGTCCATGGCGAATTGGTATGACAGGATTTGGAGAATGTTTACCATACCACGAAAACAAAATCTCTTTAAACTATGATAAATTAGATGAATGGGGCTTACCAACTTTAGACATTGATGCCGAATTTAAAGAGAATGAAGAAAAAATGCGAGAGGATATGAAAAACCAAGCTGTAGCGATGCTAAAAGCTGCTGGTTATAAAAATGTTAAAGGCAATAATGGGAAGGCTATACCAGGTGCTTGCATTCACGAAATGGGAACCGCTAGAATGGGACACGATCCAAAAACTTCGGTTTTAAATAAGTATAATCAAATTCACACCGTACCCAATGTATATGTAACCGATGGCGCTTGCATGACCTCATCGGCATGCCAAAACCCATCATTAACTTATATGGCACTAACAGCTCGAGCTGTAGACCACGCTGTAAAAGCATTTAAAAAGACAACAAACAGTTAAGCTATGAATAGAAGAGACGCATTAAAAAATTTAACCATGAGCCTTGGCTATACGGTAGCGGCACCTACTCTATTAAGCATGCTTAATTCGTGTACTACTAAAGCCGAAACTTGGATCCCAAAATTTCTTTCAGAAATAGAAAAAAACATAATTACACACCTCGTAGACATTATTCTTCCAGCTTCTGATACTCCTGGAGCATTAGATGTAAACATACCTCAATTTATAGATTTGATGTATAATGATATGGAAAAAGAATCCAACCAAAAACGATTAAAAAAAGGAGGTGAATTATTTGCTTCAAAATTCAAAAGCACTTTTAACACTGATGCTTCCGAAGGAAAAAGAGAAGATTTCGAAACTTTATTAGGAAGCTATTTTAATGTTTCCAAAGCGGAAGAAAAAGAAATCTTAAAGCAACAAAAGTTAAGCTTAAACAAAATTTCAACAGATAGTTTGGATAACTATTCTGTTTATAAGTTCTTAATTTCAATACGATATTACACCTTATTCGGATACTTTACCTCAGAAGAGATTGGTGAAAATATTTTAAACTACGATCCTATCCCTGGTTCATATCAGGGTTGTATTTCTATAAACGACGTCCCTAACGAACGTGCTTGGTCGTTACCATAGATCAATATACCCTAAAACAATTAAACAAATCAAAACATGAAAGAAACATATGATGCTATTGTAATAGGAACAGGTATTTCTGGCGGATGGGCAGCTAAAGAATTATGTGAAAAAGGACTCAAAACCCTAGTTTTAGAACGCGGTCGCATGGTTAGACATATTGAAGATTACCCGACCATGCATATGGATCCATGGGATTTTGAATTAAGGGGAAATCAATCTACCGAAGATAAAAAAAGACAACTTAAACAAGACCGTACAGGTTACACTACAAAACCTGCCAGTAAACATTGGTTTGTGGATGATATTAAACACCCTTACAACGAAACCAAACGATTTGATTGGATGCGAGGCTATCATGTTGGCGGACGTTCTATTATGTGGGGAAGACACAGTTACAGACTGAGCAATTTAGATTTTGAAGCCAACAAAAAAGATGGACATGGTGTAGACTGGCCAATTCGCTATAAAGATGTCGATCCGTGGTACAGTTATGTTGAAGAATATATTGGTGTTTGTGGTGAAAATATTGGGCTACCACAATTACCCGATGGAATATTTTCTCCACCTATGGAATTTAATTGCGTAGAAACCCATTTGCAAGAAAAAATAGCCGAGTATTACGACGACCGTGTATTAACACATGGAAGAATCGCCCATATTACTGGAGACAAAACACACGAAGGACGTAGTAAATGTCAATTTAGAAATAGATGCATTCGAGGCTGTCCTTTTGGCGCTTACTTTAGCAGTAATTCATCAACATTACCAGCAGCAGAACGTACAGGAAATATGACCTTACGTCCTAATTCTATAGTTCATGAAATTATTTATGACGATACGCTTAAAAAAGCGACTGGTGTTAGAGTCATTGATACTGAAACTAAAGAAAAACTCATATTCAACGCAAAAATTATTTTCTGTTGCGCATCAGCCATAGCATCTACCTCAATTTTACTGCAATCTAAATCCGAAAGATTCCCTAACGGACTTGGCAACGACTCTGGCGAGCTTGGGCATAACATTATGGATCATCATTTAGGCGCTGGTGCTTCGGGAAAAATATCTGGTTTTGACGACACTTATTTTAAAGGAAGGGCTCCTGGTCGTATTTATCTTCCTAGATTTAGAAATTTAGGTGATAATGAATCGGAGCAAAAAGATTTTATAAGAGGATATGGCTATCAAGGAGGAGCGAGCAGAAATGATTATTACGAGCCTATTACAGAGTTAGCATACGGTAAAGAATTAAAAGAAAGAATCTTAAAACCTGGCGACTGGAGAATGGGACTTGGTGGGTTTGGTGAATGCCTACCAAACCATGACAATAAAATGACTCTAGATTACAACAAATTAGATGCATGGGGCTTACCAACCATTACGTTCGACGCCGAGTGGAAAGCCAACGAATACGCCATGCGTAAAGACATGATTGCACAAGCTGTTGAAATGCTTGAAAAAGCAGGATTTACAGATATCACAGAGCGTGATTCTATAGCCGCTCCAGGCATTGGAATTCACGAAATGGGCACAGCAAGAATGGGTCGAGACCCAAAAACTTCTGTTTTAAACAAGCACAATCAATTACACCATGTTTCTAATGTGTATGTTACCGATGGTGCGTGTATGACATCTTCTGGATGTACCAACCCGTCATTAACTTATATGGCGTTAACAGCAAGAGCTGCAAATCATGCCGCTCAACAACTTAAAAACAGCTAGACTTATGAACAGAAGAGACCTCTTAAAAGGAATTGGCTTAACTCTAGGGTATGCAGTTGCTACTCCAAGTATAATAAGTTTACTTCATAGTTGTAAAAGCGAAACTAAAATATGGGTTCCCCAATTTTTATCTATAGATGAAGGCACTGTACTTAAAAACTTAGTGGATTTAATTCTACCAACCACAGAAGATAGTCCTGGTGCATTAGATGTCAATGTTCCTGAATTTATAGACTTATATATTAACAAAGCATACGATACAAAGGCTCAAATTAAATTTAAAGAAGGCATAACATCTATTATGACCGCTTTAAATATTTCGGAAAAAGGACTATCCGAATTAAAAACGGAACAGTATGATACTTTATTAACAAAATATTTAAAGACCACTAAAATAGAACAAAAAGCTTTTAAAAAAGACACTGAAGATGGCATCATTTTTAACACGTTAATAAACATACGAGGCACTTCCATTTGGACTTATAAAACAAGTGAACAAATAGGAAAAAAGGTATTAGCTTACGATCCTATTCCAGGATGGCAAAAAGGATGCATACCTCTAGAAGAGGCTACCGGGGGAAAAGCTTGGTCATTATAAAAAATCAAAAAAACATGATAAAAACATTCAAAATATTCACTTTAGCTTTATGCGTTTCTTTTTTATTCAACTGTAAAAAGAATGAAAAAAAAGAAACTCCAGAACCTAAACAAGAACAATGGGTAAACTTATTAGAGCGCAACGACCTTAATGATTGGATAGTCAAAATTAAAGGCCATGAAGCTAATGACAACTACAAGAACACCTTTATAATAGAAGATGGTATCATGAAAGTAAATTATAATGAATATGATGATGTTTTTAATAACGCATTCGGACATATTTATTATAAAAAACCATATTCTAATTATAAATTTAGAATGGATTACAGGTTTACAGGTGAACAACTTTCGGATGGTGCTGGCTGGGCAAATCGTAACAGCGGTATTATGATTCATTGTGAAGACCCTAAAAATATAGGTTTAGACCAAAACTTCCCTGTATCTATTGAAGTGCAACTTTTAGGAGGAAATGGTACCGACTCGCGCTCAACTGCGAATTTATGTACTCCAGGAACACATGTTGAAATGGATAGTGAATTAAAAACAGAGCACTGTATAAGCTCTGCTTCTCAAACTTTTCATGGCGAACAGTGGGTTAATATAGAAATTGAAGTTAGAAACGATTCCATCATCAAGCACTTTATAAATGGTGAAAAAGTGATGCATTACAACAAACCTCAATTTGGAGGAAAAGTAGATTTTAACGCAGAATTCTGGAAATCAAAAGCAGGTAAACCTTTAAAAGGCGGCTATATTTCTTTACAAAGCGAAAGTCATCCTGTAGAATTTAAGAATATTGGGATTTTAAAACTTTAAAAACAAATGAAATTAAAGCATTATTTAAAATTAGTATTAACTCTTTGTATAACCCTTCATATTAACAAAGGAAATACTCAAAACTTTGGCAATTATTCACAAACAATTGAAGATAAAAATATTTCTATTGAAATGATAGCGGTAGATGGAGGTAATTTAACAATGGGAGTTTCTGAAAATGATACTTCAAGAAATAACGCTGAAAAGCCACAGCACGATGTAACGGTTGGTGATTTTTGGATAGGGAAATACGAAATCACTTGGGAACAATATGACACCTTTGTGTTTGGAGAATTTGGTCCTGAAAAGTTTAAAGACATTAAAGAATTAAATGATTTAGGAATTGACGCCATATCTGGAGCAACCCCACCTTATGTTGACATGAGTTTTAACATGGGTAAAGGCACATCACCTGCCGTAAATATGACCCAATATGCAGCTATTATGTATTGTAAATGGTTAACCTCTAAAACAGGAGTGTTTTATAGATTACCTACCGAAGCTGAATGGGAATATGTTTGTAAAAAAGGAAAAACAGATAAGGCTTCAAATTTAAAAAATATAGCTTGGTACGATGAAAACACAAATGAAAAATACGAAAAAACTGGATTAAAAGAAGCAAATGGTTTAGGTATAAATGATTTATTAGGAAATGTTTCAGAATGGGTAATGGATCAATACGATGTTGATTTTTATAAGACATCTCAAAAAAACAATCCATGGAATAAACCTTCAGAATTATACCCCAGAGTTGTTCGAGGAGGATCATGGAAAGATACTAAAGACAAATTATGCTGCACTTATAGAGGGCAATCTAAACAAAAATGGAAAAGAAGAGACCCTCAAATTCCAAAAAGTGATTGGTGGCATACCAATGCTCCATTTGTTGGCTTCCGTTTAGTACGACCTAAAATTCAACCACCAAAAGAAGAAATAAAAAAATATTGGCTTACCGCCATTGAAGATTACGGATTAAATTAAAAGTACAGAGCTATGGAACAAAAAAAGAACAATTTATCAAGACGTCATTTTGTAAAAGGGTCATCACTAGTAGCAGGAGGCATTTTACTTTCCCCCTCTCTTATTGCAGCTAGTACATATGCAAAAAAAGAAAAAACATTAAAAATAGCTGTTGTAGGATGTGGAGGACGAGGTACTGGAGCTGTAAGTCAGGCATTGAAAGCTGACCCAAATGTAGAATTAGTGGCTATGGCTGATGCTTTTTTAGATCGCTTAGAGAAAGCATATACAAGCTTATCAAAAATGTTTCCATCAGGGAAAATTAACGTAAAACCATCGCACAAATTTGTTGGTTTTGGTTCTTACAAAAAAGCAATTGACGCTGCCGATGTTGTTATTTTAACTACGCCTCCAGGGTTTAGACCTCAGCATTTTGAATACGCTATTTCTCAAGGAAAACATGTTTTCATGGAAAAACCTGTAGCAACAGATGTTGCGGGAATTAAAAAAGTGTTGAATGCTGCAAAAGTTGCAAAAGCAAAAAAACTAAATGTAGTTGTTGGCCTTCAAAGACATTATCAAGCAAGCTACATTGAGACATATAACCGTATTCAAAAAGGTGAAATTGGTCAAATTGTTTCAGGTCAAGTATATTGGAATGGCGCTGGTGTTTGGGTAAAACCTAGAGAATTCAATCAAAAAGAAATGGAATATCAAATGAGGAATTGGTATTATTTTAATTGGATTAGCGGAGATCATATTTTAGAACAGCATATTCACAATATAGATGTTGCCAATTGGTTTATTGGCGATTATCCAATAAAAGCATCTGGTGTTGGAGGAAGAGAAGTTCGTAACGGAAAAGATCACGGACATATCTTCGACCATCATGTTGTAGAATTTGAGTATGCAAATGGTGCTATTATTTCTAGCCAGTGTAGACATCAACCTGGAACAAAAACTAGAGTAGATGAATCATTCCAGGGAACCAAAGGGATCTCGTATACCGATGGAGGTGGTTCTGCTAGATTAAAAAAGTATAATGGAAAAAGTATTTATACTCATGATAATGAAAATGACTTAAATCCTTATCAACAAGAACATAATCAATTATTTAAATCTATTAGAAATGGTGAAGTAATTAGTAATACAGAATATGGCGCGAAAAGTACTATGACCGCTATTTTAGGTAGAATGGCTACTTATTCTGGTAAAGAAATAACTTGGGATGAAGCTATGGCACTCGATCATAAATTAGTCCCGGATGAAGACACACTATCTTTTGATTCAGTCCCCCCAATTATTAGAGATGAATTTGGAAATTACCCTATACCTGTTCCAGGAAAAACAAAATTCTCATAATATTTACTATTATTAAAAATAATTAAATGAAAAGAAGATCATTTATTAAAAAAGGAACAGCCGCAGCTTCCTTTGTAACCATGGGTTTAAGTGCAATGAATACCTTAAATACTCATAAAAAAAAGGACTTTATAAATAAACATAATTTTAATTTAAAATACGCACCTCATATTGGTATGTTTAAAAATCATGCTGGAAATGACCCTATTGATCAGTTAAACTTTATGGCAGATCAGGGATTTACAGCATTTGAAGATAACGGTATGATGAGAAGAGATGTTTCTATGCAAACCAAGATTGGAGAAACGCTTGCAAAACATAGTATGACTATGGGTGTATTTGTTGTAGATAAAGGTGGAAATATGACAAACACACTCGCAGCTGGTAAAAAAGAACATGTAGACATTTTTTTAGACGGTTGTAAAAGAGCTGTTGAAGTTGCAAAACGTATAAATGCTAAATGGATGACCGTTGTTCCTGGTGGCTATCAAAGAAATTTACCTATAGGAATTCAAGATGCTAATGTTATTGAGGCCTTGCGAAGAGGTGCTGAAATTTTTGAACCCCATGGACTAACAATGGTTTTAGAACCTTTATCAGATTCACCAGATTTGTATTTACAAAAATCAGATCAAACTTATATGATTTGTAAAGGGGTAAATAGTCCTTCTTGCAAAATTTTATACGATATATATCATCTGCAAAAAACAGAAGGGCATATTATTAGAAATATTGATCTCACTTGGGATGAAATTGCTTATTTTCAAATAGGCGACAACCCTGGAAGAAAAGAGCCTACAACAGGTGAAATTAATTATAAAAACATTTTCAAACACATTTACAACAAAGGGTTTAACGGTGTTTTAGGAATGGAGCATGGTAATTCAGGTAAAGGAAAAGATGGAGAAACAGCAGTGATTAGTGCTTATAAAAAATCAGATGATTTTTTATAATTAAAAATATATTTGAAACCACCTAAATGATTAGTTTTTACTAATTTTTATTAAAAACAACTATCCTTATCATTAGGAATTAAAGTGAAAACTCAATGAATAGTGCAAAACATATAAGCAGGTCAAAAAAAACCATAAATTATATTCTATTCATAATTTTTGTAGTTTTTGCTATTATTCAGTTTAATGACCCAGATGGTATTTTATGGTTTTCAATATACTTTTTTGTTGCTCTAATTTGTTTGGTTGCTAATTTTAAAACTATTCCTAAACTTATTTTAATACTTACTATTATTGGACTACTCGTCTATTCTGCATTTCATTTTTCATTATTTGTTGATTACATGCAAACCGAAAATAAAGAAGAAATTTTTGGAGCCATGGTTTATGAAAAACCCTACTTAGAAGGTACACGAGAATTTCTTGGTTTATTAATTGCCGCTTTTGGCGTTATTTACCAACTTAAAAGGATAAAAAAACCTCGATAAATAAAAGACTTAGCATCCTGTTCTTTTTTATTACTATTAATTTAACTTATTTTGTTCAAAATTTTTCAGTGAATGATTCCGCACACTATTGAGAATTAAAACCACCAACTTTGTGAGATTACTTTACAAGAAACTAAAAGTCAAAACACCCCCAAACAAAACAACTCCCAATGAATAAGTTTATAACATTATCATTTTTCACCATGACACTTTTATTTACAAATTTCGCATTTTCTCAAACTAACATTTCGGGCGACATTAAAAATAACAACGGAAATGCTCTTGAAGGCGTAATAATTAACATAAGCCCCTCAAAATCAAACACAATAAGCAATAGCGAGGGATTATTTAAAATTGAAAATATTTCAAACGGAAATTATACCATTACAATTTCTCATTTAGGATACAAATCAATTAACAAATCAGTTACCGTTCAAAATAAAAATGTATCACTTTCATTTATTTTAGAAGATGACTTACTAAACCTTAAAACGGTTGTCGTTACTGGGACTTTCGACCCTAGAATTGGTTTAGAATCCAGTACTTCAATTAGTACACTCGACTCAAAAACTATTCAGGAATCGTATCCACAAGGCACAGCTAGTTTACTTCAAAACATACCTGGCACATTTACCGATGCTTCAGCAGGAGAAATTTACACCAAAGTTTATACGCGTAGTATTTCTGCTTCCGCGGAAGATGATATGGGTTGGTATTATGTATCGCTTCAAGAAGATGGGCTTCCGGTTAGCTTGGTGCAACACTCGTATTACAGTCCAGATTTGTTTCATCGTGTCGATTTAACAACAAAAAAAGTCGAAGCTATTCGTGGAGGAAGTTCATCAATCACAGCACTTAATGCTCCCGGAGGCATTTATAATTTTATATCTCATGGCACTCGACAAGAATTTGGTGGCGATGTTCAAATATCGGCAGGAGCGCAAGGCAACAATAATGCTTTATTAAAAGTAGACACTAATGTTGGTGGACCTCTAGGTAATAACTGGTTTTATAATGCTGGTGGACATTACAGAGTTGATGATGGTGCTCGCGATACCGATTTTACATTTAGTAAAGGTGGTCAATTCAAATTTAATGTCATCAAAAAACACGACCATGGCTATTTTAAATTCTACGGAAAAATATTAAACGATAAAACAAATAGACATACAGGTGTTGCTGCAACAAATTGGGATAATCCCACACCCGCTTTTGGTCAAAATTTCAGAAATACATCTTTATTGATGCCTAGTTTTAATGCGACTATTCCCGATGGGAGAAACCTAAGTAACACTATTAATTTCAATCCTTCTCAAGGGGTTCATGCAAAAGATTATGCTTTTGGATTTGATTTTTTACAAGATTTAGGGAACAACTGGTCTATAAAAAACAACTTAAAATTTTCTACCAAAGATGCCAATTGGCAAACCTCAATAAGTAACGCTTTTGTTTCGCTAAACGACCCAACTGCTTATTTTGTCAGTGGTGCACAATTCCCTATTGGACAAGTTGTATTTAATGATGTGCAATCTGGCACTGAACTAGCACGTGTAAACAACTCAGGTATTTTAGCCGGCGATCCTTTTGAATATATTAGCGGCGCGCTACCAAACGATGCCATTATGGGAACTTCGGCTTGGTACAAAGAAAATAAAGCTGATGAATGGATGGACCAGATGACACTAAGAAAAAAATTAGAGAATCACGATATTACAACAGGGCTTTCTTTAGGTTTTTCAGATACATCACATTTTACTCAAGGCAGTTTTGCATTTGTGACTTATGAACCAAACCCGAAACTATTAGAAGTTACACTTGAAAACCCAGGTCAGCCTACATTAGCATTATCTGATGAAAATGGCATTAGTAATTATGGCGGTTTGTTCTTTGTTAATTCTAGAGCTAAAGTGAGTCAAGTCGCTACATTTTTAAATGACCATTGGAAAGTTTCAGACCACCTACATTTAGATTTGGGTTTACGCTATGAAACCATAAATCACAAAGGCAGTAAAGACAGGTTTGCTCCATTTTCGCAAAATGGAGGATTAGATCTTGACCCTACAACGGCTTATGACAATGGCATTTTAACACCATCTGGAGAAAGAGACAACTTCAATTATAATTACAATTACCTATCATATTCCGCAGGAATTAACTATAAATTTAATAAAAACACGGCTTTGTTTTCACGATTTTCAAAAGGCAATAAAGCGCCAGAATTGAATTATTATTTCAATAATTTTTCCAACGTGCCAATCAATCAAAAAGGAGAAGTTCAAAAAATATCGCAAGTCGAACTTGGTGTAAAATTAGATTCAAAAAACGCTTCTTTTACAGGAACTCTATTTTGGAGTCAGCTTGAAGATATTGGTATTTCTAATTTCGAATTTGATAATGACACTAACAGTATATTTTATACACCAATTCAATTTAACACATCAAAAACAGTAGGTTTAGAATGGGAAAGTGCTATAAACCCTGTAGACTATCTTAAGTTTAGGTTTAATGGCGTATTTCAAAAATCAAAAGCTACCAAATGGTTCGTTTATGATGCTGCTGGTTCTGTTGATGTTACTGATGATTCGATTACCGATTATTCGGGAAATGAATTACCATTTAACCCAGAATTGATGTTTAATTTGAATACAGAATTTGAAAAAAACAAAATATCAGCCTTCTTAAAATGGCAATATATGGGCAGACGCTTTGGTAATGTTTCGAACGGATTCGAACTTTCAGCATACAGTGTTTTTAATCTAGGAACGGGTTATAAAATTAACAAAAACCTATCAGCCAATATTTTAATTACTAATCTTTTTAACTCTGAAGGTTTAGCTAACTTTTTTGGAGCAAATAGCTTTGGCGCAAACGCTAACGGGGCAACAGCAGAGTTTGTGGCAGCAAACCCCGATGCTAGTTTTGTAGTTTTCCCTGTTTTAAGACGTAGAGCATTGTTACAACTAAATTACCATTTTTAGTTTTCATAAGTTTTTCTTAAAAATCAGTTTATAATAAAATCTTAAATACCTATAATTCAATATCTTTACCTAAACATATTCAACCAACAATTATTTACAGATGAAAAACAAAATTCTTTTTTATTTCATAATCGTGTTGATGCTTTCTTGTGGAGAGGAAGTTACTAAACCTGTAGCTACAGTTAGTGTAAAAAAAGAAACACTAAAAATATTGCCATTCACAAAGCTTGAGTTAAAAGATTTATCTGCTTTCCAACCAACTTCTACAAATTGGCAAATTGTAGGTAATGTTGTTTCCGATAGAACAAAAGAACAAACTTTCAATGCCTCTGAAGGAATTGGGATTTTATTAAATACAACGCAAAGAGAAGCAAAAGAACATCTATTTACCAATTTTGAACATGGTGATATTGAGTTAGAATTTGATGTTATGATGCCTTTACAATCTAATTCTGGAATTTATTTCCAAGGGCGCTATGAAATTCAACTATTTGATAGTTGGGGTATTAAAAACCCAAAACACAGTGATATTGGTGGTATTTATCAACGTTGGAATGATAATGCTGAAAAAGGCAAAGAAGGTTATGAGGGCCACGCTCCAAAATTAAATGCAGCTAAAGCCCCAGGGTTATGGCAGCATTTTAAAATTCTATTTAGAGCTCCTAAATTTGATGACGCAGGAAATAAAGTTAAAAATGCGCAATTTGAAAAAGTATTTTTAAACGGCATGTTACTTCATGAAAAAGTTGATCTACATGGAATGACTCGTGGATCGGCCTTTAATGACGAAAAACCTATGGGGCCACTTAAGATACAGGGCGACCATGGCGCTGTAGCATTTAAAAATATAAAATACAAATTGTATGATGACAAAACTATAGGAATTAAAAACACCACCTTAAAAATTTATAATAACCCCAATAAAACAATCATTATTAAAGCTATTGATAGCTTTAAACAGATAAGCAAAGTAAAAACAGATTCTATTTCACCTATGTTACGCGCTAGTAGAAATGGCAAAAATATTCTAACATATTCAGGTACTTTAAACATACCTGATTCTGGCGATTATCTTTTTGAAATGAAAGTTGATGGCGGTGCCATTTTTACTATAAATAAAGATACCATCATCAATATGAATAATAATTTTAGACTGGATACCACAGTTTTCAAAAAAGTAAATCTAAAAAAAGGAGATGTATCTTATAAATTACTCTACAACAAACCTTTTCCTCGGCGCCGAGGTTTTGATTTTTATGTTGAAGGTCCTAACATGAAACGTTATTCTATCCAAAAAACAAGTTTAGACGACTTGAAAAAACACAAAAAAGAAGACCAAATAACATTAAAAGTTAAAGATCAACCCATAACACAACGTGGCTTTATAATGTTTGAAGGCGAAAAACGCACACATTGTATTTCTGTTGGTTTAACAGAGCAATTAAACTACACGCTCGATCTAGCTAAAGGGTCTTTATTGCAATTTTGGGATAGAGACTTTTTAAACACGACCCAAATGTGGCATTCAAGAGGCCAACATCAAACCGCAAAACCTATAGGGTATGTAATAAATTCTCATGGCGACTTAGACTTTGCTTATCTCAAAAATAAAAATGGTGAATGGCCTAAGCATTTAAATAAAGACATAAACTTTAAACCATTAGGTTACGAATTTAACAATAAACAAATCCCTGAATTTTCCTTTAGGATAAATGACGCTAAAATTTCAAATAGTTTTACGGCTTCTACAAATGAAAAAAGAGGGCTTAATCGAATTATAAATATAAATTCTAAAACTTCAATTTGGCATAAAATAGCAGATGGAATTAGCATAAAAGCGCTACCTAACAACACCTATATTATTAATGATGAAAGCTACTATATAAATTTTTCTGGTAATGAGAATTTAATACCTATAATTAGAAGCAGTAATGGCAAAGATGAATTATTGGTAGAAATACCAAAAGGTGAATCGACAATTAATTATAGTATTATCTGGTAAATAAAAGAAAAAAAAAATGAAATCTATTAATAAAATAATTATTGTTCTAAGCCTAGCTTTAATAGGCCAAATAGCATTTTCACAAAAGAACAAGGCACTAAGCGATCATCAAGCAAAAAAAGAATCTGAATTTTATAAAATTATTGATGTACCCATTCCAAAGGATGTTATATTAGAAGTAGGTGGATTGGCCGTAACGGATGACAATAAGCTAGGTGTTTCTACACGAAGAGGAGAAGTATGGCTTATTGATAAACCATACAGCAAAACACCAACTTATAATCGGTATGCTAATGGTTTACATGAAGCTCTCGGACTCGCCTATAAAGACAACGGTTTTTATTTATCACAAAGAGGTGAGTTAACACGTTTAGAAGATAAAAACAATGATGGTGTTGCCGATTTATACAAAACTATTTATTCTTGGCCTCTATCGGGGAATTATCACGATTATTCTTATGGTCCAAAAATTTTAGATAATGGAGATATGCTAGTTACCCTAAACTTATCTTGGATTGGCTATGGTGCTAGTTTGGTTAAATGGAGAGGTTGGATGTTAAAAATCACACCCGAAGGAGAAATGACACCAATAGCAACGGGTCTACGCTCACCTGCTGGTTTTGCTGTGAATGATGTAGGCGATATATTTTATACTGAAAATCAAGGCGACTGGGTAGGTTCTGGCAGATTGACACATTTAGAAAAGGGTGATTTTGCAGGAAACCCTGAAGGTTTAAAATGGACAAACGACCCTAAATCTCCATTAAAATTAAAACCTGAAGATATTAAAGATAAATCGGGTTTAACACTCTACGAATATTCTAAAAAAATTCCTGCATTAAAAGCACCAGCTATTTGGTTTCCTCATACTATTTTAGGCATTTCTACATCAGATATTCTTTATGATACAACTCAAGGAAAATTCGGTCCTTTTGAAGGTCAACAATTTATTGGAGACCAAGGACATAGTAAAATTATGCGGGTTTACATGGAAAAAGTAAATGGCGTTTATCAAGGTGCTGCATTCCCTTTTGTTGAAGGTTTCTCTTCAGGTATTTTGAGAATGATTTGGGGAAATGATCATAGTATGTTTGTTGGTATGACCAGCAGAGGTTGGGCATCTACAGGTAAGAAAAAATTTGGATTACAACGTTTAGTTTGGACAGGTAAAACACCTTTTGAAATTAAAACTATGAAAGCTCAAAATGATGGTTTTATACTTGAATTCACAAAACCAGTAAATAAAAAAATCGCTAGTGATTTATCAACTTACAAGTTATCTACATTTACTTATAAGTATCACAAAAAATACGGCAGTCCTATTATTGACCAACAAAACGCTATGGTTCATAAAATTGAAGTTTCAGACGATGGCTTAACTGTAAAATTAACAATTCATGGTATGCGATTAGGTTACATACATCAAATCGAAATACCTAGCTTAAAATCTACCACAGGAGAATTATTACTACACAATACAGGGTATTACACTTTAAATGACGTTCCTGGTGGTGAATTAAAATCGCACCAAATGATTTTACCAAAAGCATCTGGAAAAATTATTGCCCAACCTAAACGTGTAAATACTATGCCAGCATCATGGGGTGAAACAGGCGCAGATGAAAAAGTGGTTATAGGAACCATTCCCGGTTTAAAATATGACGCAGAAAAAATCACAATTAATAGAAACAGTAAAATTCAGCTAACCCTGAATAATAATGACGATATGATACACAATGTTGTTATTACTAAACCAGGTAAAGAAACACCGCTTAAAATTGGAGAAATGGCACTTGGCTTAGGACTTGATGGTCCAGATTTAAACTATGTGCCGTTTAGCAATTTGGTTTTATTTCACTCAGGTACCGTTGGTCCAGAAAGTAACGAAACTATTTATTTTACTTCTCCTAATGAACCTGGCGAATATTGGATCGTGTGTACTTTCCCTGGGCATTCTTTTACTATGAGAACGAAATTGATTGTGAGGTAATACTAATTCTATATAAATAAGGTGAAACTGATTGTTTTAGAAATGAAAGAGGCTGGTTTAAAAACCAGCCTCTTTCATTTAATTTATTAAGCATTGTTACTTTCTATCTCTTTTCTTTTTCCTTTTTTTCTTCTTTTTCAAGTTCTTCTATAGTCCAATAACCTTCTCTATCTTTAGTTTTTGCTCTTGCATCACGAACATTCCTACTACTCACTAAATCTTCCCCATTCATGGCTCTAACATAACTAAGCACATCGGAAATCCAATTATTGCTATTACCTTTTAATGGCAACATGATACCATAATCCTTACCCTCTATTGGTCCAATAAGTCCATTTAATAATATTTTACTTAATGTTTGTTTATCACCTATAACTCTTGGGCTTCCTATTAACGTAGGTGCAATAAAATCTCCTTCTTCGTTTTTAGCTCCTAGCATATCTGCACCATGGCATGTTATACATAATTGATTATAACTATCGTAGCCACTGATGATTCTTTTTCTGTCATTTATTGATTTATCAGAAAACCGTTCTTTTAATTGGGCTAATTTAGAATCGTCTTTCTTTAAACTTTCAGTTACAGAGTGTGTTATTATTTCGTTTTCACTGTGTTTATCTGCTATACTATTTAATATTTTTGTAGCTTTTTTGTCTTTACTGTTTCGCAAACTTAGTGCTACTTGATTGACGACTTCTATATTGTCATCGTTAGATAGCGCTTCTAATAATGGTAAGAATGACACATCACCAGATTTTAATAAAGGATCACTCAATCTCATAGCTATAATTCTAACACGAGAATCTTCATCTTTTAATTTTTCAACAATTAAATCTTTACTTAAAGACTCTAATCCTTCTAATGTCCAAAGTGCATGAATTCTTTCTAGACCCAAATCTTTATCACCACTAAATATAGATGAATTATCTTTTACAATACCTTCTAAATCTTTTATTACAGATTTATCATCCTTTAGTATAATTAATTTTTGAGCTGTATTACGATACCAACCATTACGGTGTCCTAAATATTTTATTAACTGTGAAGCTGATTTATCCAGTAAATTTGGTCTTTTGTCTGGTTTTATATCTTCATGTACAATTCTATAAATTCGTCCTTTTCCAATATTTTTATCTAGCTCTTTACGTATAATTACTGGTCGTAAAAAACTTCCTTTTTTTGTCCAATTACTTTCCTGGATGATTCCTCGGTACATATCAACAATATATAACGTACCATCTGGTCCAGTTTTGGCCTGAACTGGTCTAAAATTTAAATCGGTAGACGCCATAAATTCAGCTTTGTCATAAGTATTATATAACACTTTTTTACCATTTTCGGTTTTTACTTTGGCTCTACGAATAAGTCTACCTACAGGTTCTGGTATAAATAAATCGCCATAAGTGGTAGGAGGTAGTTTATGTCCTCTAAAAATTTCTTGTCCTGCAACTCCTGTAAAATAATTAAGGGTATTATCTTCTCTTAACCTTTTTTTCCCTCCTTGTACATCTGGAGTTCCAACAACTGGCCAAGGCTCCATAAATCCTTTTGATAACCTCCCTGGCGGATCGTAAGCGCCATAAACAGCAGGTTGCTGAAACCCATAAGCAGGGTTTTCTGCTCCAGCTGTAGAGTAATACATAACCCCCATATCATCTTGAGTTAATCCCCATTGTCCTCTTGTCATATTTTCTAGAGTATCGACAACTACGCCACTCTTTTTGAATTTGAACCTTGCTGGATTATATGTTGTATATACCCAATTATCTAAATTCCAAAGTAAACCACTTTGTTGGTGTTCTAAATTTCCTCCTCGACGATTTTTATTATGGTAAACACGCTCTTTTTTGTCTGCAACACCATCTCCATCTGTATCTTTATAACTCCACAAATCGTATGAAAATGTTTCGTTTACAATCAATTCATCTCCAAGAGGCAATATCATTCTAGGCAAGAGTAAGCTATCAATAAAGACGGTGCTTTTATCCATTTTACCATCTCCATCGGTATCTTCTAGTCGTTTTATTTTACTAATAGACCTATTTGTCCCGCTTCCATTTACATCTTGCATGTATGTATTCATTTCTGCAACATACATCCTACCATCACCATCCCATGCAATAGCTACGGGTTCATCAATCATAGGTTCACTAGCAACAAGCTCGACTTTATAACCTTCTGGCAAGTAAAATGTTTTCATACTTTCCTCTGGTGTAAGAAAATCTGAAGGTGCTTCTTTTACTATTTCTGGTTTTTCGTAAATAATATCTTCGTATTCTTTTTCTTTACAAGAAAAAACAAATATGATAGATAGAAAACTTAACAATAATATTACTCTTCTCATTATTTTTTTTATTTAATCAAATATATAAACATGTAGATTTCTCACTCATAAATCATGAATCATTTGTTATAAACTATCATTCATACTTAAAATAAATGCTCCTTAACTTTTTCAATTAGGAGCATTTGTTATAGTAATACTTTAGTTTTATAATAAACCTCCTACTCTACGATAAACTTACCTTTCATCATAGCATAATGCCCAGGAAAACTACATAAAAAATCATAAGTCCCTGCTTCTGGAGCAACAAATTCCACAGAGGTTGTCTGACCAGCACCAACTAAACCTGTATGAGCAATAACATCTTGCGTATCTTTAGGGATGTATTGATTATCTTTAGACACCGCAGCTTTTCTTGCGAAAGCAGCTATACTAGTCCCTTTCTTAAGAAGCACAAAATTATGTCCCATTACATTTAAATCTAACTTTCCTTTATGCCTTAAAGTTATTTTTACTTTTTGTCCTGCTTTTACTTTAATTTCAGATTTGTCAAACTTCATTAAGTCATCACCAGAAATTACAATTTCGGCAATTTCATTTTCTACTTGCTTTACTTCTTTCTTAACACCAAGCTTTACTTTCTCTGGTTTTTTTTCTTCTTTCTTCTTTTCTCCTCCACAGCTCACCAAAATTGTTAAAGCAAAAACAGATGCTAATACGTACTTAATTGTTTTCATATATATTCTTTTAATCATTTTTATCTCATCAAATATAAACATATATACAATTAATGTTGTACAATTTTATTCATTGAAAAAAATTGCACTTAAAAACGCATTATTCATTATATGGTATCGAATTATAAAATATAATCTGTACTAATAAAATTAGATGTTTTCTTTTCTAATAATTCATTTAGAATCGCATTGTTATAATCGTTATCCTTTGACGCTACAAATGTTCTAATAGAAAACGACCTTAACGCATCGTGTACACTTAATGTACCATATGCGGAATCTTTTCGTCCTGTAAATGGGTACACATCTGGTCCACGTTGGCAAGAACTATTTAAATTTACACGACATACCAAATTCACTAAAGTATCTATTAATGGTGATAATGTATTTACATTTTTCCCAAACAAACTCACTTGTTGTCCATAATTAGATTCTGCCATATCGTCTAAAGGCTCATCAATATCAGAAAAAGAAACAATAGGCACTACGGGTCCAAACTGTTCCTCTTCAAAAACACGCATATTTTTTGTCACAGGATATAAAACTGCAGGAAAAATAAAATTATCAGAAGTATCTCCTCCTTTTTTATTTAGAATACGAGCTCCTTTTTCTTTGGCATCGTCAATTAATTCTTGAATATATGCTGGTTTATCAGCTTCTGGTAACGGTGTTAATTTTACTCCAGACTCCCATGGATTTCCAAATTTAAGTTGGTCTACTTTAAAAGCAAATCGTCTATTAAACTCTTCTACAACAGATTCGTGAACGTATAATACTTTTAAGGCTGTACAACGTTGTCCGTTAAAAGACAAAGATCCAGCAATACACTCATCTACTGCTAAATCTAAATCGGCATCTGCCAATACTATAGCAGGGTTTTTAGCTTCTAAACCTAAAACCATACGCAACCTATTTCCTTTAGGGTGTTGCGCTTGTAACGCATTAGCAGATTTACTATTTCCTATTAAAGCGAGTACATCTATTTTACCCGATTGCATAATTGGCGTTGCTATAACACGACCGCGTCCATAAACGATATTTACGACGCCTTTTGGAAAACTATTTTGAAACGCTTCTAATAAAGGTGAAATAAGTAATACGCCTATTTTTGCAGGCTTAAAAATAACAGGATTTCCCATTATTAAAGCAGGAATAAGTAATGTAAAGGTTTCGTTTAACGGATAATTATATGGCCCTAAACATAAAACAGTTCCTAATGGTCCACGGCGAATATGCGCATAAACACCTGAGTTTTTTTCGAACTTGGCTGAATCGCGATCGATTTGTTTATAAGCTTCGATAGTATCGTAAATATAATCGATCGTTCTATCGAACTCCTTTTCAGAATCAGGTAAATTTTTACCAATTTCCCACATCAAAAGTTTAACAACTTCTTCTCGCTTGGTTTTCATTTGTTCTACAAACTTTTCCATGCAAGCAATTCGATCTACAACTTTCATTGTTGGCCATAAACCTTGACCTTTACCATAAGCACTGGTTGCAGACTTTAAAGCCGACATAGCTGCTGCTTCGTCTAATTGAGGAATGGTTCCTAATAAGGTTGGTTTATAATCTTTAGTAGATGATATTGTCGAATAAACTTCTGCAGTTTCACCTGTCCATTGTTTTAATTCTCCATCAACTAAATATGTTTTTTGATGTACAAGTTTAGTTATTTTATATGCTTCTGGAATTTCCATAATACGATTTTATTAAGTTGAATTAACTGTTTAGTTTAATCAAAGTAAATGAAAATATCATAGAAAGCATATTCAAAATACGCATAAATGGCTAAATCACAACGAAAACGATTTCGGGTTTTTCTTAAATTAATGAGGATGTATTATACCAAAAATTGGAACAAATTTGGTTTATTATTTAGGTAATCACCATAAAAATTCTGCGTTTTCATTCTATTCATTAATGGTTCTAAATCATCAGCAGATTTTAATTCGATACCAACAACTGCAGATCCATTTTCTCTATTCGTTTTTTTAACATATTCAAAATGTGTGATATCATCATTTGGACCTAAAATATCAACTACAAATTCTTTTAGCGCTCCTGCACGTTGTGGAAATTTTACGATAAAATAGTGTTTTAAATTCGCGAACAATAAGGCACGTTCTTTAATTTCGGCCGTACGAGTAATATCGTTATTACTGCCGCTTATTACACAAATTACATTTTTTCCTTTTATGTCTTCTTTATAAAAGTCTAAAGCCGTAATGCTTAATGCACCTGCTGGTTCTACCACTATGGCATCTCTATTATACAAATCTAAAATAGTTTGACACACTTTCCCTTCTGGAATGGTAATCATCTCGTCAAGGTTTTGCTTACAAATAGAAAAATTCAGATCACCAACACGTTTTACTGCCGCGCCATCAATAAATTTTTCTATGTCTTCAATCTGAGTATTCATATTATTCTTGATCGACATCGACATAGATGGCGCACCTGCTGGCTCTACTCCAATAATTTTGGTGTTTGGCGACAAGGCTTTAAAAATCGTTGATAGCCCTGATGCTAGTCCGCCACCACCAACTGGTATAAATACATAGTCAATTGGCTTTTCAAATTGCTCCAAAATCTCTAAACCAACCGTGGCCTGTCCTTCAATTACTTTTTCATCATTAAATGGATGAATAAAAACTTTATTAAGCTCCTCACATTCAAACTTTGCAGCCTCAAAAGCATCATCAAATGTATCACCTTCAAGTTTTATCTCAATATAACCTTCGCCAAACATTTTAACCTGTGCCACCTTTTGTTTTGGGGTTGGCATTGGCATAAAAATAGTTCCTCTAATTTTTAAAAGTTTGCAAGATAACGCAACACCTTGCGCATGATTTCCAGCACTTGCACAAACCACTCCGTTTTTAGACTCGGTAGTCGTTAGTGTGCTAATTTTATTATATGCGCCTCGAATTTTATAAGAACGGACTTGTTGCAAGTCTTCTCTTTTAAAAAACACATTAGATTGATAGGTTTTAGAAAACCTCAAACTAGGACTTAATGGCGTCACAGACGAAACGTTTTTAATCGTTTCTGCAGCCTTTTTTATATCCTCTATACTAGGAAAATATATTTGTTTTTCCTGATTCATTTTGTTTTGAATTATTGATTAATCTAATTTTGACGCTTAAACTTCTAATTATTTTTGTTTTATTTAATTCTAATACTTACAAGGTCAGAACAAGGCCTGTAGGATATGATGAGGAATTATTTTTTTAATTAAAAATATTTTACATAATTAAACATTTTTAATCGTGTATTTCCATGACTTTAAACAAGAAGACCTGTCAAGGTTTAAGTTTGACAGGCCGTGTACACAAATTAATGTGTTAGTTAGCTAGTTTAGTTAGTAATAATTAGCTGTGGTGTATTTTTATACTATTGGCTTCATAGCTGTCATAGATGCTCTTAAAAACTCACCTACTTTTTCTACTGGGTGATTTCTTAATGCAGCATTTACTTCGATTAATTTAGCGTTATCTACTCCTGCTCCATTATCTGTAGCATAAGCTTTACCAATAACATCTGTATCAATAGTTTTCATGAAATCTGTTAATAAAGGCTTACATGCGTGATCGAATAAGTAACATCCGTATTCAGCAGTATCCGAAATCACAGAGTTCATTTCGTATAATTTCTTTCTTGCAATTGTATTTGCAATAAGTGGTGTTTCGTGTAAAGATTCGTAGTATGCAGAAGCTTCAATAATTCCAGAATCGGTCATTGCTTCAAAAGCTAACTCAACACCAGCTCTTACCATAGCTACCATTAACACTCCATTATCATAAAACTCTTGCTCAGAAATCTCAACATCTCCAGCAGGTGTTTTTTCAAAGGCAGTTTCTGCAGTTGCAGCTCTCCAACCTAATAAATCTTTATCATCGTTAGCCCAATCTGCCATCATTCCAGCAGAGAAGTTCCCTTCAATAATGTCATCCATATGCTTTTGGAATAACGGACGCATAATATCTTTTAATTCTTCTGATAATTCAAAAGCTTTAATTTTGGCTGTATTAGAAAGACGATCCATCATGTTGGTAATACCACC
Organism: Algibacter sp.; assembly: GCA_039985655.1. GTDB lineage: Bacteria > Bacteroidota > Bacteroidia > Flavobacteriales > Flavobacteriaceae > Postechiella. The sequence continues at coordinate 58,610 of JBDWSF010000013.1, read as the reverse complement.
ATATTTAAGACCTTCAGTGATCGTTTCCCATCCATATTGAATCAATTTTGAAGCATATCCAGCATCAATTCCTTTTTCAATCATTTTGTCGAAACAAAGGATAGATCCCGTTTGTAATAATCCACAAAGAATGGTTTGTTCTCCCATTAAATCAGATTTTACCTCAGCAATAAAAGAAGATGCTAATACACCTGCTCTATCACCACCAGTACCTACAGCATAAGCTTTAGCTTGCGCCCAACCTTTTCCTTCTGGATCGTTTTCTTCGTGTACAGCAATTAATGTTGGCACTCCAAAACCTCTTTTATATTCTTCACGAACTTCTGTTCCTGGACATTTTGGCGCCACCATAATAACCGTAAGATCTTCACGAACTTGCGTGCCTTCTTCAACGATATTAAAACCATGAGAATACGTTAATGTTGCTCCTTTTTTCATTAAAGGCATCACCGCTTTTACAACACTTGTGTGTTGCTTATCTGGCGTTAAATTTAACACAACATCTGCAGTAGGAATTAATTCTTGGTAAGTACCAACTACAAATCCATTCTCTGATGCATTTATAAAAGATTGACGTTTTTCTGCAATAGCAGCATCACGCAACGCATAAGAAATATCTAAACCAGAATCTCTCATGTTTAATCCTTGATTTAATCCTTGTGCACCGCAACCTACGATGACCATTTTTTTACCTTTTAAAGCATTTACTCCATCTTCAAATTCTGAAGCGTCCATAAACCTACACTTCGATAATTGATTTAATTTATCTCTTAAAGATAGTGTGTTAAAATAATTTCCCATTTTAATAATTGTGTTATTGATTATTGAATGCACTAAGCATTTCTGTTACTTTCATTTTATCTTTTGTTACTGCAATACGCCCAGAACGCACAAACTGCATAATACCAAAAGTACTTAAGTCTCGACGTAAAGATTCTATTTCGTTTCTTCTACCAGATTTTTCTAGCACAAAAAACTCTTTATTAACAGTAACTATTCTTGAGTTACTATCTTTTATTATGTTTTGAATTTGAGGTTCTTCAAACAATAAATTTGATTTGATTTTAAACATGCAAGACTCTGTATAAATAGTCTCCTCGTCGGTGTGATAATACGCACGAATAACTTCGATTTGCTTTTCGAACTGACCAACAATTTTCTTAGCCTGAGTTTCTGTAATATTTACAACAATAACAAACCTGTTTACATTTTCAATTTCAGATTGAGATGTCGTTAAACTTTCAATGTTTATTGTTCTACGCTGAAAAATCGCAGAAATACGATTTAATAAACCGATATTATTTTCGGTATAAATTGAAATCGTTAATGTTTTTATTTCTTCGTCCATTTCTATTAAAGATAAAAGAGAAAAGATGCTAGAGAAAAAGATGTTATCGCTTTCGCGGAAAAACCATCAATTCTATATATTTACCATCTTTATACTCCGGTCTATTTTCTTTATTCTATTTTCTCTATTCTAAATTTAGCTTAAACGCACATCTGAAACCGATGCCCCACTAGGAATCATAGGAAATACATTCCCTTCCTTTTCAACACACACCTCTAAGAAATAAGACTCTTTTGACTCTATCATTTCCTTAACGGCATCTGCTAATTCTTCACGCTTTACTACTTTTCTAGCTTTTATATAATACCCTTCTGCAATGGCTACAAAATTTGGATTTGTCATTTCTGTTGACGCATAACGCTTATCGAAAAACAACTGTTGCCACTGGCGCACCATACCTAAAAACTCATTATTAAGCACCACTATTTTCACTGCTGCTTTTTGCTGAAAAATAGTGCCTAACTCTTGAATATTCATTTGGTAACCACCATCGCCAATAATAGCTACAACTTCGCGCTCTGGCGCTGCCATTTTCGCTCCTATTGCTGCTGGTAATGCAAAGCCCATAGTCCCTAAACCACCCGAAGTAATATTACTTTTAGTAACGTTAAATTCAGAATAACGACATGCAATCATTTGATGCTGTCCAACATCAGATACAATAGCCGCATTTCCTTTAGTTTCTATATTAATTTGTTCTATTACTTCTCCCATTGTTAACCCGTCTTTGGTTGGAGAAATATCGTCTTTAATGACTTTATCGAATTCAATAGCATATAAATCTTTAAACTCTTGATGCCAAGCTTCATGAGAGTTTTCATTTAATTGCTCTAATAACAATGCTAAACTTTCTTTAGAGTTTCCTAAAACAGCAACATCTGCATGTACATTCTTGTTAATCTCTGCAGGATCTATATCAAAATGAATGACTTTAGCTTGCTTTGCGTATGATGCTAAATTTCCGGTAACACGATCGTCAAAACGCATACCAATAGCAATAAGCACATCGCACTCGTTCGTTAATTTATTTGGCGCATAATTACCGTGCATGCCAACCATTCCTATATTTAAAGGATGTGATGTTGGTAATGCCGATGCACCAAGGATAGTCCAAGCCGCAGGAATACCCGATTTTTCGACAACCTTTTTAAGTTCTGCTTCAGCTTGACCTAAAATAACACCTTGTCCCCAAACAATCATTGGTTTTTTAGCGTTATTAATTAATTCTGCTGCTGCAGTAACAGATTCAAGATCTGTTTTTGGTACAGGAATATAACTCCTTACACCTTTACATTTTTCATATTTAAAATCGAACTCTTCAAACTGAGCATCTTTTGTAATATCTATTAAAACAGGTCCTGGACGTCCACTCCTAGCAATATAAAATGCCTTAGCCAACACTTCAGGGATTTGAGACGCTTTGGTAACTTGATGATTCCATTTAGTAACTGGCGTAGAAATACCTACAATATCAGTTTCTTGAAAGGCATCACTTCCTAACAACGCTGAAGGGACTTGCCCAGTAATACAAACTAACGGCGTAGAATCTATTTGAGCATCTGCAATACCAGTTATTAAGTTCGTAGCTCCTGGTCCGGAGGTTGCCATAGCAACACCTACTCTACCAGAAATTCGCGCATAGCCTTGGGCAGCGTGTGCAGCACCTTGTTCATGACGTGTTAATACGTGATGTATTTGATCTCTATATTTATATAATTCGTCATAAACGGGCATAATAGCGCCACCTGGATATCCGTAAAGAATATCTACACCTTCGGCTAGTAAGCATCTTATAATGGCTTCAGCTCCCGTAATACGTTCTGTTTGTTCTGCCACTTGTTTTATTTTATTTTCTGTTTCTGTATTCATAATTCTCACCTTTATTAATGAGGTTCCTGCTTTTACTTCGACTGCGCTCAGTATAAACTCGGAATGCAATGTTTAATTAAAATTCATCGGTAACACATCCTTTAGATGCCGATGAGACCGAGCGTGCATATTTATAAAGGACACCTCTATCGAATTTTAATGCTGGTGCTACCCAGTTTTGTCTTCTTTTTTGTAATTCTTCTTCTGAAACTTCTAAAGAAATACTATTTGTTTCTGCATCAATAGTAATCATATCGCCATCTTTTACAAAAGCAATCGTACCACCTTCTTGAGCTTCTGGTGTAATATGCCCTACTACAAAACCGTGCGTTCCACCAGAGAAACGACCATCTGTAATTAATGCTACTTCTTTACCTAATCCAGCCCCCATAATAGCAGCTGTTGGCTTTAACATTTCTGGCATTCCTGGACCTCCTTTTGGACCTTCGTAACGAATAACAACAACATCTCCACTCTCTACTTTTCCATCACGAATACCGTCATTGGCAGCATACTCACCTTCAAAAACTTTTGCTTTTCCAACAAAACTTAATCCTTCTTTACCTGTAATTTTAGCAACACTACCATCTTCTGCTAAATTACCATATAACATACGTAAATGACCTGTAGCCTTAATTGGATTTTCTAATGGCATAATAACATCTTGCCCTTCCTCTAAATCTGGAACCTCCAATAAATTTTCTGCTAATGTTTTCCCTGTTACGGTTAAACAATCGCCATGTAATAATCCTTTTTTCAATAAGTATTTTAATACTGCTGGAATACCGCCTACAGCATGTATATCTTCCATTAAATATTTACCACTTGGTTTTAAATCGGCAATAAATGGTGTGTTATCACTAATATCTTGAAAATCTTTAAGTGTAAAATCTATTTGTGCAGATCTAGCAATGGCTAAGAAGTGTAATACTGCATTTGTAGAACCACCAAGAATAGTGACTAAACGAATCGCGTTTTCTAAAGATTTACGCGTAATTATATCTAATGGTTTAATATCTTTTTCAAGTAATAAGCGCATCGATTCACCTGCTTTTATAGATTCTGCTCTTTTAAGCTCACTACTTGCTGGATTAGATGAATTATAAGGTAAGGCCATTCCTAAAGCTTCTATTGCAGATGCCATAGTATTTGCAGTATACATACCACCACAAGCACCTTGACCTGGAATTGCTTTTTTAATTATTTCTTTATATTCTGCTTCTTCCATGGTTCCAGCAACCTTAGATCCCCAAGCTTCAAAAGAAGATACAATATCTAATTTCTTTCCTTCATGACATCCAGAATCTGTTGTTCCACCAAAAACTAAAATAGAAGGGCGATTTAAACGAATCATCGCCATTAGCGCCCCTGGCATATTTTTATCGCAACCTACTACAGTAATCAATCCGTCGTAACTCATCCCTTGTACAACAGTTTCCATAGAATCTGCAATAACATCACGAGATGGTAATGAATATCTCATCCCTGGAGTTCCCATAGAAATACCATCAGAAACACCAATAGTATTAAAGATAAGACCTACTAAATCTGCATTCTTTGTTCCATCTTTAGCTAATTTAGCTAAATGATTTAAATGCATATTACACGGGTTACCTTCGAAACCTGTACTAGCAATACCGACTAAAGGTTTATGGAAATCTTCATCAGAAAAACCAATAGCATATAACATAGATTGCGCTGCTGGCTGTGTAGAATCTTGAGTAACTGCTTTACTGTATTTATTAAGTTCTTTCATATTTCTTAAAGAAATTTTATGCTTTTATCTTGTTTAGTTTTTAATTCAATAACGATTTAAGATTTTTGTTAAAAAGTCTGCAATCGATTAAAACAATTAACGAAATTAAAATAATAGGTTATTATACCCGTTTTTTATTGCAATATTAAAATAAATTCAACACCACCAATAACACTGTAATTAACTAAATTTCAGCTGTTTAAATGAATATTTTTATGATGTTCAATTTCAAAAAAACATACAATAAAAGAGCCTTCTATTTCTAGAAGGCTCTTTAAATTTATTTCATATTTAAATAACGCCTTCTTATCCCTGTGAAATAGCCACAATGACTTCGATAATTACCTTATTTAAAATTTGTTTATTCATAATTGATTTGGCAAATATTCATAATAAAAATCTAACCACCAACATATTCATGAAAAAAGTAAAAATCAACTCTCTTTTAATTTAATTTTTTTATTTTTGTCGAACAAATAATAGAGGAAGGATTTGACTGATTGCAACCTCTTTGTACTGAATTTAGTTTTTTAAAATCATTAAAGGATAATGAAACGAGTTCAGCACAAGAAAAAATGCTAAAGGCAGTGTAAACTTCCTGCGACGTTCTCGTCAAATCTTACTTAAAAACATAATTAAATGGCGTATTTATTTACTTCGGAAAGTGTTTCTGAAGGACACCCAGATAAAGTAGCGGATCAAATTAGTGATGCTTTAATTGATAACTTTTTAGCTTTTGATGTCGATTCGAAAGTAGCCTGCGAAACCCTTGTAACAACAGGACAAGTCGTACTTGCTGGCGAAGTTAGATCGACCACCTATTTAGACGTTCAAAAAATAGCTAGAGATACTATTAATAAAATTGGATATACCAAAGGCGAATACATGTTTGACGGTAATTCGTGTGGTGTATTTTCTGCAATACACGAGCAATCTCAAGATATTAATCAAGGTGTAGATCGTGGCAGCAAAGAGCAACAAGGCGCCGGTGATCAAGGCATGATGTTTGGCTACGCAACCAACGAAACCGAAAACTTTATGCCTTTGGCATTAGACTTATCGCATTTAATTCTTAAAGAATTAGCTGCTTTACGTCGCGAAAATAAAGATATTGCTTATTTAAGACCTGATTCTAAAAGTCAGGTAACCATAGAATATAGTGATGATAATGTTCCGCAACGTATTGATGCGATTGTTGTTTCTACGCAACATGACGATTTTGATGAAGATGAAGCGATGCTTGCTAAAATTAGAAAAGACATTGTTGATATTTTAATACCTCGTGTTATTTCTAAATTACCAGAAACTATTGGTAATTTATTTAACGACGATATTAAATACCACATTAACCCAACAGGAAAGTTCGTTATTGGAGGCCCTCATGGAGACACGGGGTTAACAGGTCGAAAAATTATTGTTGATACTTACGGTGGTAAAGGTGCCCACGGTGGTGGTGCTTTCTCAGGAAAAGATCCCAGTAAGGTAGATAGAAGTGCTGCTTATGCCACACGTCACATTGCTAAAAACTTAGTTGCGGCTGGTGTTGCAGATGAGATTTTAGTACAAGTAAGTTACGCTATTGGTGTTGTAGAACCTATGGGAATTTTTGTTGACACTTATGGCACATGTGCTTTTAATATGACGGATGGAGAGATTGCTGAAAAAGTATCTCAAATTTTTGATATGCGCCCATTTGCTATAGAAGAACGTTTAAAATTACGTTTGCCAATATATAGTGAAACTGCTGCTTACGGACATATGGGACGTAAAAACGAAACGGTTTCTAAAACCTTTAAACAACCTAATGGAGCATCTATAACACTAGATGTAGAATTGTTTACTTGGGAAAAATTAGATTACGTAGATAAAGTAAAAGATGTTTTTGGTTTGTAAAAACTGATTCTTAATAATATTTTGAGCCTCATAATTAATTTTATGAGGCTTTTTTGACCTACTACGACACTTGATTTTGTTAAATTCTCAGCTACCTTCGTTTATACGTCGAGCATAATACCAATTCTAAATTAAAACGATTTCAAATGGAGAAAACGAGTATTTAGAATCGTATTATAGGAATAGAAAAGTTAAATATCATTTTCAGAGGAAAGAAACACAACAGATTATCTATATTCATGTAAAAGTATTGTTTTCACTGCAATGTCCGATGAAAACTATGATGCTTTCAATCAGTATATTAAATATTTTTTACGAAAAAATATGCTAAGCATTACACATTATAACCACGCCAGTATGTTTGCTACGTTTTATTTAAAAAATAACAATGCCAAAATGGCCATGAAGCTAATGACTTATTATATCGATAAATCTCCTGAAACAGCAAGACCATATAATATTTTAGGAAATGTATATAAACAAATGAAAGACAAAAAGAGCGTCAAGAAATACGATAAAAAGGCTATTGATTTAGGCGCTAAAAATACAGATAGAAGATTAAGTGAATATAAGAATAGCTTAAAGCAACTGTAAGTATAGACTTTATACTTTTCACAAAAAAGAATGGTGGCAATATTGACGTATAGCCAAACACAGAAAGAAGTAACCAAAAGTGGACTTTCACAAAAACTAAAAATAGTGACTTGTCCAGATTAGGATGTATCAAGGAGCTATAGCATTTAAACTTTTATAACGTTTTCTCTAAACTTAACAATGTTTATTTTTTACAAGTTCCCTTGGCACATCTAGTTTATTTTATTACAAAAAACCACCGTCTTTCAACGGTGGTTATGTTTTTAAAGCTGTCGGTATTAAACTAATTGCATGAACTCTACAGATCTGTTATATGAAACGGTTTCTAAAACCTTTAAACAACCTAACTGATTACCTGTAACACTAAATGTAGAGTTGTTTACTTGGGAAAAGCTAGTTTACGTTGATAAACGTAAAAACGTTTTTGATTACTAAAAATGGATTCTTAATACTATACGAGTTTTACAATTTATTTTGTAATACAAAACCTCTTTATTTTGTAAAAATTTTCAACTATATTTGTTTAATGTCAGGTATAAAAAACGATTTCATACCCATATAACTCGGTTATAAATAAATAAAACACACTTAATCTAATATCAAAAAAATGACTAAACACAATCATGAATGTAAAATTGGGTGCGGATGCTATCACCCTGCAATTGACTTACTGATTAAAGACCTTAAGGTTCGTAAACTAAAACAAGTAACTCCTTTACAAGAAGAAGAAGATCAACTTCTTCCAAATAATATTTTTGTTGATGCTAAAATTTACCCTATGGAAATATGGGGGGAAGATCATGTTCCAGAAAGTTATTCTGATTTTTTTAACGCTATGTTAGTAAAAGAAAATAGCGTTAGATGGATAGGAAAAATAAATTACACAGAAGACATGACAGAGGAGCAAATTAAAATTGAAATTTTATTAAGTTCTGGAATAAGTCAACATACAATAAGTAATTCTAACATTAATAGATTAGGTCAAAAAACAATACTTCCTGGATTAATTGAGCCACATTGCCATATTGTTCCCTCTTCTATAATCATGAAAACAACTTTCAAGAATAGCGAAAATGAAAACCAAGAGTTCTTCAACGATTATTCTCCATTTACGGGAGACTTCCTTAAACTTGAATATAATAAACATGATATAAGACAACTTATATCTGAAAATTTAGAAAAAATAAAGAATTATAACAAAACGCAAAATAAATCTTTTTGGCTTCTTGGATATGGAATAGATCCATCTATGATATGGGACGTTTATCCTAATCCTGATAATCATGGTGACATTACAATCGAAAACTGTTTTGACAGCGACTTCTTTGATTATCTTCAAGATGAATGTGAAGCTATTCCTATTTTAATAATAAGTGCTTCAATGCATACAGCATACTTAAATACGCCTGCAATAGATGCGACTTGTATCTATATGGAAAATGATAACAAATATGGCGAAAAAGATATTGCTTCGGTTAGAAAGAGTCGAGGTGTTCTAAATGAGTTAACTCAAATGGAACCTGCTTTAATGGCGATAAATGAACAACAACTGAAAGAGATACAAGGAGGAGAGTGTGTTAATGATGCTATTGATTCATATATGAAATCCGCTAGAGAAAAAGGAATTACGATGCTTTATGATGCTGGCATGAAATATAATTTTAAGGAAGATGAAGGATGGGCTGATCTTTTTTTGGATAAAAATCATGATATGCGGATAGGAATGTCTTTTCTATATGACATCTTCTCGGATAAAGAAACAGCAGGTGATCAATTAGATCGTTTTTTTGAAGCAAATAATGAGTTCGAAAAGCCTAATGAAGAAAATATTAACGCTTATTGGGCAAGTGTAAAAATTGTATCCGATGGTTCAAACCAAGGACTTACGGGCTATCAATCTCATAATTATGTATGCCCACCATGTGAAAATGGGATTGATAACTTTAAGGATCAAGCCGAGATGGATGGAGAAAATAATCCAGATAAAAATAGAAAAGAATTAATCAATAAAATTCTTTTACACGATTGGCCTGTTATAATCCATGCTAATGGAGATGAAATCGTAAATAAAACAATAGAAGCATATGAAGCATCAATAGAAGGCGTTAGTAATGATAAATTTCCTGACAAAAAACTTTCACTAGAGAAATTTAAAACTTTAAGAAATAGAATAGAACATTGTTCTTTATTAAATGAAAAAGGAGTCAAGTCAATGGGAGAACTAGAAATCCTGCCTAGTTTCTTGATAGGACATGTAGGGTATTGGGGGGATATATTTAATGGGTATATTTTTCCTGACGGAACTAACGGCACCGAAGTTAGCGTAAATAATAAAGCCTCTACTCATCTAGATTTATGTCAATCTACGCTTAGTGCTGACCTTAAAATAAGTTTACATAGTGATAATAACGTAAGTCCATTAGGTCCATTAAGGTATGCAGAGCAAGCCATTACCAGAGTATTAGAAGCCTCTCCTAAAGCAAAAGAATACTATGACAAATGGCACGCCAAGGATGAAAATCTAGAAAAAGCTTTTGATGAGTTAAAAATATCATCTGTACTAAATAAAAAAGAATGTTTAACAACTTATCAAGCCTTAAGAGCCGTAACCATAGACGCAGCCTACCAATGTCATGCTGATAAGTTAGTAGGCTCTTTATTAATCGGTAAGCTCGCAGACTTCGTGGTTTTAGAAAAAAACCCTATGGAAATGGACGAGCCTTATAAAGCATATTTAAATATGAGATCAATTCAGGTTGTTGAAACTTGGATTGGGGGAAACAAAGTTCATTCTTTAGAAGAAAAATTAATTCCTAATATAATTAAATCGACTTTCAACGCTATATAAGCCCTGTTAAATGGGGCTTATATCAATCGTTAAACGAACTCAAAAAAAACATTTTCGTTTTCTGTAAAATCAAAAAAGTCTGCAAAAGCAGACTTTTCGAGTTAAAGTGGGGAGAGTAGGATTCGAACCTACGAAGACGTAGTCAGCAGATTTACAGTCTGCCCTCGTTGGCCGCTTGAGTATCTCCCCAAAACCGATGGCAAATATATTATTATTTGTGAATTGAGCAAAATAAATAGAGACAACTTCTCGATATATTTTTCAACAAAATAAAATCTCTCAAAGACTACTAAACCATATCATTAAACCCTCTATTCGCTTTACAATTCGTAACGCAATCTAAACGAGACATATAACGGCTGAATAAAATATTCCGTCGCACTTACAGATAAGGTTCCCGTATTTACATTATTTTGAGATTTCGTATCAAATAAGTTGGTCGCCTTAATCTCGTATTCAAATTTAGCATCTGCATCTTTTTTATAGGATAGCGATGCATTTAAAAACTCATAGCTATTAAGTGTACCGGCTTCATCACTAAAATTATTATATGAGTAGTCCGATTTTAACGTAAACGATTTTAAGATAAGCGCATCAACTTCAACCGAAGGTGCTTTTGTAAAGAATTTTGTTTTTCTATCTCCTAAATTATTATCTTGAATATTATAACGGTAACCTAATTCGATGTTTGGTGCTGTTTTAAAATTAGTTCTTAATTCTGCTCTATAAGTTTGCGAAAAACTTTCATTAACCGTTGGATCACCTTCTTCCAATCGATTAAGCTTAGAGTAGTTAAAATTACCATTTAAGCTTGCTCTTAATTTACCAAACGTACGTTGAAAACGCCCGCTAGCACTTGCGGTTTCATCAGAAAACATTGAAATAACAGGAAAACTCTCTCTAATAACGATATCTTCAAATTTAGAATCATTTATTATATTATCTACAGTTTTACTATAGTTTAATCTAGCAAAAACATTAGTGTAATTAAACATATTAAAACTTGAATACACCAAGCTCAAATTATGAGTTAAAGCACTTTCTAACTCGGGAACCCCATAAAACAAAGCATTATAACTATTAAGCACAAGCCCTCTTGCAAAATTAGAAACATCTGTAAATTGTGTTTGCATCCCATAATTTAAAATAAGTTGCTCACTCTTTTTTAATTGCATTCTCATATTAAAATCAGGCAATAGTCTAAAAAAATTATCCGTTACTTGTATATTAAATTGAGTATTTTTTGCACTATAAGCATGCGCAGACACACCTGGAGTAAAGGTAAAAATACCCGATTTCAATCTATAATGCGCGCCTAAATAGATGTCGCTAAAATTGTATTTAATAGCGTTTTCATCTAAACCATCATTAATGGTTGGCGTTGTATCAAAAACAGAATCATCATCTAAAAACTGAAAAATATTAGAATTGAATTTTTGACTACTTAAAATAGTTCCTAAAGTAAAATTAATATCACTTTTATTATTTAGTATGTTCCAATAATCAATCTTGGCGTCCATTTGATTAGACTTAATACGTTTTTCTTGAGCTAAATTATAATTAACTTGCGCACCATCTAAACCTAAAATATTTGCCGTGTCTTCATACTTATCTTTATCCTCTAATGTTGCATTATAGAAAGGGTCTTCATCTTGTAACAAATGCTGTACTTCTACCGCAAAAATATTTGTTTCGTTAAGGGTGTAGTAGTAATTTAAGTTTTGACTGATACTATATGGACTAGAACTCTCAAATTCAACTATATTACCTACCTGTGTTGATTCCACATTTTGATCTTGAGATTCTTTTGATATACGACCTAAAATATCATAATTTAACTGGTTTTTGGCATTCGGTTTATATTTAGCCGATAATTTAAGCATCCCTAAATCACTTCGTTGCAACGTATTACTCTCTGTTCTTTCGTCTCGGTCGGCATTAACTAAATCCACATATTGAATATCTCTGTTTTCTTGCAATTCTGTTTTACTATTAGAAAAGATTGCAAATCCACTTAAATCTAAAGCTTTGTTTGGCGACCAACTAAAATTAGCTGCGCTAAACTTCGTAATGATATCTTTAGCTCTATTGTTTTGAACTGTTAGAAAACCAAGATTATTACTTCCTAAATTAATATTCGTGCCACTATCGCGACTCGGGCTTCTAAAGCCTCCAGTAAAATTGAAATAATCGCGACGTGTAAAAGCTATTTCTCCAATATTATTTAAATCGGTAATGGTATTTATACTGTATTCTGGGCTATAATAAAATAGTTTAGGCTGAAATAAATAAAGTCCATTTTGATTAGACGCACCACCACCAGCAGTTATATTCCCAAACCAAAAATTCTTTTTACCTTCTTTTAATTTAATATTGATAGCAACATTATCTTGATTGTTAGTAACGCCACTTAACTGACCTACCTCTGCGAAATTTTTAAGTAATTGCACTTTATCTACAGCATTCGCTGGAATATTTTGAGTGGCTAATTTAGAATCGCCATCAAAAAACTCTTTACCTTCTACCATGACTTTAGTAACGACTTTACCCTCTACTTCTATTTCTCCGTCATCATTAATTTCTACGCCTGGTAAATTTTCAAGAACATCTCCTAGTTTTCTTTCTGTTCCTTTATTAAAAGAATCGGCATTATAAATTAATGTATCTCCTTTTACTACAACCGGCATTTCGTAAACTAATTCTATGGCGTCAAGCGCATTATCTGGCTGTAATACAAAATCTTTATCTACTGCAGATTCCTTAGTATCGAAAAGCTCCTCGCCTGTCGTCATCCCTATATAACTGACTTGAAGCTTATAAGTAGCATTCTTTTTAAGACTTAACTTATAACGCCCTGCAACATTTGTTATACCATAAGCATCTAAGGCTTTTGTTTCTTGATTTATAGCAACCACATTTGCTAGTTCTAGAGGGTTACCAATACTGTCTTTTACAACGCCTTCTAATTTAATTTGAGCGAAGACAGCTGTTGTTATTAGAAATAACAGCAGCGTGATTTTTAATTTCATAATTTATGATTGATGATTTGTTAAATGTGCTTTTTTTTAGTGAAATACATTTTACTAGCGTCTTCCGCCGCCGCCTCGACCACCTCTGCCTCTAAAGTTTTCGCGCATTTCTTCAGTCTTCTTTTTTACAATTTTATTGTATTCTTCTTTCGTAACCTCTTTTCCTTTTGATGGTCTTTTGATATTGTCTTTTTCTGTTGGATTTAAAACAATTTTAGAACATAAAATGGTGGTTTTACCAGCATTTATTTCTAAAATTAAACCTGGCAATCCCCAATAGTCTCCTGGGCCTTGATTTACAGGAATCTGCATGGTGTACCAAGCAACTACCTCTACCGCTTTTGGTTCTTTAGCCTCTTCTTCTTTCTTCTTTTCAGCGTCATCATTATTATCTCCACCTCTTCCTCGAGGTCCAAAATTAGATATCCCTGAATCTGCAATTACTTTTTGGGTTGTTGCTTTAAAACACATGTATTTACCAATTTGTTTAGTCTCCCCGCTCATTACCCATTCTAATTTCTCTAAAGGATCTTTTATTAAGAACTGCTTTCCAAAAAATTCTTGATCTTGCAATAGCACAGCCTCTTTTACATTTTTATACTGAAGTCCTGGTGCAAAACTAGACATCATACTTGCAAATCTTCCACCGCCACCACCTTGAGTTGGAGCAGCTAATTTCTCTTCTTCTTTATAAATTGACTCTGTTTTATTAAATGTAAGAACATATTCTTTCTCAAACATATTTTTCATGCGATCTGCTATTCGCTTTTTAATATCTTCACTCATACCCTCTCTTTCAAATCGACTCATATCGGCTGAGGTTTTAGATTGATAATAGGCTTTGCCCTGAAAATCGTCTTGAGCAAAGACATTAGTAGATACAAAAGCAACACAACATAAAATTGTTAGTTTAATAATATTGAATTTCATTTTAATGGATAGATTAAATTAGATGTTAAAAGATTTCTGTTTGACAGCACTTAGACATCAAATCTACTTATAGGTTTAACTCCCTAATGTTAAAGGTTTCTTAAAGTTTAAACACAATAAAAAACCTTTAAATGACCAACCCACGTAGTAGCACTTTTAAGTTATTTCGATAAAAATGGTTTGATTTTTGTACTTTTCGAGCTATAATGATATACTTACGTTTTACATTTCTACTCTTTTCGTTTTCAATATTCGCCCAAGAATCTATTGAAACATCATTTATGAAACAATTAAACATTGATGTAGAAACACTTGTTGACATCACTGATTTTGAAAACTTTTTTTATATTAAAAACCATGTTTTTCATAAAAAAAGCAATAAAACACTAACGAATTACAGTAATTTACAACTTGGCGATATATATTCCGCCAATGCCTTTAACCCTTTAAAAACGAATCTTTTTTACAAAGGGTTCAATACCGTTATCATTTTAGATAATAGGCTTGCCGAAATTTATAAAATTGACTTCAATACGCTTCAACCTTATAAAAATGTATCCAATATCACTACAGGTCCCGATAATACAATCTGGATACTTAATCAAGATTTACAACAATTAGAATTATACGATTACAAAACCAATACCATTCGGGCAAAAACGCTACCTATAAAAAGTACCGTGATCGATTTAAAGAGTAATTACAATTATTGCTTCCTTTTAACCACAGACTTTTTATACGTTTACAATTATTTTGGGAGTTTAATTACAAAGCATGAAAATATTGGATTTACAGCTATAACAGAGACTAATGGAAATATCATTTTAAAAAAAGAAAACACCCTGTTTTACTTAAAAGAAGACACTAAAAACATAACCCCCATTATAACTCCTAATTTTTTAATAAATCAGTTTTTTGTAACGAACGAAACCTTGTATATTTACAACGACGAAACTCTTCAAGAATTCCAAATAAAAACCAAATAATACTATGCACATAGCAATTGCCGGAAATATTGGCGCTGGAAAAACAACCCTCACTAAATTACTAGCAAAGCACTATAAATGGGAAGCTCAATTGGAAGATGTTGTAGACAATCCATATTTAGACGATTTCTACAACCAAATGGAACGTTGGAGTTTCAACCTGCAAGTTTATTTTTTAAACAGTCGTTTTCGTCAAGTATTACAAATACGTCAAAGCGGCAAAGATATTATTCAAGATAGAACTATTTATGAAGATGCCCATATTTTTGCTCCTAACTTGCACGCTATGGGACTTATGACCAATAGAGATTTTGAAAATTACAAATCACTGTTTGACTTAATGGAATCTTTAGTTCAAGGGCCAGATGTTTTAATTTATTTACGCAGTTCTATACCTAACTTAGTATCCCAAATTCATAAACGTGGGCGCGATTACGAAAACTCTATAAGTATTGATTATTTAAGTCGATTAAACGAACGTTATGAGGCTTGGATTCATGGTTATAATAAAGGCAAACTTTTAATTATTGATGTTGACGATTTAGATTTTGTTGACAATCCTGAAGATTTAGGTAGCATTATAAATACTATTGATGCAGAAATTAATGGGTTGTTTTAAAAACGACGACACATTAATAAAAGACATTTCTTAATAATGAAGTGGTTTAAACTTTTTCAATTGGCTACAAATACAGCTCTTTCCAAAAATCATTTTTAAACATTTAACATTTCTTTTTAATAAGGGTTATTTCTTTTTAACGTCTTATTAAGATATAAAAGTATCTTTATGTATACTTTTGATTAAGTTCGTGGGTTAATAGGTTAAAAACCTAAAACGTTCAGTATTAATATAAACCTTTAGTTTATCACTAAATCAAAAAGAATAAGCGGTAATTAATTTTTGAGTAACATAAGTGACACAATATAAAAATTAAATACTTTTTATTTGCTTCAATAAAATAAAGAAATGAAAAACATAATTCTTCTTTTTGCATTAACAACATTTACCATTTGTAATTCACAAATACTAGAACCTGTAAAATGGACAACTAGTGTGAAAAAAATATCAGAGACTGAAGCTATTCTAATAGCGACAGCGACTATAGACTCTAAATGGCATTTATACTCACAAACTGTCCCTGAAGATGGCCCTATTGCAACTCGTTTTTCTTATGAAGGTAACGGCAACTATTTAAAAAAAGGAAATACTAAGGAGGATGAGGGGCATGTTATTGATGATCCCATTTTCAATATGACGATAAAATATTTTGCAACGAAAGCATCGTTTGAACAACGCATAAAGTTAAAAACACAAAAAGCCTTTACAGTAAATGCTTCTGTCGAGTTTATGGTTTGTGATGACTCTAGATGCTTACCTCCCACTGAAGTTGACCTTAAATTTCACATAAAATAATTATACAACAACTATGAGAAAATTTATTTTTCTATTAGCATTAATATCATTTACACTCGGTTATTCTCAAGTTTTAGATCCCGTAAAATGGACTACATCTGTCGAAAAAATCTCAGATAGTCAGTATCAATTAATAGCAAAAGCCTCTATTGAAAAAGGGTGGCATTTATATTCTCAAAAAGTTCCAGAAGACGGTCCTGTACCAACAACGTTCACTTTTGATGATGACAATGGTGCTTTTAAAATTATAGGAAATACAACCGAAGAAAAAGGACATACCATACAAGACCCTGTTTTTGATATGGAAATTAAATTTTTCGCTAATTCGGCAACATTCGAACAAAAGATTGAAGTTTTAAGTGATAAAACAACTCTGAATGCTTTTGTAGAATTCATGGTTTGCGATGATACCCGATGTTTACCTCCTACCGAAGTTGACTTGGTATTTAATCTTCCTATTGAAGGAAATAGTGTTGCTGTGGCAGATTCTAACAATGTAAAAGAATCATCTTCTAAAGCATCAGAAAAAGGATTATGGGGTATCTTTTTCATTGCTTTTTTATCGGGTTTTGCAGCGTTATTAACGCCATGCGTATTCCCAATGATACCTATGACAGTGAGTTTCTTTACCAAACAAAGTAAAACTAAAGCTGCTGGAATAAGAAATGCTATAATCTACGGATTATCAATTATTCTAATTTATGTGCTTTTAGGTATTCTCGTTAGCTTGTTATTTGGTGCAGATGCTCTAAATGCATTATCAACCAATGTCTGGTTTAATATTATATTCTTTATTTTATTATTAGTTTTTGCGGCTTCGTTTTTAGGGGCATTCGAAATTATGCTTCCTAATTCTTGGGCAAACAAAGTAGATTCTCAAGCAGATAGAGGTGGTTTAATTGGCATCTTTTTCATGGCTTTAGCCTTGGCTATTGTATCATTTTCATGTACAGGTCCAATTGTAGGAACACTATTAGTAGAAGCTGCTGCTGGCGGAAGCCAAATCGGGCCAATAGTTGGCATGCTAGGTTTCTCTTTAGCCATCGCATTACCATTTGCATTATTTGCTGCATTCCCTGGATGGTTAAATTCTTTACCAAAATCTGGTGGATGGTTAAATACGGTTAAAGTCGTTTTAGGATTTTTAGAATTGGCTTTAGCATTCAAATTTTTATCGAATGCCGATTTAGTATTACAACTACATTGGTTTGAGCGTGAAGTCTTTTTAGCCATATGGATTGCCATCTTTGGAACCTTAGCGTTATATCTTTTCGGAAAAATACAATTACCTCACGATTCTCCATTAAACCATATATCAGTTGGCCGTTTAAGTTTAGGGTTATTAGTATTATCATTTACTATTTATATGATTCCTGGACTTTGGGGAGCTCCTTTAAATTTAATTAGTGCATTTCCTCCTCCGCAGCATTATAGCGAATCGCCTTATGGGGTTGGTTTTACACAGTTAGGTTCTGGCTCGGCAAATGATCACAGTAAAATTCCTGATGGCGCTCACTTAATGCCTCCTCATGATATTTTAGCTTTTAATGATTATGATAAAGGATTGGCATATGCTAAAAAAGTAGGCAAACCTGTTATGATAGATTTTACAGGACACGCCTGCGTAAACTGCCGTAAAATGGAACAGAATGTTTGGATAAAACCAAATGTGTTAGACATTATAAAAAATGATGTCGTCTTAATTTCTCTATACGTAGATGACAAACGCAAACTTAAAGACCACGAAATAGTCGATTCTAAATTAAAACCAGGAAAAAAACTAAAATACATTGGTCAAAAATGGAGCGAATTACAAACCATAAAGTACAAAGCAAACACGCAACCAATGTACGTACTTATGGATCATAATGAAGACAACCTATTAACGCCAGTAGCCTACACACCTGATGCTGTTGAATATCATACTTGGTTGAAAACTGGTGTTGAAAACTTCAAAAAAAAATAAATCATGAAAAACTTAATTTATATACTTTCAATCGCATTAGTATTCATCTCTTGTAAAAAAGAAGAAACTAAAGACTATGTTACGCTTTCTGGGACCATTACAGACCAAAATTCAGATTCATTAATTGTTGCGCAACGTGGCATTATTAAAACAATTAGAGTTTCAAATAACGGGACTTTTTCAGACACACTTAAAGTAGAGCCAGGAAATTATATACTCTTTGATGGAAAAGAACAGGCTCGTGTCTATTTAAAAAATGGATACGATTTAAAAATTAGTTTAGATACTAAAGAATTCGATGAAACCATAAAATATGAAGGACAGGGTCATGAAGTAAACAACTACCTTGCTAAAAAAGCCTTATTAAATGAAAAAATATTTGATCATGAAGCTTTAATGGACATGGATAAATCGAGTTTTGATAAAAAGATCGAATCAAACAAAACAGAATTTAAATCGTTATTGACAGCTACTCCAAACTTAGATTCTACATGGGTCGCTTCAGAAGAGAAAGGAATTGACCAAATGGTTAAACAATATTACTCCATGTATAATGAAAAGCAAACATTGTTAGCTTTAAAAGGTCAGGAATCTCCAAAGTTTAACAACTACGAAAATCATGCAGGAGGAACAACATCTTTAGACGAACTAAAGGGTAAATACTTATATATCGATATGTGGGCTACTTGGTGTGGTCCTTGTAAAAGAGAAATTCCATTTTTAAAAGAAATCGAAAAAAAATATCATGGTAAAAACATTGCTTTTGTAAGTATCTCTATTGATAAAAAGAAAAACCTTAGCAAATGGAAAACTATGATTACAGAAAAAGAGTTAGGAGGCATACAGCTAATAGCAGATAACGATTGGAAATCTAGCTTTGTCCAAGATTATAAAATTAATGGTATTCCAAGGTTTATTCTTATAGATCCACAAGGAAAAATAGTATCTGCAGATGCTCCAAGACCTTCAAGCGATAAATTAACAGACTTATTCAAAGCATTAAACATATAAAAAGCATAATCATTTTTATTGATTGTTTTAGTCTGAAATTGCCTTGGTTATAATCTTTCCCAAGGTAATTTCTTTTAAAATAGAACCTTATGAACGTAATAATCAGAAACAGAAAAAACATCTTTAACTCTAAACAAAAAAGATGTCAAATCTAGAAGAATATTTCACCCCATTTAGAAGTAACATTATTGGTAATGAGCTGTATTTTGATTCGCCTTACGGTAGAAAAAAAATAATTTATGCCGATTGGACAGCAAGCGGGAGGTTATATGGTCCTATTGAGGAAAAAATAACAAACGACATTGGACCTTATGTAGCTAATACACATACCGAAACGTCCATTACGGGCTCCGCAATGACACATGCCTATCATGATGCTAGAAACATCATTAAAAAACACGTAAATGCGTCAAAAGATGATGTTTTAATTACAGTTGGCACTGGAATGACGGGTGCTATTAATAAGTTTCAACGTATTTTAGGTTTAAAATTAAATGAAAATTTAAAAGACCACACCCAAGTTCCCATAGAAAAAAGACCTATCATATTCGTGTCCCATATGGAGCACCATTCTAATCAAACCTCTTGGTTGGAAACCATAGCACAGGTTGAAGTTATTCCGTCTAACAAAGATGGATTACCGTGTTTAATTGGACTTGAAAATCTTTTAAATCTATATAAAAATTGTCCGATAAAAATAGCAGCTATTACAGGTTGTTCTAATGTTACTGGCATACGTACAAATTATCATGAAATTGCTAGAATCATGCATCAAAATAACGGTTTATGTTTTGTAGACTTTGCGTGTTCGGCACCTTATGTTAATATTGATATGCATCCCGAAAATGAAGACGATTATTTAGACGCTATTACATTTTCTCCCCACAAATTTTTAGGAGGCCCGGGAGCTTCAGGCGTATTAATTTTCAACAAAAAACTATATAACAATGTAGTGCCAGATAATCCAGGTGGTGGCACCGTATCATATACTAACCCTTGGGGAGACCATGATTACATAGACGATATTGAGACTCGTGAAGATGGTGGAACTCCTGGTTTTTTACAAGCGATACGTATTGCGCTTTCTATACAATTGAAAGAGAAAATGGGTGTTAAAAACATACTAGATAGAGAGCATGAATTAAACGCGATTGTTTTTAATAAGTTATCAAAAATTGAAGATTTAAAAATATTAGCCAGTAATTATATTGATAGATTAGGTGTTTTTTCTTTTTACATTGAAGATGTACACTACAATTTAATTGTAAAATTATTAAATGATAAATTTGGAATTCAAACACGTGGCGGGTGTTCTTGTGCTGGAACATACGGACATTATCTTTTAAATGTAAACCACCTTGAATCTAAAAATATTGAACACCAAATATTAGAAGGCTGTTTAATAGAGCGTCCAGGATGGATTAGAATGTCTATACATCCAACCATGACAAATACTGAAATTGAATTTATTTGTGATGCCATTGAAGCTGTTTCAAAAAATCATAAATCTTGGGGTAAAGATTACAGTTATAATACTATAAAAAACGAGTTTATTCATAAAGATAATCGATCCATAGAAAAAGAAATCACTCGAAATTGGTTTCAGGTATAAAAATCGCTTACTCTTAAAATTATATTTTTTTAAGTCTCGTAAAAATGAAACTTAATAGCATCTAAAAGGACACCCTTTAACATTTTTTAATAAGGAAAAATCATACTTTAGTCATCTGTTAGCTATAGTACCAATTATAAATTAAAACAAACTTAGAATTGGTATAACAACAATTAATTCACATTCAAAAAAAATGAAAAATCTAATCACTTTATTATCCCTTTTACTATGTATTAGTATGAGTGCTCAAAATTTAAACGATTTGCTACCAACAGATCAAAGTATAAAAAAAGGAGTGCTTCCTAATGGCATGACTTACTATTTGCATAGTACCGATGTTACCAAAGATGTTGCGAGTTACTATATTATTCAAAATGTAGGTTCGGTTTTAGAAGAAGACAACCAACAAGGTTTAGCTCATTTTTTAGAGCACATGGCATTTAATGGCACCGAAAACTTTAAAGGCAAAGGTATTTTAGATACGCTTGAAAAAGAAGGTATTGTCTTTGGAAAAGATATAAATGCATACACGTCTTTTGACGAAACAGTTTATAATATAAATAATGTTCCTACAACGCCAACATTAACTAATACTGGTTTACAAATACTTCACGATTGGTCTAATTACCTATTACTAACCGAAGAAGAAATTGATGCAGAACGTGGCGTGATAAAAGAAGAATGGCGTACACGTCAAAATGGAGGCATGCGTATTTTACAAAAAACGATTGGTACCATGTTTGGTAATTCTATTTACTCAAAAAGATTACCAATTGGATTAATGGATATTGTTCAAAATTTCGAATACAAAGCACTAAGAGATTTTTATCATAATTGGTACAGAACAGATTTACAAGCCATTGCTATTGTTGGAGATTTTGATATCAATGAAATGGAAACCAAAATCAAAGCTAAATTTTCTGCAATCCCAGCAGTAAAAAATGGTCCAGAACGTTTACAAATAAAAATTGCTGATAATGATGAATTAGATTATGCCATTGCCATGGATGAAGAAGTATCTACAGCAAGTATTCAATTTGGAATACGCCATGATAATAGTTTAGATAACGAGACTGTTGCAGATTTAAAAGAAAACTTATTAAACAGAATTATTTCTAGTATTTTAAGAGAACGTTTTAGTAATATCTCCCTAAAACCAGAAGCACCTTTTTTAAGTATACGTGCTGGATATTCTGGGTTTACACGTTTACATAACGCCTTTAATGTTAATGTAAATCCAAAAGAAGGAATGCAACAAGAGGCTTTTAAATTAGCTATAACAGAAATTAATAGAGCTGTTAAATTTGGTTTTACTAAAGCCGAAATTAATAGAGTTATAGTAAAATCGAATAGTAATTACGAAAATCAAATTGCAAGGTTAGAAGATAGAGGGCATAAACAGATTGTTAACATAATGCAATCCAATTATTTGAAGAATTCTAATATGACTGATTTGGCAAAAGAATATGAAATTGCTAAACCATTGTTTAAAACAATTACCCAAGAAGACGTATTAAAGCAAATGCAAAAGCTATATGCTAAAAAGAATAGAAGTGCGATTGTTACTGGAGTAAAAGATAAAAACAACCTAACAAAAAATCAGATAACTCAAATTTTATCTGAAGTTGAAAATAGTACAGATTTAAAACCTTACGAAGAAGAGGGCGCATTAGCATCGTTAATGAATGGCGTGAGTTTAACCACAGGAAAAATAATAAACAAAGAAACAAATAGCGAATTAGGCTTTACTACATACACATTAAGCAATACGGTTAAAGTACATTATCAATTTGTAAATAAAGACAAAAACAAAGTTAGTCTATCTGCTCATAGTGATGGAGGCACCTCGTTACTGTCTATAGAAGATCTTCCTTCTGCAAACATCTTAAGCAATGTGGTTAAGATGTCTGGATTAGGTGATTTTTCAGCTACCGAATTACCTAAAGTTTTAGCAGGAAAACAAGCCAGTGCTAATTTTCGAATTAGTGGTTTATCAGAATCCATATTTGGAGGATCTGTCACCAAAGATGTTGAAACCATGCTACAATTAGCTAATCTTCGTTTTACTAAACCTCGCTTTGACGAATCAGCTTATAACGTATTTCAACAAAATGTGGATAATTATTTAATCCGAAAGAGTCAAGATTTAAGATCTAAAATGGGAGATAGTTTAACAGTAGCACTGTATGGAAAAAATCATCCTAAAAAACGGATCTTTAGTAAAGCTTATGCAGAAGAATTTAGTTTTGATAAAATAAAATCGATCTATGAATCGAGATTTGCTAACGTTGGCGATTTTCAATTCTTTATTTCTGGTGATGTTACCGCAGAAAACTTAGAACCTTTATTAGAAAAATACATCGCTAGTATTCCTGCTACAACAGAAAAAGAAAACTGGAAAGACAACTCGGTTAATTGGATAAATGACAATACGGATAGAGATGTATTCTTGCCTATGAAGGATGCTAAAACAACAGTACGAATTGCAATTAAAAACGACATGCCGTATTCATTAAAAAATTCTTACTTAATGAGTACGCTTGGCAAAATACTAACCTTACGTTATACAGAATCTTTAAGAGAAGAAGAAGGCGGTACTTATGGCGCTAGCAGTAGCGGTTCTTTATCAAAAAAACCCGTTCATCGCGCTTATTTAAGTGTTAATTTTGATTGTAATCCAGAGTTAGCAGAAAAGCTTATTAGCATTGTTTATAAAGAAATTGAGTTGATTAAAAATGGAACGATTCAACAAAGCGATTTGGATAAAGTACTCACCAATTTTTTAAAAGAAAGAGAAGAAAGTAAAAGTTCTAATAACTATGAAATGGCTGCTATGCGGACTTTAATTTTAGATGATTATAATAGAACTGCTCCCGAAAACTTTGACGATATTATTAATTCGATTACAGCCAAAGATATCCAAGACATTGCAACTCAATTATTAAACAATCATAAATCTTATGAGGTTGTTTTTAAACCAGAAAAATAGAGTATTATTGTTCATCAATAAAGTCAAGACCTGACAGGTTTTTAAAAACCTGTCAGGTCTAAATCAAGTAGCTACACATTCAAAAAGAAATATATTGTTTATAAAAAAACCACGCTATAAGCGTGGTTTTTTATTCTAATTGAGTTAGTCTAATCTAAATAGTTAATTTAGTTTTTCAACACTTTTAATATCTCCCGTTACATTTTTATAAATAGTAGCATCCGTATTTAATGCGATATCTTTATTTATTTCAACGTCATCTAAAGTCGTTTCAACATCTAAATGTTTAGCCGTATCAAAAATAACAACTTCGGTAGCCGCTTTTTCTTCAACATAAGCAGTAACAACTTCCGCAGTCAACGCAATACTTGGAGCTATTACTAAAGCCACAACACTCATTAATTTTAATAAGATATTTAATGATGGGCCAGAAGTATCTTTAAAAGGATCTCCAACAGTATCACCTACTACTGCAGCTTTATGCTCATCAGTTCCTTTTTTACCTTGTTCTTCAATAGTTTTTTTAGCATTATCCCATGCACCACCTGCATTAGATTGGAAAATTGCCATAAGCACACCACAAGTCGTAACACCAGCAAGAAGTCCGCCTAACATTTCGGCGCCTCCAATAAATCCAACAGCAACAGGCACTACAATAGCTAATAAACCAGGTAATACCATTTCTCTAATAGATGCTTTTGTTGAAATATCAATACATTTTCCGTAATCTGCAACACCATCAGCAGCATCAAAAACAGCTCTATCTTCAGCTGAAGCTTTTGACATATCAGAATCATATTTACGCATCACAGCCAAAGCTGCTTTTAATTGTGGAATATCTCTAAACTGACGTCTTACTTCTTCAATCATGGCCATAGCAGCACGACCAACGGCATTCATTGACAAGGCCGAAAATACAAATGGTAACATCCCTCCAACTAATAATCCTGCCATAATTCTAGGCTGAGACACATCAATAGCAGTAACATTAGCAGTCTTCATAAAAGCTGCAAATAAGGCTAAAGCTGTTAAGGCTGCAGAAGCAATAGCGAATCCTTTACCAACAGCTGCCGTTGTATTACCAACAGCATCTAATTTATCGGTACGCTCACGAACCTCACTTGGTAATTCTGCCATTTCAGCAATACCTCCCGCATTATCACAAATTGGTCCATAAGCATCAACTGCTAATTGGATACCTGTGTTTGCTAACATGCCTACCGCTGCAATTGCAATACCATATAAACCTGCAAAATGATGTGACACCATAATAGCAGCAGCAATTAAAAGAATAGGAATCATTGTTGACATCATACCAACACCTAAACCAGAAATAATATTTGTAGCGGCTCCAGTTTCAGATTGCGCAACTATTGACATTACAGGTTTTTTACCTGTAGCTGTATAATATTCCGTTATTTTACCAACACCTAAACCTGCAACTAAACCTGCAATTGTTGCCCAAAACACACCCATAGCTCCGAAAGGTAAACCTTCAACAGATTCAGGAATCAAAGCATTTATAATAAAATAAGAGGCTATAACCATTAAACCTGCAGAACCAAATTCCCCAATATTTAAAGCTGTTTGTGGATTTCCACCATCTTTTACTTTCACAAAAAAGGTTCCTAGTATAGACATTATTATTCCTACAGCACCAAGAACTAAAGGCAGGTATACTGCGCCTAATCCATCAAAATTTGGTGTTAAGATAAAAGCTCCTAAAACCATAGTACCAATAATAGAACCTACATAAGATTCAAATAAATCGGCTCCCATACCAGCAACATCCCCAACATTATCACCTACATTATCGGCGATAGTCGCAGGATTTAACGGATGATCTTCTGGAATACCAGCTTCAACTTTACCAACTAAATCGGCACCAACATCTGCTGCCTTTGTATAAATTCCTCCACCAACACGTGCAAATAACGCAATGGATGAAGCACCTAATGAAAACCCAGAAAGCACATTTAACACCAGTGTTAAATTATCAGCTCCAGGCCATAGGCTTTGGTATGTCATAAACAAGCCGCTTAAGCCTAAAATACCTAAGCCTACAACGCCTAATCCCATTACGGCACCACCAGCAAAAGCCACTTCTAATGCGCGTCCTAATGACGTTCTTGCAGCTTGTGTTGTTCTAACATTAGCTTTGGTCGCCACTTTCATTCCTATAAACCCTGCTAAGGCAGAACATATAGCTCCAATAATGAATGAGACAGCTACCATACCACTTGACCCTACTTCCGAAGTGCCTTTAAAATATAATAAAACCGCAACTGCAGCCACAAAAATTGCTAAAACTTTGTATTCGGCTTTTAAAAATGCCATCGCTCCATCTGCAATATTCTTCGCTATACGCGACATTTTTTCATCACCAACTTCTTGCTTTGAGACCCATCCGCTTTTTAGAAAAACAAAAATTAAAGCTACAACACCAAAAAGTGGTAAAAATTTTACTATTAATTCCATATTAGATTAGTTAATTTAAAGGTTAATATTTTTTTAACGAAGCTAAAAATAGGAAAATATAAGTGATAAAAAAAACCACCTTAAATTTAAGATGGTTCAATTTTATTAGCAATATTTTAAGAATCTAATAATTTAGATTGTAAAGGTGCGTTTTTTCTTGTGTTCGCTATTATCATAACGTTCAATACACTCATGATATATTTTAACTGCTTCTACGGCATTTCCCCATCCACCGGTATCAACTTTTTTCTTTTCTAAATCTTTATAGACCTTGAAAAAATGCTCTATTTCTTTAAGTCTATGTGGATTTAAATCTGTTATATCCATTTTATTGCTCCAAATAGGATCTGATACTGGTACACAAATTACTTTTTCATCTGGTCCTTTTTCATCAGTCATATGAAATACACCAATAGGTCTAACTTCCATAACAACCATTGGATATGTTGGTTGATGTCCTAATACTAAAACATCTAAAGGATCTTTATCTAAAGCCAAAGTTTCTGGAATAAATCCATAATCACCAGGATACATCATAGATGAAAATAACATACGATCAAAACGGATTTTGTGTAACGTAAAATCATATTCATATTTATTTCTACTTCCTTTTGGTATTTCAATTAATACATCAAAAGTTAATGCTTCTTCTTGGTCTTTCTTTTTATCACTCATTGTAAATGTCTTTTATCTTTCTCTTCTAAAAAAGGATCTAATTTCTTATTACTATTTAGGGTTGCAAATGTACAGAACCATTCTGCTTTTAACAATTAAAAACACAATGCTTTTTACTCTTTTAACAAAATGATAAACTTAACACAATCAAACAGGGCTTTTATTGACAAATCCCTAAAAATATTAGTATCTTGTGCATGACTAATTTAAATATTTAAAAACATCATGCGACAGCTATCATCAATTTGTTTAGCCTTTTTCTTGTGCCATCTTTTAGGAGCGCAAAACCAACCTTGGCAAGGGAAATTTGAACCTATTGATAATTTAATCACCCCACCAAACGCTTCTAGAACAGCCAGTGGTGCGCCAAGTAAAGCCTATTGGCAACAACGAGCGGATTATAAAATCAAAGCCTCTATAAACGCTAAAAATAATACCCTTACGGGTGAAGAAACCATAACGTATTATAATAACTCGCCAGACGACTTAAGCTATTTATGGATTCAGTTAGAGCAGAACGTAAACCGAAAAGAAAATGAAGATTTCGGAAATATATTCGGTAACATAAAGGATAATATTTCTACAAGAAACATGCAATTCTTAACGCGAGCTATCGATTTCCCTGCGGGCTACACGATTAAATATATAAAAGATACTGATGGCAAAGACTTAAAGTCTATGGTAAATAACACCATGATGAAAGTGCTTCTAAAAACACCTTTAAAATCGGGCGAATCGCTTAATTTTTCTATTGGGTGGTCCTATCCTATTACTGACAGAAGTCTTTTTTTACTATCTAGAGAAGGTTACGAATATTTTCCTGAAGACAAAAACACCGTTTATCTTATTGCCCACTGGTTTCCACGAATGGCCGTTTATAACGACACGGAAGGTTGGCAAAATCAACAGTTTCAACGTTTAGGTGAATTTGCTTTAGAGTTTGGAGATTATGATGTTGAGATTGAAGTACCCGACAATCATGTTGTTGCGGCTACAGGCGAATTACAAAACAGCGACAAAGTACTGACAAGAAAACAAAGATTTAGATTTAATAAAGCGCGTAAATCTTTCGATAAACCTTTACTGATTATTACGCCAGAAGAAGCTAAAGAAAACGAGAAGACAACATCGAAAAGAACAAAAACATGGAAGTTTAAAGCTAAGAATGTGCGAGATTTTGCATTTGCATCATCTAAAAAATTCGTTTGGGATGCACAAGCTTATAAATTATCCGATCATACCACAATGGCTATGTCGTACTTTCCAAAAGAAGGCTTACCTGTTTGGCAAGAAGAATCTACCAAGGCAGTAGTTGCTGCTTTAGAAGTCTATTCTGATGCCACTTTTGAATATCCTTACCCTGTGGCTATTTCTGTAAACACATCGAATATCGGTATGGAATTCCCTATGATTAGTTTTAATGGCGGGCGACCTAAAAACGGTAAAATGACTGATGCGGCTAAAAAACGGATGATAAGCACAATTATTCATGAAGTTGGGCACAACTGGTTCCCAATGATTGTAAGCTCGGATGAGCGTAAGTGGATGTGGATGGACGAAGGTTTAAACACCTTTTTACATCAAAGAACAGTTGCCGAAAAATACCCAGAATTTAATAGCACGACACCAAAAACAATTATACCCTATATGAGTGGGGACAAATCGGTTATGCGCCCTATTATGACAACATCCGATAGTGAAGCATTAATGCGAATTGGTTCTAATTTTTACCAAAAACCTACAGTTGGCCTTCAAATGCTAAGAAACTCGATTATTGGAAAAGAACTTTTTGATGAAGCTTTTAAAGAATATGCAAACCGCTGGAAATACAAACATCCCAATCCAGCAGATCTTTTTAGAACACTTGAAGATGCTACAGCAACTGACTTAGATTGGTTCTTTAGAGGTTGGTTTTTCACGACAGATCATGTCGACATGGAAATAGACAACGTAAAATGGTTTAAAGTTTTCGAAGAACAATTAAATATTGAAGATCAACAAAAAAAGAAATCTGGTAAAATTGAAGGTGAAAATAAAAACGAAAATGCAACAGATTTTTCGAACGGTCCCGAAGTTATTACCATGACAACTGCTCCAGACAATAGTTATGGTGGTTTTCTATCTCGTATAGACGAACCCAAACTACGTAAGCAACTGGCTAATAAAAACATTTACGAAATTACCATTAAAAACAAAGGCGGACTTATAATGCCTGTAACTATAGAATGGGAATATACTGATGGCACTAAAGACATAGACAAACTTCCTGCTCAGATATGGCGCTTAAACGAATATGAAATCACAAAAACGTTTATTAAAGAAAAAGAAGTCAAAAAAGTTAATTTAGACCCTAATTTTGAATTTGCTGATACAGATACTAAAAACAATATTTTTCCTAAAACTGAATCGAAATCTGATTTTGATGCTTTTAAAGAGAAACAATAATCTTTAACTTGTGTAAACCATGTCCCTTAACGAACATTTGAAGAAACTTTGGTAGGACAAGTAAAACATATCATAATAATAGAAAGTCTTGTTAATGAAAAATTAACTGGAAAAGAAATCTATGACGACTGCGTAAGGAGAAGAATAGATTTGTATAATAAACCAATGACTCACAACTATTATAGTATTTCTACTAAAGAAGAATTAATTGAGTTACTCAAATATTATCAAATAAACGCGACGTATATGACTAGTGGAATATTAATCCACTTGGAAATGCACGGTTCTAATAATCTGGATGGGTTAATATTATCAAACGGTACTTTAATTGAATGGTCTGCATTAATAGAATTATTTCGCCCAATTAATTTAATAACGTGTAATAAACTATTTGTGACAATGGCCACCTGTTATGGTCGTCATCTATACAAAGGTGTTGACCCAACTCAAAAATCGCCATATTCAGGTTATATTTCAGCAAGCATAGCTGTAAACCCAATTGAGATAGTCGAAAAATACAGTGTCCTTTTTGAAAAACTAATAGAATACGGAAATTTAGTTGCAGCATATTTGGAAATGGAAAAAACCGAATCGAATTTTTATTACAAAGATTCTGAGGCTACTTTTAAAGAAGCCTACCAATCGTTTTACGATAACCAAGCAAATAACCCAGAATTTAGAGCGAAATTTAATTTAGAAACAAAAAAACAAGCTGAACAATTAGGGCAACCTTTTAATGAAGAAATGGCAGATTACTTTTTTGAAAAATCCTTAAAGGAAATTTATGCTAAACAGAAAGAAGCATTTGATTTTTCGGACTGTGAATAAAAACTATTGCCAACGTGGATAGTTCATTGCGCTGATTTCCCTTCGGAAAATCCTTACTGCTGAACTTTAGGTGTATCTTTATTTGCTATCTTAGTTGCTCGCAACGAAACCATACACGTACACGTTGTAACCAATTTGAAAAACCAAGAATGATACTACTTATAAGCGAACCTTTTCCTTTTCAAAAAACTCTTCTTATTGCATTAATAGGAGCTATAATTGGACAATCACTTGTTATTCTAATTGGTTGGATAAAAAAACAAATTGATTTATCACGAAAAAAACAAATGATTGTCAATGATCTTAATAATCAAAACATAATTTTAAAAGAACTGACTAAAAAACATTTAGAATTAAAACGGTTATTTGAAAATAGAAAAACAGAGCAATTTACATCTAGTATTTATCATGTACTTCAATTAGATATCTATCAAAGTGTTCAGAAAAATGAACTTCATTCAATATTTAAAAAAGATTTATCTGTATTAGTTGAAGTATATAAATCAATTGAATTCATTAAAAACAATGGTCCATATTGGATATATAAAGATTATTTAGAAAAATCGGAAAGGCATCTTGAAGAAACAGTAAATAAGTCGAATTATGTCTTTTATGACGAAACTCACATTGGTTTTATGGAAATAGCAATGAATAACATTGAAAATAATTTAAGAACAATTCAAGATACCATATCAAAAATTGAAAAACTAACCGAATAAAAAAACAGGTTACAACAAAGATGTGTATAACCAATTGCTATTTTGTGTATACTCGGAAAATCCTCGCACACAAAACCGTAATATTATACGTAAACATAGGCAACAAACTGGCCAAATCAAGAAAATGAAATTATTAATTTGGACATTATTACTTTTTACCAACATTACGATTGCTCAATCGAATGAAAAATTTCTGACTGATTTTATGTTTGAAAGTGAACTAAAATCGGAAAATGTTTTAGACAATTACAATCATTTTGACTTTTCCGAAATTTGGACTCATACCGAAAACCAAAATATTTTAGGGATCATTGGATTAGAACATCAACGGATTAAAATCAAACTGATTTCAATAAAAAAAGACCAAACTAATTCAAATGAATATTTCGTATTTGGAAAGTCTTGTGTTAAAGGAACTATCTGTGATTTTAACGGAAAAATAATTCTGACCGAAATAAAAGAAGTTAAAGAATTACATTTCGGAGTTGACGATGAGCATTCCGAAAAAGGAATTAAATCTCAAGGAGTTTTAATTGCCAATTATGAGTTTATAGAAAATAAAGAACAAAATCATAGCGGAATTTTCAAAGGTCAATTATATTCGAAATGGTATTTAACTTCCGGCAAAAACATAAAATACGACAATATCGAATCCATAGCAGATGGATATACAAATAATACATTCATTGGAATTTGGAAAAGTAATACAACAGACAAAGAAAAAGTTTGTAATTGGGCTGATTTTAGAATTCCAAAAACGAATCGAGATTTTGACATTGGAGCTGGGGAATTTTCACCGAGCGAAAAATATTTTGACAAAGGTTGGTCTGATTACAAGCCAATGGAAATAGACGAATGGTGGAAATAAATCCAGTTGCCAACAAAATGTATAAAAATAATGCTAAATTAGTGCTCTTTTGTTACGTCTGATTTTCCTTCGGAAAACCCTCGCACACAAAACCGAAACTATTCTTTTAGACGAGGAAGTAAAGAGCTAAAAAATATCTAATTAAAAACAAAAACTTGATTCCAATTTACTCAAATAGAATTGAAACAGATTCGAATGAATTTTTGACAATCAAACTGAATAAAAACTAATGGCAGCCGTTATAATTAATTGTTTGGTTGTAACCAATTTTGAAAAACTGAATGGGAATATTTGACTTTTTAAAACCAAAGAAGAAAGAGGAACAAATAGATATAAACTCATATCTACTTCACGAATTAAAAGAAAGAATTGAAGAAAAAGGGAACACTGTAGAATTTTCCACTCAAGATACTGCGATAATAGTAAATTCAGAAATCGAAATAGCAACTGCAATTATGAATGGAAATTTTCATCCTTCATTATTGCCTCTATTAGTTAGAACTATCAACAAAGAGTATTTTCCTGATGGAATTGAATCTAGTCTAGTAGGATTAGGAAACACCGATGAACAAAAAATTAAATCTGCTGTTGAAAACTACATGTCAAGCATATTTTATCCAATTGTAGATAGTTTCACTGATAGTCACTTAGAAGAGTTTGATTTTAAATCTAACTCAACTGGAAGAGAAATACTATGGCATCCAAAAATGAGTGAAAACTCTTTTCAAGGAAAATGGAGTGATACAAATAATGAAACAAACTTATACTCAATTGTTGAAAATAAATTGAAAGAAAAACTTTATGACAAGAAGTTAAACTGGCTAAAACTATACATTTCACGCCAACCTGATGGAATAATCTCTGGAGAATGTTTACTGAATAATGAAGTTTGGGAAGATGGTTATTATTTCTTAGAAGATTATGCCAAAACTTGGAAAGACAAAGGAGAATTTTTAGGTCATAAACAATTTATTATGTTTAGACGATGTGATTCTTTCGACTAAAAAACTAGTTACGACAAAGAAGGATATAAAAAATTACTGGTGTTGTGCTTAAACAAAGGTCGTTGCGTGTTTACTACGTATGATTTCCCTTCGAAAAACCCTCGTATACAAACACGTTGGCAAACATTTGAGAAAACCGAAATTCAATAATAATTAATGATTAAAAAATGGATTCATAATCTTTTCAAACAAGAAAACAATATTGATATAAACCTTGATGTTGTCAAAGAGGCTATTCATAATTATCGAAAAGAAGGAAAAGAATTAATGTTTAAGCTTGGAGAAAAATATGGTCTAGATATTAAAATTAACGAAGATTATGAAAAATTAGTCTCTAGAAGTAATAAAGAAATCCCAAGAAGAGGAGAGCTTTCAAAAAGATGGAATTATGGTTTTCATGGAGGAGAATGCGGATTTTATAATAAAAAACACAAAAAACAAGTAGAAGTCGTATTAAGCAATCCTCCAGAATTCGGACATATCGATTCTTGGTTTCTTTTGTCTTATATGCAATCAATGGAGGAGTATAGAAACGTAATTGAAGGAGTAAATTGGCAAGAACTAAAATTGGTAGTAGATAAATTATATATGAACGGTGAAATTCAAAAAGTAGTTGAATAAAATATATCTAAACGGACTTCTAATTGGAATAACCGAATTAGAAAAAGCTGATGCCCCAATGGGAGTTGTATTTGGCGAATTAAAATTTGCAGAACAGAGGTTCGTCTATCATTTCTTAAAAGACTACTGTCTAAAAAATCAAATCGAACTCGCTTCTGATTTCCCTGAAGATAAAATGATTTCTACAATGACAATTCCTCAATTAAAAATCACCAATGACAATGGAATTGAAATTAAAGGAATCGGAAACCAAATAACAGGAATGGATAATGAAGAATATGAAATATCAATATTCGGAATTCCATATTCATTTTACGAAGAGGAATTTCCTCAACACGTAGATGATTATGAAAATATGTTTAATAAAGAATAAAAACGAACGCGCAACAAACCTTATAAATTAATTGCTAGTACAAGTTTACTTACGAAAATCCTCTCGAATTTTCTATTCCGTTTGTATTTGCTAAATTAGTTGCCGAAACACGCAACGAAATTATGCACAATCACATTATGTGCAAACTGACAAAAAAAAAACGAAAAACAAATGAAACAAATGACAAAAATTCTGTTTTTAATAACAGTAATCGGATTTACAAGTTGTAGTCCGAAAATCACTTCAAATTTCATCAATCGACAACCAAAATTACCTATTGATGAGAACATAGCACTTTTGGACATCGAACACAAATTGCCAGAAAGTATAATAAGAGTTGGCGAATTAAGATTCCAGGATTCTGGATTTTCCACAGATTGTAGTTTTAACAGTTTAATGACTCAAGCAAGGAATGAAGCTAGAAAAAACGGAGCAAATATTGTGAAGGTTGTGGATAAAAAGAAGCCCGGTTTATGGAGCAGTTGTTATCGATTGAAAATTGAACTTTATAAACACGATGGAGATGTTTCATCTTTACCGCAATATGAATTAAAACTTGACTAAACTTTAAAACAAATCAATGAAAATTATTATTAAATCTATCCTACTTTCATCAGTAATATTACTTTCAAGCTGTGCAACAATTATTTCAGGTTCAAGACAAAATGTTGAAATAACTTCAGAACCAAGTTCTGCAAAAGTTTATATTAACGAAATAGAAATAGGAAATACACCTGTTCAAAAAAACCTTAAAAGAAATCAAGAATATCAATTAATTCTAAAACTTGACGGATACAAAACTTACGAAACTAAATTAGAAAAAAAATTCAATGCTTGGTATATTGGAAATATAGCATTTGGAGGATTAATAGGAATTATAATTGACCCGATAACTGGAGCAATGCACAAACTAAAACCCGAAGAAATTGACGGGAATTTAAAAAGCGGAACAACGTACAAAACAGAAGGCGGAAATTTATTCATAAAAATAAGTTTGGATATTGACCCGAATTCGGAAAAAGTTGGACAATTAGAAAAATCTGAGTAAAGTCTATACATAAGCCGTATAAAATTAATTGCGGTTTAGTACTAAAACAAAAGTCGTTGCTTGTTTGCTAGCTTCTGAATTTAAAAAAAGAGATAAAGTAACATTAGCGAAAATTAAACACCTAAACGTTTCATTACATCTGACCGATACGTTTCTCCTACTGGAATACGTTCTTGATCAATAACAACTTTTGTTTTTTGCATAGCTGTAATAAAGCCAACATTAATGATATAAGACCGATGGACTCTTAAAAATTTATTACTTGGCAGTTTTTCTAAAATATCTTTAAAGCTAGACAGGGTTAAAATAGCCTTATGAGATTCTGTTGTGTAAATTTTAATATAATCTTTTAAACCTTGAATATATTTTATCGTGTCTATATTAATCTTAATATTTTCATATTCAGATTTAACAAAAATAAAATCGTCTGGAATTACTACTTGTGTAATAACTTCTGAGGGCTTGCTCGTTGTATTTAATTGTTCTAATTCGAACTTCTCTTTTGCTCGAGATACCGCTTTAATAAACCTATGAAACGGAATTGGTTTTACTAAATAATCTGTAGCATTTAAATTAAAACCATCTAATGCATATTCGGCATAAGCCGTAGTAAAAATAAACTGTGGAATATTGTCTAAGGCCTTAACAAGCTCTATTCCTGTAATATTAGGCATTTGTATATCTAGAAAAATTAAATCTACTTTATGCTTATTTAATAGCGTAATGGCTTCTAACGGATTTGTACATCTGGCAACCAATTCCATATCGCCAATTTTTTCTAAATACGATTCTATCACATCGATAGCAAGAGGCTCATCATCTATTATTACACATTTCATCTATCCCAGTTCTAATGTCAAATTTACAACAAATCTATTATCCTTTTCTTCAACCAATAGCACATGTTTATCTGGATATAAAAGCTCTAAACGTTCTTTTGTGTTATTTAACCCAATTCCAGAATGGTCTTTATCAGTCTTTCTAGTTCCAATTAAATTTTGGCAAGTAAAATTCAGTTCGTTTTCTTTAATTTGAATCTCTATTTTCACCTCTGTATTGCCTTTAAAATCGGTACCGTATTTAAAGGCATTTTCTATAAACGATATTAATAATAAAGGTCTTATTTTTTCGTCGGATGTATTCCCTTTAATATTTAAAGTCACATTCTCATTATTAGCAATCCTCAAACGTTGAAGTTTTAAATAATTATGGACATAATCCAACTCTTTATTTAATGAAACGAATTCGTTATTTGTTTCGTATAACATATATCGCATAAGCTCTGACAACGTAATTACAGCTTCGGATGCATCACTAGATTTTTTATTAGTAAGCGAATAGATACTGTTTAAAGAGTTAAACAGAAAATGCGGACTTAATTGATGCTTTAGGAAATGTAATTCTGTATTTGATTTTTGGACCTCAATTTCTTTTTTATTGATCTCATTTTTACTCCATTCATTATACATCTTTACAGCCGTACCAGTTACTATTAATAAAATATTAAGTACTGAAGGAATAAAAAACTTGAAGTGTTTTCTTGGACCATGTCCAGATGCCGTCCCTGGCCTTTCATTTAAAACCCTTGGTTCTAGTTCACTAAAAAGAAAAACCATTAAAACCACCAACAGCGTAACAAAAACAACATATAAAATAATTTTCTTTTTAAGTAGAAACTGTGAAACCAAAAACAGATAGTTTACATAAAAAAGTGAAATATTAGAAAATAAAACAAGTAAAACATGTATATAATTAACATTGACTTTTGTAG
This sequence comes from Algibacter sp., assembly GCA_039985655.1. GTDB lineage: Bacteria > Bacteroidota > Bacteroidia > Flavobacteriales > Flavobacteriaceae > Postechiella. The sequence continues at coordinate 21,535 of JBDWSF010000013.1, read as the reverse complement.
ATGTTTGAAGTAAATTAAAAAACGCAAATATGACCCATACTGATACATGAATAAGTATTTCCTTTTGTTTTCTATTTTCTACAAACATGTCTTTCGTCATAAACTATTACTTTAAACAATTCATTTGAATATCAAGAGTATTCAAATCTAATGATGTAACTTTTGGGTTTTCTTTATTATACAATTTATCTCTAACGAACAACCCAACCTTTTCTGCATCCTTATAAGAGCAAAATGCTTGATTATGTTGTATAGAAGGTATCACTTCTTGTTTTATTAGTGTTTTATTATCAAACTCTATACGGTAACCAAATCCATTTTCGATTTTAAACACAATGACTTCTAAATTATTTGAGTCATTTTTTATAGCATGATTGATATAGAGACTCCCTCCTATTATTAATGACAATAATATAAAAATGATTACATATTTTTTTTTCATGATTTCAAAAAACCGTGTTAAAACAAAAATCCAAAGTACTTAATTAGTTATAAACAATAAAGTGCTTTGGATAAAAGTTATTAATCAAATTAAATAGAATTAGCCCCTTGTACATTTTGAAGGGCATTTATCAATTCTGGTGAAATTCATACTTCGACAAGTTCAGTAAAACTATAGATAGTAAAATGTCCCATTTTAAAACCTGTTCTCGATACAATTCTGGTAAAAAAACCGAACTGACATTTAAGCTAGCCAAATAAATCAAAATGTACAATAGGTAACATTAATCTTCATCATCATAATCTTCTTGCGGGAATATTTCGTAATTATCATCGAGATACAAAGTTCCTGTTCTTCCCATTGAAACAAAAGCTCTACTTCCATTAGAAAAAGCAACGGCATCTTGTCTCACCGTAGCTTCTATTGATGTTATATTTTCCCATTCATCATTAGAAGGATCGTATTCCCATACCGATCCAAGTGCTCCACCATAATACCCCGTAGCAACATATCCTAAACCATCAATGCTAAACGCCACGGCATTAGATCTTGCAATACTATAATCATCATCTTCTGTTAGATCATTTAAACTCGTCCAAACTTCGGTTGTTGGGTCAAATTCCCAAAAATCGTCTAGATATAAACCATTACTAACACCTGTACCCAAATATATTTTATCATCTATCTCAAAGGTAGTTGCATCAATTCTTTTATTTCCTCCAAAACCTACAAGTTCAGACCACTCATCTGTTCCTGGGTTATACTTCCAAAAATCCTTTCTGTCGTTATCTCCATCGTATCCTGTGCCAATATATCCTGTGCTATTTACTCCAAAACCAACAGCTGCTCGTCTTGTACCACCACCAAAATTGGCCTTTTGACTCCAAGTGTTGGCTGCTGGATCATACTCCCAAAAATCGCTTAATTCTACATCGCCATCATAGCCGACTCCAACATAGCCTTTATTATCTATAGCAAATCCTGAAGCAGAACTTCTAGCAGAGCCAAGAAAATCGGCCTTTTGTGCCCAATAATTTCCATCGATATTATACTCCCAGAAATCTGATAAATAGTCATCACCATCGTAACCTGTCCCCATATAGCCAGAGTTGTCTATGGTAAACCCTATAGCATTACTTCTTGGAACACCGTCAAAAACGGAACGCTCTTGCCAATTCCCTCTATCTGTATCATCGTCATCAGAAGAGCAACTTAAAAACACTGATACTAGTGCTAATGTGCTTATTAAAAATATTCTATTGTTTTTCATAACTAATCTTTATTTGATTTTAAATTAAATTTTATTCCTGCAGAAAAAAATGGTCTTGATGTTGCTTCGAAATTATAAACATCGTCTCCAAAACTGTTTTCTAATGTATAGTTATTGTATAATGAATAGCCTCCTGTAAAGGATACAACCCAAAAATCGTCCATTCTATAATTGTACTCAATCCCTGTGTCTATAGATATGTATGATGCTTTAGTAGCTTCATCATTTATATTTACAGGAATTTTATTGCTTAAATTAGAATAAACGCCATCCATTAAAATGGAAGCTTTTAGCCCGCTTCTTTCATTAACATTATAATTTACATACGTATATGGAAAACCAACGCCATAAGACAATTTGCTATTAACTTGTTTGATATAATTAAATACAGGCATAAAAAAAGGGGACCCTAACAATGCCGTATAACTTAAACCAAACATCAGTTTAGCAGGCTTGGTTTCTGTTCCAATTTTATGGGTTGCAAAAAAACTTCCAGAAAAAATTAAATCATCTCTAGTTATTGTATTCGTTAAATTTGATGATACAGAAACCATTGCTTCACCATTTAACGACCATTTTTTTGAAAGTAGATGTTCGTAACCCAAGCTATAATTTAAATTATAAATAGCAGTTAAATCTTCAAGAAAAAAATCATAGTTTCTATCATTGTAATCCAATCGATAATAGTTTAAACCGACACTATTTGTTAATACTCCCTTTTTTAATTTAGTAGGAATAGCAGCCTTAAAACCAGTTTTATAAAAGTCGATATCAGATTCCCCCATGGGTGCCAACATATAGTCAAACGCAAACAAAGCCTCATGGTCTTGACCAAAACTTCTGTTTACTCCAGAAATAATTAAAACCGTTATTAATATTCGCATCATACTATAATCTTGTAATTTTTGACAAAACTATTTTTTATAGTCTTCACATAAAAAAATTATAGCCATTCTAGAGATTAGTCTATACTAACCGTAGTATTTCATGGACCAACACACCTGTTTTAAGTTCATAGACACATATTGCCAATTGGCATATTAACTATATGCATTTGTATAACTTATTTTATTTGATAAGTGAGTTTGTATAGGTTCGCTAAAAATAATTTCTATGACCATTAAGCAAGTAGTAAGGATGCCAATAATTTTGTTATCCATACTGTTTTTAATACTAGTTTCTTGCGAAGAAACAGACACGGATATTCCTATTGGTGAAGATTGGTTTAATCTAGACACTAAAGTTTACTTTACAGATTCTATGACGGTGAACGTATCGACCTTTAAATTCGACTCTATTATAGTGTCGAATACAGATCGCTTATTAGTTGGAGCTTACGATGATTTAATTTTAGGACATACCAAAAGTAAAACATATGCACAACTGGGGCTATATGAATTCGATATAGACGACGAAGCTGTATACGATTCAATCGCCCTTATTTTAAATTACGACAACTATTTTTATAACGACACTATTCCAACTCAAAATTTAAGCGTTTATGAAGTTATTGAAGACATTAAATACATTGACGACGATGAAGACTTCTTTTACAATACGAATACCTTTGCTATAGATGAAACATCAATTGGGACTAAATCGTTTATTGCAAAACCAAAGAAAGATGATTCTCTTCATGTCACTCTAAATAATACGTTTGGAAAAAGACTGTTTGATAAAATCATAGACAATGATATTAATAATAGTGATGAATTTTTAGATGAACACAAAGGTCTACTTATAGAGCCAGATGATAGCAACACTGCTGTTTTAGGGTTTTTAAAAACTAGCTTTTTACGAATTTATTATACCATTGAAGACGAATCGGATAACGTAGAAGGCACTCTAGACATCGCATTTAATAGCACAAACAGTTTTCATAACATTACACCAAGTGGTGATAGTAATCAAGAAACATCTATACCAAGTACAGTACTAAACAATACGAGTGTCATACAAAGTGGCACAGGATTATCTACGCGAATAGACATTCCTAATGTTGAAGGCGTTTACGATATACCTGGCACAGGAACCATTGTAGAGGCCTACTTGAAATTATCTTTAAAAGAAAATTCAAGTACAGATTTACTTCACACCAGAGACTCGTTAAATGTTTATATCATAGATAATAAAGGAGATGTTGTAAGTACTCTAACCGACTATTCAGGCGAAACCGCTTTAGGCATTATAGAAAGCACAAGTGATGAGTTTAATGAAATAACCTATTCCATACCCGTCGCGTATTTTCTAGATTTAAAATTAACCGAAATAAACGGAGACGAACTGTATTTGGCGATCTATTCTCAAGACTTTAATCAGTCTGTAGACCGATATATATTAAATGGCGAAGATGCAGACACCTCTCTAAAGGCCAAATTAGAATTAACCTATGCTATTTACGATGAATAAACCCCACTTATACACTCTAATTTTATTTGTAATATTTACATCACAGTTAATTGCACAAACAAACAACGCACTTTCTAGTTCGCCTTATTCTCTTTATGGATTAGGTTCTACCAACGACATTAGTACAGGAACTATAAATGGACTGGGCGGTTTTGGCTATGCTGTGTCTTCAAATAAATTTATAAACGGTTATAACCCTGCATCATTTGGAAGTATTTTATCAAACTCATTTTTATTAGATTTTGGTTTTAAAGCACAAACCAATATACTTAAAGATGGTAGTGATTCTTCATCAAATATAATAGCAAATTTCTCCAATTTTGCTCTCGCTTTTCCTTTAACAAAAAAATCTGGATTTGGGGTCACTTTAACGCCTTACACTAGTGTTGGTTATGAGGTTAATAATATCGTTTCCAATATTGAAGGGAGTAACGATGTGTTTTACACAAACATTGAAGGTTTTGGAGGGATCAGTGATTTAAAACTAAATTATGGCTATAAACTAACGGATAAAATCAGGTTAGGTTTAACGACATCAGTTTTATTTGGACAAATAAATCAAACCGAAACCAATATTTTACCCACAACCTTTTTAACTATTGAGGAAGAAAGCAATTATTCTGGATTTAGATTAGGCTTTGGTTTGCAATACGACATCTTAAAAAACACATCATTTGGCGCTACATTAAATTTACCAACAAGTCTAAGTGGTGATAAAACTTGGATTTTAAATGATGATGTAACTACAGAATACACTGATGACATTAGCGATTTTAAATTACCCTTAGAAATTGGCGCAGGTTTTCAAACTCACTTTAAAAAATATTTTTCTTTAAATTTTGATTACAAAAAAAGTTTTTGGAACAACACTAACCAAAGTGATAATTTAGGAAATTATATAGACCAAGATTTTTATGGCTTAGGATTACAGTATGCTGCAGATAAAACACGTGATGGTCATTTTTTTAAAAATTTAGAGTATCGCGCTGGTTTTAATTACAATAATGGCAACTTAGAAATTAGTAATCAACGTATTGATAATTATTCATTAAACCTTGGTATTGGCATCCCTTTAAAAAGAAATCGCACAAACTCGATGCTTAACGTCGGTTACTCTTATGGTACAAAAGGACAGGTTAACAATGGCTTAATTAAAGAAAACTACCATCTATTATCTATTAATTTAAGTTTAGAAGACATTTGGTTTCAGAAACGTAAGTTTCAATAAAAACGGCTTTAGACTTAATTTCGATTCTAAAAAAAAGAGGCTATCTAAAAAGTAAAACGAGGATTCATATTGAGCTTGTCGAAATATATCAACTTACTGATAATCAATAATAGGTTTCAACAAGCTCAACCTGACAAACTCAACAATCTAGACTTTTTATACAGCCTCTTTCGACTAACTAAATCTAATTAAATAAACTTTTTCTTTACAATTCTCTTCCTTTAACTACTCAAAGGTAATCACCTTAATTCATAAATTTAGTTTGTAAAAAATTTCAACTAACTTCGTGAATCATAGGATATAAAACATGATAATCATTTTATATCTGTAAAAGTTACTTGAAAATGAAAATACTTCTCACTGGAGCATCAGGATATATTGGAAAGCGACTATTGCCTGTTCTAGTAGAATATGGTCATGAAGTTATTTGCTGCGTTAGGGATATTAAAAGGTTCACGCCTCCAAAATCGTTAAAATCAAGAATAAAAATTATTCAAGCAGACCTGTTAGATAAAGCGTCATTAAAAAATATCCCAAAAGATATAGACGGTGCTTTCTATTTAGTGCATTCCATGTCTGCATCTTCAGGTTATAAATTGCTAGAACAAGAATCTTCTAATAATTTTAGAGAAGCAATCAATAAAACCAATACAAAACACGTTGTTTATTTAAGTGGTATTGTTAACGAGTCTGCTTTATCAAAGCACCTAGCGTCTAGAAAAAATGTTGAAATAGAACTTAGCAAAGGCAATTACAATTTTACAAGTTTAAGAGCAGGAATTATTATTGGTTCAGGAAGTGCTTCTTTTGAAATTATGAGAGATTTAGTCGAAAAACTTCCCATTATGGTTACTCCTAAATGGTTAAATACAAGATGCCAGCCCATAGGCATATCAGACGTTATAAAATGCCTTTCAAAATCCATTCTAAACCCAAAAACATATAATAAAAATTTTGACATTGGAGGCCCTGATATATTAACATACAAGGATATGCTTTTAAAATTAGGCCAAAAAAGAAATTTAAAACGTTTTATTTTCACTGTCCCAGTTATGACGCCCAAATTATCTTCATACTGGCTCTATTTTGTAACATCAACATCTTATAAACTGGCTATTGCACTAGTAAATAGTATGAAAATAGAAGTGATATGTAGAAATGATGATATAAACAAAATATTAGAAATTGACCCCATAAGCTACCAAATGGCTCTAGAAAGGGCATTTAGTAAAACCGCAAGAAACGAAGTCGCCTCTAGCTGGAAAGATGCCTTTATAAGTAGTAATTCTAACTTTAACATCTCAGAGTTTATTGAGGTACCCTCTTTTGGGTGTTTTAAGGATATTAAAGAGAAAACTTATGCAAATCGTGAAGATTGTATTAACAAAACATGGAGTATTGGAGGCGAAAACGGTTGGTACTTTGGAAACTGGCTTTGGAGATTTAGAGGTTTTATAGATAAGCTAGCTGGAGGTGTAGGGTTAAGAAGAGGACGCACTTCTGAAGACTCCTTAAACACAGGAGATGCATTAGATTTTTGGCGAGTATTATATGCCAATAAAACCGAAGGGCGTTTACTTTTATTTGCTGAAATGAAATTACCTGGTGAAGCTTGGCTCGAATTTAGAGTTGTTGAAGGTAAATTGATTCAAACCGCTACGTTTAGACCCTTAGGGTTACTTGGAAGATTATATTGGTATATGGTTCTGCCATTGCATGGACTTATTTTTAAAGGCATGATTAACGCATTAACTAAACAGAACGATGCATAAAATAACACTCAAAAATTCGAACATTAAGATGCGATTTTCTCTAAAGCTAAAGGTATTATTCTAATATTTTTAACACCATAAACTGCTGAAAGTCAAAACATTGCAGTTAATCGAAAAAATACAGTTTAATAGAAAAAAAATAAGTTTACAATGCTATTAATCAAAAAAACAACAAAATGAAAACAATTAACAAATTTATTACAGTAATATTAATACTTTTAGCATTCACATTTACAACTAATATGAATGCTTTAGCTGGTAATGGAAACGTAGATGGAGATACAACAGGAACTAATGATATTCCTGGAAACTGTGGTCATGGTCCTAATGAGCATGTTGGTAATGCTAATTGCAATAAAGGAAGTACTTCTATACCTTTAGATGGTGGTCTTAGTATTTTATTATTAGGTGCTGCTGCTTTTGGAATCAAAAAATTACGCCAAAAATAAATTATTAAAATTTATATTTTTACGAAGAGCTTTTCTATAGAAAAGCTCTTTTTTTTAGCTCTATACTAAATAGTATTTAAAATAAAACCCAAAAAACCTCACCATACCAAATTTTATTTTATCTGGATTTAAAACTTCGTCGTTGTAGTTTCCTCTATATTTAAAATCTATCTTAAATACTTTAAATAACAATAGTTTTAACCTGTTATGCTTTTTGATTTATTTTATTAAAATAACTGTCAGTTCGATTTCGACTTTTTTTATAGGAATTGTATCGAGAACAGCTTTTGAAATAGAAAAATTTTATTCTCAATAATTCTGATGAGCTTGTCGAACTACTAATTTCACTGAAAAAAATGAATGAAATTTACTCGAATTGACAAATTTATTTCAAAATGCACAACGGGTTAGTTTTAATAAAACACAACCAGATTTAGACCTCCTACATTCATTATTCTTAGAAATTATTGAATAGTCATTTCAAATTTGACTTTGTAAAAAATTTCTACTAAATTCGTTTAACTCTGGAATATTAAAACGATTTCTTATCCAACAAACTATTTGATGAAACTTATTCTAACAACATTTCTTTTATTATCAACATACTGCTTTTCACAAAAACAATATGAATTTGATTATTTAATCGAATATGATGTGACTTACTATAAAGATTCTGTAAAAATCAAGAACCGCTTATTTAGAAAAAAAGACAAAACATTTAAAAAATATTATTTGACAAACTCAAAGAATAATAGTTATACTGGAGTAATAACGGAATTGGATAGCTTAAAATATAAAATGATTTTTAAAGATGAAAACGGAATATATTCGAACGTTATAATTTTAAAATCCGATTTAAATCAAGCGGAGTTTATAAACATTGACTGTAAATATGTAACCAATTATCAAAATCTATTTAAATATCAAACAAAAAATTATGACTTTTTCAAACTAAACGACACCCTATTTAATGGTAAGACTTACAGTAAGTTCAAATTGGAATCAATTAAACCAAAAAGAACAAAAAGAAAAAAACTGGGAACTGAATTTTATATCATAGATAAACAAACTTCATTTCATTTACCTATTCTCTATTTCTCAACAGCGTATGAAGAATGGAAAACAAAAGGTAATTTACCAAAAGGAATATTTTTTGAAAAATATTTTATAGATTATTATGGATATTTGGACTCCAAAGAGAAACTAATAAATTATTGGAAAACGAATAAGAAAATAGTAATTGGTGATGACTGTAATTACACTGAAAAGGAATAAAAAACGTTAGGTGTGACATCGTGTAAAGTAAATTGCTTACACAAACAAGACTACTTACGAAATCTAGCAATTAATCATTTTTTACAAACCGTCAAACAAACACTCCTAAAAATAAAACCCAAAAGTCCCTGTGATACCAAATTTTCTGGCATCTGGATTTAAAACTTCATCGTTGTAATTTCCTCTAAAGTTAAAATCTATTCTAAAGACTTTAAAAATATTACCAATACCAAAACCATACTCGTAATACGGTTTCTTATTAGGTGCTAATAACGAGATATTATTAGGATTACTGGGCACATCATTCAAGACTCTATTTTCATCAGATATTTCGCCCCAAACACCACGTAAACTCAGAATCTCTCTAAGGTTTAATTTTCTTAAAAAAGGAATTCTTGAAAATAAGCGTCCGTTAAAATTATGCTCAAAGTGAAGAGACGTATAGGTATCAGATACAAACTCGTAAAAGTCTAACTGAGAAAAAGTGTTATAAATCGAAAAATAAGATTGATTTCCTGGAATGACACTTAATAAACCAAGAGGTACTTCACCAATAGTTTTTCCTGCTTCAACCGTAGTTGTTAATCTCCCAAAACCTCCCAACTGCCAAGGTTGGATATATGAAAATTGTAATTTGGTATAATCGAAATCACCATCTAAAATATTTTTATCACCTCGACTGACTTGGGCAAAAATACGAGCAAAATTATCATTGGCTTCACGACGTTCTACACCAAAGCCAGTCATTTTTCGACCTGGAAAACATGACACCGATAATGAGGTTTCAAATTGTTTAATTTCTGATACAACACCCGTTGGCGTATTATAATCTAAACTAAATGTTGGTGACGCAGATTCTAGAGTTCTATAATTTGCACTTAATCTTAAAATAAGATTTCTAAAAGGTTCAGCTTCCACAGCTAAACTTGATAAGTTTATGTTCGTTAACTTATCATTAGAACTGGTTCCCACAACTGATGATGATGCTAAACTACGCCCTAAAACATCGGTACTTGTTGTTAAACTAGCTCCAATTTGTTCGACATCTCTTCTATTACCACCAGAAATAATTAATCGACTCTTTTTATCTAATAACCATTTACCAGAAATACCGTATTTAAATTTATCATCTTTAAATCCGTAAGCCAAGAACCCTTGTAAGCGCCACATATCATTTCGTCCAAAATAAGTTCTGGCACCAGTTCGCAAACGCAACCCTTCAACTTCATTAAATCCGAAAGTTGAAAAAAGAGGGCCGTAATCTAAGGGCAACTTATTAAACTCAATGTAACCCGAAGATAAAATGCTTCCCAAATTATAAATACGCTTAAACTTTTTAACCGTTTTTAGGGTGTCTAACATTTTATAGACCCCTTTCTCGTCTTTATTTAAAGCTTCTAAACGGTTATCATTCCAAAAGGCTTCATCTCTATCATAAACATCTTTATCGTAGTTATAAACTTCTTCATCATAGAATTTCTTATCCTTTAATTTATCGAATTCATAATTATCAAATAAAGTAGTACGCTTTCCATAAACCCCTCGCGAACCTTCTTTTTTACTAAAGGCAAAATCGGACATCATATAATCACGTTTCACTAAAAATAGCGAATCATTTAAAACCTCGAACTCTTGCTCGATATAAATCTCTTTTACCCAATTTATATTCGCACTTTTTGATGCTTGTAGATTAATTTCTTTTAAAGCATATGTGGTATCTGCTACCCAAAAATCGCCTTTAAACGTTAATTCGTTTTTACGTCTTGGGTAATAAACAATATTATAACACCACTTATTTTCTATATAAGCACTGTCTGAAAGCACATAATTATACGTGCTAATTCCTGTTTTTGATAGCGGACTTACAAAGCTCTTATCAAAAAACTTAAGGTAATTATCGTAGATACTATAATCGGAATACAAATCGTCAACAAAATCGATAATCGTTTGATTATCGCTAAAACCTGAATTTTTATTACCTTTTAAAACTTCCTTTTTTTTGTTTATTTTATTATCACCATACACCTTAGACACGGCCTCGTTAATAAACATTGGTAAATAAGTTTTACCTGTAACTCTAGACGTATCAACTTCGCTAAAAACGAATTCCATACCTCGGAAAAGCTTGCTTTTTATAAGCGCACTATCTATAGTATTGATGTCGAATTCTACTTTTTCGTATTTATCGTATTCGTATTGACTAACTTGCTTTAATCCGTTTTTACGCTTATGTTCCCATATTTTCCGAAGTATATCTATGGCAGGATTATTCTTTTTGGATTGCTTACCCGAAACAATTACGACCTGACCTAATTGTGCCGCTTCCTCAATAAGCGTGAACTTTAAATCGTAATTCACCTTTTTATCTAACGGAATATTTAACGTTTCATAGCCTAAAAAAGATACAGTTAAAGCATTCCATGTTTCGTCAGATTCTAAATAGAATTTTCCGTTTTCGTTAGTAATGGTTCCTTCAGTAGATCCTTTAAACAAAATATTTGCAAAAGATACGGGTTCGTTATACTCATCAAACACATAACCACTCACTTTGGTTTGTGCCATTACAGATAATGTGCTAAGTAAAAAAAGGGCAAAAAGTAATTTTATCTTCATCTAAAGATTCTATATTTTTTATTATAGACAAATGTAATTGTCTTAGGTTGCATAAGATTCAAAAAAACAAGTTCTTTTTAAATACAAAAAACTTCATCAACAATCGTGCTAATGAAGTTTATATAACGTAAAAAACATTAATTTATTTGTACATAACCTTTTTTACCGCTTTAATAACGTCTTCGCTGTTTGGCAACCATTCTGCTAATAAAACTGGTGAATAAGGTGCAGGTGTATCTGCTGTATTTATTTTAACAACTGGCGCATCTAAATAATCGAATGCTTCAGACTGTACCAAATAGGTGATTTCCGTAGATACATTTCCAAAAGGCCATGCTTCTTCTAAAACCACTAATCTATTTGTTTTTTTAACAGACTTTAAAATAGCATCCCTATCCATAGGCTTTACAGTACGTAAATCTATAATTTCACAAGAAATACCTTCTTTAGCTAATTCGTCTGCTGCTTTGTAAGCTTCTTTAATTATTTTACCGAAAGACACGATAGTAACATCGGTTCCTTCACGCTTAACCTCTGCAACACCAATCGGTAACACATATTCACCTTCTGGCACTTCACCTTTATCACCATACATTTGCTCACTTTCCATAAAAATGACTGGATCGTCATCACGAATAGCAGCTTTTAATAACCCTTTTGCATCGTATGGGTTTGATGGTACAATAACTTTTAAACCTGGCGTATTAGCAAACCAACTCTCGAATGCTTGCGAGTGTGTTGCACCTAACTGCCCTGCAGATCCTGTAGGACCACGAAAAACGATAGGACATTTAAATTGCCCACCAGACATTTGTCTAATTTTTGCAGCGTTATTTATAATTTGATCAATTCCAACTAACGAGAAGTTAAACGTCATGTACTCAACAATTGGTCTATTACCCGTCATTGTAGAACCTACTGCGATTCCAGCAAAACCAAGCTCTGCAATAGGTGTATCGATAACACGTTTTGCTCCAAATTCGTCTAACATGCCTTTTGAGGCTTTATACGCACCGTTATATTCAGCTACTTCTTCACCCATAAGGTAAACACTTTCGTCTCTGCGCATTTCTTCGCTCATCGCTTCGCAAATAGCTTCTCTAAATTGAATTGTCTTCATTTAAATTTATTTATTAAAACGCAAAAATAGTAATTATTCGTCACAATTTGAGTAAAAACTTTATATCGAAAAACATAAAAATCAATACGTTTTTTTAAGTAATTACTATTTTTTATCACAATTAATGCCATACAATTAGGTAATCTTTGTTTTTTAGAACTCCAACTTTTTTTCCTAGCCATTTATATACCATCAAATTACCACATTAAATCCGACCTTCTATTATCAATAGAACTCTAAAATAGTTAAAATTTATTATGCATGCATAGTAAATATTCGAAATAAAATATTTAACTTCGTTGCGTAAAATAAGACACCTCAAAATAACATCTTTTTTGGGTCAAGAGAACTTTAAAAACGACTTAATTTATTTAAAAATGAATATATTAGTATGCATCAGTCATGTACCTGATACCACTTCGAAGATTAATTTCGCCGATAACGACACCGCATTTGACACTAACGGCGTTCAATTTGTAATAAATCCGAATGACGAATTTGGTTTAACCCGCGCCATGTGGTTTAAAGAGAAGCAAGCGGCAAAAGTAACTGTTGTTAATGTTGGTGGTGCAGAAACCGAACCTACTTTACGTAAAGCATTAGCTATTGGTGCCGACGCTGCTATTCGTGTAAACACGGTAGCAACAGACGGTTTTACAGTAGCAAAACAATTAGCAGACGTGATAAACAAAGGCGGATACGATTTAGTTATTGCTGGTAGAGAATCTATAGATTATAATGGAGGTATGGTTCCTGGAATGATTGCAGGATTAACAAATGCTAATTTTGTTAATAACTGTATAAGTCTTGATTTTGATGGCACAACAGCTAAAGCATCTCGAGAAATAGATGGTGGTAAAGAAACCGTTTCAACAACGCTACCTTTAGTTATTGGCGGACAAAAAGGACTGGTAGAAGAAAGCGATTTAAGAATACCAAATATGAGAGGTATAATGATGGCACGTAAAAAACCATTAACGGTTATAGATCCAATTGATGTTTCGGCAGAAACATTTTCTATTAAATTTGAAAAACCTGTAGCAAAAGGCGCAGTTACATTAGTAGATGCAGATAATTTGGACGAATTAGTTAATTTACTTCATAACGAAGCTAAGGTGATTTAGTTAGCTAAATCATTCTGAATTTATTTCAGAATCTTTTGAAAATTAAAGTAAAAATTAAACAGTTCCTGAATCAAGTTCAGGAAAAAAAATAAATTTTTTTTATGTCAGTTTTAGTATATACAGAATCAGAACAAGGGAAATTTAAGAAAACAGCTTTCGAAGTTGCTTCTTACGCAAAAGCAGTTGCAAATCAATTAGGTACAACCGTTACAGCAATCGCCATTAATGCAAGCACTGCAAGCGATTTAGCGAATTATGGTGTAGATAAAGTCTTAAACGTTAGCAATTCAGAGTTAACTAATTTCAATGCTAAAGGCTATGCCGAAGCTATAAAACAAGCTGCAGAGAAAGAAGGATCCAAGGTTGTTATTGTAAGCTCTAGTGCAGACAGTAAATATTTAGCACCATTGTTAGCAGTAGGTTTAAGCGCTGGTTATGCTTCCAATGTTGTTGAAGCGCCAACAAGCACATCACCTTTTACCGTAAAACGTACCGCATTTACAAATAAAGCATTCGAAATTTCTCAAATAAATACTGATATAAAAATAATTGGTGTTTCTAATAATTCTTTCGGATTAGTTGAAACTACGGGTAACGCTTCCGCGGAAGACTTTGCGCCTTCAATTTCAGATTTAGGTGTTACTGTTGAGTCTGTTGATAAAGCTTCTGATAAAGTAACCATTGCCGATGCCGAAATAGTAGTATCAGCAGGACGTGGTTTAAAAGGACCAGAAAACTGGAGCATGATTGAAGAATTAGCAGACGTTTTAGGCGCAGCAACAGCATGTTCCAAACCAGTTTCAGATTTAGGTTGGAGACCACATAGCGAACACGTTGGACAAACAGGAAAGCCTGTAGCATCCAATTTATATATTGCCATTGGCATCTCTGGAGCTATTCAACATTTAGCAGGAATTAACGCCTCAAAAGTAAAAGTGGTAATAAATACAGATCCTGAAGCACCTTTCTTTAAAGCCGCAGATTACGGGGTCATTGGCGATGCTTTTACAGTCGTACCAGAACTTATCAATAAATTAAAAGCTTTTAAAGCCCAACAATAAATAATTTTTTATAAATTTAGTAAACAAAAAGGCTGCTATAATTAGTTTTTTATCTAGTTTGGTAAAGTCCTAATTTAAACAGTTCTTTGCGTTTTTATAAATTATGAGTTTAGTACGTTTAAACATAAAAGGAATTTCCTATAGCCAAACACAAAATGGTGCGTATGCACTTATTTTAAATGAATTGGATGGCGACCGCAAACTACCTATTGTCATTGGCGCTTTTGAAGCACAATCTATTGCCATTGCTTTAGAAAAAGAAATTAGACCGCCTAGACCTTTAACCCACGATTTATTTAAAAATTTCGCCGATAGATTTGATATTGTTGTAAAACAAGTCATCATTCATAAGTTGGTAGACGGCGTATTTTATTCAAGTTTAATTTGCGAACGCGATAAAATTGAAGAAATTATAGATGCCAGAACAAGTGATGCCATTGCATTAGCGCTTCGTTTTGACGCACCAATATTTACTTATAAAAATATATTGGATAAAGCAGGTATCTATTTAAAAGTAGATCCTGAAAAAGAAGGCGAAGAAGAAAATGAAGACAGTGTGCTTGTTAATGATTTATTAGCAACAGAACTCGAACCCACCCCTTCAAAAGAAAATTACGCTTCAAAGAGCATTGAAGAACTTCATAAATTATTAGAAGACGCCGTTACTAATGAAGATTATGAAACTGCTGCTCACATAAGAGATGAAATATCCAAGCGCGAATAATAATCTGTTTTAACACGCCACTTATGAGATTTGTTTTTTTGTTATTTTCTGCTGTTTTTTTCTTTTTTACATCAACTACTTTAGCACAAGGTTTAGACGAAAAAATCCCATTACAAACTACCGATCAAGTTTCTACAACTTTAGTAGATAGCAGCACCATTATAAACACTGATGAAAAAATTGAAGTTGATCAAAAAGTTGCAACTCCAAACACAAATACAAGTTCATCGACATCTACAATAATTCCAAGTCAAGGTTTTTCTATAAATAGCTTATGGCGCGGGGTTCTAGGGATGATTTCTTTAATATTTATTTCATTCCTATTCAGTAGTAATCGTAAAGCCATAGATTGGAAAATTGTAATCATTGGTTTGGCCTTTCAATTACTTATTGCTATTGGGGTTTTAAAGGTTGAATTCATAAAGTCTATATTCGAATTTATTGGAGGTCTTTTTGTAAATGTTCTAGATTTTACTAGAGCCGGAAGTAAGTTTCTATTTGAAGGTTTGGTCGTCGATATGGACACATTCGGATTCATATTTGCATTTCAAGTATTACCTACCATTATATTCTTTTCAGCATTAACCTCCGTTTTATTTTACTTAGGCATCATTCAAAAAGTAGTAAAAGCCATGGCTTGGCTACTTTCCAAAGCCCTTAAAATATCAGGAGCAGAAAGTTTAAGCGTTGCAGGAAACATATTTTTAGGACAAACCGAAGCACCACTTTTAATTAAGGCTTATTTAGAAAAAATGAATAAGTCCGAAATGCTTTTAGTCATGATTGGAGGTATGGCAACCGTTGCAGGTGCTGTACTAGCAGCATACATTGGCTTTTTAGGAGGAGATGACCCTGTATTACGATTATTTTACGCAAAACACCTCTTGGCAGCATCCGTAATGGCTGCTCCTGGTGCCATTGTAATTTCAAAAATATTATATCCGCAAACCGAAGATGTGAATACAGATGTTTCTGTATCTCAAGAAAAAATAGGCTCTAACTTTTTAGATGCCATTGCCAACGGGACTACCGAAGGTTTAAAACTAGCCGTTAATGTAGGGGCTATGCTTTTAGTATTTGTTGCCTTTATTGCGATGTTCAACGGTATTTTAGGCTGGATTGGAGATATTACGACAGTCAATAATTGGATAGCTACTAACACCGCATATAAAAGCTTATCACTCGAACTTATTTTAGGTTACGCCTTTGCGCCCCTTATGTGGCTTATTGGTGTCGCTAAAGACGATATGGCGCTAATGGGGCAATTATTAGGGATCAAATTAGCAGCGAGTGAATTTATTGGCTACATACAATTAAGAGATTTAAAAGATGTAACCCAAGCCATTCATCTTAGCTACGAGAAGTCAATAATCATGGCAACCTATATGCTCTGTGGTTTTGCTAATTTCGCATCCATAGGAATTCAAATTGGAGGTATTGGTTCTTTAGCACCTGGGCAAAGAAAAACATTATCTAAATTTGGTATGAAAGCACTACTTGGAGGTACCATTGCGTCTTTAATTTCAGCAACTATAGCAGGAATGATCATAGGCTAACCAATTCCTGCGAACGCAGGAATCTCTTAATTCATAAAAGAAATACTCATTTTAATTGCACATAACAATAGTTAGTCATTAATAATGGAAACAGAGGTAATCTTATACATCGTGTTTGGACTTTTAGTCCTTGCTCTTTTATTTCAGAGAAAACAGGTTGATAAAAAGGCGGAATTTGATTCCTATAATCATAATTGGAATGATGAATTAAAAAATTGGTCGAATATGACCTCATTTTCGGAGTTAAAAATATTAAGCAAATATGCCGGAGAATTAAGATTTGGACCTGTATACATTCATCTGAAAACCGAACCGGAAAACATATTCGAAAAACAATTCTTTGGAGATTGGTTTTATAGAACAGAAAAAGGGGTTTACTTGCAAAAATGGAATTCGAATCCAATAAAAGAAGGCGTTAACATAAAAATAAATAATGACTTAATTTTTTACGATATAATAGAAAACAGAATTAAAATCATTGAACCTGGAATTAAATCATTCCATTGGAATATGGAAAAAGATCAAAACAACAAACTGACATTAATATCTAATAACGGCAAAGCGGAAAACAGAATAAAAATAACTGTTTAATTTTGGGTTTAATCAAAGATAACCGTTTATATACCTTTAACATCTCAATCTAAATTTCCAGTTAATAACTTTATGATATATTGGATAAACCATCGATCAAAAGTTTTAGCATTTTTTATATTTTAGCATAAGCGTCATGCTGAACTTGTTTCAGCATCTCACCCCATTTATTTTGGTTTAATTTAAAGAGATTTCTGCGTTCGCAGGAAATGGTAATATGAAACAATATCACGACTTAGTAAAGCACGTTTTAGAAAACGGTAACGAAAAAGGAGACCGCACAGGTACAGGAACAAAAAGTGTTTTCGGACATCAAATGCGATTCGATTTAAGTGAAGGCTTCCCTATGGTTACCACTAAAAAACTGCATTTAAAATCTATAGTTTACGAATTGCTTTGGTTTCTAAAAGGTGATACGAACACCAATTATTTAACCGAAAACGGCGTACGTATTTGGAACGAATGGGCAGACGAAAACGGCGATTTGGGTCCTGTCTACGGTCATCAATGGCGTAATTGGAACAGTGATGAAATCGATCAAATAAAAGAGGTGATTCACTCGCTTAAAAACAATCCTAACAGTCGTAGAATGTTAGTTTCCGCATGGAATCCGTCCGTTTTACCAGACAATTCAAAATCGTTTAGCGAGAATGTAGCCAATGGGAAGGCGGCACTTCCACCCTGCCATGCTTTTTTTCAATTTTATGTCGCTAACGGAAAGTTATCCTGCCAATTATACCAACGTAGTGCCGACATCTTTTTAGGCGTACCGTTTAATATTGGATCTTATGCTTTATTCACCATGATGATGGCACAAGTTTGTGGTTACGAAGCAGGAGAATTTATTCACACCTTTGGAGATGCACACATATACAGCAACCACTACGAACAACTAGAATTACAGTTATCTAGAGATTTAAGACCGTTACCAAAAATGATTTTAAATCCAGAAATAAAAGATATTTTCGATTTCGATTTTGACGATTTCACTTTAGTAGATTACAATCCGCATCCACATATAAAAGGAAAAGTGGCGATATAAATTTATGGCGTTTATTGGTTATATTTTTATTTTTCATACTTGAACATATTTTTAATTTTACACAAATTAAAAACTAATCTTTATTAAAAATGATAATAATTATTCCTTATAGTTTTGAGAATTAAAGATGCTTTTGGAGATTTATTCAGAGTGATAAATACATTATTTTCTGGATTCACATTTGCTGGGATTATTTACACAATATTACTGTAAAGAAAAGAATTCGATCTAACTATAAAATACGTGAAAAAACAGCAAAAGTAGTTAATAGTATAGAAGATGAGTAAAAGCCAGAACGTATCAACAAGCATAAAAAAACGTCCATCTATGAAAATTATAACTCTTCTTTTGTTTATGACTTCTATAGCGTATTCACAAAGTTTTAGAACTGATATTGGAGGAGGTACGCTTGAAAATTTAAAGAATCCAATGATCATTCTGGATATGATGGAAAAGAATAAGCCTATCGATATTAAGCGGTTTTTTCTAAACCCTAAAGAACTCAATAAAAAAGAAAGGAATACATATAAGTCCAAGATTTACTCTTCTTTTCCCAATAATGACAATTCTTATCCTGCAACTGATATCAAGAAAAGTGATCATCTTTGGTATGAAAGAACCTATTATAGTAGAGGAAATAAAAGCAATAAATATCACTTACAAGTTTACTTTGAGCTAATTGAAATAAATGATTCGGTAAAAATTAAAAGAATAGAATTCAGAGAAGGAAATTCAATAACTAACAGGGATAAGCACCTTAAAAGATTAGAAGACAGATCAATCCCTCCTCCTCCTCCAGCCTTCATAACAGAATGAAAAAATACGAGTAGTCAATGTCTATAAAAAACGGCTCTTTTTTAGCAAAACCAATAAAATAAAGCATTAAAAAAGTGCTTCCTAAACATAGAAAGCACTTTTATATAATTTTAAACTCGTTGTGCATTTTGAGTAAAGTTTGTCAATTCGAATGAATTTTACTCATTTTTATGAGTGAAATTAGTGCTTCGCCAAACTCAGCAGAACTATCGAGAATAAAGTTTTTCATTTCAAAACCTGTTCTCGATACAATTTTCTGTTGAAAATTACTCGAACTAACATCTTGTTTGTCAAAATAAATCAAAATGCACAACAGGTCATTTTAAATCTTTAACTATAAGTTAATAACACCGTTATCGGCAGATGCAAAATCACTCCATGCGTAAGCATCGGCAGCATCATCATTAACATAAGCCCCATCAACTACATATTTAAACTCGTAAGAGCTATCTTTATCTAAATTCACAGTCCCTTTAAACGTTCCGTTTTTTAATTTTTTTAATGGAGCAGCTTGTGTGTTCCATGCGTTAAAACTTCCTACTACAGATACTTCTTTTGCTTCTTCTGCAAGAATAGAGAAAGTGACTTTGCAAATCGGTTTGCTTTTTAAGTATTGTTTTGAAATAGCCATAATTATTGTTTTTGAGTTGTTTATGGACAAATTTATAAAACAATTTTCGATAGAAAGTGATAATAATCAGTTAACAACAAAAAATTATCAATTTGTTAATATAGACTTGTTTTAATTTACTGTGTTAAAAAAAATAAGAGTAAAATTGTAAAATCAACAATACAAAAAAAACGTTTTTAACTGATTTTCAGACACTTTTAAACGAAAACGTTTTCGTTTTTCGCATAAAAAATCCATTCTAAACATTCATTAAAAAGTTTTAACTTTACATAATTATTACACGCACATGTTCGGAAAAAAGAAAACACCACCACAAATAGATAAAGACCAATTAGAGCTTATTGAAAATGCACAAAAGCGCATTAAACAGAAAAAACGTTTATACATTCATTTTGTGCTTTTTTTAATTGGTGCAGCCTTTTTAATAGTCGCAAATACGGTATTAGGCATTGGCGAAAACTTTACAATACTAGGTAAAGAATGGTTTTTATATGCTATACTGCTTTGGTCTTTCTTTTTTGTCTACCATATATTCAACGTATTAATTACTAATAAATTTATGGGTAAGGCTTGGGAACAGCAACAACTAGAAAAATTAGTAGCAAAACAACAAAATCGAATTGAAAAATTAAAGGCTGGTTTTGTTAAAGAAGAAACACTAATCGCCCAAAGTGACGTTTATAACGAAACAAATACGACAAGTTCTAAACCGAAATCAGAACTTACAATTATTGTCGCTGCTGCGGAAAACGATGCCATTGGAAAAGACAATAAATTAATATGGCATTTAGGCGACGACTTAAAACGCTTTAAAAACCTGACTAATAATCACCATATTATTATGGGACGCAAAACGTTTGAAAGCTTCCCAAAACCTTTACCAAACCGAACGCATATCGTCATTACAAGACAAAGTGATTATAAAGTGCCCGATGGTGTTATAACGGTAAACAGTTTAGATGATGCTATTGATGCAGCAAAAAGTGATACACAACCCTTTATAATTGGTGGCGGAGAAATTTACAAACAAGCATTACAAGTCGCAGATAAAATTGAACTAACACGTGTTCATGAAAATTTTGAGGCCGACACCTATTTTCCAGAAGTTGATATGTCGGTTTGGAAAGAAACCGCTAATATTTTTCATACCAAAGATGAAAAACATAAACATGAATTTTCGTTTTTAACTTATGAGAGGAAATAGTTAAGTTTATCGATATTTAACATAAAAGGCTTTTCTTTCATATACTTGACTTTGTAAAAATTTCAGTTAACTAAGAACTGAGTTAAAAAACAAATCTTTTTAAACTAATTTTGAAACAAAGTTGCTATCATAAGGTAATCTACTTTTTGCAATAGCAAATGCTTGTTTTAACAACTTATTAGCAACTGCTATTAGTGCTAACTTTTTA
>JBDWSF010000012.1:0-5351 GCA_039985655.1 Algibacter sp. | reverse complement strand
TGCTATGTTATTAAATGAAACATCCATTGTTCCTGTAAAAGCGACCGCTTCATTATAACTTATTTCTGTATCGTTATCGGTGTTTATACTCGTGTTAGACAGCAAAGCGTTTTTAAAATTGGCATCGGGGATGTACACTATGGGAGAGCAATCGGTACTAAAACTTGCGGTGTCATCTATATAATTTGCCCAGTAGGTGTTACTATAGGCCACATCATCCACTTGTATACAGCTTAGGTTGGGGTTATTTCTAGCACCAAACTCATATAAAAAATTAGTATTATTGCCATTATTGGTCATGTTTAAACTTGTTAAAGCATTATCGCCACAATTTAACCATGTTAAAGAATTAGCAGAGACATCTAAACTTGTTAAAGCATTATACCTACAATTTAAATCACTTAAAGTAGTATTGTTTGAGACATCTAAACTTATTAAAGCATTATAGTGACACCATAAAAATATTAAAGCTGTATTAGCAGATATGTCTAAACTTGTTAAAGCATTATTGTAACACTTTAAATTTGTTAAAGCTGTATTAGCAGATACATCTAAACTTGTTAAAGCATTATTGTTACAATATAAACTTGTTAAAGCTGTATTAGCAGAGACATCTAAATTTGTTAAAGCATTATCGTAACACTGTAACCTTGTTAAAGCTGTATTGGCAGAGACATCTAAACTTGTTAATAAAGCATTAAAATTACAATTTAACCTTGTTAAAGCTGTATTAGCAGAGATATCTAAACTTGTTAAAGCATTATTGGAACATTCTAAACCTGTAATATTAACAAAAGCCTCAATACCTGTTAGATCTGCTATGTCTTTAGATGAAACATACATTGTTCCTGTAAAAGCGGCGGCTTCATTATAACTTATTTTTGTATCATAATTGGTGTTTATGGCCGTGTTGTTTATCAAATAGTTTTTAAAGTTGGCATCGGGGATGTTTACATAACATGTAGTAGGAAGAAGTTGTGCATTGGTGTGTGCAACACTTACTATAAATAGCAAAAATAACAAAGAGGCATTTTTAATGCCTTTTTTTAAGGTTTGCGCTGGAACCGCTCTGGAAGAATAATTTTTTTTCATTGGTTATTATTTTGAATTATTTATACATAAAAGTGATTTTTTAACACGAATTTTCATAAAAATTGTGCTGAACCTTATTGGATAAGGGATAAATTTGAAGTTACTGGGGATTTTGTTAAACTGGTTCTATTGGTTGTAACAGGAAGTTCTCCTCATAGAATAGTACTTATTTGGGTTATACGCTGTAACCTTACAGGCATACTCATAGCTATTCGGGATGCCCCATATGTTGTTACTATAGCACCGCCCATAGGCATGTCATTTTTTTAGTTTGAATTTCTCCATCGGTACTTTCTATTTTTAAAATATACATACCTGTTGGTAAACTACTCGCATCTCACCCGCTGCTAGTGGTACTTACTAATTCTTTTCCTATTTTCATTGTCTTCATCAAATATTTGATCCAAATTTTTATTGGATGCTTCATTAATTAATATTTGAGAATTTCCAAGAAAACCAAGTGCTATAAAAAAGCTAATGCACTAGTTTTAATTTGACTCAAATTAAAAAAACGGGTTAATTTAAGGTTAAATGCCATATGTGTTGTTTTAAGAAACTATTGAATGTAATAGCTTTAAATAATTTTCAAAATTAATAATGATAAGAATTTCCATTTTTTACACTAAAAAAACTAAAAAAAGTGCTTAGACCTCTTAAAATTGGGACGATAAAAGGGTTAGATGTGATTATGATATTAGAAACCTACAAATTTTAATAAAAAATTTCTTGAAACGAACTATCCTCGAGGCAGTCCCGATAGCTATCGGGATTCTCGGGAATAACAATTTCAACGGAAACCCCGAGGCAGAGCCTC
Organism: Algibacter sp.; assembly: GCA_039985655.1. Lineage (GTDB taxonomy): Bacteria > Bacteroidota > Bacteroidia > Flavobacteriales > Flavobacteriaceae > Postechiella. The sequence goes on along the minus strand of JBDWSF010000012.1, from coordinate 3,445 downwards.
GAGAAATTCTTTTTGATTAAAATAGAAAAGAATTTAATACCATTTCCGACCTAAAATGACCCATTAAAATTTGCTTTTTATTTGAGTCATTCTAAATGGGAACTGGTATAAGAACTGTGTTTTTACCAATAATATATTCAATAAAAAAAACCCAAACCGTGTTTTAGTTTGGGTTTTATAGAAAGCAATACTACTGTTACTATTATTTATTCATGAAAACAAAATATTAACTAAATGCATCATTGCTTAACTATTTTTTTAATGGCTATTTGACCTTCTGTATTTTCTATTTTTAAAATATACAATCCGGAAGGTAAGTTGTTAGTATCTATACTGATATTGATAGTGCTTAATACTTGTTTACCCATTATAGAATAAACTGATGCACTTTTTAACTCAAAACCAGCAGGACCATTAATATTTAATAAACTCGTTACTGGATTAGGACTTACACTTATAGTGTTACTAAACACCTCATTATTAATAGATAGACTAGCATTACATGCTGCTTCTGTAACTTCTGTTCCGTTAATAGTCCAATTTTTATCCATAAGGATATTAACAGCAGCTTGCGCAGCGTCAGAATACTCACCAATGGAAAGTTCTATGCCTTCAGAAACTTCATGTTCTGCCCACCCTATAAGCGTGTTAGAATAATTGCTACAATCCATTGCTACCGAATTGAACATTGCAGTCACATCGGTTACATTGCTCACATCCCAATCACCAAGATCTGCATTGAAGCTTGTAGCACCCCAAAATATGTGAGACAGAGATGTAACCTTACTGACATCCCATTGACCTATGTTCCCTCCTTCAAAAAATTTGACTCTATCGAACATAGCGAACATATTGGTGACATTTTCCAGATTAGGAATATCCGTGGCTGTTACGTCTAGATTAATGCATCCAAAAAAGGCACCGTCCATACTTTGCCACTTGATAGCACCCCATTGCTTTACTTCTGTTATCTTGTCCTTGTTAACTACTACACCATCTGCGTTTTCACCTTCATTGGCAAATTGAATAGCTGGAAAGTCTCCAAAAATCTTTACCTCATAGCTGCCTGCAGTATTGTATGTATAGTTGGCACTACCTGTATAAAATTCTACTGCTGACCCGTCACCCCAATCTACAAAATATCCGTAATTGTAAGCAGAATTATCGTTGATAGGTATGGTAATATCTAAACCTGTTTCATCATCAACCTCCCAAGCAGTAATAAAAGATTCAGATTCTATAGCATCACTACAAGCCTCTTCTATTATTTCAATTTTCCATGATTTATCAGTAAGTTCTATTACTGAACCAGTAACAATATCAAAATCTAAATAGTCAGGTACAGCCATATGAAAATCATCAGATGCGGATGGGGTATTCGCATTATCTGCCCAACCTACAAGAGTAAGGCTAGTGTTAAGACAACTCATAGGAGCCAAATCTGATGAACCTGTACCATCTTCTCTTCCGAATATATCAGCAGATTGAGCAACATTCATGCTACTAAAGTCCCAACTTCCAATATTTGCATCGAAATTAGAGTACTCAAACATTAGTGAAAATGCTTCCACATTACTCACGTCCCAACTGTTAAAATCGGTGTTTTGCCCAGTAACTCCGCTAATGCGAAACGCGCCCCACATATATTCTACAGCGCTCAAATTAGGAGTGTCGCTAGCAACTACGTCTAAATTCGTACACCCAAAAAAGGCATTCGCCATGTTTTCCCATTCTATAAAGCCCCACTGCTCTACGGTACGTATTTTTTCTAGGTTGTTTTCTACTGCATCTGTGTTGTCAAACAAAACTGTATCTGTGTTGTTAAAATAAATGGCTGGAAAATCTCCACTAATGGTAACGGTATAGGTGTCTGCACTCAGATAAGTATGTTTGGCGTTGCCAGTTTCAGTGGTGATGTTGCCATCTCCCCAATTTACGGTATAGTTGTAAGTATATGGAACCCCATCATAAAAGCTATTGTCATTAATAGGTATGGCAATATCTAAACCTATTGTTGTATCAACCTCCCAAGTAGTAATGAAAGTACCTTGTTCCACGCTAGTATAATCTTCTTCAGCTACAAAATTAGAAGTATCACCAGTTAGGTCAAAACCCACTAATGCACCGCCCTCAGGACTATTTCCTGACGCATCTTCTACCTGAGTTATTAAGGTGTTATCTCCACCAGCTACACCTTCGTCAAAAGGATAATAAGCCAATAAGTTATCAAAGTTCTCTTCGGTACCATCTAATTTTGAGACCATCTGTTCTCGAATATCTTTTTGGGTTTTTGCATAGTCCCAAATTCTTAACTCATCCATAGCACCTACAAAATAATGCTGATAGCCGCCACTAAAAAATTTAAGTGCACCTATTGTAAAGTAATCGGTCACAAAATCGCTAGTATCAACACCCTTTCCGCTATATACCTCAACTCCATCAACATATAAAAATATATTATTATCGGTTGAGTCATCACTAGGATATGCTTTCCTAACAAAGGCAACATGATGCCATATATCATTACTCATGGTCGTGTTCGCTCGAGCATAATGATATGTCCAACCTTGAACTGGATCCCATTCTGTGTATAGAAGTCGTCCTTCTTCAATATTAAACTCATACGAATATTTATCTGCATCACCAACCGCACCATTAGCCCAACTTGCTATAGCCCTCCTACTACTTACTTCTGGGAATTTCACCCATACTTCTAAGGTGAATTCATCATTTCCTTTAGGTAAAGAAAAATGCTCTCCTATTATATGTGTGGGGACGTCGCCTCCTCCGACTAAGTCTCCATCAAAATGCAAAGCGTTGTCGTCTTGAGCAACAGCAGATATACATACTAAGACTAAGAGAAGTATGCATAATTTCTTTAAATAGTTCTTTTGTTTCATAATTAAGTGTTTTTATTAAAGTTCAATATTGTTAAGAACAAATAATTAAAATAATAGATACTACCTCAAAAAAATGTGCCGAATAAAGCTTAACTAGGGAGGAACTGTATCTTTTTTGGGATTTTGTGAAATCTGGTTTTTAACCATCTCATTTAGATATAATATTTAGAGATGATTGTTTTTTCGTTTTTTACCTAAATTTTGAAGAATTAAGGTTGAAGAATTAAAACTTAATTTTAACTATTTTGTCTAAACTATAAAATAAAAAGGGTTGATATGTATTATTACTATTATACTAGTAATGTCTTACTATTTTCATCTTCTCCTAAATATCGGGATTTAATAGCATCTGAGCTTATGATGTTATCCTCTTCTAAGAGTTGTTTGTGGCATTGGAGTAGTTTGGCGTACACTTAGTCTAATTTCCTTGCAGAATTTTCTAAACTTATTTGAGACGGAATCCTCTTTTTATTCATAAAAAATTAAAAACCAATATAATGAAATCATCAAATTTGAAGGCAACAAAATTTATGATAATAATATAG
>JBDWSF010000011.1:0-114363 GCA_039985655.1 Algibacter sp. | reverse complement strand
AAAAAATTAAAATATACATCTATAATTTGACCGTTTAATCTTTAATATTTACACATTTCCTTATCATTTTCTTCTAAAATAACATCCAATTTTTACGCCTCTCAAAAATCCATCAACTTTATTATTATTAATCGATAATTAAATTTATAAACCTATCATATAACTAACTAAGCAACGTTATTATAGGCTATAAAGTTAAAACACACAAACGCTAAACCACAACTAGATCTTTGTATATTTTAAAATAATTATATTTGCCCCCCTAATAAATCCATAATGAAACAACTCATATCTTTTCTTCTTTTATGCCTCATTTTTTCTTGTAAAACAGAAATAAAAGATCACTATGAAATTGATGCAAAAGCCCCAAGAATATACAATGGTATGCGTGTCTATTTAAAAACACCTAATGAACGTGGACAAGTAACGAATAAAGACACCGCCATTATTTTAGACGAAAAATTCTCGTTTAAAGGTATAAGAAACGAACCAACATTAGAATACCTATATATTGATGGTTACAAAAACTATGTTCCGTTAATTGTTGAAAACGGATCTATCACCATAATCATTAATAAAGATAGTTTAGAAACCTCAATTGTTAGTGGTACAAACTCAAATAAAGAATATTCAGAATATAATTCTAAAACGCGTAAATTAAACGTACACATTAAAACGTTAACGGCTCAATTTAAAGACGCTACAATAAACAACGCTTCTAATAAAAGTGAACTTTATAAAAATATAACCGATGCTAGAAAAGCATTAACAAACTTACCTTTAGATTTTATAAAAAACAATAACAAATCATTCGTTTCAGCCATTCTATTAAATACCCTTGTAAAAGACAAACAAACGGCTATTACAGATTTAGAAAGTCTATTTTCAAAATTAGCTACCCCTATTAAAACTTCAGAGTACGGAAAAACAGTTTCAGCATCTATTGAAAATCAAAAATTAATTAGACAACAACAAAGAGGCGTTCAAATTGGAGATATTGCGCCAGATTTTAGTGCAACCACTCCTGATGGAAAAACATTAGCTTTAAACGATATTAAAGGCAAAGTAACCATTATAGACTTTTGGGCATCTTGGTGCGGACCTTGTCGTAGAGAAAATCCATATGTTGTTGAAACCTATAAACAATACCACGAAAAAGGTTTAGAAATTATTAGTCTATCTCTTGATAAAAATAGTCAAAAAGATAAATGGATAAAAGCCATTCAAGATGATAAAATGACATGGCACCATGTCTCTAATTTGCAATCTTGGCAAGACCCCATAGCAAATCGTTACGGAGTAAGATCTATTCCTGCAACATTCATTTTAGATGAAACCGGTAAAGTCATTGCTAAAAATTTAAGAGGTAAAGCTTTAGGAAATAAAATAGCTGAACTACTTTACTAAACATCTTTTTTATTTTAAAAAAAATAAAACCCGCTGAACCCTTTGATAATAAGCTATGCACGCATAGTAGTTGATCTTGGTTTATTTACAATAATAATCATTAAGCACTTGTTAATGTGACTTTTAAACATTATTAGTGTCTTAAAACCGTAACCAAACGAATTAGAATAACCCATCATATTTAATAAAAACAAGACTTAAAGTAACCCTAAACATGAGTATTAAAGAATCCAATTTTTCAAATCAAATAATTAAGCATACCCCAAAAAAACTAGGTGATATCTTTTTTTTCAACCATATTGCCGTAGTCGAATTTAATGAAGGCGTGCATGTAGATATAAATAATTCAGAAGAAATATTCGATGAAATAAAATTGTATTTCGGAAATGCTAGACCCTTTGGTGTCATTTCAAACCGAATAAACTCTTATTCTGTAAAACTATTAGACAGTCACTTATTTAGAGCTAAAGTCAAAAATTTAAGAGCTTATGCAGTTGTAGGCTATAACTCAGCTAGTAAAATGAATGCTAAAATAGAAAATGCCTATTGCATTTCAGATAAAGTGAATTACGATAGTATTTACGAAGCCGTAGATGTGGTTTACAGAAAAGTAAAACGAGATATTCAAACATCTTTAAACTAAATAAATACCGTCCGTTTTTATTTCAATTAAACGTTTTTTATATAAGGTACCCAAAGCTTTTTTAAAGTTCTTCTTACTCATTTGTAACGCTTCTTTAATCGCTTCTGGGCTAGACTTATCAGTTAAATTCAAAAACCCACTATTATCTTCCAATTCCTTCATTATAAGATCGGCATTAGGTTCAATATTTCTATAACCAATCTGCCCTAAAGCAATATCTAATTTATTACCAGGTCTCACTTTTTTAACCACACCTTTTAATTTGTCGCCAATACTAAGGTCTGTAAAAATATTATTCTTGTAAATTAAGCCCATATGCACCCCATTTACAATAACATTCATTCCAATATCCGAAGGATGAGATACAATTAATTCAACTTCATCAAACTCGGCAACAGTAAGCATTTTATTATCTAAAAAACGATTCGTTTTACTTGATGCGACGAGCCTTTCGGTCTTTTCGTCCATGTAACAACGTACCAAATACCAACCTCCAGGTTTCATACTAAAAGCCTGTTCTCTAAACGGACAAAATAATTCCTTAACCAATCCCCAATCTAAAAAAGCACCATGATCGTTCACTTGGTTACAACGCAACAAAGCAAATTCGTTAAGTTTTACATACGGAAAATCTGTAGAAGCCACAGGCCTTTCCTCGTTATCCAAATACACAAAAACATCAAGTTTATCCCAAATCTTGAATGCTTCAGGAACATATCTATTTGGCAATAAAACTTGATTTTCTTCATCATCAATCAAGTACATGCCATGTTCACTTTCGCGAAGTATTTCTAGTGTATTTATTTGTCCTAAGTGTATCATGCTGCAAAGGTAATCATATTAAGAAAAGATAACTTATAAATCATTCTATTTTGGGCAGGTTTTTAAGAAAAATAAAAACCGCGCTATCCGCTATATCTTTTTTTGTGATAAACACCTGTCAATATTTTAATAGTTGGGATTATAAACTAAACCTCATTTCTTATTTTATTTTTTACTAAGCACAAAAAAAGGATGCCGCTACTATCGCTCCTGCACCCATCCGCTAAAAGCAGTTCTACATTCAAATAATACCCATTCAACTATAAAGCTTTGTATTGATTTAGATCAAAAAAGTAAAACAAAAAAAGCGCCACAATAATGCGGCGCTCTAACTATTTCTAATATATACGATTCTAGTAAATAGACTCTTTACCAAAATGTTTAGTCAATAAGTAATATACAACCGCTCTGTATTTGTTACGGTTAGATTTTCCGTAAGTTTCCATAACAGCGTCAATACCTTTATCTAAAGCAGCACCATCAGACAATCCTAATTTTTTAATTAAAAAATTATTTTTTACAGTTGCTAATTCAGACGCATCCGAACCAGAAACCGTAGAAGAATCTGCGTTATAAATTGATGGTCCACAACCAATAGTAACTTTAGTTAATAAATCCAGATCTGCATTTACACCACATTTGTCTTTTAAATCTGCAACGTACTTAACAATAAGGTCATCTCTTTTACTCATAATGATTTTCTTTTAATTATTAATTATTTAATTGATAGCTGTTTGAAAGGTAACAATTTTTAGACACAAGAAAAAGAGTAAAGTCACATATAACTATTTTAAAAACTTAAAATAGTTTATAAGTAATTCGTCATTTAAAGTTCTAGGTGTGAAAATCTCCAATAATTTAGGTGAATTATCTTCGTTATAAAATTCCTCCAAAGCACTCTCGAGACTTAACTCATCCGAAACATGTTCATATTTAAACCCATACATATTACAAAGGTGTTGTGCAGTAAGCACATGTTTTGTTTCAAAAAAGGTACTGAATGCCTCAGTGTTTTTATCTCCAGGTAGAATTCTAAAAATACCACCACCACTATTATTAATTAATATAATTCTAAAGTTTTTGGGGATGTAATTATTCCACAATGCATTACTATCATAAAAGAAACTAATATCGCCTGTAATTAAAGTCGTTGGTTTATCGCTTGCTACAGCAAAACCAATGGCCGTAGATGTGCTTCCATCAATACCACTTGTACCACGGTTACAATAGACTTCTAAGGTTTTATTTAAATTGAATAATTGTACATAGCGTACCGTAGAACTATTTCCTAACTGCAACGCTGTATTATCGGGTATAGCCTTTAAAACGTAACTAAACGCTTTTAAATCGGAATACTCAACGCTATTTAAATACGCTTGATGTCTTTCATTTCTATATGCTTTAACAGTATTCCAATACGATTTATAATCACTTTCTACAATTTTAGATGCGGGTAACAACTTCGATAAAAAGTAATTCGGACTCGTTTTTATAAAACGGTTTAGACTAAAAAACGTGTCATTTGCTTTCTTCAAATCAACATGCCAATGATGCTTTGGTTTACGTGTTCTTAAAAAAGCTTTAATTTTTTTCGATACAATTAAACCTCCAAAAGTTAAAACAATTTCAGGCTGTAATTTTTCAAAATCGGCATCAGTTAAAGGTGCTATGATCTTATCTATACTTGGAAAAAAAGCATCGTTACTAAGATTCGATGTTGTTTCAGTAAACACCATCACACTATCATCGTTAGAGAAAACGTCTAAATATGCTTCACTAATTGTATTAGGTTCGTTTACACCAATTAAAACTAGTTTTCGTTTAGCAGAACTCCAAGCTTCAATACAGTCATCAATAACCTGTTCCTCAATCTCTAAAGGGATATTTTCAGGTGCTATAACTGTCGGATGGACAGCCAATACCTCCACCGTCTCATACAAAGGTTCGTCAAACGGAATATTAATATGAACCGGCCCATTATTAATGACCGAAATATTAATCGCTTTATTAATTTCTTCAGCATTAAAATCTTGAATAGATTTTTTTAAACCCAATAAAGTCTCAAGTTTATTTTCTAAACTTTTAAAAATAGGGAGTTCCTCCGCTTCTTTTTGATTTTCATCCAAATCCAACTTTAAATTCGCTGAATATAAAATATGGTTTTCAAAAACGTTTTTCTGATTAATAGTTTGTCCGTCACCAATACCAATTAAATGCTTTGGTCTATCGGCCGTTAAAACCACTAGAGGAATATCGCTATAAAAAGCCTCAGCAACCGCCGGATAATAATTTAAAAGCGCACTACCCGATGTACAAACTACCGCCGTTGGCTCTTTACTTTTCTGAGCAATTCCCATTGCAAAAAATGCCGCACAACGCTCATCTACAATACTATAACATGTAAAGTAGCTATCGTTAGAAAAACCAATAGTTAAAGGCGCATTTCGGCTGCCAGGAGAAATAATAATGTGTTTTATGTGTTTCGCTTTACAAAGCTGAATAACAGATTGTGCTAACGGAATTTTTGGGTATGTCATGTACGCGTTATAATCTCGTAAAAATAAGAAATAGCGAATTAAATACTGTTAATCGAGAATACTTTTAATTACTAAAGATTTCGAAACCGTTTCGGTCCACTCGCTTTCTGCGTTCGAGGTTTTTGTTATACCACCACCAACATAAATAGACGCTTCATTATTGTTAAGTTGCATGCAACGCAAATTCACATACAATTGCGTACTTTTTCTAGTAACGGCATACGCTCTATTTTCTATATTACGTCTGCCAGACCGCGGAGCAACAGTAGTTTCAAAATTTAACTCACCTAAAAAACCAGAGTAGAATTCGCGTTTGTAATTTTCATGCTTTAAAATGAAAGCTTTCGCTTCCTGTTTAGGCAATCCGCAAACGGCAGGTGTTGGATGTAAAGCTGAGATCATCGCTTTTAAATTAGAAACTTCAGGTTTTAATTGTGCCGAAATCATGGTTTTTAAATGCAGCAAGTTCCCCGCTTTTACGGTTTCTATATCAGCAATCTTTGTGTTTTCTACAAAAGGCATTATGTTATTAACTATAAAATCGGTTACAAACTGTTGCTCTTGTTTTTCTTTGTCTTTCCAATCTACATCTGTCGTACCGTTATAATTCTGAGTCCCTGCTAATGCCATTATCGAAAATCGATTGCCCTCAATTTTAATTAATGTTTCGGGTGTTGCACCTAACCACAACCCTACTTTTGGGTGATACCAACAATACACAAATGCAGATGTATACTTAGCTAAAAGACTTTTAAATATTGAAATCGGATTGTTTTCCGTTACCGTTACCGTCTCTTTTCGAGATAGCACTACTTTTTTAAAAGCATCATTCTCTATAGCTTCAACACCTTTTTTTACAAGATTGATATGTTGTGCTTTATATTCTAAATTAGATTGAATGTCTATCTTCTCAGAATTTACAACGTCTTTAGCATCATAATTATCAATAGAAATAGATTCAGAACCATCTACAGGAATTAAAACTATTTTTTCTATCGCATCAAAAGGCGAAAACACAAATCCTTGTTCCGAAAAATCAGAAGTCCTATGTAAAACAGCATCAGTCTGAAGCCAAGATTTAACTTCGGCTCTATTAGGTTTTCTATACGCTACAAAAGGTAATTGGTTGTTGTATTGTTGCTCAATACGCTCAAAAAACGAGTTTAATGTCATACGTGCTATTTAGTTCTTGGAAGCGAAATAGTTGTTAATTTACATAACGAAATCAAGTTATCATTATCATCAGTAACCCGAATTTCTAACAACTGTGTGGTTTTTCCTTTATGAACAAATTTAGCTTTAGCATATACAAAACCTTCACGAACACTTTTTACATGGTTCGCACTAATTTCTATACCACGAACAAAAAATGATTTAGTGTCTAACAATAATTCTGCTGCAAAACTTCCTGTCGTTTCTGCTAAAGCCACAGTTGCACCACCGTGAAGCACGCCGTCTGGTTGATAAACACGACTGTTTACAGGCATTTTACCAACTACAAAATCTTCACCAAAATCGACCATTGTAATATCAAGGGTTTCCATTAATGTATTTTTTGTTATCGCATTTGCGCGCTCTAAAACCGCTTCCCTAGATAATTGCATAGAAATACTGTATTTTTAAAATCGTAAACAAAAATACAAAAGATAAGCGTAAATGAATTCAGAAGAAAAAGAAATATCATATACAACAACCAACTCCTACTCTACTTTAAATACACTTAAAGCAACAACCAAAAATGTTTGGTTGGTTTGCCACGGTATGGGCTATTTAAGTAAATATTTCTTAAAATACTTTAAAGGATTAAATCCTGACGAGAATTATATTATTGCACCACAAGCTCAAAGTAAATATTATATAAAATCAAATTTTAAACATGTTGGTGCGAGTTGGCTTACTAAAGAAAACACAAAAGCGGAAACCGAAAATGTTTTAAACTACTTCGATGCCGTTTTAGAAAACGAAAAAGTACCAAAAGACATAAATCTTATTGTGTTCGGATATTCGCAGGGCGTTAGTGTTGCTGCACGTTATATTTCTTCAAGACAATTACAATGCACACAACTCATTTTTCATTCTGGAAGTATTCCCAAAGAATTAGATGTTGAAGATTTTGCTTTTTACACTGGTAAAGTCCATCTAATTTGTGGTGATAAAGATGAATATATAAATGAAAAACGATTACAATTGGAATTAAAACGAGCTAAATCTCTTTTTGAGAATAATTTAGAAATACATCTATTTGATGGTGTGCATGAGGTTAATGTTGGTATTATTAATGGATTCGTTTGACAATACTATCTTTTCAACCAAAGCAAGAATTTATTTTATATTTTATTTGTTATTTCTTACTAATAAAGTATAAATTAGCTGTTGAATTACGTTTAACAACATCAATTAAAATCAATCAATTATGACAAGAGAAGCACACTTGAAATTTTGTAAAAAATGCACACACAGAGAACTAGATATGAAAATTGGTTTAGTTTGTGATTTAACAAGTGAAGTTGCAAATTTTAATAATGAATGTCCTTCGTTTGAGCTAGATAAAGAGGTTATTGAAAAAATTGATGATGTAGAAGTCGTGACTCCTAATGAGTTAATGGAAAAATTATCTGAACGTGATATCGAGAAGTTTAGAACGGAACAAAATTACCCAAGAGCACTAATTACCGGATTAACAGTAGGCATTATAGGTGCTATTTTATGGGGAGTAATTACGGTCGCTACAGGTTTTCAAATTGGTTATATGTCTATTGCTATTGGTGCTGGTGTTGGATTATCTATGCGATATTTAGGAAAAGGTATCGATCAAATATTCGGTTTTACTGGTGGCGCCATTTCTATTTTAAGCTGTTTATTAGGTAACTTTTTTAGCATCGTTGGTTATGCTGCAAACTCGGAAGACTTAGGATATATTGAAGTTTTAGACCTCATAGATTATGCTCAAATAATCCCTTTAATGATCGAAACATTTAGTCCAATGGATGTATTGTTTTATGGCATAGCTGCATTTGAAGGTTATAAATTTTCATTTAGAGCATTTACAGAAAAAGATCTTTACGATTTAGAGAATAATAAAAACCCGACCGCAAACTAAACACGACACGTGTCTGCTTACTTATAAGTATATAAATAAGCTAATTCTACCTTCGTCAACTTATTTCATAAAACAAACTAAACAGCTAAATTAAACACATGAGACGTATTAAAATCACCCTTTTATGTATTGCCATTTCAACCTTAACAAATTGTGCTTCTGGTTACAAAATGATTTCACCAAAAACCATTAATTTCGTGTCGTCAACTGAAACTGACGGTGTAAAACTGGAATACAAGTATGACTTACTTGATAAAAAATATGAAAAAAAAGAATTAAAAAAAGGCCTTAGACTTGTTGCTATTAAAATAACTAATAATTCTGATAAGGATTTAATATTTGGTAAGGACACTAAATTAACTTACATAAACGGAAATGAAATTGAAGTTATGGAAAACACCAAAGCTTTCAACACCATAAAACAAAGCACCGCTTCTTATTTATTCTATTTATTGTTAACACCTATGAACTTATATACAACAGGAACTGATGGACAACAAACAAGTTCTACACCAATAGGCTTAGTTGTTGGCCCAGGTTTAACTGCTGGAAATATGATTGCTGCTGGCTCTGCTAATAATAAGCTTAAAACCGAAATGTTAGAATATAACATTAACGGAACAGTAATTAAAAAGGGAGAAACTAAATACGGTTTAATCGGTATTAAAGCTGATTCTTTCGACACATTAAAATTAAAGATTGAATAGATTACTACGAAGTAATAAAAACTATAAAGATTATCTAAAAAGTCTAGGTTTTTAAGTTTATCAGGTTGAGCTTACCGAAACCTATATGTTGATTATAAGCAAGTTGATGTATTTCGACAAGATTAATTACGACTACTCATTTTACTTTTTAAACAGTCTCGTTTTTATAAAAATATACTACTCATACCAACAATAGCAAAATATACTTATTAGAAATCGTGTAACAATCTTCATGAGATTACTGCATTCGTATACTTCGTAATAATCGAAAAATATTAAGGTTATTCTTTATAATCATAAAACCTATTTTTTACACCTCTACCTTTTTCCAATACCCTTTTTTAAACCAAATAACAGAAATAATAGTCATGACGACTTCCCCTAATGCAATTGCCCAAAAGACACCAACTGGGCCATAATTTAAAGTAATGGCTAAAATATAAGCAAACGGCAATTGTAATAACCAAAAGCTAACAAAATTAATATAAGTTGGTGTTTTGGTATCACCAGCACCATTAAATGCATTAAGAACAATCATCCCAAAACCATAAAAAATAAAGGGTGCAGTCATAATTCGTAAACACAAGCTACCATATTTTACAACATCGGGAGTTTCATTAAATATCTCAATAATTTGTGGTGCAAAAACAAGATATAATATAGAAACAGATCCCATAAAAATAGAACAATACTTTGAAGTTATCCAAACCGATTTTTCTGCACGTTCAGGTTTCTTTGCTCCTAAATTCTGACCAACCAAAGATGCTGCAGCACTACTCATCCCCCATGCAGGCATTAATGTAAATAACATCATACGAATAGCAATAGTATAACCTGCTAATACTTCACTGCCAAACTCACTTATTATTCTCATTAAAAGCACCCAAGATGATGTGCCAATTAAAAATTGACCAATACCTCCTAGTGAAACTCTCATTAAATTTAGCATGACACTAACACGAATGATGATCTCTTTAACTCCAATTTTAATTTTACTATACCCATAAAACAAAATAGCCAATTGAAACAATACCGCCGTTCCTCGGCCAATAGTCGTCGCAATAGCAGCACCTTCTACACCATAAGCTGGTATAGGGCCAAAGCCAAAAATGAACATCGGATCGAGAATTATATTTAATCCGTTTGATAAAATTAAAGTCCACATCGATATAGAAGCTTCTCCTGTTCCTCTAAAAATGGCATTGATTAAAAACAAGAGCATAATAGTAATATTGCCTCCTAATAACACTTTAGTATAACCAAAGCCTTCTTCTATTAATTCGGGAGACCCGCCCATTATATCTAAGATTTCTTTAGGATAAAGGATCCCAATAACACTAATAATAATTGCTACAAAAACACCTAGAAAAATAACTTGAACCGCTGCATTTGATGCCCCTTTTAAATCTTTTTCACCAACGCGTCTGGCCACAATTGCGGTTGCAGCAATACTTAGTCCAATAGCTACCGCATAAATTAAAGTAATAACGGACTCTGTTAAACCAATAGTTGCCACAGCATTTACACTTATTTGTGAGACATACATGATGTCGACTAGTGCAAAAATAGACTCCATCAGCATTTCAAGAATCATCGGAATTGCTAACATAAATATAGCTTTCCGAATGCTTCCAGAAGTAAACTCTTGCTGTTTGCCAGTTACAGCAATTTTAAAATAATTGAAAAGTTGTTTGAAAAATATTTTATTTGATTGCATTATAAACTTATTATATAAAAAATAGAGCCAAACACCATATGTGCTTAGCAATTTTTTGCCCGAAAGAACCTCGGCGCGTTACGGAAGTATAATTAAACAATCATAAGTAACAAAGATGTTACTTTAATTTCAAACTTCAAAATGAATTTTTAGGCTATTATTTATCATTCTAATATCTTCGCAAAAAAATAAAAATGTTAAAAGCGGTTATATTTGATATGGATGGGGTTATTATTGATAGTGAACCTTTGCATCATAAAGCGTATCATAATATGTTTAAAGATGTCAATGTTAATGTATCTGATGAACTTTACGAATCGCTTACAGGAAAATCGACTTTAAATGTTTGTAAGCAAGTTTGTGATATTTTCAACCTTGAAGAAAAACCGGAAACATTAGTAGCCATTAAGCGTAAACATTACGAATACATTTTTAATAACGATAAAGAATTCGATTTAATTGATGGAGTTTTAGATTTGATAAAAGAATATCATACTAATGGATTAACTCTAGTTTTAGCGTCTTCGGCATCTATGCCAAGTATCGAACGCATTTTTAAACGATTCCATTTAACCCCCTACTTTAAAGCTAAATTAAGTGGAGCCGATTTAAAAGCATCAAAACCGCACCCAGAGATTTTTATAAAAGCAGCGGAGGCTTCTGGATTTAAAAGAGAAGAATGTATTATTATTGAAGATTCGACTAACGGTATTCAAGCCGCAAACTCAGCACATATTTTTTGCGTTGGCTTTGATAGTGTCCATTCAAAAAATCAAGATTATACTACTGCAGATAAAGTAATCATCAATTTTAAAGAAATTGTGTTTAATAAAATATCAGAAATTTTAAATTAATTTTCGTTTTCGTTCTTTTTACGAATAATTTCTTTTAAACGTTCTTTACGCGAAAGCTTTTCTGTTTTTTGTTTATTCTTCTTGCGATCCATTAACTTAGAATGCTTCGCCTTATTTTTCGTGTTTTTTTCGCTACCTGCTTTAGCCATATCTTTATTTAAAAAGTCAAAGATATTATAAGTTTATTGAATATCGCTTCTCGATACCATTTTGATGAAAAATCAAATACCAGCATGAAAATAATTTTGGCGTTCCCCTGTGGGTCAGGCTTTACCTTACAAGTCCTCGCTCCGTGCCTCCGCTGTGGGCTTTCCACTTCAATCCTTAACGCAGGTGCTAGTGAGCAATGCTTAATGTCAATCCATAGAAAGTCTCATCTATTAAAAAATGTTTAACTGTTTATTTGTTGAATTGTTTAATCAGGAACTCAAGCTTCACAATTCAAAATAAAAAAGAAAACATGAATTAAACTTGCTCCTCCCTTTACTTCAAAGGGAGGACAGTTTCGATTTCAATCGAAATTAGGAGGGTTAAAATCCAAACAAAACCAGTAAGTAAAAACATTCAACAAAAAACTATCAGGAATTCCTAAACGAAATATCAGTTCGAATCATTCCGACTTTTTTCATCGGAATCGTATAGAAAACAGGTTTAAAAAAACTGAAAAGATCAAAATCAACACTAATTTCACAACAATCATTTTATCTGCTAAAAAATAGATAATTTAAAATATCTGCTAAAACATAGATAATTTAAAATATCTGCTAAAAAATGTATATATTTGATATGAAATTACACCATACCGTATGACAAGTATTATTACAGGCGATATTATCAATTCGAGGACAAACATACCCGAAAGTTGGATGACAAAACTTAAAGACACCCTTAATTCTTTAGGAGAAAGCCCCAAGAACTGGGAAATATTCAGAGGCGACAGCTTCCAATTGGAAGTATCTCCTGAAGATGCATTAAAAGCCTGCGTTTTAATAAAATCGGCAATAAAACAATTTAAATCTCTCGATGTAAGACTAGCCATTGGTTTAGGAGACAAAACTTATAATGCTAAAACCATAACAGAATCTAACGGGAGTGCTTTTATAAACTCTGGTGAGTGTTTTGAAACTATAAAAAAACATACTCTTGCTTTAAAATCTGATGTCAATGCATTTGATCTTACCATAAATATCATGATAGAGCTCGCTAATTTGACCATGAATAGCTGGTCGGTTACAGCGTCTACCATTATAAATACGGCATTAAAGAATCCACAGTTAAATCAAAAACAGTTGGCTGAATTACTTGGTAAATCTCAAAGTAATATTAGCGAAGGACTTAAACGCGGCGGATACGACGAAATTTCAAAATTACTACACTATTATAACACACAAGTAAAAACCTTATGATTGCATTATTTATAAAACTAATTTTAGCGCATTTTATTGGCGATTTCTTATTGCAACCTCAAAAATGGGTACTTCATAAAGAAACGCACAAGCATAAATCGAAATATTTATACTGGCACATTTTAGTGCATTTTTTAGCGCTAATTATACTATTACAGTTTAATACCGATTATTGGTTAGGTCTATTAATAATAACCATATCGCATTATATTATAGATGTTATTAAACTACATCTTAAAACCAAGGTAAACTCTAGAATTCTATTTGGATTAGACCAATTGGCTCACCTTATAATTATTGCTTTAGTTGTTAATATTTACGAATCGCATCCAATAGATATAAACCTGTTTTTTAACCCGAAATTCTTATTACTTATTACTGGGGTAATAGGCGTTACCAAAGTGTCATCCATAATTATGAAAACCATAATTTCTAGATGGTATTTAAAAGAAGATAATAACGAAGAATCACTTGAAAACGCAGGAGCTTATATTGGTATGCTAGAACGCTTATTTGTCTTTGCTTTTATAATTACAGAACATTGGCAAGGTATTGGTTTTTTAATTGCAGCAAAGTCTGTTTTTAGATTCGGCGATTTATCGAAAGCAAAAGACAGAAAACTTACCGAATATATACTTATTGGGACTTTATTAAGCTTTGGATTGGCTATTTTGTTTGGAATAGGGTATAATTTTGTTTTGGAGTTGATTAATGAGGTTTAAGGTGTTTCTATTAGTAGTTATCAGAGTTATACAATATGGCATTAAGAATAACAGATGAATGTTTGAATTGTGGAGCTTGTGAGCCTGAATGCCCAAATGGAGCAATATATGAAGGCGGTCAATCATGGAAATTATCAGATGCAACAAATCTAAAAGGAATAGTTAAAGGTTTTAATGGAGACTTAATAGATGCTGATAAAGAAAATCCTTCTTTACAAGATGAATATTATTATATAGTAGAAGACAAATGTACCGAATGCCATAATTTTGCTAATGAACCACAATGTGTTGCTGTTTGTTGCGTAGAATCTTATGAAACATCCATAATAGAAACAAAACAAGAATTGACAAAGAAAGTTGAATGGATGCTTGGAACTAATAATCCCTATAAAAAAAGGAGCATTATATCATCTAGTTATCAGCATATAAAAACTGATAACAATTCAGAAAAAGAAATCGTTAATTCTACTTCAAAAAACATAAATAAAACCAAAAAGTCTTTTCTGGAAAAAATATTTGGAAAAATCTCATAAAATAAAAACTCTTATATAATGTCATCTAACATTTAACTAAGTAGATCATATAATTAAAACTAATGAAATTTTATAACCCACTTTTTTCAATCATCATAATAATAATTCAACTGATTTTATCTATTATAAGTTATTTTGATTTTGTTGCTTTAGGAAAAACTAACTCTGAATTGGACGGATTGATATGTCTATTTTTTCATGGAGACAGTTTATTATTATTCATTATAATAATCGGATTATATGAAATGCAGACAAAACTGAGTTGGTTTAAAACTACAATCCGAATATTTTTAGTATGTATTGTATTAGGAACTCAACTTTCAGAACTTATTCCAATAAACCAATTCTATTTCGGGGTATATAATACTACTTGGCTTTCAGCGGTAGTTGCAATCATTCTATTTTTTATACGAATTGGTAAATATAGTATAGAAAAGCATAAAAATTAGATTCTGTATAATCCAAACAGTTAGCATTTTTTTAAACACTAAACTTTATCAAACCTTATATAAATTAAAAGTTTGATGAAACTTATATTTCTTTTACATCGGCATACTTCAAAAATAGATTCCTGCCTCTACAGGAATAGATTACTTCTTATAATACTTAGCATATCCGCGGTAAGCGAAAAACCCTAAAACTGCAACTATACCAAAAGCTATTAATATAAATTGTACACTTACAATTTGATCGCCACTCGCATAAGAATGCAACCCTGCTAAATAAAAATTAACTCCGAAATAGGTCATTAAAATACTAGCAAAAGCAATTATAGATGCTAGATTAAATCCCCAACGCCCTCTTAAACCTGGTACTAATCGCATGTGTATTACAAAAGCATAAATCATGATACTTATAAGCGCCCATGTTTCTTTAGGATCCCAGCCCCAATAACGCCCCCAACTTTCGTTAGCCCACATGCCTCCTAAAAAGTTTCCGATGGTAAGCATGACTAAACCAACAGTTAAAGACATTTCGTTAATAATGGTCAGTTCTTTAATATTTAAAAGCATTTTAGCTTTATTCTTTTCGTTAGTTGCAATCATTAAAAATAGAACGACAACACCTAAAATCATTCCCAAAGTAAACGGTCCGTAACTTGCCACAATAACAGCAACGTGAATCATTAACCAATAACTATCTAGTACCGGTTGAAGGTTTGCAATTGCAGGATCCATCCAGTTCCAATGTGCTATCATTAAAATCATAGACGTTACAAATGCCGTTGATGCCATGGTTAAATCACTCTTTCTTCCAAATAATAACCCGAAAAGCATCGTTGCCCAAGCTACATAAATCATAGACTCATAAGCATCACTCCAAGGTGCATGTCCAGAAATATACCAACGTGCTATTAAACCCGCTGTATGCATAACAAATAAACCAATAATGATTATTTTAAAAACCGTTACCGACACATTAACTGCTTTATTTTTTTCTTTAAATATTTGAATAATTAAAAGCGCAAACAATAAAGTACCTGCGTACATGTACCATTTATAAAGCTTTTTAAAGATGTCGTATTTATTATAGCGGACTTCAGTTTTTACTTTGTCATCACTTAACATAACAGCAGATCCATACTTATGCTGTGTTTTCTTAAATGCTGATAAAAGTTTTGATGCTTCAGTAAAGTCTCCAGTTTTCTTTGCTTGATTTAAAGTATATAAATAGGCTCTAAATCCATTTTTCACAAAATTACCATATAATGAATCTTCAATTTTTGCACTTTCATGTTTATAATCGAAAGTAGAAATCCATTTATTATTTTCATCATCAGGAATAGGAAATATTTTTAAAGAACGTCCCTCGATGACATTAAATAGTAATGACACACGCTCATGCGTTTCTTTCATTTTCTTTTGATAACCATTAGGAACGGTTACACTGTAAGCATCGTCTAAATAAGGCTCTAACTTATACGTACCATCTTCATTTAAAAAATCGACTAACGGAAATAATTTACCCTCTTTTTTGACACCAATTAGAGTACGCAAAGAATCCGTTTCCATGGGTCTTAAATAAATAACAGGCACATTATACCAAAGTGTTGGACTTTCTTGAATTGAAAGAAATACTTGGTCGGCATTAAAATCTTCGTAAGTATCACTTTTGCTTAATTTACGCAACATTTCTGAAGCATAAGTATTAACAGGCATCATACGTCCGCCAGTATCTTGAATCACTAAATGACCAAATTCATCAGCATGTGCTTTTGGCGTTATGTTAGCTGTTAAAATAGAGTCTATTTGTGTTTTTGAAGGCGTTGAAGGTTGAGAATGGTTATGTCCATCACCTGCATGATGTTCTTGTGCAAAAGTGCTTAATCCAAAGCATAACAATAAAACGGTAATAAGTTTTGATTTCTTAGATTTCACTTTATCTAACTGACGTTTTAAATCATCAAAACGCGAGCCTTTTGTAACCAAAATTGCCATCAAACCAAAATACAATAGAAAATAACCGATATAGGTTAATAATGAACCCCAATAATCGTGATTCACAGAAAGAATAGTACCTTTTTCGTCTGGGTCGAAACCAGATTGAAAGAAACGATAGCCACGATGATCTAAAATGTTATTCATAAATATTTTATAATCGAAATCGCCTTCTTGTTCATCTAAAACGGTTACTTCACTAGAATAAGCTGAATAACCACGTTCGGTACCTGGGTAGCGCTCTGCTTCAAAATCATTAAGCTTTATTTGAAATGGTAAGTCTAAAACTCTAGAACCATATTTAAAAGCAAAATCTAATCCTCCAATTTTTATTTGCTTAAAAGCACTGTTCATGCCTTTTCCTCCTAATAAGCCTACTGTTTTAGTTTCGCCGCCAGTCGTCACTTTAAGCACAACGCCATCTTCGTCGTTCTTTAATAGTTTCGATTTTTGAACAATATCAAAATGACCTTTAACCACTGGTTTAGGCACAACCAATTGCATGTTACCAATGACGTATCGAGAACGCAATAAAAACGGTTGTAAGCTATCTTTATACAATTTGTTTTGCGCCATAGTTGCCATAGTTAACACGTCGCTTTCAAAAGGAGACTTTATGGTAATGCCGTCGTTATTATATGTGAAATTTATCGCGCCTTCTGTTGGTTTATTTAATGCAAATAAAATATTATGAATACTTTGAACTTCTCCAACCTTTAAGAAGTGATTATGAGGTCCGCTACTCCCTGCTTCAACAATTTTAAGGTATTCTTCTCCCGTGTCGTCTGGAATAATATCTTCTTCGGCTCCAACAATAAACTTTTCTAATTCTATAGTTACGGGTTGTTGGTTATATCTCGTTTCTATTTTAAAATCGTTATCTAAACGTTTAGAAAAATCAACTTCCTTTTGAATTGGTAAACGTTGCGGGACACCATCAATTTCATAATCACCATCAATGTATGTGGTTATAAATGTATTTCTAGATAAAAATGATTTCTCGGTAGCGCCTTCTCGAATAGCCATCATACCTTCAAAACTTGCATATCTAGTAATACCTGCACCTATTAAAATAAACAAGAAAGCTAAATGCAAAATTAATGTGGCCCATTTTTCTTTTTTGTATAATCTAAAACGGAAAATATTACCTCCAAAATTGATAACAAAAAACAACATAATCCCCTCGAACCACCATGTATTATAGATTAAATTTCTAGTGTATGGTGTTGGTGACATATCTTGCCCCGCATCCATAAAAGTTCCTGTTGCCATTGCTGCTGCAAACACTATAAATAAAACAGCTGTTAAACGTGTTGAAAAAAGAATATTGGCGATTGTTTTTTGCATGATATAAGCTCCTTTTTAAAGTCCTGCAAATTTAGGTATTTAAGTTTATTTTTAAGTGTTAAAGTTGAGTAAAAAAGACAGGAGACAGATGACGGAAGATCGAAAATAGAAACGCTGAAGAATTGTGATGTTTTTTTCACATAAAGAAGCAAATTTTATGCTGACTGAAAACTGATAACTAAAATTATTTTTGACACGGATTGGCTCAGATTTTTACTCTTGAATAAAAAAATTAAAAAGATTTGAATGTGACTGATTACTACGACTTTTGAATCGCGCGAAGTCGCTAAGTCGCAAAGCTTGATGTGCTTACTGTTCTTGAAATTTCACATATTGGATTGATTATGGAAACTGGAGAATTTCTTTTACGAAGATGAAAAGTTGATGATTACTATAACTGTAAACTGCGACTGAGTACTGCTTGCTTACTGATTCCTCGCTTCGAATATTTTTAAATATAAAAAGGTTCCCATTTTTCGAGCGCGATGTTTTGCGTTTTCGGCGTAATCGCCTTCAAAAAGTTCGTTTATGGTTTCGAACCATAGGTTTAACCAAAGTCCGAAATGAACTTCTGAAATCGAATTATTATTGTCTTTATCTACTTTTTCGTGTGCTTTTAATGGGTTTCCTGAATATTTAGTTTTTAAGAATAGACTAGCTTCCCAAAACGTGGTGAGGTTTTCTAAATGTGCATCCCAATCTTTTATAACATCGTTAAAGAATGGACCTAAAACAGCGTCTTTCCTGACTTTTACGTAGAATGATGAAACTAGTAAAAATACGTCTTGGCGGGTTTTAATGTCTTTTTTATTCATGGTTTTGCGAAGTTAGTTTTTTAATTTGTTCTGATATGTGATTAATGTTCTTTTAGTGGATTTTATTATTTATACATAAAGAATGACTGTTTTTATCGCGCAAAGGCGCTAAGACGCAAAACTATATATTGAATAAAGAACCTTGTCCCAAGGGTGCGAGGCATTAATTTGAATTCTAATCCCTTTGATGAAAACCTTAGGTTTTCATCCTTTCCTATTCATACGAGGAAAGTCTCGGGGAATTAAATCAGAAGAGGTAAAAAAAATAATTGATTTAGAAACTACAGCAACTGAAAACTGAGACCGAGACTGCGACTAAAAACCCTGCCATAAAAAATATTAATTTCTTGATTCTGCATTCAGAATTCATTAGTATTTTCGCGTTATGATTTCAGTTACTATTCTTGGCGCTGGCAATGTGGCCTCGCATTTATTTAAAGCTTTTAATAAAGCCGACAACATTTCTGTAAAACAATGGTTTAACAGAAATATTGATTCAATTATTGATTACAAAAACACCGTTGATATTATTGACGATTTATCACAATTAAAGGATGCCGATATTTACATCTTAGCGGTTAGCGATGATGCTATTGCAGAACTATCTAAGCAATTACCTTTTGAAGATAAATTGGTTGTGCATACTTCGGGCAGTGTGAGCGTGTACGATATTGATAAGAAACACAAACGTGGTGTGCTTTACCCGCTGCAAACGTTTAGTAAAAAAGCCGAATTGGATTTTGCAGACGTGCCTATTTGCATTGATACAATTGATAAAAAAAGTTTCCCGCTTTTAAGGGAGCTTGTTTTAAGTATTGGCAGTCCGGCTCATAAAATTAATAGTGACCAAAGACGTGTATTGCATTTGGCGGCGGTTTTTGTGAATAATTTCACGAATCAACTTTATAGAGTTGGACATGAAATAACAGAAAGTGAGGGTGCCGAATTTGATATTTTAAAACCTTTGATTCTTGAAACTGCCAAAAAAATTCAGGAGTATTCGCCCTATGTTTCGCAAACGGGACCTGCAATACGCAACGATAAGAAAACCATAAAAAAGCAGTTAAAAAGTTTGGAGGATAATCCGCATCATCAAGATATTTACAAGCTTTTAACGGCATCTATACAAAAGACTCATGGAAGAAAAAAGTTATAAAGAATACCTAGAACATATTACGACATTTATTTTTGATGTGGATGGCGTTTTAACCGACGGTACAATAACCGTGACTACCACTGGCGAAATGCTTAGAACGATGAACATAAAAGATGGTTACGCTTTAAAAACAGCTGTAGACCAAGGTTTCAATGTTTGCATTATCTCAGGCGGAAGTAATGAAGGTGTACGTTTACGATTGAAAGGCTTAGGTATTAAAGATATTTATTTGGGTGCTCATAATAAAATTGAACAGCTTGATGATTATTTTAAGGCTAACGATATTAAATCTGAAAATGCTCTTTATATGGGGGATGATATTCCTGATTATCCTGTGATGAAAAAGATTGGTTTACCGTGTTGTCCTCAAGATGCTGTTCCAGAAATTAAGGCGATTTCTAAATATATTTCTCATAAAAAAGGCGGAAAAGGTGCTGTAAGAGATGTTATTGAGCAGGTTTTGAAAGTGCAAAATAAATGGTCTGGGAATTTTGGAGCTAAGTATGATTAGATATAAATGTTTTAACACGTTATTTTGAAAAGAGTAAGTAGAAGAATAAGTAACGGATTTGGTTATATTGGCTTTGGTAATAACCAGAGCACATTCAATCAGAAATCTAACAGTACATTTTCTACTTTAAAAGACAAATTAAATAAATCATCTCATTTACATCATCAACTAAAATTTACACATCATAAATTAACCAAAGCAGAAAAAGATTTTATAAAAAATAAAATTAGAAAAACTGAAAGAAAAAAATCTATTAAGGCTCTAATTATTACAATAATCATATTTGTTTTTATTGTAATAATTTCTCGTGAATATTTGCTCTATGCTTTTCAAGAATCTATAAATGATTAAAGAAAAACTAATCATATTATCAGACTTATTCGGTAAAGAAAAATCAGATTGGATTTCTTTATATTTCAAATATTTAGAATCTAAATTTGACATTACTTATCATGATAGTCAGTCTTTAGGTGAAGTAAATCAAAATACTAAAAATCAAGAATCTATACATTCAGAATTTATTGATTACGGAATTAATACCGCAGTAAAAAACCTCATAAAACTCGAAACAAAAAACATAAATATTCTAGCATTTAGTATTGGAGGAAGTATTGCTTGGAAAGCTGCTTTAAGCGGTTTAAACGTAAATCGGTTTTGGGGAATATCATCTACTAGATTACGATACGAAACTGAAAAACCAAATTGTAAACAGACCTTGATTTATGGTGAAAACGATTCGTATAAACCAGATGCTAATTGGTTTCAAAAATTAAATATTAATCATCATATACTTGAAAACAAAGGTCATGATATATATTCAAAACCAGAAACCATTACTTTTATTTGCAATATTATTTTAAAAACATGCAATTAATGCCTTTTTTAAACCTTATCCGCTGGAAGAATTTATTAATGATTGTATTGATACAATGCCTCATTAAATATGCTTTATTCAAACCTTTTGGCGTTGCGATGGCTTTAAACCTTTTTAGTTTCTCGTTATTAGTTTTTGCAACCGTCTGCATTGCAGCAGCAGGAAATGTAATAAACGATATTTATGATATCGAAACCGATTTTATAAACAAACCCAATAAGATCATTATTGGTAAACATATTTCAGAAACAACAGCTTACAATCTATTTATTATTCTAAATATAATTGGTGTTGGTGTTGGCTTTTATGTGTCGCATTTAGTTGGTAAAAGTCCATTTTTCGCACTATTTGTTATTATTTCTGCACTACTATACATTTACGCAACCTATCTAAAACGCACCTTATTAATTGGGAATATTATCATATCTATTTTAGTAGCATTAAGCATTATTATTGTTGGTCTTTTTGATTTATTACCAGCTATTACACTTCAAAATCAATCGACTCAACTCCTATTCTTTAAAATTTTAATGGACTATGCTTATTTTGCTTTCATTATAAATTTAATCCGAGAAATAGCAAAAGATATTGAGGATATTGATGGTGACCACAAAGCAGGCATGAACACATTACCTATTGCCATTGGTAGAGATCGTGCCAATAGCGTTTTATTTATTTTATCCATTTTACCTTTATTAGCAGCCACATGGTATACCGTAAATTCATTATACAAAAATGAAATTGCAGTTATTTATTTCTTAATTTTCATTATTGCACCACTACTCTATTTGAGTATTAAAATTTTTAACGCAAAAAAGAAAAGCGATTATAAAAATATCAGTAACATTCTAAAATTAGTGATGCTTTTCGGCATGCTTTCATTACTTTTATATAAGTATGCCTTACTATAACCATATTAAACAAACTGTCAAGAATTAACAAACTTACCTTAAGATACATAACAGTTTAATATAATCTTTAAAACCTGTAAGGTAAAAGACCATTTTGCATCCCTATCACTAGGGGTTTTATCAAAAAACCAAGACTATTTGGCTATAAACTAGGTCTTAATAAAAAAGAATAATTATTTTAGCTCTAGCTATTAACATAATTATCTTACATGAGGAAGAATTATATTCTAACCGCCTTGTTTTTTTGTATAATTAGTTTATCAATTTTTGCGTTAAATAAAATTGAACTAATAAAGAATAATAACGAGACTAAAAAACCCATATCTAATTCTAGCAGAAATTTAAATGTTTTGCCTCCACCTAATGCAAACATTTCTGGGTCTGCAGATGTTTGTAAAGGAGATCCTTCTCCGCAAATAAACTTTACAGGTTCAAGTGGCCCCCCCCCTTATACATTTACTTATAAAATTAATAGTGGTGCAGATATAGTTACAAACTCAACTATTATTAATGTAAACACAGGTGCTATAGGTACATTTATTTACGAACTCGTTTCTGTTGAAGATGGCACTGGCGATATGGTTACATTTACCAACAAAAGAGTAACCGTAACTGTTGGTGAGCCCACCGTAGATTTCACATTTGATAATAGCGGCGCTTGCGCAGGCACTGATGTTAGTTTTACATCAACAGTAACAGGAAATGCGCCATTTACATACCTTTGGCGATTTTCTGACGATGGAAGCACATCTACAAGCAATAACCCAACACATGCTTTTACCTCGATTGGATGTGGCAGTCAAAATGTAAATGTAGAGCTTACAGTTACTGATGATAATGGCTGTACAAATACGATAACTAAAGCTGTTCTAGTTCAAGAAAAACCAGATATAGACTTTAAAGATGCCAATTTTTCTAATCCTGCACAATATTTCAATAATTGTTCTAATACATCTTCGGATGAAACTTTTACAATTACAGTTGAAAACATTAGCAATTCAACATGTGTATCGTCATACACTATAGACTGGGGAGATGGCAATACAGAACCATTTAATTCTACTAATATATCTCATACATATACTTATTCAGATACTTTT
Organism: Algibacter sp.; assembly: GCA_039985655.1. Taxonomy (GTDB): domain Bacteria; phylum Bacteroidota; class Bacteroidia; order Flavobacteriales; family Flavobacteriaceae; genus Postechiella. The sequence goes on along the minus strand of JBDWSF010000011.1, from coordinate 90,763 downwards.
AGAATGCAAATTATAGGTATTGGTAGTAATGGATGTGAAAACACTAAAACTTATATCGTTAAAAATGCTTCAAACCCACAAGGTAATATTGTGAGTCCGGGAGGAACACAAAATCTTTGTGCACCAGCAGAAATAGCGTTTACTATTTCATCAAATTGGGGTGCTAATTCTATTGACACCGTATATGTAATTGATTATGGAGATGGAACAACGGTTACATTTCTTCAAGAAGATATGATCACTTCTAGTTATTTTAATTCATCAGACCCAAAAAATTCAACACCTTATCCAGTTCCTCATACTTACTCAGACTCAAACTGCCCTAGTGATTTTGAAGCTATAATTTCAATTCAAAATTCATGCGCAACAACTCCTGGTAATTCTGGCGGAATTAGAATTTTAAAAAATGCAGTAGCTAGTTTTGAAAACGATGAAATTTCTTGCATAAATACTCAAACAATTTTTGAAAATACATCAGAATCAGCTTCAGCATTCGATTGCTCAGGTTTTATTGAATTTACATGGGATTTTGGTGATGGCACTACTCCAATAAAAACTTTTGATTATAGTTCAGTTGATCACATATATTTAAATTCTGGTAATTATACGGTCACTTTAATAGCAAATAATGGAATTTGCGACGAAACTTCTTTTCAAGAAGGTATTTGCATCGAACCCCAATTAACTGCTGCTTTTTCTTTAGACGCTAATAATGGATGTGCTCCACTCGCCATTCAAACCACCAACACGACAGATTTAAGTTCAAGTTGTGGTAGCGAAGCATATCTTTGGGAAGTCACCTATGTTTCTGGGTTTTGTGGCACCGCTCCCGAACAATGGAATTTCACTAACAGCACAGATGAAACATCAGCGACACCATCCATTAGTTTTCTAACTGCGGGCACTTATACGCTTCAATTAACGACAACCAATTCATGCGGAACAAGCGTTGCTTCTGAAACTATAGAAGTCAAGCAACCTCCAACAACAACTATAAGTTCTATTTCTGATTTTTGCGGCACAGCATCAATAACTCCAACTGCAACCGTAGAAAATTGCGCGCCTAGCTCAGAAACAATAACCTATAGTTGGACTTTTACAGGAGGTATTCCAGCAACTGCAAACACATTAGTACCTGGTACAGTAACCTATGCAACTCCCGGTGACTACCAAGTATCTTTTAGTATTACTAATAGTTGTGGAACAACAACCGATACTGAAGATTTCTCTGTCAACCCAATTCCTTCAGTTACAAATACAGATTTAACTCAGACGATTTGTTCTGGAACAGATACAACGATTCTTAATTTAACTTCAGACATTACAGGCACGTCATTTTTATGGACAGCAACAGCTCCTAGTGGAGTTTCAGGATATACCACGTCGGGCTCTACAGATATTATTCCTATTCAAACTATTTTTAATTCAGATACAACTGCTCAAGATGTAACATATATTATTACACCATCAATTGGAGGTTGCTCTGGGACATCTGTATCATTAGTTATTACAGTAGATCCTGCTCCAGCTTTTACAAGTCAACCACAACCCGAAACCATTTGTTTAAATGGTCCTATAAGTCCACTTTCAATTACTGTAAATGGACCAGGAACGCCATCATATCAATGGTACAGTAATACAATAAATAGTACCACTGGAGGAACTAGTATTTTAAGCGAAACGAATGCGACGTTTACACCTCCAAATACCCTTGTTGGCATTACATATTATTATAATGTGGTTTCATTCTCATCTGGTGCTGGCTGTAACGAAATAACATCAGATATTGCAAGCGTTGAAATTGTAGACGGCATCCAAATAGACACGAATCCATTAACGACACAAAGTATATGTCATGGAGGAGATATTACTGCGCCGCTATCCGTTGTACATTCAGGTGGAACAGGTACCATATCTTATCAATGGTATGTTAACACTACAAATTCAAACACTGGAGGCGCTCTTATTTCTGGTGCAACAAATATAAATTACACACCGCCTACCTTTACATCCTCAGGAGATTTTTATTATTACGTTATCATTTCTCTTAACGGTAGTGGCTGTAGTGATATCACCAGTGACGTTGCAGAAGTCATCGTGGTAAACGACCCTATCATAACGACGCAACCTTTAAATACACAAACACTATGTCAAGGTATTATACCGGTAGATTTAGAAATTATTGTTTCAGGTGGCTTAGGTGGTATTTACAACTATCAATGGTATAGCAATACCACAGATTCAAATACAGGAGGAAATCTAATAGTGACTGCAACAAACAGTATTTACACCCCCTCAACAACCGCAGTTGGAACTTTATATTATTATGCGGTAATTACACAACCAGATCCCGGTTGTAGCGTAACGAGTAACACTTCAGAAGTAATTGTAAATGCTGCTCCTAATTTTACGGCGCAACCAATTTCTAATACCTATTGCTTAGGAGATCCTTTAAACACGCTATCTGTAACTTATGCAAATGGTGTTGGAACACCTGCTTATCAATGGTATTCAAACACAGTGGATGATTCGACGACTGGAACAGCTATTACAGGAGCAACAACATCAACTTTCAATCCACCCTCAGGAACAGTTGGTACGGTATATTATTATGCCATTATTACATTTTCGTCTGGCGGCTGTACACAAATCACTTCTAATGTTGCAGAAATCATAATAAACCAAACACCTAGCGTTAGTCTAAAATCGGACATTATCTGTAGTGCCAATGCTTTTACCATAATTCCCAATATAGCGGGAGGTGACATTGCGCCTAGCGGAACAACTTACACATGGACAACCCCAATCGTTTCTCCATCAGGAACAATAACAGGAGCAACAAGCCAAGCAACGCCACAAACAACTATAAGTCAAACATTAACAAACACAACGATTAATCCATCAACAGTAACCTATACCATAACACCAACTACAGGCATTTGCATTGGTAATGATTTTACTGTTACGATCACCGTAAATCCTTCAATTAGCATTACAAATAATCCAATAAACAGCAATTGTTATTTAGCAAGCAATGGATCTATTGACATTACCATTAGTGGAGGCGTTCCTTTTTCAACAGGCAATCCATATCAAATTTCATGGACAGGACCAAATGGATACATCAATACTATTGAAGATATTTCAAATTTAGCCCCAGGAAATTATACCGTTAATATTCTAGACGATGGTGGATGTCCTTACAACGAAACGTTTACCATTATAGAGCCAGACGAATTAATTTTTAGCGCTATTGATTTTGATCCTGAAACCATAAGTTGTTTTGATGCAGATGACGGAAACATTGGTATTACAGTAACTGGAGGCACATTGCCATATCAATACAATTGGACAAAAAACACATTAGCTTATGCAACAACTAAAGATTTATCAAACCTCGATGAAGGCGTTTACGAAATCACGGTTATAGATGCGAATAGCTGTACACCTATAACACAAAGTTTCACTATTATTGAACCTGCCGATCTAGAAGTGAGTTTAAATAATCAAGTTGATATTATTTGCTTTGGTGATGCTACTGGTGAAATTTATATTAACACCATTGGAGGTCGACAAATAGAAACAAACCCTAGTGTTTTTGACTATAGTTACTCTTGGACAGGGCCAAATGGATATACAAGTAATACTCAAAATATTACAAACTTATTTGCAGGAACATATAATTTAACGGTTACTGATAAATCTAGCTGTACCGATACTTTAGAAGTTATATTAATTGAAACAGGCGAAATTATTATTGATTACACAGCAACAGAAATAAAGTGCTACGGTGATAATGACGCCTCTATAACTATAGATAATATTTCAGGTGGGAATCCACCATATGCTGTCACTTGGAGCAACTTAGGTTCAGGAATGGCACAAAGTAATTTGTCTGCTGGAGATTATACAATCACAGTTACAGATATCACCAATTGTCCAAAAGCCGTTACGATCACTATTGACGAAGCTCCAATTTTCGAAATGACACCAATAACAAACAATGTATCTTGTTTTGGTGCTAACGACGGACGCATCATTCTAAATTTAGTTGGTGGTATCGATCCAGTTTCTTTAGTTTGGGATGATGATGCTACTGCAGGTGTTGAAAGAAACAATATTGGCCCTGGCACCTATTCAGTTACAATTACAGATGGGACACCTTGCGAAATCGCAGAAACATTTGTGATAACAGAGCCCGATGAGTTAGGACTTTCAGCAAATACTGTAGATGCTTTAGATTGCGATGATTCAAACAGTGGCTCCATTAATTTAATTGTTACAGGAGGTACGTTGCCACTCGCCTATTTATGGTCTAACGGAGACACCACAGAAGATTTAAATACAATTCCTCCTGGAAATTACACGGTAACCGTTATTGATGCTAATAATTGTGAAGTTTCTGAAAACTGGGACATAAACCGATTTGAACCTTTATCAGTAGACGTTGAGGTTGTTACTGATTTTAATTGTACTACCAGAATCGTAAATCAAACTTTTGTCGCTAAACCAGAAGGCGGCGTTCCTCCATATACTATAAATTGGTCTAGTGGTATTATTAGTGGTGTAAACGGAGAATTAATGAATACCTCTCAAAATGGTTTAGTTACGATTGATATTGAAGATAATATAGGGTGCATCACAAGCCATTCTTATAATGTCCAAATTCCTGTTTTGGGAGATGCTGATTTCAATATAACATCTAGTGCATTTAGTAGTTTCGATTTTTATTCCGTACAAGATCCTATTCAATTTACAAATACGGCTATAGGCGATTTTATAAGTGTTTCTTGGGATTTTGGTGACGGTAACTTTTCTACCGAAGAAAACCCAGCATACACCTATATCAAAGAAGGCGCTTATTCTGTAGAACAAACAGTCACCTATCCTTTTGGATGTGTATATACTAAACAAATCAGCTTAGTTATTGAAAAAGGTTACAATATTATAATGCCAAATGCTTTTACACCAAATGGCGACACTATGAATGCCTATTTTGTACCCGAATCTATCGCTCTCAGTAATATGACTTTTAATATTTATAACACTTGGGGCAGTTTAATTTATTCTGAAACTGGAGATTCCATCAAAGGATGGAATGGAAAAACTAACGATGCAGATGCCGAAAACGGAAATTACTATTACACCTTCGAAGGAAGTACGTTTTACGGAGAAATTATCACAAGAAAAGGTGCATTTGTTTCAATTAAATAACTCCAAAGAGACTCATGAAATTTAAAATAATCATACTATTCATAATTTGTTGCTTTTCCATTAATATGAAAGCGCAAGACCCCATTTTTTCTCAGTATTTCTTAGTACCTGAAACCATAAACCCAGGGTTTTCAGGATTTGAAGAAGCTACTTATTTCGGTTTAATGCACCGTACACAATGGCCAAACCTCAATTTAAAAGTAGAAACCGAATATGTCTTTTTTAATACTTGGGTTGAAAACATTGGCGGACTAGGTTTTAGCATTTTAAATCAGCACGAAAACTATACCAACTACAATCATTTACAAGGGAATTTAAACTACGCATATCATGTTAGATTAGGAAACGAATGGTATTTTAGACCCGCTATAGAACTAGGTTTCGGATCAAAATCTTATAACTTTGGAAATCTCGTTTTATCCGATCAAATTAATATTGGATCAGGAGTTGTTAATCCCGTAACCTCTGATGTTTTTGCTTTAAACGCGAATAGAAATATTATGTTTTTTGACTTTACAGCAGGATTTGTTTTCGACAAGAAAAATACAAGGAATGATACCGATTTATGGATTGGAGCCACTGTAAAACATTTAAATCGTCCTAACATTTCGTTTGTAGATAATGGTAACGTGCCACTTGATATTTTTTATTCACTTCACGCGAATTATAAATTCCCTTATTATGATCAAAATGATTTTATTCTTTCGGCAAATTACATGCAACAAGGTGAATTTAATAGACTTGATCTTGGTGCAACTATTAAACTTAACAAATTATTCTTAGGAGCTATGGCGGTTACAAACCCTGCTAAGAACTATAATAACAGTCATTTATTAACCTCAATTAACGCACTTGTAGGACTAGAGTTTGAGAAATTACGATTTGGATTCTCTTATGACATAAACACATCAGACATTGGAAGAACTGATGGTATTTACGAACTCTCTATCACCTACTTGGCTGGCTGCTTAATATGCAGAAACCCAACTAACTTAGAGCGTCGTAAATAATCTACATGTTTTCTAAAAGGTTTTTAGCAAATTTAGAGAATCGCCAATTGTGATGCTTTGCAGCTTGTTTTAAATTTTCTTCGCATTGATCTGCACAAGAACTAATCCAAGCTAAATAACTAAATGCATTTTGACGAATTTCAAAATCAAATTTGGGACTTGTATAGCCTTCTAATTCTTTAAAATAAATTTCACTATTCTCAGGCTCAAAATCATCATTAATTATTGCAAGCGTCAACCAAAGGATTCTTATATTTTTATTATTAAAACCAATGATGCCCTTGGTTTTATTTAAATATTTATTTTGTTCCTCTGGAAAACTATTCCAAAGTCCAAATAAAGCAGCTTCAATGGTTGTATACGACTCATCATCTAAAAGAGATTCGTATTCTGTTTTTAATTCAGGTGGTATTTTTGATAAAGATTGAGCGATAGCTTGACGCACTTTTATATCTTTCGTTTCAAAAAGATCTTTAGATATTTTATCTTTTAGACTTTTCACTTTTTCAGAAAACATATTAGAATTTTTATCCGAATCAAAAAATCCTAAACTATCATTTTTAAAATTCTCATGTTTTGAATTTATAAATCCTTTATATTCTATTGAGGTCAAATAGAAATAATCTTCCATTTCATGATAATTAAGCTCATCTGATTCGAGCCAAGTCTCAACAAACTCATTTAAATCCTCTCCACTAGCCTTTTCAACCTCTCTTATAAAATCATCAGTCTCTACATTTTTAAATTGATATTTTAATAAATAGTTTTTCACTCCTTTTCTAAAAGCGTCATCCCCCACTTGCCCTCGCAGCATATGCAATGTCCAAGCGCCTTTTTTATAAAACGTCGTACTGCTTGATTTTGGATCTAAAAGCGATGTACTTCCACCAACTTTTCTTTGTTCTAATAACTCTTGTGCATATTCGTAAAGTTGCCAATAGTAGTAATCGTCTCCAAACACTTCACGCTCTGCCAATAAAGCATAATAAGTTGCAAAACCTTCCTGTAACCAATGGTGCGTTCCAGAAGTTTCGGTTACTAAATCACCAAACCATTGATGTGCCAATTCGTGTGCATTTACGTTTATATAGTTTTTATCCACAAATGCAATAGAATCAATTACAAATGCATCTGAAAAAATAGTAGTACTTGTATTTTCCATACCAGCGTAAAGAAAATCTTTTACAGGTACTTGCTTGTAGTTTTGCCAAGGATACGGAACTCCAATTTCATCTTCTAAAAAGTCAAACATTTGCTTCGTGTAGCGATATGTTGGTTCAACTTTTAAGGAATCTTCTGGGTAATAATACATTTCTAAAGGAATACCACTTTTTGAATATTCTACTTTTTTACAATACTTGCCAATGGCTAAGGCGACTAAATAACTTGACATGGGCTTTTGCATGTCATAGCGCCAAGTTGTGATCGATTCGTTTATTTGCTTATTTATTAATTTCCCATTAGAAATAACTTCATACCCATTATCAAAAGTGATATTCAAATCAAATTCAATTTTTTCGTTCATATCATCAATACTTGGCAACCAATTACTAGTATATTTACCCTGTCCTTGCGTCCATATTTGGTTGTTTCCTTTTTCATGTTCCCAATCAATAAAATACATGGCTTTTTTGGGACTTGTAACAAAACCTATATCCACTTGATGGTTTTCTCCCTTCTTAAAATCACTTCTTATAATAATATGCTTATTATCATATTCATGATAAATATTTTCATTAAACAAATATTCAATATGAATAAAATTCTTTGCATCTATATAAACTGAATCTATATCTTTAAGTATATCAAATGTATATGTAATATGACCTCCAACTTCTTTTCCGTTTGGTTTGAACGATAAATCAGCCTTACCTGATTTAAAATCAACAAATTCAACTTGCTGAGACACCCCAATCGAAATTGAAAACAGAAATAAAAAAAGAAATACATTTTTCATATTAAAGAAACTAACAAGTATTAGACCAAAATACGCTTTTAATAAGAATATGAAAAGTTACGATATAATTAGATTCACACTTTCATGAGAATTAATTAAATTCGCCTTTATGTCTGTTAACCTTCAAACCCCCATAGATTATTTAAAAGGCGTAGGACCAAATCGTGCAGATTTACTACGCAAAGAATTAGGTATACACACATATCAAGACTTAATTAATTTATTTCCAAATAGATATATAGATAAAACACGTTATTACAAGTTAAATGAGTTGCAACAAAGTAGTTCTGAAGTTCAAGTAACAGGGAAGATTACTGGTTTTAAAGAAGTTGCACAGAAACGTGGAAAGCGACTTGTGGCTACTTTTCAAGATGAGACAGGCACTATGGAACTTGTTTGGTTTCGTGGACAAAAATGGATACGAGAAAACATTAAACAAAACTTACCTTATGTCATCTTTGGCAAAATAAACTGGTTTAATGGGAAATTTAGCATGCCGCACCCAGATATTGAAACTGTAGATGCGCATAAAGCAAATCTTAGTACCGCCATGCAGCCTATTTATCCTTCTACCGAAAAATTAGCGACACGCGGCATAACAAATCGTATGATAATGAAAATCATGCAACAAGTATTTGTAGAATCGAAAGGGCGATTTGTTGAAACATTAAATGACAATTTATTAACAGAATTAAAATTAATTAATAAAAGTAGTGCCCTTTTAAATATTCATTTTCCTAAAGATCAAGAGCTATTAGCCCGTGCTCAATTCCGATTAAAATTTGAAGAATTATTCTATATTCAGTTCCAATTAATTCTTAAAAATTTAATCCATAAATCAAAAATTAAAGGCTTTCCTTTTGAAAAAGTTGGAAACAATTTTAATAGTTTTTTTAAAGACCATTTACCCTTCGAATTAACCAATGCACAGAAGCGCGTTTTGAAAGAAATCCGATCGGATATGGGTAGTAATGCGCAAATGAACCGTCTTTTACAGGGTGATGTGGGTTCTGGAAAGACTATAGTCGCGCTTATGTCAATATTAATAGCACTTGACAACGGTTTCCAAGCTTGTTTAATGGCACCGACTGCAATTTTGTCAGTCCAGCATTACAACGGATTAAGTGACATGTGTAATGTTTTGAATATCAAAATAGAACTACTCACAGGATCAACTAAAACTTCAAAAAGAAAACAAATCCATGAAGCTTTAGAAAATGGCGAATTACAGATCTTAATTGGCACACACGCCTTACTAGAAGATAAGGTGAAATTTAAAAATTTAGGCCTTGCCATTATTGACGAACAACATCGTTTTGGCGTTGCGCAACGAAGCAAATTATGGAAAAAAAACACCTCTCCGCCTCACGTTTTAGTGATGACGGCAACTCCAATTCCGCGTACTTTAGCCATGTCTGTTTATGGTGATTTAGACATCTCAGTTATTGACGAATTACCACCAGGAAGAAAGACTATAAAAACCGTGCATAGGTATGACAGTAATAGACTAAAAGTTTTTAGATTTATTAGAGACGAAATTAAATTGGGCCGACAAGTTTACATTGTATATCCGCTTATAAAAGAAAATGCCACCATGGATTATAAAGATTTAATGGATGGTTACGAAAGTATCTCTAGAGACTTCCCCATGCCCGATTATCAAATATCAATTGTACACGGTAAAATGAAACCTGCCGATAAAGAATACGAAATGCAACGTTTTATTAAAGGTGAAACAGATATTATGGTAGCTACCACAGTTATAGAGGTTGGCGTTAATGTACCCAATGCCTCAGTGATGATTGTTGAAAGCGCAGAACGTTTTGGCTTATCACAATTACACCAATTAAGAGGACGTGTTGGCCGTGGTGCAGAACAAAGCTACTGTGTTTTAATGACGAGCCACAAACTAAGTAGCAACGGCAAAACACGTATACAAACCATGGTAAGAACCAGTGATGGTTTTGAAATTGCGGAAGTAGATTTACGTTTACGCGGACCTGGAGATGTTATGGGCACGCAACAAAGCGGCATTTTGAATCTTAAAATAGCAGACATCATAAAAGATAATAATATTTTACAACATGCTAGGTTTCATGCGAAAAAAATTTTAAATGACGACCCATCGCTTTCTAACGAAGACAACAGTGTTATTCTAAGCACATACAGGTCTTTAGCTAAATACAAGAATATCTGGAATTATATAAGCTAGATTTTTAAAACTATAGTGTTTATAACTACTTTTACAAAAAAAATAAAAAACATGCTTGGCTTAAAATTAGCAACAGACCCACGTTGGGTAAATATTGTAGAATCAAATATAGAAGAAATTTTAACTGACCACGCGTGGTGCGAACAAAAAGCAGCCACAAACGCTATTACCATAATTACACACAACTCTGAGTATGAAGATTTAGTTACCGATTTACTCCTTTTAGCTCAAGAAGAATTGGAACATTTCCAAATGGTACACGATATCATAAAGAAAAGAGGCTATAAACTAGGTCGCGAACGTAAAGACAGCTACGTTAATGAGCTTTATAAATTCATGAATAAAGGTGGAAGCAGATTACAATCAATGATTGATCGCCTCCTATTTTCTGCCATGATTGAAGCTAGAAGTTGTGAGCGTTTCAAACTCTTATCTACAGAAATAAAAGATCCTGAATTATCTAAATTCTATCATGATTTAATGATTAGCGAAGCAGGACATTACACGACCTTCATTGGATTCGCAAGAAAATACGGAAAAGGTATTGATGTCGATAAACGCTGGCAAGAACTTATAGACTTTGAAGCTGAAGTGATTCAAAATTACGGAAAATCAGAAACTATTCACGGATAGAAAAAGCTCAACCTAATAGATTGAGCTTTAAAACATGATTGATTGTAATTTGATTGATGCTTCTTTCGAAGAAAAATAGTTAACTATTAATATTCAACAAATTACAGACTTATTGCATAACATTATGTTATAATTAAGTTAAAGAAAAAGAGATTGATATTAATTTACGTTTTATTGAAGTGAGCACCATTATTTTAGAAGTGAAATCAAAAATCATTTAACTCCCTTTATAAAAGACCAAGCATTGTTTGAATGCTAACTTCAATATTTTATCTTTGCAGCCTTAAAAAGAGCAAATAATCTATGAAGATTTCATATAATTGGATAAAACAATTTATTAAGATTGATTGGACTCCAGAACAAACAAGCGAATTACTTACCGATTTAGGATTAGAGGTTGAAGGTTTAGAAAGCTATCAATCTGTAAAAGGTGGATTAGAAGGCGTTGTAGTTGGCGAAGTATTAACGTGTATAAAACACCCTAATGCCGATAAATTAAAAATCACCACTGTAAATATTGGTAGCGAATCTCCAATACAAATTGTTTGTGGCGCTCCAAATGTTGCGGCTGGTCAAAAAGTACCTGTTGCTACTGTTGGAACAACACTTTATACAGAAGAAGATGAAGCTTGGACGATTAAAAAAGGGAAGATTCGTGGTGAAGAAAGTCATGGAATGATATGTGCCGAAGACGAATTAGGTTTAGGAAAATCTCATGATGGCATTTTAGTTTTAAAGAACTCTTTAGAAGTTGGAACTCCAGCTGCTGATCTTTTTGACATTGAAAACGATCGTGTTTTCGAAATTGGGTTAACACCAAACCGAGCAGATGCCATGAGTCATTATGGTACCGCTCGTGATTTAAAAGCTGGTCTAGTTCAAAAAGACATCAAGTTAGAACTGATCACACCATCTGTTAGTGCATTTCATGTAGATAATAGAACACTTAAAATTGATGTAGACGTAAAAAACAAAGACTTAGCACCACGATATTGCGGTGTCACCATCTCTGGTATTAAAGTCAGTGAATCTCCTGCTTGGCTGCAACACCGCCTAAAAGCTATAGGTCTTAGTCCGATTAACAATATTGTTGATGCAACAAATTATGTATTACATGAATTAGGACAACCGCTGCATGCTTTTGATGCTGTTAAAATTTCAGGAAATAAAATTGAAGTAAAAACAGTTGACGCTGGCACTAAATTTACAACTTTAGACGGTGTAGAACGTGAGTTACATGCAGATGACTTAATGATTTGCGACGCAGAAAAACCATTATGCATTGCTGGTGTTTTTGGAGGCTTGGATTCGGGTGTTTCTAACAGTACAACCAGCATTTTCTTAGAAAGCGCTTATTTTAATCCGATTAGTGTTCGTAAAACCGCTAAACGTCATGCATTAAATACCGACGCTTCTTTTAGGTTTGAACGTGGTATTGATCCAAATATTACAGAATATGCTTTAAAGCGCGCAGCACTATTAATACAAGAAATAGCAGGTGGTGAAATAACAAGTGATATTATAGATGTTTATCCAACCAAAATCAAAGATTTCGAAGTCCGTTTAAGTTTCGAAAACGCTAAAAAACTTATTGGAGAAGAGATCCCGAAGGAAATTATCAAACGTATTTTAACTTCTTTAGATATTAAAGTAAATAATGTTACTGAAACAGGCTTAGGTTTAACCGTTCCCGCATATAGAAACGATGTACAACGTGAAGCAGATATTATTGAAGAAATATTACGAGTTTACGGTTACAATAATATAAAAACAACAACAAAACTTAACGCTTCTATCTCTAGAACATCACGTTTTGAAGATTATAAAATACAAAATGTAATTGGAGACCAATTAGCGGCCCAAGGGTTTTATGAAATATTATCGAACTCGTTAACTAACCCGAATTATATTAATTTAAGCGAGCAATTAAAAGAGGAACACAATATAACGATGTTAAATCCTTTAAGTAACGATTTATCTGTTTTAAGACAATCCTTATTATTCTCAGGCTTAGAAGCTGTATCTTATAATATCAATAGAAGGCGTTCGAATTTAAGATTGTTTGAATTTGGAAAAACTTACCATGGTTATAATGATAAGCGAGAAGAATTGAAGCATTTAACACTCTTTGCTACAGGAAACAAAAGTTCTGAAAGTTGGACGTCACCAAATCAAAAAAGTGATTTCTTTTTCATGAAGGGCAGTATTATTGCTATTCTTAGTCGTTTAGGAATTTCAAGATACAATGAGTCTTCTATCAAAAATGACTTATTTAGCGAAGGTTTATCCTTAAGTCTTGGAAAAACTAAAATTGTAGATTTCGGATTAGTAACAAAATCGGTTTTAAAACATTTTGATATTTCTCAAGAGGTTGTTTATGCTGATTTTAATTGGGATAATATTCTCGAAATTGTAAAACGAAATAAAATAACGTTCAAACCAATTCCTAAATACCCTGAAGTACGTAGAGATTTTGCTTTACTTCTAAATGAAGATGTGATGTTTGAGTCTATTCGAAAAATAGCAAAGCAAACAGAAAAACAACTACTTAAAGAAGTGAGTTTATTTGATGTGTATCAAGGCAAAAACTTACCAAAAGGCAAGAAAAGTTATGCCGTTAGTTTTACGCTACAAGACGAAAACAAAACACTTAACGATAAGCAAATTGACAAAATAATGTCTAAACTGCAACAAAATTTCGAAAAACAACTAGGTGCCGAATTGAGATAAGATGATTCTAAAAAAAACTTTTATTTTAATACTTGTTCTTCTGTTTTTAACAAAGTTAAATGGGCAACAATTTCTAAATACAGAAAAACCAAGCGATTCTGCTTCTATTGGAAAATTAGCCGCTTATGATTTAAAGCAAAGTATAAAAGGTATTGGCTATTCTTTTTCAAGACCTTTACATTGGAAAAAGAAAGATCTAACAACTCTAGGCACATTTTTAGCAGGTACATTTGCGCTTTCTACTATTGACGATGAAACAAGTGCTCTTTTTGTAAAAAACGAACACCATGTACCAAATATCTTTATGGAAGCTGGCAGACGTTTCGGCAAACCTCAATTTTATTTCGCAACAAACGCTGCGCTATATGGTGTAGGACTCTTTACTAAAAACGAAAAACTTAGAAAAACGAGTGTTTTAATAATAGCATCTTCTGTAACAACAGGTGTCGTACAAAGTTTTGCGAAAACTGCTGTCGGTAGAGCTAGACCTACAAATACATCCAATGGGTTAAATAGTAGAGATTTCGAGTTTTGGTCTGATAAACCAGGCTTTCATTCTTTTCCATCAGGACACACTATTTTATCTATGACTATGGCACATGCCATTGCTAAACAATTTAATAATACGTGGTCTAAAATTGCTGTTTACAGTTTAGGATCTGTAGCACCACTATCGAGACTATTTGCAGGAGCGCATTGGCTTACCGATATTGGAGCTGCAGCTTTCTTAAGTATTGTTGTAGTTGATGCTGTAGATAACTTTTTATTCAAGACCAAAGCTTACAGCTACCCACAAAAAGAAAAACGTTTGACTTGGAACTTTGCTTTTTCTGGAAATAAAATTGGAGTAGTTGGAAGGTTTTAACATTCTACTATGATCTATAATTATATATTGAATCCATAGGATTTAAACATATTGTCCGTTTTTTTTATTCATGATTTTTTCGTATATTTAAGAGAACCCTTTAATAAACAACATCATGAGTAATTCAAACTATATAAAAATATATTCAGGAAGTTCTATTTTTGTACAACGCATTCTTTTAGATTTAGAAAATCAAAACATATTCCCTGTTATTAAAGACGAAACAGAATCAGCACGTATAACTGGTTATATTAATGTTATTTCACCTGATTTTCAAGAACAAGAAATTTATGTTCATAAAGATGAACTTGACAAAGCCATTTTAATTGTTGAAAACATCACTTCGGAGCTACAGCATTAAATAAACCCTTTAATACATAACATCATGAGCGATTCAAACTATATAAAAATATTCACGGGAAATTTTATTATTGTAAAACGTATTGTCTTCGATTTGAAAAAGGAGAACATTATTCCTGTTATTAAAGATGAAACAGAATCAGCGCGTTTAGCAGGTTTTGGAGGAGGTATTTTACCAGGTTTTCAACAAATTTATGTTCACAAAGACGAACTAGATAAAGCAGCTTCTATTCTTGAAAGTATAACTTCGGAGTTACAGCCTTAAAATAATTTAATTCACAAAAAAAGGTCTCAAACATTTTAAAATGTTTGAGACCTTTTTTATTCAAGTTATTACTAATAATTATACAGTATACATTTTATCTCGCAATTCTTTAATTTTCTTGTCTTGCATGTATTCATCAAACGTCGTATAACGATCTATAACACCATTTGGAGTTAATTCTACGACTCTATTACCAACCGTTTGCGCAAACTCATGATCGTGTGTTGTAAACAGCATAGATCCTTTAAAATTCTTTAATGAATTATTAAACGCCGTAATACTCTCTAAGTCTAAGTGATTTGTTGGTTCATCTAATTGAAGTACATTAGCTCTAGTCATCATCATTCGAGATAACATACAGCGTACTTTTTCCCCTCCAGATAATACTGATGATTTTTTAAAAGCCTCTTCTCCACTAAAAATCATTTTACCTAAAAAGCCTCGAATATTAACTTCTTCTCTTTCTTCTTCGGTTTGTGCCCATTGGCGTAACCAATCTATAAGCGTTAAATCATTATTAAAAAAAGCGCTATTGTCTAATGGTAAATACGACTGTGTTGTGGTTACACCCCATGCAAATTTACCAGCATCAGCTTTTTCATTATTATTTATAATTTGATAAAATGCTGTTGTCGCTCTAGAATCTCTAGAAAACACCACAACTTTATCGCCTTTAACCAAATTTAAATCAATGTTTTTAAATAATACTTCATCTTCAATAGAAGCCCCCAAACCTTCAATATTAAGAATTTGATCTCCCGCTTCTCTTTCACGTTCAAAAATAATAGCAGGATAACGACGACTCGTTCTTCTAATATCACCAATGTTTAATTTCTCAATCATTTTCTTTCTACTTGTAGCTTGTTTACTTTTTGCTACGTTGGCAGAGAAACGACGAATAAACTCTTCTAATTCTTTCTTTTTATCTTCAGCCTTTTTGTTTTGTTGTGCATGCTGTCTTGCTGCTAATTGAGAAGACTCATACCAAAACGTATAATTACCAGAATAGTGATTTATTTTCCCGAAGTCAATATCAGATATATGTGTACAAACGGCATCTAAAAAGTGTCTATCATGAGATACTACAATCACACAGTTTTCGTAATTCGCTAAAAAGTTTTCTAACCAAGAAATAGTTTCGTAATCTAAATCATTGGTAGGCTCATCCATAATCAATACATCTGGATTTCCAAATAAAGCTTGAGCCAATAGCACACGTACTTTTTGCTTACCATCCAGATCTGCCATTAATGTATAATGGAATTCCTCCTTTATACCCAAATTAGATAACATGGCTGCAGCATTACTATCTGCATTCCAACCATCCATTTCTTCAAATTGTACTTGAAGTTCTCCAATTTTATCAGCATTCTCATCAGAATAATCTGCGTAAAGCGCATCTATTTCAGTCTTAATCTTAAATAAGGGTTTATTCCCCATTAAAATAGTTTCTAAAACAGTGTGGGCATCATATAAATTATGATTTTGTTCTAAAACCGACATGCGTTTGCCAGACTCTAACGACACATGTCCCGAAGTCGCTTCTTGTTTGCCAGAAATAATCTTTAAAAAAGTAGATTTACCAGAACCGTTTGCTCCAATAACACCATAGCAATTTCCATTATTAAACGTTGTATTTACGTCGTCAAAAAGAACGCGTTTTCCAAATTGAACCGAAAGATTTGATACTGATAACATAAAGGTTATTTTATTTTTTTGCAAAAGTAGAAAATTCAATTCGTAAGTCGAAACTTCAAGTATCAATTTTCTAAACAAAATGGCACTTTATAACATTTAACAACGCATTAACAGGACTTTTTAAATACATCTCATACTTTTGTAAAAGAATAGTTTAGATAATTTATATCTGAATATTTAGATTGGGATTTATGAAGTTATATTTTAGCATATTATGTCTTACCGCAATGGTATGTATTGGCTGTAAAGAAGACAGTAAAACAGATTATGCTTTTTTGGGTGGTGAAATTATTAACGCCACAGATAATTTTGTTATTTTATCCATGGACGACACTGTTGTCGACACCATTAAATTAGATGGGAATAATCGTTTTATTTATAAAATAGATAATTTAAAAACAGGATTCCATACCTTTAAGCATGGCGGCGAACTGCAAATGGTTTTATTAGAACCAAACGACAGTCTTATGCTTAGACTTAATACTTACGAGTTTGATGAATCACTCGTTTTTACTGGCATCGGAGCAAAAAAGAACAACTATTTTATTAATGAATTTTTACAGAATGAAATTGAAGAAACCCGTGTTTTTAAATACTGCCAGTTAAATTCAAAGTCCTTTTCTCACAGGATAGATTCTATAAAATCATATAAAAACAAAAAACTTATTAAGTTTCAAAAAAAGCATTCGCCATCAGATTTATTTATTAAAATAGCTCAGGCAAATATCGACTACAGTTACTATGCTAGTAAAGAAATTTACCCTTTTATTCACTACGGAAAAAGCAAATGTGACATTGTAAAATCACTTCCTAAAGACTTTTATGCTTATAGAAAAGACATCGATTACAATAATGATTTCCATAAAGATTATTTTATTTACAACAATTTTTTAAGATCAAACTTAAATAATTTAGCACTTGAAAAGCACACAAGCCATTCCGATTCTGACGAATTCAACAGAAAATCGTTATGTTTTAATTTAGATAAACTTCATTTAATTGATAGTATAGTAAAAATACCAGCTGTTAAAAACAAACTATTATTCCATAATACGTTTGGTTTTTTAAGTAAAAACGATAATGAAAAGCACAACTCAGCAATCTTAAAATCTTTTTTACAGAAAAGTACAAGTGAAGAAAATAAAACTTCTATTTCGACTTTAGTTATTGCTTTAAATAAATTAAAGGCAGGTAATTCTTTTCCAAACATTGAAATTCTAGATTTAAAAAATGGCGAAACAGAAATAAACACGCTAATAAATAAGCCTACAGCTATTTATTTTTGGTCACATAATTTTTATGATCATTTTAAAGACAGTCACATTAAGGTGAATGAATTAAAAGATAAGTATCCAGAAATTGACTTTATAGCTGTAAATATTGATAATCCAAAATCTGGAGTTTGGATGTCTTCTTTACACAAAAATAAATTTTCTATCAAAAAAGAATACCAATTAAGATTTCCTAAAAAAGCATTGAAAATCTTAGCTATTCATCCAATGACGAAAGTTTTTGTATTAGATAAAGATCAAAAAATTGTGCATTCTAATACCAATATGTTTGCTTCAAATTTTGAGGAGCAACTTTTAGCTTTGATTAGCAAATAAATTCAAAAAGCAAAACGAATTTCAAGACATAAAAAAAGCCTCAACACATGTTGAGGCTTTCATATTTTATAAGATAACTAATAATTATTAGTTACCTTTTTTGTAATCTTCTAAAAACTTAGCTAAACCACTATCCGTTAAAGGGTGTCTTAATAAACCTTCAATAGAACTTAATGGACCAGTCATAATATCGGCACCTAGCTTGGCACAATCAACAACATGCATAGTGTGACGAACAGAAGCCGCTAATATTTCAGTATCAAATGCATAGTTGTCGTATATATGTCTTATTTCTGCTATAAGGTTTAAACCATCTGTAGAAATATCATCTAAACGACCAATAAAAGGAGAGACATACGTTGCTCCTGCTTTGGCTGCTAATAAGGCTTGACCAACAGAAAACACTAACGTTACATTTGTTCTTATGCCTTTATCTGAGAAATATTTACAAGCTTTAATACCATCTTTTATCATTGGTAATTTTACCACGATCTGTGGATGTAATTCTGCTAAAGCTTCACCTTCGCGAACCATACCTTCAAAATCTGTAGAAATAACTTCGGCACTTACATCACCTTCAACAATATTGCAAATATCAACATAATGCTTTAAAATGTTATCGTGACCAGTAATACCTTCTTTAGCCATTAAAGATGGGTTAGTAGTTACTCCGTCAAGAACACCAAGGTCTTGAGCTTCTTTAATTTGGCTAAGGTTAGCTGTATCTATAAAAAATTTCATCGTAAATAAATTTTGTTTTATTAAAATATGCTGCGAATTTACGATAATAACGAAGTAGAATTATTAATTAATTATTAAATTATATTAACAACTTACGAAAAGATTAAGTAGATCGTAAATTAAGTAAAAAATAAGACTAAATTAAAAACTTATTTAACGACTAAAACATAAGACTCTGAAGCATGGTCTGTGCATAATGGATCGTTATAATTACCATTCGAATTATAATCATATGGAGGATCAACATCTAATTGGATTGTAAATCTAAAACGTCCAGTTTCTTCTGGAACGCCTTCTAAGATAACCTCTCTGTAATTATAAATAACGTCTAATCCTTTTGGTAAATCGCCTTTAAAATTGAAAAAATAATCATATCGATTGTCATTTGGCTCATTTTTTATTCCAGCCGAAATTTTATCGAAATAATATACGCCCTCTTTTGCTTCTTTAAGGAGATCTGTTGTTAGCTCTGGGCTTCTATTAATAACACAATCGACGATATCCTCACAACTTGAAAAGAATAAAAAAAAGAAAATTACTAATATTAAAAACGAATATGATTTCATAATGGTTTATTTGAACTTTTACTTAGTATCAAATAACATTCCAAAAATTATAACTTATAGTGATTCATTAACAGTTTTTCATACATCGTATCTGGTAAAATACGCTTTAATACAATAGAGAACTTCTGCATAAACTCCCCTACTTTATAATGTACTTTTGGTTTTTTAGTATTGATAATATCGAAAACGACTTTGGCCATTATATTTGGATCGCTTCCTGCCGCTACATGATCGTTCATTAAATTTAAAGTATCTCCGTACGGTTTTTTATAAGGCGAATTATCTAATAAAGGTGCGTGATATCTACCTGCAGCAATATTAGTTGCAAAATCGCCAGGAGCCACATTAGTCATATCGATATTAAAACCTTTTATTTCCATTCTAAAAGCTTCGGTTACAATCTCTAGCGCCCCTTTACTTGCGCTATAAATTCCACGATAAGGCAGTCCCATATAGCCAGCAATAGAGGTTACATTTATTATTAACCCCGAATTTTGCTTACGCATTTGTGGTAATACCGCTTTAATAACATTTATAGGTCCGAAAAAATTAGTTTCGAAATTTGCTTTAATTTCTTCGTTTGGAGTTTCTTCTATAGGGCCTGTAATTCCTGCACCTGCATTATTAATTACAACATCTATTTTTCCTTCTTTTTCTATAATTGTTTTAACAGTTTGCTCGATAGTACCTACTGCTTTTACATCCAATTCCAAAATAGTGAATTTAGAATCTTTGTATTTTTCTGGAGACCTACTCGTTCCGTAAACTACAAATCCTTTACCTATTAAAAACTCTCCAATAGATTTTCCTATACCAGAAGAGCCACCCGTAATTAAAACAACTTTATTCATTATTATTTTTGAAAATTATATTTAGAACGCATCGACTTAATTTATTAAAAAATCTTTTAATATATCTTTTAATACTAATTTGTCATTTTCTATATTTCGAATTAGTTTGTTTGCATCATCACACTCAAAAGTAGCATAGCTAATTTCGATTAGTCGCAAATCTTTCTGTATAATGGCTTTCTTTTTAAGGTGATTATAACGCTGTATTTGTATCATACGTGCTTGTCCTTTTTTATCCAACGCATCAAAATCTTCCTCCTGTCTAGAAAATTCAATAACTAATTTTAAGTTTTCATAATACGCATCCAAAGGGAGTTTTGTTCTTCCTTTTCCTCTCTTATGTAAATTCCCAACTAACGTTTCAAACGTATGTTTTCGAGAAGCTTCTTGTTCTAATAATTCATCACACAAATTTACTAAATAAAACTCGTCACTATTTTTAATATTAAGGAGACTCCTTTCCTTTTTTGAAATTGGATTGATGATCTCTTTTGGAGCATAGGTCTTTCCTTCTCTTACAAAATACCAATACACACTCTCTGGTCTTCTTTCTGCATGTACCGTAGGTATTTTAGTTAAAGTAGACTCTTTATCTAATTCTCGAAGTATTTTGCGTATTGGCATCCCCTTCTTTTTGTCTTTTGTAAATACACCTGCTTCAATTAAAGCTGGCATAATTACTTTTACAGGAATCCAATCAACAGATGTATTTGTATCAAAATAATGACTAATCACATCATTAATTTTTTTTAAATTTTCTTCACTCATCATATTAATTGTATTGATTACTTTGGTAGATATAGACAATTCTTCGATAAAAGTACAATATTAATTGAGATACTAATTTTATAGAACTTCTATTAAACTAAAAAAATCTTGATTAGCTATAGCTTTCAAGATTTGAGTTTGTTGTACAAAAAAAGGCAAGCTACCTACATCACACTGCTACAACCATTTACCTTTGCTGCGTTCCCGCCCTGGAGGATTCAACAGGAGCTAGTTGTGTAGGACTTGCCGATGCAAAGATACACTCTTTTAAAAATATCACAATGATTTTTTAAACTGATTTTAAATAAATATCTTGCTCAAAAATAATTTCGAAAATGAAAACCTTCAAGTATCTAACTATCATATTTTTAAGTTACCTTACCTTATCTTGTGGATCTAATTCTGGTCAGAAAAAAGATGATTTCACCATCAAAACCAACGCCAAAAAGGGTGATATTTCGAATAATGAGCGTTTAATTTTGTCTATTGAGAACAAAAAAAAGCATATTATCGATTCTGTTTCGTTCACACTTAACGGAAAAAGGGTAGAAAAAAACACAGCGTTAAATACTTTTAAACTGGGCAAGCATACTATTGAAGCTAACGTTTATTTTAATAACGAAAAGCAAACTATTAATACTACGATTACTATTCTTAATAGTGAGACGCCTAAAATTTATAAGTATAAAATTATAAATGAGTATCCGCACGATATTACGTCTTATACTCAAGGCTTAGAATTTTTTAATGATAATTTATATGAAAGTACGGGACAATATAAAGAATCTAAACTGAGACATGTTGATTATAAAACGGGTGAAATTATTAAAAATATAGATTTAGCTGATGAATATTTTGGTGAAGGGCTTACTATTTTAAATGATAAAATTTATCAATTAACGTGGAAAGAAGGTACTGGTTTTGTTTACGATGTCAATACGTTTGATAAATTAAGTAGTTTTAAATACGGAAATAGTAAAGAAGGTTGGGGGTTTTGTAATGATGATAAAACACTTTATAAAAGTGATGGTTCTGAAAAAATATGGTTATTAAATCCTGAAACGTTAGTAGAACAAGAATACATTCAAGTATATACTAATAAAGGTAAAATTATAGGCATTAATGAAATGGAATGGGTTGACGGTAAAATATATGCTAACAGATATCAAAAAGATGGTGTTGCTATTATAAATCCTAAAAACGGTGGTGTTATTGGTGTTGTTGATTTTTCGCCATTAAAAGCGTTAGTAACGCAACACGATGGTCTAGATGTGCTTAATGGTATTGCTTATAACCCCGAAACTAAAACCTTATTTGTAACAGGAAAACGTTGGGATAAATTATTTGAGGTTGAGATTGTTGAGTAATTAAAATGATATCAATTTAGAGCGTTAATCTCGTTTACTCAATCAAACGACACATTCACTCATTCTATCTTGTTCATATTCTTTTTCTTTTGGTTATTTGAACCATGAGAAAAGTTATAAATATTAGTATTCCCGAACCTTGCCATGAAGACTGGAGTAAAATGACTCCGAAAGAAAAAGGTAGACATTGCACACTTTGCAAAAAAACTGTTTTTGATTTCACAACCCAAACCGATGAATATATAGTAGATACGTTTACCAAAAACGAAGCCATTTGTGGTCGTTTTAAATCGACACAATTACAACGCGATTTGGTTTTTAGTAGAAAAGAAAAAAACTCTTATTTATCTTTTGTTGCTTCCGGTGTATTTGCTTTTTTAGGGCTTTATAGTCAGAAGTCATTTTCTCAAGGACAACCCAGAACGATTAAAATAGATACGATAGAACACAATAGCATTAAAGGAAAAGTTGCTCCGCAACCAAAACGAGTTACTGATAGCATTTCTGGTGTTATTATGAGCAGTGACAAATACCCCTTGCCTGGTGCAACTGTTATAATAAAAGGAACAACAAAAGGAGCCGTAACAAATTTTGATGGTGAGTTTTCTATTAAAGCTAGAGCAGATGATGTTTTATTAATAACTTATTTAGGATACGAATCTAAGGAAGTGAAAGTTACAGATGATTTTTCTAAAATAGTTTTAGTTGAATTAAATGAGGATGTTTTAGGGGGCGTGGTTATTATTGCGGGATATGCAGCTTCTAGTTGTAGTACAGAATATATACCAACACCAGAAGAGGCATTAGAGCGTCAGAAACAAATTGACTTTGCGCGAAATAATGGGAGTACTTTTTATAAAAGATTAAAAAAAGAACGTCGTGATAAAATTAAAAATGGGACCATTGAAAGAAGTGGTTTAGGAAAATTCTTTTATTCTATTTCTAATCTTTTTAGATGAAATTTTAAAAAGCATTTCCACACCAATTACACTGATTTTCAATGTATTATGTTTAATAATAAATTATTGAATGAAACTGATTACTGCAAAACATGTACTTACTAACCCCGTAACTTAATAGGTAATATAAATTTAACACAGAATTATAAATTAACAGATTACTTCGTCGCACACTACGTAATGAAGGATAATATTTGGATTTACAACAAGGTATAAGTAAGATAATCTGTAACTTTACTACCAAAATCTAAACCATGTCAACTACTTTCGCTGCCATAGACTTCGAGACCGCAAAAGGGCACCACATTTGTTCTGTTGGGATAGTGACGTTTAAAGATGGTGTTATTATTGACGAGTTTCATGCGTTAATTCAACCACCAAACAATGATTATAATTGGCACAACCAACAAGTGCATGGTATTACTGAAGATGATACTCGATTTTCTCCAAATTTTAGAGGCGTATATCCTGAGATTAAAAAACGTATTTCGGGTATAGTTACCGTGGCACACAACGAATCTTTTGATAGATCTGTTTTACTAAAAACGATGAAGGATTTTAATATTCCAGAGTCCGATTTAATCATGCAAGATCGTTGGGAATGTACCCTTAAAATTTATCGTAAAAAAGGCTATAAACCTGCAAAATTAGACACCTGTTGTAAAGTGCATAATATTGCTTTAAAACATCACGATGCATTGTCTGATGCGCGTGCTTGTGGCAAGTTATTTTTAATTGCCCAGCATGAGCGTTTACCTTTATTTTAGAGTTTTTTAAGTTGACAGATTTTAATACTACCAAAAACATGAAACTCTTCGTCATTACGAGGCACGAAGCAATTTATTTATTAATAACGAAAAACATAAACTAACCACATATTAAACTGTAAAGGTTCAATTTGAAAGACTACTTCGTCGTGAGCAAACAACCTCCGTTAAAAACGGAGGCTTTGGATTTCAGATTAACCCCATAGGGGCATAACACTCATTTCTAATTGTGATGTTCTTGATATTTGACATATCGTCTTATCATAGCTTCGTCTAATCCTACTGTACTTACAAAATAGCCTCTCGACCAAAAATGATTGCCCCAATATGGTTTCTGCTTTAAGTTTTGGTATGTTTTGAAAAGCTTGATTGCCATTTTTCTTTTCAATACCCCCATATAATCTGATATAAAAACCTTTGGTGCTATTGAACAAACCAAATGAATGTGGTCTTTTTAAACATTCAATTCAATGATTTGAACATCTTTCCATGAACTGATTAATTGTAAATCCTGTTCTACTAACGATTTTACCATACCTTCAAGTATCTGAAAACGATACTTAGGCGTGAATACAATGTGATAGTCACATTTGTAATACACATATGTTAATTTTCTATAGTTACTCATCTTAAAAAGTTTTAGATGAGCAAAACTAAAAAATGGCAAAACCTTTAAAACATGACCACCATCAAAAACGGTGGTTTTTCAATGGGAAATAAAATCATTTTATAATAGAAATGGTATTACACGCATAGCGAAGATAAATTAACGCCATTTTCTACAGATGAGGACATAAAAGATTTAATTACTGCTATTACTATTGTTGAGAAAGCTGGGAAGAAGAAAAAGAAGTATTAAAACGACGGAAGACTGGTGACCGAAGTTTTTTATTTGTTTTAATATCGCGCAAAGGTGCTAAGTGTAATTTCAATTGCTAAATGCCTCTAACCGCCAACTACTTACTGAAAACTGAGACTGAGACTGAAAACTAAATTAAAGCTTCTCTTAAAATTGTAATAGGATGCTTCGCTTCACGTTGCGTACCATCTTTTATTTGGTGCCTGCAACTTGTTCCGTTAGCAGCAATCACAGTATCGCTAGGCGCTTTTCTAACTGCAGGAAATAATGTTTGTTCCCCTATTTGCATACTAACCTCGTAATGCTCTTTTTCGTAACCAAAACTACCCGCCATACCACAACACCCACTTGGAATGATAGTTACTTTATAATTCTTAGGTAAATTTAACACAGCAAAACTAGAAAGTTGATTACTCATCGCTTTTTGATGGCAATGCCCATGGAACTTTATAGTTTTCGTGTCTCCTGTAAATTGTTCCGATTTTATGTTATCTAATTCGATTTCTTTTTGAATAAATTCTTCAATTAAAAACGTGTTTTTAGCTATCGCTTCTGCAGATATTTTATCGTCTGCTAGCTTTAAATATTCGTCTTTAAAAGTAAAAATAGCAGAAGGTTCAATACCGATTAAAGGCGTTTTTTCTGAAACTATATCTTTATAGATTTCAACGTTTTTATTAGCAAATTCTTTAGCTTGTTCTAGCAATCCTTTTGATAAAAAAGAACGACCAGATTCGGCGTTATTAACAACGATGACATTGTAGTTTAAAGCCTTTAAAAGTTCGATGGTATCAACACCGATTTGAGTGTCTAAATAATTCGTAAATTCATCATTAAACAAGATTACGGAATTCGCAATTTTATTTTCAATTAATTTATTTTCAGAATTCTCAATATACTTACTTAAACTATTAATTGAAACTAAAGGCAAGCTTCTCGCTTTCGCTATTTCAAAAGATTTCTTCAATATTGAAGACGTAAACTTATTCGAAAACACAAAATTCGTAAGCTTTGGAAACTGACTTCCGTAGCCATTTAATTTATTATTATAAGCAAACAATTTCGTCCGCAAAGACCCCCCGTTTTCTTTTTGGTATTGATATTGAAATTCGGCTTTTAAACTCGCCACATCGACACTACTTGGACACTCGCTAGAACATGCTTTACAACTTAAACATAAATCAAAAACATCCTTAAGTTCTTTATGATTAAATTTATTTGATTTATCAGAATGTGTTAAAAACTCACGCAGCACATTTGCGCGTGCTCGGGTGGTATCTTTTTCGTTTCTAGTTGCCCTGTAACTCGGACACATGGTTCCGCCAAACTCAGGTAACTTTCTACAATCGCCAGAACCGTTGCATTTTTCAGCTTCACGCAAAATACCTTGAGATTTCGAAAAATCAAGTAAAGTTTCTATTTCTTGTTCTTCTCTATCCGATTCATATCGTAATGCCTTATCCATAGGAAAAGCATCTACAATTTTATTTGGATTGAAAATATTATCAGCATCAAAGGCTTTTTTGATCCGTCTTAACAACTGGTAGTTCTCTTCTCCAATCATTAACGAAATAAACTCTGCTCTCACAATACCATCACCGTGTTCACCACTAAAAGAACCTTTGTAAGTTTTTACTAAATTAGCAACATCAGTCGTTATTTTCCGAAATAACTCAACATCAACAGATTGCTTTAAATCTAAAATAGGTCGTAAATGTAATTCACCAGCACCAGCATGCGCATAATACACAATATCTTGATTGTACGTTTTCATTAGTCCTGCAAACTCCGAAATATAATTTGCTAAGTCAGGTAAAGCAACAGCCGTATCTTCTATACATGCCACTCCTTTTTTATCGCCAATTATATTTCCCAACAACCCCAAACCTGCTTTACGTAAGTCGTTCGCTTTGTTAATATCATCTCCAATAAGCACCGCATTTGCATAGCTTAATCTCGTGTTTTCAATATCTTTTAATAAATTATCTGCCAATACCTTTACTTCTTCTAAAGTATCCGCTTTAACTTCGCACATTAAAATAGCTTTCGGGTCATCTTCAATAAATTGCCTATTTTCTTCTTGCGTTTTATTTTGTTTTGTACAATCTAAAATGGTTTTATCCATCATTTCGCAAGTGTACAAATTGTGTTTCATCACGGGAACAACAGCATTTAAACACGCTTCTATCGTTTTAAAATGTGCAGCCACCATAATACGTTCTTGTGGTGGCAAAGTATCAAGTTGCAAAGTAATTTCTGTTGTAAACGCTAAAGTTCCCTCGCTACCAGAAAGGAGTTTACACATATTAAATTTTTCAGAAACTCCTGTAAACACATCGGCATTCATCAATTCATCAACAGCATAACCTGTATTTCTTCTATGTATTTCTGGCTTGGGAAAACAATCTATAATTCCGTTTTGCACCGTTTCAGATTGTAACTCTTCGTAAATCGCCTTGTAAATATCTCCTTCTAATGATTTTTCTTTTGCTTTAAGATGAAACGCTTCCGAAGACAATGCTTTAAACACAGCATCACTCCCATCACTTAAAATAGTCTTAAGCGCTACTACTTTATCTCGTGTAACCCCATATTGGATACTCGTTGTACCTGATGAATTATTACCAACCATCCCTCCTATCATGCAACGATTTGACGTTGATGTATTGGGACCAAAAAACAAACCAAAAGGTTTTAAATAATTATTTAAAGCATCACGCACCACACCTGGCTGTACGGTAACTGTTCGTTCGTTCTCATTAATACCTATAATTTTAGTGAAATATTTAGACACGTCAACAATTATACCTTCACCCACACATTGCCCAGCTAAAGAGGTTCCCGCTGTTCGTGGTATTAAAGACGTTTTATTAGCTTTTGCAAACTGAATTAAAAGTTTTAGATCATCATTATTTTTAGGATATGCAACCGCTAACGGCAACATTCTATAAACCGAAGCATCTGTAGCATACATCGATTTTATTAAATCGTCATAAAATAATTCGCCAGATAGTTTTTTGCTTAGTGCTTGTAAATGTATTGTTAACGCCATAAATTACTTAAATATCTTTGTGTATTTATAATGATGTTAAATATAAATACATTTTTGGCGTTATTTTTGTAAAAGTAAATTGAATTTCAAAAAGTCGTCTTTATTTATAAAACGACCGTATATAATCAAGAAACTAAAAAACATTAAACATTATGAAAAAAGTATTTCTATTATCAATCGCTCTTTTAGGTTTTACATTTGCTGCTTCAGCACAAGACATAGCAGATCACGCTATAGGTTTACGTTTAGGCGATAGCGATGGTCTGGGTGCCGAAATATCGTATCAACATGCATTAGGAGGCACTAATAGACTAGAAGTCGATTTAGGGTGGAGAAACAGCAATCTTTACAACGCTATTAAACTTACTGGCTTATACCAGTGGGTAATGCCATTAGATGGCGCATTTAACTGGTACGTAGGTGCTGGTGGAGGGCTTGCTGCTTTTGATGGAAAAAATGCATTAAAGGGAACTGATGAAACAGCGATATTTGTTGCTGGTGATATTGGAATTGAATACAACTTCGACATCCCTTTACAATTATCTTTAGATTTTAGACCTGAACTTGGTTTTGGTGATTTTACAGATGATTTAGACTTCGATATTGCACTTGGTATTCGTTACCAGTGGTAATATTTAAATACATAATTTTATTAAAGCGCCTGTATTGGCGCTTTTTTTATGCTTAATATTATATTTTTAAATTATTGTTTTGGCGTTACACCTCCTTAGGTCGGTGTCGGGCTATACAATACAAGTCCGCGCTTCGTACCTCCGCTGTGGGCTTTCCATTGCTATCCCTAACGCGATTCAGTCCGCAGTTTATAGTCATTTATCTTTCTTTCAGCCTTTCTATTTTTAAAACTTTGCATCATAGTGTCTTCACGCTAAAAAACCTTTCAAAAGAAAATCAAAGCTAAAAATAAGCTCAATCTAACTCACAGGTAAAAACCCCATTCTACCTTGTTGATAATCGCGCATGGCCTCCATAATTTCTGTTTGTGTATTCATAACATACGGACCATAAGACGTTACGACTTCATTTAATGGCGCACCAGATAAAAATAATAACTGACTGTCTTTATTCGCTTTTATCGAAAAATGATCCCCATCTTGATTAAATTCTACCAATTGATTTTTATCAATCTCCAAAACTGAATCATTTATTTCAACTTCACCTTTTATCAGGTAAATAAAACTTTGATGCGATTTATCCAATTGCACATTGTATTCTCCAGTTTTATTAGTTTTAATCATATAAGCATTTACCGAGGTTTGTGTACTAATCTTACCATATTCGCCTTCTAAACTTCCTGCTACAATTTGAATATTAACGTTTCCATCTTCAGAAGTTATCACATTAAAGTCGTCATTTTTAGCATGCTGATAATTAGCAGGCATCATCTTTTTTTCCGCAGGCAAATTCAACCATAACTGAATACCTTCTAAAGTACCACCACGATTTACAAAATCTTTCGACGGGCCTTCGGCGTGAATAATGCCTCGTCCTGCTGTTGTCCATTGTACATCGCCAGATGTCACTAAACTTTCATTCCCTAAAGAATCACGATGTAATTGTTCTCCTTCTATTAAAAAGGTTATCGGTTCGAAACCACGATGTGGATGTGGCCCCAAATCAAACGGATTACTCTCCTCCGAAATTTCGAATGGGCCGTAATGGTGTAATAACACAAACGGATCTATATTATCTATATGCTGCGTAGGGATGGGCTGTCTCAATTCAATGGGTCCCATATTAACAAAGTGGCTTTGCCCTACTCTTTTAATTGTACTTCTCATTATTTTTTGTTTTTTTATTTCCCATGGAAAATAAATTAATAAATTTTTTTATCGTATTTTATCTAATAAATCACTTAACAATATAGCTTCAGTAATTGATAAATTCTCTAATAAATCTTCTTTCAAATCTTTGTCAATGACTTTTAAAAGCTCTAAACCTTTAGTTGTTATTTCAATATGCACTACACGTCTATCATCAGGACAAGCCAATCTTTTAATTAATTGTTTATCACACAATTTATCCATTAAACGTGTTGCATTAGGTGCTCTTTCTAACATACGTTCTTTAATAGCTTGAACTTTTATAGCTTCTCCAGCACCTCTTAAAATTCGTAAAATATTAAACTGCTGTGGGGAAATTCCAAAAGGTTTAAAAAATGTATTTTGCTTACTATTTATCCAATTAGCGGTGTAAATAATATTCAATAAAGCTTTCACTTTATCATTTACAAATGTTGAATTAATATCTTTTGAAATATCGCCCATATTTTAAGTAGTCAGTTAGCAGTTAAAGTGCTTTTTGAAATAATTCAACTTTCTTTAATAGTTCAGAATTTAATTCATCATTACTAACACCTCCATCTTTAAAATTATCTCCAAACGATGGAAAAGAAAAATCGGCTACAATATGACCGCCCATAAAAACAAAACGTCCTTTTGCAATATCTAAAACAGTAGCACCTCCTCTAGCTCCTGGTGATGTTGCCATAAGTAACATCGGTTTATCACTCCAAAGTTTTCCGTCTATTCGAGACATCCAATCAAACAAATTCTTAAATACTGCGGCATAAGCACCATTATGTTCTGCTAAAGATAAAATAATGCCATTGGATGATTTTATAAGCTCTAAAAATTTATGCGCATTGTCTGGAATACCATGGGCTATTTCGTAATCAATTCCATATAATGGTAATTCAAAATCATTTAAATCTAAAACGTTTACATCAACATGTTCAACTAAACTTGAAGCGTACGTTGCTAAATCTTTATTTATTGAATTTTTACTATTACTACCTGCAAATGCTATAATGTTTTTCATTGATTTATTTTTTATTCCCGCGAAAGCGGAACTCATTATTTATTAATTCTTTTACTAAATATATAAGATACTGCTAAAGCTATTAAAGCGACGATTGCTGTAATTTGTTGTCCATCGCCTATCATTATATGTGCAAAGAAAGCTAAAACAAAAGCATAAAAGTAACCTGCATACGCCCACTCTTTTAAAACTTTAAAACTCGGATTCCAAACAGCTATTAATCCTAATAACTTAATTGTTGCATATGGATAAATAATATATGTTGGATATCCAAAACTTTTAAAGGCTTCAGAAATAGCATCATGTTTAAAAAAATACATGCTTGCTGAAAACAACATAATAACTGTTAACAATCCCGTCGAAATATAAAAAATAATTTTATCTCTTTTCATCTTTTTAATATTTAATTACATGACAAATGTAAACAAAATAAATTTATATTCCAAGGAATATATTTCCATGTAATTTATTTTAACAAAACATTCACTTTCTAATTGATTTATGGTTTCGTAAATTCGTACCAAACAAAAAACATCAATGGACATTAACTTCAACAAAAACGAAGATCATAATAAACTTTTAGTATCCGCACTTAAAAAACGTTTAGCAAAAGTACATTTGGGAGGTGGGAAAGCACGCATTGAAAAGCATAAAGCCAAAGGTAAGATGACGGCTCACGAGCGTATTAATTATTTATTAGATCCGAAATCTAAATCTATAGAAATTGCTGCTTTTGCAGGTGAAGGGATGTATGAAGAGCATGGTGGTTGTCCGTCTGGTGGCGTTGTTATTAAAATAGGTTATGTAAAAGGAAAGCAATGTATTGTTATTGCTAATGATGCTACTGTTAAAGCAGGTGCTTGGTTTCCAATTACAGGAAAAAAGAATCTTAGAGCGCAAGAAATTGCAATAGAAAACAAATTACCTATTATATATTTAGTCGATTCTGCTGGTGTTTATCTGCCTTTACAGGATGAGATTTTCCCTGACAAAGAACATTTTGGACGTATTTTTAGAAATAATGCCATTATGAGTAGTATGGGTATTACTCAAATTGCTGCGGTTATGGGCAGTTGTGTTGCTGGCGGTGCTTACTTACCTATTATGAGTGACGAAGCTTTAATTGTAGATAAAACGGGAAGTATCTTTCTTGCCGGAAGTTATTTAGTTAAGGCTGCGATTGGAGAAACGATTGACAACGAAACTTTAGGAGGAGCCACAACACATTGCGAAATATCTGGTGTTACCGATTATAAATCGAAAGATGATGCGGATGCTTTAGATACTATTAGAAATATTATTGATAAAATTGGTGATTACGATAAGGCTGGATATAATAGAATAGATGCTATTAAACCAAAAGAAAATCCAGAAGATATTTATGGTATTTTGCCAAAAAGTAGATCGGATCAATACGATATGTACGAGATAATTAAACGTCTTGTTGATAATTCGGAATTCGACGAATATAAAGCTGGTTACGGACAAACTATTATTACGGCTTATGCTAGAATTAATGGTTGGGCTGTTGGTATCGTTGCAAATCAACGCAAATTAGTTAAAACGAAAAGTGGTGAAATGCAATTTGGTGGTGTTATTTATAACGATAGTGCCGATAAATCGACCCGTTTTATTGCTAATTGCAACCAGAAGAAAATACCTTTAGTCTTTTTACAAGATGTTACAGGTTTTATGGTCGGTAGCAAGAGCGAGCATGGTGGTATTATTAAAGATGGAGCAAAAATGGTGAATGCGGTTAGTAATAGCGTTGTTCCTAAATTTACAATCATCATTGGTAACAGTTACGGTGCAGGTAATTACGCTATGTGTGGAAAAGCTTATGATCCACGATTAATAGTAACTTGGCCAAGCGCAGAACTTGCTGTTATGAGCGGGAATTCTGCTGCTAAAGTATTACTTCAAATAGAAAAAGCATCTTTACTTAAAAAAGGAGAAGAAATTACTCCTGAAAAAGAAGCTGAACTTTATAACAAAATTAAAGACCGCTACGATAATCAAGTATCACCTTACTATGCGGCATCTAGAATTTGGACGGATGCGATTATTGATCCTTTAGACACTAGAACATGGATTTCTATGGGTATTGAAGCAGCCAACCATGCTCCTATTGAAAAACCTTTTAATTTAGGTGTTTTACAGGTTTAATAAGTGTTTTCTTTCACAAATAAATATTAGTTTTAAATCACTTTATAAACACTAAAACCAGTGAAGAAGAATTCTATTTTAAATAAAACGACCAAAACAGTAAACGATAGTTCTGAGCAGGTATTAAATCAACTAAAAAATGGACTTTCTAAAATTGGAGATCTAGGAACTAATACAAAAAATAAGTTTGTTGATTATGTAAAAGATGTATTTGATGTTTTGCCTCTTATTGAAAATGCTGGGTTTAAAACAAATAGACTTATTGTCGGAATCTCTATTCCGCCGTCAATAGAAATACATTTTAGCCGATTTAAAGAACTTAACGAAAAAGAGACTGATGAATTACTAGATTTATACTCGGATAAAAAAATGTTTAAACTGATTTTTAAAGCATTAAAAATGTCAAACGAATTTCAAGGAAAACTATCTTCTGATACTTTAGTTTTTAGCGAAACTTGTATTGAAATTTCTATTCCTCCAAAAGTGAGCATAAAATACTTAAACAAAGATATTTCAAATTTAACTAAAATAGAAGCTCTATTTGATTAAGGAGAATAAGTAGTTTTAAACCCAACGAAGTACAGTATAAAAAAGAGCAACAATTATGTCGCTCTTTTTTACTAAAACTCAACTATTATAAACTCTGATAAGAAGACACTAGTCTTTTAAACTCTGCTCTATATCCATCTGTATCTTCTCCTTTTCCAGCTTTAGCCAAATGCATCACTTGGTCTATTTTTGCACTATTCGTATATTTTGAACGACGTAACTGCATTCCGAATAATGCTACAGCCGATGCAAACTTTAAATCTTCAGAGGCTTCTTTAATCTCATCTTTTTGCACGTGTATCATTTCTATACTTTTATCTCCGTCTGGCTTTTTATATCTAAACTTTACCGTAAATAGTTCGTTTGTATAATTTGAAGTGGCTTCGGTTTTTGTGTATTTCAAATCAGAAACAGCTTTTAAATAATCATTTTTCACGCCTACAGGAATCACTTCATAAAGTGCTGTTACAGTATGTCCACTCCCTAATTCCCCAGCATCTTTTGTATCATCAATAAAATCTTCATCTTCAAGCATTCTATTTTCATAACCTATTAACCTGTAGCCTTGTACTTTTGTTGGATTAAATTCTACCTGAATTTTCACATCCTTAGCAATTGCAAATAATGTACCTCCAAATTCTTTACCAAATACCTTTTGAGCTTCTTGCATATTATCTATATAAGCATGATTTCCATTTCCTTTATCTGCTAGTATTTCTAATTTAGAATCTTGATAATTTCCATAACCAAAACCTAAAACAGATAAAAACACACCAGATTCGCGTTTCTCTTCAATAAGTTTCTCCATAGCTTTATCGCTTGAAGCCCCCACATTAAAATCGCCATCAGTTGCCAAAATCACTCTGTTATTCCCTCCTTTTTTAAAATGTTTTTCAGCTAACTTATATGCTAGTTTAATGCCTTGTCCTCCTGCTGTAGAACCACCAAAATTCAAATTATTTAACGCCGAAATTATTTTCTCTTTTTTGTTTCCCGAAGTCGGTTCTAAAACAACACCTGCTGCACCTGCATATACCACAATAGATACGTTATCTTTTTCTCTTAATTGATTTACTAGTAATTTGAAAGCTGACTTGAGTAATGGCAATTTATTTTGAGACCCCATAGACCCTGACACATCTATTAAAAACGTTAAGTTTGAAGTAGGCAGTTCCGCATTATCATATGTTTTTCCTTGTAAGCCAATTTTAACAATTTTAGTTTCTAAATTCCATGGTGTTTTGGCTACTTCGGTATTTATAGAGAAAGGATGTTCGCCTGTTGGTTGCGGATATTTATAATCAAAATAATTAACCATTTCTTCTATTTTAACAGCATCTGGTTCTATAACAATTCCATTATTAATCATGCGTCTCACATTACTGTATGATGCTTTATCAACATCAATTGAAAAAGTTGACAATGGCGATAATGATGTTCTTTCAAAATTATTTTCTTCTATTACAGCATAACTTTCATTGTTATGCACTCTAAAATTACCTTGATGCGTGGTAATAACAACACAACCATTTTTAGCTATTTGCCCAAACTTGTGTTTAGCTTCTACTTTTTTATAGCTTTTTTTAGTATCGACATCAGTTTCTGCTAAATTTTTAATGATATAATTATTTTCCTTTTTAATTGGAACGCCATCTACAATATATAAAGGTTCTTTATCAATACCTACATTACCTTTTTTTGTTGAGATAAGGATAACACCGTTACTCCCCCTGTTTCCATAAATAGCAGTACTCGATGCATCTTTTAAAATATCGATAGCTTTAATATTATTTGGGTTTATATGCTCTAATTTTTCAGGTGACGAAATAATGCCATCAATAACCACCAAAGGTTGACTATTATTAGATAATGTAGAAATACCTCTTATTCGAATTTGAGAACTAGTGCCTGGAACACCATTATTAGCAATAACATTTAGACCTGCTACTTGTCCTTGAAGTGCATTTGTCACAGAGTTCGATTGAATTTGATTTGCTAATTTATTATGATAAGCCTTTTGTTTCTTTCGTTTTATTTGTGATGCCGACGGTTTATATGTAGCCACAGATCCTACTAAATTTGATCTTCGCTGTGTACCATAACCAACAATAACTACTTCATCTAAAGTAGATGTATCGGCATCCATAGCTACATTAATAACCTTTGAGGTTCCTACCGTTTTCTTTTGTGTAACAAATCCTAAATACGAAAAAACTAATACATCTTTCTCTTTTGCTTTAATTTCGTATTTCCCGTCAAAACTAGTGGTTGTTCCAATTTTAGAACCTTTTATAACCACATTAACTCCATGTATTGGAATTCTATCGTCAGAAGATATTACAGTTCCCTTAATTAACTTTTCTTGAGAAGAAATTTGCATCGATACCATCACTGCAAAAAAGACGCTTAAAAATGTTTTCATAATAGTTGATTTATAAGTTTAGCTTAAAACTATAACCAACCTACGTCCTATAAAACCACAAATGAGCGAAGCCTACTTTTGAATGAGTTAAGTGCATAAAAAAAAGGCTAAACTTTCATTTAACCTTTTTTTAATATGATTAAATTTCAATTATTTTATTTCCATATTAAAAGGAAATAATAACTGAATCCCTTTACGTTGAGACATTGTTTTTACTTCTTTTAAAATCTTATAATTTTCTTCTCCAAGTTCTTCTTTTAAAATGCTTTCTTTGGTTTTAACCAATCCAAATTTTTCTAACATTTTACCTAAATCCTTTTCAAGAACAGGAAATTCTTTTATTTTATAAGCATCAATTTCTGCAATTTCTGCTGCATATTTCAACGCTAAATCTAATCCGCCTAATTCGTCAATTAATCCATTATCTAACGCTGCTGTCCCTGTCCAAACACGACCTTGAGCAATAGCTTTGACATCATCTTGTTTCATGCCTCGACCTTCTGCTACTCTACTTGTAAATACTTCATAAATATCTATAACGCCTTCTCTAATAAAAGCACGTTGTTCATCATTTAAAGGTTCGAAAAAACTATACGACACCGCATTTTTATTAGTAACGACTTGTTCTGCATTAATACCCCAACGATCTGCTAATTCTTTTCCATTAGGTAATACGCCAAACACACCTATACTACCTGTAATTGTTGTTGGTTCCGCAAAAATCCTATCGGCATTACAAGCAATATAATAACCACCCGAAGCCGCTAAGTTCCCCATAGACACAATTACTGGTTTTACCTTTTTGGTTAGTTCAATTTCTCTCCATATTAATTCGGAAGCCAACGCACTACCTCCTGGAGAATTTATTCTTAAAACAATGGCTTTTACTTTATCATCTTCCCTTGCCTTTTTTAAAGACTTGTTTATACTTCCCTGTCCAACACGTCCAATTTCACCTTCTCCATAAATAATTTCACCTTCAGCATAAATTACTGCTATTTTATTTTTATAAGATCCCTTTCTAACTTTAGGAGCTGCATAAATTGCATAATCTGCAATAGAAATACGTTCTAATTCTTTATCTGCCTCAATACCTGCTAAACTTTTTAAATCGTTTACATATTCATCGTGATAAGCAATTCTATCGACCAATTTTGACGACTTTGCTAGTTTAGAGTTTCTCGCCAATAAACTATCTGCTATAGTATTTAATCTAACAACAGAGATATCTCTACTTTCAGAAATTTCACTTTTAATTTCATCCCAGATAGAGGTTAAGTAAGCCGCTATTTGTTCTCTATTATTATCGCTCATTTCATTTTCCAAATAAGGCTCAACAGCACTTTTGTATTTACCAAAACGTACCACTTCCATTTTTAAACCTGATTTTTCTTGAAAATCTTTAAAATATAAGCGTTCGGAAGACAAACCTTTAAATTCCATAGCTCCAACTGGGTTTATATAAATGGCATCGGCTATTGAGCTTAAATAATAATCTTTCTGAGTATAAATATCTGCGTAAGCGTTAATAAACTTACCTGATTCTTTAAATTTCAATAAAGCATCTCTTAAAGCTTTTGTTTGGGAAACACCTGCACTTATAAAGTTATTATCTATAGATATACCTTTAATATTATCATCGGTTGCTGCATAGTTAATAGCATCAATAATATTAAACAATCCATTTTTTTTGTTTTCATTTAAAAACGGATATTCGGCAAACTCTGTTTTACCTGCATAATCGTTAATAGGAAAATCTAGTTTTAAATCTAAAACCGAGTTTGGTTTTACTTTAATAACATCTTCAGAGCTTCCTCCTAATATAAGCCCTAAAATAAATAGTGCAACAAAACCGAGAGCAAAAAACACTATAATTCCTGTTACTGTGGATAAAACACGTTTAAAAAAATTCATATTTCTATTTTCTGTATTAGTATTTAAAATGATCGCGAAGTTACAAAGAATAGAAAAGAATTTATTTTAAATTCGTTTTCACTTCATTTTCACTGTATTGTTGCTAAATTTGCCCTTTTACATATAAGATTACGATTAACGAATGATTCATATTCACGATAAAACATTACAAGATTTAGAGTTCTCAACAGTTTTACAACAAGTAAGTGAGCTTTGTGTTACCGCACTAGGAAATGAAAGTGCATTAAAAATCACACCTTATAAATCTAAGGAAGAATTGCTTTATGCTCTAAAACTAACTAATGAATACTTATCGTCTTTCTATAACGATAATCGAATTCCGAATCACGGGTTTGACACTATTACTAAAGAAATTAAACTTTTACGCATAGAAAACACGTATTTGGAAGTGCATAGTTTAAAGAAAATAGTCTCCATTTCTTTAACGACGAACGAAGTGGTTAGTTATTTAAAAAAGTTTAAAGAATATTACCCTGCTCTTAACGATCACGCGTTTCATGTAGAAGTTACCACAATTATAATTGAAAAAGTAGACAGTATAGTCGACCGTTTTGGAGACATTAAAGACAATGCTTCTACCCTGCTTCATAGTTTACGCCAATCTATAAATCAAGTAAAAGGGAAAATTAACGCTAGTTTTTCGAGTGCTTTAAGTCAATACCATAGTTTAGAATATTTAGATGATATTCGAGAATCCGTTGTAGAAAACAAACGGGTACTTGCTGTAAAGTCCATGTACAGACGTAAAGTCAAAGGTTCCATAATGGGTAGTAGTAAAACGGGAAGCATCGTTTATATCGAGCCCGAAACGACATTGCAGCACTCTAGAGAGCTTAATAATTTAGAATTTGAAGAAAGCGAAGAAATTAACCGCATTTTAAAGGAAGTCACTAATTTTATTCGTCCGTTTTTACCCTTATTAGAAAAGTATCAAGCATTTTTAATAGATATTGATGTGATATCCGCGAAAGCGAAATACGCCAGATCTATGAATGCTATTCTTCCAAAAATATCAGAAGATAGAAGTATGAATTTACGCGATGCCTATCATCCACTACTCTATTTAAACAATTTAAAAAATAAACAAACCACGTTTCCGCAATCTATTGAGCTAAAACAAGACGGTAGAATTATTGTTATTTCTGGTCCTAATGCGGGTGGAAAAAGTATCACGTTAAAAACCGTTGGTTTATTACAGGTAATGGTACAAAGTGGACTTTTAATTCCTGTACACGAACGTAGTAAAGTCTATTTGTTCGATCGGATTTTAAGTGATATTGGTGATAATCAATCTATAGAAAACCATTTAAGCACATACAGTTACCGTCTGAAACAAATGAATTACTTTCTTAAGAAATGTAATAAAAACACCTTATTTCTTATTGATGAATTTGGAACAGGAAGTGATCCTGAATTGGGTGGTGCTTTGGCTGAAACCTTTCTAGAAGAGTTTTATCATCGTGAAGCTTTTGGCATTATAACAACGCACTACTCTAATTTAAAAATATTAGCAAATGAGTTACCCTATATGCTTAATGCGAATATGTTGTTTGATGAGCGTACTTTAGAGCCTTTATTTAAACTCGTTATCGGTCAAGCCGGAAGTAGTTTCACCTTCGAAGTTGCACAGAAAAACGGTATTCCATACAGTTTAATAAACCGAGCTAAAAAGAAGATTGAGCGTAGTAAAGTCCGTTTTGATGCTACTATTGCTAAACTTCAAAAAGAACGTTCTAAGCTAGAAAAAACAGGGCAATCTTTAAAACAAAATGAGAAAAAGAAAATTGAAGAAGCCGATAAGCTTGAAGAAATAAATATTAAAATTCAGAAAAAATTAGAGAGTTATCAAGAATTATATGATAGTAATCAGCGACTTATTTATTTAGGACAAAAAGTAAATGATATTGCCCAAAAGTATTTTGATAATAAGCAAAAAAAGATTTTAATAGACGAGCTTTTTAAACTAATTCAAATAGAAAATTCGAAACGTAAAAAAGTGACTGTAAAAGAAAAAAAGCAAGTAAAAGCAAAAGAAATACAGGTTAAAAAGGAAGTTGAGAAGAAAGTAGAAGTTATTCGCGAAAAGAAAAAAGTAGCCAAACAAAAAGCTATTGAAAATCCAAAACCTAAAGCGCTTATTAGACTTGGCGACCGCGTGCGTATGGAAGATGGTCGCGCCATTGGCACAATAGATAAAATTGAAAAAAATAAGGCTGTTGTAAACTACGGTATGTTTACCACCAACGTAAGTATAGACCAATTAGAATTGGTAGAGGCTGTGAAAAAGAAATAAAAAAACAAGAGACTGGCGATTCAAAACTTAAATACATCTTATTGAAAATTTATTTATATTTTTCACCTAAAAATTGGTTTACCAATTTTTAAATAGTTATACTTGGTGAAAATTATAACATGAAACAGCTCGTATTCTTATACTTTTTAAGTAGTCTATTTTTATTTTCTTGTAGTTCTTCTTCTAATAAAAACAATGAGGAAGTCGAAGAAATAGAAGAAATTATTGAAGAAACTGAGGAGATTGAAGAGGAAGAAGAAACTGAAACAGAAAGTAAA
Source organism: Algibacter sp. (assembly GCA_039985655.1). GTDB lineage: Bacteria > Bacteroidota > Bacteroidia > Flavobacteriales > Flavobacteriaceae > Postechiella. The sequence continues at coordinate 49,801 of JBDWSF010000011.1, read as the reverse complement.
ATAACTTGGGAAAACTGGTATTTATCTGTCCCTATCAACAATGGTGATGGTAAAGCAACTTCTATATTTTATCAAGCCATTGAAAACAATACACTCACCACCGCACAATCTGAATATTTTTATAAAAACACAGATGGAAGCTATACCATGTTCACAAAATTCACAGGCTTTACAACCTCTGGAGAATCTGCATTAAACGGAAAATATTGCCGTACAGAACTTAGAGAATTTTGGAAAGGCAATCAAAGTACAACGGATAACTGGTCTATGAGTACGGGTACACATATTTTGGAATCTACTTTAAAAGTTGACTATGTAGAAGGCAATGGCAGAACCATTGTTGCTCAAATACACGGTAAAGAAACTACTGGTTTAGAAGGCGCTCCTGCTACAGTTAAAATACGTTGGAATAGCGGAGAAATTCAGATAGACCATTATACAAAACCTGATAGTGGTGAACTTTGGACTAGTGCTTTTGATGAAAAAATTGATGTTGGTTTTGTTGGTAATGAAATATTCACTTTTAAAATAAAAATTGAGAACGGTAAGTTTTACTATGCTTTAATTTGCGAAGCAAAAAGCATTAATACAGATTACACATTAATTTACGATTATATAGGCAATGGTTATGGGCATGAAAACTACTTTAAAACGGGTAATTACTATGGTTGGAATGCAGATTATGTAAAAACTGCACAGGTTGTTTTGTATGAAGTAAAAACTGAGCATTTATAAACTATTTTGTCTCTTAGTTTATAACTTTGTTTAGCGGATAATCGTGTTAGCTCTTATAATAATTTATATTTTAAATTAGCTCTAAAACATTATCTTTACAGTATGAATTTTGGAGTGCCAAATGATAAAAAATTAATCCTGTTTGATGGAGTTTGTAACCTGTGTAACAACAGTGTGCAATATGTTATAAAGCATGACAAAAAAGACATTTTCATGTTTACAGCTTTACAAAGCGCTATTGGAAAACAACTTATTGAAGCGCACAACATCGACACTTCCAAAATAGATTCTATTCTACTTTACACACCAGAAAAAGGAATTGCATACAAAAGCACTGCGGCCTTAAAAGTGGCAAACTTACTTGGATTCCCTCAAAATTTAATGAATGTCTTTTTTATTATTCCACCATTTATTCGCAACTGGGTTTACGATTATATAGCAAAAAACCGTTACAAATGGTATGGTAAAAAAGATGCTTGCATGATTCCTACTCCCGAATTGAGGAGTAAGTTTTTGGAGTAATTAGCGTTCTTTTTTGGACGCATCCCTAATCATCCCTATCGGGTTGGGCTTTACATTATACCTTTTTAAAACACGTCATTGAGGACGAAGGACGTAGCAATCTGTTAAAGCTTAGTTCACACCAACCCCCTATTTATATAGTTTTAAAAAAGGTTAAGAATATCCACAGTTATTCGAACGGTTTCAATCCCTTGTGCATTAGTTCGTAACAACAGTAACCGTAATAAAACCTCCTTTTAAAATCTCATAATAATGACACCTCCGATCCTAAAACAAATGGATGCTGTGATTTTGGTAATCTCATGGATGTATCTGTAACAAATAAAAAATTTAAAGTAGAAGATGATATAATTACTATTTACTTATAAACCTTTCAGATACTAATGAACAATAAGTTTAAACAAAAAGTTACTGATAAACCTAGTATCGATTGATGCCGTTCGAATAGTTGTTGATGTTCTTGATGTTTTAAACTTAATACAACTTAAATTTTAGGTAGAAATTAAATTGTTACATCGCTTACTCTTCAACCAAACTCCCCCACTCCGTCCAAGAACCATCATACACCGAGATGTTTTTATATCCCGATATTTCTGCTCCTAAAGCTAAAACACAAGCAGTAATTCCTGAGCCACAAGAGAAGATAATGGCATCGTCTTTATCGGCTACATTATTAAAAAGCACCTCTAAATCTTCTTTAGGCTTTAAAACACTGTTTTCAAGTAAATCTGTAAAAGGTAAATTAACCGAGTTTGGAATGGTTCCCATGCGCAAACCTTCTCGAGGTTCTCCGACTTCGCAATTAAATCGGCCGGAAGATCTCGCATCTATAATATGATGTGTTTTATGTTCAGATGCTTTTTTAACATCATCAAAAAACCGCATCAATTCTGGTTGAATATTCGATGTAAAATTGCCAATTTCATCATTATATGTTTTCATGTTTTCAGTTTCATATTCAGCATTTAACCATTCAGGAAAACCACCATTTAAAACTGCTACATTATTGTATCCAAATGCTTTAAACAACCACCAAACACGCGCACTTGAATAAATGCCCTTATCGTCATAAACAACAATCGCACTATCGTTGTTAATACCTAGCGCTCTTGCGGATTCTTGAAATAATTCTACAGAAGGAAATGCACTTGGGAATTCATTCGACATATCACTAAACTTCTTTTTAATATCAAAAAGTCTTGTATTTGGTATTTGTTGAGACAAAGCATCAAAGGCTTTATTTATTGTGCCATCTAAAACAATTAAATTATCGGAATTTAAATTGTTCTGAAGCCATTCTACAGAAATCACTGGTGATGTTATTACTAAACTCGAATTCATTTCCTGATAAAAAGTTATGTCTTTACTATTTTATTTTACTTGCTCATAATTATCATCCCACTCTTTAGGTTTTGGGTCGTGTAATTTACCTAACGATTTTGCTACAATCATAGATACTGTTGCATCTCCTGTAACATTTACAACTGTTCTACACATATCTAGCGGTCTATCTACAGCAAAAATAAGAGCTAAACCTATAGGCAATAACTCTTCAGGAAAACCAATAGATTCTAATACTATAACCAACATAACCATACCTGCGCTTGGTACGGCAGCACTACCTATAGATGCCAATAATGCGGTAGCTACAATAACCAATTGATTGGTAAACGTTAAGCCTTCTGGCCAGATTACCTGCATAATAAATACGGCGGCAATACCTTGATACAAACTAGTTCCATCCATGTTTACTGTTGCACCTACGGGCAATACAAAACCAGATACTTCTTTATCTACCCCCAAATGTTCTTCAACACGCTCCATAGTAACAGGTAATGTGGCAGCACTACTACTTGTAGAAAACGCTAATAATTGTGCTGGACTTATTTGTTTTAAAAACCACATAGGTGATTTTTTTGTATAGACACTTATTAAAATAAGATAAAAACCAATCATTAAAATGAGTCCGCCAATAACGCAGAACGCATAATAAAGCAACTTGATCAAAATCTCTATATCATCAAAAGCAATAATAACATTAGCTAACAAAGCAAATACGGCATACGGAGCAAAAAGCATAATTAAATCTACCATTTTCATGACCACCTCGTTAAGCGAATCGAAAAAATCTATTAATGGTTTGGCCTTCTTTTCACCTATTAACAATAAACATATACCAACAAATAAGGCGAAAAAGATAACTTGAAGCATAGACGCTTCTGCAAATGATTTAAAAATATTGCTTGGAAAAATATCAACTAAAGCTTGTAAAGGTCCCGCGTCTTTCTGTGCAGTTGCTTTCATTAACTTATCGGTTACTCCAGCATCGTTTGCATATTTTAATTTAATTTTATCAATAGTTTCTTGTGGCATACCATCCCCTGGCTTTAAAGTATTCACAATACTTAAACCAATAATTATAGCCACCAAGGTTGTACCAATATAAATACCAATGGTACGCAAACCCATAGTTTTTATTTTCGAAATATCTTTTAAATCTGAAATCCCTTTAATTAATGATGCTAAAATTAAAGGCACCGCAATAAGTTTAAGAAGATTTATAAATATAGTACCAAAAGGAGCAATCCAATCGGCTACAAAATCTTTTCCTCCATCAACGGTATTCATAATAAATCCAAAAATGATTCCAAGAACCATCCCTATAATAATCTTCCAGTGTAATGCTAATTTTTTCATATGCTATTTATTGGTCTTTATTCGATAAGCTTTAGAATAACAAGGTTTTAAAAACGTTGCAGTAAAACTTATTATACTGCTACAATATAGCTATTTTATATATAAACTAAAGAATAGAATTAAATTTGAAACAATTCTCAATAGAAACACAGAATTACTTCATTTTTTATAATATAAAAAAAGCTAAAAAGGATGATACTATTAACTCATAAACGTCCAAGCTACAATTCTAGACAGTTTATTCCCTTGCCCCATATTAAGAACTTTAACCTGTGTTGCACCCAGCTTTTTTAAGGAGATTTGCATACCTTTTACTAAGTCTTTTTTAGAAACTAAAGAAGTAAACCATATACATTGGTCTCTATACAAAGAACTTTCATATAAATAATTATGAAGAAATGCTTTTTCGCCACCTTTATACCATAATTCGCTATGTGTGCCAGAAAAATTTCTAACAGCAGTGTCATTTTCCTTTTTTAAGCCTTTTGATTTTCGAGTAGTAGCTTCTAAAGCTTCTACTTCTGATTTATAAAATGGCGGGTTACACATGGATACTGAAAAGTTATCTTTTTCATTTATAACACCTTTTAAAATTTGCGAAACATCCTTTTGAAATCTGAGTGAGATAGAATTTTCTAATTCATTTTTATTGATGATTTCTTGTGCGTTTTTTAATGACGACGCATCAATATCTGTTCCCACAAAGTTCCAATGACACACGGCATTACCCAAAATAGGATAAATACAAGTGGCTCCAGTTCCAATATCCAAGACAGAAATATCACCTTGTATATCTGATTTTTTTATCAAACCTGAAAGGTGGTGGATATAATCGACTCGTCCGGGTATTGGCGGACATAAATTAGCATCTGAAAATTCCCAAAACTTAATATCGTAATACATAAATAATAAGGCTGTATTTAAGGCTTTAACCGCTTTGGGCTTAGCAAAATCAATAGTTTTGGTGTTGTATTTATTTATAAATACAAAAGGCAATAGATCTGGATAGACTTTGCATAAAGCATCTAAATCATACCCTGATTTATGCTTGTTTTTACTGTGGAAATTTGTGTGCTTTTCGATAATTATATATTTTAATTTATCTTATACTACTTGATTTCGACTAGTATTAGATAGTTCTATTTAGTAAAATCTATCTGTGATAATCTACTTTAAAGTTACTTAAATTTTCTGTTTAGTTCATGAGTTTTACATAGAATACACCAAATAGTTGATAACCTTTTATTGAATAATACCAATTCTAAAACACTCATATTTCTTCTCATTGGAGGCTAAAACAATCTATCAATTAACAATGAAAGACATCACCTAAAACAAAAAATCCGATTCAAATGAATCGGATTTTTAATATGTAAAAACTTAAATCTACTCTCCCATTGCTGCCATTACTGCAGCGGAAAGACGCTTATAAGTTCCGTTTTCTAATCGATCTCTAATCGCTTCAAAAGCAGTCAAAGTTTCTGTAACATCTTCTAATGTATGTGTTGCTGTTGGTATTAATCTAAGTAAAATTAATCCTTTAGGTATTACAGGGTAAACTACTATGGAACAGAATATTCCGTAATTTTCACGCAAGTCTCTTACTAAAGCCATCGCTTCAGGAATACTACCTTTTAAATATACTGGTGTTACACAACTTTGTGTTGTCCCAATATCAAATCCACGTGCTTTTAAACCCGATTGTAATGCATCTACATTCTCCCAAAGTTTTGCTTTTAACTGTGGCATCGTTCTAAGCATATCTAAACGCTTAAGCGCACCAACAACCAATTGCATTTGCAAAGATTTTGCAAACATTTGCGAACGTAAGTTATATTTTAAGTAATCAACAATTTCTTGATCTCCTGCAATAAAAGCACCTGTACTTGCTAACGATTTTGCAAACGTTGCAAAATACACGTCAATATCATCTTGTACTCCTTGCTCTTCTCCTGCTCCTGCTCCTGTTGCACCTAAAGTTCCAAAACCGTGAGCATCATCAACAAATAATCTGAAGTTAAACTTCTTTTTAAGCGCAACAATTTCTTTTAATCGACCCTGTTCACCACGCATACCAAACACACCTTCAGAAATAACTAAAATTCCTCCGCCTGTTTGCTCTGCCATTTTTGTAGCACGCTCTAAGTTTTTCTCTAAACTTACTATGTCGTTGTGTTTATATGTAAAACGTTTACCCATATGTAAACGCACACCATCTATAATACAAGCATGGGCATCAACATCGTAAACAATAATATCGTCTTTAGACACTAAAGCATCAATAGTAGACACCATACCTTGGTATCCAAAATTTAAAAGATAAGCTGCTTCTTTACTTACGAAATCTGCTAATTCATTTTGAAGTTTTTCATGCAAATCTGTATGACCAGACATCATTCTCGCTCCCATCGGGTATGCAGAACCATAGTCGGCAGCCGCTTGCGCATCTACTTTACGGACTTCTGGATGATTTGCTAAACCTAAATAATCATTAATACTCCAAGTAATAACATCTTTCCCTTGAAACTTCATTCTGTTAGAAATCTCTCCTTCTAATTTAGGAAACACAAAATAACCTTCAGCTTGAGACGCCCACTTACCTAGTGGTCCTTTGTCTTTGTAAATTTTTTCAAATAAATCTTTCATCTACTATAAATCTTAAATCTCTTAAAAGCAAGACGTTATTCGCCATTAATAAAAACACTATTCAAAAAAAAGAAATTTAAAAGGTGCTTAAATAAAGGTTTTGCTATTAATTAGTTTTTGCAAAATTAATTATTTATATGGTTTGAACATAATTTTTAGACTCCAATTATTGATAAAATAAAAAAAGAGGTCACTTTTTGTTATACCAACAATAGCCACCTCTATTAAACTTATGTTATTTGTATTATTTTATGTACTGAATAGTCTCTGTTGCTTCTTCATGAACACTATCAAAGAACCCTTGTTCGTTCATCCATTTATCGCTATATACTTTACTCATATAACGCGAACCATGATCTGGATAAATAGCAACTACATAATCACCATCTTTAAAACGACCTTCTTCTCCTAATTGCTTTAAAGCTTGTGTTGCTGCACCAGATGTGTAACCAACAAACAAACCTTCTCTTTTGGCTATTTCTCTTGCTGTATGTGCACTTTCTTCGTCGGTTACTTTAACAAACTCATCAATAACATCAAAATTTGTTGCCGAAGGAATTAAGTTTTTACCCAATCCTTCTATTCTATATGGATAAATCTCCTTTTCGTCGAACTCTCTTGTTTCGTGATATTTTTTAATAACCGATCCAAAAGCATCAACTCCAACTATATTTATATTTGGATTTTGCTCTTTTAAATACTTAGCTGTACCAGAAATTGTACCACCTGTACCACTACAAGCCACTAAATGTGTTATTTTACCTTCTGTTTGTTTCCAAATTTCTGGTCCTGTAGAATTATAATGCGCATCTATATTAAGCTGATTAAAGTATTGGTTTATATAAACCGATCCTTTCATTTCTTCATGTAAACGCTTTGCAACTTGGTAGTATGATCTAGGATCGTCTGCACGTACATGTGCTGGACAAACATAAACCTTTGCTCCCATAGTTTTTAGCATATCTATTTTATCGGCAGATGCCTTAGAACTCACTGCTAAAATGCAATTATAACCTTTAACAATACTAACCATTGCAATACTAAAACCCGTATTACCAGAGGTTGTTTCTATAATGGTATCACCTGGCTTTAAAATACCACGCTTTTCCGCTTGTTCTATAATGTATAATGCTATTCTATCTTTTGAAGAGTTTCCAGGATTAAAGGATTCTACTTTTGCATAAAAGTCACCTTTATATTCTGAAGCTATTTTATTAAGTTTAATAAGAGGTGTGTTTCCTACTAAATCTAATACATTATCAAAAACTTGATTTCTGTGTTTCATAAATGCTTTTTATAAGCTATGTAATATTACAAAAAATATTTTTAACTTAAAACTTGACAAAAATATGACTTTTTTTTTTATTAGCGTGTAATTCCTTCTAAATCTAACAAAAAAGCGTATTCTAAGGCTACTTCTTTAAGACTTTCGAAACGCCCAGAGGCACCTCCATGTCCAGAATCCATATCTGTTTGAAGCAATAACTTATTATTATCGATTTTTAAATCCCGAAGCTTTGCTACCCATTTGGCAGGTTCCCAATATTGAACTTGAGAATCGTGTAACCCTGTTGTTACTAACATATTTGGATATGCGATAGCTTCTACATTATCGTATGGTGAATACGATTTCATATAATCGTAATACGTTTTATCATTTGGGTTTCCCCATTCGTCGTACTCGCCTGTTGTTAGTGGAATGGTATCATCTAACATAGTCGTTACAACATCTACAAATGGTACTGCTGCCAATATGCCATTATATAATTCTGGATTCATATTAATAATTGCTCCCATTAATAATCCGCCTGCTGAACCTCCGTATGCGTATAAATGTTTATTTGAAGTATACTTTTGATCGATTAAATATTTAGAACAATCTACAAAATCTGTAAACGTGTTCTTTTTAGTTAATAATTTTCCGTTTTCATACCAATTTCTACCGAGGTATTCACTTCCTCTAATATGAGAGATCGCATAAACAAACCCTCTATCTAATAAACTCAAACGAATCGTTGAAAAAGAAGGGTCTATTGTTGAACCGTAAGAACCATATGCATATTGCAATAACGGATTCTTACCATCTAATTTTATTCCTTTTTTATAAACTAACGATATAGGCACTTTTACACCATCGCGTGCGGTAGCCCAAATACGCTTCGATTCGTAATTTTCTTTATCAAATTTACCTCCTAAAACGGCTTGTTCTTTTTTAATTTCGCTCGCTTTGGTTTTCAAATTATAATCAATCACCGCACTTGGCGTTGTTAATGAGTTATAACCATATCGTATAGTATCGCTATCAAAATCTGGATTCCCACCAATATAAGCGGTATAGGTTTCGCTATCAAACGGTAAGAAATAATCTTCTTTACCGTCCCAACTTATTATTCGTAATTTATTTAATCCGTTTTCTCTTTCGTTTAGTATTAAGTAATCCTTAAAAATTTCAATATCTTCTAATAAAACATGGTCTCGGTGCGGAATTACTTCTTCCCAATTCTCTTTTGAAGTTACTTCTTCACTAGTTTTTAATAACTTAAAATTAGTCGCACCGTCTTTATTTGTAATGATATAAAAATGATCTTTATAATGAGAAATATTATAATCTAATTCACGTACACGTTCTTGAAAAACGGTAAAGACCCCATTAGGGTTATCCGCATTTAAAAAACGATATTCGGTAGTTAAAGTACTCGAAGAACCAATTATAATGTACTTTTTAGATTTTGTTTTATAAACGAATGTATTAAAGGTTTCATCCTTTTCTTGATATACTTCTATATCATCTTTAGCATCAGTAAATAATTTATGCTTTATAATTTTATGTGAACGTAAGGTTACTTCATCTTTAACAGAATAAAACAACGTCTTATTATCATTGGCCCAAGTCGCGCTTCCTGTTGTATTTTTTATTATGTCTGAATAGATTTCGCCTGTAACAAGATTTTTTATTTGAATGGTATATTGTCTCCTACTAACCGTGTCCGTTGTAAAAGCAGCCATTGTATTATCTGGACTTATTGCAATGCCTCCCATAGAAAAATAACTATGATCTTTTGCCATAATGTTGCAATCGAACAAAATGTCTTCATCAGCGTCTAATGTTTCCTTTTTTCGGATATAGATAGGATAATCTTTCCCTGTTTCATAACGCGTTAAATACCAATATCCGTTAAGTTTATAAGGCACCGTAGTATCGTTTTCTTTAATACGACCTTTCATTTCTTCAAAAAGCACTTTCTGAAAATCTTCGGTATGTGCCATCTCACCTTTTGTATAGGTGTTTTCCGCGTTCAAATAGTCTATTACATCTGGATTCTCTCTGTCGTTAAGCCAATAATAATTATCAATTCTAACATCGTTATGAATCTTTAATTCTTTCGATTTTTTAGTGGCTATAGGTGCTTTAGAAATATCTACTTTCTCAATCATTCTTTTATTTTCTTTACAGGAATGCGCAAAAATAATGCTTACAATTATAATAATGCCTTGAATTTTCATATTAAATAAGAATTAGATTATAATCTCTAACTGAATATTTCATAGTTTTGTTTTAAATTAAGAATTAAATATAAAGAATACTATGTTTGGAGATATGATGGGTATGATGGCTAAATTACAAGAAGCCAAAAAAAAGGTTGATGAAACTAAAAAACGTTTAGATACTGTTTTAGTTGATGAAACTAGTCATGATAAAAAATTAAAAATTACGTTAACAGCTAATAGAGAAATAAAATCTATTGATATTGATGATGCATTACTTGAAGACAGAGAGCAACTTAAAGATTACTTAATTCTAACCTTAAATAAGGCTTTAAAGAGAGCGACAGATATTAATGAAGCTGAACTTGCAGCAGCTGCAAAAGATGGCATGCCAAATATCCCAGGGTTATAATTAATGTTCCAAACGCTTTAGAGTTTGTAAAACCATATCGTGCATAGCATCGGTATAATCTAAATGCGTTACCATTCTTAACTTATTACTCCCCATACTAATAATATGAATATGGTTATCGGCTAGTTTTTGCACAAAATCCTTTTCGCTAACATCAGTATTCAACTCGAAAATAACAATATTAGTTTCAATGGGTTCTATTGATTTTATTATTGATAGTTTACTTAAGCCCACGCCTAGTTCTTTAGCTCTTTTATGGTCCTCTTTCAATCTATCCATATTATTATCTAAAGCATACAATCCTGCTGCTGCCAAATAACCTGCTTGACGCATGTTGCCACCAAATATTTTTCGAATTCTAATGGCGTCTTTCATAATAACCTCATCTCCTATTAAAATAGAGCCTATAGGGCATCCTAAACCTTTACTTAAACATACTGAAATAGTATCGAATACATCGCCGTACTGTTTTGTGTTTTCATTTTTCTCAACCAAGGCATTCCATAAACGCGCGCCATCTAGATGAAACCCTAATTGATTATCATCACAAACTTTTCTTATTTTTTTGATTTCCTCAAAATCCCAACAGGCTCCACCGCCTTTATTAGTCGTGTTTTCTATTTCTACCAAACTTGTTTTACTGTAATAATAAGCTTCTGGGTTTATAGCTTCCTCAACTTGTTGAGCAGTAAACATCCCTCGATTACCATCTAATAATTTACATGAAATACCACTATTAAATGAAGCCCCACCAGATTCATAATTATAAATATGTGCATATGTATCGCAAACCACTTGATCTCCTGGATTTGTATGTAACTTTAATGCGGTTTGATTTGCCATTGTTCCGCTTGGAAAAAATAAAGCTGTACTTTTTCCAAATAGCGATGCCATACGTTCTTCTAGTAGATTAGTTGTTGGATCTTCTCTAAAAACATCATCTCCCACTTTAGCGTGCAGCATAGCTTCCAACATTTCTTTTGTTGGTTTTGTAACCGTGTCGCTTCTTAAATCTATTTTCATTGTAAAATATTTTTAAATTAAAACGAATATAAACTAAACTTTTATGCTTTCTATCGGTCTAAATAATAAAATATTTTCGGCTTAATTTTTGATAGCATTATTAATTATTGATTTATATTTACTCTAGCTATTCAACAAAAAAACCAACTATGAAAAAAAGTATTCTATTCTGTATTTTGAGTTTAATTCTTGTCTCATTCACTCTATTTAACAAAAGTTATTTCAAAGAATTAGTTGATGAAAAACTAGACAAATACGCTTTAGAAAACACGCCTGAAAAAATTTATATCCACACAGACAAACCTTATTACGCCTTAGACGAAAACATTTGGTATACGGGTTATTTAGTAAACGGAATTACACACGAAAAGAGTTCGAAAAGCTGGGTGTTTTACGTAGAACTAGTAGATGGCGACAACAAAATTGTGGCTAAGAAAAAACTTTTCACCAACAATATTAGTGTTGCAGGAGATTTTAAAATAGGTAAAGACTGGGAAACTGGAAATTACTTATTAAGAGCATACACAAACTATATGAAAAACGATAATCTTGATTATTTTTTTCAAAAAGAAATCACCATTTTAGGGTCTAAAAACAACGATAGTTTAAAAAAAACAATTAATCCCTCAAATATTAAAACAAAAAACGTAGCCGTTATTAAACCGGATTTAAACTTCTATCCAGAAGGTGGGTATTTAATTGAAAACATTAGAAGCAAAATCGCTATTAAAATTAAAAACGATGTTTATAAAAATGCTGAACTATCTGGAACAATAATAGATGACCAGCAAAACGTAATTTCAGATTTTAATACTACAGAATTTGGTCTTGGTGTATTTTCGCTTAACCCTAAACCTAATAAAACATATTCCGCAATTTTAGAAGTCAATGGTGTTGAGTATTCATATAAATTACCAAAGGCTTTATCGAACGGACTTGCTTTAAGCCTAGTAAACTTAGGTGATCACTTAGTTATTGATGTCAAATCGACTACTAAAAATGCACTTAATGAAACCTATTTGGTTGTTCATCAACGCGGGAAACTAATATACAGCAAATATGAAACAGAAGATAAAAAAACATATTCAGTAAAACTCCCTGTAAAAGAATTAAAAGACGGCGTTATTCAAGTCACCCTATTCGATACTTATGGAAACCCTGTTTGTGAACGCCTTGTTTTTATTTCTAATCCAAAAAATAAAACAATTGTCGAAATCACTAAAGATAAAGCTGTTTTAAGTAAGCGGAAACAAATTAAAATAAATGTCAATGTAAAAGATAACGAAGGACAAAATCTTCCTAGTCATCTATCAATGAGCGTGAGAGATCTTAGTGCTTTTCCACATAATAACAGATCTAAAAATATAAAGACGTGGTTATTACTTAATTCAGATTTAAGAGGAGAAATTGAAGACCCAGGCTACTTTTTTGAAAAAGAAGGCGACTACAAAAGGCGTTATCTATTAGATTTAATAATGCTTACACATGGTTGGAGGCGTTTTACTTGGCCTAATTTATTATACAGTAATGAAAAAGCCAATAAAATCCTCCCAGAAAAAGGGATCACTATTTCTGGTACTACTAAATTCTTAAAAAAACCATACTCTGCAACACAAACAGAAACAAGGTTAAGTTTTTTTGGTAACCCCATTACTCAAGAGCCAATTCAAAAAACGGATACTCAAGGACGTTTTAGTTATGGTCCTTTTATCTTTTTCGATTCTGTACAAACCATTGTAGAGTCTCGATTAACCAATTTTAAATCTAAAGAAGAGACAGATAGAGAGCTATTAATTCTCTTAAATCAAGACACTAACAGTCCTGAAATAAACAGAAATATCATTTCTAAAAATGAAATAGATAACGAAAAACAGCTTGCGAATTTTTTAAAAATGTCTGAATACATTAAACAAATAAATTTTGAATTTGATCAAAAAACACAACGTTTAGAAGAAGTGACCATTCTAGCCAAAAAAGAAGAAGAACTATCCCAACGTGAACAAGAAATGAATGATAGAACAGATCATGGCTATGCAAGTACGAGAATAGATTTAGAAGGCGATTATAATTATAGTGGCGAATCAATTTTCAATTTACTATCTACGATCGTTGGTGTAACAGCTTATAACGACACCATTACTATAAGAGGAGGAGGCATTCCTACAATACTGTTAGACAACTTCCCTATTGATATTGATTTTTTAAGCACGCTCGATGCAACCGAAATCTCTTTTATAGATGTACTTAAAGGTGCAGATGCTGCTATATATGCCAATAGCGGTAGCGGCGTAATTGCATTATATACTAAAACTGGAAATATTAACTCTTCAAGAAATGTCAAAAGAAAACCTGGAATCATTGATTTTTCCGCACAAGGTTTTTATACTGCAAGAACATTTTATGCTCCAGACCATATTAATGGTTTTGAAGAACAAACTAAAGCAGATATTAGAACAACATTACATTGGGAACCCATAATTAGAATAACCGAAAATGGAGGTCAAGACATCTCGTTTTTTAGTTCAGATTCCGAAAGTGATTATCTAATAGAAATTGAAGGTATTTCAGAATCAGGAATTCCTTTGCATGCAATTAGTACTTTTTCTGTAAACTAATTATTATTAAATACTGGTAAAGTGTATTTTTGCTTTTATGATTACAAACGATCAACTTGTACAGCTTACAAATAGAGCAAATAAACTTAAAGGTTATTTAGAAATTGACAAAAAGCAAATTCTTATTCAAAACGAAGAAGAGAAAATTGCCAATCCGAATTTTTGGAACAATCCTAAAGAAGCCGAATTAACAATGAAGAACTTGCGTTCATTAAAAAAATGGGTGCAAGATTATAATGTTATCACTGCTCAAATTGAAGAATTAGAGATTCTCTTAGAATATTATAAAGAAGGTGAAGCTACGGAACATGATATCGATACGGTTCATGTTAAATTAAATACCCTTTTAGAAGAAGTAGAATTTAGAAACATGCTTTCTGAAGAAGGTGATAGCTTAAGCGCCGTACTGCAAATAACAGCAGGTGCAGGAGGTACAGAAAGCTGCGACTGGGCAAACATGCTCATGCGTATGTATTTAATGTATGCCGAAAAAAGTGGCTTTAAGATTAAGGAATTAAACTTTCAAGAAGGCGATGTTACTGGTATTAAAACCGTAACATTAGAAATTGAAGGTGATTTTGCTTTCGGTTGGCTAAAAGGCGAAAATGGTGTGCATCGTTTAGTACGCATCTCCCCTTTTGATAGTAATGCTAAACGTCACACCAGTTTTGCTTCAGTATATGTATATCCTTTGGTTGATGACTCTATAGAAATTGACATTAACCCTGCTGATATAGAAATTGTAACCGCGCGTTCTAGTGGTGCTGGTGGGCAAAATGTAAATAAAGTTGAAACGAAAGTACAACTAACCCACAAACCCAGTGGTATTCAAATTTCATGCTCAGAAACACGATCGCAACACGATAATAGATCGCGTGCTATGCAAATGCTTAAATCTCAATTATACGAAATAGAGTTACAAAAACAATTGGCGCAACGCGAAGATATTGAAGCTGGTAAAATGAAAATTGAATGGGGAAGCCAAATACGTAATTACGTGATGCATCCTTATAAATTAGTAAAAGATGTCAGGTCTGCACATGAAACGGGTAACGTTGATGCCGTTATGAATGGAGATATTACGCCGTTTTTAAAAGCGTATTTAATGATGATGGGACAAAAAGAAGAAGACGATAATCAATTATGAAAAATATAAATACAATCATTTTCGATTTAGGCGGGGTATTAATAGATTGGAACCCAGAATACGTTTTTTTAGATGCTTTTAATGGTAACCGAGAAAAAATGCAATGGTTTTTTGATAATATTTGTACCATGCAATGGAATGAAAATCAAGATGCTGGTTATCCTTTAAAACAAGCCACAGACGATTTATTAAAGCAATTTCCAGAATATAAAGATTATATTGAAATGTATTATGGCAAATGGGAACAGATGCTTGGTGGAGAAATTTCTGGAACGGTTGATATTTTAGATGAACTTATAAAATCTAAAAATTATAAAATAGTTGCTTTAACAAATTGGAGCAGCGAAACCTTTCCTATTGCAAAAAAACATTTTCAATTTCTACAATGGTTTGAAGGTATTGTTGTTTCTGGTGATGAAAAAACAAGAAAGCCCTATAAAGACATATTCGACATCACTTTAGAGCGTTTTAATATTAAAGCTGAAAATTCAATTTTTATTGACGATAACGAAAGAAACATTGAAGCCTCTAATAGTTTCGGATTCCATGGTATTCGTTACAAATCACCAGAAAAACTTATTCAACAATTAAAAACGTATAACATTCATATATAATGATAAAAATATTTCACAATAATCGTTGCAGCAAATCAAGATGTGGCATTGAAGTTCTAGAAAACTCAGGAAAACCTTATGAAATTGTAAAGTATCTTGAAAACACACCTTCCTTTGATGAGTTGAAAGACATCATTTCTATCCTCAACATAAAACCAATTGGGCTGGTTAGAAAAAACGAAGCCATTTGGAAAAGCGATTATAAAGGAAAAGAATTAAGTGATACGGATATTATTAATGCCATGATCGAAAATCCAAAACTAATAGAAAGACCTATTATAATTAACGGAAACAAAGCGGTTATTGGTAGACCACCTGAACTAATTTTAGATATTATTTAAAAATACGACATAAAAAAAGGAAACAATTAAATTGTTTCCTTTTTTATTATTTCAAAAACTATGCTCTAGGCTTGTCTTTTTGCTTTTTTCTCGTCTCTAATTTCTTTTAATCTTTCCATTATAGAACCACCAATCCAATAAGGAATTACAAAAGTTAATAAAAATATCATTAACCAAAATCCTATTGTAAGAATAGTTAAAAATGCTAAAAAGCCTAAATATTGATCAAAATCGAACATAATTGTAAGTATCTATTATAATTTCACGCAAATATAAAGCAAAGCTTTTTGTTACACAATACTAAATTTAAGTTTTATTAACAGATTTATTGACTAATCTAAATTTGGTTGAGGCGTCATTCTTAAATAAGGTTTTACTTCTTTAAACCCTTTTGGAAAAATGGAAGGAATATCTCCAGTAGCAATAGAAGGAACGACTACGACATCATCTCCATTATTCCAATTGGCAGGTGTTGCAACTTTATGATATGCAGTTAATTGTAACGAGTCTATAACACGTAATAATTCGTCAAAATTTCTTCCTGTTGAAGCTGGATATACAATAATTAATTTGACTTTTTTGTCAGATCCGATTACAAATACAGAACGCACCGTTAATTTACTATCTGCATTAGGATGAATCATATCATATAGTTCTGATACTTTACGATCTTCATCAGCAATAATTGGAAAATTTACTATTGTGTTTTGTGATTCGTTTATATCTTTAATCCAACCATGATGAGAATCGATCCCATCCACACTTAAAGCGACAACTTTCACATTCCGTTTGTCAAATTCAGCTTTATACTTAGCTACTGTTCCCAATTCGGTGGTACATACTGGTGTGTAATCTGCTGGGTGTGAAAATAAAATTCCCCAACTCTCACCTAACCAATCATGAAAATTGATATTTCCTTCTGTTGTTACTGCGTCAAAATTCGGAGCTTCATCTCCTAATCTAATTGTTGCCATTTTTTATGTTATTTAATTAATTGTTTGAAATATTTTTAAGTCTGTCGTTTCAATAATATAATACTTATAAAGATAATTCATTTTTTTTTACTGATAGTAATTATAAACCTTATCATATTGTTAAAAAAACGATGCAAAAACTAACAAATATCATAACATAAAACAACGAAAAACAACTAACTTAGCGACTCAAATTAAATCGTTATTATCATGAGTTTTAGAATAGAAAAAGACACTATGGGCGAGGTTAAAGTCCCTGCCGATAAACTTTGGGGAGCACAAACAGAGCGCTCTAGAAATAATTTTAAAATAGGTCCTGTGGCATCAATGCCTTTAGAAATTATATATGGTTTTGCTTATTTAAAGAAAGCTGCTGCTTATACAAATTGTGAATTGGGAGTTTTGCCTATTGAAAAGCGTGATTTAATTGCTCAAGTTTGTGATGAAATTTTAACAGGAATTCACGACGATCAGTTTCCTTTAGTCATTTGGCAAACAGGATCGGGTACGCAAAGTAACATGAATGTTAATGAAGTTGTTGCAAATAGAGCACACCAATTAGCAGGGAAAGCAGTTGGAGAAGGCGAAAAAACAATTCAACCAAATGATGATGTTAACAAATCGCAATCCTCTAACGACACCTTCCCTACTGGGATGCATATTGCTGCTTACAAGAAAATTGTAGAAACGACAATTCCAGGAGTTAAACAATTAAGAGATACTTTGAAAAATAAATCTGAAGCGTTTAAAAACGTTGTTAAAATTGGGCGTACACATTTAATGGACGCTACACCTTTGACACTTGGACAAGAACTTTCGGGATATGTAGCTCAATTAGATCACGGCCTAAAAGCTCTAGAAAACACACTAGCACACTTAAGTGAATTGGCTTTAGGTGGAACTGCAGTTGGTACAGGTTTAAATACGCCTAAAGGCTATAGTAAGCGTGTAGCAGAATATATTGCAGAATTCACCAAACTACCATTTGTAACTGCTCCTAATAAATTTGAAGCTTTAGCCGCTCACGATGCTTTAGTTGAAACTCACGGTGCTTTAAAACAAATAGCCGTTTCTTTAAATAAAATTGCAAACGATATTAGAATGATGGCCTCTGGCCCAAGAAGTGGTATTGGAGAAATTACAATTCCTGCAAACGAACCTGGTAGTTCTATTATGCCAGGAAAAGTAAACCCAACACAATGCGAAGCTATAACAATGGTTTGTGCTCAAGTTATGGGGAATGATATCGCTGTATCTGTTGGTGGAATGCAAGGTCATTATGAATTAAACGTCTTTAAACCAGTAATGGCTGCAAATGTTTTACAATCGGCTCAATTAATTGGTGATGCTTGTGTTAGTTTTGAAGAAAATTGCGCTGTTGGCATTGAACCAAATCACGGCGTTATTAAAGAATTACTTAATAATTCTTTAATGCTTGTTACAGCTTTAAACACTAAAATCGGTTATTATAAAGCTGCTGAAATTGCAAATACGGCTCATAAAAACGGAACAACTTTAAAAGAAGAAGCCATTAATTTAGGGTATGTTACAGCGGAAGATTATGATGCTTGGGTAAAACCAGAAAATATGGTGGGAGCTCTTAATTAAGGCCTTCTCATTTTAAAAATACATTTACCAAATAAAAAAACTGACATAAAAATTTATGTCAGTTTTTGGTTGGTTAGCTATAAATTCTATATATCTTAATAAGATAAAAAGAGAATCTTAACAAAGATATACTTAAGATCATTCTTTAAAGTTAACATATGTTAATCAAAAATTTCTATTTTAATTTTTTCCGAATTCTACTCAACTGCACATTAGTAATACTCAAATAAGAAGCTATTTGGTATTGAGGTATTATTTCATCAATATTTGGCACATCTTTTCTAAGTTTTAGATAACGCTCAGTAGCATTTAACGAAATCAATTCTAGCTGTCTAATTTCATACTTAATAAAAGCACTTTCTAAAACACTAATATACAACTGGCTAACTTGCATATTCGTTTTAGATAATTTTATGAATTTAGAATAATTAACTTCATAGACTTTGCAATCTGTCAATGCTTCATAAATTAATTCAGAAGGCGCATTCTTTATTAATGCAGTGAGTGACCCAGTAAAGCTTGGTGGTAAAAAAAAATTTTTATTATACTCTTTACCTTGCTCAGACAGTAAATAAACTCTAACTATACCAGAAACTAACATATAAAGACTTGTTGGTTTTTCTCCTAATCTAGTAATTTGAGTTCCTGCTTTTAGTTTTTTAAACGTAGAAGCTTCTTGAAGCAACTTAAAAGAGTCTTCAGATATATTTGAAAAAGAGTTTAAAAAAGTAAGATTTTGACTCATAACCTATAATATTTTCATACTCTACTTAAAATAGAACAAGTTTATCAAAACAAAAAAAATAACCTATTAAAGGTTAAATTATTCTATCAAATAAGTAAAACACAGAAAAAAGCCTGAAATATAAATTTCAGGCTTTTTTAATAAAATATTGAATGGATATACTTATTTAAGTGTAAATTCTGATGTAGATACTAAATCTTTTTCGTTAAAGACATTTACAATATAACGTCCTTTTTCAAAATTATCTTGATCTTTAGAAGCTACAAACTCGCAAATATTTAAGTTCGTATTTTCATAATTAAATTTACTAACAATACTATAATTTAAAGTCTTATCTCCAAAAACAATTTGCTCGTTAGAACCAAGTGTATTGTTTTTAGGGTCTATAACTTGTACATATAACTCTTGATCTCCAGCTTGAACTAACCCGTTTTTAGCAACGGTATAACAAACTCTAATTTTATCTGCACGACTAGCACGCTCTGTTGGAATTAATTTTCCAGATGTTCTCTCTATTACTCCAAAACCTTTTAAACCAACTGTACCTAATATTGCTGCATTTTCAACAACTTCAGCTAAAGCTGTATTTTGAACTAAAAGAGAATCGGTAAACATATTACGTTCTTCTAAACGGACTCTTGTACTATCTAAAGAAGTCGCTAAATATGAATTTTCAACACGCAACGAATCATTTTGAGTCAATAATACGTTCATTTCTTTTTGTAACGATTTATATTTGTTTTTATATCTCCATAAACTCTTTACGTTAGTTTCAGAAATTTTCAAAGAATCTATTAAACCTTGAATTCGTCCTCTAGCATCAATTAAGTTAGCATTAGCAACATCGTTTTCACCAATAGCTTCATCATATTGCTTAGCCATAGCGTTTAGATCATTCATAACTAACTGCTTTTCACTAGTTAATTCTTTTTTCGTTTCGTTGCTTTCTTTATACAAATTCATTGTATAAAACCCTGTTCCTAAAAATAAAACTAAAGCGATTCCTAAAGCTACTTTTAATCCTGTACTACTTGTGCTGTTTTCCATAATTACTTGTTTTTAAATGTTAGAGTTACGGTTATCTTATTTTTTTGGTTAACAATTAAATTATAAGCTCTTTTCAAAATCATATACGGTAGTCCTTTCAATTTGGATGTTTTTAAAACTAGCACAGAAATTAACCAATTAAAAAACGCTAATATAGTTACTGAAAATCAAATAATTACAACAGCCTTTAAAATTTTGTTAAAAAACTACAACTAATTATTTTTAATAATCAAAACAGATTTATTATATTTACATAAGCACTTATATAAATACTATTATAAATGGATGCATTACAAGGTTTTGGGGAATTAGGCTTAGGCTCACGACTAAAAAGAGTCAGTGAATATATGATGAAGGAAACACAACTTGTCTATGATTATTATCAAATAGCGTTTGATCCCTATCTATTTCCTGTGTTCAAAATAATTACCAATAAAAAAGGTGTAACGAATAAAGACATAAAGCATGCTTTAAAGATTTCTCAACCAGCCATAACACAAACCATTAACAAATTAAATAAAAAAGGACTAATTGATTTTAAAGATGATGAAATCGATAAAAGAAAAAAAATAATACGCGTTTCTAAAAAAGGCAAAACGCTATTAAAACAATTAATTCCTATTTGGAAAAACATTGATTTAGTAATTAAAGACTACACTCTTGAAAGTTCTTGTTCGCTAATTGAACATTTAAATAAATTAGAACATAAATTAAATATGAATAGTTTTAGCCAAACCGTTATTGAGAAAATAAATGAAGCACCTATTTCCGAATTAAAAATCATTTCTTATAAACCAGAATATGCTAAAAAATTTTATGATTTAAATATTGAATGGTTAAAAGCCTATTTTGTGGTAGAACCTTATGACGAAGACGTTTTGAGCAAACCTCAAGAATACATTATTAATAAAGGCGGACACATCTTTTTTGCTCAATTAAATAATGAAATTGTTGGAACCGTAGCTTTAATGCCTATTGGTAACGAAGGTCTTGTTGAACTTACAAAAATGGGAGTATCACCTAAACATAGAGGACATAAAATAGGGCAAAAACTAATGCAATACTGCATCGATTACGCAAAAGGTTTAGACTTACCAAATCTCATTTTATATTCAAATAAGAAGTTAGAAAATGCTATTTATATTTATAGGAAATTTGGGTTTATTGAGCAGCCAATTGAACCCAATTCGCCATACAAACGCAGCGATATTAAAATGAAATTAGAGTTTTAATTATTTAAAATGAAACGAAATATTAAGAGAGCTACTATAGAAAATATTGAGAAGCTTCAAGCTATATGTATTAAAGCTTATTCTGAAAATTTCGCCATTCATTGGAATAGCAACGGATTAGAGTTATATCTTGAAAGTCAATTTAATTATGAAAGATTAAAATCAGAGCTTACTGGTGATTCTATTAAATATTATTTTATTAATTACGAAAATGATACAGTTGGATTCATAAAATTAAATACCTCTAAAAATGACGTTGTGGAATTAGAAAAAATTTATCTACTTCCTAAATATAAAAGAAAAGGTTTAGGCAAATTCGCGTTTTCATCAATAATTGAAAACCAAAAAGAAAAAGATTTAAAAACCATCTTATTGGATATGGTTGATACTAACATATCTTCTATTCAATTTCATTAAACACATGGATTTAAAGCAATTAGGGAAACCGTATTAAAAGAACCTTTTTTTAAAAACGAATTAAGAAGTATGTTAATTATGGAATTGAGTTTATTGTAGTGGATCACCAATTGTCCTATTTTAAACTTTGATAATCTAAAAAATCATCTAATTCATTACAATACGTTACATCTTTTTCGCAAAGTATACATAAAGTCTCAACAAGTAATTGTTTCAACTCTGCGCTATTTGGTTGTATTTTATAAGCGAGATTAAATTCTGAATAGGCACCAATAATATTATTAGTTAACAATCTTTTCTTACCAGAATACATTAAAAAAGTAAAAGCTTCTTTATTTGCGTTTTTAATATTTGACTCCATTTTAATACGATGAATTTCTGAATAATCTTCAAATTGATTTTTAAAAACAGGAAGCAAACTCGCCACAAATAAAATGGCAACGATCATAAGAAAACCAATAAGTCTTGCATTTTCCTTTACCTTCGGCTTTAGTATAAAGGTTCTTGAATACATTGGCAATGAATGAAACGAAGTTAATTGCCCTCTTTTAGTAAAAGGTTTTCTAGGGCGCTTTTTATAGAGCTTATTCTGCATTCCGAAACCCATATAGCCAAACATAATATACCTTTATTTATAGGTGTGCTATTTAGACAAAATGTTACTTAAATAGTATAAAACTTAAAGATTTTGCATCGTTTTATTACCTTATACGATAACACTTTTGGTCTCTTAAAAATTAATGTTTCTATTTTTTAATTTCCGTAGTTTTAGTAGGGTTTGTATTATGTTTTATTTATATCTTAGAGGCATATTAACTAAGAATAATAAATTAATTTAAAAAAAATGACGAACCTGTTTACCTTAAATGCGCTTAGAAATTTTAAACAAACAGGTAGTCTTTTCAGAAGTTCAAAATCTTTGGCAAAAAAACTAGTTAAACCATTAAACTCTGAAAAACCCCTTAATATTATAGAACTTGGAGCAGGTGATGGTGTCGTTACTAAGTATATTTTAAATAAAATTAGTAATGTATCAAGACTCCATTCTTTTGAAATAAACGAAAACTTTATTTTTAAACTTAATAAAATAAAAGATGACAGACTTGTAATACATCATGCTTGTGTTTCTAATTTAAAAAGTACATTTTCTGAAAACGAAATTGACTATGTTATTTCCAGTCTTCCATTAGCAAATATTAAACATCTTTTTAAAGAAGAGCTTATTCAAAATATAAAGTACATACTAAAACCAAAAGGAATTTTGATTCAGTACCAATATGCTAAAACTGATTTAAAGTTATTAAAATATAACTTCCCAAAAACTAATACAAGTCTGTGTATTCAAAATCTACCTCCAGCCTTTATTTATAATTGCACGAATGCGTATTAGGAACAAAAAATTAGATATATTCTTTTTTTTTGTGATAATCATCATTAAAGAAGAGTCTCTCACTCTCTAAAAGATACGTTTTAAACATAAAATTTAGGCTAGTTTAAATTTCATAAGTTAATTAACCGCAGCCTTCAAAGAATCAAGTTGTCTTTGAAGTTTTTCAATAGCTTCATTCTTTTTATCTACAGGAGCAATTACATGTGTTGAGTCTATATTTTGCTGTACAGCATCTATGACTTTAGCTTCTTCGGCATAATAATAACCAATACCTTCGCTAGAACGCCATGCTTCATTTAACTGCTCGTAAACCGATTTATCCCAACTACTTGGGTGCTTAACATCTATCCAAATTACATCACGATATTCACTATCTATCAAGGCTAAATCTGGTGTTGCAGATCCATCAAAATTACTAGAACCTTCTCTAACAGCAGATATAGTTCCTAAGAAAAACATACGCTTTCTACCTGCTATGTTTTTAATATATGGTCTAAATTCTACAGCTTTATTTACCGACCAATCAAATTCTTTTCTAGATTCCATAACCTTAGATGGCATTGCGGTAACTCCTGCATAACCTTGCTTTTT
The DNA here is from genome assembly GCA_039985655.1 of Algibacter sp. Taxonomy (GTDB): domain Bacteria; phylum Bacteroidota; class Bacteroidia; order Flavobacteriales; family Flavobacteriaceae; genus Postechiella. Next base: position 25,559 of record JBDWSF010000011.1, on the reverse strand, counting down.
AGACGCATGATCGTAATAATAAAATTTATTTGTTCCGTCTGAGGGTATAAACACACTAAAAGTTAAACTAGTACGCTCTGCTCCTACGGGTTCTAAACCAAACCAATGGTATAAACCACTGTATGCTCCTGTATTTGTATCTGAAAAATCAAAATCGGTTACATAAGGTTGTTGATTTTGGTCATCTGGCATTTGTGGGATTTTAACGGCTGTTTTCATGTTCCATGGCAATGGATCACTAAACCCGCCTAAAAACTTCAAAGATTCAGCCTGAATTTGTGATACTTTTTCGGCCAATGTATTTTGTCCTATTAAATATGGATAATTCTGCATATCCTCTGGACTAATATATGTGCCTTTACCTATTAAAATACGTTCTATATAATCTTTAGCATCATGTTCGCCACTATCAACAACCATAACACCTCCAAAGGTTGGATACGGAAATAAAAAGCCTTTCCATTTTATTAAACTAACCACTTCTACCCATTGCCCTGTATCGTTTTTCATGTAAAACGTGTCACTTGGTTCCAAAGTAAATAATTGAAAAAAGTTGAAACGTTGTACTACTGCATTGTATGTATTTCGACTAAATTTTAACGATTCACCAATAGAAAAGGTTACTGGAATTCTGTTTTCTCCAGAAAACCTTGGGAAAGGTGTTGTACTTGATACGGCAAAAACTTCTTCGGTATTATCAGTCATACCTTGCCAAACATATTTTTCTGTTGGTTGAATAGCCATAGTCCATTTATTTTCATCTTCAATACGCACCAAATGTGGCAACGACACATCTTTTGTTTCTCCAACACTTTCGTTTGCCATAGAAAACACGTTTCGTAATGGCTGTATGCGTTCGTTTTGGGTTAATGGCAACTCGTTAATTTCGACTTTATTTAGATTATTAAAAACGTTATATGTTTTCATATAATCGTACATTTTAAAATGCCAGCCTACCGCATAAAGAATGCCGAAGAAAACAATTAACAGCCCTAATACACCAATGCGTCCGCCCACACCTGCTGAGTTTCTAAACTTTCTTAAACCAAAAAATAATACGATACCACTTAAAAGAATAACGAAAATAAATTTTCTAAAAAATAATAAGGCTGGTTGATAATCGTCTCGTAAAACGAATAATGCAATTAGAATAATTAGTCCTAAAATGATGATATTTCGTTTCTGTTTACTCCCTTTATTCCAATATGTTTTAATCATAATCTTTGTCATTCCTGCGAAAGCAGGAATCTATTTATTTATACTAAATTATTTTAAAGTCGGATCCCTGTCTTCGCAGGAATAACACCATTTTATAATAGTCCTTTGTCTTTTAATCGCTCACGCGCACTTTGCTTTTCCTCTTTTGGTTCTTCTTTTATTTCTTCTACAACATCTGCTTCTTTCGTTTTTAAATCTTCAATAAAATCTTTCCCTTTTTCAATAGTATCATGTACCATATCTTCTATTGAATCACTTTGCTCATCTATAACTTCACTAGACTTGAATATGAAATTTGCTAAATAGGTGCCAATAAGTGTACCAACTATCATAGATACAAATATCGAAACAGTTGCAATACCTATAGGTATTAAAAAACGTGTCACCACTATTCCTATTAAAAACAGAAACCCTATAAAAACAAGACGTATTATTAATTTTTGCTGAAAAACAAAACCTGTTTTGTCGGAAGCTTTCATTTGTAATTCTTTCGAATACATAATTTTATTAAAAAATCGATATAGCCCATTTCCATTAGATTCTCTCCAATAGATTAATGCACCAAATAAAATAGCTGCGATGAATGTGATAAGTTCTAGTGTCATTATTTTCAATTATAATTAAAACATGTTATAAAATTCTTCTCTATTTTTCTCAATCTTTAATAATTCTGTCTCATTAATTTTTAGTAATTTAGAACAGATCGATCTATAATTATTAAGGTTTTCTTCTTTTACAAAATCTATAATAAACCATTTATTATAAGGATGATCTAAATCTTTAGTTTTTAATTTAGAATATCTTTTTAATGATTTTGGATATTCTAATCTTCTGATTTTATATTCGTTGTGAATTTTATAAGCAATATTGTAATATAACTTATTCTTAAGATTAACAGAAATATTATCATCTACATCCGAATAGTATTGTTTTACTTCTTTATAAAAAATATCTAAAGAATCTAACTTAATTATTAATCTGTTATAAAAGTTAAACATTCTCTTTCTACTAAATTAGTCTAATAACCTTAAATATTGTTACTAATCATCTCAATAACCCAATCTTTAAAAGAATCCTCCCAAGTTTTAAATTTGATATAAAACGCTTCTTTATCGTACCAATACAAATATAAAATATCTTTAGGTGAAATATTTACAAGCAGCATCCATATTAAATCTTGATGCTTTGCTTCTAAAGACGAATGCGGATTATGCAAAGCTTGAAACATTTTTAAATCTACAACATCTGCTATTTTATATTGATTACTCACTTCTATTTTTTCTAAATAGCGTTCAACACTCATTACTTTTTTTCGCGATTCGATATCTAATTTATTCAAATAACTCTTATAAAGCAATGTGTCATTTAGTATATCGTTTATGGGATGTTGTGGCGATTTTAATGATTGGTACATTTCGAATTTCTTAATGCGCTCATATCGTTTTGTTTTAATAACAGCTTCTAAATTATAATCTATAATAACATGATCGCGTAATTTATCCATTAATTCTGGTTGGTGAATATGATAAATTAACACCTCGTAATTCGTATCTTTTATAGCTTCTTTATGCCATGTTTCATCTTCAAAAACAATAATTGGAGTAATAAAATCGCGAAGTAAATAAACACCGCCAAAAGCACGTGTATAAAAGGAATCTGTGGTATACTGTAGTTCGTGTAAATCTAAATCCCGTTCTCGTAAATCACCATACTTTGTTGCAGATTCTAATAGTTTTTCGTGAATGGTTTCATCTATAAAATTATTACCTCGCTTGAAAGTATCAATAAGCTCTAGTTGTTTTTTTTGAATAATATCTAAATCATTTATTAAATGAAAATTAATGTTGACTTTATTGTATTTTAAAACATCTAAAGGTTCGTAAAACGCATCAATATTTTGATCAAAATCTAAACATATAGCACAATCCCTCGTAATATCATTAATTTTCAAACCATGAACTTTAAATACAAATTTCATAATATCTCTATCGAATGTATGAAATGGTACGTAAACAGGTTTACCTTTTTGCAATGGAGAAATGATAATGCCATGCGGATTGGCTTCGCCATTATTTAAATAATGTAAAGTATCTTTTTCTTCTGCAATTTCAGGGCTCCAACCCATGCCATCGATAGAAAACGTTTTGAGTTTTGTTTTTGTAAACCCTAATTTTACTAGACATGCATTATAACGTTCGACGAGTTTCCCACTTACTGGAATAAGCTCACTTCTATATAAATCTGCTGCTTTTAGTTTTTTCATTTTTTGTCATTCCTGCGAAGGCAGGAACCTCTTAAATTTATTCTGTTATTTTTAACTGAACTCTGCCAAACTATTCTAATAATTTATTAACTTGAGCATATTGCAACAAAACAATAGTTCGCATATCGTTTATTTTACCCGTATTTAGCATATTAACAGCATCAGTAAAAGACATTTCTAATACTTCGATATCTTCATGCTCACTTTCTAAGCCACCACCGTTGCTCACTTTCATATCATCTGTATACTCTGCAATAAAAAAGTGCATTTTCTCTGTTAATACACCTGGTGATGTATACGCTTCATATACTTTTTTAACGTCTTTTATTCGGTAACCAACTTCTTCTTCTGTTTCACGAATAATACAAGCTTCTGGATTATCTAAATCCAACATACCCGCACAAACTTCGACTAATAAGCCGTCCTTATTATCATTCATGTATGTTGGCATTCTAAACTGTTTGGTTAGAATAACGGTTTGTTTTTCCTTATTATATAATAATATACCAGCGCCATCACCTCTATTGTAAACTTCTCTAGATTGCGTTGCCCAACTACCATCACGCATTTGATAATCGAACGTCAATTTTTTTAAAATATAAAAATTGTCCGAGAGTAGTTTACTTACTATATTTTTTAATCGGTTATTTCCCATTATCAAACGTGCTTCTCGCTTCCATATCTATATTCAACTGATTGACTCTTGCATCTACTTTTCGTTTAAAATCGGTATCTGCAATGGTGGCAACGTTATCTAAATAGCGCACCACTTCTTGTCTTCTAATTTCTGAAAAATCCAATCCTTTCATATTAGACTTCATTAATTCTTGAAGCATATTAAATTTGGTGTCGTAATTTTGTTTGAAATAAATTTCTGGATTATCGAACCAATCTTGTTCTAAATCGAAATCTGTTAAACGTAATGATATTGACGACTGAATATTTCTAACATCTCTTGATGAAAAGAATGGAAATATCTTTTGAATTTCTTTATATAAGCCTGCATAAAACAGGTGTTCGTTGGTTTTGTGCAGTTCTTCAGCTTTATTATAAGCCTCTAAAACGCGTTCTTCTGATGGTTTTTCAACACGACTTAAAATGTCGCCCATATTTTTAGCTAAACCTTGGTCTTTTAAATACTGATAATCTGACGGACTTGACATATTTACAAAATCCGGCATTGTTTTATCAAGTTTGCTCCACCATAAATGATCTTGATCTAAAAAATCATGTTCTGTTCGCGCACCATCAATTTTAAATCGGCCTTGCACACGCGAAATCACGGCTTTATCCAACATTTCTGGTAAGTTTGTAAATAACCCGATAGAACTATTGCCATAATTTACAGCATAAGCGCCTTCGGTATATCTTAAAAATACGCCAATAACTTCTTTTACACCTGCCGAAACACCTTGAGCTGTTCGTTCTTGTAAATTATTTTCGGCATCATCAATAGGTGCAAAAATTAATTTTGTTGGATCTTGCATGGGTTTCATCCATTCGACCATTTTCTCAGCAGACCCTCCTTGAAACGTACTAATTAAAGTATCGGGCATGGGGTGAAACAAAAATGGAATATCTAAAGTATCGCAATGTTCTTTCAACTTAGTAGCAATAGCCGCAATAAGCATACTTTTTCCTGTTCCAGGGATTCCGTAACCCATAAATACAGGCATAAAACCACCAAGTTCTTGAAACGGATTCTTTTTTGCTATAAAATCATAACTCAACATCCGTTCGGTTAAACGACGTGCGAAGTGTTTTGCATCTCGGTTACCTACAATTTGTTCGAACTTAATTTTATTAAACTCGATACTTTTTGCTGTGCCAGAAAACACATTGCTCCATCCTGAAATAGCAAATTCTGAGTTTTCTAGTTTATATGTTCTATCTTCAATGGTCTCGATATATTCTAAACTGCTTTTTCTAAGTTGAATTTCATCTATTAATGCTTCAAAATAAACGACTGTAAAATCTATAACATCTTTATCTGATTTTACAATATCGGGATGCCCTAAGTATTTATCAAAATAAAATAAATTACATGAAATTCCTTTTAATGGTGATAATAATGATACCTCTGGAATGCCTGCGAACTTCTGCTTCATCACAGATAAATCGTCTGAAGCATGTGGTTTTAGATTATGTAATATATGATATGCAGAAGCGAACAACATAAATGCCGTAGCCGTATGCATTTTACTTTCGAACTCACGTTTCCCTAAACTATCTAGAGCCGACTTGTTTTGGTTTAAACTTGTTAAACCAGACGAATCGTAATAACTATCTTTTATCCAAACACCTATAGCTAATCCTTCTTGAACGGCGTACAATGTTTGGTTTAAATAAATTGGGAGTGCAACAGAATCTGGTAATAAACGCTTTTTTAAAGCCAAGATCGTTTTTGAAACGGATGTGATTTCGGCTGAATTCGATCCATTATTAGCGCGTGACAAATACAACAGTATGGATTCGTCTTTGGCATCTTTTTCTTTATTCTTTGCACGCTGACCTTGCTCCCATTGTATACTTTTTAAATACGATGAGGATTCATCGCGAAGCATATCGAGTTCTGTTATTTTTATAGGAAAAGTTGAGTTGTGTTCCATGTAATATAGTCTTCAGTCCTCAGTTAGCAGTTTTCAGTGCTCACTGTTATGGATATTATTTTTAAGTTTTCAGTAATCAGTTTTCAATCACTAAATGTGATGAATAAATTACTGCTAAATTATTTTATTTAAATTTTTCAGGGTTGTTCATCATATAATTAATGAGTTTTCCTATTTCTTTACTTTTATTTTGTAATTCTATTTTTCTTTCATTTGAAATATATTCACAGGCTAATGCAAAATCTAGCCATAATTGAGTTTCTGAGTTTTCACTATCAGCATCAGATAATTTACTTTTAAAATGCTTTTCATATTGCCGTTTTTGGAAATATTTTTCATACATGAAAAACTTCCATTGCTAAATCGAATTCTTTTTGATATACCAATAAAGTTTTAAAACTCATTTATAAACTTAATTTTATTTTCATTCTTGACTGCCTACTGCCTACTAAACACTCCCTACTTAATTTTAAAGTCTGACATTTGAATTGGCGGTTGTGCCAAACTATTCATAATCTCGGGCATTTTATTATATAGCAATTGTATGATGCGATGTGGTGCTAACACATATTTTTGTTTTACTGGTGTGCTCCATTTTTGAAGCGTTTGCTTGTTAAAGAAGCGACCTTCTTTAAACTCGCTACCTGAAAAGACTTCGTCTATTTTTAATGACAACGCATACGATTCTAACGGCACTTCTTTACTTGCTATGCTTTTAAGGATGGCGTGGGTTATTTCATTTTCGTCTTTTGCAAATACGTTATGAAATGGTCCTAAATCGATACGTTTTATTTGCTTTGGCATAACATTAGGCAGTTTTTTATCTATAGAATACGCCATCGTATCTAATGACATTTTTCTGTCAGCAACTAATTTTAATACGTCGTAAATTTCGTTTTTGTCATCATTAATATCGCTACCATCAAAATTGAAATACATAAAACAAATGAACGGACGATTGTGCGTAACATCGAAAAAACTCCAACTCGTCATATAATCTGCTTTTACATCTTCGGGAGCTTTTATTATTTTTCCTTGAACAAAACGATTGAATATATATTTTTTATCGACCGATGTATAATAAACCACTGATGATGCTTGAAAAAGCTTATCTCTTTTAATGGGTTCTTTTTTTCGTAAAAGCGTGTCTAAAAAATCGTTTTGCAACTCGTTTACATCTTTTAATTTTGACTTGTAATTTTCACGTAATGATAGATCGTTAAACAAAAAACGGAATTCTAAATAATTTGGAAACCCAGATTCTGTTAAATCTACTTTCATATTATCTTCGTCGTCATACATATATTTAATACGCATGGCCTCTATGGAATACAATAACAAACCTGAATATTGTTTGAAAAATATAAGCTCTTGGCTATTACAAAGTTTATTTTGCTGAACGCTAACAATGAGTTCTTTTAAAGCAAAATCGACCATTTTATGATAGAATACATATTGCTCTTTTGAATCTAAAACAGCTGAATCTAATGGTGTTACTATGTGATTTATGGACATTATTTTAATTAAAAATGAACAATTAAAAGTTAATAGTTCTTGATGTAAACCTAAAACCTGCGGATATCTATGTTAAGTATTAATATGGCATACTTTTTAAAAATTGTTAATAATGAATTTATTGAGAACTCTTAATTAACAGATAGCCACGTCGCTCACTCCTCGCTATGACGTTTTAAAAAGATATAGTATTTCGACTTCTCTCAAGATAAACTTCAAGCCTGACCCCGATTTTTTATCGGGGTAGTGCCCTGCTCCTCTCGATACAATTTGTTCGTTCCTCACAAATCATTCGAAGTGACATATTAACTTAACATATCGTCATCTCCTGATGCTTCTGGTTTTGGTTTGCCTGCTGGTTCACCATCACCTTCTGGAGTTGCGTCTGGTTTTGCGTTATAATAATCCTCAAACATCTCTTTCATATCTATACCGTAACGCTCTGCAAAATTCTTTTGGATATCGCTATCTTTTGCTCTAATTTCTTGTAAAGCCTCAGCATAACTACCGTAAACCCCTTGCATCACTTTTTCGTGAACTGGAATATTATCCATCATATCTTGACGCGCTTTGGCACTTGCCGTATGCATAGATGCTAGAGTTTCTCCAATATGTTCATCGGTTTTAACGCCCAAATGTTCTAAAATAGCAGCAAATTCTTGATCGGTTCTCGCTTTTAAAGCCACAACATAACCGTCATAATATTTAAGACGTTCTTCTGTATCACTCTTTAATTTAGCACGATGCGTTTGTAAATTGCTACGTAAAGAGGTTAATACTTTAATCGTTAAATTATGTTTATGGACGAAGCTATCTTTACTTGCCGCTAATGTAGTATAAGCATTTTTAAGACCTTCTAACTCTTCTACTTTTTGTTCTAAAATTGTCATTTTACCAATCGCCTCTGAGTACTCAGCAGATTGCTTATCGGCAATGTCTTCTAACTCTTGACGTGCTTGCTTTAATAAAGCATACTGCTCTTCGAGTTTATCTTCTACTTCTTTCTTTTTCTCTAAAGCTTTTGTATGATTTTTAGAAGCTTCTACAATCGCATCTTTAAGCTTTTCTTCGACTTCCTTAATCTCTACTTCACGGTTTTTTAAACGTGTAACTGCAGCTTGAGATTTATATGACAGTTCGCTAAGAAGTGTTTGTACATCGGCACTTTCTATACGCTCTTGAAACATTGCTTTTGCTTTATTATCAGCAGCATCTCGTGTTTTTTGTGAACTTTGAAGATTAGATTCAGCATCTTTTATTTTACTTTTTCTTCCCCAAAGGTTATTCCACCATGTATCTGGTTTGTTTTGTGCATCTTCTAATTCTATTTTTGCACGCTCTAATCCTTTTTGAGCATCATCAATTACTTTTTGTTCATCTGCGTTTAACGCAGAAAAACGTTCGAATAAAATACCAACTTCATCCTGATAATCTGTTAAATCTTTAATAGCGTCTAAAAGTGTAGTTCTGTCTTTTTCGGCCATGCCCACAACATCATCTAACGTGGCATTTAAGATTTTCTGTCTAACCTCAGGATCATCTTCTTGAGATAATTTAGATTTCATGGTATCAATGGCTTTTCCCCAATTGACATCCACCTTTTCGGTTTTTTCGTTAGAATTTGTTTCTAATAAATCAAAATCATCGGACATAATTATATAAAGTGTTTTTAAGTTGAACAAAATTATTTAGATAAGCAATTTCGTTAAAAAATTATCAATTAAGAAATTTATACTGCTTAAATTATAAGTATTAAATACTATTAAAATGTTACACAACATTTTAAAGTTTCAATTTACCCATGGTGCTTCAAACGCTACAAACGTAAGACTTTATACTTAATTACATGTGTGTAAACCGTCAAAACAAATAGTATTAACAGTGAAATTAAGCTATAAAAACAGATTAATTACTAATGTACCAGCATCACTTTTAATTGTTTAGTGAATAAAAAGTACTATATTTGAGCTGCTATTAACCCAAATCAAGACTCTCTATGTCGTCTATTAACCTCATACTCAACCTAAAAACAATGCTTTTATTACAACAATCTCAAATAGTTACAGTATTAGCTATAGTTGTTATATTTTTTTCTATCCTTTTAATTCTTGGAGTTAGAAAATCTTATATTCTTAAAAAAGAAAATAAAAGATTAGATGAGATTAGCAATTTACAGTCTGAAGAAGAAGACAAAGCCTATAAAGATTTTACCGATGGGCATATGTATGGTGGTAAATAAAAAAACTCAATTAAATTCCAAATAATAAAAAAGCCTGCTGATGCAGGCTTTTTTATTATTTGGAATGAAAATATTACAGTGCTCCCCATTCTTTAAGCGATTCTGTATTCATATTAATATAAGCTGAATTATTATTTTCTTTTGCGCCTTCCAATGATTTTTTGGCAAAAGCAATAGCTTCTTTTTTATATCCAGCTTTAGCATAAATTAAAGACTGTTGTCTTAACTGCCAAAACCTCGGATTTTTAACCCCAGACATCGCTTTATCTATCCATTCTTTTGCTTTTTTAATATCCTTACCCGAATTAGAATAATAAACAGCTGCAGCATAATAATCTCCAGTCGCCGGACCATTCATCACTTTATCAATACCTTCCAAAACTATTTTATCCGTTGGCACTTCAAAAGGAATTGCGATATAAGTACGTTCCCAAAGCAACTCAAGAGTAGCACTCTCAGTTTTTATATTATTAATATCCAAAGTTAAAGTCTCAACATTAAAAGGAATCTCCATAGGCTTAACAGTCGTTTTTAAAGCTACCTTGCTATCATCCCATTTTCTTGGGGTACCGCTACCTGCATAATCTGTGTAAAAATACACCTCCCAGCTTTCAACACCTGGTTTAGAGAAAAGCGCATAAGTTCCAGCCTCTAAAGTTTTACCATCAATAGTAAAATCAGAACTAAACGTTATTTTCGTTCTAGCATTAGCACCCGTTCTCCATATTTTATCATAAGCCTCTAAACCTCCAAATATTTTTCTTCCTTTCACTCCAGGTCTAGAATATTCTATGGTAATATCTGTCAACCCAACTCGTTGTTCTAACTTCGAAAACGGACTAGGTGCTGGCGTGTCTACCTGAGCATTTACCGAAAAACATAAGGTAAATACTATTAAAATTGATAATAATTTTTTCATTTTTTTGAATGTTTTATTGTTTTAGATTAAAGTATAAAATTAAGAATTACAAAGCCCATTAATGTTAACAAAAGCTTAAAATAAGACATTGTATATTTGCAAATAATAATTTGGGCGTTCCCTAAAAAGGTCAGGCTTTCGGCAGTCGCTTTTTTGTGTTGCATAAGTGCAACAACACAAAAAGAGCTTCAACAAATGCCTCAATCCTTAACGCCCGTTACATATGAAAAATTAAAACAAATGAAACAATACATATCCGAAACCATTGGCACATTTGCACTCATTTTCTGCGGTTGTGGAGCCATGACTATAAACGAAATAACCAACGGAAGCATCTCGCACGTTGGTGTTGCCGCAACATGGGGGTTAATAGTAATGGCTATGATTTATGCATTCGGAGAGGTTTCTGGCGCACATTTTAACCCCGCAGTAACCATTGCGTTTGCCTTCGCTAAAAAATTCTCATGGAAAGAAGTTCCTAAATATATTCTAGCGCAAACTATCGGTGCCATTTTTGCAGCTTTTATACTTTGGTTTTTATTTCCAGAAAGTCAATTTTTAGGAGAAACCACACCAGCCGAAGGATTTCCACCGTTTAAAGCAGCCATTTTAGAATTCATTTTAACTTTCTTTCTTATGGTTGTTATAATAAACGTATCTACAGGAAGCAAAGAAATTGGCACTATGGCAGCCATTGCTGTTGGCGGTATTATACTTTTAGAAGCTATGTTTGCTGGCCCCATGACAAAAGCCTCCATGAATCCTATTAGGTCTATTGCTCCTGCCATTTTCACAGGAAACTTTCAATATTTATGGCTTTATATAACCGCTCCAATACTTGGAGCCATAGCAGCTGTATCTAGCTGCAAACTTGTAAAAGATGACAACTGTTGCTAATCATTAAAGTAAGAAAAAAATCACTGAAATCAATTTTGTTTAATTCATTTTTCAATTTATTAAACAAAATAAACTATCTTTACCATAAATAAATTGGTATGGCAAAAAAAACAACAATATAAAAAACGTTTAACCTACCAAAGACAAATAACAAATAAACAATACTATTTAATTAAAAACGTTCTCACTAACTATTTAAAATAAAAATGTTAGATAAAAAATAAAAAAACGACAAACTTAGTATTAAAGATTATAAATTATTTAAAACCAACATTATGGATTTAATAGACAGAGCTCTAGAATTTGAGCAAAGAAAAATGAGGTCGTTAACTACTAGCGATCGTGTTAAATTATCAAGAGAAGCAAAAGCATTAATCTTAGATTTAAATGAAATATATAAAGTTGATAAAGATGAAAACTTAATGGATATCATGAAACGATTAACCGCTAAAAAACGAAAAATAGATAAGCGATTAAAAGGAGCTCCATTAACATCTTAAATTCAGGTAAACTCAATTATTGAATAGAAAAAAAGAATAAATACTAAATTTTACATAATTAATCTCTCTAAAAATCAAAAATATCGTATATTTTATTATATTGGCTGATTGTGGAATTACAACACATATTTCACAAATTTATAAAATTAAGATTAAAGATTAAAACGTATGGAGATTATAGATAGAGCTTTAGCTTTCGAGCAACGCAAACACACATTTAAAACAACAAGTGAGCGTATCGAATCGTCTAGAGAAGTAAAAGATTTAATATTAAGCCTAAATACCATTTATAAGGAAAGTAAAGATCCTGAACTTATGGATATAATGAAACGATTAACTGTAATTAAACAGAAAATCGAGAAAAGGCTAAAGGGCAGGCCATAAAAAATTAAATGCCCTGAAACCATATGAGAACAATAGTTATTATAGGTGGAAGTAAGGGCATTGGAAAAGCTATTTTACAGAAATTAATGCCTTATTGCAAGGTTATAAATATTAGTAGAACTGCACCAAACATATCTCATAAAAATATAAAACATCATTCCTGCGATGTTTTAAAAAACAATTTACCAAGTATAGAATTTGCCGATGGCTTAATATACTGTCCTGGCAGTATAAACCTTAAACCAATCTCAAGGCTAAGTTTAGATGATTTTAAAAACGATTTTGAAATCAATGTTTTAGGTGCTGTAAAAGCAATTAAGTACTACTTACCTATTCTTAAAAACGGATTAAATCCTTCTATTTTACTTTTCAGTACAGTCGCTTCTAAATTAGGTATGCCCTATCATGCTAGTATTGCTGCAGCTAAATCTGGAGTCGAAGATTTAGTAAAATCTTTAGGTGCAGAACTCGCTCCAACAATTCGTGTTAATGCCATAGCGCCAACGATTACCGATACAGAACTTGCGTCTAAGCTCTTGCGTAACGAAAAAATGATAGAAAACATTAAGCAAAGGCATCCTTTAAAAAAATTCCTTAACCCAGAAGAAGTTGCTAATATGGCAGAATTTCTATTATCTAAAAGCGCTGCTTCTTTATCTGGGCAAATTTTCAATATGGACTGCGGAATAGTAAGCTTTAAAATTTAAACTAAAAACAAATGTTCGGATTTTTTAAAAAGAAAACCGAAGTTGAAAAACTTCAAGAGAAATACAATAAGTTAATGAAAGAATGGCATGAATTATCTAGTATAAACCGTTCTGAAAGTGATAAAAAATATGTTGAAGCTGAAAACGTTGCTCAACAAATAGAAAAAATGTCTCTATGAAATTAATAAAATACATTATTATTTTTTTAGTTATAAATTTTGGTGCTTTAGCTATTGGGACTTGGCTCATGGCCGATGGACCAAGAACTGAATGGTATATTAACTTAGATAAGGCTCCGTGGACGCCACCAGGCTGGTTTTTTGGCGTTGCTTGGTCTACAATAATGATTTGTTTTTCCATTTACATGGGCTATTTATACAAACTAACACCAACCACCAAGCTAAAAACACTTTTTACAATTCAATTTATTCTTAATGTCATTTGGAATTATATATTCTTTAATCAGCATCTTGTTTTAATTGGATTAATCTGTATTGTTTTATTAGCCGTTGTAGTTGGCAAGTTATTATTTGATTACAACAGCATCCTAAAAAAGAAAAGCCTATTAATTATCCCCTATTTTATATGGCTTTGTGTTGCAACATCACTTAACGCATACATTCTTTTAAATAACTAAATACATGAAGATTTATCGTCTACATAAAAAACAAAACCTCCCCATATCATTAGATACAGCTTGGGATTTCCTTTCAAATCCTGAAAATTTAAAAACAATTACGCCTGATTATATGGGCTTCCAAATTTTATCTGGAGCAGATAGACCTATGTATTCTGGTCAAATTATTCAATATATAGTCACTCCTATTTTAGGCATAAAAACAAAATGGGTCACAGAAATTACTCATATCTCAGACAAGCATTATTTTGTAGACGAGCAACGCTTTGGCCCTTATGCATTATGGCATCACAAACATTTTATAAAAGAAATAGAAGGCGGCGTAGAAATGGAAGATATTATAGATTATAAAGTGCCTTTTGGTATACTTGGCCAATTAGCTCACCCTATATTAGTTAAACCTAAATTAGAAGAAATTTTCAACTATAGAACTCAAAAATTAGAAGAACTTTTCGGTAAATACTAAATGAAGCAAACAGTAAATATTTTTTGGTTTAGACGCGATTTAAGATTAGAAGATAACGTGGGTTTATATGAAGCCCTAATTGGAACACATCCTGTATTACTCCTTTTTATTTTTGATTCTAAAATTCTTAATAAACTTCCTGAAGATGATGCTAGAGTTACCTTTATTCATAAAACAATTATAGAATTAAAGAACAAACTCAAGTCTGATTTTAATACAAGTATTGCTTTATTCCACGGAAATCCTGTCGATGTTTACAAAACCTTAATCAAAGATTATAATATAGAAACTGTTTTTACTAATCATGATTATGAACCTTATGCTAGAACACGTGATAAAGACATAGACACGTTTCTATCTAAACGTAACATTCAATTTAAAACCTTTAAAGATCAGGTTATTTTTGAAAAAGATGATGTAGTAAAAAGTGATGGCACCCCTTATTTGGTTTATACGCCTTATATGAAACGTTGGAAAGAAACCTTTAGAAAACTTGATTTTAAATCTTATCCATCAGAAACTTTACTTAAAAATTTAATTTCGAATATTAATCTACCGCATTTAAGTTTATCTGATATCGGTTTTTTAAAATCTAAGCAAAAGGTAGAATCTTATTTAGTGACGTCAAATTTAATTCAAAATTATGAAGCGACTAGAAACTTCCCGTGTCAAGATAGTACTTCTAAACTAGGTCCTCATTTACGTTTTGGAACGGTAAGTATTCGTAATATGGTAAAAAAAGCCATCGCTGAAACTAACGAAATATTTTGGCAAGAATTAATCTGGCGTGAGTTTTTTACTCAAATTCTTTGGCATTTCCCACATACTAAAGATAAAAGTTTTAAGCCTAAGTATGACCGAATTGAGTGGCGTAATAATGAAACTGAATTTAAATTATGGTGTGAAGGCAAAACAGGCTACCCGTTGGTAGATGCCGGAATGCGACAACTTAATGAAACTGGTTTTATGCATAATCGTGTACGTATGCTAGTCGGTAGTTTTTTATGCAAGCATTTACTTATTGATTGGCGTTGGGGTGAAGCTTATTTTTCAGAAAAGCTTCACGATTACGATATGGCTAGCAATATTGGTAATTGGCAATGGGTTGCTGGTTGTGGCGTTGACGCTGCACCTTATTTTAGAATATTTAATCCCACAACTCAAATCCAAAAATTTGATAAAGATTTAAAATATATTAAACATTGGCTGCCTGATTTCCAAGAACTAGCCTACCTTACGCCTATGGTTGATCATAAATTTGCCCGAGAACGTTGTTTAAAAGTTTATAAAAGTGCCATTAATAGCTAAAACATGTTAATAGACTCAATATACGTATACATATTATGTTATTATTAGTATAGATAAAAATACCTTGAATGGAATTCTAATGATAAAAAAACAAAAAAAGGACAATTTAACATCAGTTAAATTGTCCTTTTTAATTATAAAAAAGAATAAAAATCTATTTTTTTATAAACTTAACAGCATTTTGCTTTAAAGTTTTTGCTAAATAAATTCCTTTAGGTAAATCAGAAATATTAATCTGCGTATCTCTAGTTTTTAAAACTAAAGTTCCAAAAATATTATATATTTCAATGGTATCATTTTCTATCACTCCTGTCAGATTGATTATTTCAGCAGAAGGGTTAGGATATATACTAAATCTAGAAGTATTAAAATTTGATATTTTTTCAGCTTTCACTTTCGATGTTGATGTTGACGTAACATAAGAATATACTTCCAGTTCTGCTAAAGATAATGAGTTCGTATCATCCAGTTGAACTTTAATAACCTTACCGAGCACATCACCTGCATTAATGACTATTGATGGGTCAGGGTAAGAAGTAAACGATTTAGAATAAGTAGTCGTTCCACTAGAATTAATAACATAAACAGTAAAGTCGGTTAATCGAGATGAACAACAGTTTGTTCTATTAAACACATTAATTACTCCGATGTTCTTATCTGCTCCCAAGTCTACCTGCCACCAAGCATTTGCTTCACTGTTAGTATGAGTGACTGATGCATTTGACCAATCTCCATTTGTATCTCCATCTATCGCTCTAGAAGCCACGCCACTGTAAGCAGTAGAAGATTGAGTCGCTGTACCACTAGTCGCTAAATTATCTGCTGCAGCTCCTTCATAAACCTGAACTTCAGATAGAGATAACACATTAGTTTCATCGAGTTGAATTTTAATGATTTTCCCAAGCACTGCACCTGCATTCAATGAGATTGAGGTAGTCACTGTAGAAGTGAATGATTGAGAATAAGTAGTCGTTCCACTAGAATTAATTACATAAACAGTAAAATTCGTTAATCGACTTGAACAACAATCTGTTCTATTGTATACATTAATTTCACCAATAGACTGATCTGCTCCCAAATCTACCTGCCACCATGCATTGGCTTCACTGTTAGTATGAGTAACTGATCCACCTGAAAAAGCACCATTGGTATCCCCATCTATGGCTCTGGAAGCCACACCATCGTAAGCAGTAGAAGACTGAGTCGC
Source organism: Algibacter sp. (assembly GCA_039985655.1). Lineage (GTDB taxonomy): Bacteria > Bacteroidota > Bacteroidia > Flavobacteriales > Flavobacteriaceae > Postechiella. The sequence continues at coordinate 8,690 of JBDWSF010000011.1, read as the reverse complement.
TGTACCACTCAATGCCAAATTAACCGCTGTGGAGCTGCTCGTACTACCATATTCATAGGCACCAGCATCAACGATGCTAGAAGCAATACGATCATTACCCAAAATATCGGTTTCACCAGTACTTACTGTGTAAGCAGGGTTTCCAGCATCAATAGCTGGAGATGTAGATTGTAAACTTAAATCTACCGACCCACTAGTTTTGTTAGTAAATAATGGATCAGAAAATTGAGAATTTTGATCAAGACTCAACGTGTTACTGGCTTGATAATAAGCAAAAGTACCATACCAACCCAAACCTGCCTGTGACAAGTCAAAAATACCTGTTGCACCACTCGTAGTTATATCTGAGTAATAAGTATTATAGTCGAAAGACATAGTATTATAGTAAGCCTCATAACCCGTAGTAAATGCTGCTGAAATTGAGATCAAATTGGCATGGTTTGGAGAATAAAAAATATTATTTTCTATCGTCAGATTATTAATATTTTTATTAATAATGACTTCAGATTGTCCCATAGATCCCAAATAAGTATCAATAACTCCTCCGTTTCTAAACGAAGTGTTTCCTGTTACAGTAACATTATCAATATAACTATTACCAGCTGCATCTGGAACACCAAAAAGGAAACCAGCCCAAGCATTGTCGTAAGCTACATTATTTCTCACAATATGATTACCTGAATTTGAACTCGTATTTTCATTACCAATAGAAAAACCGACTTGACCATCAGAAGCTTCATTGTTTTCTACGGTCACATTAGCAGAACCATCACAATAAATACCTGCTGCCGCCGCTATTGGTGATCTACAACTAGTTACCTTGTTTCCAGAGATAACGCCATTTCTAGCTTGATTAAGAGCACTCGTCACTGTTGCACCGTCTATAGCTTCTACCCAAGCGTAATGACCAGCTGCCACAATACCAATATTTTGAACTTCGTCTATGGTGTTATCAGATATTTCGAATCCATTTACATTTCCATTTACCTGAATCCCTTCTGTCCAACCAGGTATAATATTATGAATATAGTTATTACTAATAACCAAGCCTGTAACAGCTGTCAAAGAAGTACCAACGACACTGATTGCACCAATATTATCGCCTCCTACAGCCGCAGATAAAATCGCAATTTCAGCAGATGTAAAACTTGTTCTACTTGTCATAGGATCAACAGCTGATGTCCATGAAAAATCATAGATTTCATTATTTGTTATTTCAACATTGGTCACATAATTACCAACTTGTATTCCAAATTTCACATCCTTAACCGTTACACCATTCTCCGTTGTAGTTAAAGTCGAGTTGTTTCTTTGATTCTTCAATGTGAACCCATCAACTTTAACATTAGTCGCTCCTGAAGTAATCGTAATTAATGCAGCAAATTTGTCATCGTAAAGATTTGCCCCATCCAAAATAACGGTTTCTCCATCAGCAGCCTTAAGTGTAAGCCAATAGCTTCCATAACCTCCATTTGTTGAAGTTATATATCCTGACTCTGAGACAGTAGATGGCGTATATGTACCTCCAGATACGATGATTTCCTCATCAGAAGTCATCCCTGTAACCCCTGCTAAATCACGTGCTGTTAGGGCGTCTCCAATAGTTTTATACGGAGCCGACGCAGTTCCATCTGAAGTGCCTGTAAATGAACCATCCACATACACGGTTTGTGCTAAAGCTTGCTGACTTACAGAAAAAGAAAGCAAAAAGCAAAAAATCAAAAAAGTAGTTTTTCTCATAGTTATTTGTATTAATTATATTTGTGTTCGAACACATTTTTTGTGCTCGAGCACAAATGTAAAATAAATTAACATATATCAAAATTATTTGATTAAAAAAGTAAAAAAAATCAACTTTAACTTACGAAAAAAAAGACTTATATTGTTGTTAATCTTGAAAATAATACAAAGAATGACTGGAGATGACTACACAAAAAAATATTGTAAACTATTAAACACAAAAAGGAAGGAAGTGTTTTATAATAAATGATATATATATTAAACATTGGGTAGCCGATTTTCAAGAACTTGAACTAGTCTTCCCTACTACTTCCTATGATTGATCATAAATCTGTACGAGAACGTTGTTTAAAGCCTTATAAAATCCTTTGCAATAAAAAACGCACTAATTAATGTGTAACAGTATTTTTATTTAAGCCTTATCCAAGTCAGTTTACGCCATAATTTTTCTAGTGGTCCTTGCCCATATTTTTGCAACCACCAAGAAGATAATTTCATCTGAAATATAAGCACAACAATACCAATACAAAAAGAAAAAAGAGGGCAACAATATTTATAAAGTCCAAAACCTCAACCGTAATAAAGCATAGCCCCTATAACAGACATAAGCACATAATTAGTGAGTCCTAATCTTCCAAAATCTGAAAATTTTATTAACCAAACTTTACCATCATTATGCTTCCATAGAATAACGATTAAAGATAACATAGAAAACATCATCGATAATTTTATATAAGTTTGAATAATTGAATTTAAAACAGTCTTACTTTCTTTATCAATAATATGATTAATCCAAACATCATTTAATAAATCGAAGGTTAACCAACTTAGAATACCAATAAAAAGAAAAGAATACCAAAATTTTAATGACTTATGTGTAAGTACTTTTATGCGACCAAAATAAGTACCTAAAAAGAATAAGCCTAAATTGTTGAAAACCGTCCAACATTCCAACTCCAAATAAGTGTCGTTAAAAACCTTTAGTTAAATTGATTTTAAGCAGCTCCCAAAATGAATCATTCATAAGATGTTGATTCATTTTTACTTTAGGAAAACTTAATCTAAAATCGAAAATGGCTGAATCCATTAAATAATTCCCTAGAGTAAAAATATAAACAGGATTAATAATTAACCCTATAGATAAAATTAAACCCCATCTTTTACTCAAATAGGGAGAAATTACGAGAGACATCCCTAAAACGGCGTACATAATGAGGATATCTCTTCTAAAAAAATTAAATGAAAAGCTCCAATAAGGATTAATAAAAACATCCTCCAAAAATGTCTTAAGCGATAAGGCTCTCCTTTTATTTTTCTATTTTCATGTATAATCCAATAACTTAAACCAAACAATAACAGAGCAAAAGCTTTACCAGCTACTAATAAAAACAGTTTATCCCAAACCCATTTATCAATATTAACAAGTCACTCTACTTTATATATTGTTTTTTTATAAAAATAGAAATGTTCAATATGATGAATTAAAAGAATACAAGAAATAGCTATGCCTCTTAGAGAATCTATAAGTGCAATTCTTTTTTTCAATTATATTAACATAAAAGAAAAGTAAGCTAAATAGTTAATCTACCCGTTCAATACGCGCACCAATAGCACGTAAACGCTCATCAATATTTTCGTAACCTCTATCTATTTGTTCTATATTCATAATAGTAGATGTCCCTTTTGCTGAAAGTGCAGCAATAAGTAACGAAACGCCTGCACGAATATCTGGCGATGTCATCGTTGTTGCTTTTAATGTTGATTTGAAATCATGCCCAATTACTGTCGCACGGTGTGGATCACATAAAATAATTTTTGCGCCCATATCAATCAATTTATCCACAAAGAATAAACGGCTCTCAAACATTTTTTGATGAATTAAAACACTACCTCTTGCTTGTGTGGCAACGACTAAAATAATACTTAGCAAATCGGGTGTAAACCCAGGCCAAGGTGCATCAGAAATGGTTAAAATAGAGCCATCAATAAAACTTTGTATTTCGTAACCCTCTTTATGTGCAGGAATATGAATATCATCCCCTTTTCTTTCAAGAGTAATTCCTAATTTTCTAAAAACGTTTGGTATTACACCTAAATCGTCCCAAGACACATTGGTAATAGTCAATTCACTTTTGGTCATTGCTGCCAAACCGATCCAACTACCAATTTCAATCATATCTGGTAACATCGTATGGTCTGTTCCTCCTAAATTATCGACACCATCAATAATTAACATATTAGAACCAATACCGCCAATATTTGCTCCCATTCGATTCAACATCTTACAAAGTTGTTGTAAATAAGGTTCGCAAGCCGCATTATAAATTGTAGTTTGTCCTTCTGCTAAAACTGCAGCCATTACAATATTTGCTGTACCGGTAACTGATGCTTCTTCTAGAAGCATATAAGCGCCTTTTAATCTATCAGCTTCAACACCATAAAACTGATCTTCTTTACTGTATTTAAATTTAGCACCAAGATTTATTAAACCCTCAAAATGCGTATCTAAGCGACGACGACCAATCTTATCACCTCCTGGTTTAGGAATATACCCTCTGCCAAAACGTGCTAACAATGGACCAACAATCATAATAGAACCACGTAAACCACGTCCATCAACTTTAAAGGCTTCAGATTCTAAATAGTCTAAATCAACGTTATCTGCTTGGAATGAATAAGTACCTTTAGATAATTTTTCAACCTTTACGCCTAAATTTTTAAGTAAGCTAATTAATTTATTAACATCAACAATATCTGGAATATTATTTATAGTAACCCGTTCTGGAGTTAATAAAACTGCACATAAAATTTGTAAAGCTTCATTTTTTGCTCCTTGAGGTTGTATACTTCCTTTTAATTGATGACCTCCTTCAATTTTAAATGTTCCCATATATGCTTAATAGCGTTTTCTTTGGCGATTATTGGAATTGTTTTTTTTATGATGCGATTTCTTATTGTTACTGTTACTATTAGAACTGTACTTATTTTTAGTTCTTAATAAACTGCTAGAATCTGTTAATTTTTCTTCAGATTTTCTCAAATCTATTTTACCATCAGACAACTCGAATAAATGATTATAAATCACATAATCTTCAACCGTATCTTTATTCCAATTTAAAAAACACTTCTTCATATGATTAGCAACCGTATACAAAAGCGCTTCTTTCAATTCACCTGTTTCCCATGTATTAGCAACGTCTATCATGGTCTTTATATTGTTACCATAAAAACGATACTTTGGGAAGTTTTGTGGGTACTTTAAAGGTTTTGGGCGTTCTTCTAACAACTCTTTTGTTGGCTTATCAAAAGGACAATCGGCATCCAATTCGAAATTAGCCATTATAAAAAGCTGATCCCAAAGTTTATGTTGAAAATCTGGAACGTCTCTTAAATGCGGTTGCATATTTCCCATTACAGAAATTATTGCTTTCGCTAATTTATTACGTTCTTCTTTTGTTTCTTGTGTTTTTGCATGATTAATCATTTTCTGCATATGACGACCATATTCAGGAATAATTAAATGTTCACGCTCTGTATTATATTCTAAATTATCTATCAAAATAAATGTGTAGAGTTTAATTGTTGTGCACGTAGTTGTTGTGCGCTCGCAAAATACAAAAAAAAATTAAAGACTTATCACACCTTCAACCTTTTCTGCAACTTCCTTATACTTTTCTATTACAGCATCCGGATTTCGCATTAATACGTTAATAGATACGCTAGTATATTTACCATTCTTAGATGCGTTCGTATTAATAACGGCTCCAATATTATCGAAGATAACTTCAATATTTGCTATCTTTTTAGAATCGGATTTTACAATAAATTTATATAAGTATTCGGCTGGCCAACTTTCAGTTTCATGTAATTGTCCTTTTAGTTTTTCGTAAAACTCTTCAGGGTTTGGAGGTGTACTCATCTGCTTTTTTTATTAGTTACAAAGATACTGTTTCATCCGATAATTTCTATACGCATTTTATCATTTGAGATAATTTTAACTAGTAATTGGTAATCATCATTATAATTCCGATTTTTACAGTCAAAATCACTTCAATTTGACAGCTAAAAAAATTGTAATTACAGGTGGACCTGGAACAGGAAAATCTACTATAATAAATGAATTAATAAAACGCGGTTACCCATGTCTTGAAGAGATTTCTAGACAAGTCACTATAGATGCTCAAAAAGAAGGTGTTGATCAATTATTTTTAACCCAACCTTTATTATTTAGTGAACGTCTTTTAGAAGGCAGACAAAAACAGTTTTTAGATGCTGATAAAATAGAAAGCCCTATTATATTTTTTGACAGAGGTGTTCATGATGTCTTGGCTTATATGGATTATATTGGTGATGCATATCCACAACAATTTATAGACGTTTGTAACCATTGCAAATACGACTACTCATTTATTTTAAAGCCTTGGGAAGCGATTTACACAAGTGATAACGAACGTTATGAGAATTTTGATCAAGCCATAAAAATACATGATAACCTTTTAAAAACCTATCAGTCTTACAACTACAATTTATTAGATGTACCGTTTGATAGCGTTGAAAACCGAGTGGATTTTATATTAAACACACTTAATATGTAATATGGAACATCCCATTAACATATTAGAGCGTTATTGGAAATTCACAGAATTTCGTCCTAATCAAGAGGAGATCATAAATGCGGTTCTTAATGGCGAAGATACGTTTGCTCTGTTACCAACGGGCGGGGGAAAATCCATATGTTTTCAAATACCTGCTTTAGCAAAAAGAGGGATTTGTATTGTTATCTCTCCTTTAATTGCTTTAATGAAAGACCAAGTACAAGCCCTACAAAGTAAAGGAATAAAAGCAATGGCGCTTACTAGCGGTATAAGTTACCAAGAATTAGATACGCTTTTAGATAATTGTATTTACGGTAATTATAAATTTTTATATATTTCGCCTGAACGGTTGCAACAAGAAATTGTACAAGCGCGCATCGAGCAAATGGATGTAAATTTAATTGCGGTTGATGAAGCACATTGTATTTCACAATGGGGAAATGATTTTAGACCTGCTTATAAAAACATTGCTATACTTAGACGGTTACACCCTACCGTAAATTGTTTAGCATTAACAGCTTCGGCAAGACCAGAAGCTATAGAAGATGTTATTAAAGAACTCGACTTTATTAAGCCTCAAATATTTAAACAATCTTTTTATAGACCCAATTTAGCCTATTTGGTTTTTCATGAAGATGATAAATATTATCGTGTAGAAACCATTTTAAAAAAATATACAGCATCCTCCATCATTTATGTTAGAAACAGAAAATTAACTTTAGAATTAAGTGCTTTTTTAAATTCGAAAAAGATAACGGCTACTTATTATCATGGTGGTCTTTCGAATACCGAAAAAGACACTAACATGACGGCGTGGGTAAACAACCAAAAACAAGTTATGGTTGCTACCAATGCCTTTGGAATGGGTATAGACAAGCCAGATGTTAAAACGGTAATTCATCTTAATTTACCAGAAAGTATAGAAAGTTATTTTCAAGAAGCTGGTCGTGTTGGTCGTAATGGAGAAAAGGCTTTTGCTGTTATTTTAAAGAACAAAAGCGACAAGCAATTGGCAGAAAATCAGTTCTTAAAGGTTTTACCAACTGTCGATTTTATTAAGCAAGTATACCGAAAACTATGTAGTTATTTTCAAATTTCTTATGGTGAAGGTGAAGATATTACTAACGATTTCGATTTTAATTCTTTCTGCAAAACCTACAACTTCAACCCTATTTTAAGTTATAATGCGCTTTTAGTTTTAGACAGAAATAGTGTTATCACTTTAACAAAACAATTTAAAAATAAGGTATCACTCCAATTTATAATTAGTAATAATGCGCTTTTAAATTATTTAAAGACGCATCAAAACTTAAACCTCATTGCAAAATGTATTTTGCGACTCTATGGTGGCGTTTTTGACAATGAGACAAAAATAAATACGTTAAGCATCGCTAATAAAGCATCTATAAACGAATTTACTTTAATGAATGCTTTAAAACAATTAGAAAAGGATGAAATTATCACCTTACAAGCTGGTAAGACTGATGCGCAAGTCACCTTTATAATGCCTCGTGAAGATGATAAAACCATCAACAGAATTGCCAAGGGGATAGAATTACAAAATCAATTAAAACAGCGACAAGTAAAAGCCATACTGAAGTATATTGAAAACGACTCTACTTGTAAAAGTGTACAGTTACTCTCTTATTTTGGAGAAAAAGATATTAAACCTTGCGGAATTTGTTCTGTTTGCACAAACCCAAAAGCATCAAAAAAACCGAAAACCATTAGCCCTTTAAAAAATCAAATTATAGAATTATTACAAAATGGAGATTATTCTTCAAGACATATAACAAAGACATTGGGTTATACAGATACAGAAACAAAAACGGTTATAAAATTATTATTAGAACATCATATTATCAGCATAACGCCATCAAACACTTATAAACTGAGTCATTTATAAAATATACTTATTATAACTAAAAATATTTATGTAAATATGCACTAAATATAGGTTAAGCTACTGGAATTAGAATATTAGTGCATTGCTTGACTTTGTAAAAAATTTCGGGTACCTTCGTTTAACGTCAGATATAAAACATTAAAACGATTTCATATCCGTAAAAACATTGTAGGTAATTTAAGAACAGACCAAATTGAACATTAGAAAAGCAACAGAAACAGATATTGACCAAGTTTGGAAAATATTCTCAAAAGTGATTGAAACTGGAGACACATATGTATTCAATCCTAATACATCGAAAAATGACCTGAAAAGACATTGGTTTACAGATTATATGGAAACTTATGTGATTGAAGAAAATGGACAAATACTCGGAACATATATCATTAAACCTAACCAAATTGATTTAGGAAACCACATTGCAAATTGTAGTTATATGGTAAGCCCAA
>JBDWSF010000010.1:0-2929 GCA_039985655.1 Algibacter sp. | reverse complement strand
GCGGGATTACCTCCGCTTCTTATAAATTTAGCAACTGTACTACTGGTGTTATTTCCTGTTTGAAAAGGGTTTGTGAAATCTTCCGTAAGACTACCCTGTGTAGTACTATTTAATGGTATATAATCTGTTGTTGTATCTTCTTCATTTTCATACCAAGGGTATATTTGTTCTTCTCCAACTAAGAAAGCTCCTAAAGGTCGGGTATAAGGGATATAATCAGGAACAGTAGTCATAAGTAATCGGTCATTGATTTCCTGCATAATTACCATTTCATCGGCCATCATATGTCCAGGGGCAGTTACTCCATAATCAGTTGTATTGGCAAAAGTTACGGCTGCACCAGCATCAGTAATACTTTTTACAAATCGATAAGCTTGCTCAGTGTCAAAATTAATATTTACTCTAGGAGAGTGCCATCTTTCTCGCATAGGAAACCATCCATGTTTTACGCATGAGTTTCCTGGGTAATAAGTCAAAGGATTTTCTATCATGTTGGGTAATGTATACTCATCGTACCCCCAAGAATTTGATGGAGCTCCTAGTCCAAGAGGTGTAATATGTCCACCTGTATAATCTTGGTAAGAGTTTATTGCCTCATGAAGTACAATGTTGTAATCTCTTTCATCTTCATCTTCTACTCCATCAGTATCAACTAGGACACTATTACCGTTATCTGTATAATACACATGACCTTCACCAGCACTGACGATTGAATTAGGGTCAGTTGCTTTTATCATGTCAACAAAATCTTCAAGTTTAGAGTCAGCTGAAAGAGCATAGGGAGTATCTATCCAATACCCATCTGCATAATCTTTTATATTATCTATAAACCCTTCAACAAGGTCTTTATAAGCTGCATATTCGTCTCCTGCAAATTTGTTTGTATAATATGTTAGCCAAGCAGCTTTAACTTCATCGCTTGCTCTATCCATATAATTTGTAGAAATGTATAAGATGATTTTTTTTCCAGAATCCTTAAAAGTTTGCAATACATCAAAAATAATTGTTTCATTAGCAAGACTAGGAATTAAGCTTTCATGTATTTCATTAGCTACATCTACATTACTATTGGCTCTTAAAGTAAAGTAATGTGAATGTGCAAAATAGGATAAGTTGGTAATAATATGTCCAACGGCAGGTAAATTGTCTACTATTTCTTGAGCTCCGGCTCTATGATCATAACCATTGTTAACTTCAGTATCCAGTCTTTCTCCTCCAAAAACAGGAAAAGTTACTCCCCAAGATCCTTTTAGCCAGTCTGCATTGCTATTGTAAGGGAATTGTTGTTTTGTACCATAAACACTATCTATATAATAAGTAATAGCTGTACTGGTGTATTTACCATTTCCATAACCAATATACATTTGATTGTATCCACCACTTCCTAATCCAGTTGCTGTAAAGTCACTTGCATTAAAAACAAAAGAGAAATTTTCCCATTCTTGACCTGCAGTGAAAATTATTTGTTTGTAGATTATATCTCCAGTTGTTGTGTTTTTTAAATAGACACGTAGGCGATCACCACTAGAAAGTAGGTTAGAAGTAGTGATATCTATATAACCTTTTAGGCTTATTTTATGCTCTTCTGCAGTTTCTATAGGTTGGTATAGATCAAAATAAGTAAAACCTTTGTTTGTGGCTGCTTGTCTGACGAACTTAGAGGCAACAAGGTTGTTATTATTTCCTGTTTGGTCTGGGTTTACTTCATTTGTGCTAAAAACACCATTCGTATTTGTTGTAAGTAAAATATAATCAATATCTGTTTCGTTTTCATACAATACATATTGTACTTCTTGTTCTACAGATCCATAAATTTGATCTATATAATAGGTGATGGCAGTTGTAGAAGATTGTCCATTACCGTACCCAATATGTATTTCATCGTAACCTCCACTTGCTAAGCCTGTAGAAATGAAATCGGTAGAATCAATATTAACAGAAAAATTTTGCCATTCTTGTCCTATATTAAAAGTTAGTTGTTTGTAGAATATATCTCCGGTAGTTGTATTTTTAAAATATATACGAAGACGATTGTTGGCAGCTAAGTCTATTGTAGGTATATCTATATAAGCATTTAGAGTGATTGTAATATTGGCAGCCGTTTCTATAGGTTGGTATAGTTTAAAATAAGAAAAACCACTTGAAGCACTACTATCTCTAATAAACTTAGTACTTGTTGTATTTGTGTTAATTCCAGTTTGACTTGGATTGGTTTCATTAGTAGTAAAAGTACCAGAGGCACTTCCTGAGTATAAAATGTTTTCGGTTTCTGTTTCGTTTTCGTACCAGAGGTATTGTGCTTGAATTTTGTTTACAAGTAAAAAGAGGGGTAGGATTAAAAATTTGATTTTTAATTTTAACATTTTTTTATGGTTTTTACAGGTTAATATTAATGCCAATATTCCAATTTTTATATCTAATATTTATGCTCATTTCGGTTTTTTTGTTTCTTTTTTCGCTCATTCGTGTTTTTTATAAATGTCTTTACGTATTAATTTTTTGAGTTTTTTTAAGAAATGTTACATGTGAAATTATCTGGATTAGTTGTTTTCTGTGTTGATATATAGGTGTTTAGTTTTTTTTTATTTAAATGGCTTGACAACAGGTGTTTGTTTTGCAGAAATCAAAATGATTTTATCAAGGTCAATAATGAAATTGGTAAAAGAATAACAGGTATTGTTAATCACTTTTTTTTGATTTGAAAGAACTTTGATAGTTTATATTATAGCGATATCTACAAAAGAAAGAGAACTAAATAACCTGAATTAAGCATAAAAACATATGAATAATGTTTTTATGCTTAATTCAGGTTAGAAGGTTTGAAATAAATTTTTAGTATTACTTCATTAAAAAATTATTTTTTCATGAATCTAATGGCTTCGCTATTTCCTTCGTTATCATAGCCCTTTAAGAAATAAAGGCCTGTATT
>JBDWSF010000009.1:0-96694 GCA_039985655.1 Algibacter sp. | reverse complement strand
TATACCTAGATTAATTAATTTTGATTCGAACTCGGCATCTGGAATTTCTAAATACAAATCGTCTGAAGGATTCGAATTATTATCGTCGCTAGAACATGATACACATAATAGAATTAGTGCAAAAATTTGAAATGGTTTTTTATTTATTTTTTTGAGTTTTTAGATAGACGATTAATATTTAGAAATGTTACATGAATTTAATAAATATTAAAATTTTCGTCATTGAGGCACGAAGCAATCTGTCAATGACCAACGAAAACCATAAACCAACCTCCAATTAAACAGTAAAAATTCAATTTAAGAGATTGCAGCAGTCGTTCCCCATTCTCCAATGACATTTAGCAAATAGCCCTGCGTTAGGGAAATGACATCCTTTTGTGCCAAACTATAAAGTTAGATTTATGACTTATTTTAAAGATCTAGAATACGCTCGATGAGATACTGAAACAAGTTCAGCACAAGAAAGATACAATGGATAGCCCTCCCCTTGGGGAACGCCCACAAAAAAACCTCTAAAACACATGATGTTATAGAGGTTTTAAATGTATTTTCTTTAATTTTTTAACTAAAAATAAAATAAGTTGATACAACAATTAAACAGATAAATATCCCGACAATTTTAACGGGTTTCCATGGTGTTACATCTACTTGTTCTGTATAAGGCTGCTGGTAATCGGTTTCTCTTGGTTTGAGTTTTCCGATGACTAACATGATGATTACGGTTAACACAAAGGTTATGGCTTGCATGTGTAGCATATGCATATCGATTAATCCAAGTCCGTTAGATAAAACAATGTATATCACGTAAATAGAAAAGGCGAATATCACACCGACTTTGGCTGCTATAGCTGGCACACGTTTGGTTACAAACCCCATAATGATAACGGTTAAAATGGGCACACTATAGGCTCCGTTTACAGTTTGTAAATAACCAAAAATACTATCGGCATACACTAAAAATGGCGCGATTAACATCGCGAAAAACGCTAAAATAACACCGAAACGTTTTCCTTTTTTAACGACTTCTAATTCGCCTGCATCTTTGTTTATAAATTGCTTATAAATATCGACTCCGTATAAGGTTACACAACTGTTTAATGCAGAATTAAATGAGCTTAAAATAGCACCAAATAATACGGCTGCAAAAAAGCCTATCCACATTTCTGGTAACACATCGGCCACTAATGTTGGATATACATCGCTGGTACTCATACCTGATCCATATTTATGAAATGCAATTATACCTGGCAATACTACTATAATAGGCCCTAATATTTTTATAAAGGCTGCAATCGTTAATCCTTTTTGACCTTCGGCTAAGTTTTTTGCACCTAACGCTCTTTGAATGATTTGTTGATTACTACCCCAATAGAATAATTGTACCAACATCATACCTGTAAATATGGTTGCGAATGGTATTGAAGAGTTTTCGTCTCCAATAGCATTAAATTTTTCTGGATGCTCTGTGGTTAGTTTTGTTAATCCTCCAAAAAGACTGCCATCGTCACTAATTGACATCAATCCAAAAATAGGAATTAAAAGTCCGCCAATTAATAAACCAACGGCATTTATAGTATCGGATACGGCTACGGCTTTTAAACCTCCAAAAATGGCATAAATAGAACCTATGATACCAATACCCCAAACGCAAATCCAAACAGCCCCCCATTCGCTTACACCAAGCATTTCGGGAAGGTTAAACATACCGCTTATGGCTTTAGAACCTGTAAATAATACCATTGGTAATAATACGACCGCGTAACCTGTTAGAAACAGTCCTGACGTTAACGCCTTTGTTGTACTATCGAAACGTCTTTCTAAAAATGTAGGAATGGTAGATATACCGCCTTTTAAATAACGTGGCAATAAAAACACGGCTGTTATAACCATAGCTATTGCTGCAAGTGTTTCCCATGCCATTACTAATATTCCATCTCTGTAGGCATCTCCATTTAATCCAACAATTTGCTCGGTAGAAAGATTGGTTAACAGTAATGAACCTGCAATAACAGTTGCTGTTAAACTTCGGCCTCCTAAAAAATAACCATCAGATGTGTTCTCATTTGTTTTTCGAGTCGCTAAATATGATATGATTGCTACTAGCAGCGTAAATCCTACAAATGAAATAATGCCCATAATCTTATTTTAAAGTTATTTTTTAGTTAGTTGACTGCTAATATACTATTTAGAATATATTTTTAAGCTAAAAGAGCGAATCTGACACTAATTTTGTACGATTCGCTCCTTATTTTGAGACGTTTTAACAGAGTAACCACACTATATTAAAACGTTTTCTTGATTTTAAATATACTGATTAATTATATTTTCAAATAATTCTTGTTTGCCACTTTTTAAACTTAACTCACCATTATCTTGAGCGATTTTGTATAAATCTTGCATAGATAATTTACCGTCTTCGAATGCTTTTCCGCTTCCTGTATCAAAAGAACTGTAACGTTCTGTTCTCAATTTTTCGTAAGGCGAGGATGTCATAATTTTATCTGCAATTAATAACGCTCTTGCAAACGTATCAGCACCACCAATATGTGCATGGAAAACATCTTGCATATCTGTTGAGTTTCTTCTAATTTTTGCATCAAAGTTAACTCCACCGCCTTGTAAACCACCAGCTTTTAAGAACACCAACATAGCTTCGGTAGTCTCTTGAATATTATTTGGAAACTGATCGGTATCCCATCCGTTTTGGTAATCACCTCTATTTGCATCTAAACTACCTAACATACCTGCTTTTGCGGCAGTTTCTATTTCATGTTGAAACGTGTGCTGTGCTAAAGTTGCGTGATTAACTTCTATATTCATTTTGAAGTCTTTATCTAGACCGTATTCTTTTAAGAAACCGATAGCTGTAGCTGAATCAAAATCGTATTGGTGCTTCATTGGCTCCATTGGTTTTGGCTCGATAAAGAAATTTCCTTTAAATCCTTGAGCACGTGCATAATCACGAGCCATACTTAAAAACTGTCCCATATGGTCTAACTCACGACCCATATCTGTATTTAACAACGACATGTAACCTTCACGACCACCCCAGAACACGTAGTTTTCACCACCTAATTTAATGGTTGCATCTAAAGCCAATTTAACCTGTCCACCCGCACGAGCAACAACATCAAAATCAGGGTTTGTTGACGCCCCATTCATATATCTTGGATTAGAAAAACAGTTTGCTGTTCCCCAAAGTAATTTAGCTCCCGAAGCTGTTTGTTTTTCTTTTAAGTAATCGGTAATAGCTGCTAATCTGTTTTCTGACTCCCCAAATGTAGCACCTTCTTGAATTAAATCGTAATCATGGAAACAGTAGTAACCAAATCCCATTTTAGTAATAAACTCAAAAGCAGCATCTGCCTTATCTTTTGCCGCTTGAATAGCATCTGATGATTTATCCCATTCAAATTGTTGCGTTCCTGGTCCAAAAGGATCTCGACCTTCTCCGCAGAACGTATGCCAATACGCTATCGAAAATTTAAAATGCTCACGCATTGTTTTTCCAGCAACCACTTGGTCTGGGTTGTAATATTTGAATGCTAACGGATTGTCTGATTCTTTACCTTCAAACTTAATCTCTCTTATACCTTTGTAGTATTCTTTGTTTCCTATTAATGCCATTTTGTTTTGCTTTTAGCCGCTAGCTTTTGGCTTTTGGCGCGTTATTCGTAGTTAATTAGTTTTTATTTTTTTACTAAAAGCCAATAGCTAGCAGCTAAAGGCCATTCATTCTATTTATTCTTTAAAATTATTTCTAATTCTTTTTTCCAATTTTGATACGCCTTTAAATAAGACTCTTTGTTCCCTAATGGTTTGTACGTCATGACATGATCGTTATTTGTAATATTATCACCAAATTTCTTAAAATCACCATCGGTTAATCCTGCTGCCCTTGCTGCTCCAACAGCTCCCGTTGTATTATAGATTTCAATTTCGTGACCTATTAGTGTGGCCACCGTATTTGAAAATATCTCGGAACGAAATAAGTTATCGTTCCCCGCTCTAATCACATTGACTTCGGCATTATCATTTTTCAAAATATCCATCCCATAAACAAACGAAAATGCTATACCTTCTAGGGCTGCACGGTACATATGTCCGTCGCTGTGCGTATTTAAATTAAGGTTACAAAAATGCGTGCCTATGTTTTTGTTATTCAGAATTCTTTCTGCTCCATTTCCGAAAGGAATAACACATAACCCGTCTGATCCAACTGCTACTTCTTCTGCTTTAATATTCATTTCCTCATATGAATTCGCCGCCATATTATCTTTTAGCCAACGGTATTGAATTCCAGAACCGTTAATACACATCAGCTTACCTAAAATAGGTTGTTCTTTTGTGTAATTAACATGTGCAAAATTGTTAATTCTTGATGATTCTTTAGATTTTAAAGAATTAGTAACCGCATAAATAACACCTGACGTTCCGCCAGTTGCTGCAACTTCACCATGATTAAACACGTTTAAAGACAAAGCATTATTTGGTTGATCGCCAGCGCGATAATTTACAGTGGCACCAATTGGTAAACCGGTCTCTAAAGCGCCTTTTTCGTTTACTGCAGATTGTTTTGTGAAATTCTCAACAATATCTGGAGTTAATGATGCATCTATTCCGTAATGTTCTAATAGAAAATTAGCAAGTGTATCATTTTCAAAATCCCAAAGTATACCTTCAGATAAACCGTTTTTTGTGGTATGGATTTGCCCTGTTAATTTATAAGCAATAAAATCGCCAGGCAACATGCATTTATGAATTTTACCAAAAACCTCTGGCTCGTTATCACGCACCCATTTCAGTTTAGACGCTGTAAAATTTCCAGGAGAATTTAAAAGTTGATTAGCGCATTTATCTTGCCCAATAGTATCAAAGGCATTATTACCAATTTCGACAGCACGACTATCGCACCAAATTATAGAATTACGAAGTGGTTCGCCTTGCTTATCTACAACCACTAACCCATGCATTTGATACGAAATACCAATACCTGTAATTTTAGTGGCATCAATATTTGTTTCTTTAATAGCTCTTTGAGTAGCTAAACAAACATATTCCCACCATTTATTTGGGTCTTGTTCTGCCCAATCTGCATGAACGGCAATGATTTCCATTTCTTTTTCTGGCTCGTTTAAAGCCACTAATTTCTCCCCTGTTTGCGCATTTACAATGGCAACTTTTACCGAAGAACTTCCTAAATCATATCCTATATAATACAAATGTTGTTGTTTTTTTAAAATATACGTTTGAGATTGGAAAATTAAAAATTCAACACTGATTTTGACTCAAATTATCAAAAGTCTTTGCTTTTTCTACGAAAAATTTAAGTTAAAATAAAAAAGAGGTGTTTGAATTGATATCCAAACACCTCTTTTAATAAAAGTTCAAGAAACTTAAACCTATTATTTTAATACAACATGTTGTTCATTTTGAGTAAAGTTTGTTCTCGATACAATTCTGACAAAAAAACTAGAATGACTCAAACTGACACTTTTGCAATCAAAATACACAACAGTTTTAATACACTAACAACTTACAACGACGCCTCTAAAATTCGAGTATTCACACTCGAAGTCAACTTCACATGCTTAGTAACAGCGGGAAGTAAAATGGTTTCACCAGTATTTAAAGCATACTTACCTTCTTCACATTCTAATTCTAAACCACCTTCAACACACATATAAATTACGAAAGAATCTGTATTCGTATAATCCCTATTAACTTCGCCATTCACCTCAACAATATTTGTTTTAAAATATGGAGAATGCACTAGTTTAGTCGATTTATTAGTTTCTGCGGTATACTCCGTTTGGTAATCATCATAAAAATTATAATCGATCGCATCCACAGCTAATTCAGTATGTAACTCACGTGTCTCACCTGTTTTAGCATCCACTCTATTATAATCGTAAATTCTATAAGTAATATTTGATGTCTGCTGAATTTCGGCCAATAAAACTCCAGAACCAATAGCATGCACACGACCTGTCGGAATATAAAAGGTATCACCTCGCTTCACTTTTTCAATATTTAAAATATCTGTAAGTGTTCCGTTTTCAACATGATTAACATATGCGTCTTTTTCAACATCTTGATTAAATCCAACAATTAATTCGGCATCTTCATCAGCTTGCATAATGTACCACATCTCGTTTTTCCCAAACGAGTTATGACGCTCCTTAGCCAACTCATTACTTGGGTGTACTTGTATGGACAATGGCGTTTTAGCATCAATAAATTTAATAAGCAACGGAAATTCAGTCCCGAAATTCTCATAAACTTTATGACCAACAAAATCGCCTTTAAATTGTTCAGCAAGTTGTCTTAAAGTTAATCCTTTTAACTCACCTTCAGACACTGTTGTTTCATTATCTTCAACATCCGATATCTCCCAAGACTCACCAATTAAGTCTTCCTCATATTGTTTATTAAGAACCGTTTTCAACTTTTCGCCACCCCAAATACGGTAACTATAAACGGGATTGAATTTTAATGGATATAATGACATTTTATATAATTTTTAGTTGTTTATCAAACTTTAAGCGCGGCTAAAATAAAACAGAAATTGCTGGTATCCTAGTTAGACATTCTAAAAAGACGCGCATCAAATTTCAAAAAAAGTAACGCATCCATTTTTAACGTTTTTTTATGTTAAGTAAGTTTCTTTTTTTCGACTTAATTGGCTAGATTTCATTTTTACACTTAAAAACAGTATAAATGTCAAAAACATATTACGACCCAGCCGACTTAAGAAAGTTTGGAAAAATCACTGAATGGAATGAAGAATTAGGGAACAAATTCTTTGATTATTACGGAAAAGTCTTTGAAGAAGGTGCATTAACAGCCCGAGAAAAAGCATTAATTGCCTTGGCTGTTTCTCACACAGAACAATGCCCATATTGCATAGATGCATATACCAAAGACAACTTACAACGCGGCGTAACCAAAGAAGAAATGATGGAAGCTATACACGTTGGCGCAGCCATAAAAAGTGGAGCAACTCTAGTACATGGTGTACAAATGATGAATAAAGTAAATAAATTAGACGGATAAATTATGGGCGTTACCACAAGGGTCAGGCTTTCGGCAGTCGCTCTCTGCGATGAGCTTCAACAAATGCCTCAATCCTTAACGCAGGTCTCAGTCAGCAGTGTTCAGTTCTCAGTCTATAGTTAAATAACATATTTAAGAACATAATTATTAATGGCAACTAAGTCTTTACAAAAACGCGATAGCGATTTAGCAAATAGTAATCGCCAATTAGACATACTATCTAATGGTATCTTTAAGAATGGTGAATTACCAACCTTTAAAAGTAAAATTTCTGAAACCAATCAATTTCCGCTAAAAGCGAAAAAATTAGAAATTCTACAAATTAATGTCGGTTACATGTGTAATCAAGTTTGCGATCATTGTCATGTCGACGCTGGTCCCGATCGAAAAGAAATCATGACGCGAGATACCATGCGTCAATGTTTGGATGTTATAAAAAACACAGGAGCACATACTTTAGATTTAACAGGTGGTGCACCAGAAATGAACCCAGATTTCCGTTGGTTTGTAGAAGAATCTGCCAAAGCAGGTATTAAAGATTTTATAGTACGTTCTAATTTAACCATAATTAGAGCCAATAAAAAATATTACGATTTACCAGAATTTTTCAAAAAATACAATGTACATGTCGTAAGTTCTATGCCGCACTGGACACGCGGAAAAACAGATAAACAACGTGGTGATGGTGTTTTCGATAAATCTATAAAAGCACTTCAAGAATTAAACGCCGTTGGTTACGGTATGCCAGATAGCAATCTTAAATTAGATTTGGTTTACAATCCGTCGGGTGCATTCTTACCAGGAGATCAAGCATCTATGGAAAGAGATTTTAAAAAGGCTTTAAAAGAAGATTTTGATATTCGATTTCATAATTTATTTGCCATTACCAATTTACCTATTGCTCGGTTTTTAGATTATTTAATAGCTTCAGAAAACTATGAAGATTATATGTATTCTTTAGTAGAAGTCTATAACCCTTCTGCAGTTGAAAACGTGATGTGTACCAATACGCTTTCTATAAGTTGGGATGGTTATTTATTCGATTGCGATTTTAATCAAATGTTAAAATTACCAGTAAATAGTAAATCCAAACACATTTCGGAATATAATGAAGAATTGCTTGAAGGTCGAAATATTGTTATTTCACAACATTGCTATGGCTGTACGGCTGGAGCAGGAAGCAGTTGCCAAGGTGTCGTTGCTTAATTTTTTTGTAAGGTATTCTAAAAATAAGAGACTATCCTATTTATCATTCTTAGATTAGGAAAATAAAAGTATTGAATAACAAAACCGCCATATTAATTTTTGCTAATTCTGCTGAAAAAGAAACGGTATCAAAGCCATTTCATTTTTCAAAAGACGTATTTAAAATACTTAATGAGCAAACATTACATGTCGCTAAGAAAACAGGTTTACCTTATTTTTTATTTTCCGAGAAACAACAAGTTGGTAACTCTTTTGGAGAACGTTTTACAAATGCCATCCAGTCTGTTTATAGTAAAGGATACGATGCCGTTATAACCATTGGTAACGACACACCGCATTTAAGCGCAAAGCATTTAACCAAAACTATTACTCAATTACAAAAGCATGATCTTGTTTTAGGACCATCCACAGATGGAGGCTTCTACCTTATGGGACTTAAAAAATCGCTTTTTAATATCGAAGCTTTTTTAAAATTACCATGGCAAACATCTGCATTAAATAGAAGTATTTCCAAACTATCTGCCTTAAAAAAAACAAACATCTATTATTTAGAAGTTTTAACAGATATTGATGTTGCTTCAGATATAAATACGATTCTTAACAGTTTTAAAAGTATTTCAACTTACATAAAACAACATCTTCTTCAAGCTGTTTCAACTAAAAAAAAGATAACCTCTCATATCTATTTCTCTGTTGAAAATTTCACTTTAAAACAAGCGTACAACAAAGGTTCTCCCCTATTACTTCATTTATAGAAACGTTCGTATTCTGATTTGTTTCAGACCTCATTCTTAATATTTAAACATTTTAAATGAAGCTTATTTTATGTAGCATCATCCTTTTGCTATCTGGCATTAGTTATGCACAACTTACAATTACAGGAACTGTTATAGATTCTTCAAACGAACCTATAGCCTTTGTAAACATTACCAATAAATCAAAAAAAGGAACCATTTCTGATGAAAACGGTCACTATTCCATAATAGTATCTTCAAAATCAGACCTATTAAAATTTTCATATTTAGGTTATAAATCACAAACTATAACTATTGGAAACAGAACACGTATTAATGTTATTTTAGACGAAGACATTACCAGTTTAAGCCAAGTGGTTATTACTGCACTTGGTGTAGAACGAGAAACCAAAGAATTGGGATACGCGGTGCAAGCCATAAAATCTAAAGATATAACCCAAGTTAAAACCGTTAACTTTTTAGATAATATTCAAGGAAAACTGGCAGGTGTAAGCATAACCCAAGGCGCTACTGGTGTTGGTTCTTCTTCAAAAATCACCATTCGTGGCGAGGCTTCTTTTTCTAACAACAATCCGCTTTTTGTGGTTGATGGTATCCCCATTAATAACGAAACTGTGTTTAATGTGACTAACGAAGCAGCAGCAGGGTTTCAAGAAATAGATTTTGGAAATGGTGCCATGGCCGTAAATGCAGATGATATAGAATCGGTTACGATTTTAAAAGGCGCTAGTGCTGCCGCGCTTTATGGTACACGTGCCGCAAATGGCGTTATTGTTATAAAGACTAAAGACGGAAGTAAAAATAAAGGTTTTAGTATAAGCATTAATAGTTCTATCACTATTGATTCTGCTTTTAAATTACCTGAATTTCAAAATGAATACGGACAAGGACAATCTGGTCAATTTGAATTTGTTGACGGCCTTGGTGGTGGTACTAGCGATAACATTACCTATTCTTGGGGTCCGCGTTTGGATGTTGGAAACTTAGTCTCGCAATTTGATAGTCCCGTTCAATTACCAGATGGCTCTTTTGTTAGAGGTGGTGATACTTCACTCTATAACAATCTATCTATTACGCCAACCCCTTTTAATTCTAACCCCAACAATCTAAAAGATTTTTATAAAACAGGAGTTACCACAACAAATAATATTTCTATTTCTAACGGGTTTGATACTGGGAATTACCGATTATCATTCACAGATTTACGTAGCGAATCGATAATACCAGGCGTAAACTTAGATAGACAAACCGTATCGACAAAGCTTAATTTCAAACCCTCGAAAAAAACAAAAATCACAACGGCTATAAGTTATATTAATTCGAGTAGCGACAACAGACCATCTAATGGGTATGGTAGCGAAAATGTAAATTATTCGTTAGTCGCATGGGGTCCACGCTCACTTAATATTAATAGCCTTAAAAATTACTGGCAACCCAGTTTAGAAAACATACAACAGTACTCATTTAATTATACGTTTTTTGACAATCCTTATTTTATTCTATTAGAAAACAAAAATGCCTTTAACAGAGACCGCGTTTTTGGAAATATATCCATAAAACAAGAGCTTGCAGATCATTTAAGCATCTCTCTAAGAACAGGAATGGATTACAGCAGTGAAACCAGACAATTTACACGCCATTATAGTACAAATCGTTTTCAAAACGGCGCCTATGCAGAGCATGATGTAAAATACAGAGAAGTAAATACAGACTTCTTAATTAATTACGATAACACCTTTGGAGATTTCTCAGTTAATATATCTACAGGAGGTAATCGCTTAGACCAAAATGCATCTACAAAACAATCGCAAACGGTAAACTTAGCGCAACCTGGGGTTTTTAATTTAAATAACGCAGCCTCTCCTATTGAAGTTTTTCAATTTGAAAGTCAAAAACGTATTAATTCACTTTACGGCATAGCCAAGTTAGGTTATAAAGATTTCTTATTTCTAGATATTACAGGTAGAAATGATTGGTCTAGTGCTTTAGCAACACCTTTTTCTGTAGATGGCACATCGTTCTTTTACCCATCAGTTTCAACAAGTTTTATTTTATCAAATGTTGTTAATTTACCACGTCAATTTTCTTTTGCAAAACTACGGGCTAGTGTTGCCCAAGTAGGTAACGATACTGGTGCATACCAAACCTCTGGCGCTTTTGTGTCACAAACCACATTTAATGGACAACCTACATTTAGCAATCAAGATTTTATACCCAATGCCAATTTAAAACCCGAACAGATTACGAGTTACGAGTTTGGTACAGATTTACGTTTTTTTAAAGACCGTCTAAATCTTGATGTTACGTACTATAATGCGACCACCAAAGACCAAATTATCTCCTTACCTATAGTCATATCATCAGGATATAACCAACAAGTTGTTAATGGCGGAGAAGTAAATACACAAGGTTTAGAAATTGTACTTGGTATTACCCCTATTAAAAACGAAAACTTTAATTGGAACACCACATTTAATTTCGCTACAAACAGATCGACTATTAAAGATTTACCGCAAAACGATGGTAGATTAACTTTGGCTTACAGCCGAATTTATGATAGCGCAAACCAAACCGTTTGGTTTCAAGTTGAAGAAGGTGGACGTATTGGCGATTTTTACGGAACAGGTTATTTAAAAAATGACAGTGGTGATTTTCTTACTGATGATGATGGTCGTTTTATAGCCGATAGTAATTTAAAGAAATTAGGCAATTATAATCCCGATTTTACATTAGGCTGGAATAACAGCTTCAACTACAAGAACTGGGGTTTTAGCTTTTTATTCGATTGGAGACAAGGAGGAGAAATTGTATCTCGAACACGTGCTTTAGGTAATGTTGGCGGACAACTAGCCGAAACGGCTTTTAGACCAGAATCTGGCATTGTAGCTCAAGGTTTAAACCAAACCACAGGATTACCTAATACAGTTGCAGTTTCAGCAGAAAGTTATTACCGTCAATTTTACGATAGAAATCACGAAGAAAATAATGTATATGATGCGTCTTTTTTAAAGTTACGTCAATTCTCTATTGGGCATAATTTCACGTTAAACAAAGGCTTTTTAGGATTAACAAAAGAAGCCGTTTTAAACCTATCTATTATAGGTAATAATCTTTTCGCTATTACAGAAAACCCACATTTCGATCCAGAACAAATTGGGGTTCAAGGCAATGGTTTAGTTAGTGGTGTTGAAGATTTGAGCTATGCCACGACTAGAAGTTTTGGGTTTAAACTAGGGTTTGATTTTTAAATAAAGCAACAAGACTAGACCTGATAGGTTTTTAAAACCTGACAAGTCTAAAAAAACAAAAACATGAAAAAAATTATATATATAATCACCTTTCTAAGTCTTGCAACAAGCAGTTGTACTGAAGATTTCGAAGCCATAAACACCAACCCAAATGCGCCTGTTTCGGTGCAACCTAGTTTATTATTACGTCAAGTTATTTATAATTTTGGAGAAGAAATGAGTTACGAAGGTTTTGTTGCTGGCGATTTACTAGCACAACATAGAACCGCTTTAGATTTTAATTTATTTGACCGTCATGCGCTTAAATCTCCACAATTAGGCGGAAATCCTTGGCCCGTATTTTTCACAAATTTACGAGACAATGACATTATTTTAAATCAATCAAAAACCATAAATGCTTTTAACGTTTACGAGGGCCCTGCTTTAATATTAAAAGCTTACATGGCAGCTGGCTTAACAGATTTATTTGGTAACATTCCCTATTTTGAAGCTTTTAATGGCACAAACGGCAATGTAACACCAGCTTATGACGAGCAAGAAGCTATTTATTTAAACGCAGATGGCATTCTAGATAATTTAGACAAAGGTATTTTAGCTATCGAAAACTACAACGATGCCATTCCGTTAGAAGGCGACATTTTATTTGATGGTGACTTACAAGCATGGATTTTGTTTGCTAATGCTTTAAAAATTAAAAATCTTTTAAGAATTTCAAACAAAGTCGATATTTCTGTAGAATTACAAGCCCTTTTTGATGCTGGAAACTACATTAAAACGAACAGTCAAAATGCTGTTTTCGACTTTACAAATTCAGATCCAAATAGTTTTAGACTCGCTCAATTACGTGTTGGCGACTTCAATAATTTTGTACTATCGGAAACCATGGAGAATATTTTAACGGGTTTAAACGATACTAGAATCAACACATTATTTAGACCATTTTCGAATGCAACCACTAACGATTATAATGGCCTTTTAAATGGTATTGATGCCACATCGACGTCTGTAACTTTGGCTGATTATTCTTTAGCAGGAACCGCATTTAGAGAAAACACATCAACTCTAGACGCTAATTTTATAACCGCATGGGAAGTTCACTTTGCATTAGCAGAAGCCGCTACTAAAGGCTTAATCACTGCAGATGCGCAAGCGCTCTATAACAAAGGAATCACACTTGCTTTTGAATATTGGAACACAGAATTACCAATAGATTACTTAACAGGAACAGCTGCTTTTAATGCTCCAGGAACAACCCCATTACAACAAATTATAACTCAAAAATGGATAGCCAATATTATTAACGGTTATGAAGGTTGGATAGAATACAGAAGAACAGGATTTCCAGAATTAAAAACGATTTCGGCAAGTTTAAATAACGATCTAATTCCGACAAGAATGCCATACCCTGCAGAAGAAGCCACATTAAACGCTGATAATTATAATAAAGCAGCATTAGCGACTGACGACAATAGTATAAACTCTAAAGTTTGGTGGGACAATTAAACCTAATCTAAAGACAGAAAGTCTTATTAAAAATAGGAGAGCAGATATATAAACAAAACAAATGATATCAATAATTTTAAATATAAATAATAATTCCTTGAGCTTTGGAAAAGTAGAATGGGCACAATGGTTATTGATTATAATATCTAGTTTGATACTTTTCTTTATATCTCCTTATGCAAAATCTCAAAGTCATTTTTTTAAAGCTACCAAAAGACGTAAAGCGCCTAATACATTTGTATTAACAGGTAGTTTAATTATTTCATGGATTTTCGCAAAAAGTATTACCAACGCAGCAAATCTGGGTTTAAGCTTTGGTATTGTTGGAGGCGTTGCTTATGCGGGCTATTATTTATCGTTTGCCATTGCAGGCATACTACTATATCAATTACGTACCAAAGGCGGATTTAAAAGTATTCATGAATTTTTAACTACAAAATTCGGCAAAGGTGCCATGGCGCTTTTTTCTATTTTAATAGTCTTTAGATTATTTAACGAAGTTTGGAGTAACACTATGGTTATTGGCAGTTACTTTGGAGAAACAGGAAGCGTTCCCTATTACTGGTCTATTATTTTATTTACCATTTTAACCTTAGCATATGCCATAAAAGGCGGGTTAAGCAGTTCCATATTTACAGATGTCATACAAATGGGACTATTTTCAATATTACTAATCATCATTTTATATAACATTTTTTCTGTCGAAAACTTTGCAATCAAAGATGTCGCTACCTCAGGAACATGGAGTTTTGACATGGGTTTAAATCTCTTTTTTGCAGCCATTATTCAATCATTTAGCTACCCCTTTCATGACCCTGTTTTAACAGATCGCGCATTTATTTCATCCCCAAAAGTAACACGAAAAAGTTTCATACTCGCTAGTGTTTTTGGAGCGCTTTGCATTATATTATTTAGTATTGTAGGCATCTATGCAAAAACACAAGGCATGCAAGGACAAGCTGCTGTAGAGGTTGGTAAAGCCTTTGGTATTGTTATCTTGTTAATTATTAATTTTATTATGATTACATCTGCAGCTTCTACTTTAGACTCCACATTCTCATCATTTTCAAAGTTATTAGCTATCGATTTAAATCTAGGGAAAAACTTAACCTTTGGTCGCCTTTCTATGGTGTTAATTGCTATTTTAGGAACGTTGCCTATTTTCTTTAATGCCGAAATTTTATCGGCAACAACCATCTCCGGAACCATGGTTATAGGCTTAACGCCTGTATTTTTATTTTGGAATATGGACGTACCAAAAATTAGTTTTTATTTAAGTGTATTATGTGGATTATTTTTTGGTTTTGTTTTAATCTTTAACATATTTCCAAAAGCGTTAATTTTCACAGAAGGTAAGTATGCTGACTTACTATGGATAAACGCTTGGGGCATTTTAAGTTGTATCATTTTATATACTATTCCAAAATGGATAAAAAAATAGAAAAATTAGGAAAAATATCTGGAAAAATATTACTCTTTGGAGGTGTATACAGTAACCTTCAAGCTTTAGAAGCATTGAAACAAGTTGCTGAAGCAGAAAATATTCCTCCAGAAAACTGTATATGTACGGGAGATATTGTTGGGTATTGTGCCCAACCCGAAGAAAGTGTGCAGCTTTTCAAAATATGGAAGGCTAAAAGTATTGCTGGAAATGTAGAAATTCAACTGAAAGAAGGTGCCGATAATTGTGGCTGCGATTTTAGAGCAGGTTCTCGATGTGATGATTTTTCTAAACAATGGTATGCTTTTGCACAAAGTAAAATTTCTAAAGACTCGTTAGAATTTATCAATACATTACCAGATCATATCACTTTTAAATATGCCGATAAAAAAATCATGATTATTCATGGTTCTTACTTCAATACTTCTGAATTCATTTTTAAATCGACACCGTGGGAGAAAAAACGTCCTAATTTTGCTATAGATAATTATGATGTCGTTATTGGCGGACATTGTGGGTTACCGTTTCATCAAGAAAAAGAAAACAAACTCTGGTTAAACCCTGGCGTTATTGGTATGCCTCCTAATGATGGTACTCCAAGCGTTTGGTATGCTATTTTAGATGACACCAATGAAACTTTACAATATAAACACCATACTTTAAAATACAATTACAAACTCACCAGTAAACTCATGGTTAACAATGCTTTACCCGAAGAATACGCTAGAACCATAAAAACAGGTATTTGGGATAATACAGAAATTTTACCCGCTATAGAAAGCGGCTTGCAAGGTTTTGGAATTCAATTGTAATTTCACTAAAATTGTTTAGACTAAATAATTATGAAACATACTTCTCTTTTTTTACTATTCTTTGTTTTTACCAATTCGTTATTGGCACAAAAAACCATCGATAAATTATTAAAAAAACACAATACGAATAGCATACCTTATATTAACGTCGAGGAATTGGCGAGTCTTAAAACAGATGCTATTCTTTTAGATAGCAGAGAACTAAAAGAATATAAAACGAGCCATTTAAAAAATGCTATTCATATTGGTTACGATCATTTCAACATAGACACCCTTCAAAACAGAGTACCAAATAAAAATTCAAAAATTGTGGTGTACTGTTCATTAGGCATTCGATCTGAAGACGTTGCAGAAAAACTAAAAAAAGCAGGCTATACCAATGTAGAGAATCTATACGGCGGTATTTTTGAATGGAAAAACAACAATTTACCAATTTACAATACCAACGAAAAAGAAACAGATAGCGTGCATACGTTTTCTAAAGATTGGAGTAAATGGTTAAAAAAAGGAATAAAAACATATGAGTAAAAACCTAATTATAACATTTGTAAGAAACCCCGAACTAGGCAAAGTAAAATCGCGATTAGCTAAAAGCATTGGCGAGGTATCGGCATTAGATGTTTATAAAATATTACTTAAACATACCGAGCATGTACTACACAACCTAGATTGTGATAAAGCTGTTTATTATTCTGTTAAGATAAGAGAACATGATATTTGGGATCCGGAGATCTACCAAAAACATAAACAAGAAGGAGAAGATTTAGGAGTACGTATGCAAAACGCGTTTAAAAATGGGTTCTTAAGTGGCTATGAAAAAATTATTATTGTAGGTAGCGATTTATACGACCTAAGTCCTGAAATTATTAATAAAGCATTTAACGAACTAGATAATCATGACTCTGTTATTGGTCCTGCAGAAGATGGAGGCTATTATCTATTAGGGATGAAAACGTTACATCCTTCTGTTTTTAATGTTAAGAACTGGGGCACAAATACAGTTTATAAACAAACTATTTCACATTTAGCCAATCACAACATGTATGTTTTAGAGATTCTTAACGACATAGATACTATTGAAGATTTACAACCTTACAATATCTTCAAATCTTATGTCGAACAATTAAAATATTAACATGAAAACAAAACTACTTTTTTTAACTACTCTTTTTACAATTTCTACACATTTAATTAGTGCGCAATGTAATGTCAACGCATCTGATTTTGGAAATAATACTAATGTTTCAATGTACAATATCTCATCATCTAATGCGAATCCTGTAGAAATAGAAATTATACTAAATACTAATAATACTTTAACTCTTAATCTAGGAGCAAACTTTGCTACTGCTGAAGGCCCAGATATAAGAGCTTTTTTATTAAATTCTGACGGAGAAACAAACGCTGCAATAGAGAACAAAATTAACACTGAATCTTCAATAGCTAGTTATGAAACTATTGAAATTGGTTTGGTTGGAGCACTTGCTGGCTATGGAAACCCAATAACTCCTATTAATGGAGCTAAATCGCTTACCGAAAGTATTCCAAATAATATAGATATAGAAGATTACGATAAACTTCTCTTCTATTGCGAAATGTTTGGTCAATTTTGGGATATTGGTGATTTTACGTCTTTCTCAAGTTCAAATTGTAGTATACTAAGTGTTGAAGAAAATATACTTTCTGAAAACATTAATTTTTATCCAAACCCTGCTAACGAAAACATTACGATTACTAATAACAAAAAAATAAACGCAGGTATTGAAATCTATAATGTACTTGGAAAAAAAGTTTTACAAACAGAACACAATACTATAAAAGAACAAACAATTAATTTATCTTCATTAAAATCTGGCGTATATTTGGTACAAATAACGGCTGAAGGTAATCATATTACCAAAAGGCTTATAAAGCAGTAATTTAAATGATTAAACACATCACCGAAACCGTAGAATACTTACAAAGCAAAGGTTTCGACATCCCAGAAATAGGCATTATTCTAGGAACCGGATTAGGTCAATTAATAAAAGAAATAGACATAATATCAGAAGTTAGTTATAATCACATTCCTAACTTCCCAACAGCAACAGTAGAGTTTCATAAAGGCAAATTAATTTATGGAAATCTAGCAGGTAAAAAAGTTATTGTGATGCAAGGACGCTTTCATTTATACGAGGGTTACACATTACAAGACGTTACATATCCTGTGCGTATTATGGAAAAACTGGGCATAAAAACCTTGTTAGTTTCAAACGCTTCTGGCGCTGTAAATTTAGATTTCAAAAAAGGGGAATTGATGCTAATCGAAGATCATATAAATCTTCAAGGCAGTTCACCGTTAGCATTTAAAGGCGTCGAAAAATTAGGCGAACGTTTTACAGATATGAGCGCACCCTATGATGCTAAAATAAACGAAAGCTTCAGACAAATAGCAAAAGCAAATAACATAAAACTTCACGAAGGTGTTTATGCGAGTGTTGTTGGTCCTCAACTAGAAACAAGAGCAGAGTATCGCATGCTTAAAACTATTGGAGCAGATGCCGTTGGCATGAGTACCGTTCCAGAAATAATTGTTGCTAATCATTTAAAATTAAAAGTAGCTGCTGTATCTGTTTTAACAGATGAATGCGACCCAAACAACCTCAAACCCGTAGACATTAGCGAGATCATTGCTATGGCAGGCAAAGCAGAACCAGAAATGATTACGCTTTTTAAAGCCCTCATAAAAACGATTTAGCCGTGTCATATATGTTACATTCAATTCGCAGCAAATTGATTACTTTTATTTAGACAAACACAATTAACAAATTACCCCATGAGTAATTATTTAGACACGACACACGACGTATATAAAGAAGCCGCATTAACACCAGATGTTGGCCTATGCTGTACTACAAATCCCATTTGGGAATTACCCGGATTAAAAATCCCGAAAATCATGCAAGAGATGAACTACGGTTGTGGTTCTACAGTGCATGCACGCGATTTAACTAACAATCCTAAAATGCTTTATGTTGGTGTTGGTGGCGGTATGGAATTGTTACAATTCGCATACTTCAATCGTCAAAAAAATGGCGTTGTTGGTATTGATGTGGTAGACGAAATGTTAGAAGCATCTCGCAAAAACTTTATTGAAGCCGAAGCACAAAACCCATGGTTTAAAAGTGAATTTGTAGATCTTAAAAAAGGAGATGCTATGAATTTACAAGTTGAAGATAATAGCATCGACGTAGCGGCTCAAAATTGCCTATTCAATATTTTTAAAGCAGACGATTTAAAAAAAGCTATTGCAGAAATGTATCGTGTACTAAAACCACAAGGTAAACTAGTCATGAGCGATCCTACGTGCGAACAACCTATGAATGATGAACTACGTAACGACGACAGATTGCGTGCTTTATGCTTAAGCGGAAGCTTATCTATTGCTGAATACGTAAAAGCATTAACTGATGCTGGTTTTGGAACTATAGAAATTCGTGCACGTAAACCATATAGAATTCTAGATCCTAAAAACTATCCAACAGACGAGTTAATTTATATAGAATCTATTGAAGTAGCTGCTATTAAAGATCCTATGCCAGAAGACGGACCATGCATTTTTACAGGAAAAGCAGCTATCTATTTTGGAGAGAATCGTTTTTTCGATGACGACAAAGGGCATGTTTTATTAAAAAATCAGCCTTTAGCTATTTGTGATAAAACTGCTAGAGCAATTGCTGCACTTGGTAAAGACGATATTTTTATTAGCAAATCCACATTTCACTATGATGGTGGTGGCTGTTGCTAAGGCGATAATTGCCTTATGATTTATGCAAAAATATATAGACATCATAAAAAACGCGTATTCTGGATATTGGAATTATCTTAAAAACGAGATACTTTTCCAAAACCAATGGGATAATTATTTTTATGGTTTAATTGCTATTTCATTGATCGTTTGGGGACTCGAAATTGCGTTTCCTTGGAGAAAAAACCAATCTATTTTTAGAAAAGATTTTTGGTTAGACATATTTTACATGTTTTTCAATTTCTTTATTCTTAATTTAATTGTCTTCATTGCTTTATCTAATACTGCAGCCGAACTATTAAATGATATTTTAAAAAGCATCGGTTTATCCATGTCCAGTTTACAACTTTTTAATGCCGGCGATTTACCAAAATGGCTCGGTTTAATTATTTTCTTTGTAGTGAGTGACTTTGTACAATGGAACACCCATCGTTTATTGCATCGTGTTCCGTTTTTATGGAACTTCCACAAAGTACACCATAGTGTAAAAGAAATGGGTTTTGCAGCGCATTTACGTTACCATTGGATGGAACCTGTTTTATACAAATCTCTACTTTATATTCCATTGGCATTAATTGCAAATTATAAGGCGCAAGATGTTGCCATTGTCTATTTTTTCAGCATCATAATTGGTCATTTAAACCATGCCAATTTGGGTTGGAATTACGGCGTTTTAAAATATATACTTAACAACCCAAAAATGCATATTTGGCATCACGCTAAAAAATTGCCTGCGCATGTTAGGTTTGGTGTTAATTACGGACTAACATTGAGTATTTGGGATTACCTTTTTAAAACGAATTACGTGCCACATAACGGACGGGATATTGAGCTTGGTTTTAAAAATGATGAACAATTCCCTAAAGATTTTATACATCAGGAATTATATCCTAAATTTTCGCGAAAGCCAAAACCATAAGAATAAAAACAGACAATGAAATACCTACAATTCATTTTTATACTTTTTTTAATTACGGCATGTTCTGGTACAAAGCACATTGTTGAGGGCACACCGAAAACAACTCAAGAAACAAAAAAAGTAAACGATTCGATAATTGATGTTATACAAATTAACACAGAAGTCATTGAACACAAACAAACAGATAGTTTAAAGACAGATGATGTTGTTATAGAAAATACAGATGTAACGACAAATAAAACTCCAATAACTGAGCACGATACGACTCTAGAATCTTTTAATCACAGTAGCTGGAATACTTTACTAAAAAAGTATGTTTCTAATACAGGACATGTAAATTACAAAGGATTCAAAACGAATCGAAACGATTTATTAAACTACATCACATCGCTAAGCAAAAACAGGCCTACAGCTTCTTGGAGTAAAGAAGAAAAATTAGCCTATTGGATTAATGCCTATAACGCTATGACCGTCGATTTAATTTTGCGCCACTACCCTGTAAAAAGCATCAAAGACATTAAAAAACCCTGGGATCAACGCTTTTGGAAATTAGACGATAAATGGTATAATTTAAATGAAATCGAGCATGACATCTTAAGAAAAATGAACGAACCCCGTATTCATTTTAGTATTGTTTGCGCCTCTTTTTCTTGTCCTAAATTATTAAATGAAGCATTTACGGCTTCAAATTTAGAAGATCAATTAACAGAGGTTACTAAAGGTTTTTTAGCCGACTCTGAACGTAATATTATTTCTGAAAACAACATCCAAATTTCAAAAATATTTAATTGGTTTGCGAAAGATTTTAAACAAAATGGTAGTTTAATTGATTTTTTAAATCAATATTCAACCATAAAAATATCCGCGAAAGCGAAAAAAACATTTAAAGATTATAATTGGGATTTGAACGAATAAAACCATTCCTCATTCTTGCATAGGCAGGAATAGTATTAATTAAAACTGAATCTTAAAAAGTAAGTTACTGCTTTCGCAGGAAAGACAAAACATGAAGCACCAAATATCTATTATTATTCCTATTTATAATGAAGTAGAACATATTTCTAAGCTTTTAAATCATCTTATAAAAAATGCTTCAAAAGAAAATATAGCTGATATTATTATTGTTGATGGTGGCAGCAACGATGGTTCACAAAAGACCATTTCAAAGTTTGATAATGCCATCCTTTTAAACTCAAAAAAAGGACGCGCCAAACAAATGAATTATGGCGCAAAACAGGCGAAAGGAGATATTCTATATTTTTTACATGCAGATTCCTATCCCCCAAAAAACTTCGATAGCCTTATAATAAACGAAGTAAAAAAAGGCAATCTTGCGGGGTGTTTTAAAATGAAATTCGATACCAATCATTTATGGTTAAAATTAGCCAGTTGGTTTACCCAACTCTCTTGGAAATCGTGCAGAGGTGGTGACCAGAGTCAGTTTATTACCAAAACACTTTTTAACGATATTGGCCATTTTGACGAGAATTTTATTATATACGAGGATAACGATTTAATTAGTAAGCTATTTGCTCGTAATCAATTTGTTGTTATTCAAAAATGGCTTACAACATCAGCACGATGCTATAATACCAATGGTGTTTGTAAACTTCAATTTCATTATTGGACTATTCATATTAAAAAATGGTTAGGAGCTTCTCCTAAAAAGTTAAATACATACTATCTTAAATACGTAAATGTTAAAAATTGATAAAACTACCTTAAGGAAACTTTAAATGTTACAATTGCGGTAGTTAATCGTCTACTTTTATATAAAACAAAACCTGTTCTCGATACAATTCCGACAAAAAGGTCGAAATCACTCGAACTGACATTTAGTTATTCCAGATAATTCAAAATATACAACGGGTAGAATTTAGACAAGATGAAACACATTTACACACTATTTTCACTATTTACCTTAATAGCATTTAACACGAATGCGCAAGAATTTATACAAGCAAAAATACGGGATTCGATTTCGCAAAAACCCATCCCTTTTGCAACCATTTCTACAACAAAAGACACGGGAGTTATTAGTAACACCAATGGTGATTTTTTAATGTACTTAAACAAAAAACAATCTAAAAGAGACTCCTTATTTGTACGATGTCTAGGTTATGAAACAAAACGTTTTTTGATTAAAACATTTTCTGACAGCTTAGTTCTATTGAGTCCGAAATCTATTGAATTGGATGAAGTTTTAGTATCGAATAAAAATTATTCGGTTGAAGAAATTATTGAAAAAGCACAAGAAAATTTAGATCGTAATTACGATTTCAATTTTATAAAAAGCAGACTTTTTTATAGAGCATCCAACTTTACGAATATTTTTAAAAATGAGGTTGTAATAAAAAAGACAACCATACCCGAATTTAACCAACAATTTATTGATAGTGTATTATTAGCCATGCCTAAAAACAGCGATGATTATACAGAGATTCTAGCAGATATTTATGGTAAATCTGGGATTAAGGATTCGCAAAAACTTGAAGTTATCAAAGCATCCCATTTATACGATAAAAGCAAAGAGGTCTCGTTTGAAGGTTACGAAGAAAAATTTAATAAAATTATAAAAAAACATGTAAAGCGTGATTCTTATTTTAAAATTAAGTCAGGTATTTTTGGAACAAAAGAAAGCATAGATTCTAGTTTTTTTGAAAATGAAAAACAAAAAGATGTTGAACAAACAGAAGCGCTTATTGAGAAAAAAAAGAAACAGGAAGCTGAACGTAAAAAAAACTTTTTGAAATATAGAAAATCTTCAATTTCTAAACTACAACGTAACAGTTTTATTTTTGAAGATAGCGATTTAAACTTTTTAGAAAAACCAAACCGATATGATTTTAAAATTGAGGATTACAGTTTTCTAAATGACAACTTTGTATATAAAATAAGTTTTACGCCTAAGCGCAAAGCCGATTTTAAAGGCACTATTTATGTGAACACCGATGATTTTGCCATTGTTAGAGTAGATTACGAAAATGTAAAAGCTTTAAAAACCTTTAAACTTTTAGGGCTTTCTTACAATCTTAATTTAAAAAGAGGAACGCTTATTTATGCTAAAAATAACGTCGATAAATACGTTTTAAAATATGCAGATGTTGAGGAAGGAAGCAAATTTGGAATTAAAAGACCTTTAGCTATTATTGAAAAAAACAAGCATACTAGAGGGCGTAGAAAACAGAATCAATTATCATCAGATATTCATTTTATTCTTTCAAACAGACAGAAAAATGAGTTGGTCATTTTTGAAAACACGCCCATCACAGAATTAGAGTTTGCTAATTTTACTGAAAAACCAAAAATAAAACCTATTTATTTACCCAAGTACGATCCTGAGTTTTGGAAAGGGTATAATGTTATAGAACCCAACCAAGCGATTAAAGACTTTAAGAGTATAGAGTAATACCAATGCTGTATTGAAATGACCTCAATAAAATGTCTTTTACAGTAATTTCAATACAGAATTGGTATAAATTTAAGCATATTAACCTTTATTCCTTCCCTTTTCTTCAGGATACAAGGCATAAACGTCATCACTTTGTGAAAAATCTTTGGTATCGATATTCATTCCTGTAATTTTACCTTTAAAGGCAGCTCCAGTATCTATATTCCAAATATTAGCAGCATGCATTGGTGTTTCTACACTAAAGTTAGTTGTTGGAGTATGCCCGATATAAATTTCGTGATAATGTCTTAATCGCTTTGGATATAATGCAGAATCTACCGAAATATTTTTATCTAAAGCTAAAGCCATTTCCCAAAGAGTTCTGTCAAAATAAAGCGTTTCTTTATAAACTTCTCTTTTAACACCATGCATAGATGTAAAACCGGCATGAAGAAATAATCGATTTTTATCATCGATATGGTACATTTTCAAGTTTTCGAAAAAGGTTAAATGTTCAGCTTTTTCTTCCGAAGAAAATCCATCATAACTTTCCATGGTTTCTTTTCCGCCATGAATGTACCAAGTTGGATTAACATCACCCGTTCTTAGCCAATTTTCGCACCAAACATCATGATTCCCTTTTATAAAAATACAATTGATTTTTTCTGACAAATCCATTAGAAACTGGACAACTTGAGCCGAATCGCTCCATCCATCAACATAATCGCCCATAAAAATAAGGCTATCATCATCTTTAATTTCTAACTTATTTAATAATTGAATTAACGCTTTTAAACCACCGTGAATATCTCCAATCGCAAGTGTTCTCATTCTTTAAAAATTTTCAGGCAAAAATAAGACAAATGAGCTGTTAGAAGATTAAATTTAGATTAAAAATACTGACCAATACCAAAAACTAAACCTCTGGTTTCATTTTCAGTAAGTCCGATACCGTAATCTATTCTAAACGTGGCATTGTAGATTTTTTTATGCATAAAACGAAGTCCTAAACCAGAGTAAACTTTAATATTATCGCTATTGGTAAAATCGCTTAGGCGACCTCCTGGATTTCGCCAAGTACCAGAATCGACAAAAGCATTCCCTTGCAAGCAGAACCAGTCTTTATCGTAAAGGGTATACCTATATTCTGTATTAAAAACGACAGACCCTGTCCCTCTGTCTATAGTATTACCAACGCCTCTAACATTTAAGTTATTATCGACAGAAAATGGCGCAAAAGGTGTATTATCATTTTTAGACAGTCCCAATCTAAGCCTATTTGCCCAATTGCCTTTTGTACCTATACGCTTAAAATAAAAAAAGTCATTCCACCCTATAAAGAAATCTTTCAACGC
This sequence comes from Algibacter sp., assembly GCA_039985655.1. Taxonomy (GTDB): domain Bacteria; phylum Bacteroidota; class Bacteroidia; order Flavobacteriales; family Flavobacteriaceae; genus Postechiella. The sequence goes on along the minus strand of JBDWSF010000009.1, from coordinate 71,221 downwards.
CTTGTCTGTAGAAGTAACATATTGCAAATTAAGCATGCTTCTAAATCCTGAAACATATTGATAATAATAATTTAAATTATTATTATCATAAACCCCTTTTAAAAGCCACTTATGGACGTTTAATTCTTGTGGAACATTAGCACTTGTTGCTCCAGATTTATATTGATAATCTTCAACGAAATAATTAAACCCAAATTCAATTTTATTTTTAAAATTAATTTCGAAAAGTCCTAGAACTTCAATAGACTCATTATTATATTTATAATCGGCAATATCATTCTCTATAAAAACAGGCTCTTGTGTCGTTAAATCTTGATAGTTAATAGCCAATCCAAATTTATTTGAAAACAAATATGGAGCTTTAAAATTTATGGCATAAGAATCGTAAATATCTTTTTGATAAAAACCTCCAAAAGCTATATTTCTACCAAATAAATTAAATTCTGCAATTCCTACTCTATATGCAAACTCATCATCGTTTGTCGTATAAACACTTAAGGATGGGATTAAAGTGAAATTTTCTTCGATATTATAAAATACATTATACGCGTTATCATGCGTATAAAATACTTGATAATAAGCATGTGCCACAGCAGGCAATCGTTTTAACCTAATAATATCTTGCTGTATAATTAATGAATCTAATTTATCGCCAGGTTTAAGGCTTGATATTTTTTTTAAAAAAGATGCTTTTATTTTTTTATTTCCTTGAATTTTTAAATCGGCTACCACATTGTTTTGTGCAAACAAACTAATACTAAAAAAGCTAATAAAAAGGAATACTAAAGTTTTTTTAATCATTGAGATTCAAACATTTTTAAAACGACCAAATTTACCCAATTATCTTCACTTACATCCATTAAGGTGAAATTATATGTATTCCCCACAATTAAAGCGGGTGGTGTTTGAGTGGTTACATTTAAAATCACATTACTTATGTTATAATATTGAAAATGATTTTCGTAGGTATACGTGCCCGAAAGTAAATTATTTTGATGGTCAGAAATGACTTGAAAATAAATAGCATTGTCGCCAACTGCATTGTCTTCCCACATAAAATCCGGCATTGTAGACTCGGTTTGATCTATAGTTACAGCATCTGTCCAAACTGTTGGTTTAGATAATTGTTTTGACCGAATAGGGTTCGAAATTTTTATTTCACCATGCAATTCAAAAGTAATTATAATCCACTTTTCGACGGAACCGTTTTGTGTAAACTTTCCTAAATCCCCATTAAAAAACGGTTCACTTTCAAGAAAAACTTGAATGTATTTTGAAAAATCTAATTTATCAACTTCCGCATTTACAGTTTCATAAAACTGAATATTTGACGCGTCCTCTTCAAGGTAATAAAATGTCAATATCTCGTTCGAAATTTCGTCGCTTGCAGCACAAGCTATAACTGCTCCCAATTCATAAACTTGACCATTAATATAAGAGGCTAATGTAAATAAAGTATCATCATCGTTATCTTTCTCACAAGACGAGAAAACAAAAACACAAAGAATTAAGTACTTTAAATATTTCATTTTAAATCATATTGCTTTTTAATTAAAGCTTCAACAGGTTTATTTTGGGGTGTAAATCTCGAATTGTTTTCGCCACCGGCGTTTTCGTGATTGTGATACCATTTCCAAATAAATCCGCCAGCAAACCAATCTTCATTCCAAAAAGTTTCAAATAATGCTTTTGTCGTATTGGTTTGAGCTTCTAAATTTACTTGATTCATATCTCTATCACTCTTCCATGGCTCTTTTCCAGAAAAATCGACACTTCTATATCCAAACTCTGTAAACAAAATGGGTTTATTATATGTTTCAGAAAACGCTTTAATTATTGGCTTATGCGTTTTCCAACCTAACAAACTGGTTTCTACAGTTGGTGTTTTTTCATCAGATATAGGAAAATAAGCATCAATACCTATAAAATCTAATTGGTTCCAAAAAGGTGTTCTTTTAAATTCATCCCAATTGGCAGCATAAGTTAACTTCCCTTTATAAATGGCTTTTATTTTTTGTATTAATCCATTCCAATACTCTGGTCTGTTAACTATAAATTGTTCTAACTCGGTGCCAATACAAAACATTTCTACATGCATTGCTTTAGCTAAAACGGCAAACTCTAAAATAAATTCAGAATAACTATTTTCTAAAATTTCCCAATCGGCTTCATTAGTCATTTTTATATACCCAGTAAACTTGCCACGTCCAACCCAAATTTGGGGCTTCAGCATAATCTTAATTTCTGCTTTTTGAAGTTCTTGAATATAATGCTCTGCACCTGATTTTGTTTCACCAAACCATTGTTTATCTCCATTAAATACAACTTCAGGATTCGATAAATCTCGAATAAACCCGAAAGGCATTACCGCTGCATAATTCGCATTAACGTTAACAACTGGCTTTGTATGAGTCTCGTTAATTTCATTTCGAGACGACACAAAACTAATACCATTAATTTTAGAGACTTGCCCAGTGCAAGATTGTATTGTTATAATAAAAAAAACAAAAAGAGGCTTAATTAATTTCATTGAAAACAGGTTTAAACCTCTAATTTAATATTTTATTTTTTGACTAAAACAATGCTCTTAAACCAATACTATATGTTTCTCCTAAACCTTGAAAATTATTTCCTCTTACAAACTTATCGAAAGACGCTTCAATATTTAAAACATTAGTTAATTGATATTTCCCTCCTAATCCTAAAGATGTTGAATTTTGATCAAAATCATTACCTAAATCAATTAAGAACCCTTGCTTAGCATTAACAAAAACAGTAGTTTTACTTGAAGGGAAATAACTTAAAAACCCTGCTAAAGGAAGAAATAAACTATTATTAGCAAAACGTTCTGTAGAATTTTCATCTGCACTAGCTTCCGAACTTTCTTCTCCAAAATTGAAACCCAAATCTAATTCCGTAAATACCTGCCATTTATTACCTCCAAATGTTTTATCGTAAAAGAATTTTGTTTCCCAATATGTACTTCTTTTATCTAAGTAAGGAGCGTTTGCTTTATCTTCAAAGATTGGTAAAAACAAAGAACTCGTTAAAGAAAAATTAGGTAAACTTGCAAAAGGCTGTATTCTTATTGATGGGGCTATTGTCGTAAACCCTGCTCTTGCCTCGTCATTATCTTTAAATTTAAACACATCAAAGGCACCTTGCCCATTTAACGTATTGGATCTAACTTGATAAACAAAACCAACGTTAATTCTAGAATTATTACTAATTCCTGTATATATTTCTGTGGTATTCGTAAAAAATGTTTCTCTATCTATTTTTACTGATGTACTACGCGCATCTGTTGATCTCGTCTGTGTGTAAAGCCCATTAAAAAACTTAATATCCCATTGCCCTTTCTTCAATAACTTTGAAGGTGTATACGTTTGAATATTACTTTTTTGTTCTTCCTGTTCTTCTTGTGAAAACCCAGAGAATGATACGGCTGTTAAAGCAATTAGTGCTAATATTTTTTTCATCTTGTTTTGGTGTGTTATTTAATTGTTTTGTTTAATTATTGTTTATTTACTTTCCAATCGTAAGGAAAGTAGCTTAATTTAAATTTACTCTCTAATTTTTCTGTTCTGTACTTATTTATAAAATCGATTTCAGATGTTTTATTCATAGTGAAATCACCTTTATACCATTCCATTATTTGAGATGCTTTTACACGTTTTTTCTTAGTATCTACCCTTAGAAAAGAACCATTTATAGCAATTTTAGTTTGTTTTTCTAACTGACTATCTAATGTATTTGGTAAATACGCTTTATTTATTAATGGAGGGCAACCAAGTGCTCCACATACTAATACGAAATGAAAACGAGGATCATTAAATTGTGCTCTTAATAATTTATGTTCAATATCGTTTAAAGTAATTTGCTTTCCCCCTAAACTATACGTTGTTTTATCAAAAAAGCCACCATTATCTAATGGAGAATTCGTTGGATAATTATCTATAATTCCTTTTATCACTGAAAGGTTATAAGCATTAATCCAAAAAGCCTGGTAGTTTTTAGCATCACTTTTTATAACCGAAATACTTTCTGCTAATTTTAAAACTTCATTTAATGATTCTGGATTCGCATGAATTTTTGAATAAGCCACTTTTCCATCTGCCACATGTTCTTTAAAAAAAGCGTCTGATTTATTAAAAAAGGTATTTACGTCTTGCGAAAAACCATTTGTTATCATAAGGGTAAATACTAGTAATACTGTTATCTTTTTCATATCTATTTTTATTTACTTATTGCAAATTTACATCTCTTCTGTCGTACTATATGTTAGGTAACTTACATTCTAAAAATTTTTTTTTTGACGTCTTAAAAAATATTTTTCCTTACAAGAAACCAACTATTTAAAGCTATTCTAAATTAACAATACAATATAAGTTATTATCTTTAGCTACGACCTAATACTAACTTTAAGTATAAATTTATGGAGCACATTGCAATTATAGGGAACGGAATATCTGGTGTTACCGCTGCCAGACATATTAGAAAACTTTCTGATAAAAAAATCACCATTATTTCGACCGAAACAGATTACTTCTTTTCTCGTACTGCACTTATGTATGTATATATGGGTCACATGAAATTTGAACATACACAGCCTTACGAAAATTGGTTTTGGGAGAAAAACAAAATTGAGTTAAAAAAAGGATTTGTAAAACATATAGATTCTAAATCGAAAACCCTTCTTTTTGCAGAAGGAGACTCCTTTAAATACGATAAACTTATTATTGCTACAGGCAGTAAACCCAATAAATTTGGGTGGCCCGGCCAAGATTTAAAAGGTGTTATGGGCATGTACCACAAACAAGATTTAGAGAACTTAGAAAAGTATGCGCCTAATAATAAGGTTTGCAAACGTGCCGTAATTGTTGGAGGCGGTTTAATTGGAATTGAATTGGCCGAGATGCTTAATAGTAGAGATATTCCAGTTACCTTTTTAGTTAGAGAAGATAGTTTTTGGAACGGCGTTTTACCTAAAGGTGAGAGTGAAATGATTAACAGACATATTAAAAATCACCATATAGATCTACGTCTAGGCAGCAATTTAAAAGAGATTATTTCTGATGAGAACGGACAAGTAAAATCAATCATTATACAAGAGACTGGTGAAGAAATACCTTGTAATGTGGTTGGTTTAACAGCAGGTGTTTCCCCTAATATTGATTTTATTAAAGATACAGAAATTGAAATAGGGAGAGGTATTAAGGTAAACCGTTATTTAGAAACCAATATTAAAGACATTTATGCTATTGGTGATTGTGCAGAGCAGCATGAGGGTATAGACCAACGCCGCCCAATAGAAGCTGTTTGGTATACGGGCAGAATGATGGGTGAAGCTTTGGCACAAACGATTTGCGGTAACAAAATGCAATACAAACCTGGACATTGGTTTAATTCTGCTAAATTTTTAGATATTGAATATCAAACTTATGGTTGGGTGTTTGCTAAACCTAGAGAAAATGAAGCCCATTTTCATTGGATACATGAAGACGACACCAAATGCCTTACAATTTGTTATAATAGTATAACAAATGAATTTTTAGGGTTGAATACCTTCGGAATAAGAATGCGCCATGAAACATTTGATAAATGGCTAACCGAAAAACGTAATGTAGACTATGTTATAGAACATTTAACTGAGGCCAATTTTGACCCTGAGTTTTATAAACATTATGAAGCAGATATTCAATCGGCATTTAAAAAAAAATTACAAATTGTATAAAGAAATAATATAATGAGCAATAAATTAAATCACAGTATGTCTTTAGCAAAACCTGATGCTTTAGATATTTCGAAAAAACAAAAAATAGCATTAGTAACAGGTTTAGTAGGGTTATTTATATTAATCTTAGCCTATTTTAATGTTAACTTCCCTAATAAAGGACTGTTTTTAACACTATCTATAGGCTTAATTTCTATAGGTACTATTATTTATGCGAGAGAAGCTTACCTTACTAAATTAGAAGGTATAAAAAATGATGGCGTTTGGTTTAAATCTATTTCTTCTAGAGGCGTTTTAGGCTGGTCATTAGGCATCTTTCTAACCTTATTCTATATTGTATTGTACTTTTTTCCTGTATATCTAGGTTTAGGTAAAGATGGTGCCTCAAACACAGGTTTAATTGCTCTTTTTGACCCTTTAAGCAATCTGTTGAGTGGCAATAACGCTAGCCAATGGTTTGTTTATGGTACTTTATATACCGTAGCCATCCTTGTTTTTGGATATAAATTTATGCTTAAATATCGTCATAACCGTTACCAGCAATTACGTACAGCTTCTGTAATGTTTTTTCAAACAGCATTTGCTTTTGTAATTCCAGAATTAATGGCACGATTAAATTCGGACGGTTTTTCATTGCCATATAATGATCTTAAAAACATGTGGCCATTAAACTATTATGCTTTTGATCAATGGCGCGTAGATCAATTTATAAATGCACAAACTATCGGACTCTTCTTTTTAATTTTAGGAGTCGTTATGGTATTTGTAATCTCTCCGTATTTAACATATAAATATGGTAAACGTTGGTATTGTTCTTGGGTATGTGGTTGTGGAGGACTAGCCGAAACTGCTGGAGATTCTTTTAGACAGTTAAGTGATAAAGGTGTTAAAGCTTGGAAATTTGAACGTTGGATGATTAACTCTGTATTAGTATTTTCTGTAGTTACAACGGTTGCCGTAATCTCTACATTCTTAGGGTATGACTCCGAAAAATATTGGTTTACAAAATCAGTCTTTTTAATAAGTATTGGTATGTTCTTAACCTTATTATTTGGAGGAATCATGTATTATAAAAGAAAAGAGCTTAATAAAAGTGCGATTAAAGGAGCTACGGGATACTTTCTATTAACAATTGCATTTTTAGTTTTCTTTTCTTTTTTCGATTTAAGTCTAATAAGAATTAATGCAAGTTATTTTTCTTTTGGACTTAATCAAAACACATATGCTTTTGATGGTGCTTTACGTTCTTTCTATGGATTTGGAATTGGTTCTATTTTCTCTGGAGTTATTGGAACAGGATTCTATCCTATTTTAGGAAACAGAGCATGGTGTCGTATGGGTTGTCCTATGGCAACTATTATGGGAATACAACAACGTTTATTCTCTAAATTTAGAATTACTACTAATGGCGGACAATGTATTTCTTGCGGTAACTGTTCTAACAGCTGCGAAATGGGGATTGATGTTCGTGCCTATGCTCAAAAAGGTGAGAATATTGTGCGCTCTAGTTGTGTGGGTTGCGGTGTATGTTCTGCCGTTTGTCCTCGTGGCGTACTTAAATTAGAGAATGATAGTATGGAAGGAAGAATTAACCCTACTGAAATATTATTAGGAAATGATGTTGATTTAATGGATTTAGTAAATAAAAAATAGTCTTCGACAGGCTCAGACTGACTTACCATTTTCATTAGTATCAATACAATTAACATAAAAGCAAATTATTTAAGACTAAAGACAAATTAAAGTTACCATGTCATGCTGAGCTTGTCGAAGCACCGCACCATCTTTAAAATTATTATAAATGAAATCCTATTACGTTTATATCATCCTTTGCTCAGACGAATCATTTTACACTCGCATGACAAATGATTTAGAAAGCAAAGATCAATCAACATAAATCTGGATATAAAAAAGATAGTTACACGTATAAATAGACGACCAATACAACTAAAATGGTGTTTACAATGCACTAGCCTAAATGAAGCTATTAGCATTGAAAAACAAATAAAAGGCTGGACACGCAGAAAAAAAGAAGCATTAATTAATGAAAACTGGAAAGATTTAGTCGAATTCTCAAAGAATTATACTGAATATAATCATCCAGATAAGCGAGATTAGTCTTCGACAAGCTCAGACTGACATGTCGTTTTCATTATTGTAAATATAATTATTATGATAAAACATATCATTTAACACAAAAGGCAAATTAAAGTTGCCATGTCACGCTAAGCTTGTCGAAGCGCATACTTAAAGTATAATAATGAATAAACTAATAATCTTACTTCTATTTTCGTCAATTCTTTTTGCTCAAAAAACGTATAAAAAAACGTATTTCGACAACGGAAAACTAAAAACTGAAGGCTGGTTAAATTCGAACTTAAAAACCGATTATTGGGTCTTTTATTATTCCAACGGAACTATAAAAGAAAAAGGTTTTTTTACAGCCGATAAAAAAACGAAGTATTGGTATTCTTATTTTGATAACGGACAAATAGAATCCGAAGGCTTTTATAAAAACGGATTAAAACAAGGCTTTTGGAAACAGTATCAGACTAATAAAAAACTATTAAAAGAAGGTTTTTGGAGTAACGATAAGCCATCAGGATACTGGAAATTTTATCATGAAAATGGACGCTTAGAAAAAGACGGCGTTTTTACAAGTGGTGTTTTCTCTGGCTATTGGAAATCATACCATCCCAACGGACAATTAAAAGCATTACAATATTATCAAAATGGTTTAAAGCATAACTACTCAAAAACATTTCACAATAATGGAAAACTTGCCCAAGAGGGTGTTTTTAACAACGGCAACGAATCTGACTATTGGAAATTTTATTATAGAAACGGAATCCTCAAAAAAGAAGGAACGTTTATAAATGGCAAACAAAACGAATACTGGATATTCTATAAAGAAAACGAAATAAAAGAAAGTGAAGGTCGTCTTAATAATAATAAAAAAACCGGTTGGTGGTTATTCTATGATGATATGGGAAAAATAAATCATAAGTGTCAATTAAAAAACAATCAAAAAGAAGGCTATTGCTTAATGTACAAAAGCGAAAAATTAACTTCTGCGTCAAAATACGAAGCAGGAATTAAAATAAAAGAGTGGACAGACTTAACAAGCTTCAAAAAAGAAAATAATCTAAATGATTTAAGAAATTAAACTCATAGAAAATATAAACAACCATCTCGTTAGTTATTTAATTGATACTCGTCTAAGGTTATTGTATTTTTGCATCACAATATCTATTTATGCCCATAATTAAAGTCATAATCCCTGCTTATAACGAAGCAGATTCTATAGCACATGTTATAAACGACATTCCTTCCGTTGTAGACGAAGTTATTGTAATTAGTAATAATTCTACAGATAATACAGAGGTTAACGCACAAAACGCTGGAGCTACGGTATTATTCGAAACACGAAAAGGTTACGGTTACGCCTGTTTAAAGGGCATGAATTATATAGCCAAACAAAATATAAAACCAGATATTGTAGTTTTTCTAGATGGCGATTATAGCGATTATCCCGAAGAGTTAACTAAAATTATAGCGCCCATATTAAATGATAACATGGATTTTGTAATTGGTGCTCGCGTAAAACAACTACGAGAAGACGGATCTATGACACCGCAACAGGTATTTGGTAATTGGCTCGCTACTTTTTTAATGTCACTTATGTTTCGTGCAAAATTCACTGACTTAGGACCATTTAGAGCCATAAAATACGACAAACTATTAGCGTTAAATATGGAAGACAAAACCTATGGCTGGACCGTAGAAATGCAATTAAAAGCCATAAAACAAAAATTATCGTATATAGAAATACCCGTAAATTATCGCAATAGAATAGGTGTTTCTAAAGTTTCAGGAACCGTAAAAGGCAGTATATTTGCAGGCATAAAAATATTAGGTTGGATTTTTAAATACAGTTTTAAATAATGATTATACCAAGTCTTATCATCGTCATTTATTCTATCGCACTAGTACTTATATTCTTGTACGCTTTAGCTCAATTAAATCTACTATTTAATTACATAGCTGCGCAAAAAAAAGAGTGTAAAAGTCCGAAATTCGATTTTTCAAATCCAAACGAAATTCCATTTGTAACCATACAACTTCCTGTTTACAATGAAATGTATGTTATGGAACGCCTACTCGATAATATCGTGTTATTAGACTACCCAAAAGAAAAACTAGAAATTCAAGTTTTAGACGATTCTACAGACGAAACCGTACAAACTACTGCTACACAAATAGAACGATTAAAACAATCAGGGGTAAACATTCAACATATTTACCGTACAAACCGTACAGGTTTTAAAGCTGGGGCATTAAAAGAAGGTTTAAAAATAGCTAAAGGAGAATTCATTGCCATTTTCGATTCCGATTTTTTACCTCAAAAAGATTGGCTAAAACGTACCGTTCCTTATTTTAAAAACGATGACATTGGCGTTGTACAAACCCGTTGGGGACATATTAATCGCAACTACTCTATACTTACAAGAATTCAAGCTTTTGCACTCGATGCTCATTTTACGCTTGAGCAAGTTGGCCGAAACAGCAAAGGGCATTTTATAAACTTTAACGGCACAGCAGGTCTTTGGAGAAAAGAATGCATATTAGATGCTGGCAATTGGGAAGGAGACACTCTAACCGAAGACCTTGATTTAAGCTACCGAGCACAACTAAAAAACTGGAAATTCAAATATCTAGAAAACGTCGAAACACCGGCCGAACTTCCCGTAGTAATAAGTGCAGCTCGCTCACAACAATTTAGATGGAATAAAGGTGGTGCCGAAAACTTTAAAAAAATGATGTGGCGTGTTTTAAAAAACAAAAACATATCGCCAAAAACCAAAGTACACGGATTACTACATTTACTAAATAGCACCATGTTTTTAAACATACTCATCGTTGCTGTTTTAAGCATTCCCATGCTATATATTAAAAACGAATATGCCCACTTAAAAGCCTATTTTTTAGTCATGAGCTTTTTTGTAGTAAGCACCCTAATCTTTTTTATATGTTATTGGGTTATGTATAAAAAAATATATGGTGGTGGCATAAAAAATTTCATAAGTTACATTGGTATGTTTTTTGTATTTTTCTCAATAGCCATGGGCTTTTCATTACACAATTCTATAGCTGTTCTAGAAGGGCATTTAGGCAAGAAAAGTGAATTTGTACGCACACCAAAATTCAATATCAGCAAGTTTAAAGACAACTTAAAAAGTAACAAATACATCAAAAAAACCATTTCCGTTCACGTCATTTTCGAAGGTTTACTCATGTCTTATTTTGCCTTTGGTATGTACAGTGCCTTTGTTGTTGGCGATCAAGGGGGCGATTTCGGACTTTTCCCGTTTCACCTCATGTTATTTTTAGGTTTTGGATATGTGTTCTTTAAGTCGTTAACGTCTAAAGTTTAATATCATCGCGTTACCCGAAAAAGGGTCTCGCTTTACTCATAGATATTATTTTAGATAGGTGAATTCGTGAATACAAATATTTCACTACTCGCTCTCTCTGCGAGGAACTCAAAGAGTTAGCCTGTGGTGAGCATAGTCAAACCATTCAATTGTAACACACTTATTTACTGGCTTATATATTTAAAATTTATACTATATACAGAGAGTGTCTAGGATAAGAATAGTAGCGGATTTACACGTAACTACTTTTCGATTAAACACAGTCTCTTTTTATAATTTACTTACTTTATTTTTGGTCACTAAACAGCTATTATTATACATTTTAAGTTAGCCAACGTTTTCATTACTTATGCCATCTATCATGATTGCTTCTACGCTCAATAGTTCCTGTATTAAACTATAAACTTCTACTAAATCCCATATTGGCTCCATTAGTTGTCTTATGGAGATTAATGTTATGTATTTCATCTTATTCAACCGATCAATCAATTGTGGTAGCATGGGATGGTTTTTTAAAACTATGCGATGACCTCTTGCGAAAATCAAAACTTCTTTGGTACCTGGCACATCTAAATAGATTGGAAATATTTCTTTGCCTTTAATCGAAAAAATTTCTCTTTGAGGAATTACAGCACATGTTTTATTTGATTTTCTTCGAATACCACCATTACTTTTCAAACCTAGTATTTTTCTAGCTAACGCAATTTCCATCTTTTTCTGAATGGAATGTATATCGAGCACATCATTCAAGGCAGAATGAGACGCATTCAATTTTATTGGTTTTTCATATTCAACATGATTTAATAATACTTCTTCTGCCGTTTCCTTTATGAGTTCGTTTTCGAATCGGTCTTTCGGAGGATTAACATAATCTAATACAAAACTTAAAGAAAATTTTGGAGTGTTACCAATATGATATACATAATGTGGAATAACCATGGCATCACCTGGCTCTAATTCATAAGCCTTACCTTCTATAAGCATTTCAGAAACATTATGAAAAACTTCAGAATTATGTTCAATTGAGTTGTATTTTGGATCATCCCAGGTATAAAATTCTTTATTCTCTGGTCCTAAATGTAATAAGATTCCATCCTCCCCAGTAGACTCTTTATGAATGCCAAATGGTGTAAAACCATAGTTTCCCATAAAAAAAAGGAAAGACAAACCATCAAGAGGCAATCCCGCATTTTCCAACAAAGGACGAACAATAGTGGCCGCTTTTTCAGCAAAGGAATTACTGTATTCTTCCAAACCTATGAGGATTATACCAAACTTCTGGTCACCAAAAATTTGTTGAGACCAATCTTCAAATGAATGCTCAAGACTAGGTGGATTGACTACCATTTTTTCAATAAGATCATTTCGAAGCTCATTATTGATATAAGTTTTTAAACCAACGTGCAGGTCCTCCTTAGCCAAAAAACCTCTCAAAACCTTAATTAACAATAACTTTATTTCGACGATGCCCTTCATTGAAACTAATTGTTTTGCTTGTGCAGGTTTACTAAGATTATCAGAGTCATCTAAAAGAGATTTCCAAGTACTCGAATTCATGATTTATTAGTTATTCGTTTGTTGTTAATGTTGGCTAACTTAAAGATATAAAATCGTTTTAACATTCAATATCCTACGTTAAACGAATTTAGATATTTTTTCTGACAAAGCCAAGCGCTATATTAATTTGAAACAGACTAAAATAATCGACAGTGTACTTGTAGAAATCGTAGAAATTTCTAACGCAAAAGCATCACATTAAACACCATTAATATTTTAGAAATTAATGATGTATAACTCACTGGTGATCTTGTTTAATTTCTAGCGTAGAATACTTATAAATCATAATTCCAGAAAAAACTATAGTCGATATAAAATAACTTAATCCAACAAAAAGTAATTTCTTCGCCTCAAAATTAAAAACAGGAAACTCATTAAACTCTGATATTAATGCCATCAACATAAATAAGCTAATCGTTATTAATAAACCAGGAATCAATATACCAACAATCCTATTTTTAAAAATGATTTGAAGAATCAAAGCTACTATCAAACCAATAGCTATAGGATTAATCATCCTTCCTGCTGAACCCCAATAAAAAATAACAGCTCCTATTAAAAAGTATTCTGGCAGGTTTAATAAAACACGTTTTAGCTTCATCATTTCGATTATTATTTAAAGGTTTCTATTTTTAACGCAAAAACGATTAATTTCTTACCTCATTTATAACAACATCTTTAATAACTTAGAAATAAACATTTTACACATAAACAAAGACAGTTATATTCTTGTACTTACAATTAAAAGTAAGCAATCCAATATAAATCAGACAAACAAATAATACTATATTTACCCTATGCTTTTAAACCCGTCATTTATAAAACTAAATAAGGTTCCATTATTACTTGTATTAGCGTGCACAGCATTTTACTTTTCGTTTTCGTACAACTTAGTCCGTACAGATTATATTAAACTGATCACGCTTTATATCGCCTTATTTGCTCTGTTTTATAAACTAATCCAAATAACAAAGCATAATTTCAAGTTTTTAACTGTAATGGCTTTTTTATTTCGAGCCATTTTCATTTTTGCCATCCCTAACTTATCTCAAGATTTTTATCGTTTTATTTGGGATGGCCGCATTCTTTTAGAGGGTATAAACCCGTATTTAAACACTGTAGAATCGTTTATTACAAATGGTGAGTTTCCAGTATTACAAACTCAAGAATTATATGCTGGCATGGGCAACCTTAACGGAAGTCATTTCACCAACTACCCGCCCATAAACCAACTTTGTTTTGTCATCGCGGGTTTGTTTGCTGGTAAAAGTATTTTAGGATCTGCCATTGTTTTGCGGTTACTCATTATCGCTGCCGATTTCGGAACCCTCTTTTTCGGTAAAAAACTATTAGAAAAACTCAACATTCCTGTTTATAATATTTTTTGGTACATCCTTAACCCCTTTATAATTATAGAGCTTACTGGCAATCTGCATTTCGAAGGTGTTATGATTTTCTTTTTAGTGTGGAGTTTATATGTATTACATAGTGGCAAATGGCAATATGCCGCCATTGTTTTTGCGTTGTCTATTTCGGTTAAACTCATGCCCTTAATATTTCTGCCTTTGTTTTTTCAGTTTTTCATGAAACATACCGTCATTGCGAACAATGTGACTGTTCCTATAGATGAAAAACCAAATAATAAAACGCTAGAAAATCATGATGAGATACTGAAACAAGTTCAGCATGACGACACAAAGATTCCTGCCTTCGCAGGAATGACAAAAAAAGGAATGACAAGACTAGTAGGTTTTTATGCCATTGTCGGCATCACCACACTCTTACTATTTGCACCATTCTTCTCATCAGAATTTGTAAATAACTACACAAAAACCGTAGCACTTTGGTTTCAAAATTTCGAATTCAATGCCAGTTTTTATTACCTAGCTCGCGAAATAGGATATATGTTTAGAGGTTATAATGAAATTGCTATTATTGGAAAAGTCACTCCGATTCTTGTTATTATTGTTGTACTAATCTTAACCTTTTTTAGAAAAAACAAAACCACAGTCGAACTTATTTCGGTCATGCTTTTGGCGCTCTCATTTTACTTTTTCACAACCACAACCGTACACCCGTGGTATGTGGCAACACTTTTAATACTGTCCGTCTTTACAAAATATAAGTTCCCGCTCGTTTGGAGCTTCGTCATTATACTAAGTTACCTCGCTTATGTAAACATTGATAAAGCAGACAAGTCTGAAAACTTATGGGTTATTGCTATAGAATACATCGTTGTTTACAGTGTTTTTTTCTGGGAAATCTTCAAACGGAAAAAGAACAGACCTCTTAATTATTAATAAAAAAACCCGTTGTGCATTTTGATTTATTTTGACAAACTAGATGTCAGTTCGAGTAATTTTCAACAGAAAATTGTATCGAGAACAGGTTTTGAAATGAAAAACTTTATTCTCGATAGTTCTGATGAGCTTGGCGAAGCACTAATTTCACTCATAAAAATGAGTAAAATTCACTCGAATTGACAAATTTTACTCAAAATGCACAACGGGTTAATAAAAGTATAATTTAATAATTTGAAAAACAAAATATCAAAACTCTCGTCATTGCGAGACACGACGCAATCTGTTTATTATTAACGCCCCCTAAACATCTAATTAAAAAGCAAAGATTCTAATTAGAGAAATTACTTCCTGATGACGACAGATATTAAACAGACTGCTGCTTTACTCTGAACTTGTTTCAGAATCACATCATAATGAAAGCAATAATTATGAGACCCTAAAACATGTTCAGGGTGGCGAAAACAAAAAAATCCTGTACAGTTTTGAAACCATACAGGATTAGAAAATATATTTTATAAATATTATAACATCTTCAACGTATTCAACTCTAGTTCTGTTAAATGCTTCCAGCTTCCACGCGGAATATCTTTTTTAGTAAGATGCCCAATAGCAACACAATCTAAAACTTCAATCTCGTATTTCAAGTACTCAAAAATACTACGGATAACTGTATTTCCTGTATTCTTAATTTTAAGTCCTATTTCCTTTTTCGAAGCACCATCAATATAACTAATCTCTTCTACATTAATCAGTTTCCCTTCAATTCGTAAGCCTGCCTGAATCTTTTTTAAGTCTTCTAACTTTAAACTACTTGTGAGTTCTATATGAAATAAACGCGGAACACCATGTTTAGAATTGGTGAATTTTGCAGCAATAGTATCATCGTTAGTAAAAAACAATAAACCTTTAGAATTTCGACCTAAACGCCCAACAGGTTTTATACGAGAATTTGTAGCATTGGCAACCAAATCCATTACAGTACGCCCTTTACCTTCGCTCGTTGTTGTAGCAAAACCTTTTGGTTTATTAAGTAATACGTAAGCCTTTTTTTCTGGATTAATACGAGCACCGTCATATCTTACCTCTTCGCCTGGCTTTACTTTATAGCCCATTTCTACTACCACTTTTCCATTGACAGAAACTAAACCAGTTGCAATATGCACATCGGCTTCTCGGCGTGAACACACACCAGAATTAGCAACATATTTATTTAATCGAATTTCGTTTGGATTCGTTTTTTTTGGTTGAGGTCCTTTTTTAGGAGCATCCTCACCAGTATTAAAAGCAGGCTTTCCTTTCGTAAAACTCTTGCCCGCTTTTTTCTTAAATCCGCCAGCTACAGTTTTTCCTTTTCTTTGACCACCTTGTTGTTTACTCATCACTTTAAATTTTGCTGCAAAGATATAATAAAGCCACTGGCTTTCAAGCACCAAAATGACAAATTAAAAATAGGGCACTAAAAGTCATTAAATCCGACTTAAAATAACCCCAACATCAATAAGTAAAATACTAAATACGCCTGCTAAAATTATGAACTTTAAAATATTATGAAGTATTAAATAATGTGTTTTTGAGTTCCATTTCCAAAGTAAAAGAAGAAACACCGTCAATAAAACAATACTCAAATAGAAGAAATAATACATATAACCAATTTCATACTTGTATAACAACAAATAGGCTGGAATTAATGTTAAAACAGCCAATAACGTCAATATTATTTTCGACATGTTTTCTCCATAAAGAATGGGAATCGTTTTATAACCCAATGCCAAATCACCTTTTAAATTCTCTAAATCTTTGGTGAGCTCTCGCATCGAAATAATTAAAAATAAAAATACCGCATGTACAAAAATGACAGTTTCAAAGTTTTTGTAATAAATGAAAATAGCAAAAAACGGCGTGATCGTTAAAATAGCAGATACTATATTCCCTATAAACGGCATTTTTTTCAACTTATGCGAATAGAACCAAATACCAAAAATATAACTCGAAAAGAAAACTACGGCTCTAAAGGACACCGAGCTAGCCATAATTACTGCTATAAAATTTAATACAAAATAAAAAGATAATTTCGTGTTCTGACTCACCAACCGGTCTAACTTAGATTTTATAGGTCTATTAATTAAATCTTTTTCCGAATCGTAAAAATTATTGATGATATATCCTCCAGCAATAGTTGCCGCCGAAGCTAAGACTAACATAAGTAAATTAAGATCTAAAACGACTTCTTTTAGAGGCTTGTTATGGGCTAGAATATAAATGGATGTTAGATACTGTGCAATAACAATAACCAAAATGTTATAGCCTCTTACTACAGAAAATAGGCTGAAAAATTTTAATGTAATATGTTTTTGCCTTCTAGAGAGCATAAAACTTAATTTAAAACGCTTTGACTACACTTAATGTAACAGTGAATGAAACTTGTTTTAGAAATTATAAACAACTTCTAACTTATAATCTTTAAGCGATTGTTTTGCACGATCTATATCTTCAGTAAATCCTAAAATATAACCGCCACCGCCAGAACCACAAAGCTTTAAATAATACTCGTTCGTTTCAATTCCCTTTTTCCAAAGCTCATGAAATTGTTGAGGAATCATAGGTTTAAAATGATTTAAAACAACTTTAGATAATTGCTTTGTATTTGAGAAAAGCGATTTAATATTTCCACTTAAAAAATCATCAACACAAGCATCTGTATGTTTTATAAATTGGTTTTTTAACATACTACGAAAGCCTTCTTGTTTCATGTTCTCCATAAAAAGACTAACCATGGGTGCGGTTTCTCCAATAATTCCACTATCAAGTAAAAACACAGCATTTTTACCTTCATTATTTTGAGAAGGAATACCTGTTGCTTCTATATTATCTTTAGAATTTATTAAAATCGGAATGCTTAAATAACTATTTAAAGGATCTAAACCAGAAGATTTTCCATGAAAAAAAGATTCCATAGCAGAAAAAACGGCTTTTAACTTTAATAGTTTTTCGCGCGTTAAGTTTTCTAAAACTGTAATCTTATCCGATGCATATTTATCATAAATAGCAGCGACTAAAGCCCCACTACTTCCAACGCCGTAACCTTGCGGAATAGACGAATCAAAATACATACCCCCATCAACATCTTTTTTAAGCGTTTCTAGATCAAAACGCACTAAACTATCGTCTATATCTGCTAAGTAACTAACATACTTTTGTAAGCTAGCGTTTGACGCTATTGCTATTTCAGAAGGTGATTCATCAACTTTTAAAGCACCGTTATAAAAATTATATGGGATAGATAACCCTTTAGAATCTTTAATGATTCCATATTCTCCGAAGAGTAATATTTTTGAGTAAAAGAGAGGTCCTTTCATAATTGTTAATTAAAAAATAATAATGAAAAATTAATAATTACTGTTTTGATGTTTTTACAATGCTTACTAATAGTTTCACTATTTCGGTTGATCTGGGTTTAAATATTTTAAATTTATGATCATCAATAAAACTTGTTTCATGAAGTAAATCTAACCAATAATCGGTTTCATTTGCTTCCTTTAAACTGATTGACATTTTACTTATAAAATCGGCTTTACTTTGAGCAAACTCAGCTTCTCTTACATTTGCTCCAATTGATGTTCCTGATTTTAATAATTGTCTTGACATGACATACTCTTTCTTGTTGTATGCCAATTCCTTATATAAATTCACAATATCTACAGCAAAAGTAAAGCTTTTATCTTTAATAATATTATCCTTCATAATACCTTAAGCTAAGAATTGTACTAAATATACATTTTTAATTCTTCATTTTTAACTTTTCATTATTAATTGCTTCGCCCCAAATCCAATTTTATCGTTAATATACTCGCCTTTTTGACAAAACGCAACTAATTCATTCTGAATGAATTCTAGAATCTGTTTTTTCTCGTTTTCAGGATAAAGCACATGTACATTAGCGCCTGCGTCCAAAGTAAAACTAATATGTAAACCCGTATTTTTTCTAAACGCCCATATTTTATTAATAATCTCTAATGTATTAGGTTTCATTAAAATAAAGTATGGCATGCTTGTCATCATCATGGCATGTAATGTCAAAGCTTCACTTTCAATCAAAGCAATAAAAGCATCTAAATCTCCCGATTTTAGTATTGGAATCAGCGTATTTAAATTATCATTAGCTTGTTTAAAACGTTCTTGTGCAAACGGGTGATTATGCATTAAGTTATGTCCAACCGTACTACTTACTTGCTTTTCACCTTTATCTACCAACAAAATGGTATCTTGATAATTCTTAAAGTTTTCGTGAACTTCATATGGATATTTTACACCAAATAAATCACTACTCCCTTCTATATTTTCATGATTTCCCCAAACTATTAAATCTCCCTCTATACTTCTGCAAGCACTACCTGAACCTAAACGCGCTAAAAATGATGCTTTTTGATTGAAGTAATCATCAGAATGATCGACATCTAATTCTTTTTCAATACTCATTAAACACAATGCTAAAGCACTCATCCCCGAGGCTGAGGATGCGATACCTGAACTATGCGGGAACGTATTAGAGGTTTCAATTTTAAAATGATACTCTTTTAAAAAAGGTAAATAAACTTCAATCCGCTTAAAAAAGGTTTCAATTTTGGGTTTAAAATCATTTTTCTTTTCGTCATCTAAAAAAACATCAAACGAGAAGTTTTCATTATTTTTCTTTTTTGAAAAACTCAATTTCGTTGTGGTTTTACAATTGTTAAGTGTAAAACTTATTGATGGATTCTCTGGAATTTGGTCATTCTTTTTTCCCCAATATTTAACTAAGGCGATATTACTTGGTGACGACCACGTGAAACTTCCGTTTTCAATAGAATTTGTATATGATTTGGGAATAAATTGTTCTTCTTGCATGCTATTTTAAATCTGCTGACAAAGATAACAACTTTACCATAGTTTTATAATTTCTTGCCGTAGCAGTTATTTTAAGTTTTCTCTCGAAAAAATTATTATTGTATTTGGCTTTTCCGTAACCTGTCGAACAATAAAAATAAATGCATGAGTCGGTTATAACAAACCTTTCGTTTGGGTGTGATATTTTAGAAGCCTCGGTAATTAATTGTTTATTTGGAATAGAATAAAGTAAGGTAAAATAACTATTTATTTTTTGTTCTTCAGAAAAAGGACAATCATCAAAAATTTGTTGTAAATCTTTTGGTTTTATAACTAAAATGGGGACTTCGAAACCAAAATGGATTTTGATGGCTTTATGAATATTTGATTCTAGTTGTTGACTATTTTTTTCAGAAGATTGATAAATCACATTCCCACTTTGAATATAGGTTTGAACATGTTTGAGTCCAATTCCCGACAGCAAATCGCGCAATTCTGCCATCGGAACTTTCTTTTGCCCACTAACATTAATACCTCTTAAAAGCGCAATATATGTTTGCATTTTTAAAAGTCTTGTTTTTGATTAAGAATCCTCAAAATGATAATTGAATCTTCATAAATCGTATAATGAATGGAATAACTGTATTTTTCCAAACTAACTATTCTTACTTGCCTGTATTTAATTTGAAATGCTACTGGCATAGCATAAACTGCTCTTAACTGTTCAAGTAAATCATCTAAAAACAATTCGTCTTTTTTATAAAGCTTAAAATAACAAATTGCACGATGCAGTTCTAATTCAGCTTCATTCGTAAATTTATAATTCACGTCCATAACGCTTTAAGACCTCATTAACTCGCGTAAATTTCAAATCTCCGTTTTCCATTCTATCCAGCATGTTATCCATTATAGCCTTATATTCTTCTGAAGGTTCACTAAAACGGATTGCCTGATCTTCCAAAGTAAATTCAATATAATTTTTTAAAGAACGCTTTTGCAACTTGGCCTGCTTTTCAAGAATTTCAATAGCTTTATCGTCTAATTCTATTAGCTTTTTTGTCTTACCCATTATATATAGATTATATATATCAAATATATAAAATAAAACGATAAAATTTAAGAAACGATACTAACTACTTGATATTGATTGCGCCACAATAAAAGCACTTGTCCACGCATTTTGAAAATTAAAACCACCTGTTACGGCATCAACATTTATAATTTCGCCTGCAAAATAAAGGTTTTGATACAACTTACTTTCAAAGGTTTTAAAATTGATTTCTTTTAAATCTATACCTCCAGCAGTCACAAACTCTTCTTTAAACGTACTTTTTCCATCGACATTAAAAACAGCTTTTGTGAGTTGACTCGCAAGGGCTTCTAATTGTTGCTTATTTAAATCTGCCCAACGTGTTTCTACAGTCATCGTAGTTGTTAAAACTAATTTATGCCATAGTCGCTTTGGCAAATCGAACTGTGTAGATTTAAACACGGTTTTTTTAGCCAAATCTTGTTTTAAAGTTTTTAAAACATCTAAACAATCGTCAAAAGATTGTTTTATAAAATTAACTTCTATTTGAAATTTATAATCTCGTTTTGCCAATTCTAAAGCACCAAAAGCTGAAAGCTTTAAAATAGAAGGCGCACTCATTCCCCAATGCGTTATAAGTAATGGCCCTTCGCTCCATAAATCGGTATCAATAACTTTTACCTCAACATCTAAAGCAACTACGCCAGGAATATCATGTATACGCTCATCTTTTATATTAAATGTAAAAAGTGATGGTACGGGTTTAGAAATGCTATGCCCTAAACCTTCAAGTAAATTCCATATTTTCGGATTACTACCTGTTGCAACTACTAATTTTGGAGATATAAAATCACCTTGAGTTGTTTGTATTTTATATGAATTATCACTTTCGCTGATCTTTTTTACGGAATGATTCAATAAAACGTCCACCTGATGCTTCTTAGCTTCGCTTAAAAAACAATCTATAATCGTTTGAGAAGAATTGGTTACAGGAAACATTCTACCATCCGCTTCAATTTTAAGTTCTACACCACGGTTTTCGAACCACTCGATGGTATCACCTGTCATAAATTTATGAAAAGGACCTAATAATTCTTTTTCGCCTCGCGGATAATTCTGTACTAATTCTTGAGGAATAAATTCGGCATGGGTTACGTTACACCTTCCACCACCAGACACTTTCACTTTAGTAAGTACGTCTTTTCCGCGTTCTAAAATGGTAACTTTTAAATTAGGATTTTGTTCTGCTATATTAATTGCGGCAAAAAAGCCTGCTGCACCGCCACCAATTACGACAACGTCTTTTTTAATCATATTCTATCTGGAAAGTCTGAAATTATGCCATCTACACCATAAGACTTTATACGAGCTAAAGGTTTTAAATTATTTACAGTATAGGTAATGACTTTGAAATCCTCTTGTAATTCTGCAACATTTTCTTCTGTTAGCATTGTAAAATCTGGATGAATGGAAGATGCTTTTACTTTTTTAGCAAAATCAACCGCCTTACCTAAATCTGTATCAGTAAGAACCCCTAAAGGAATTTTATCGTTTATTTCATAAACCGTTTCTAGTAAATCTTTTTGAAAACTAGACACGATAAAATTAGAATACGTCCATCCTTTTTTATCAACATAAAAAGTAATAATTCTACAAGCTTCTTTAGCAGTATCTTTTCCTTTTAACTCAATATTTAATAAACATTTGTTATCTATTAAAGCTAAAACCTTAGCTAAGGTTGGGATTTTACAATTCCCAGTGACCTTTAGCTTACTTAATTCTTTAAATGTAAAATTTGAAATTTCACCACTTCCATCGGTCATTCTATTCAAAGTAAAATCATGAAAAACCACCAATTCTCCCGAAGCACATCTATGCACATCGATCTCGACACCATCAACGCCCAGCTTCAAGGCTTTTGTAATAGATTCTAAAGTATTTTCTGCTGCATGTCCTTTGGCACCTCGGTGCCCAATTTTTAAAATGGAGTTCATCTTTTAGATAGTTGTAATTAAAATATTCTGTAAATTTAACATTTAAAAAACAGTTTATGAAAAAAACTCTTATCTTCCTGCTTATTCTTATTATTACTAGCTGTAACACAGGGCTTTTAATTGTTAAAGCAGACCTCCCAAAAACGCTAAATGAAGTCTCGGGTACGGAAACCATTACAAATTCCGAGTTTATCTGGATGCTAAATGATAGTGGAAACAAACCTATAATCTACGGTGTTAGCAAAAAAGGGCACATAAAGAAAACACTAAAAATAAAAGCAAAGAATAATGATTGGGAAGATTTAGCTTCGGATGATAACGGAAATATCTATATTGGTGATTTTGGAAATAACGATAACAAGCGTAAAAACTTAGTTATTTTAAAGGTTAATGCTGCCGATTTAAAAAAAGACAAATCTGTTGAAGTCGATCGTATTTCTTTTCATTACGAAAATCAAAATAAGTTCCCTCCTAAGCATAAAAAAATGTATTTTGATTGCGAAGCCTTCTTTCATTTTAATGACCACTTATACTTATTTACAAAAAGTCGTGTAAAAGGTGATCATGGCAAAACGAATCTATACAGAATTCCTGCTAAGCAAGGAAATCATGTCGCTAAACTTATAGGTTCGTTTTCTACTTGTGAAGATTTACAATGTTGGATAACTTCTGTAGATATTAGTGATGATGGAAAACAAGTAGCGTTACTTACTCAAACAGCAGTTTGGTTATTTTCTGATTTCACTTCGGATGATTTCTTTAACGGCACTATTAAAACTTACCCTTTTGATTTTGAATCACAAAAAGAAGGTGTTTGTTTTAAAAATAACCATACGCTTTATATTACTGATGAAAATGCACATGGTGGCGATGGTAATTTATACGAATTAAATTTGGACTAGTTAAGTAGAACTATCAAGAATACAATTTTCTGTTACGAAAGTTGTTCTCGATACAATTCCGACAAAAAAGTAGGAATCATTCGAACTGACATTTAGTTTTACTTAATAGAAGTGCTTAACGGATAATAAAACACATGACTCTAAACTCCATGTGTTTGAATGACACTAACTATATCTTTTTTTTGTAATACACCAGACTGTCTCCATTTTGGAACACCATCTTTAAACAAAATCATCGTAGGTACACTGCGAACTTGATATTTAGTTGCTAAAGCTTGATTTTTATCTATATCAATCTTTACTATTTTTATAGTTTCACCTAATTCATCTTTTACATCTTTTAAAATAGGCATTAGTGCTTGACATGGTCCGCACCACGTCCCAAAAAAATCTACTAAAACAACATCCCCAGAATTTACTATATCATTAAAACTACTTTTCATTATCACTTTATTTTGATAATATAGACGAGTATTTTGGTTAGAAATTACAATATTCATTCTAGGTTTCACGCTTTAAAACCCAAACCCCACTTTAAAGGCTAAACGCAATCCGTCATCGCTATTAAATGCTGAAAGGTTTAGAGTTAATATATCGGCTGCATTTGCGAAAATACCGCCACCAATAGACGTATTCCAATCATTAGAATTATTACTAGAATCATTATCTAAAACAAAATCATCTTCAACCCAAACACGTCCGTAATCAAACCCACCATAAACACCAATATTTAATGGTAGAAGCCCTGTTTTAACTTTACGAAGATTTAAACGTAAATCTGTACTTTGATAAAATGAATTTTCGCCAGAAAATCTTTGATTTCGATAACCACGTAAACCATCGTCTCCACCAATACTTGCCGATTGGTAAAATTCAAATTCGTCTCCAAAAATTAAATGCGCTTTCGCTTTTGTAGCTAGAACTAATTGCCCTGTAGACTCTAATTTATAATCGAAACCAAGTTCTGGTATAATATATCCAAATCCTCTCGATTCATTCACATTGGTTTTGTAACCTAACTGTAAGCTGGTTTGCATCCCTAACGTTGGAAATGCCTCGTTATCTTTATTTTGATAGGTATAAGCAGCCTCTACGCCTGCAAACTTTTTATGGTTTTCTTCACCATTAGCCAAAGAATAAAAATCATTAATAAAACGATCGTTTGTTTCTTCAACTTCTATAGACTCATAACTTAATGCCAGTTTTAAATGCGACCCCAATTCACCTCTCCAATTTAATGATGGTGCAAACGCTAACGTACTATATTTTACTCGGTTATAATCTAAATCAAAATTATCTTCGTCATCAATATTTAAATTTGGAGTACTATTACCGTATCCAAAAAAGTTAATACTGTAATTTGGACTTGTGTATTTTGCATTAACTCCTAAATTCCATTTCCCTATAATATTTGCAAACTCTCCGTTATATTCGAAATCGTAACCACTTGTGGCAAAATAATAAGCTGCAGCAAATGTGTGTTGTGAACTAAACGGATTTCTTTCAAAACCATAATTAGTTAACACATCTACAAAACCAATTTTAAAGCCATCGTCTGGATTTGCACCTAAAACGGGTGTAAATTGATTGGCACTATTTCTTATTTTCGTGAAATCGTAAATATTCGTTTGGTAATCGTCTGTTAATTTTTTAGACCCTTTGTTTGTTGTTATTGTACTTTTCTTCGATTTGAAATCGTAAAACTTAACACGCCCCCCATTCTCAATGGTGTACGTATCGTTATTTTGTCCACCAATCAATCGGACTTTAATTAAATTATCGCCTTCACCAAAAACTTTAAATTCATCTTCATCATCCAATCCATAAATCCAAATCTCTTTAGTTTCATTTTTGGAAAATGTTTTCTCAAAAAGCATAGCACCTTTAGCACCGTTTTTAATACGACTTGCTGTTAGTTTTGTTTCCCCGTTTGGTAAACGTTCTATTTCAAATAAATCATCTTTATCGGTTCCTGCAATCACCGCAAAGTTATTTAAGACCTCATAATAATCGTTCGCTATTTTTGGCAAATTTTTAATTCTTGCTAATAGAACACGCTTTATTTCGTTAACCGTTTCGCCTTGAACTTCTTTTGGGAAATTTGTAAAAGCGGCATCAATAACGTCTTCTGTTAAATTATTTTGAATGAATGCGACTTGCGTATCCCACTGCTTTTTATTGGTTTTATTAAGCAATGTCATATCTAATGAAAACGGGCTAAAATTAAAGCCTTGTACATTTCTAACATCCTCCATAAAACCTTCCATTAACTTTAAGGTCGGGACAATGCGTGTCGCAATTTTCATTAAACCACCATCGCCCATTATAGAAAACGCTTGATCTCTATCTCTTGGAATGGGTTTGTAAATTACTTTTTTCGATTTTTTGTCTTTAAACTCTGCCCAACGCCATTGGTCTACGTGCCTATCCCAATCGCCAATAACCATATCGAATAATCTTGCGCGAAGAAAAGTTTCATCATCAACTAAGTACTTCTCATCCTTTCGGAGTTTCTTCATCAAATCGTCTGTACTTTCAATAGAATTTGAATACCCGAAACTTTCTAAATAGCCATGACCATCAGAAACATGTTCTTCAATCATATATAATTCATCTCCAAAATCATTATTATAACTTGCTAAAGCAGACTGTTTTGGCACATAATAAATGGTTGGATTTGTATGAAATAGATCGACAGCATCCGAAAGTGTTCCTGTAACAAATGGTGCATACGGGTGAGAGCCTGTATAAAAATCTTGCAATAAACCTTCTGTTGCTGTCCCCTCAAATTGACCTTCAATATATTGATCTTGAAATACCATGGCTTGTAAATACACGGTTGCACTTTTTCGAAGTGCTCGCATGACATAACGTTTACCTTCTTTATCTTTTAGTTGTAATGATTTAGATTGATGTCCTCCACCTTTTCGAGTTGGCACCAAACCACCAAACATGGTATCTAAATTTACTGTAGGCACCGTTATTTTTTTTGCGTAGTGTTCGCGATAACGCTCACCCCAAATGGCTTTGTAAAGGCCTGTTTTATCAACCTCTTCTTCACTATAAATAGATGCTGTTTTTTCTTTCGGAAAAGAATTATCATAATTTCCAATAGCCTCTTCTTTATTTGAAGCAAGCACTTCTGTTTGATAAAGAATGTCTCCCGTTTCAGCTGAATAAAACCGAACGAACGACGAACCATCTTTAAAGACATCTAGCCTGGCATAACCTGAATTGCTTGACGAAAAGGCTCCTTTAACATTTTTAGTTGCTGTAGATTTTGATCCTGCACCGCTTATAATTTGTGGTAAATTATCTTGAACTAAATACTGCAAGCTATGTTCGTGCCCTGACACAAAAATGACTTTATCATTTTCTTGCGCTAATGTTACTACACGTTTTTTAAAGTTGTTGTATTTTTTATTTTGCAAATCGGCTGGAGATACACCACTCGTTTTTCTCAATACATTTTTTAAAGTTCCTAAAACTGGCAAAGGTTTCATATGTGAACCAAAATCATATTCCCCTCCATGCGGTCCATTAGTAAACATAGGATGATGCAATGCAATTATCGTCGTTTTTCCACGTGCTTTTTTTATAATCCCCTCTAACTCTTCAAAAAACTTAGCTCTAGTTTTAATCTCACAATCGTCATTTATAGTTGGATGCTTATCCCAATTGGTTAAATACCATTCAGAATCTATAGCGATTATAATGACATCTTCTGAAACCTCAACCGTTTCAATTGGACAACCATTTTCTGGTAAAAACGTATTTTTTCCTAAAGCTTTTTCTATATACTTCTCTTGTCTACTTAAACCTTTTAAACCATCACTATACCAATCGTGATTACCAGGAATAAAAATAGTTTCTCCTTTAAAGTCTTTAACGGCTTCTGTTTGTATTTTAAGTTGGTATTCAGCAAAAGCACGTCCTTCGTCTTCTTTTTTCGGTAAGCCTTTTGGATAAATATTATCACCTAGAAATAAGGCTGTGCTATTATTTGAAGCTTTACTTATTTCTGCTTTAAACGCTTTTAATCCTTCGGAAGACGATCCTATTGGTGAATTCCCAGCATCTCCTATTAAATAAAATGAATGTGAAATGTCTTTGTTTGGAAACGATGTATTAACAGCATCATTAATTTGAGTTTTATAAGTTGCACAGGCATTAATAAAAAACACAAAAAGGGGTAATATTATATAGCGTAAAGTTTTAGTCATAATTGATAATATTAGTTTTTACAAAAATAATTGTTTATAAATAGAATTTCATTAATCTAGATTAAGAAAAGCGCTTATACCAAATAAACTTCAAAATGATTGATAATAAATTCATTTGGCATTAAAAATATTCTTTTTCTATTAAAGTGTACTATTATTAATTCATTAATCTTACTCTACGCGACACCTATAAATTATATGTTCTTATTTTAACCCATTTTACAAGTCTCGCACACTAAAGTGTCTTCTTTCAAAGTTATCTTATCTAGCTTCCCTACTACTTTATGTACAAAACTATCATATGTACTATGCTCTGGTGTAATATTATTAGCCTTTACTTTTTTATAAAACTCGCCTTCCCACTCTTGTCTACCCCAACAATTTGGACAAACACCATCTGGTGCAGTTGTTACTGTTTCAGCGTTTTGTTTTGCTAAAAAATATTTTTTTACATTTTCAAATAAACCCATAATCTTTATTTTAATTTTATATAATAGTTGTATCAAAAATAACTTCGCTTGCTATTGTTTTATGAACAGGACAACGTGAAGCTATCTCTTTTAATCGCGTTTTTTGTGTTGAATCTAAATGGCCAACAAACTTTAATTTTTTACTAATATGATCAATATATGTTGGTGTTTCTATGTCTAAACCCAAATCGTCACTATGCTTTCTTGAATGTGTCACATAAACAAAAACTTCTTGTAAATCCCATTTTTTTCGTTGGGCATACATCTTTAAAGTCATAGCGGTACATGCCACTAAGCCTGCATTTAAATATTCGTATGGCGAAGGTCCAAAATCATCACCTCCAATAGATGCTGGTTCATCTGCAATCATACTATGATTTTTAGTTTGAATGGATGTTGTAAAATTATCTTCTACTAAATTTAAATGTCCTACTAATTGTTCGCCTTGGGTTTCTAACATGTCGTTTTCCTGAACTTCAAAATAACGCTGTACCCACGTTCCAATTACATTTCCAGCATAATTACTATCATTCGGGTTTCTTAATAAATGATCTGCATCATCAAGTGTCACAAAACTTTTTGGGTGTTTTGCATTATGATATAATTGTTCTGCATTTTTAATTTCAACTACTCTATCTACAGGGGAATGTAAAATAAGCAATGGTTTTCGTAAGCCCTTTACAACTGCTGACAAATCTGTTTTATCAAAATCGGCAACAAATTCGGGATTAATTTTAAATGGTCGGCCACCAATATTAACTTCTGTTGTCTCATTTTCTTTAATGTCACCAATATTATGAGAGAACAAATGCTTTACATGACTTACAGTTGCTGGAGCTCCAATAGTAGCTACAGCTTTAATCGTTTCTAACTTAGATGCAGCCGATAAAACAGCGGCACCTCCTAAAGAATGACCAACCAACAATTCCGGAACTTTATAATGAACACCCATATAATCACTAACCGCAATTAAGTCGTCTACGTTGGCAGAAAAATGACTATCGGCAAAATCACCTTCACTTCTGCCCAGTCCTGTAAAATCGAAACGAACAACGCCAAACCCATAATTTGTTAATGCACGACTAATGTTTCTTACTGCGCTCAACGAACTTGAGCATGTAAAACAATGTGCAAAAACAGCGTATCGATTCGGTTTTTGATTCGCTGGCAACTCTAAGTATGCTTGTAATGCTATGCCTTTATTATTCTGAATTTTAAGTTTAGTACTTTTCATGTGTTTATATCTATTATTTTTAAGCGGTTACATGTAGCATCCATATAATCATTGTCCTTGGGTATCGACCTTTTAGTTATGGATGTTTCATATATTGATAATATATAAAAGACGTATAATAATTTAATTATTTAACAATAGTCGGCAGAAACATGAATTCCTTAAACAGGTTTCACATAAGCACCAAATTTATTTAAAAGCAGCTTTAATTTTGGATCTATAAACTGCTTACAAAATGGTTTATCTGGATTTTTTTGATAATAATTTTGAATAGCTTCTCGAGAGGCTTCAAATTCTGAAAACATTAAAACTTGAGTAATAATATCTTCATCAAATTTATCTTGGAGCCTTTCCAGTACCTTTTTTGATTGATGTACTTGCGCCTTTGTAAATGCATAAATGGCAGAACGGTATTTATTACGCATAGAATGATTGTTTGTGCTTCTATGTGTATACAAATGAATCTCAATTAACAAACTCAAAGTAATAGCGTCACCATTAAAATGCACAATTACAGCTTCTGAAAACCATTTATTATCATCCAGTGAAGCGACATAACCTTGCTCTACATTAACAACCCCTTTTAACGATTGAAAAACAGCTTCGGTACACCAATGACAACCACCTCCTAATGCTATTTTTGTAATGGTCTTCATCTTTTAATTCCACGTTAATTGTTTACGTTCTTTCCAGTATGCTTCAGCATCAACCTTAAAAGACGCTAGTTCTTCCAATTCTTCTTTTAATAATTGAATGTTTTGAACTTTCAAATTCTCCTGCAATTGCATGGTATTACTTGCTCCGCTTAAAACAATACTACCTTGAATGGTTTGTGCGCAAAACTGTAATGAAATAGCATCAACGCCTACTTTATATTTATGAGTCAAACCTTCTAATACGTCATAAAGACCATTATAATGTCTGTAGTTTTTATTTCTAAAAACACGTCCATTGGCTAAAGCTTCTTTAATAACTATTAATTTATTCTGAGCTATCATAACATCAGAAATTGTTTTTAAATTTTGGTCTAACATATTATAAGTCACCTGAAACACATCAAACAATTGATTGCCTTCAACTTCAACATCTAACGCTTTTTTAATAACCTCAACTTGATTTGCTCCCGTGGTTGTTAATCCTATTTTTAGCCCATATTCGTTTTTCAAGGCTGCTAAATAAGTCAAAACAGCTTCGTTTTTTAAAACACCCGTTTCTAATGTTGCGGAATGTATTTGATACACTTTTAAATACGGTAGTAACTGTTTTGAAAACGCCCACTGCGCTTTAAGTTTTTCTAAACTATGTTCTTTTATTTCATGAACTTTCGCATTCGAATCAAAATTAGCCACATAGGTATATCCCCATTTTGTAGCTACTTCAATAGTATTATCATCCTTGGTTTGTATCCATTCTAGTAAAAGCGCTTCTGCTAAACCATAACCTGGAGCGGTATCAAAATACCGAACGCCTAACTGATAAGCAGATTCTAACACCGAAAAACTCTGTGATTTAAAACGCTCTAAATCTGAATTATCTATTTGTTCTTGGCGTAAATTTATGTATTGTGGCCTACCTAAGGCAGCAGTTCCTAATCCTAATTTCATCTTCTCTTTATATTTTAATTACGAACTGCATGATAACATAGAACAGCCTACTTTATGTCTCGCCCATTCGGGACGTTTTGCAAACCATTTCTCTTTTTCTGGTTGCTCATCATAAGGTTGTTTTAACAAATTGAATAACTCGTCTATTAATTTATAATCGCCTTTATCAGCGTCATCTATTGCTAATTGCGACATGTAATTACGTAATACGTATTTTGGATTGGTACGGTTCATTTGATTTTTTCTATCATCCGAATTCAAATCTTCTTTTTTCAACCGTTCGGCATATTTACTAAACCACAGATTCCACTTTTCCTCAATAACTCCAGCGACTTCATTAAACACATAAAAGGCATCTTTAATTATCTCAATGCCTTTCGATTGGTTCTCAATAGAGAAATCACTTAATTTTCTAAAAAAAATCGTCATATCCGTTTCTGTAAGCTGCAAATAATCCTCTAGTTCTTGAATTAATAACATATCGGATTCATCTTCTTTAACCAATCCCAATTTATCACGCATCATTTTTAAAGACTGGATTTCAAAATCTGTTTTATATTGCTCTAATATCTTTTGAAATGACTCAGCGTCATCAACTAAAGTATACAATGCATTTGCCAATTGATATAAATTCCAAAGTCCCATATTGGGCTGATTTGCGAATCGATAACGTTTATTTTGACTATCTGTGGTATTGGGTGTCCATCCAAAATCGAAACCTTCTAACCAACCGTAAGGTCCGTAATCTATGGTTAACCCTAAAATGGACATGTTATCGGTATTCATAACACCGTGTACAAAACCAACACGTTGCCAATCGATTATCATTTTTAAAGTACGTTGAGTAACAGCTTTAAAAAAGGACAAATAGGTTTCTTTTGACGGTTCTCCTAATTCTGTAAAAAAGTGTTTAATAGTATAATCCACCAACACTTTTAAAGTGTCTAAATCTTGTCTTGCTGCTAATATTTGATAATTACCAAAGCGCAAAAAACTCGGCGCTACTCGAGATACAATCGCTCCTTTTTCGTAAGCTGAATTGCCATTATACAAGACGTCTCTTAAAACTTGATCGCCTGATAGCGCTAACGATAACGCTCGTGTTGTTGATACACCTAAATGATACATAGCCTCACTACACAAATACTCGCGAACAGATGAACGTAACACTGCCAAGCCATCTGCTGTTCTTGAATACGGCGTTTCACCAGAACCTTTTAATTGTAATGCCCAATGGTTGTTGTTATGCTCTACTTCAAATAAATTAATGGCACGTCCATCACCTAATTGACCAGCCCAATTCCCAAATTGATGTCCGCCATAGCACATCGCAAAAGGTTTTGTGTTTTCTAATATAGAATTTCCTGTAAAGACATTTAAGAACGTTTCACTTTTTACATCCTCTGGCGTTAACCCTAACGTATCTAACATTTCTGGAGACACATGTAATAGTTCTGGTTTTGCTGTTTGTTTTGGTAACACAAATGAAAAGCAAGCCTTCTTAACCTGTCTTCTTGTGTTTTCAAGAATGGGGTCTGCTGGTAATTCTTTATTAAAGGTGTCTTTTATATTTAAGTTCATACTAATTTTTCAATCCATTTATTTAAATCTTTATCCGACGGATTTCTTAATTTCTTTTCACCAATTATAATGGTTGGGAAATTAAGTTTTCCGTTTTCGTAAAGACTTTTTAATTCTTCTGCGTTTTCCATATTAGATTCAACATCTAAAAACGCGTATTCTAAATTCAAATTTTCCAAATACGTTTTATAGTATTGTGTTTTATGACACCTTTCGGCGCCATAAAGTTTAATTTTAGATGTCATTATTTATATCATTTCAACTTTGAAATAGCTTCTATAATTCATTTCTGTTTTACTCATATTTCTTCCAAAACAGAACCAAAACACTTATCCATAAAAAGAGTATGGCTTTGTCTGCAAGAATTTTATTCAATCCAATCTTCTGTATGTCGGTTTTTACCAAGTCCAACAAATTCAAATTCATCTTTTAATAATGTTCGCTTAATTCCAAGCCTTTTTAAAACTTCGTTCATTGTACGTTTTCTGAATTTCCCAATAAAAGTCCGTTGCTTATTATTCCAAATGATTCCAATATGCCCACCCTTTCCTCCAAAAAAATCAGATTCAACATAAGCAATTTCTTTATCACCAATTAATGCCAAAGTTTTTTGTTCAATATTTTGGTCAAGAAATTTAAATGAAGATATTCCTGAACCATCTTCATCATTACTAATTTCATCAAATAATTCATCTGTCATTGGAATCATTGAAATTTCATTCTCCAATTCCACTATTTGAGATTCAGTGTATTTTTCTAAAATCGGATTCAAATTCTCTTTTTTTCCAATATAAGCTTTTAAGGTATATCCCATTCCTTTTTATATTATGCACAACCAAGCCTATGCCTAGTTTTCAGAATTATCTGATTAAAAAATAATTCAAATTATTAATGTAAATTTCAAAATCAAAACGGTATTACATCGTTTTAAGTAGTTCTATTGCTGCATCCGGATTTAAATGAAAATCTGAAAACACTACATTATCATGTTTATCAATAAATAAAAACCAAGGTGTTCCGCCTGTTTGATAATTTTTCATAATATTAGAAATAGATTTACCATCATCGCCTGCATCGTGTCCAAAAGGAATCTTTAAACCATATTGCTTTTGGGTTTCTTTCATTTTTTCAACCGTATTTTCATCATGACCTTCAAAAACAGTTTGAACTGCCAAAAACGAAACGTTATCATTTCCTTTTAAAGCCTCAACCATTTTTTGTAAATCTGGAAACCCTTTTTTATGGCAACCAGGACACCAGCTTTGAAAACAATACACCACTTTAAACGTTCCTTTAAAATCTGAAAGTTTCACAGGACTTGTTTCATTTCCATTAGCATCTACCCAAAAACTCACTTCAAATTCTGGTGCATTAAATACATTCATATGATCTAATTGATTAGACATATAATTATTCCTTTCTTTAAATTTAATTTTCATTTCACTTAACAAACTCCATATAAAAAATTTTCCAAAAAGTTAATCTCAATGTCCGTTCGAGTGCAGTCGAAAACTTCAACTAAATAATAAATATTAGGTTTCGACTGCTCTCAACCTGACAATCAATTTTCAAACAACTTTTTCGTCATTCATTATTTCAATTTATCGGCATGTAGTTGTCTTAATTTCGATAATTTAGGTGTTATTACAAAACTACAATACCCTTGCGTTTGATTATTTCTATAATAATCTTGATGCTCTTTTTCTGCTTCATAAAAAACATCTAAAGCCGTGATTTCAGTTACAATTGTATTCTCATAATACGACGCAACTTCTTTTACTACAATTTCTGAAACCTCTTTTTGAGTTTCGTCATGATAATAAATCACCGATCTGTACTGAGTCCCTTTATCTCCTCCTTGTCTATTCAATGTTGTTGGATCGTGCGTTGTCATAAAAATGACTAAAACATCTTCATAAGAAATCACATTTGTATCAAAAGTCACTTGCACAACTTCGGCATGTCCTGTTAAACC
Organism: Algibacter sp.; assembly: GCA_039985655.1. Taxonomy (GTDB): domain Bacteria; phylum Bacteroidota; class Bacteroidia; order Flavobacteriales; family Flavobacteriaceae; genus Postechiella. The sequence continues at coordinate 36,316 of JBDWSF010000009.1, read as the reverse complement.
AGAACAAATTTCTCGATATGTAGGATGCCCTAGCACCGTACCTCCAGAATAACCAGAGACAATCTTTTCAACACCTTTTACTTCATGAAACACTGCTTCTGTACACCAAAAACAGCCACCACCAAATGTGGCTAATTGTAAATTTTTACTATTCATTTGTTTCCCTTTCTATTTGCATGGATTCAGAATTTATACAATAACGCAGTCCGCTAGGCTCTGGTCCATCAGGAAATATATGCCCTAAATGTCCATCGCAAGTATTACACATGACCTCAACGCGCACCATACCAAAAGCGGTATCTCTTTCATACTTAATAGCGTTTTCTTTAATGGGTTGTGTAAAACTTGGCCATCCCGTACCCGAACTAAACTTAATAGTAGAGTCGAACAATGGCGTATTACAACACACACAATTATATTGCCCTTCGTCGTAAATACTACAAAGCGCTCCGCTATGCGGGCTTTCAGTTCCTTTTAATCTTGTAATTCTAAATTGCTCTGAAGTTAATTGAGCTTTCCATTCTTTTTCTGTTTTCTCCATTCTTTTATCTGGAGTTGGATTTCCCTTTACAGAAAAGTTAATTATATCTTTCCAAGTAAGCATACTTATAGTCCTTTCTTTGTTAAATTAATATATGCCTTTTAAGATGTTTATTAAGTCGAAAGCAGGTTTAAAAACTTACAATCCGCACTTAAAAGTCATTTTTTGAAAGCATAAATGAAATTTACGACAAATAATAGCGTTACCATAGATAATTTTTATCTAATTAAAGTTTAGTATTTTTACTAAATAAATCTATATAATTATAATTATGCTTATTTCTGAAGCTGAAAAATTTGTTGTAAATCTTTTAAGTGAAAAATTAGATACATCATTCACTTACCATAACCTTTCGCATACGCGTCGTGTGGTTGAAAAGGCAACAGAACTTGCTGAACTTTCTAATATTGATAAAAAAGAAAAAAAGCTACTTATAACTGCAGCTTGGCTACACGATATAGGTTACACCAAAGGTATAAAAGATCATGAGGAAGAAAGTGTTGTACTTGCAAAACCTTTTTTAGAGAACTCAAAATGTTCTGACAAAGATATTCAAACTATTTTTGAATTGATTTTGGTTACCAAAATGGGTGCTGCTCCTAAAAATCAACTAGAAAAAATAATTCGCGATGCTGATTGCTCTCATATTGGAAGTAAAAATTACACTGAAGTTTCAGAACTATTAAGAAAGGAATGGGAACTTAAATGCGATAAGACTTATTCTGAAACAGAATGGTTAAATGAAAACATAAATTTTCTTTCTACACAACACCGGTTTCATACTGTTGAAGCAGTTTCTAATTGGGATAAGCGGAAAGGCAAAAACCTAATAGCCTTATTAAGTGCTAAAAGGAAGCTAGACCAAGAAAACACAAAACTTAAACAGAAAAAAGACGAGCTAAAATTTAAAAAAGACAAAGTCGAATTACCAGAACGTGGCATAGAAACCATGTTTCGTGTTACATTAAAAAATCATATTACCCTTAGCAATATTGCTGATACTAAAGCGAATATTTTGCTATCTGTAAACGCCATTATTGTATCTTTAGTTTTATCTAATTTGGTTTCTAAACTTGATAATGCATCAAACGGCTATTTAATTATACCCACCGTAGTTTTTGTTCTTTTTACAGTAGCTTCTATTGTTCTTTCTATTCTTGCCACTCGTCCTAATGTGACTATTGGAAAGTTCACAAAAGAAGATGTTGCTAATAAAAAAGTAAATTTATTATTCTTCGGGAACTTCCATCAAATGAGCCTTAAAGATTTTGAATGGGCTATGGGTGAAATGATGCAAGACCGCGATTATCTCTACTCTTCCATGAAAAAAGACTTATATTTTTTAGGTCTTGTTTTAGATAGAAAATATAAAATTCTTCGAATCACTTATAGTGTTTTTATGATTGGAATTATTGTAAGCGTTCTTGCTTTTGCCATTGCTTTTCAAACTTCGGGCGCGGCTCTATAAATAAAAAACGAACTTTAAATTCAGTAAAAAAACCAAACTCACCTGTGGTAAACTGTCCACAATCAATAGTTTAAAATTTTTTATTTAGATTCATTATAAATAATTTGCATAACTCCAAATGAGAGTATACTTTTGCATTTTAATTATCTATTTATATTTAGTCTAAATAAAAACAAATGAAAAAACAGATTATCATTCCATTTTTTTTAATGTTAAATACATTAGTATTTTCTCAATCTGGAACTGTAACAGGAAACATAATAAACAATACGGCTACAAAGTTATTTGGTGTAAATGTTATTATTAAAAACACGACAAAAGGAGCACAAACTGATGACCATGGAAACTTTCAAATTTCCAATATTCAAAACGGCACCTATATATTAACTGCTTCTTACTTAGGATATAAAAGTAAAGAAATAGCTTTCACAATAAATAATGACAAATCTAACTTAGGAACAATTACACTCTATGAAGGGAATGAACTTTTGCAAGAAGTTGTGTTAGAAACAAAACGAAAGAATAAATTCTCAAGAAAACAAAGTGCTTATGTTGCTAAAATGCCACTTAAAAATATTGAAAACGCCCAAGTTTACAGTACCGTTACCAATCAATTACTAATATCACAATCTGTTAACTATTTTGAAGACGCATTAAAAAATGCTGTTGGTGTCGATAAACTATGGTCGTCTACAGGGCGAAGTGGTGACGGCGCAGGGTATTATTCTATTCGAGGTTTCTCGGTACAACCACAATTATTAAACGGCGTTGCTGGTATTACAAATGGTTTTATAAACCCTTCAAATGTAGAACGTGTAGAGGTTATTAAAGGCCCTTCTGCTACTTTATTTGGTAGCACCGTATCATCTTATGGTGGTTTAATTAACATTGTTACTAAAAAACCATACAGCGGTACAGGTGGAACTATTTCTATAGCTGGTGGCTCATTAAATTTCAAAAAATTAAATGTCGATGTTAATGTAAGTCCGAACGATAACCTATCATTTCGCTTTAATGCTGGTTTTCTAAAAGAAGATAGTTTTCAAGATGCTGGTTTTAGAAAATCTGTGTTTGTAGCGCCTGCTATTTCATACAAGGTAAATAATAAGCTATCATTGAACTTCTCGTACGAAGCTTCAGGAAATGATCAAACGAACCAAACCTTTTTATTCTTGAACAGATCGGCGCCTTTATCTTTTAACACTATTGATGCGTTAAATTATGACACAAATTTGTCTTTAACCAACAACGATGTTATTATTAAAAATATCACACAAAACTATAGAGGGGAAGTTGCTTATAAAATTTCAGACAATTGGTCGTCTCAAACTATTTTAGCTGGTGGTCTTGCAAAATCTAATGGTTATTATACGTATTTATGGAATTTTGCAGATTGGACAGACGTATCTAACCCAATAGGAACACCCAATTTTTCATTATACGCACAAGATACTGATGCAAGAACAAAGACTTTTAATTTACAACAAAACTTTACAGGCGATTTTAAAATAGATGATTTGAGTAACAAACTATTAGTTGGCGTAGATTATTTAGAATCTAGAATACTAGACCAAAGTTCTAATTGGGGTTATTTGCATTCTGTTAACACGCAAGGCGACCTTATATTTGGAGAGCCTGAAATTAGTGCTGCTAATTTAGATGCCGTTTTATCAGGAATAGGAAATGTAAATACAGATACGAAACAAAATGTTTTTGGCGCCTATATTTCTAATATTATAAACATCTTACCTAATTTATCTGCAATGGCAAGTGTTCGCTATGATAGATTTGAATATGAAGGTGATATAAATGATGCTTCAGACGATGAGCAAGCGTTTACAGAATCCACATTATCACCAAAATTCGGTATTGTATTTCAACCTATATTAAATGAATTATCTGTTTTTGCAAATTATCAAAACAGTTTTTCTTATGTAAATCCAGAGCTTGTTCCTATTGATGTTTCCGACCCTACTTTAGGTTCCGTATTACAATCTTATGATTTAGAACAAGCTAATCAAATTGAATTCGGAGTAAAAACAAACTTATTCAATAATAGATTAGAAGCCACTCTTAGCTATTATAACATTTTAGTTGAAGACAAAGTTATGGGCTTTGGGTCTGGAAAACTACAAGATGCAACACTAACCAGTCAGGGAATAGAATTAGAAGTTAACGCAAATCCCATTGATGGTTTAAATCTACGTGGTGGTTTTAGTTTTAATGATGCAGAAGTAACCGAATCTGACTCAAGACCAGACTTAATTGGTGTGCGTCCAGCAGAATCTGGATCGGACATTTTATACAATTTTTGGGGTGATTATAAATTACAAAACGGATTTGGATTTGGCGCAGGATTTAATGGCGCAAGTGATTACGATACCATGAGTGATTATACAACTTCTGGCGGATTTATTTTACCAGCATATACCCTATTTAATGCTTCTGTTTACTACGAAACCGAAGCATTTAGAATCGCTATAAAAGGAAATAACCTTACAGACGAGACCTATTACTCGGGCTGGAGTACTGTAACACCTCAACAAACAAGAACATTTTTAGCGAATATTACCTATTCGTTCTAATTAAAACTTATTACCAAGGCAGCTCCTTTAAATTAGGAATTGCCTTTTTATATTTATATAAAATGGCATTTAAAAAATTAATACTTACACTTCATAAAATTTTAGGACTAGCGACTGGAATTGTTGTTTTTATTGTGGCTATAACCGGTTGTTGCTGGTCGTTTAGAACTGAAATTGAAAGTCTTTATGACGATTACAAAAAAGTCACACCTCAAGACAAAGCCATTTTAACGCCTACTGAGGTAAAACACATTGCTGAAAATATATTCCCTAATAACACCATTCATGGAAGTTTGTTTAAAAAAGCTGATGATGCTATTGAAGTTATTTTTTATGATCCCGAACCTGAATTTTATCAGAGTGTATTCTTAAACCCATATTCTGGAGAAATCATTCAAATAGACAATCACTTTTCTGGTTTTTTTGCCTTTATATTAAAAGGTCATATACGACTATGGCTCCCTAAAGTTGTTGGGGAACAATTAGTAGGTGCCTCTATTTTAATATTTATTTTAATTATCATTTCAGGATTTATACTATGGATACCCAAAAAGCGTAAAAACTTAAAACAACGCTTAAAATTCGATTGGAAATCGACAACACGTTGGAAACGTAAAAATTTCGATTTACATACCGTTATCGGGTTTTACATATGTTCCTTAGCACTAGTCCTTGCTTTCACAGGATCCATCATGTCTTATAACTGGTTAAAGTATGTCGTTTACGTATCTACGGGAGGCGATAAAGTTACTGCGTTTATAATTCCAGAAAACGAAAGCAAAATAGCGAACAACGAGGACATTCTACCTATTGACAAACTCATTATAAAACTTCAAAAAGAATCACCAAACGCAGAGAGTTTTGAGTTACATTACCCAAAATCGGATTCATCAAGTGTTTACATTGAAGTTTCTAATAGTAAAGATTTGTTTTATGATTCAGACTTTCGCTTTTTTGACCAAAATACTTTAGAGGAAATTGAAACCCTAGGCGTGTATGGTAAATACAGCGATGCTAAAGTTCCTGAAAAAATACTTCGGATGAACTACGATATACACATTGGAGCCATTGGCGGTATTGTTGGAAAAATAATAGCTTTTTTAATTAGTTTACTAACGGCAAGTTTACCTATTACTGGTACACTTTTATGGTATGGAAGACATTATAAAAAAAAGGCTGTCTAAAAAGTCTAGATTGTTAAGTTTGTTAGTCGTTGGTATATTTCGATAAGCTACCATTGACGTTGTTTTTTAAGGTCTTGTTTTTCAGAGTATTAAAAATATTCGATCATGTGGATTCCTGCCTTCTCAGGCAGGAATGACAAAAAAAACGATTAACCTGACTATACTCAATAACGTTATTTCATCCACTTGAGATTTTTTTTGGTCTCGGGCCTCAATATGACTACTCATTTTACTTTTAGGCAGCCTCATAAAATGTCTTCGTATTCTTCAAATCGATATTCTCGAATTGGTCTTATATAAGGTTCTGTATTAAAATAAAGCAATAAACATGGAGAAATAGCTTTATAAGTTTCAACATATTCATACCGAATTAACTCGCCGCTTTTAATTCTAGATTTTATTTGATTATGATAGAGATACACGTTTTATTTAAACCTTAATCTCCTTCATCAAATCATCATAGGTATAAAAAGCTTTATCATCTTCATTTTTATGATACAATACACTAACACGTAATGCTTTTAAACCTGTTACAGCTTGTAAGTCTTGCAGTTCAAGAATCTCGACATCGGTATCTAAATAATGTTTAGATTGTAAAAATTTAATATACCTTAGGTATTCTATTTCGTCTTGCTTTTGAGAATATACAATCGTTATTTTCCCTTTATCTGTAATACGTTTTCTTGTGCCTTTTATATAAGCTTTATCTACTCGTTTTTTTACAATTTCATAACGTGCGTTATAAGTACCATCTACATCAAACTGTTTCTCATCCATTCTAAAACTAATAGATAATGGTTGATTAAAAACTAAAATCATGGATGCGACATCTAAAGCTACTGGGAATTTTGATTGCATTTGGTAGTACTCATTCTCCATTTCGCACATCACCTGCAATTGCCACAATCTTAAATTGTACAAATAGATTGGATTAAAGCTATCTTCTTTTGTAATAGATTCGCCTATGTACATATTATGCTCTACACCGTCGGTTTTAAAACGCTCGAAATAATGCGGATACATACTTTGAGCTTCCACTTGCTTTTTATCTAATAAAGACGCCATTTCTTTGTTAATCAGAGTTACAGTATCATCATACTGCTTTCTATGATTATATAATACATGTACTTTATCATCAATCTTATCAAAATAAGCGTCAATCTTCGGCTTTAAATTATCTAAAACATATAGATGTTTTAACGCAGACTCTACATCTTGCTTAAAGAATCCTGAAATTTGCTGTTCGCTATCTACTTGAAAATTCTTTTCCAAGCGCTCTAGAAACTCATTTATTTGATAGATAAATTGCTCATATATGGGTAGATTTTCATTGTCTATAGCATGCACAAAAACATCTTTTGCAGCATTAAGTTGCAACGATAAATCTTCTTTAGTTGCTTTGTTTCTAGCTTCTGAAGACCCTTTAATATCTATTTGCCCGTAAAGCGGGTAAATATTATCGAAAGCAATTTTATTAAACGTCGCTTTCTCTCCGTTAAATTCAGATTTTATAAATTCTTTAGCTGCTTTAGCAAAACGCCAGTGTACACTTGGATGTATAGAGGTACATTCTTTTTGAATAATAGCATCTATTAAATTCTCTTCATCACTTTTAGAACGCTCTACTGCCGATACAATAAGCGGCATAACATCTATTAGTTTATTAGCAGTAATACTATTGAGTACTTTAGGCCTTTCTGATACAATTTCTAGAATCCCCATTAAACCATTTTCATTTGCAATAGGTGCAAAAATAGCACTTTGTATCCCTTGTTCATGCAAAATTTTAACATGAGCTGCTTTACCTTCCGATCGTTTAAAATCTCTTTCAATATCAGATAATGTGAAGTATTTATTCTCTCTCAATAATCTATTATAAGACCAAGTACACAAAGAATCTGCACAAGAAGCCGTCTCTTTATCATTCAATAAAAAGCTATTCATACCTACACCATAAACACGCTCGAATGTATCTTCCTCATCATTATAAATAGAAAAACCAACGCGAATATCCTTAAGACCAAGTAACGAACGAAAGATTTCATGAAAATCTTCCATGAATCCTTCATTTTTCCGTTTTTCATCTCCTATCAAACTAGACTTTATATTAGATATAGATTGATCGTCTGTAACATCAAAAATATTTGAAATTACAAACCCTTTAAAAATATAGCTATCTGGTGGAAATTTCTCTTTCCACATATCTATATTTTCATAGTTATCGAGTAATTCGTTATAATCTTCTTCAGTAATTTTCTTTGCTTTATCTGTTGGAATTATTTCAGTATAATCCGCATTATATAATATTTTATAAAAACGCCATACGCCATTTGCATCTGGTATTTGGTAATAAAATGGGCGTTTAAAATTCAAATTATAACCATAACAAAAATTAAGAATAATGGTACACGCAATAATGTACGTATCATCTTCTGGCATGTTTTTTATTTGAAGCTGAAAATCGTCACCAGCAGTTTTAATAATATTTTTAAAACGATCTGAAGAATTAAAAATAAGATTTTGAAAAGGCACTGATGCCGTTTTTATCTCGTTTTGAGTTAAAACAGGATTGAAGAAATCTTGTAAAATAACACCTATTTCTTTTTCATATTTATCTAATAATGACAAATCGGAAAAACCATCTCTTAACTCTGGGTATGCACTTTGTTCTTCTAAAATACGCTTCGCCTTTGCAGCTATAAAGGGATCTTCACTTTCTGCAAGCTTTTCATACTTTTCCAATAACTTGTTAAAGCTAATTTTAATTTGCATTGGAGACATTAGTGGATCAAACATGGGTTTTTGTATTAAGATACTTGTTGCAAAATTACAAAATATATTATTTAGACGAACTATATTCTCGTTTGTTACAAACAAAACACACTTTTTTAACAGCTGTAAAACAACTGTATTTCAAATACTTAATTATGGTTTTCAAGTTAATCATTTAAAAATCCGCACATTATAATCAACAAAAAATAAAGTTTACAGAACTGTTTAAAAGATAAACATATTGCCTTTTGTAAAAAAACTAAAAATGATGATATATCTAGACTCACCCCAGACATAGAAAACCTAAAAACATGTCGCCTGAAATACACTATATAACCCGTTGTGCATTTTGAGAGAAATTTATCAATTCGAGTGAATTTTACTCATTTTTATGAGTAAAATTAGTATTTCGTCAAGTTCAACAGAACTATCGAGAATAAAATTTTCCATTTCAAAACCTGTTCTCGATACAATTTTCTATTGAAAATCACTCGAGCTGACATTTAGTTTAGTTAAATAAATCAAAATGCGCAACGGGTTATATACTATAAAATAACGCATAAATCAACTACAAAAAGAGACGTATTCAGATATCAATTCTTGATACATCATATAAATACGCCCCTTTATGTCCTTTGTCAATTATCATTCTAATACGCCCATAAGCTCTAAGGTATAATTATCGGAGGTTTGTATATACGCGTATTTCTCTTCAATAGTCGCTCCTAATTTTCTTTTCTCAAAAGAAGCAGTCATTCCTAAATCAATATGGTTGAATTTTAAATGAATGGCTCGTTTTATCGTCTGGTATAAAAGTTGACGGTAAACATGGAATTCCTTAAGGTATTTATAATCCAAGCCTATAAAAGCTGGCACATAGGTATGATGGTTATTATTATAACAAAGCATGACTCCAATAATCTTTTTATGGTCACCACGTAAACTAACGGTAATGAATTCCCAATTGGGATGCTTCTCCATATTATCGAATAATTTTTCTGGAAAAGAAAACGTATTTAATCCTAAATTATTTTGATGTACCTGACTGTATAATTCTTGAATCTGCTCTAATTTATTTTTACTACAATTCTTCAAGGCTTCCATCCTTAGTAAAGGCTCATTTGCCAATATTTCTTTTCTAAAATGTTGTCTGCTTCTTGATGAAAGCTTTGCCATATATCTCTCAATATCTTCATGGTCTTCTAAATCAATTTTACATGAATCTGGCATTTGCACCCTTACAAACCCTTGCCCTTGAAAATAGGTGTGCAAAACCTCTTGTTTAGGAAAATCTCGAAGTACGACCATTTTTGCATTAAAACTTCGTTCAAGTTTCTCTAGAGATTGCATCAAAACATTTAAAGCTTGTTGTTTTAATGGATGGTTCTGATTGATATAAAGATGATTCCCTTCTGTAAAAAGGGATCCTAAACTTAACACTTTAGAAGTTAAATGATACGGATCTAATTTTCGTTCGTCTTCGATCGTTTTAGAGACACTCACACCAGCTAGCATATCGTCTTTCCATAATCCTAAAGTTAAGAACGTCGCTAAAATAGGCTGATGCTCTTGGTCATAAATAATTAAATACCTAAATTTCCAATTGTGTTCTTTTAAAGTATTATTACCAAAGGTGTGTTCCAGAAATTTAAGCCCTTCCCAATCATAAACGCCCTGTTTTCCAACAAGATCATTCCAAATCGGTTTATCAATTTTTGTAACGGAATCTTCTAATTCCACAATGAGATCAGCGTTTAATTTATCATCTATAGTCGGTTTAACATCTAATTTAAACGCATGACAAACACGACGCATGTTTGTATGTGTATCTTCCAAAGCTTTTGGCAAATGATATTTCATAGCCTCAACCAAATCTTTAATTTCCTGTTTTTGATTATGTCTAGAAATGGTAATACGTACTCCTGTATTTTTTACGGGTACAGCAGGAAACATGCCCAGATTTACATAAAAACCTTCATTCATTAATCGGTTCACAAAATTATACCCTGTTTTCGGCATTCCCGTACCTATATAGAAAACAGGTGAATTATTTTTATCAATTAACGGCAGGTCAGTCTCTTCTATCAAGGCATTAAAATACGCTATGCGCTCCTTTAATTCATCTTGAATTTTATAGATTTCAGGTGACAGATGGATATCTGCAGATGCTGTTGCTGCAGCAACACAAGCAGGTTCTAACTGGGCAGAGAATGTTAAAGGCCCACCAAAGTTTTTTATTTTTTGATGCATTTTTTTATTAGAACAAACCAACACAGCACCGCTGGCTCCAAACGTCTTACTCAAGGTTCCAAAGAGTAACATGTTTTCAGCAAGTTCGTCGAGTTCACTAAGCGCATACCCCGTACCATTTTTACCAATCCAACTCATGCCATGAACATCATCAATGTAAAGGTGTAATTGAGGATATTTTAAACAGAGCGCTTTTAATTCTTGAATTGGCGCATAATCCCCATACATGGAATAAATACCATCTGCCATATACCAAATTTTTTTTCGTTTTCCTGACAGTGCTTTTATTTTGTCCTCTAGCATATTCAAATCGTTATGCCGAATCATATCAATAGGGACGCTTCTGTTTTTTAATACTTTGGCAGCACTTTGCACGCTCCAATGCACCTGATGGTCCAATATAATTGCATCTTGGTCATTTACAGCACTTGGAATCACTCCCATATGTCCCAAAGTGCTATTCTTAGTAATTATAATGGGGTTTTGGTACATCTCAGTAACCTTTTCTTCCAACTGCCTATAGAGCGGGTTAGAAATATAAGATTTAGATAGCGGAAATTGAGTACCGTACTTTTGAATAGCATCTATAGCTGCATGTTTTAATCGAGGGTCCTGTTCTAAACCTAAATACCCTGTGGTACCAAAATGAAATAGTTTTCTGTTTTTAATACCAATCGTTCTTCCAGAAAACTCATCGCCTTCTGCATATAAATGTAATACACCTTGTGCCTTTGCATCTGTAAAGACTTCATTAACGGTATCGAGAAAATTATTGTGTTTAATTTTTGCCATTGTATTGAAATTTTATAAGTGATTAGGGGGCATCTAAAAATACCCGTTCGTGAAACTTAAAAAACTTAACGGTCTAATTCTAATTATAGCTTTCAAGGTTAAAGGGAAAATCCTTTTCAGATAAGTTTTCATCCCTTTCAGGTAAGTTTTATTTGAATAAACACTTAATTTAGCCTTTAAATAAGAAAGTTCTTGAAATCAATCCTAACTTCTGGCAAGTCATCAAGGTGTATTTCGATAAACGCTGTGCAGATTTTATACCCAATCAAATTATGCACCGGTTTTTCACCTTTAGAGTCTAAAAAAAGTTTCATTTTTAGATTCCTTTTTTATCTATTATGCACTGTTTTATGGCAACGACACCCCGAAAGTCAGCTGCAAGACATTCTTTTTTTATCAAAAAAAACATAGGTTATTTTAAACATAACTGATTGCTTAACAAATGATTGTTCTTTTTCTCAAGAAAAAGCAAACACATTTTAAGTTAAAAAAAAAAATAAAATGCAATAAAACATTAAAATTATCTTTATATAACTATAAAGCGTGGTTTTCCCGCAATTGAGTTAAAATAATTGTTACTATATTTGTTTTTTCTCTCACTAGAACAAAGATAATTCTCTCCTTTATTTAAAATTAAAATTAATGCAAAAAACTATTGCACCATAGTATGCCGTATATAAATAGTATAATATTTTTAAAACCCAAAAAAAATTAAACTAGTTTGAGAAACCATATAGAAAATGAGTACGCTAGATTCTGGATTGATAAAGACATTCTTTATTTTATTTACAAAAAAGGAATCATTATTGACCAATCAGTAGCCATAAAAGTTGTAGAAGACCGACTCTTATTACAACAAGGTAAACCTTTTTTAATCCTTTGTGATATTAGAGGTGTTAAAAGTGCAAACAAAAGTGCTAGAAATTATTTAGCAATTGAGGGTTCTGTATTAACCAATGCCATTGCCTTAATAGCCAACACCCCTCTAACTGATACATTATCAGGGTTTTACATTAAAACAAACAATCCTCCTATCATTACTCAAGTATTTACAAAAGAGGAAGATGCTGTTACTTTTTTAAATAACTATAATGCTACATTGTCATGAATTAGTGTGCCTTTTAAGTATCCATGCTTTTTAAAGTTCTCAGTTTAAAGCAATAAATAAAAAAATGAATACTCTCAATTATTAAATAAATCTAAATGTATTCACCCATGCACGATGAAATTAATAAAGAAAGACTAAAACAAATCCATACCATACTGATGGAGTTTGCAAGCGGTAATTTCTCGCACAAAATTGAAAGAACCGACTTAAATGATGACATTGAAGCCCTTACCGCATTGATTAATATGACCTTTGAGGAAATAAAGGATTCCTTTCTCCATCAAGGTTATACGAACCTAAATGAAACATATAAACATCTTGTGCAAGTATTCTTTGTACTAGATATGGAGGACACTATTGTAACTTTTAATTCTCGAATAAAACAACTCTTGTTTCTTGAAGACACAGAACTACAAGGAAAAGCGTTTTCTTCATTTCTAACCCAAGAGTCAAAATTAGCATGGGGTCAATTAAAATCTAAGTTTGAGCATGCAGATGAAAACGCTTCTGAGGAATTTATTGTATTATGCTTTAAAACCAAAGAACATTTAATTTTGACAGCAAATTGTCTGGTCAGTAAATTTATTGACGGCATCGATCAATCGGAAAGAATTATAGTGACCTCCCTAGAAATTGTTATGAATAGTAAGAAAAGGGGAATAGAATTACGAAAAACTATAAATTCGACAATAGACAAAAGCAAAAAAGATAAGCAAACACATCCAGCCAATAATAAAAACAAACAGCCGAACTTAAGTTCTACGGATATTAAAAAAATTCGTGATGTGTACGACCACATCATAAATAACTTAGACAAACCCCTTTCACCATTAATAGAATTAGCACATGCCTTTGGAACTAATGAATACAAACTAAAATATGGATTCAAACAATTATACGGACAAACCGTTTTTCGCTTTTTAATAAATGAGCGATTAAGAAAGGCAAGTATCTTAATTCAACATAGCGATATTCCCATAAAAGAAGTGGCGCATTCAACAGGTTTTATAAGTGTACCCCATTTTTCCAAAGCTTTTAAAGAAAAGTACGGATTCACGCCTCGAGATTTAAGAAAACAATTTTATAACGATCCCACATAATTTAACATCAAATTTAAGTATAATACCAATTCTGTATTGAAATGACCGCAATAAAACGTCCTTTCTCCCTTTCTATATCAATATAAAAAGGCCCAGTAACTATGGCTCAATGCCATTAAGTTAAGGGCGAAATGTCAGTCTGAGCGCAGTCGAAGACATTATTAAACCTTAGTTTTTAACAGCATTTCGACTGTGCTCAATGTGATATAACAGAATAAACTTTCTTAACTTAATGACATTGAACTAAAGCTATACTTCATTTTTTTATTTCGTATAAAGAAAAAAATCATCATTTTCTTTTACAGTAATTTCAATACTGAATTGGTATAACTCAAAACTTAGATCTTCCATAACCTAAAATTAGTATTGAAGTGTTTTAAACTTTTTCTATTGGCTACAAAAGGCTTCAATTGACCATAAAACAGCTATGTCTCGCTTCAATCAAAAAAGTTTAAAACACTTCATTGCAAAATCCTTTTCAGACAAGTTTTAATCCATTTAAGATAAATGATATTATCGATATTTGTCTTGGTTAGTTATTAGTTACTTTCTTTACTTCGGTTGCGCAAGATCACCTTTATTATAGGGATTCTGATGGTTGAGCGTGGCCGAAAATAAAGGGTTTAATTTCATAGTATTCAATAATAATTAACATGAAACATCATAACTAAGATTCCGATACCTAATGACATAGAAGATTCACAAGCTCTAAAAATTAAAAATAAAATCCACATGTAAATAACTATTTTGGATGTTGCATGTGGCAGAATTAGCACCTATTATAGACACATGAAATATTATTTTTTTGTATTTGCCATTTTCTGTGTAACACGATCCATCGCACAAACCAAACCCTTTAAAATTTATGGAACTTTAATAGCTGAAACCGACAAAACAGCTTTAGAATCTGCAACGATCCATTTAGAACGTATTAAGGATAGCTCCTTAGTTACATACACCATTTCAGATGAAAATGGAAAATTTTATTTAGAAGGTAAAACAACAGAAAAGCGTTTAAACCTTTATATCTCGTATGTTGGTTATCAGACCCATTATCAATCCATTGGTTTGGATCAAGAAGCCATTAACTTAAACGCCATTACTCTAAAAACAGATGCTAATGCTTTAGATGCAGTACTAATAAAATCTACAGCACCTATAATGATAAAAAAAGACACTTTAACGTTTAATGTTAGGTCTTTTAAAACTAAAAAAGATGCCAATGTTGAAGATTTATTAAAGCAATTGCCAGGAGTAGAAGTTGATGACGAAGGAAAAATAACTATAGACGGTAAATCAGTAGATAACATTTTGGTAAATGGGAAACCATTTTTTGGAGACGACCCAACCATAGCCACAAGAAATTTAAGCAAAGACATCCTTAAGAACGTCCAAATTACAGATACAAAAACCAAAGCTGAAGCTTTTGCTGGAGATGAAGGTAACAAAGACAAAAAGACTATTAATTTAACGATAAAAGAAGAAAATAATAATGGTGTTTTTGGACGATTTGCAGCCGGAATCGGAACTAATAAACGTTACGAACTTGCAGGGATGCTTAATCTTTTTGATAACGACCAACGTATTAGTATACTTGGTAGAAAAAACAATATAAACTCAGCTGGTTTTAGTTTTGGAGGTCGATCTAGCACTGGAGAGGGCATCACAACATCTCAAAATTATGGCACCAATTATGTAGATAACTTAACAGAAAAGATTGATATCTCTGCCAACTATTTTTTTTCTGGTAGTGATTCAGAAAACGAGATCACGACTCAAAGCGAATATTTTCTTCCAAATTCGAGTTATTTCACCAATTCCGAGACAAACTCATCTAACGAAAGTGATACTCACACCGTTAATTTAGGATTTAATATCGCCGTTGATTCTACGCTTTTAATTAACATGGGTTCATCATTTAATGCAACCAATAGTAAAACAGGAACAGCTGGAGACGAAGCATCCAGTGATGCTGAAAATATATTAACCAATCAATCCAGTTCTTCTTTATTTGGGGAAACTATTGATAAAAACTTTAATAATCATTTAGCTATAACGAAACGATTTGGTAAAAACGGTGCCTATTTTAAATTCAATTTATCAAATAAATATGCAACTACAGAAACTGATGACTATTTAAATTCTGAAACGACTATTTTTGGAACTGACCCCGAAGTTATTAATAGAAACCAATTTACAAAAGGGAATCAAAAATCAAAAGGACTCTATACCACTGCATCCTTCAGGTGGCCATTAAAGCCAAAAGAATTGTTTTTAGATTTTAAATTTAATTATAGTCATGATAAACAGGAAAATATAATGAGTACTTATACTTTTGATGACAGCACACAAGATTTCACCTTGTTTGATATCGACCTAAGTACAGATTTCGAATACACAAACAGAAGTAGGTCACCCGCCTTAAAACTAACATATAAAAAAGAAAAATGGTCTATTGGTTTTGAATCGGGATATATATTCAGAACCTTACAGAATATAGATTTTTTAAGACCCGATTTGAGCTTAACACACGATTTTGAAGCTGTAGAATTCAGATCTAATTTTCAGTATCAATTTAGTCCAAAATCGTATATATACGTTGCATACAACTTAAATAACACACCGCCACTATTATCACAATTACAACCTTTTCAAGATGTTTCAGATCCATTAAATACAGTAACAGGAAATCCGAATTTAGAACCTACAAACACCCATAGTTTTTATTTTGGGCATAGTACATTCAATTTTCAAAAACGTACAGGTTTCTTTAGCCATATCCATGCTAATTTTATAAACAATCAGGTGGTTTCTAAAACAAGCATTGATGAAAATTTTATACAGAATACGACCTATGCAAATGTAAATGGCGGTTATAATTTAAGTGCTAGTGGTAATTATAGTAAGACCATAAAAATAGATACCTTAAAAACAGTTAACTATAAAATAGGGCTGTCTACAAGTATAAACAGATCCATTAACTTTAATAATGACGTGCAATATGTTTCAAACAATACGGCTTTAATGCCACATGCAAGCATCACGTTTGAATGGGACGATCTTATGATGATTACGCCAAATTATAGGTTGTCATTTAACAAAACCAAATTTGATTTAGACCATTTTACAGACCAGGAATTTATTGATCATTCGGCTGGATTACAAATAACAACATACATTCCTAAAAAATTTGAATGGCAAAATGATATTAGTTTTAATTATAATCCAAATATGGCTGAGGGTTTTCAAAAAAGTACTTGGTTTTGGAATGCGATCTTGGTACATACCATGCTTAAAGACCAAGGGACTTTAGCTTTAAAGGTTTATGATTTATTAAATCAAAATACCAATGCCAGACGTATTGCTACAGAGAATTATATCCAAGATTCTCAAAGTACTGTTTTAACACAATATGTTATGCTGAGTTTTAGTTGGAAGTTTAACAATTTCTAAGACCAAAACAAACCATTACGAAGGTAATCCATAGGCGTGTTGAGAACCTAAAACCCTTTGCGCATGTCGTTATTGATAGCCACAAATACACGAATATAAAAGATTTAAATACATAGCAATCTAAATGCTTGGTCGAGCTCAATATCATTAAGTTAAGGGAATTTGTTCTGTTTTGTCACATTGAGCGCAGTCGAAATGCTATTAAAGATTAAGGTTTATAATGTCTTCGACTGCGCTCAGACTGACATTTTTGACCTTCCTATCTTATCGATTTCTATAATTAACAAAATGTTCATTTACTAGTTTAACTTACAGGAGGCTTTAAGATCTTGTATGTTTAAAAATTAAGATTAAAGTGAAAACCATCTACAAAATATCAAAAACCTTACAGTAGATCAATACCAATTCTAGGTTAAAACAAACCTAATAAACGACCTCGATGCAAGTTTCGAGGTATTAAACCTAAAGAGGCTGTCTAAAAAGGAAAGTGAGTAGTCATATTTAGCTTGTCGAAATATATCAACTTACTATAATCAATAATAGGTTTCGACAAGCTCAACCTGGCAAACTCAACAATCTAGACTTTTTAAACAGTCTCAATTCAACTACCAATTTTGAAAACATGGCTTCGCTACTTTTCAAAATAGAATTTCACTAATAAAAAATAATCGAATCAGGTTAAAATATCCTTTTCAGACAAGTTTTAATCCATTTAAGGTAAATGATATTATCGATATTTGTCTTGGTTAGTTTATTAGTTAATTCTTTACTTCGGTTGCGCAAGATCACCTTTATTATAGGGATTCTGATGGTTGAGCGTGACCGAAACTAAAGGATATCAGGTCGTAAGCTGAAAACTAAAAACCTGTGAAAAATATTTTTTTTGAATGTACTACGAACCAACAGTCACTATTTTATTTGTTGTAATACACAATTCTATAGTATTGGCAATCATATCAACAGAAATCAATTCTCGATTGTTAAAATATGCCATGGGAAATGCGTTATAAAATGAATCAAATTCTTTTCTGGATAAGAGATTCGTCCCTGTATTATATCCTAAATCGGCATATATGATTTCAATAACCTTTAATCCTATTTTACAATGGTTTTTAACGTCATCAGTTAAATCAGATTTATTAAGTAATATTAACAATGACGAAGTAATCAGATTATGTGTCAGTATAAAATGGTGCGATAGTGTATTGGCTTTTATTTTTGTCATTATTTAAAGGTTGGTTTTTCTTTATTCTCATGATAGCACATCTTAAAGACTAGAGACTAAAAATGATTAGAATGTATTTATAAACCACAGCACTTTTATTAATCTGGTTTACTTGCTATTTATTTAGACACTATTTATATACCTAGGTCACATATTTTTGATCATTAGCTCTCCAAACCGATCCTTGACACGATATAATACCAATTATAAATAGTTATGACGCTAATCCCTTGTACACTATGTCAGTTAAGTGATTTCGACTTTTCTGTCGAAATTGTATCGAGAACAGGTTTTAAAATGATTTTGAAATTAGCGAGTTCCAAATAAACTTTAAAAATCCCTCTCAGGCAAGTTTTTATCCGTTAGGAGTAAGTTCAACCTCCTACCTTTATTTTTTTTATAAAAATAACCACCCATTAAACAATGAAACAACGTCTACTTACACATAAAAAGACCAACAAGAAACTCATATTGTTTAATGTCCAAGATTTTGAAATGAGAAACCCTATTAAACAATATGGTCATAGCATTATTGTAAAACAAATGGTTTTAAATAGTGTTCCAAAAGAAGAGATCACTGGTGAAAAAAAGTTTACAGCAACGAGCCGTAACATATTTCAAAAAGCGCTTAATGATTGGTTAAAACTAAAAGGCGCGTACCAAAATATAAAAGTTCCAGAAAATTTAATTCAGCTTTTAAAAACCGAGAGTAAGAAGGATCAAGAAAAATTACTTGACAAATTCGTATTGACTCCTGATGTTCTGACCGCTTTTATTTTTAAAGCCTATCATGAATTTGGATTTACATTGAGTCAATATACTCCTAAGTTTTCTCAAAAAAATGTTAACCCCAAATACATGCCTTTAGCTAAAATTATTAATTGTGGAACGCACTGGCATTGCTTTTTTACAACGTTTAATCGTTTAAAAAGAGAAAAAACGCAGCTTCATTATATATCCAGTGCTTTTGGTGTACATAGAACGGATCTTGTTAGACACATAACATCGAGTGAATCTGTCTTTAATTTAGATCATCTCCCTCATATTACTTTATAATAACATGGTGAAAAATTATTTTAAGGGTTTATAAACAGTCCCCAAAAAGACCAAAGCAATACCTATTTTAAGTTTTTAGAATTCTTTTTTAAAAACAAAAGTGAGCTCAGGTCTTTTCTGTTTAAGAACACATGAAAACAATTTATTTTAAATGATAATTGATATATAAACCCGTTGTGCATTTTAATTTCTTTGGCTAAACGAAATGTCAGTTCGAAATGTCAGTTCGATTCCGGCTTTTTTGTCGGAATTGTATCGAGAACAGGCTATACCAATTCATCCTTTTAAGGGAAGTTTTCATCCATTAAGAGTAAGTTTGATCCCTCATCTTTGTTTTATTATTAAATAGTCTACTAATCAATTCGTTATAAATGACATGAAAATCTATAGCAAACATAAAAACGTCTTTTTAGAATTTATTTGTTTCTTGTTTATGCTCCTGTTTATGTATACAGCGATATGTAAATTTTTAGTTTTTGGCGACTTTAAAATTCAAATTGAACAAGCCCCTTTGCTTAGCGATTATGCGAGTTGGCTAGCCTGGATTATTCCTTCCGTTGAAATCTTGGTTGCATTGCTCTTGATGGTACCACAACTAAGAATATTGGCTTTGTATACCGCCTTGGCACTTACAGAAATGTTCTCCCTCTATCTTTTTATTATTTTAAATTTTGATGATCATATTCCCTTTTCCTGTGGTGGTATTTTAGGCACATTGGATTGGACTGAGCTTTTAAGTCTTAATATCGTTTTTATGGCTCTGGCTTCTATTGGGGTCATGATATGGAGTGTACCAAAATATGTAAACTTATAGCTCCTTCATTATTTTTTTTTGCAAAACTAAATGTCAGTTCGAGACTTGTGTTAAAAATTTTAACTAGCGGATGATTACATGTTCATTACGAGGCGTTTTTCACGACGACGTCATCTTTCAAATAGAATCTTTACTGTTTAATATGAGGTTAGTTGGTGTTTTTCGTTACTAATAGACAGATTGCTTCGTGCCTCAATGACGTGGTTGTTTAATGTTTTGAGAAGTGTTTAGCAGGTTATCTTATTGTTCTTTTTTGAAAAGTCAAAACAGTTCTTTTCTGCACTTCAGTATACCCAAATCCTTCTAAGACAAGTTTTAATCCTTTAAAAGTAAGTGTTAACACTTACTTTTACATCACTTTTTAATCATAAGACCATGTGCAAATTATTGGTGTTTTTCGAATTTAAAATTCAGACTGGACTTAATGCCTTGCTAATCGCTTATGTAAAATTTAAACTCTGGATCTTAACCGTTCTTAAAGACCTGCACACCAACATCCTTTCCAGTACTTATACCAATTCTGTATTGAAATTACTGTAAAAAGAAAATGATGTTTTTTTTCTTTATACGAAATAGAAAAATAAAGTATAGCCTTAGTTACGGTATCTTTTTATATTGATGTAGAAAGGGAAATAGAGCGTTTTATTGCGGTCATTTCAATACAGAATTGGTATTGATATTAAATCTATAAGGTTGGATAAGTAATCCTGATACAACCTTTCAAATAAATAGGAATCGTTTTATACATTATAGTCTGCTGACATAAAAGAGACTATAGATATAAATGAATTCTCTAATAAAGATTTTTGTACAGAAGCAGGATTTAGACCGAAAACCTGTAGAAAAGAGTAGGTCAATAACTTTTAAATATCTATATTATGAAAAGAAACTTTTTAAAAAACAGTTTAAGAGTCTTTGCTTTTACATTGGCTATCGTGTCTTCTTTTGCTTTTTCTGTTGATAAAAGCGATGATTTTTTACCAAATCAGTATGTTCAATTGGGAAATATTTTTAATCCATATTGTCTAGAAATACCTCCAGCATGCGATCTGGTAGGCCCAAAATATTGTACTGCTTTTGTTTTGGGGAATACACATTACGTACATGGTTCTATTAATGAATCGCTCACTGTATGTATTGGATTTTTGTATGACACTAATGGAATAGATTAGTAATACCGTCATTTAAAAAATCAATAAAAAGAACTCGTCATTATTCTTAATTCCTATACTAATTAAACATTTTTATTATGAAGCATCCTTTTTTTAAAAACAGTTTAGCGGCCTTTGCCTTTACAATCGCTATTGTAGCGTCTTTTGCTTTTACGCCTGCTCAAAATGATGTGGTAGAGATCACAACGTATGAGCAAGTATCAGCAACAGTATGTGGTCAATCAACGACTACCTGTGATAATTCAGGTATCACATTTTGTACTGTTGATCACATAATTGGAAATGCACCGTTGTATGAAATTCAAAGTCCTTCTGGCACTGTATGTGTTTATCTGTTACATGATAGTCGACAACACTATTAATAAGCTTCTGAAGCTTAAGAAAAAAGCGCCTAAAATGATCAATCATGGTCGGAAGAAAAAATCTTCCGACTTTCTTGTTTAGAAACGTCTATTTAAATCAATAATAATAATACCCCATTGTTTAGGCTATGTATTTGAAGATTATTACAACATAAACGATATGAAATCTTTTGTTTGGCTCACCAATATACTTAACCGAATCCAAGACTATAATACCATTTCTACATACCTAATAAGACCAAACCTTAGAGACTCTATACTCAATGTAATATCTTTATTAGGTGAAAATGTTTTGTTCTTATACTTCGGGCTAATTAATCCTTCTAAGGTAAGTTATTATCCATTAAAAATAAGTTTTATCTCGCATCTTTGTAGTGTTAATAAATAACTACTAATCATTAATTGTTAATCATATGACATTCTATAGTAAATATAAAAACGTGTTATTGGAATTTATTTATTTCCTGTATATCCTCTTATTTGTTTATGCAGCACTAAACAAATTTTTGGTGTTTGACGAATTTAAAATTCAAATCGGACAATCTCCTGTACTTACTGCTTATGCGGGGTGGGTGGCTTGGGTAGTACCATCCTTTGAAATCCTAATTGCTTTGCTCCTGGTCATACCTCGTTTTAGGTTACTGGCCCTGTATGCCGCTTTTGCGCTTATGGTGATGTTTACCACTTATATTGTTATCATTTTAAATTTTAGTGATTACATCCCTTGTTCCTGTGGCGGCGTTCTCGAAAAGTTGGGTTGGACCGAACATTTAATCTTTAACATCGGCTTTGTCATTCTAGCTTTTATTGGGATCATGATCCTAAGTACACAAAAAGAATACACCGCTCAAAACTATATAAACTTATGATACGCAAAAAAACCTATACCACACTTTTAATATCTACCATAGTCAGCATTGGGTTTGTCACCCTATTGTTTAGTATTTCAGAAAAAGGACTGCATCGTGATAATAGTTTTATTCGTCGATTTCCGGGCCATCCCGCTATATATAAAAAGAAACTGGACCTGACTTACAATTCCTATTATATTGCCGGAGCAGATCAGGGACAAATTTATCTGGGTAATTCCACGGCACCATTAAACTTAATGATTCTGGACACAACGCTTCAGGAAAAACAGGAGATCCGTTTGGCTTTAGATCAGAACACGTTGCCTTTTCGATTTTTACAGCTCCGGGTGATTCCGCCTTATTTCTTCCTCGCCGATGGGATGGTACCTTATATTGGCAGAGGCAATACGACCGATTGGAAAGCGAAGTCTATCTTAAACGTTAATGCTTATTTTGCGAAGATTGAACCTATAGATTCTGCTAATCTGGTGATTCGGGCGGTTAGTAGCAAGACTAAAGAGAATGTCCTTGGTAAAATTAGCCTTTTGGATACGAGCCGAGTAGATCTTTCTCACGACTTGTTACAGAAGCAAGTGGATGGGATGTTTGATACCGATGGGGTGTTGTTATACAATCACCAATTACAAAAGTTGATGTATACGTACTTTTATCGTAATCAATATATTGTTGCCAATGATAGCCTACAGTTGAGCCTTCTTGGAAAAACCATTGATACCATCAGTCAGGCACAAATAAAAGTAGGCACCATCGTTTCTAAAAAACAGCAAAAAATGGCTAGTCCTGCACTATTAGTAAACGGGAACAGTGCTACTTACGGATCTTATCTTTTTGTAAACTCCAAATTGGTAGGGCGTTATGAACCTATCGAAATATGGGATCAAGCCTCTGTTATTGACGTGTACAATATTGAGAAAAACACCTATGAGTTTAGCTTTTATGTCTATAACATAGAGAAACACAAACTCAAATCATTTCAAGTCCTTAATGATAAATTTATAGGCCTCATTGGTAATCATATCGTGACCTATCAACTGGATACAAATCGTTTTAAGAATCTATTGCCAACTTCAAAAGAAGGGATAGATCTCCATATAGCGGACTCCAAGTGAGGAGTCTTAACAAAGAATTTCTCAAAATAATGAGATGCTGAAGTACTGTGATACTGAAACAAGCTCAGCACATGAAATACTGCGTAGTGACAGGGGTAAGACTGAAAACCTGTAAAAAAGAGTAGGTCATTTTAATTTAATTCTTAAATATTTATATTATGAAACGTAATTTTTTAAAAAACAGTTTAGCGGCCTTTGCTTTTACAATGGCTATTGTAGCATCTTTTGCTTTTTCTCCTGCTCAAAGTGATGCGGCTGAGATCCCAGGGTATCTGCAACAACCTACAACATGTGATTTGTCTCCGACTGAGACTTGTGATAATGCAGGCATCCAAGATTGTACTGTTGGTCACATAAATGGACAGGCATTATTGTTTGAAGATGTAGCTCCTTCTGGTACTACATGTGTTGACCAGTTAAAAGACAGTCGTCAAGTAAACTAAGAATAATTATAAGCTTCTGAAGCTTAAGAAAAGGTGCCTAAAATAGGCAATCATGGTCGGAAGATTTTTTCTTCCGACTTTCTTATACCAAATCTAAATTAAAACAAATCTAGAATTGGCATAAAAGGGATTGTTTAGCGGCTTTGTTTTTAACTCATAATCTCTTTGTTAAACTCCGTCTCTCTTTTTGACATGGACTTGCTCTATACTTATAAGGCTTTTATCTTCTCTATAAGTTTTAATGTTACCGATGCCTTGCTCCCTTCTTTCTCTGCCAGTTTTATAGCTTTATTAGCTGCAAGAAAGGCATCTTCTTTTCTTCCAAGTTTATATAACACTGCGGCTTTAGTATCTAGATGTCCCCAATTATCTTTATCTTTTTGGAGTGATAAATTCACCCATCTTAAAGCCTCATTTAAAGCCTTTGGATCTGTGATTGCATCGTTAGTATAAAATACCCAAGCATAATTATTTAGAGCACTTGGGAAATTTAGGCAATAGGTATTTACATAGGTCATAATATGTTGGGTATAGCTATCCCAATCCTTTTCTCTTTTTGCTGTCAGCATTTTTGCTCTATAATTCAAATAAGCGATATTATCCTTTGAGTTTAACCTTGATTTAGCATATTTCAACAGTTTACTAATGGCCTCTGGAGTGTTTTTTTCCTTAATAATATGCTCTAAATACTGATTATATACATGAACAGGAATGGGCCCCATTCCCATTTTATAATATGTATTAGCTGGCAGACCTTGTTTAGTCAAATACTCAATAACCTTATTATAAGGACTATGTACATAATTATAGATTAACAACATATTTTCTCTAGAAAGCCATTGTTTCTTATCAAACGCTTCTAAATAACTAATCGCTATACCTGTTGTTGGTAAATCGTTTTCTTTTAAAAAAGCCAGATACTTACCCATGAACTCGGGCGCTCTATTACCTTCATTATAAGCTGATGGCATAGCTCTAGCATCCTTTTCTGAATGGAGCGCCTTTTTACCGAATTCGAGCATTTTTTTTACTTCGAGCGCGCCACTATGTCTTATAACTCGTTTGCCGGTGGCATCAATAAACAATAGATCGGGGTAACTGTTTACGGCATACTTTTTACTGAAGGCTAGCCCCTCTCCTTTTTCGGCACCCAATTTATAGGATACAAAATGTGCATTGAAATAATCACCGACTTCTTTATTGTTATAAATATTTTTGTCCATCCACTTACAAGGACCACACCAATTGGTATAGACATGAACAAAAATTAATTTGTTTGTGGTTTTCGCCTGTTCTTGAACTGCTTCCCAATTTCCAGATTCAAAATTAATGCCTTGTGCTTGTATAGTTATACTACTTAAAAATAATGTGTATGCTATCATTAAAGTTAACAACTGACATGTGATTCTATTTATTGATGTATTCATTAATTATTTGTTATTATTAATTAGTGGTTTAATCTATCCTCACGCCAGCTGTTCCCTTCTCTAAAAAGCTTTATTAAAGCTTTTTTAACGCTCGATCCTATTTTATAAATTATTAGTTTAACTCTTGTGTTGCTTTATTTCTAATAAACATAATTCTAGATGTGCTTTAGTAACGCTATCCTTGGTATTTTTTAAAGCGTCTTCAATAGATTTCTCAAGGGTTTTTAATGCGCTAAATAGGACACCTCTTGTATAACTAAGAGCATCATATTTACTGATAGCAAATTGCGGTAAATACCTTTTGTCTGGGTTTTCTGTTTCAATACTCTTTTTTAACATGGTAATATATGCCATTTGCATTTCTTGACGGTAGGGGTTGATTTCTACAGCTCTGCTTTTTAATTCAGACCATAAGCCCTCATGCAAATCTTCTAACAAATCAATTAATGAATAGGCATTTTTTGTTGTTCGCCTGATGACTTCTATGTTTTCCAATCTCGGTTTACTAAGTAAACCTTCAAGAATCTTTATTTGTCTTGGTGCTATTATATTGACACTATTACTTATTGGATTAGCATCAAAATCAACTTCCAATCTATTCAAAATATTAGGAGGCGCCATCCATAAAGGAGGATGAAAAGCTTCTTTAATTAAGAAAGCCACAGCTTCTTTTTGACGGGATGCAGGGATAGGATTATGTACAGTACCTTCTTGTGCTCCTGATTTATGTTGTGTTGTATGACCACCTATCAGTGACACGACCATTTTCATTTGATTTACCCAAAGATTAAGTGTTTCTTTATATAATTTTTTTTTTATCTGATCACCCCGTTCATTTTGAGTTGCTGACGGAATTAATTGGAGTACCCGTTTTAAATTTTGGATCCCTAATGCAGTCGCTTTTATAGGATTGCTACTCTCTACAATCTCATCAAGGGTTTCTGGTTCGTAAAGGAATGGAGAAAAGCTTTTCCTAAATCTGTACCAGGGTATGGTATTCTGCTCGCTCACTATTTTTTCTAAATAGGGTAATTCGTCATCTGGAGTATGCGCATCATTAAAAGGAGTATAACCCCAACGGATAGAATACAGATCTGTAGGTCCTACTTTTTGATGCAAAAGTGCTGGTGGAATATGATCCTCTGGTTGTATAATAAAGTTTTCTCTTGCATAATTCATCATACTTGGTGTATGCCCCATGCGCTCCAACCACACTTTATCGCGCATTTTTTCAAAAGGATACATATATTCACCATAATTGCCATCTCTTAATCCAAAAACATGACCTACTTCATGAGCAATAAGGGATTGAAATAATTCGCCCATCAAATCATCGGGAAACGGATATTTTTGTGCACGCGCATCTAATGGACTACATCTTACAAAATAACGATTGAAGAGATAATTATACCCCCCTCCTAGTAATACATCCCCTTTAAGAATTTCTCCGGTTCTATGGTCTGTAATTATACCAGCACCAGCACTACCATAATTTTCTTTACCTCTATAATGAGTTTCGTCAAACCAACGGATATAAGAGTATCTCATACTGTTTAGAGACCAATTCTTGTCATTTACTGGAGGCTCCTTGACCACGATAGCATTTTTAAATCCAGCATCCTCAAATGCTGGCAACCACGCTTCTACACCCGCCTTTAAATAGGGTTTTAATTTGGCAGGTGTTGCTGGGTCAAAATACAAGGTAATGGCTTTTATAGGGTCACTGACTGCCTGATTAGGGTGCTTTTTTTCTAAACGCCATCTGGCAATTGCAGCTCTAGTTGGCTTCCTATTTCCACTACCACTCCCTTCAAATCCAAACCCCATCCGATGGTCAAATAAACGGGGCATCATAGGTTCTGGCAGTAATAGCAAACTAAAATCGGCATCTACCGTTATAGGACCATCCTTCGATGTGATGGTCTTAGTTGTTTTCACTTCTATGGTATTATCAGTAGCAATCACTTTGTTAATAGCCATTAAATCATCAAATATAATATGGCCACTTCCTGGTAACTGTCCGGGGGGATTTAAAAATAAAGACGTGGCATCTATGACATAACTGGACTTGTTCCTGCCCATCGCCATTATTGGAAAGGTGGCTGGTGTTATTTTTTTGGTGGTGCTTCCTTTTATCACTGGAATTATATTTCCTACTCTTGATTGAATCTCTGGAATAATTAAATGAATTTTATCATCGCTTTTTATCCACTTCATTTGCTTATAAGCACTATGAACATCATGTTTTACAAACAACATGTCTTGGTTTAGCATCACCAACGGGATCTCTAAATAAAGCTTGTTTTTAAGTAGATGTACCTGTAAAAAATCTTTTTTAGTGACGACTTCGGAGGTAATGATTTCGTTGTAGGGTTTTATCGTACTCGTTATACCTTGAGCATAGGTTAATGTGCTTATGGTACAGAAAAGTAAAAGTGCAATTAAGATTATCTTTTTCATTGAATTGTTTTTTTCATTCCCGAAAAGGCGAGAATCTTTGAGTAATGATTCTTATTTTAAATGTATTTATCCTTGACCTTTTTTCTTGAAGAGAAAAGATGTATTATGAATGTAACTCATTTTTAAATGTTAGATTCCCTTCATGAGACCCCTGCCTACGCAGGGGTTAATAACCATCGTTTTGCGGTAACAAATTTGGGTTTAACGCAATTTCGGATGCTGGGATGGGTAACAATATATCGGTGTTTTTCCAACCAACTTTGATAGGTTCCAATACGTTTTTGGTTTTACCCATACGTTTTAAATCGAACCAGCGGTGCCCTTTTTCTGCAAAGAGTTCTACACGCCGCTCTTGTAAGATAGCTTCTAACAGTTCATTCAACGTGGTAGCTGTGGTATTGCCCAAACCTGCCCTATTTCGAATTGCGTTAATATCTGCCTGAGCTCCGGGAACATCTCCTAGTTGTGCTCTGGCCTCAGCACGGATTAAATATTGTTCTGCCAAACGGAGCTGTATTGGATATTCGATAGAATTGCCTGTATTATTTCTTTCTCTGTATTTAAAGGCATGACGCCAAATATCAGTGCCAATAATAACAGTATTAATCCATTTGGATTGACGCTGATCACCAGGTTGAAATATGGTACCCGATTCAAATGCAAAAAATAAAGACTCGGTCAAGACTATTTCTGGAGGCCCTGTAAATATAAAA
This sequence comes from Algibacter sp., assembly GCA_039985655.1. Taxonomy (GTDB): domain Bacteria; phylum Bacteroidota; class Bacteroidia; order Flavobacteriales; family Flavobacteriaceae; genus Postechiella. The sequence continues at coordinate 7,410 of JBDWSF010000009.1, read as the reverse complement.
ACAGCTCCTTCACTTGTATTGTTGCCATCTGCATTTGGTTTAAATTGCCAGATGGTTCCAGACCCATCCTTTAGAAAAACCTTGTCTAAATCGGGTTCCAAGGCACCAAATTGGATAATGACTTTATCAGCTACGGCTTCTGCCAATGTCCACTGTTCGGTATACAAGTATGCTCGAGCCAAAACCGCTTCTGCCACTGTAGCGTAAGGGCGTGTGCGCTGACCACTAACATCTTCATCAGGCAATAAATCTGTTGCCAATATTAAATCAGCAATGATGTTATCATATACCACAGCTCTGGGCAAACGGCTTACTGTTGTATTTTCAATATGATCGGTGGTGGTAATATAGGGGATGTCTCCAAAAAGCTCTACTAACAATACATGCAAGTAGGCACGAATAAATAGGGCTTCTCCCTTAAACTGATCCGCTTCTTGGGTGGTTAAAGATACTGAGTTTTCTATCCCTTCTAAAATAGCATTGGCTGCAAAAACCTGGTTATAAGCAAGATCCCACCAACCTTTTATGGAAGCGTTGCTTGCAAGTAAGGTATGGTTTTGATAGCTCTCTAATGATTCATCCTGTGTATTCAATTCCAGCTCATCGGTATATAATCCCAAGAGTATATTCAACCCATTGCTACCACCGTTTAATAGTCCAAAATCCCTCATTTTGATATAGATGCTTTTAAAGGCAGCATCTACTGTTGCCGGATTATTAAAGACCGCCTCTGTCGATATTTGTTGTTTTGGAAGCTCTACTTCCACAAAATCTGTACAGGCGGTTAAACTACCCATTAGAATTAGAAGATAAACGTGCTTCCTTATGCTGTCAGTTGTAACAGACAGACATCTGTTTTTCATTGGTTTTGAGTTTATAAGTGTCATATTTTTTAATTATTGTTGTTTTCTTTTTTATACAATATTCTTCTTACTCGTGGTTCCCCGCCTTCACTTCGACAAGCTCAGTGTGACATGTGAGGATGACAAAAAAATCAATTAAAAACCCAACTTTAGACCCAAAGTGAACTGCTTTAATATAGGTAGTTGACCATTAGGAGTATGACTATCTGGGTCAATACCTTTATATTTAGTAAAGGTTAAAAGGTTCTGCCCTTGCAGATAGATACTGGCATCCATGCCATGGCTATATTCTTTAGGTAGTCTATAGGTTAAAGACACATTTCTTAACCTTATAAAGAAGGTATTTGTATAATTATCACTACCAAGGGCGCTAAAATCATTACTTAAATTAAGCGTAGCTTTCCCTATCTGGGTTTGGTCTCCAACTTGCTGCCAACGATCTAATGCGGATACATTTATATTGTTACCAATAAATCCAGGAGTTGCCGTTAATGTATTAACATTTCTATGCTTCTTGAACTGGAAGAATGCATCAAAGATCCAATTATTATAATTTAAGGTATTGCCTAGGCCACCATAAAATTTAGGACCTATATCTTCAACCCATTGCCGGTCTACAAATTCATCACCATTAATTACACCATCCCCATCATAATCTTCATACTCACGCAGGCCTGTATCTCGATTAACCCCTAAACTATGAAATGTCTTTACAATACTTAAGGGTTGACCTACGACGTATTGATTTGCAAAGGTAGAATCTTCCAAGCCATCAAATTTTATCAGTTTATTTTTGGGTACTGAGATATTAAAGGTGGTGGTCCATTTAAAGTGGTCGTTTTGAATATTTGTAGACCGGAAGTCTATTTCAAGCCCTGTGTTTTCGACCGTAGCATCAAAGTTTGCATTTAAAGTGGGAAAACCTGTGGTACCTGGTAATGGAACACCCACCAGTTGGTTAGACGAGCGGTTCCTGTACCATGCTGTTGTAAGCATGAGACGATTCTGGAAAAACCCCAACTCCATAGCCACTTCAAATTTCTTGTTTTCTTCCCAAGCAAAGTTAGGATTAAATAATTGGGTGGGCTGTAGCCCAGAACCGTCATAGTTCCCCTCGGATGACGTATAGGAATCAAAAAAACCGTAATCTCCTATAGTTTGATCACTCCCTGTTATACCATAACTGGTACGGAATTTCCCAAAACTTAATAGTGCATTATCTTCTAAAAAGGCTTCCTCTGAAAATAACCATGCCGCGCCAATAGCACCAAAATCACCAAATTGTTTGCCGGGTCCGAATCGAGAAGAGCCATCCCTACGGCCCGTTACATTGATAATATATCTTTTATCCCAATTAAAATTAAACCTTCCAAAAATAGATTGATACTTATATTCCGAATCTTCATCTGACCTAATATTTACGATTTCGGCTGCAGAGAGGTCCAATATTTGATTATTAGTGGCAAAACCAAATCCAGAATGACTAATTAGATTTGACACCTTTTCCTGAAAAGTGGCACCCACTAGGACAATAACACTGGCTTTGTCCCAGTTCGCTTTCCAATTCATCTGTGGCTCTACAATCCAGGATTGACTGGATACATTACTAGTAGAAACAAAGGACTCTTTACTTGTGAAACCCAAATCAGGGTCTCTCGCCGTATGTGGTCGGGTAGTATATAGCTCCATACGATAATCTGTATAGCCCATGTTGGCCTTCAACTCTAAAGCAGCTATGGGACGATAGGAAAACATGGCGCTCATGAGCAAATTATTGCTTTGTGACCGAAATTTGTTCTCCAACAGGGCCAATGGGTTTTCCCAAGTGCCATTTTCCCAATTTAAATCGCCATTGCCATCATATAATACCGGGGCGTTTGGTGCCAACTGTCTGGACAGTCGAGACAGGTTATTAGGTGGAAGGGCATTATCGTCTGCAACATAGTCTGTTGTAACATTTATCTGGAAGCGTTTATCGCTGGATTGATGGTTGATATTAGTATGTACTGATGCCTTCTTATATTTTGAATCTCCCGGAAATACGGTGGTCTCATTTTGATAACCCCCACTAAATAAGAACTGGGTCTGTTCACTGCCTCCAGAAAAAGATAGTTGGGCGGTGTTTCTATAAGCTGTACCTCCAATCAATACTTTTTGCCAGTCGGTATAACGATCATGATCCCATGCATATAAATCAGAATTATTATTATCAAAATTTGATATATCACCTAGTATGGTTTCCAATGTGTACCCATCATTGGCGAGTGCTTCTAATCGCAATTCTAAATATTGCTGTGTATTCAATACATCTGCAAAACCAATTACAGATGCCTGACTCATACTGACATTGACATTAATTTGTGTCTTACCAATCTTGCCTTTTTTAGTGGTGATCAACACCACACCATTAGCACCACGGGACCCATAAATAGCTGTGGCATCGGCATCTTTGAGTACTTCGATGCTTTCAATATTAGATGGTTCGATTAAATTTAAAGGGCTTATGTTAGCTTGACCTCCATTGAATTGATTAAAACTCTCGACTCCTGATAAATCTCCCAATGATTGAGAACCATAGGGCACACCATCTACAATATATAAAGGCTGTGTGACATTAAAAGCGTCTCCATTATTGTCAGCTATAAAGTTCTTACCTCTAATTTCTATAGAAAGACCTCCACCAGGCATCCCCGAATCCTCGGTAATATTTACCCCAGGGATATAGCCTTGCATGGCTGACAACGGGTTAGAAACCGGTTGTTTTTCTATGGTTTTGGCATCTATTTTATAAATGCTTCCTGTAGTTTCTCTTTGTGTGGTATTATAATAGCCTGCATTTATGGTTACTTCTCTTAAGACGTCAATACTTTCCTTAAGGCTTACTTTAATAATGGTTTGGATCCCTACAGTGATTTCTTGGGGTTCAAAACCAAGGGAAGAAAATACTAGAACATGGGCAGGGTTGGGTACGTTAATGGTATATGCTCCATCTAAATTAGCAACCACACCTTTATTTGTCCCTTTTATTAAAACGGTTGCACCAGGTATTGAGAGACCTGCTTGATCTGTGACGGTACCGGTAACTGTGTGTTGTTGATTATTGGCTTTTTCTGCTATTAAGATGGTATTGTTTTTTCTAAAAGTGACATTGAGATTACCTGTTGAAAGACTCAGTTTTAATAATTTATCAAGTCTGACAACCCCTTTTTTTAGTGATACTTTTGGGAAACCTTTAAACAAATCGCCATAATAAATAAATCGATACTCGGTTTGTGATTTAATCATCTTAAATACAGCATCAACAGAGATCACATCATCGGCATTTATAACAATCTTGTCATTTTGAGACTCGGCATGCTTTGGTGTTAAGCTGAACAGTACGGTACAAAACAGGAATATAAAGATTCGCATCATAAACTTTAAAATGAAGGGCGTTGAAAAGTAATCTTTTAATGCATGTGTCACATTCAGCACAGCCGAAATGTTTTTAGTTACATCATATTTTCGAGTGTACTCAAACTGACAGATTTGCAAACTTTTCAAGCAGCACCTATTAGTTAACTTAATTTTCATAAATTTACGTGTGATTAGTTAATTATATTTTTTAATTAATGACGACTTAAAAAAAGGGGGATGCAGTCTCATACTGTTCAGGTGTAAACTGCCTTCCTCCTTTTCATTTTAGTGAAACCCTGTTTTGACAAGCATAGAACGCGATGACAAAATAGATGGTTGAACTAATCCCACTCCCCTGTACTGAAGATGTCACCTTGAGCATTACTGAAATGAAAATATATTTTCATTGAAAATACATAGTGAAGCTATCGAAAGGTTGTTTCAGTATCTGGCGGGATCTCATTTTATTACTTTTTATATTCTTATTTTCACTTCTAATCATTACTATCATACTCTAAATGCATATTTATCAACCTACTTGCGGTATGTCAGTTCGAGTGAATTTCACTCATTTTTCCATTTCAAAACCGGTTCTCGATACAATTCCGACAAAAAAAGTCGAAAGCACTCGAGAACTGACATTTAGTATATCCAAATAAATCAAAATGCACAACAGGTTCTTATAATCTATTTCTTTTTTAACATTACCTTTTATAGTTTAATCTATAGTTTTCTTTTTAAATGCGCTATCTCCATCTGATTCATTCGCTAATAAATGCTAAAAACCTTCGAATATACCAAATGAGTACTTCGACTGCGCTCAGTATGTCTTTATAAACAATCCTTTTTAACTTTATACTAATTACTAATGTACTATGAACTTCTACACTAAAATATTCTCGGTACTATATCGTATCAGTTCTAATAAACTTTGAACCTTTTTCTCTTTTTTCTAACTTCTCTTATCCATTTTTATTCACTCTCCATTTCAACACCTACTTCTTAACAATTCTTCGAGTCTCCATACCCTTACCAGTCTGTATTTGTAACAGATACACCCCATGTGACAACTCACTCACATCGATACTATTAGCATTACTCTGTAATACCTGTTGCCTTAATAAGTTATATACTTTTACAACTATTAAATCTGAAACATTTTTAATATAAAGCGTGTTTTCTACCGGATTTGGATACATTGTCATTTTTTGAGGCCTATACTCATTGTTAAACCCCAATGGTATTAATGCATTTACAGATAAATCATCAATCATAATAGACGACTTCCCATCAACTGGCCCTCCTGATCCTTTTATCGTAAAGGACGTGACACCAACCCAATTTAAGTTTACCGTTGGGGCTTCGCCTGCGATTAATGATATGATAACCGGCGAATTATTACCTCCGGTAGGCGTAAATATAAAATCTAAATCGAATCTATTCCACTCTAAAGGTAAAAGAGAATTGACCGTTACGGGTTGGTTAAATGTAACTGTAACTTGCTCGATAGTAGATGCACTCCTCCAAACAACATTACCAGTTGAAGATCCAAAAGTCCAATCTTGGCCAACTAATAAAACACTATCAGCAATACCATTTTTATTAACGCCAGTAGTAGTTACCGTTACAGAAATACCATCAATGGTTTCATCTACATACGTACCTTTGCCGTTTTCGTCAAAATATGGAACGGCTGTTTCCCATTCAAACAAGGTTATACTAGCCATACCAAAAACCGATAAATTATCAAAGCCAAATTGACCTCCTGTGGATGTGACCGTAAAAGATGTGACATTAGTCCAATTTAACTTAACGGCTGTGGCACCAGAAATTAAGGATGCCACAACTGGTGCATTAGCACCCCCAGTTGGAGTAAAGGTATAGTCGATATTAGTACTCCTACCTTCTAACGCTAAAATGGAATTAACCGCTACTGCTTGGTCAAATGTAAAGGTTATGGATGTTCTGTTCGCATTGGATAATACCACATTGCCTGATGTGCTTGAATCACCTGCATAATCTATTAAAGCATAACTAGAGTCACCGCTTACAGTCACCTCAATATCATTAATGGTTTCGGTGATCGTACCCCCGTTATTAACGGCTGTTTCCCATTCAAAAAACGTTTGACCATTGGTGCCAGTGTCTACCGAAAGATTATCAAAGCCGAATCCGGCCCCTGTTGAGGTAACCGTAAAAGATGTGACATTAACCCAATTTAAGTTTATAGTTGGGGATTCGCCTTGTACTAATGATGCTGTAATGGGCACGTTAGAGCCTCCTGTAGGTGTAAATATATAATCTACAGTATCACCAGCGGCATCTATGGGTATAATTGAATTGACCACCACAGGCTGATCGAATGTAAAGGTTACCGAAGTAATTATATTTTGTGTTAATGCTACATTGGCCGTGGTACCTCCAAAACCCGTAGGGTTATTGGTTAGTATTTCAAGATCAGTATCGCCGGATAACTCGACTGTTATACCATCAATGGTTTCGGTGATGATGGCTCCGTTATCGGTGGCGGTTTCCCAGCCAAATATGGTTTGGGCGCTAACTGCATTGAAAGATATAATCAATATTACCAATAGGAGTATGTGTCTTTTCATATATCTTCTTTTTTAATGAGTAATGTTATTGTAGACTAATTCCCTAAATCCTCCAATCTGACAGGATTTGGGAAATTAATTCATTGCTTTATATTATCTTAGTTCTCTAAAGTTAACATTTATTATTATTATTATTATCTTTTAATAATTCGTTTTGTTTCTACGCCCAGATTAGTATCTATTTGTAATAGATACATCCCTTGAAATAAACGACTTACATCAATACTTGATTCTGTACTTTCTAATACTTGTTGCCCAATATCATTTAACACCTTGATAGATTTTAATCCAGTAATATTTTTAATATAAAGAATATTATCTACTGGGTTTGGATATACTCTTGCCTTTTGAATGACATAATCATCTGTTGATAATGTTCCTGAAGACAACAACGACAAATCATCAAAAAAGAACCACGAGCCTGCTCCTGCTGAAGTCGTCACAGTAAAGGAAGTGACTCCCGTCCAATTTAAATCTACTGGTGCTGGTAAAGTTCCTGATGATAAGCTTACTGTAACTGACGTGTTTGTTCCGCCTGT